>NZ_RHOU01000020.1 GCF_003946645.1 Lapidilactobacillus wuchangensis
GGGATCTTGGCGTCAGCCGCCAAATTGTTCTTAGTGGCTGGGCCACTTAGAACAAGGCTTGTATTTGAGATTGTTGCAAGGCAATAAGCTCAAATCAATGCCGGCAGCGTTCCACGCCAAGCAGCCCGGAACAGAGTCAGACATCATTCTGTTTCAACGCTTTTTTAATGTAAACTCATGCGTGGTTTTCTTTCAATCCACATTTTATTTGGTATGCGACAATCCGAAAGTGTACTAGTGTTATTTACCGTATTTTTTGTTAAACTAAAGCATAGATTGAAATTACGAAGTGAAGGTTTAAATAAATGATGGCGAATTTTTCAGATTTAAAGATTCCAATATTAGAAAACTGGCCGATGTCTGACTACACATTTACTAAAACTGGTGGTCCGGCTGACTATTTGGCCTTTCCGGAAACAACAGAGCAAGTGGCACAATTGATCAAACGTGCGCACCAACAACATGTCCCAGTCACGATTGTCGGCAATGCTAGCAACATGATTATTCGTGATGGCGGCATTGAGGGCCTGGTCATTCTGTTGACACGGATTGAAGATATTCAGCAACATGATCAACAATTAGTCGTTACTGCTGGTACACCACTGATGACAGTTTCAGAAGCGGCCTATCATTATGGGTTAACTGGCCTAGAATTTGCGGCGGGAATTCCCGGAAGTGTTGGTGGCGCCGTTTTTATGAACGCCGGGGCCTATAAGGGCGAAGTGAGTGATGTGATTACCGAAATTACGGTGATTAATGCTGACGGCGATTTTGAAACGCTACGTGGTCGCGAAATTGATTTTGATTATCGTCATAGTATTTTGCAAGAACAGCCATTAACGGTGGTGACGGCGACATTTAGTCTTAAACCAGGCGAACCGACTAAGATTCGGCGCACGATGGACGAATTTAATAAAAGACGTGCCGAAAAGCAGCCCTTGGATTTGCCATCTTGTGGTAGCGTCTTTAGACGACCACCAGACCATTATGTGGGACCGATGATTCAAGAGGCTGGTCTCCAAGGCAAAATTATTGGCGGCGCGCAAGTCTCAACTAAACATGCTGGCTTTATCGTGAACATCAATCATGCGACTGCCACTGACTACTTGAATCTCATTAAGTTGATTCAAGAAACGGTCTGGGATAGATTCCAAGTCCAATTGCATCCGGAAGTACGAATTATTGGCCGCGAAGTCAATCAACAAAAATAAATCAATTAAAAAAGTCATGGACCAACGATAATGATTGTCGTTAGTTCATGACTTTTTTGGTGCTTAAATTAACTGTTTAATTTAGAAACGAGGGCGGCGACTGCGAAACTTCACAATCGTGCGACCAAAATGGGCCTGAGTGGTAAAGGTTGTCAAAATTGGCAACAGTTCAGCAAAAGTAATCTTCTGACTGGCTGGTCGTAAGTTTTCGGCAGGCCAGAAGGCAGTTTCGAACAATTGCCAAATTTCTTCGCGATCATCATGAGGATAGTTAACTGAATCAATCCCATGCAAGGTAACCCCGCGCAAAATAAAAGGCAAAATTGTGGTCGTCAATTTGATGCCGCCAGCGTTACCACTGACCACCAAATGACCATTCTCACTGACTTGGGGAATCAGATTAGCAAGTAAGTCGCCACCAACATTATCAAAGACGAGCTGGAATTTTTGCTTGGCAAGTGGCTTTAAGGCTGGTAATAAAACTTGCTCGGGAGTGAGGACTTGTTTCGCACCCCGCGCTAATAACTGTGCCTTCAGGTCGACTTGGCGGGTGATGACCGTTAAGTTATGGTAGCCTAGACTCGCTAACAAGGCCAGTTGCCAGCCACCAACGCCACCAGTGACGCCCGTAATTAAAATCGCAGCGTTCCGGTCAGCCATACTTTCAGTATCCAATACCTTAGTTAAACCAATGGCGGCAGTCAATCCGGCAGTGCCGATTAGCGCTGCATCTTGTAAGGTTCGCTGCCCATTTAAGAGATGTAAAAATTCGCCAGGGACATCAACTGTTTCTTGATAACCGCCATCAATTTGAATACCGATTTCTCGGCCGATACCAGCAACTTGATCACCAATTTGAAAGTCGCGGTCATGAGAAGCCGTGACCCAGCCAGTAAAGTCGATCCCGGGCACCCGCGGATAATCGCGGAGCACGCCACTGTGAGCTTTTAACGTTAAAGCATCTTTGTAATTAATATCACTGTAGGCCACTTGAACGCGCACCCAATCAGGCGGTAGTGGGGCCAACTCAATTTTTTCAACCTGAGCCTGTGGTTGTTCGTTGCTTAAACTAACGACTAAAGCTTTTTTTTGCATAGTTACTCCTTATCAGTCAATCGTAGTTAGCTAACTGCGACTGAAAAATAGTACACAATTAATCTTAACGCTATTATAACGCCGGCTAATTCCCTTGACTAGTATTAACCAATGATTGTTATTATTTTGCGATTAGTTAGGCCAATATTTTTGACACACAAACGTAACCTAATCGCTAGCTAACAACTATTGGCAGCGGTCACAGTTTGGGGTATACTTAGGAACGTTTTAGTAAACTTTTTGTTAGATAACATTTTGTTTAGTGATAATTGGCAACTTGAAAAGAGGCAATTTATGATATTTGGTCAAAAATTACGCGCCTTACGAATTTTAAAAAATCTGACCCAAGAAGAATTAGGCGAACGGACTGATTTAACGAAGGGCTATATTTCCCAACTAGAAAATGACCAGGCGTCACCAACTGTGGAAACTTTACAAGATATTTTAACTGTTCTTGGTGTTTCGCTGGCGGAGTTCTTTCAAGAGGGCGATGCGACCACCCCAGTTTTATTTAACGGTGAGCAACAGGTTAAACATGAAGATGAAGAAATGGGTTATCAGCTAACTTGGCTGATCACTGATTCCAATGAGCGGGAAATGGAGCCAGTGTTATTGACGATAGCTCCTGGTGGTCGCTTTAAGGCCTTCGATCCTTCACCAGCCGAAACCTTTGCCTACGTGGTGCGCGGGAAAGTTCGCTTAGCCTTTGGTGAAGAATTAGTGACTGCAGGCGCCCACGAATCTTTATATTTTTCAGCTAAAAGTCCACATCAATTATTAAATCCATTTCAAAAACCGGTCACTTTATTGTTAGTGGCCACTGAATCATACCTTTAATTCGGGAGGGAATTAAGATGGCAGCACCAATTATTGAATTACAGGGCATTACGAAAACTTACGATGATGGTTTTACGGCGTTGTCGAATATTAATATGACAATTGAACCGGGTAAATTTTATTCGCTGCTCGGACCATCCGGCTCTGGTAAAACCACGATTTTAAGATTGATTGCCGGTTTTACTAATGCCAGTTCCGGGGCGATTTTATTTGAAGGTCAGAAAATTAATGATTTACCTGCAAATCAGCGTAAAGTGAATACCGTTTTCCAAAACTATGCTTTATTTCCTCATTTAGATGTTTTTGAAAACGTGGCCTTTGGTTTGAACTTACAAAAACGACCCAAAGCTGAAATTAAGAAGCGAGTTTTGGACGCTTTAAAATTAGTGCAGTTACCTGGCTATGCCAATCGTGAAATCAGTGAATTATCAGGTGGTCAGCAACAACGGGTGGCAATTGCCCGGGCGATCGTTAATGAACCGAAAGTGCTATTGCTTGATGAACCTTTGTCAGCTTTAGACATGAAATTGCGCCAAGATATGCAGTACGAACTGCGGGAATTGCAACAACGATTGAAAATCACCTTTATCTTTGTGACTCATGACCAAGAAGAAGCTTTGGCGATGAGCGATGAAATTTTTGTCGTCAATGACGGTAAAATTTTACAAAGTGGCACGCCGGTGGATATTTATGATGAGCCAATCAATCATTTCGTGGCCAATTTTATTGGCGAAAGTAATATTTTACCTGGCGAAATGTTGGCCGACTATCAGGTCGAGTTTGTGGGCAAGACCTTTGAATGTGCCGACGCCGGCATGAAACCAAATGAAAAAGTCGAAGTGGTGTTACGGCCAGAAGATTTGGATGTGACGACGGCTGAACAGGGCAAATTAGTAGTGACAGTTGATACCCAGCTGTTTCGGGGGGATCACTTTGAAATCATTGGTATTGATGACGATGGCAATGAATGGTTGATTCACTCGACTAATCCTGTGCGCGGTGGGAAACATATCGGTTTAACTTTTGAACCTGAAGATATTCATGTCATGCGTTTTGGTGAAAAAGAAGCTGACTTTGATGCTCGGTTGGAACAATACGAGGAGGATTAAACTGGCATGAAACAATCGAAACGCTTTTTTATGATTCCTTATTTTATTTGGATCGGTCTGTTTGTGATTGCACCTTTGGTATTGATTTTGTATCAATCGCTGACCAATACTCAGCACCAATTTACCCTCCAAAATTATGCCACCTATGGGACGTCGACCACTTATTTACACATGTCGCTTAATTCGTTGTGGTATGCCTTTTTAATTACGGCGATCACCTTGCTGATCAGTTATCCAGCCGCATATTTCCTCAGTAAATTGAAACATCAACAATTATGGTTATTACTAATTATTTTGCCGACTTGGATCAATTTACTGTTGAAAGCTTACGCCTTTATTGGTTTGTTAAGTCGAACTGGTTCAGTGAACCAATTTTTAACTTTTGTGGGGATTGGGCCGCAACAATTGCTGTTTTCTGATGCCAGTTTCTTATTGGTGGCCACCTATATTGAAATTCCCTTTATGATTTTGCCGATTTATAACGCCATCGTGGAATTAAATCCCGCACTGATCAATGCCAGTCGTGATTTAGGTGCGACCAATTGGCAAACTTTCCGCCGGGTGATTTTCCCGTTGACCATTAGTGGCGTTAAAGCTGGGGTTCAAGCGGTTTTTATTCCATCGCTGTCATTGTTTATGTTGACGCGGCTGATCGGCGGTAACCGGGTTATTACTTTAGGGACAGCCATTGAGGAACATTTCATGACCACGATGAATTGGGGCATGGGTTCCACAATTGGTGTGGTACTGATCGTGATGATGTTTATTATTATGGCTTTAACCAATGATCGCCGGAAGAAGCGTCGGGAGGTGAATGACGATGAAGAAAATTAAATTTAGTTCCGTTTATTTAGTTTTGGTGTTTATTATTCTCTATATTCCAATTTTCTATTTGATTTTTTATTCCTTTAATCAAGGCGGGAATATGAATCATTTCACTGGCTTTACTTGGGCCCATTATCAGGAACTTTTTTCGGACAAGCGGATGCTGGTGATTGTGTTGGATACCTTCTTAATTGCCATTCTGTCCTCGCTGTTTGCGACAATTATCGGTACCTTCGGCGCGTTGGGAATTGCTGGCCGCAAAAGCCAACGAACCAAGTCGGCGCTGTTAACATTGAATAATGTGTTAATGGTTTCTCCTGACGTCATTATTGGGGCTAGCTTTTTGATTTTATTTTCAGCGTTGGGAATCGGCTTAGGTTTTGGTTCAGTTTTACTTAGCCATATTGCTTTTTCGATTCCAATTGTGGTGTTATTAGTTCTGCCAAAAGTAAATGAATTGGATCCAGCCTTGCTTAATGCTGCACAGGATTTAGGGGCGACCAATTGGCAGACTTTCTCACGGGTGATCGTGCCTTATATTACCCCTGGTATTTTTTCTGGATTCTTTATGGCTTTCACCTATTCTTTGGATGATTTTGCGGTGACCTTTTTTGTAACCGGGAACGGTTTTACCACGTTGTCAGTGGAAATCTATTCTCGGGCTCGTCAAGGAATTAGCCTAGAAATCAATGCCTTGTCAGCGGTGATGTTTTTATTCTCGTTGCTGTTAGTTGTTGGTTATTATTTCGTCAATCGCTATTCACATTCTCGCCGACAAAAGCAGCGGCGCCATGCTAAAAGCGAGGTGACGCTCTCATGAAAAAAATGTCCGTCTTAATAACCGTGATTTTGGCCTTCTGCGCTTTACTTTTTCTAGGAAGTCGGCAGTTATCGCGCCAGTCAGGAGCAACTAGTTCGGCCAATACCTTGAGTTTATACAACTGGGGCGATTACATTGACCCAGCTTTGATCAAGAAATTTGAACGGGAAACTGGCTATCACGTGCAGTATGAAACCTTTGATAGCAATGAAGCGATGTTCACCAAGATCAAGCAGGGTGGCACCGCTTACGATTTAACGATTCCCAGTGATTATATGATCGAAAAAATGAAAAAGGCTAACTTATTATTGCCGATTGATCACCGGCAATTGTCAAATTATCATTATTTGGACAGTCATTTCCTTAATCAAAGTTTTGATCGCGGTAATCGTTACTCTGTCCCTTATTTCTGGGGCACGTTGGGGATTATTTATAATGACAAGTTTGTCAAAGCTGACGAAATGCAGCACTGGTCTGATTTGTGGCAGCCTAAGTGGCGTGATCAGTTGATGCTTGTTGATTCAGCCCGGGATATTTTGGGGATGGCGTTGGTTGAACAAGGCCACTCAATGAACACCACCAACAGCAAGACGCTGATTGCCGCCCAGCAAAAATTAAATCAACTCAGTGGCAACGTGAAAGCTATCGTGGCTGATGAAATTAAAACTTACATGATTCAAGAAGAGGCGCCGCTGGCCGTGACTTGGTCTGGTGAAGCTAGCGAAATGCTGGATCAAAATAGTCATTTGCACTATGTCGTTCCCAGTGAGGGTAGTAATGCTTGGTATGACAACATGGTCATTCCCAAGACTGCCAAGCATAAAAAAGCCGCCTACGCCTTTATCAATTTCATGCTCGACCCGCATGATGCTGCCCAAAATGCTGAATACGTCGGTTATGCCACACCTAATAAAAAGGCAATGACTTATTTGCCGGCTAAAATTCGCAATGACCAGCAGTTTTACCCGCCGCTCAGTACGATTAAGCATTTGCAGGTCTATCAAGATTTAGGGGCTAGTAAAGTTGAGGAGTACAATGATTTATTCTTGAAGTTTAAGATGTATCGCCAGTAAAGCGACAGATCTTTTCTAAATTAGTGATTTTTGTAGGGATTAAGTCGTCCCTTAGTTGAGAACGGCAGGGGCCCAGCGATTTTATGGGCGTGGAACATGGTGGACATCGATCTGAGCTTATTGCTTTCAGCAACAATCTCAGATACGAGTCTTATTCTAACCGCTAAAGCGGCAAGAATAATTTCACCATTGACGCCAATCGCTGGGCCCCTGCCTGGATTAAACTAACAGAACTGAGCACCACTAATTAGCCGAATCAGATTGTGATAGTACAAAAAACTGGTGTGACAATCTCTATTGAGAATAGAGGTCACACCTTTTTTGTACTATTCAACTATTACTATTGATTAAAATGAGTTACTGAATCTCGCTACCACTGCCTTAAACACTAACAAAGTTGAAGTGAACTAACTCAACTCCAGACGGAATGGAGGGCGTGGTTGTCAGCCGCCAAATTGTTCTTAGTGGCTGTGCCACTTAGAACAAGGCTTGTATTTGAGATTGTTGCGAAGCAATAAGCTCAAATCAATGCCGGCCGCGTTCCACAACCAGCAAGCCCGCAATGGAGTCAGAACCAATTTGGTTTCAACACTTTCACCATATTTAGCGGTTTTGAACTTCGGCTGCAAACCTGCTGCAATGCAATGGCAATGAGCACGCCGTTTTCACAACTTGTCTTTTATCAATCAGAAGTAGCTATGGTATAATGAATTATCTTAATGTAAGGAGGCTGATCATGAGTATAGATTGGAGTCAGATTTTTACGTGGCAGAATTTGATGAATCTGATCGATATCCTTGCGGTTTGGTTTTTTATTTATAAAATGATTATGCTGCTCAAGGGTACCAAAGCGGTGCAGCTTTTTAATGGGATCGTCATTATTGCCGCCATTAAAGCGGTTAGTTATTATCTTAATTTGCATACCGTGTCTTATATCATGGATCAGGTGATCAACTGGGCGGTTGTGGTCTTAGTGGTTATTTTCCAACCGGAAATTCGGCGGGCCTTGGAACGATTAGGGCGTAACGATATTTTCGGTGGTGGTCATAAAACCAAGGAAGATACCAATCACTTAATTGATGGCCTAGATAAAGCCATTCAATATATGTCAAAGCGGCGAATTGGTGCTTTGATCACGATTCAAATGCATACTGGTTTGGAAGATTATATTGAAACCGGGATTCCTCTGGATGCTGATGTTTCTGGTGAATTGCTGATTAATATTTTCATTCCTAATACCCCATTGCATGATGGTGCCGTTATTATTCGCGACAATAAAATTGCCGTTGCCGCGGCCTATTTGCCATTGTCAGAAAGTAATATGATTCCTAAAGAATTAGGCACGCGTCATCGCGCTGCCGTGGGGATCAGTGAAGTTACTGATGCGGTCACCCTTGTTGTTTCCGAGGAAACTGGGGCGGTGACAATTACCAAGAATAGTCAATTGATGCATGATTTAAGCCGTGAAGATTATTTGAAGTTTTTGCATGTCCAATTAGATAGTCCTGAAAAGGAAAATACTTGGTGGCAAAATGTACTCGACTTCTTTAAACCAAAGAAGGGAGGGTCAAAGAAATGAAAGATTTTTTTGATCGACCATGGGTATATCGCGTTATTGCCTTAGGTTTAGCTGTCTTATTGTTTATTTATGTTCAGAACAATAGTTTAGGCTCAACGGTTTCCAATAATATGAATCAGGAACAAACCGCTGCCGCCGATACTAAAATCACCATGAAAGAGTCACTGCAAGTTGAAGTTGACACGGATAAATATTTTGTCACTGGTTATCCAGAGAAGGTAGACATCACGATTGAAGGTTCCAAATCCTTAGTTGCTGCTGCCAAAAATACCAATAATTTCCGAGTTTATATTGATTTGCGTGATTTAAAGACCGGGACTCATACGGTTAAAATTAAAGTTTCCGGCTTAAATAAATCCTTGAAGTATTCAATCAAGCCTGATACCACTAAAGTTAAGATTCAGACCCGCTCCGACCGAACTTTCCCAATTCAGACGAAATACAACAGTAATCGAATTGCCGATGGTTATTTAGTCGGTACGCCTGAAATCAGTCCCGAAACGGTCCGGGTTTCCGGCGCCAAAACGGAAGTGGCTCAAGTTAAACAAGTTGTTGCTCAATTAGACCTGAGTGCCAACGCGAATAGTACTTACCAACAGGAAGTTCTTTTGCAAGCATTAGATAAAGATGGTAAAACTGTAGATGTACTTTTGACACCGCAAACGGCCCATGTTAAATTGCCGATTTATTTGCCAAGTAAAAAGATGAAAGTTGTCTTTAAACAAAGTGGCACTGGCACATCTAGCAAAACTTACTCGTTTTCAAGTTCAGTGACTGAGGTAACCGTTTCGGCACCACAAAATGTTTTGGCAGGTCTCTCAAGTACTTTGACAGTGCCAGTCAATGTTAATGGTATTTCAAGTACCACGCAGAAAACCATTACGATTCCGAAATCAACGGGAATTGTTGATGTTGATCCAGCTGCTATTTCGGTGAATATTACCGTTAGTCAAGATAATGACAATGACACGACGACTAGCAGTAGCAGCAGTAGTAGTAGTTCAAGTTCCAGCAGTGGTTCTGACAATGAGACAACCGATTCAACCACGTCAAGTGAAGATAGTTCCTCGTCTAGTTCAAGTTCAAGTAGTAGCTCAGCTGAAGATTAAAACGAATTGATCGATATTCAGTGATTGACTGAATTAATGTGAGATAGGAGAAAATAATTATGGTGAAGTATTTTGGTACTGATGGTGTTCGTGGCGTTGCTAATAAGGGATTAACTCCTGAACTAGCTTTTAAATTAGGCCGTGCTGGTGGTTATGTTTTAACGCAGCATGCTGATGATAAAGCTAATCGTCCCGCACCACGGGTTTTAGTCGCTCGTGATACGCGTGCTTCTGGACAAATGTTGGAGTATGCGCTGATTTCTGGTTTATTATCTGTAGGGATCGAAGTGTTGAAGCTAGGCGTCATTACCACACCAGCCGTTGCCTATTTAGTACGGGCTCAAGGTGCTGATGCTGGGATTATGATTTCAGCATCACACAATCCGGCTGCTGATAACGGCATCAAGTTCTTTGGTTCAGATGGCTATAAATTACTTGATAGCGAAGAGGAAGAAATTGAAGCCTACTTAGATGCCACCAATGATGAATTACCACGGCCAGCTGCTGAAGGTTTAGGTGTCGTTGAAGATTATCCTGAAGCTTCCCAGAAATACTTACAGTTCATTGAACAGACTGTTTCTGAAGATTTTGGCGATATCAAAGTTGTCGTTGATGGCGCCAATGGTTCCACTAGTGGTTTGGTCAATCGTTTGTTTGCTGATATTGATGCTGACTTTACCACGATTGCTACCTCACCTGATGGCATTAACATTAATGATCACGTTGGTTCAACTCACCCAGAAAAATTGGCTGCCACTGTTGTTGAAAAGGGTGCTGATTTAGGCTTGGCTTTTGATGGTGATGGTGACCGGTGTATTGCGGTAGATGAGAATGGTGAAATCATTGACGGTGACAAGATTATGTATATCTTAGGCACTTTCTTCGCAGAGCGTGGTCGGCTTAAGAACGATACCATTGTGACGACCGTCATGAGTAACATTGGTTTGTACAAAGCAATTGAAAAGGCTGGCTTAAAATCCGTTCAAACTCAAGTTGGTGACCGTTACGTCGTTGAAGAAATGCGCGCTAATGGCTACAATCTTGGTGGCGAACAATCAGGTCACATTATTTTGTTTGATTTCCATAATACCGGTGACGGCATGTTAACTGGGATTCAATTGTTAAACATTATGAAGCAAACTGGTAAGAAGTTGTCTGAATTGGCAGCACCAGTTAAGACCTACCCACAACGTCTGGTCAATGTGCCAGTTAGTGACAAGAAACATTGGCAAGATCATCCCGCAATTGTTTCAATTATCGATACGGTTGAGAAAGAAATGAATGGTGATGGTCGGGTCTTAGTTCGGCCTAGTGGTACCCAATCATTATTACGGGTGATGGCTGAAGCGCCAACTCAAGAATTAGTCGACAAATATGTTGACCAAATCGCCGATGTGGTTCGCAATGAAATCGGTGTTGAATAATCAATTAAATCAAGTGCACTAGTAACAACGATTCAATCTTTCTGACAGTATTTGTTACGATTGTTCATCTATAAGCTTCCACCAATCTTTACGAAGATTGGTGGAAGCTTTTTTAGTTAGGTCGCAATAGCTTGCACGTCATCAATAAAAATAGACCAATTTCAGATAAAAATCATACCAATTCAAAGAAAATGATTTGACATTTGCTTAAAAAACCAATAAAATAGCAATTGTTTTCAAAACAAGAAAAATAAAAATGATATATACCAATTTTAAGGAGACGGCTAGACATGTGCGGAATTGTTGGTGCGATTGGTTATGAGACTACAACTGAAATTTTATTAAAAGGATTGGAACGATTAGAGTATCGCGGTTATGATTCCGCTGGTTTATATATCAACGACCAGACTGGCCATGATTATTTGGTGAAGACAGTCGGCAAGATTGCGACGTTAAAATCTGCAGTGAAACCGACAGTTCAGGGGTCATTGGGAATTGCGCATACTCGTTGGGCAACTCATGGTCAGCCCAGTGAAGCCAATGCTCATCCCCAATTTTCGACTTCCCAACGCTTTTATTTGGTTCATAATGGCGTGATCAATAATTTCACGGCCTTGAAACAACAATATTTGGCGGACACGCATTTTGCCAGCCAAACTGATACTGAAGTCTTGGTTCAATTAATTGCTAAATTTGTTGAGCAGGAGCAATTAACTACGTTAGCGGCACTACAGAAAACACTCCAGTTAGTCAATGGTTCGTATGCGTTGATCTTGGTTGATCGCGACCAACCCGACCAACTTTATATTGCTAAAAACAAAAGCCCATTGTTAATCGGTTTAGGCGAACAGGGTAATGTGGTGACTTCCGATGCGCTGGCCACTTATGATTTAACTGACCAGTATTTGGAGTTGCATGATCAAGAAATTGCCGCTGTCAGTGCTGATCAAGTGCAATTGTTGACATTGCAAGGTGCCAGTCAGACGCGCCAACCCATAACCATTACAGTCACTGATGGTGAGGTTTCTAAGGGGACTTACCCAACTTACATGCTCAAAGAAATTGATGAACAGCCAGCTGTCATGCGACGAATCAGCCAAAAATATTTAACCGCAGCTGGTGAACCGCAAATTGATCCCAACTTATTGACTGCCTTGGCCCAAGCTGACCGTTTGTATTTTGTGGCCGCGGGAACTAGCTATCATGCAAGTTTGGTCGGTAAGCGTCTGTTCGAGAAGTTTACGCAAATTCCAGTTGAAGTGGGCGTTGCCAGTGAGTTCGGTTATCATTGGCCAATTTTAGCTCAACACCCATTTTTTATCTTTTTATCACAAAGTGGGGAAACAGCTGACAGTCGCCAAGTATTGATTGAAGCAAAGCGGCGTGGGTTACCAACGTTAGTGATCACGAATGTGACCAATTCAACGTTGGCTCGAGAAAGTGACTTTCACTTAGACCTCTATGCTGGACCGGAAATCGCTGTGGCCTCGACCAAAGCTTATACTGCGCAAATTGCCGTTGAGGCAGTTTTGGCCAAAGCTTTAGGGACATATTTAAAATTACCGGCAGCCGAAGAATGGTCCTTGCAAACGCAGTTAGGTTTGGCCGCAAATGGCATGGAAACCCTAGTCGACAATAAACAAGGCTGGTCTGACTTAGCTAATAATTTCTTAGGCGCTAGTCAAGATGCCTTTTACTTAGGTCGGGGCATTGATTATGATGTTAGTCTGGAAGCGGCGCTGAAACTTAAGGAAATTTCCTATGTCCATACCGAGGGCTTTGCCGCCGGTGAGTTGAAGCATGGGACGATTGCGTTAATTGAGGAAAATGTACCGGTGATCACGTTTATTACCGAAGCGAGCACTGCTGGTCATACTCGCGGTAATGTTCAAGAAGTGTTGGCTCGTGGCGCGCAGGTGTTGGTAATTGCTAGCGAAGACTGTCAGCAAGCTGATGATCAAATCGTTTTGCCCCAGTTAACACCCGAATTAATGCCGCTGTTAACTGGTGTGTGTGGCCAGTTACTGGCCTACTATGCCACCTTGCAACGAGGCCTGAATGTTGACCAACCACGTAATTTGGCTAAAAGCGTGACTGTTGAATAGGTTAGTCGAATCGCAAATAATCTAAAAAAATTGGCGGTAAATAAATAACCTGATTGACCAGCTTGGGAAAACTAGCAGCTGTCAATTAGGTTATTTTTGTGAAGTAGTGGAATTTAAAGAATAAGTTATTTTCGGTAAGCTTGAATAAATAAGGTCGCGGCCAGAATCAGCGAGCCAATGCCAATGACCACTTTGATGACTCGTTCAGGAATACGGCGGACTAGAACTGGGCCAATAAAACCGCCAACTAAAAAGCCGATTGCTAGTGGAATAATGTAATGCCATTGAATCGTTGTTTGGGTGGCATAAATAATGGCTGAAATTAAATTGGCTAAGCCTAAAGTAACATTTTTTTCGGCGTTATACTCAGCGAAAGTTAGCGGGCTAATTACGGCTAACAAAGACAGCATGAGCACACCGCTAGCAGCGCCAAAATAACCGCTATAAACACCGACTAAGAAAATTCCCGCCCAAGTAGCAATTTTGATGAGATTTTGCTGTCGTGTTGCTGGTTGACCAACAGGAATGGTGGGTTTTCGCCGGTAATTTTGCGGCCAGAGGACCACCAACGCTGCTAACAAAATAAAGAAGGGCACGACTTTTTCGAAAGTGCTCGCGGGGATCATAAATAAAATTAATGAGCCAATCACACAACCAATCAAGGTTAGGGGCAGGATAACTTTTAAATCATGTTGATGGCCGTGGAGTTCTTTTTTTGAGGAAATCGTTGCGCCCAGTTCAGCAAAAAACAACGAATAGGTATTGGTGACATTTGCGACGACTGGTGGCAAGCCAATCGCCAACAAAATTGGATAGGACACTAGTGAAGCCAGACCAGTTGCCGAACTGACAATTCCTGCGGCGATGCCAGTGGGAATTAGGACGAGCCATAATTGCCAAAGTGTTTGCAAAATAATCATTCCTTTTTGAGGATATTAGTTTATATCATACCGCTTTTTGGCCGGATTTGGTAAAGGAGCTGCCTTAACGGGGGACAACAGACGGGGATGCTTGGTCGCTAATAGTTGTTTCGAAAGTTTTTTAGCGGCTGCATCCCCAGTCGGCCGGTCTTTGCTGACTTGCTTAAAAAATTGGTCTGTACTTTCAGAGGCTTTCCAGTAAAATGAAGGCAGCACCTATAAATAATTAGCCGTCAGTCATGGTGATTTCAATCGATCAACTTGCAGCTAAATCAAGAAAAGTGAGTGACTAATGAAAACAGCTATCTTAACCGACAGTGCCTCTTATTTAACACCTGCAGAAGCAGATCAGCTACAAGTGACCATGTTGCCAATTACCGTGATTTTCGGTGAAGAAGTTTTCTTGGAAAATGAAACCATCACGGCGCCTGAATTTTATCAGCGACTTCATCAAGTTGATAAGTTACCCACAACGGCCCAGATCACCATGCAACAAATGGAGGCCGCCTTCTTTCAATTGGCTGCGGCCGGTTTTGATGAAGTGATTTGTATTAATCTTTCCAGTGGCATTACAACTTTTTATGAGAATCTCTGCCAATATGCGCCGCAAGTAACTGAAATCAAGGTTTATCCCTTCGATTCGCGCATTGCTAGTGCTGGTGAGGCGGATTTGGTGCGTTATACCCAGTCGCTAGTTGATCAAGGACAGCATGCCGCTGAAATTTTGCCGCAATTAACGGCTTTTCGCGCCACAATTGGCGTGGACTTCGCCGTGGATAATTTGCAGCATTTATTGCGAACAGGTCGTTTGTCCAATGCCAGTGCCATTCTCGGTAGCTTGCTGCAAGTGAAGCCAATTCTGCAGTTTGATGAGGCCGGCAAAATTGTGGCCGTGGCCAAGGAGCGGACGATGCGTCGGGCACTAACCCATGCTTTGCATGATTTGGTGGCTGCCCAAGCGGCAGTTGATTATCCATTACAAGTTACGGTGATCGATGGTAATGCACCGTTAACGTCCCAGCATTGGCAAGAACAAGTTCGGGAACAGTTTCCAACAATGACGGTCCAAGTCAGTCATATTGGTCCGACAATTGGCGTGCACACTGGTGAGGGCGTCATGGGGCTACTATGGTCGCGTGATTGGCAGAAGCAAACGACTGCAGGCGAGTAGCATGCAATATTCCGATATTAAAGTAGCCACGTTTTTAACGCGACCTAATCGCTTTATTGCCCACTGTCGTTTGGCCGGTAAAACCGTGGTCGTTCATGTTAAAAATACTGGTAAATGTCGCGAATTATTGGTACCCGGCGTGAGCGTGGCTTTAAATTATGTGCCTAGTCCGCAGCGAAAAACGGATTACGATTTGGTGGCTGTTAAAACAGCGACCCGTTGGATCAATATCGACTCGCAAATTCCCAATGCGTTAGCGGCTAGCGCATTACAAAGTGGTCAGATTCGTTTGTCTGGTGTTGCCCCAGTTAAAACAGTTCAGCGCGAGGTCGTTTTTGCGGATTCGCGGTTAGATATTGCTGGTACCACCGACAAAGATGAAGCCTTTTTCGTGGAGGTCAAGGGTGTTACATTGGTCAATGGCCAAATTGCTGCTTTCCCCGATGCGATAACAACTCGTGGGTTGAAACATGTTCATACTTTACAGTTGGCACAACAGCAGGGGTACCACGCCTATTTGTTGTTCATTGTGCAAGTGCCAGAAATTACGGTAATGACGATCAATCAACGGTTACAACCAGAGCTGGCCGTAGCAATTGCCGCAGCCCAAGCTAGTGGTGTGCAAGTGTTGGCTTATAATTGCGCCGTATCAGCTGCGACAATTAGGGTACAGCAGCCAGTTACATTCGACTTGAACCAAAATTTTGTATTGCCAGAGGTACCAGAAGAATAAAAAATGTGAGAGGGCCGCTGCAGAGCGGTCTTTTTGTTTTGAGATGTGTTCAAGGCGACAAATGGCCAAGGCTAATTTGATAATTTCTGGCTATAACATAAGTCCTATGCCCCTTACAAATTAACAATGAAAAAGGGTGCCAACTCAACTCCAGACGAAATGGAGGGACCTTGTCGTCAGCCGCCAAATTATTGTTGGTGCTTTAGCACTTACAATAAGACCTGTATTGAAGACTTTTGAAAAAAGGCTTTAATCAGTGTCGGCCGCGTTCCACGACAAGCAGCCCGGAATGCAGTCAGAACTATTTCTGTTTAAAATTTATGTCAATAGCAGCAAATTATCGAAATTAGCCTACGGCAAAAGACCAGCGACCTTCATACTCTTGATTTGAAACGTGTTCAAGGCGACAAATGGCTATGCCTAATTTGATAATTTGCTCGGTCGAATTCTCGCCCAATCAAACTATCGAAATTATGCTACGCCAAAAGTGCGTCGCTCCTCACACTCTGCTTGAAACGTGTTCGGAGCTGCAGCGTGCTATGGCTAACTTAAATATTTCAATGATCGGTTGGCACCGCTCATCAAAATATTTGAAGTTATCCTACGCACGCTCCCGCAGCTTCTCACACTCTTAAATTTGGGCTTGACTTTTTCTTTGAAGGTGCGTATCGTTAGACACATCTTATTAGTTGGAGTGATTGCCATGTTACATTTAGCAAAATTACAACTGAATAATAGTTATTACTACGTCTATTATGGCTAGCGGATTGTATCTTTGGGATGCAAGCCGCGCAAGCAAGGTTTGCATCCATGATGGTCGTAGTATTTAGCACGAAAAAACAACCACGTGGATCTGATGATTTCATGTGGTTGACTGGGTATTAGTTGGATAAACTAATCGGCTTACTGAGCAGTCACAGAAATCATTTCTGTGACTGCTTTTTTGTTTGTTCAATTGGAGGAGACGAAGTTATGCGGAAGAAATTTTTGATTATTTTATTAGCGGTGTTGTTGGGGTTAGTGTTCTGGACCGATTATCAAAGCAAGCGACCGCAGAAGACTGGTGAAATCCGAATCGGTATTTTGCAATTGATGGACCAGAGTGCTTTGGATCAAGCGCGGAAAGGATTTCTGGCCGAGGTCAAAGAAAATGGTGGTGAGCTCAGTAAACGAATTAAAATCGATTACGTCAATGCTCAAGGTGATCAGGCCAATTTGCGGGCGATGAGTGAGCGCCTGGCCAATCATCATAATACGTTAAATCTCGCCATTGCCACACCAGCGGCCCAGGCCATGCTGGCCGTTGATCAGAAGACGCCGTTACTTTTTACAGCGATTACCGATCCTGTTGATGCTGGTTTGGTTAAGAGTTTACAGAAACCGACGGGCAATGTGACTGGGGTGAACGATAGCGTGCCGGTGGCCGAGCAATTAAGTTTGATGCGGCAGCTATTTCCCCAAGCAAAAAAAGTTGGCTTATTGTATAACGCGGCTGAACCTAATTCGGTCATTCAAATCAAGCAGGCCAAAGCTGTTTTGAAACAACAAGGGCTACAAATAGTGACACGAACGGTGGCCACCACCAATGATGTGGAACAGGCCGCGACAAGTCTGGCGCGGCAAGTTGATGTTATGTATTTGCCGGCTGACAACGTCTTAACTGCAGCGATGCCATTATTAGGTAAAGTTTCTAAAAAGACCCACACGCCAGTCATTCCGGCCACAACACCAATGGTTAAGCTAGGCGGGGTTGCTACTCAAGGGATTAGTTATTACCAATTAGGCCGGCAAACTGGCAAAATGGCTTTGGAAATTATTAAAGGCAAGTCAGTTCATGAGTTACCAGTTGAAAAACCGGCCAAGACGCAACTGGTTTTTAATCATCAATTAGCCGACTTTTTCAAAATTGATTGGCATCACTGGCAAAGTCACACACAAAAATAAAGATAGTTATTATTTGGAGGATGGTCATTATGGATTTATTGATTTCTAGTTTGTCATTAGGCTTATTGTGGTCGATCATGGCAATTGGCGTGTACTTAACCTTTCGTATTTTAGACATTGCTGATATGACAGCTGAAGGGAGTTTTCCCTTGGGCGCCGCGGTAACAGCTCGGCAAATTGTTGCCGGGGTCAATCCTTGGCTGGCCACTTTATCGGGATTATTAGCAGGTTGTTTAGCTGGTTTTGTTTCGGGATTTTTGCATACTAAATTAAAGATTCCGGCGTTGTTAACCGGTATTTTAACTTTAACGGGTTTATATTCAGTTAATTTGTTGATCATGGGTCAATCCAACATTTCCTTATTAGGCCGCGTTTCAACCGTTATTACCCAATTGTCCGGCCTCTCACCAACCTTTGCGGCGATTTTAATTGGTGCGATTGTCTTAGCAATTGTGATTTTCTTGCTAGTGACCTTCTTTAATACCGAAGTAGGCTTGGCTGCTCGGGCAGTCGGTGATAACGAACAAATGAGTGCTGCCAATGGGATCAACGCTGATAATATGAAAATTATTATTTACATGATTTCCAACGGGTTGATTGCTTTGGCTGGCAGCTTGATGGCCCAGATTAATGGTTACGCCGATAGTAGCATGGGCATCGGCACCATCGTGATTGCTTTGGCCGCCATCATTATCGCTGAAGTTTTGGTTCAAAATTTGTCGTTTGGTTGGCGTCTGATCACGATTATCGGTGGCGCAATTATTTACCGATTGATCATTGCTTTGGTATTGCAATGGGGCGTTGATCCCAACAACTTGCGACTCTTCTACGCCTTAATGTTAACCGTCTTTTTGGCGGCACCATTGTTACAGAAACGCTTGGTTCAACAACGTCGGCGGCAGAAGAATATTGCCAGCTTTAAGGAGGAACAACATGACTAATAATGCTTTAGAAATTAAAAGATTGCACCAATACTTTAACCGCGGCACTTCTAATGAACGTCATATTCTCCGTGGATTAGACTTAACATTGCAACCAGGTGAGTTTGTAGCTGTGATTGGTGGTAACGGTGCTGGGAAATCGACCTTGATGAATAGTATTGCTGGCAATTTGCCAATCGAACAAGGTCAGGTTTTGATTAATAATGAAGACGTCACTTACGAATCAGTTTCCCAACGGGCGCGCTTGATTGGTCGGGTTTTTCAGGACCCACAAATGGGCACCGCGCCATTACTAACTGTCGAGGAAAACTTATCGTTGGCGATGTTACGAGGCCAACGTCGTAAGATTCTCGTTCCTGGCGTTAAACGTCGTCAACGCCAATTCCTTCAAGAAAAATTAGCTTTACTTAATTTAGGTTTGGAAGATCGGTTGAGTGCCGGAATCGGCCTATTGTCAGGTGGTCAACGACAAGCCATTACCTTGCTAATGGCAACTTTACAGAATCCCGCAATTCTTTTGTTGGACGAACACACGGCCGCGCTTGATCCTGAAACAAGTCAAATTGTCATGGATCTGACCGCCCAATTAGTGGCTGAACAGCATTTGACTACCTTGATGATTACCCACAATATGGCGGCAGCACTGGCATATGGCACGCGTCTGATTATGCTGGATCAAGGTAAAATTGCCGTGGATCTCAGCGGCGCCGAGAAAGAAAAATTAACCGTTCCTGATTTGCTGGCCTTATTTAAACAACGGAGTGGCCAGGAAATAACGGATGATGCCATGTTGCTGAGCTAGTATTCACTGTCATTAAAAAATTGGGTTTGGTTTTGAAACAGAACTGGTTCTGACTCCATTGCGGGCTTGCTGGTTGTGGAACGCTGCCGGCATCGATTGATGCCAATTTTTCAAATTGTCATCAATACGAGCCTTTGTCTAA
>NZ_RHOU01000021.1 GCF_003946645.1 Lapidilactobacillus wuchangensis
ACTCAACTCATCAAAGATAACAGTTCATCTCACGGTGTCGTGCCATGGGGTGGCTAACTTGTTCTTGCAATTTGCGATAAAAAAGGGAGCGTTTTGGGCATGAAGAAATTCGTTAAAGTAGTTTTGGGTTTGATTTTAGTGGTGGGCATTTTAGCAGGCGGACTGGTTATTACCACGCGAAATAGTTCCGGTGAATTGGCCGGCGTGGTTGACCGCTTTAATCCGCTGGTACCAGAGAAAGTCGTTTATATTAAAACAACTGATCCAGAAAGTGTGAACGGTTATGGTACCGCTCATTATAAACAGTTGGCCGCTGATCAAAATGGGCAATCGCGGACGATTGAATTTGATGGCTTGAAGAAGTTTCGGCGAAATTATTTCATGAAATTAAAATCAAAAGGCGCCTACGTTTCGAATTACGAAATCATGAAAAAAGAAGCAGTCCCAGATGCCGCTTTGGCTGTGATTGAAGCGACTGAATAGTGACCAGATTTTTTCAAATCTAAGCGTCGATAGTTAGTTGCGGAGCGGTCGGATCGGCTTTGAGTAAAACAGAATGGCGTTTGACTCTGTTCCGGGCTGCTTGGCGTGGAACGCGGCCGACACTGATTGATGCCAATTAAAAACCAAATTGTCATCAATTCAGGTCTTATTGTAAGTGCTAAAGCACTAACAATAATTTGGCGGCTGACGCCAAGATCCCTCCACGTCGTCTGGAGTTAATGTGACTCACTTTATTTTTGCTGATAATCAATGCAGCCATTGTAAGATTGCAGCAAATATCTGACTTATGTCACACAAATTTGGCGGCTGACAACCACGCCCTCCATTCCGTCCGGAGTTGATGTGGAGCACTTCATCTGTGCTAGTTGTTGATGCAATTCTAGTAGGTCGCGGCACCTAAATTTAAACTGATGTTACATCTGAATAATGAAATCAAAAAATAACCTGATTAACAATCTCTAGTTTTATCCAGAGAGATTGTCAATCAGGTTTTGTTAGTTGTGGCCGTCTGTTTTTCTAAACAGTGGTGTTCAATTAGACTGTTTAACTCAGGCAGGGGCTCAGCGATTGGCGGCAGCTGTGAAATTTGTCTTGCTGCTTTAGCAGCTAGTCAAAGCCTCGTATTGGAGACAATTCGGTTTTTGAATTAGCTTCAATCGACGGCCACAGCGTTCCACGCCCTTAAAATCGCTGCACCCCTGCCATTCCCACTTAGGGAGCGACTTAAATCAATTCACGCACCCTGTTGGAAAGAATGTCGGCCGCGTTCCACGACAAGCAGCCCGAAACAGAGTCAGACGCAATTCTGTTTCAACACTTTCACTAGTTTTCCCGGTTTTAAACGCGATTCATTAATTGGAACTGTGATGATCATGCTCAGACACAGTTGCGTCGGCGGGCGCTGCTGCTGCTGGCTTGGTTAAACTGATCTGCATGGTTCGGGCCCAATCATCATAGAAGAATCGACCTTGGCGGAAGAACAACCCCCAGATGAAGTTGATTGCTACAAAACAAGTGATCAGACCACTTAGCGCCAGCAGCAGAAAATTAGCCTGACTTTGATGCATTTTCACGAAAATCTGAGTGATTAAATAATTTGTTTCAGCAAAACTAGGTAAAGCAATGCCATACAGCAATACTTGGCGTAATAACAACCAACCAAATTTAACCGGCTGTTGTTGTGCGGAGACAATTTCGATTTTGACGATTTTTTTACCAAGGGTTTCGCCATGTTTCCACGTAGGAACCAATACGAAAACAATTAGGCAACTTAAGGCATAAAGCAAAATGTGATTGTCGCTGGCCGAGTGCCAACCTAGCAATGAGAACAGGCCGCTAAATAGGACCACAATAATTGGCTGGCAAATAATAAAGTCAATTAGCCAAGCAACTAAGCGTCGCGTGAAAGTCACTCTTTGTCCTTTGGCAATACTTTTGGCGTCCATTTCTTCCCGTGATGGAAAAGCCATTACCAATAACGGGGTCAGCCAAGCGCCTAGTAACGCGCCGCTGGTGTTCAGAATGAGATCATCCACGTCGAACAAACGATAAGGCCGGGGGTAAATCCCATACAGTCCCGATAATTGAGTCAGTTCGAAGAACAGACTTAAGCCAAAGCCCCACAAAATAATCCGCGGGATGGATTGTTTAAAGTAATAACGCAGATAAACGCCAAAAGGAATCGTTAAAACAATGTTAAAAACTGGCTGAATGAAGCCGGGTTGACGAATCGCCGCTGACCAAGTACCTGGTTGGCGCGGATTAAAAACAGTGGTGAGCCAGAATTCCCGCCAAGCTGTAAATGGCACTAAATTGTATCGTTGCGTGGTTAGTTTGGCCACATCAGCAACGTTGGGCAGTGGCAGAATAATTAAGAAATAGGCACAAAGTAAATAGAAAATAAACGAATAGATCGTGATGGCCCGCCAACTGCTAAGCCCGCCATAACGTCGATATTGCCAAATTAAAAAAGGAATCGCGATAAACAGCGCTAAAAAAGGAAAAGTTAAGATAGCCGTTTTAATCGGGATGAAATAAGTTGCCATTGTTGAATCAGCGACCTTCTTTGTAAGAGTTACTTACATTATGCCAGTCAACTGCGGCAATTTAAATAAAAATGATTACAAATTATCCCATTCAATTTGTCGATTTTTGAAATAAAATTGGCGATCATGTTCGTTGACTTCCCGCAAAATGTGACAAGGATTACCAACTGCCACCACGTTATCTGGCAAATCTTTCGTCACGATACTACCGGCGCCAATTACCACATTATTGCCAATGGTGATTCCAGGCAAAATAATCACGCCCGCGCCGAGCCAACAATTTTCGCCAATATGAACTGGCATATTGTATTGATAATCTTGGCGTCGCAATTCAGGTAAAATCGGATGACCAGCAGTGGCAATCGTCACATTGGGGCCGATCATGGTCCGGGTACCAACATAAATATGAGTATCATCAACCAACGTTAAATTGAAGTTGGCGTAAACATGGTCGCCGAAATGAACATGATAGCCGCCAAAATTAGCGTGAAATGGTGGTTCTAAGTAACAGCCGTCTCCAATTTCAGCAAACATTTCTTGTAATAATTGTTGCCGTTTGGCCGTTTCTGAGGGGCGAGTCTGATTGAAATCGTATAACCGATCTAAACACAATTGTTGTTGCTTGGCGATTTCAGGGTCACTAGGTTGGTAGAGACCACCGTTATGCATTTTTTCGCGATTTGTTTGTGACATGATTAAATTCCTTTCCAGTTGCTTAATTTGTATTTTTGAGGGTGGACCAAGTGCCGATAACAATGATTAATAGACAGCCGCTGACCCAAGCCAGTGCATTCTCAGTCGTTTTTCCGGGACCTAGCTGACCTAATAAGTTCCAAACTAACGGCGCAAAAAAGGCACTAATAATGGTCGTGATCGTCAGCCAACTGCTCATTTGGTGAATCTGTTGCTGATCAAGCCCCATTTGGCCATGAAGCACCAAATACGGCCCGGTGTAAGAATAAATATAATTGAAACCAACAGCCATGATGACTGCGACGCTGGCGTTAGGGGCAAAGAGCAGCCCGACCACCGTTAGAAAAGCACCGACGTAACCTAACGTTAAAGTCCGTCGTTGTAAGCGCCGATGCACCGGACCAAAAGTTAAGCCAGCCAGCAAACCACCAAGATTCATTAGGGCCAACGTCAGATTGATGAGTTTGGCATTGCCCCAATGGCGATCGGCAAACAGGGTCGGTAACTTTAATTGGACGCCCCAAATCAAAAGGTAGGTTAGGAAGGTCAGTCCTAGTAAGGCCCACTTTGATCGTGGTAACGGTGGATTAGCAGTTGCCTGGCGAGTAGCCGTTTTAGCAGCGGGAGTGACTGCTGGCAACCAATAAATTGCCAGTAAAGCGTTGATGACTAAGACTAAATAAAGCAAGAAGATTTGCTGCCAATTCTGAGCGACTAAGAGACTGGCGCCCAGCAGAAAGAGTGCGTTGCCTAACGCTGACAGGCCGGTTTGATAGCCAAGAAGTCGGGCCCGCAAATCGCCTTGGTATAATTGAGCAATCAAGCTAATAGCGTGCGGTGAAAAGAGGCCAACGCCGAAACCTAAGATAATACGACTGAGCATGATTTCCCAGAAGCCTTGACTAAAGAAAGGCCAACTACCAGCCAAGGCACTCAGCAACAGGCCGCTAATGATGACGCGGCGATTACCGAAACGTTGCGTCAACTTCGCATTAAGCAGCAGCGTCACTAAGGCACTCAGGTTGGCACAGGTCACTAACCACTCAATTAAAGTCGCCGAAACGTCAGGGAAAGCTTGCTGTAATTGCGGCAAAATGCCAGTGATCAGACTAGTCACGCCGCTAACTAGCGACAAGCTAAGCACCGTAATCAAAATTAACTCGGGGTTTTTACTAGTTGGGTTAGTCCGTCGTCTACGTAACAAATAAAAAACCTCCTTGAATCAATTCAACTGATTCAAAGAGTAGATTAGCATGATTTATTAATGCCGTTAGGACAATTTTGAAAGCTGACAGGCTTATTTTTGGTGGTAGCGCGCATAGGCTTGACGATATTCACCAGGTGTTAGGCCCTTCCAAGCTTTAAAATTGCGGTTTAGAGTTTTGTCATTGGCAAAACCACTGCTGCTGGCAATAAAGGTCACTTTCTGATTGGTTTCTAGCAACAGGCGCCGCGCATTCATCAGACGCACCAAACGAATATAATGACTGATCGACATCTGCAAGTTCTTGTTGAATTGCTGATTAAGTGTCGTTAACGAAACGTGAAATTGCTTGGCCAAATGCGTACCAGTCAATTCTTCAGCGAAGTGTTGGTTGATGTAGGTCATCACTGAGTCAGTCAGATTTGAGTTGGGACTAATTTTCTGGGTATTGATCGGCACTGTGTAATGATCGTCTAGGGCCACAATAATCCGGTACAAGTGACTCATAATCAATAAGCGCCGGGTGTCAGAAAGGCCTTGTTGGATTAGCGTGCGAATGGCTAATAGCTCTTGGCGAATTTCTTGGTAAGCTTCCGGCGCATCAATGGCCGAATGTTCACCAGCCAAAGTGACCTGCCAGTTACTGCTTGCTGGCAACTGTTCTTGCAGGAAATCATCATCAATAATTAAACCGAATTCCTGCCAGTCTGCAGTTGCACTACCAGTAGCACTGTGCACAACGCGGCGATTGATCGCCCACAAATCACCGGGATGATACAAGGTGGTTTGACCGTCAGTGACAAAATGCAGCTCATCGCCAGCCAATAAATAATTTAGTTCAATGCCTTCATGCCAATGTGGTGCTACATCAATCGAAGTTAAAGGATCGTGTTCGTAATATTTAAAAGGCAAGCGCGGTAAAAGTTGCACGGTTTCGTGGGTAATGGTCATTAAAGTCACCTCAAATTCGATAATTACATACGCTTAGCATAGCATAGTTCTTAAAGTGTTAGCGTCGCAAAAGTTGAAAAACGGCGCAGTTACTTGTAGAAATGTCCCTACTAGTTCAGTTGAATATGATACCTTATTTGGTGCAAGAGCAAGATTAATTTTTTTCGGAGGTAATAGAGGAATGGCAATTCGGTTAATTGCATTAGATGTGGATGACACCCTATTAAATTCTCGCGGTGAGATCACGCCGCAAACTTACCAAGCAGTTCAACGCGCACTAGCACAAGGCATCAAGGTGGTGCTTTGTTCCGGACGGCCACTAGCTGGATTACAACATTATTTAGATCAACTGGCATTGTCTGGAGCCAATCAGTACGTAATCACTTATAACGGCGCCGTCATTGAAGATTTAACTGGTCAGATCGTGGCACGGCATGTCATCAATAATCAGCTTTATCGCGAATTAACTAGTTTTGGGCAAGCACATCACATTCCCTTTAATGTTTTGGCACCGGATAGTCAGATTTATACGGCTGATCACGATGTTGATCCGATTACAGTTGTTCAAGCTTGGGAAAATCAGGCCGGTATTTTGATTCGGGAACCAGCAGAATTACCGCATGATTTCGAAATTGCTAAGGGCCTGTTTGTTGGTGAAAAGACGCTATTGGATGAGGCAGCTCCATTAGTTGAACAAGCTTTTGGTCAACAATTGTATGTGGTACGGGCGGCGGCCAACTTCTTAGAAGTCATGAGTGCTGGTGTCAACAAGGGTCAAGCCCTACAAGATTTAGCCACTAAATTACAACTCAACGCTGCAGAAATTATGGCCGTTGGCGATGAACAAAATGATTTACCGATGTTTGCCTTTGCCGGTACCGCAGTGGCAATGGCCAATGGTAGCGAAATAGCTAAACAGCAAGCCGATTTTGTAACAGCTAGCAACGATGATGATGGTGTTGCTGAAGTCATTGAAAAATTGGCGTTAAAAAAGTAGCTTCAAACTTTCGTCATGATTAATTCGCTAAACGAACATTTTTAAGCCACGATTTCATCATAGGCAACGCTTATAGTAGTCAATATAGAAAGTTACTTAATTGCTTCGCGCAAAGCTTTCTACTCCAAAACCCTAAAACCCAAATTGCTAATTTCTTCATTACTTTTTTCATTTTACTCCTCCCAAGATAAAATGAGACCAACACCACTTCCTGCCCAGAAGTGGTGTTTTTGTGTCCAATCATACGAAGTTTGATTGGACACAAAATAGTGTTAAGTCTACCCCAGTCGGAAGGGTGGTTGCTGGGTGATTTAGAGGGCGTGGAACCCTGTGTCCATCGATTTGAGCTTATTGCTAACGCAACAATCTCCAATACGAGCCTTATCCTAAGCGATAAATCGCCAAGGATAATTTCACGCCTGACAACCCGGCGGCCTCCACTGCGTTTTGAGTTAATTCGGGCCACTTTAGATTTGGTCGATATCAAGGCAATACTAGTGAACTTAGGCGCCAATCGCTCAGCAACCACCTGATGAAACTAACAGAGTTGTGCATTACTCGTTAGAAAAACAGATTGTAGTAAACTAATAAGTCTGTTTGGCAAGTTCTCTGGGTTAAATCAGATAACTGTCAAACAGACTTTTGGGTACTACTATTCAATTGTTATTACAACTTAAATTAAGTTGATTGATCTCACTACAATTGCCTTAATATCTAACAATGGTAAAATGCACTAACTCCATTCCAGACGGAATGGAGGGCGTGGTTGTCAGCCGCCAAATTTGTCTTATTGCTTTAGCAATTAGACAAAGGCTCGTATTTGAGATTGTTGCGCAGCAATAAGCTCAAATCGATGCCGGCCGCGTTCCACGACCAGCAAGCCCGTAATGGAGTCAAAACCAGTCCGGTTTCAGCATCTTAACCAAGGTTTAACGGGTTTGAACTTCGCTTCATATTCTTGAATTTCACTGGAAAGTAAATGCAATTATTTCCTATAGCATATTGCAAAATAACGCTATTTTCGGTAAAGTAAAAGGGAGTGTGTGAAACAAACGAGTGTTTCACGGAAAGTGAGGCGAGTAAATGTTACCAGATGAATTTCAAGCAGTTTTGGCACAACGACAAATTGAGTTGACAGCCAGCCAAATGCAGCAATTTGCTGACTATTATCAATTCCTTGTTCAAACTAACGAACACGTTAATTTAACGGCAATTACTGCTGAGGCTGAGGTTTATTTAAAACATTTCTATGACTCATTGACCTTAGCAATGGTTTTCCCACAGCTGCAAACTGAGCCGCTATCATTATTGGATGTTGGCGCTGGCGCCGGTTTTCCATCGTTACCAGTTAAGATTGCTTTTCCCCAATTACAAGTCAGCATTGTTGATTCTTTAAATAAACGGATTCGTTTTTTGCAGGATTTAGCGGCTAAATTGAACTTGGAGCAAGTAGCCTTTTATCATAGTCGCGCCGAAGATTTCGGTAGTAAGCGGTCAACGCATCGGCAAAGTTATGATGTCGTTACTGCTCGGGCGGTCGCGAGCATGCCAGTTTTGGCTGAATTGTGTTTGCCTTTGGTTAAAAAAGGTGGCTATTTCATCGCCATGAAGAGTAGTAAGGGTGAGCAGGAATTGGCTGAAGCTGATTATGCAATCAAAACTTTAGGTGGTAAAGTTGAGGCAGTTAAACAATTAACGCTGCCACAGACTGAAGATCCACGAACCATCATGATCATTAAGAAAACCAAAGAAACGCCAAAGACCTATCCACGCAAGCCTGGCACGATTAGTAAGGCACCGTTGATCGATCATGTTTAATTATCAAGTGAAGTTGAGGGGAGCAAATTATGCCGTTCTTTAGTCGCAAGAAAAAAACAAATCCGACCGTTGATGCGGCGACCGTAACACCAACTATGCCATCAGAAGATGAGTCAGCCACGCCTGCCAATGCGCCACGGCAAGTTCAAGAAATTGTTTTGAAACAAATCGTACCTAATCGCCAACAGCCGCGCAAGCAATTCAGTAATGAATCAATTAGCGAATTGGCCGACACAATTGCTGCTCACGGTTTATTACAGCCAATTGTGTTACGTCAATACGAACCTGATCATTATGAAATTATTGCCGGTGAACGCCGGTTTCGAGCTGTTCAAGCATTAGGCTGGCGGAAAATCCCAGCGATCATTGATCAAATGGATGAGCAAGAATCTGCGGAAATGGCCGTGATTGAGAATTTACAACGTGAAGACTTGAATCCCGTTGATGAGGCCCGCGCCTACCAAAATCTATTGCAAAATAGTGAACTGACGCAAGGCCAATTAGCTGATCGCGTTGGTAAAAGCCAATCGTACATTGCCAATAAGTTACGTTTGCTAAGATTGCCAGACGAAGCTTTACAAGCATTAGTCAATGGCAAGATTTCGGCACGTCATGGGCGGGCACTTTTGAAATTAGACGCCACGACACAAGCAATTGTCTTGAAGCAAATCTTGACCGATAATTTAACGGTGACGCAAACTGACGCGTTAATTAAACGGTTGAGTCAAACACCAACTACAGCCACGTCTGAAACTGGTGCCGACGCTAAACCGAAAGCTAAAGCAAAACCTCAGCGCCAACACGTTGGCAATCCCGATTTACGCTTAGCTAAAAACACCTTAAAAAAATCAATTCAATTAATTGAAGCCAGTGGTGCCCAAGTTGAAGTGCAAGATCAACTGGCAAACGATGTTTATCAAATCTCAATTACAGTCCATGTTACGGAAGCGCCGACTGCAGCCAAACCCTCGTCGGCACCTAAAGAGGAGAACTAAATGGTTAAAATTATTTCAATTGCTAATCAAAAAGGTGGGGTTGGCAAAACCACAACCACCATCAATCTTGGTGCTTGCTTAAATCAGGCTGGCAAACGAGTCTTAATTGTTGATATTGATCCTCAAGGTAACGCGACAAGTGGCTTGGGTATTAAAAAATCAGATGTTTCCAAAGATGTTTACGACGTTCTGATCAACGAATTACCAGTTAAAGTTGCCACTTACCACACCAAACGCGTGAACTTGGATGTAGTCCCGGCGACGATTCAATTAGCTGGTGCCGAAATCGAATTGACTTCCCAAATGGCACGGGAACAACGCTTGGAAGCCGGTTTACGTGAAGTGAAAGATCAATACGATTACATTTTAATTGATTGTCCACCATCTTTAGGCCAACTTTCAATCAACGCTTTTACAGCCAGTGATTCGATTATTATTCCGGTTCAAAGTGAGTACTATGCCTTGGAGGGTCTGAGTCAATTATTAAATACCGTCCGCTTAGTCCAGAAGCACTTCAATGATCACTTAGATATTGAGGGCGTGCTGTTAACGATGTACGATGCCCGGACCAATCTCGGTGCCGAAGTCATTGAAGAAGTGCGGAAGACTTTCCGTGAGCGCGTTTATCATACTGTGATTCCGCGCATTACTCGTTTGGCCGAAGCACCAAGTTATGGCTTACCAATTATTGATTACGATCCCAAATCACGGGGTGCAGAAGTCTATATTTCCTTAGCGAAGGAGGTTATGAAGGCTAATGGCGACCAATAAAAATTCCAAAGGGTTAGGCCGTGGCATTGACGCGATTTTCTCAGATTATGATGCTTTAAGCACTGATAAAGAGACCGTTGAAGAATTACCACTGGCTGAAATCCGCCCTAATCCTTATCAACCACGGAAAACTTTCGATGAAGAAGCATTACAAGAATTAGCTAATTCCATCAAACAAAGTGGTGTTTTCCAACCGATTATTTTACGCAAGAGTATTAATGGTTACGAGATTATTGCCGGTGAACGGCGGTTCCGCGCCAGCAAAATGGCTGGGAAAGACACAATTCCCGCCATTGTCCGCCAAATTGATGAAACTCAAATGATGGAAATCGCCGTGCTGGAAAACTTACAGCGCGAAGATTTAACACCATTGGAAGAAGCTGAGGCGTACCAAACTTTAATTAAGAAGTTGGCCTTAACTCAAGAAGAGGTTTCCGAACGCATTGGTAAAAGTCGGCCTTATATTGCCAACTACTTGCGGTTATTGACGTTACCAGAGCAAACCAAGAAATATTTGCAAGCCGGCCAATTATCTATGGGCCAAGCCCGCACTTTGTTGAGCCTGAAGCGGAAAGAACAAATTGATCAAGTGGCCAAGAAAGCTTTAGCCGACAATTTAACCGTGCGTCAGCTTGAACAATTAGTGCTGCAATTAAATACTGATAAACCTAAGGCAAGCAAACAACATCAACCCAAATCACCGTTTATTGTGGCTACGGAAAATGCCTTGGTTGACCAATTAGGGACCAAAGTTAAGATTGACGGCAATAAAAAGGGTGCTGGTAAAATCGAGATCAATTATTCATCCACGGATGATTTAAATCGGATTTTAGAAATGATGCATCTCCACTTAGATTAGAACGGAGTGAGATTATGTTTGATTTAGGTGATATTGTGCAAATGAAAAAGCCCCATGCATGTGGGACTAATCGTTGGGAAATTATTCGCTTAGGTGCCGATATCAAGATCCGTTGCTTAGGTTGTGGTCACATTGTGATGCTACCACGACGCGACTTTACCAAGAAGTTGAAAAAAGTCGTCCAACTAGCAGCAGACGTTGATGCTAGTCAGGAACCTGAATATTTACCATTAACAGAAATTAAGCGACCAAATAATTAACAAAGGAAGTTTATCATGTCATTAACAGCTGGTATTGTTGGATTACCTAACGTTGGGAAGTCAACACTTTTCAACGCCATTACTAAAGCAGGTGCCGAAATGGCGAACTATCCATTCGCAACCATTGACCCTAATGTGGGGATGGTCGAAGTGCCTGACAAACGATTAGCACGAATTGATGAATTGATTCCTGCGAAGAAGATTATTCATACCACCTTTGAATTCACTGATATTGCCGGCATCGTTAAAGGTGCCAGCAAGGGTGAAGGTTTAGGGAATAAGTTCTTAGAGAACATTCGCCAAGTCGATGCCATTATTCATGTAGTGCGGGCATTCGCTGATGATGAAATCACCAGTGTTACTGGGACCGTTGATCCCTTGGATGATATTGAAACAATCAATTTAGAATTAGTTTTAGCCGATTTAGACAGCATTAACAAGCGTTACGAACGGGTGAAGAAAGTTGCTCGAACCCGCGACAAAGAAGCTGTTGCCGAATTAGCTGTTTTGGATAAAATCAAGCCAGCCTTGGAAGACGGCCAACCAGTGCGCTCATTGGAATTTGATGAGGATCAAACTAAAATCGTTAAAGGCTTATTCTTATTAACAGCTAAGCCAGTGCTGTATGTGGCCAACATTGCTGAAGAATCAATGGCTGATCCTGACAGTGATCAATACTACCAAGTTGTGCGTGACTACGCTCAAAAAGAAGGCGCCCAAGCATTAGGCATTTCTGCTAAAACAGAAGAGGAAATTGCTGAGCTTGATGACGATGACAAGAAGGATTTCTTGGCTGCTGAAGGGGTTAGTGAATCAGGCTTGGATCGATTGATTCAAGCGTCATACGCCTTATTAGGTTTGGCAACCTTCTTCACAGCAGGTGGCAAGGAAACGCGGGCTTGGACTTTCAAGCGCGGCATGAAAGCACCACAAGTTGCCGGCATTATCCATTCTGACTTTGAGCGTGGTTTTATTCGTGCCGAAACAATATCCTTTGCTGATTTAGATCACTACGGCAGCATGCAAGCAGTTCGTGAAGCTGGCCGTTTGCGTTCTGAAGGTAAAGAATATGTGGTTCAAGATGGTGACATTATTGAATTCCGGTTCAATGTTTAATCTCGGAAAAATTTAACAGGGAGCGATTTTTTAGTGGAATCTAACGAAGAAAAACAACAGAAAACGACTGATCAGACGACTGCATCAAGCGAGTCAGCAGCTGAACCTAAGCAGCCAGCCACCGCATCATCGACTGATCAATCTGCTGAATCATCAGCAACAGAAGCAGCAACAACAGAAAAAGCAACAGAAACGACCGAAGCAAATTCAGAGGCGCCTTCTAATGCTGAGCGCAACCAGAAGGCCAGTGCTCGCCAAGCCAAGAATCGCGCGCGCCAAGTGACGTTCAAAGATGTGGCCACCATGTCGACCACCGAAATGCGCGCTGAATTAACTAATAAGAACACTGACTACATTTTTAAAATGCACAAATTATTAGTTGAAGCTGGTTATGCGCCAGAAGATGCAGATGCCAAAATCAATGGTTTTTTACCAGAAATTATTAAAGCGCAACGAACTGGGCAACCGGCTAATCAACTTTATGGTGCGCCAACTGTTAAAGTTGAAAACATTATTCACGCCCCAGCAAAACCAATTACTTTGAAATACTGGATGCGTTCAGTTGACTGGTCATTATTATATTTAGTGATCTTAGCCGCTGTCTTTGGTTTAATGGGACTCTTCATGAAGAAACAAACCAGTACTGCTGCTAACTCCGGCTTAGGAACCTTGATTGTCATGTCAATTGCCTTTGGTTTCTTGCTGACTTGGTTCACCGACAATATGGATGCTCGCCGTAACAAAAACAAGTCAACCGCTGATGAGCAAAATGCCGACGCTGACGATAAGAAGAAAAAGCAGCCTTTGTGGCGCGTGATTCTTTTATCCGTCGTTGGTGTGTTCGCCGTCATGGTCTTGATCAGCTTTATGACTGTCGTTACCCCAGCTTTGAACCCAGTTCTACCAGCTTATGGTTACTTCTTAGTTGCCGCCTTGGCTTATGGTGGCCGCTACTTATTCCGTCGTCGCTATCATATTAAAGGACGTTTGATGTAAGATTAATCAGCAAAAAAATTCCCGCAACAGGTATTGTTCCTGCTAACGGGAATTTTTTGTTGGCTGTTTTTAATGATCGGGATGCCGCTGTTGATTTTCCAACTCAACGATCTGATTATTCAGATGATTGACTTTCCAAAGTAAATAAGCCACGGCAATCACGAGTAAAACAATGACAACTAATAGTAAAACTGACCAAAAAATCATACCGCCCCAACTGTAAGAATCCATCATGGTCATCATCGCAAAACAACTCCCTTCTTAATCCTGACTAGCCAAATAGCGAAAGAACCCTATCTGTGGTGCCATCATCTTACGCCAAAACGGCACGTGGGCCCAAGAATATGCTTACTTGTTGAGAGATGCGTTTGGTCTGTCCCTAGTTGAGCGCGGCAGGGGCCCAGCGATTTTATGGGCGTGGAACGCTGTGGCCGTCGATTTGAGCTTATTGCTAGCGCAATAATCTCAAATACGAGGCTTATTCTAAGCAATAAATTGCTAAGAATAATTTCACAGCTGACGCCAATCGCTGGGCCCCTGCCTGAATTAAATTAGCAAAACTGAGCACCACTATTTGGCTGAAACAGATTGTGATGATACAAAGTCGGTGTGACAACCTCTATTGAAAAATTGGAATTGTCACACCGACTTTTCATACTACTTAACTATTATTACTGATTGAATTGAGTTGATAAATCTTGCTTCCACTGTCTCAAACACTAACAAATATGAAATGTACTAACTCAACTCCAGACGGAATGGAGGGATCTTGGCGTCAGCCGCCAAATTATTAGAGTGTGAGGGGCGACGCACTTTTGGCGTAGTATAACTTCAATTATTTGATTGAGCGGCAGTGCCGATCGAGCAAATAATTAAGTTAGGCATAGCCATTTGTCGCCCCGAACACGTTTGGTGCTTTAGCACTTACGATAAGGCTTGTATTTGAGATTGTTGCGCAGCAATAAGCTCAAATCAATGCCGGCCGCGTTCCACGCCAAGCAGCCCGGAATGCAGTCAGAACCCGTTCTGTTTTTGAACTTTGTCACGTCAGCAAGTAACCAAAATTATCTGAATAGTTGCAAACTTTTTACACTTATTATTCATAAGGTCATTGACCTGACTAGTTTACTATGCTAACTTAAAAGATAAAAATAATTTCTGGAGGCTGTTGTAATGAGTAATTGGGAAACAAAATTTGCAAAAGAAGGCTTAACGTTTGATGATGTGTTATTAATCCCGGCAGAAAGTCATGTTTTACCACATGATGTTGATTTATCAGTTGATTTAGCCGCTAATCTTCACTTAAACGTCCCAATTCTCAGTGCTAGCATGGATACCGTGACGGAATCTGGTTTGGCGATTGCCATGGCGCGTCAAGGTGGTTTAGGCGTTATTCATAAGAACATGAGTATTGAACAACAGGCCGATGAAGTGCGCAAGGTGAAGCGTTCTGAAAGTGGCGTCATTTCTGATCCGTTTTTCATTACGCCAGAACAACCTGTTAGCGAAGCTGAAAAGTTGATGCGCCGCTATCGAATCAGTGGTGTGCCAGTAGTTAAAGCTGCAGACAACCTTGAATTAATTGGGATCGTGACCAATCGTGATTTACGTTTCGTGACTGATTGGGCTTCACCAGTTGCTAAAGTAATGACTGACGATGAATTAGTCACTGCTAAGAAGGGCACTTCATTAGAAGAAGCTGAACGTATTTTACAACAACACCGTATTGAAAAATTACCTTTAGTTGATGATGCTGGTCGTTTAAGCGGCTTAATTACGATTAAAGATATTGAAAATGTTAAACAATATCCCAACTCAGCCAAGGATAGCCATGGCCGTTTATTAGTAGCTGCGGCCGTTGGTGTTACTTCTGATACTTTTGAACGGGCTCAAGCATTATTTGATGCTGGCGCTGATGCGATTATTATTGACACTGCCCACGGTCATTCCGCTGGTGTTTTACGGAAAATCAGTGAAATTCGGGCTGCTTTCCCTAAGCAAACTTTAATCGCTGGGAATGTTGCCACTGCTGAGGGGACTGCTGCTTTGTTTGATGCTGGTGTCGATGTGGTTAAAGTCGGCATTGGCCCAGGTTCAATTTGTACAACTCGAATCGTTGCTGGTGTTGGTGTGCCACAAATCACCGCAATTTATGACGCTGCTTCTGAAGCTCGCAAGCGTGGCAAAGCCATTATCGCTGATGGTGGGATCAAATTCTCTGGCGATATTGTTAAAGCTTTGGCTGCTGGTGGTTCAGCAGTGATGTTAGGCAGTATGTTAGCTGGGACTGACGAAGCGCCTGGTGAATTTGAAATTTTCCAAGGCCGTCGTTTCAAGACTTATCGTGGTATGGGTTCGTTAGCAGCAATGTCTCATGGCTCATCTGATCGTTATTTCCAATCAGGTGTTAATGAAGCTGATAAGTTAGTTCCAGAAGGTATTGAAGGCCGCGTGGCTTACAAGGGACCATTAGCTGACGTGATCTATCAAATGGTCGGTGGTTTACGTTCCGGCATGGGCTATGTTGGTGCCCCAACAATTAAAGCGTTAAATGATAATGCCCAATTCGTTCGCATTACTGGTGCTGGCTTGCGTGAATCACATCCTCATGATGTTCAAATCACTAAAGAAGCCCCTAACTATAGTGTAGGTAACTAAAGTCATTACGATTAATTGTTAACAAACAATTGCTTTGAATGATACTAATGATTAAAAAATTAAATGGTCCCATAACTGGTGCCAATTGATTAAACAATGACCTAAAATGACAAAACTATCCATTTCAGTTTGTTTACTGAGGGATAGTTTTTTTGTGGTCATTTTTGATAAGCGTTGGTAATATCATGATTTCCAGTGGTTAGCCTGGTGAGTTTCTGAAATGAGCTCAATCTGATGGGCAATATGACCGCTCATTTTTAATGTCAGAACTGTAAATTTCCTTTTTAAACGATAAGCTTTTCTGAAAGTAAATGGTTTGGCCGGCCTAAAATTTATCTTCACATTATTTAAAAGAGGAGTACAATATAGGACAGGAGTTCATGAAGAGAAGGGATTGGAGAGCATGGCAGAATCAAATCAACACCCAGAGCATCATAAGCTAATCGAGTATGCAAACGGGCCAAGTCTAGAAGAGATCAACGGAACCGTCGAAATTCCCAAGGGTGGTAATTTCTGGAAAAATTTACTAGCGTTTTCAGGACCGGGCGCATTAATTGCCGTCGGTTATATGGATCCTGGTAACTGGGTCACCTCAATCGGTGGTGGTGCCGAATACGGCTACTTACTAATGTCCGTCATCTTAATATCAAGTTTAATTGCGATGCTGTTGCAATACATGGCAGCTAAACTTGGGATTGTGACGCGAATGGACTTAGCACAAGCTACCCGGGCTCATACTGGTAAAAAGCTAGGTTTTGTTTTATGGATCACCACTGAATTAGCCATCATGGCGACTGATATCGCTGAAGTTATTGGTGGTGCGATTTCTCTGAAATTATTGTTTGGGATTCCATTAATGATCGGTGTCGCTTTAACCGTTCTTGATGTGTTCGTCTTACTATTATTGACCAAACTAGGTTTCCGTAAAATTGAAGCCATTGTTGTGACCTTAATTTTAGTTATTTTGGTCGTTTTCATTTATCAAGTTGCTTTAGCACAACCAGATATGGCTGCCGCATTTGCTAATTTGGTCCCACGTAAAGAAATCTTTGAACCAGGGCAATTGCATATGGCTTTAGGGATTGTCGGGGCCACTGTCATGCCGCATAATTTGTACTTACACTCATCAATTGCGCAAACACGTGAGTTTGATCGTAATAATGAAGCTGATGTGGCTAAGGCAATTAAATACACAACTTGGGATTCTAATATCCAATTAACAGCTGCTTTTGTTGTTAACAGTTTGTTATTGTTAGTCGGTGCTGCTTTATTCTTCGGTAAAGATACCTCACAATTAGGTACTTTTGGTAACTTATATAACGCCTTACAAGATCCTAAAATGGCTGGTTCAGTTGCGTCACCTGTTTTATCAGTGCTATTTGCTGTGGCTTTGTTAGCATCTGGCCAGAACTCAACTATCACTGGGACTTTAACTGGACAAGTTGTTATGGAAGGTTTCATCCACATGAAGATGCCTTTATGGGCCCGGCGGATGGTTACCCGGATTATTTCCGTTATTCCAGTTTTGATTTGTGCGATTATGTATCGTGGTAAGGAATCTGCACTTGATGCCTTACTAGTTAACTCACAGGTCTTCTTGTCAATTGCTTTACCTATTTCAATGATTCCTTTAACAATTTTCACAGGATCGAAGAAAATTATGGGTGAACGTTTCGTCAACCATAAATGGGTCACAATCTTAGCTTGGGTCTGCACGATTGGGCTAACGATTTTAAATGCTCAGATTGTCTGGGAGTCAGTTAAGGGTTTATTCTAACTTTTGTTGTAAAATAACAGCAAAGGGGGAATAACGATTATGACGATAGCAAGTAAGGGTGTTTATTTCAAGAACATATTAGTTGGTGTTGACGATTCAGATTACTCAGCAATTGCTTTTGATTATGCCGTTCATTATGCACAAGAACAACATTTGGGACTGACAATTGTGTCAGTTTGGGATATAGATGCCATGAATGTTTATCAGGATTTGGATGATGATTACGTTCAAGTGCAGCATAAGAATTTAGAAATTCATCTGGAAGAGTATCGCTACGAAGCCGAAAAGCGTGGCGTGAAAAACGTTAAGACAATTATTGCTGATGGTAAACCAGGTGCAGCCATTGTTAGAGAAGTTATTCCTAGTGTGAAACCAGACTTGTTGATTATTGGTGCTAAGTCTAAAAAAGAAACTGAGCTGACTCAGATTGGCAGTGAAGCTGCCTATATGGTCAAGCATTCACCGGTTTCAGTATTAGTTATTCGTTAAAAATTTAATCAGGCAGCTTTGACATTGTTGATGTTGAAGTTGCTTTTTTGTGTTAAGTGGTGTGGCCGTCCGTGATATAAGTGCAAAAAACAGAATGGCGTCTGACTCTGTTCCGGGCTGCTTGGCGTGGAACGCGGCCGACGTTGATCTGAGCCAATTAGAAACCAAATTGTCTCAGATACAAGTCTTGTACTAAGTGGCCCAGCCACTAAGAACAATTTGGCAGCTGACGCCAAGATCCCTCCACGCCGTCTGGAGTTGAGTTAGTGCACTTTATCTTTGCTGGTAATCAATGCTGTTATTGCAAGGTTTCAGCAAATATCTGACTTGTGTCACAGCCTTATGTCACAGCTGACGCCAATCGTTCAGCCACCACCTGTGTAAACTAACAGAGTAGAACATCACTATTTAGAAAAACAGATTGATGACAACTAATAAACCCGATTGACAAAATTTCTGGCCAGCTAAATTCAGAAACGAACTGGCAAACAAACTTTGTGTTGCACTATTAAGTTGTGATCAGAATTCAGATCAAGTTGATTTAACCCACTACAATTGCCTTAACAGCTAACAAAAATACGGCGAACAACATTAACTCCAGACGGAATGGAGGGCGTGGTTGTCAGCCGCCAAATTTGTCTTATTGCTTTAGCAATTAGACAAAGGCTCG
>NZ_RHOU01000022.1 GCF_003946645.1 Lapidilactobacillus wuchangensis
CAAATACAAGCCTTATTCTAACCGCTAAAGCGGCAAGAATAATTTCACCATTGACGCCAATCGCTGGGCCCCTGCCTAGATTAAACTAACAAAACTGATTACCACTATTTAGCTGAATCAGATTGTGGTAATACCAAAGCGGTGTGACAATCTCTATTGAAGAATAGAGCCGTCACACCGTTTTTTGTTACTGTTCAACTATTACTACTGATTAAATTGAGTCACTGAACCCTGCTACCACTGCCTTGAACACTAACAAAGATGCAGTAAACCACCTCAACTCCAGACGGAATGGAGGGATCTTGGCGTCAGCCGCCAAATTATCGTTAGTGCTTTAGCACTTACGATAAGACCTGTATTGAAGACTTTTGAAAAAAGGCTTCAATCAGTGTCGGCCGCGTTCCACGCCAAGCAGCCCGCAATGGAGTCAGAACCAATTCCGTCTTAACATCTTCACCAGGGTTTTAACGGTTTTGAATCATGGTTTGTAATTGCCATCAATAACATTCGAGAGCAAACTTGACCACCGTCAATTAGTTATCAACAAAAAAAGATTAAAATATTTTCATTGCCAAAGATTACGCAAGCAGAAATTTTGTCAGAAAATGGGTAGCGCTGTCATAATGTTAACACCGGGGCTTGTCTAGACTGGTACTCGCAGAATTTTAGACGATGATAAGAAATTTTTCCGGTTTTGCACGACTAACAGGCAAAAAACTACAAGTTGTAGGTTGACTAATGGTAATTGTCGGAATATAATTTCTCAACGTAGTCAAAAAGTGGCACAGCGGTTTGAAAGCGGGTGATAGATAAATGGGTAAAACGCACGATCTGAGTCGAGAGAAGATTATGGCCACAGCACAGAAGATTGTTGGCGAAGAAGGTTTCCCCCAATTAACTTTTGGGAGTTTAGCTAAAGCATTAGATATTCGCTCACAGTCTTTGTATAACTACTACGCCAACGTTGATGCCGTCATTGAGGATATTGGGACCAACTTCATGAAGACGTTATATATGAAGATGGCCGAAAGTCTGACTGGTATTTCTGGCAAAGAAGCGCTGCGTGGATACGCAGATATTGCTCACGCCTATTTTGAATCTCAAGGTCAACTAGTGCAGTTAATCTATTATGTCCATCGTTATCCTGAAGATAGTCCGTTTGTTCAGGAAACTGGCCGTGTCTTAAATCTTTTGCGGCGCGTCACGCAACATGTGAAGCTGAAGAAGATGACTAACGACGCTTATGAGGAAGCTTTCATCAGTAGCGTTTTAGGTTACACCGTGCTGGAAATCATGGGTTTTTTGACCAAGATTCAAGCCAAGCAACAACAATCGTTCCAGCAATTGGTCGATTTATATTTAGGAGAAGTTTTAGAGTAAGTGGAGGAAGTGTTTAGGTTCTTATGATTAAGGATGAATTCGGTTTTATTAAGAAAAACAAACTTATTTTGTTATCTGTCTTAGTTATTATGATTATCCCGTTCTTGTATTCGATTTTCTTCTTAAAATCGGTTTGGGATCCTTATGGTGATACACAAGATTTGCCCGTCGCAGTCGTTAACGAAGATAAGGCTGTTACTTATAACGGGACTTCAATGAATGTCGGCCAACAAACAGTCGATAAGTTGAAGAAAAACAAGCAATTAGGTTGGAAGTTCGTCAGTGCTAAAAAAGCGGCTGATGGCTTGAAAAACAACCAATATTATACGGTAGTAACAATTCCTAAGGACTTTTCAAAGAATGCGGCAACTGTCCTCAGTTCCCATCCTAAGAAAATGCAATTGACTTACAAGACGAATGATTCGTTGAATTACTTAAGTCAAGTTATTTCCGGAATTGGTGTGGATACCTTAGATAAAGAAATTCGTGCTAATGTGACGAATGCTTATGCCAGTGCCCTTTTTGAACAAGTTAAGGTTGTTGGTAAAGGCATGAAGACCGCTGGTAAAGGCGCGACTCAAATCAACAACGGCTTAGTTACCTTGGACGATGGGATCAACACTTATACATTAGGTGTTTCCACAGTTCATGATGGTATTCAAACGATGAGCTTAAAAGTTAGCCCACTTTCAAGTGGCGTGCAACAGTTAACAACTGGTGCTAACCAATTGAGCAGTGGCGTTAGCACTTATGTTGCTGGGACTAACCAAGTTGCTTCTGGGATCAGTACTTTAAACGGTTCCGTCGGCACTTTACAAAGTGGTGTTAGCACTTATACTGGTGGCGTTTCTCAATTGGCTAGCGGTTTGAACCAAATGGGTAGCCAAACTGGTACATTATCCTCTGGTGTCAGTCAATTAGTTAGCGGTAGCAAGCAAGTATACGATGGAACAGCACTTTATACTAGCAAAGTAAATCAAATTGCTGATGCTGTCGATAAACTTAATACTGGTGCTGCACAATTGCCAGCAGGTATTGATCAAATCGTAACTGGTGCAAATGGTATTGATAGTGGTGTAACAGCTATTGAAGCTGGCATGAAGGCAACAACCGCAAAATCAGAAGCTGCTGCTGCCGCTTTTGCTCAAGATGGTGTTAAAGCTAAAAAGGCAATGACTGATCTTGCCCAGGCTGGTGTCGCTGCAGAACATCCCGCAGAGTTTAAAGAATTATCAGATAGTGTAACTGGCATGGGCGATAGTTTTACCGAATTTGCTGAAATTCAGAGTGAAAGTAGTAAGACATTGACTGCTGCTCTGACACAAATTCAAAATGGTGCTAAAGCCATTTCAAGTGGTGCATCCGATCAATTGAAACCCGGTGCTCAACAATTGGCAAGTGGTCTGGCTGCATTAAACAAGCAGATTGTTGACGGCGGTTTAATTGAAAAAGGTACTGAATTAACTGCTGGTGCCAAACAAGTGAATGCTGGTTTAGCACAGTTGAATGGTAGCGTTCCTACATTAATCGCCGGTGTTAGCCAACTTCAATCAGGTGCTAACCAATTAACTGCTAACAACGCTTCATTGAACAATGGTACTGCTCAATTAGTTTCTGGTGTTAACCAATTAAACGCTGGTGGCCAACAATTAGCTGCTAACGGCAGTGCTTTAACAAGTGGTGCTAGTCAAGTTTCCGGTGGTTTAACAACCATGAACAGTCAATTGCCTGCCTTAACAAGTGGTGTCCAACAATTACTTGATGGGACAACTCAATTAACTGACAACAACAAAGAATTAACTGGTGGTGCAAGCAAACTTAAAGGCGGTTCTAAGACTTTAGCGAAATCATTAGTTAGTGGTGCTAAAGAAGTTAATGGCATTAAGTTAACTAGTGCTACTGCTGATATGTTTGCAGCGCCTACTAAGACGAAGCACACTTATTACAGTAAAGTTTCTAACTATGGTCATGCTTTAGCTCCTTACGTCTTGTCATTAGCATTGTATGTCGGCGCTTTGGTCTTCAACTTTGCTTATCCAATTCGTAAAGTTTCTCGTCGTGATGGCACACCTACTCAATGGTTCTTCAGTAAGATCGCCATTGGTGGGATTGTTGCCACCGGGATGGCCATTGTTGAAGCAACCTTGATCATGGTCGGCGGTTTACAAGTTGAACACGTTGCCCTCTTCTACTTCATTGCTTGGTTATTCGCGATGACCTCAATGTATCTCGTCATGTTCTTATCAATGTGGCTGGATAACCCAGGTCGATTCATCGCCATGGTACTCTTGATGTTGCAATTAGGTGGTTCTGGTGGTACCTTCCCAATGGAAATTACCAACCACTTCTACAACGTCATTCACCCATTCTTACCAATGACTCATTCAATCCTCGGCTTCCGTGAAGCTATTACCAGTGGGATTGCAAGTGGCACCGTAAGTTACGCCATCTTCTACATGATCTTAATTGCTGTCATTTCCTTAGCATTGCTTTGGTTAGTCATGCAACGCTTGCAGAAGAAGGGTTTAATGGGCATTTCCCAATTAGACGATAATCAAAAATTACAAGCTGTTGAAAAATAGTTTTTAAACGAAAGTGACCTCATTTTGTGGGGTCGCTTTTTTTGTGGCAAACTTTTTCCTAAAAAAAGTAAGCCTCGCTTTATTAACTTGTCTGGATTGTTTAAACTAAGAGTAATGTCTTGGAGAGGAACCAACAAATTGAAAAAAACCGGGCTCTTATTAATTCTTAGTCTTAGCGCATTGATCATTCTCAGCGGCTGTCGAACACAGAAGAAGCCAGCAGCGCAGGGATCAGCTGACACCAGTTCAGTCACCAGCAGCCAAAAATCAAAAAAAGCAACTGCCGCAACTAGTAGCAGTGCTTCAGACGCGGACAGTAGTTCAACTAGCGGTGTGGCCGAATCAGCCAGTAATTCAAGTACGGACGTCGATTCGCAAACTCAGGAAAACACCACCACCGTTGACGAGAATCGGGCCGCCACTAATCATATTGCCAGCGCTGATAGTTATGCCTACTCAGCCGCTGAAGTGCAAACAGCAATGACTGGCCAACCCACAACAATTACCCAACCAACTGTTTTTTTAACGTTTGATGATGGCGTTAATCAAACGATGACACCACGAGTTTTACAAGTGTTGGCTGACCAACAAGTCCACGCGACCTTCTTTGTGGTCGGTAATACCCTGACTGCCCCAGATAATCAAGCAATGCTGCAAAAAGAGTATCAAGCTGGTCATGGCATCGCCATTCACAGCTACGATCATAATTACAGTCTGCTTTACCCTAATCGCGTTGCCAACGCCGCCAATATCGTTCGCGAATATCAACAAGCTGAAACCCTGATGCAACAAATTTTAGGCGCGGACTTCACCACCAAAGTCTGGCGTTATCCTGGTGGCCACATGTCTTGGCAAGGACTGGCGCCTGCTGATGCGCAACTTAAGCAGCTCGGCGTAACTTGGATGGATTGGAACGGTGCCGTTGGTGATGCGCTCGGTAGCCGCGGTCCGAAAACCGTCGAGGCGATGTTGCAATATCACGCCAACTCTTTGACAGCTTTTCCTTCAAGCCCAGTTAAAGTAATCCTAATGCACGACGCCATCGACAAAGAATTAACCCTCCAAGCCCTACCAAAAGTGATTGAATATTATAAAACTCACGGTTATCAATTCGGTATCTTGTCTTAAGCAACAAAACAGATCTGGTTGCTGCTCACAACTAATCAATATTTACCAATAAGTCTGTCTTAACAATTTCTGGTTTACTATCCGGAAAGCTTGTTAGACAGGCTTATTAATTTGCTAAAAATTATTTTTCTAATTAGTGATAAGCAATTTTGAGGGTTAACACAGGTGGTTCTAGATAATTGGCATCTAACTTTACTAAAGCTGTCCTAAATCTAAAGTGGCCTAATTTAACTCAAAACACAGTGAAGACCTATATTCAGAATATGATATTAATCGTATGTTTATCCCAATCTTACATTGCTGCCTTCAAATGCTAGCGAAGATAAAGTGCACCACATGAACTTCAGACGGCGTGGAGGGATCTTGGCGTCAGCCGCCAAATTATCGTTAGTGCTTTAGCACTTACGATAAGGCTTGTATTTGAGATTGTTGCGTTAGCAATAAGCTCAAATCAACGCCGGCAGCGTTCCACGCCAAGCAGCCCGGAATGCAGTCAAGCGCCATCTAGTTTTCACAACTTCAACCGGCGCTGACCGTATCGGAATTATCCGCCATTCCCACTAAAACCAGTTCAAATTGGAATCGCACGCTAAAATCAGTTATTTTTGGTACGAACCAATTCCATATAGACGATTATCAATCGCTGTCGGAACAGCAATAAATACTTGTCTATTCAAGTAGACCAAAGTGCTATAAGTTGATCTATCATTTCTATACTTTGTTCATGCAACTCATCGTTATAACACCGTTGCAAACGCGCAATCAGTTCTGAATACTGAACTTGTATTTTTTTAGTTAATTATTAAAGACCTTTAAAAATTTCATTGTTTCTGATTGAGTTACCCTTTAGACTATAGGCGATTGATAGCGGTTACAAAGGCTGGCTGTCACCAAAAACTAATTTCATCTAGGGGGAAACACACGTGAAGAAAAAAGGGTTACTAAGCCTGGTAGCGTTCTGTGGGCTTTTAGGGTTATTAATGGGCAAACAACCGCAGACTGTTCATGGTCAAGCGGTTGCTCAGCAACAAATCAACAAGAATTTCATGGTTTATTATCGGGCTTGGCGCGATAAGACTATGCAAGGCGTCAACACCAGCATCACTGATCCCAACTGGTTAACGATGGACGATATTCCTTATGGCGTAAATATTGTTAACGTATTTAGCTATGTACCTAAGGAACAAGAAGCTCTCGCTAAACCATACTTCGATAAATTAAAAGGCGAATATGCTGATAACTTGCATGCTCGTGGCGTCAAATTAGTTCGTGGTTTCGACTATAGTAAATTAACGGCAATTTATTATCAATATGGCGCTGATCCAACTGAGGAACAATTTGATCTCTATGCTCAGCAATTACTTGAAGAATTAATGACACCATGGAAACTTGATGGCTTAGACATTGACATGGAAACTCAACCATCAGCACTCGAAGTGAAATTATCTGATGGCGTGATTCGTGCCTTGTCGAAATATATCGGCCCTAAAGCGAATAACGGCACTTTATTCCTCTATGACAGTAACGGCACAAATATGGATCCATTCAAGAATGTCGTTGACGTTTTCGACCAAGTGCCCTATCAACAATATGGTAGTGGTGCCGATCGTACTGGCAAAGCAGCTGCAGCATATGAAGCAGCTGGCTTACCAAGCAATAAATTCATGCCTGGTTTAACTTTCCCTGAAGAACAAGATCCTGGCAACCGTTGGTACGACACTGACCCAGTTTACACAAACTCCAACATCTACAACGTTGCTAAATATTCACGGGATAATAACTTAAGCGGGATGTTCCTTTACGCTTTCGACCGTGATGGCAAAACTTACAACGAACCTGATTTCAGTCATATCAGCCCTTCCAATTTAATTTGGACTAAGACTTCAATTCAAGAAGTTAACGGCTGGTCATTAGATTCAGCTAAGGAATTAGCTGAGCATCACTTACAACGGATTCGCTTCAGCAAAGACCTTAGTGCTGATACAATTGCGACTGCCACTAAAGCGATTAACGCTGGCCAAAATCTTTACGAAGTCAACGAAGCTATTATGGGCAAAGACTACGACAGTGCCATTTCACCAACTTATGACCCTGTTTTGGAAAACAACTTGTTAGCAATCAACTTAACTGCTGCTGAAAAAACTTTATCTCAATCACAGGCAATGTTAGCCACACTGCAACGCGCTCGTAGCTTAGCTAATGTCTCAGATTTGCGGACCAAGTCTGATCAGTTAGCCCAATTAATTGGTGGCAAAGAATATACTCAAGCGCAAATTGATGCTAGCGTAACGGCGCTTCAAGCAGCAATCACCAATGCCACTGGTAAAGTCACGGTTAACTTCCAGACAACTGACGGCAAGGCGTTACAAGATGCCCAAGTTTTAACTGGTGATTTTGGGAGCGACTATGATGTTAAAGTCGCTAACATTGACGGCTATACTTTACAACAGACTGACGGCGACTTAGCTGGCAAATATGACTTTGCTGACCACACAATCACTTTCACTTATGCTAAAAATGACGTGGCAGTTGCCAATGGTAATGTCATTGTTCGCTATCTTGATCAAGCCGGCAAAACCCTGCACGCCGACACAACTTTGACTGGTAAAATTGGTACTGCTTACCAAACGAAAGCATTAGCAATTAACGGTTATCGTTTAGTTAAGACAACTGGCACTGAAAACGGCAAGTTCGCTGAAGCCAACACAACAGTCACTTATCATTATGAAAAAGTAACTGCCGCCGTCACTAAACCAGTTGTTAAAGAAACAAACAAACAAGATAAATTACCACAAGCATCTGAATCTAAGACAACAACTATGCTACTCGTGATCACTGGGTTGTCACTGCTGCTCATCCTCGGCGTTTCCATGAAGCATTCACGGCAACAATAGTCATTCTCACCCCACTATGACTTATTTTCAAAACTTTAAGTGTAGCCCGTTTTGCCCCAACAAATCGTGCTACACTTTTTGTATTGTCAGCAATTATTTTTAGACTGGGCAAGTGCTTGATTGCCCGCAAATTAAGGAGATTATGTTGATGACTTATAAAATGATGACCTACAATATTCGCTATGACACGCCTGACGACCAGGATTACGGTTGGGCGCGGCGGCACACCCAAGTCATGGCACTGTTAAAAAGTGTTAATGCGGATTTCTTCGGCGTCCAGGAAGTGCTGAAGCAACAATTAGCCACCTTGAAACAGCTTCCTGGTTATGACTGGGTCGGCGTTGCTCGCGATGATGGCCAAACCGAAGGCGAATACAATGGGATTTTCTACAAGCGGGATAAATTTGAATTAGTTGATCACGGCCACTTCTGGTTAGCTAAAAATCCAGCCGTGCCGGAATTATATCCTGGTGCCGGCTGCAAACGGGTTTGCGTCTACGTGCAATTAAAGGACCGCCAAACTGGGGCCGAATTCGTTGCCACTGTCACCCACTTGGACAATGCCTCCGCAGAAGCGCGGCAATTTGGGGCCGAATTAATTCTGCAGCGACTTGCTGATAAAATTGCCACGCAACCATTTTTCTTAATGGGCGATTTCAACGTCGAAATGGACGACCCAACTTATCACTACGTCGCTGAAAAGTTACTGGACGCGCGCACTCATAGTCAGACGCCACCAACCGGCCCTAATGGCAGCTGGCAAATGGATGGCACTTTCATCCCCGAAGACGTGACTGCCTACAGCCTGATCGACTTTATTTTCACCAATCAGTTTGTCACCATCGACAGCTACAACATCGATGACCGCACTTTCGACGCTGGTTTCTATCCTTCAGACCATTTCCCAGTTGAATTAACTGTTGATTTAAAATAAACTTGCTAAAGAAGATCGTAATGTGATCTTCTTTTTGTTTGCTTAATTTCAATGTTCAACAAAATTAAACGCAGACCTGATGACAAGCAACTGTGAAAAGCAAATTATAGTCATCTAAAAGCAACTTATAACAGTATTCATTAAAATGACACTTACAGCAAATCAGTCTTGGGTCCCATTGAACAAGGTTGATAATGGACCTATACTTTGGGCATTGAATGTTAGGGGAGGTCCTTAACAATGAAGGATTTCATTTTAGAAATGGCGCTATCACTATTATTGCTGGCCAGTGGACTATATGAGATCTATCTTGCTGGTAATTTCGGCCATTGGTTAACCAAAAAGGGTACCGCTGCAACTTCACCCTTTACTTTAGCCAGTATCGGTTCTGGAGCAATAATCGGTTTATTGCTAACACTTGCAGGCATTGGTGCATTGATTATGACTTTTAGTGGGGTGCCATTGTAAAGTCACACGGTATTAATGCGTGAGCAATTCTAGGAAGGAGATCATTAAATGCCATTAGTTTTTGGAATATTAATTGGTTTAATGTTTATAATTGGTGGGATTGTTGAGTTATTTTTGGCTGGTAACTTTGGTCGTTGGTTGACCAAAAAAGGCACCGCCGCAACCTCGCCTTTCTCATTAGCCAGTCTAGGTTCTGGCACCCTCATCGCCATTTTATTAATTATCATGGGCATTGGCGGAATTTTCATTACATTAGGTGGTTCAATTGACTTAAGCCAATTGAAAATAATTCGCTAAAAAGGCGCTGCTAATGCAGCGGCCTTTTTTGTTGTGTGAATTAGAAAATCAAGTTATTTGTGCGCTATTTTTTATAATATGTATTAAACTATATGATAAGTAATCAATTATTATGGGATGCACTATTTGGGGGTAAACCACGATGGCTCAACACCATTATCAGAAATCAATTTTGTTTGTTACATTAGGTGCCTTATTAGTTGGTAGTCTGACTTTAAGCCACAACTTACAGGCAGCAAATACTGTACGTGCTGATACTACAGAACAGCACCAAACTATTGCGCAAAACAATATTGCTGCTACTTCAAGTACACTATCAGGTAATCCACTTAACGCATCTCAGAGTGAAACAACCACACCTCAATCAGAAATCACCACTGATTTCATTGACGCCACCGATATTACAGTCAACGTGGGCACTGACTACTTATTAAATAATCAAGCTACTGCTGACACGACCAAGGCGGTGGCTATCTTAACCCCTGCCACCGCCAATGCCGCCGTCACTTGGGGTGTTGATGATTCTTCAGTAGCAACGATTGATCCAAAATCTGGCTTGATCACCGCCAACACCATTAGGCGAAATGGTGTGGTTACCGTAACAGCAACAGTCACAAATCATAACGGCGCTACTTTAACCGCCAGTAAAAGAATTACCATTGGTGGTGGCTTAACTAATCAAACAGCCATTGAGGGAAATCCAGCAACTTTCAAAATTCAAAAAGATATCACCAAAATAGCTGCGGCTAACAATGTCACCTTGACGAGTATTGTCTGGCATAAAATCGCCAATAGCATTGATACAGTTGCACCAGCTGATGCTGACCAAGATGATCTCAGTTATACAATTCCTAGCGTCAGCTATTCTGATAATAATCAGCAATAATACTATGCGGTGCTGAATTTTTCTTCCACGGAAAATCCCAATAGCAATCAATTGACAATAACGACCAATAAAGCTAGATTAACTGTTACTACGTCAGATACACCTAAAATAACTTTAATCAGTACCGTCACCAATAATACGTTCAATGATCATAATACTGCTAATACCCAAGTGAATCGTGTTATTGCTGACGATCAGTTAGTTATTAAGGGTACAATAACTGATGAAAACTCTCAGTCAAATTTGGCAGCCGGCCGTTTATATTTTAGAATACCAATAAATATGGCACCCAGCTTAGTTAAATTTGACGATGTTGAATTTGATGATTATATAGTTGCCCCTGATCTTGAAGATCCTAACAGCCTTGATTATGCAGCAGTTCTGATACCATCGATTGACTTTTCTAAAGTTAAAACACATACCTTTGAAATAGATTTACCTGCCGCAGATAATGCTAATCTTCACTTAGAGACTATTCCTACGTTTCTCGGACAAGATAGCACCGAAACGGATCTGCCCGAAACTTATCAAGGCAACCCACTATATATCAACTTTACTGACAATAAAATAAGTGCCGTAGCTCACGACATTGACTATGGCTCAGTTAAATATTCCGACGTTGGTCGGCCATTAACTGGTGTCGTTGAAAGCACTACTGACAACCCCGACCAAGATCTTTTAACTGTTTCTGATAATCGTCGTAATCGAACTGCAGTCCAAGTTTATCTGACCCAAACAACTGGATTTACGGATGGTGAGCACGCACTTTCTTCAGAGCTAAGATTCTACCAATCTAGTGTTAATTTTGAGAAATTGACAGCTGGCTCTATTTTGCTATCCAAAACAACCAATGGCATGGCAATTCCTTCAGTTTCCAACAATGAAGTCCAGGGCCTAAAGCTTTACATTTATAACAGTGTCCTTAAAACGGGCCAATATAAATCAAAGTTGGACTGGTCAATAGTATCTGCACCAGAATAATCATTACGATATAATTTCAACAGGTTTAAGGTATAATGAACCGATAGAAAAAGAGCAACGCGCTGTAAACACGTTGCTCCCTGATGTTCGATTGTTGACTCTCATGTACAACGATCGGCGCAAGTCAGAAATTAGTTGTTTCTAAATTTCTAAACCGTTGGCCGACGGTTTATTTTTTTGGAGAATAATCTTTACTAGCTCAACAATAGCCTTCATCAGCGCATCAGACGTGACTATTGCTCCATAACCGGATTTTTGTTCATGAAGAACCGCCTTTTATTTAATCAAATTTATCAATGCACTGATTACAGTGCCTAAACCAAAGATCGTAAAAACAATACCTATCATCAAACTCGCCCAAACTGCGTACCCGACAAATCCGCTTTTACTCTTCGTCTTTCCTGATTTCAGATTCTTGAAATACTTATATGTTGCAATCAATTGCCATATACCAACGCCAAGAAATAAGGTTCCAAAAGTTGCGGGTGCGACGACATTAGCGATATTCATAATTTCACTCCTTCCAGAGACCAGCGCCTAACCTACTTCTTCCACCAAGTATATAATCTAGTAACCATTCTCACAAAAGCTTCAACTCAGAACCAGACATGATTTTAAGTTGCGTATTTCAACGTATTGGCAGAAAATTTGGGATAATCATTGCGAGATGCTTTTCAATAAATTTAAGATATAACGAACCGATAGAAAAAGAGCAACGTGGTTTTTGATCTTACGTTTTCATAATTGAAATGAAACCGCCTACAATAAAATGACAGGTCGTCACGAAATCATTAGTTAGATAGCTTATTAAGCATGTTACAACAATATTTCCACGACATGACACTCGTCAAAATCAGTCTAGAGTCCCATTGAGCAAGGTAGCGCTCAGGCCTATACTCAAGTCATTAAATGTGAAGCGTGTTTTATTCAATCGGGTAGCAACAGGCACGCTTTTCAGAAGAGGGGGTTTTTATATGTTCACTGGAATTATCACTGGCGGTGTGTTGATTATTGCTGGTTTGGCTGAATTATATTTCACTGGTACCTTCAGCCACTGGGTCACTAAAAAGGGCTCTGGTTCGACCTCACCATTCACCTTAGCTGGATTAGGCGCCGGCTTTTATATTGGCTTGCTGTTTCTCATCGTTGGTATCAGCGCAGTGATTGCTGCCTTTACTGGTGGTTTTAGTTAAAGTTAATAAATGCAGTAGTGCCGCAACCAGCTAACTAGGACTGATGTTGCAGCAACGAGTCTGCCAACTCTATAAGTTAAACAGATTCATTATTATGTAAGAATTAAGGTGACCAGCATGTCGCAAAGTGGTGGTATATTAATTGGGTTGATTTTCATCGTTGGTGGTATCGCCGAATTCTGTTTGGCTGGCCATTTTTATCAGTGGCTGAAAAAAAGACGGTCGCCTGCAGATTTTTTTAGTTGGGCTAATCTTGGTATTGGCGACATCCTTTCAGTTCTATTGTTGATTCCAGGTATCTTTCTACTCGCGGCGGCATTGAATAACGCCCTCTAGTGTTTATCGATTGCTGCTTGGCCAAAATAATTGTGACTTGAAAACTAAACACCTATGTTTGATAATCTTGGTTATACCATTTTGAAACCACAAAAAAACCACTTCTGGGCAGGAAGTGGTTTTTTAATTCATTTTAAAGGGAGGAGTAAAATGAAGAAAACTAGCAATTTTTTAGGGTATTTGGGTTTTGTTAGGAAAGCCACTGCGTCAGCAATTACCAGCGTGGGCACACCGGCGATTGACTTCTGTTGAAGCAACCTGACGATTAACTTTCTATACTTAATACTATAACTTCTGTCTATGAATTAATCGTGCCACAAACTTGGCGCTTTTGAGACTTAAATGTGACGAAACTGTGAATTTGTCCAAAAAATTGTCGCTTAGACCGTCTAAAATCAGCAATTGAGCCAACTTTTGTGAATAAATAAGTTGCGATTTCGATCTGTTTCCCACTAATTGGCGAATATTACAGAGTTACTTTAAATAAGTTAATGCTTTTTAGAAGCCAATAGCCACTTTGGCCAATTAATATTCGTAAATTTCACCGACGCACTTAACCACAGCGCCGATAAGAGCAAAGACAGGCTATAAAACAGATTGGCAACCATTAATTTCATGATGATGTTATCCGTATATGGCGGTAATAGCGGGATTAAAAGACAGAGTAACGCAACTGGCAGCGCCAAATCAATGATTTTTGCCCGGAAAACCGCGATCATAATTAATAGCAAATAAAGCACACCGATCATCATCAAGGCGATCAACAATGGGTCTTTGAGATGAAGCGGATCGCCGCGCAACTGATATTCCCCGATTCGCGTTGGATCAAATTTTAAATTATCAGCCAGACTTAAATCAGCACCACTACTTACAATGTGGGCGTGACTGCGGACAAAGAAAATCGTGTAACTACATAGAATCAGTGCATGAATCAACGGTAGCCATAATAAAACCAATTTTCGTCTCATTGCCCCCACCAGTCCTCATATCGGAATTATAATAATGATCAGTGTAGTGCCTGGCAGTAAATCCTGTCAATTTATATCGCTTGGCTTGCCACGGTCAGCAATTATTCAGCCTGTTCCGTTTAAACTCTGAATTAGTTTACGGTTTAGTTTTACTGGCGCTGAATCGTGCTCCGGTCGACAAATGGCTATGGTTAATTCAAATAATTCAATGATCGGTTTCACCGCTCATCAAATTATTTGAAATTACCCTACGCCAAAAGTACGTCGACCTGCGCAACTTGTTTTAATCGTGCTCGGAGCGATAGACTGCTATGCCTAATTTAAATAACTGTCCGATCGGTTTCACCGCTCAGTCAGTTATTTGAAATTACGCTACGCAGTCTGACCATCGCTCCGAGCAACTATAAAAAAAGACCCGCAGTGGAGTCTGCGGGTCTCATGGGTTAGTTAGCAAAAGTTTCCACTCTTTTGCCACTAAATGGGTTGGATGATTGATTTGAATCTGTATCACTAAAACTTTAAATTTTAGACTTTACGAACCAATCGTGTTGTTCGATCATGAAGTTCAAAGCAAAGACTGCGCAAAAGACGTAGAGAATACCGAGAACAATATTATTCATATTTGGGAAAATCGACTTAGGAATAATAATGACTAAGAACGATGCAGCTGCCCAAATCCAACGATTAATTTTGATCCCTTTTCCTTTAAGCCAAGCGAGAAGCCGGTTGCTGGCATAGAACAGGATGATAAAAGCAACGAAAACAATTAGCCAATAAAGCATGATACACCTCGTTTAATTATGCGTTTGCAGAAGCAGCGTCAGTAGCGCCGTCCTTAGTATCATCACCATTTTGTTCCACATCAAGCATATGTTTGTCGTATGCTTTGACGAATGGGAAGTAGATGATTGTGGCAACAGCTAAGTTGACTAAGATCAAGATGATCATTCGCCAGTCGTTACCTGCTGATAAGTAACCACCAATTGGTGCTGGTAAAGTCCAAGCTTGCAATGAAGTAAAGCCATTGACTAAACCAAGCTTAACGGCAAAGTAACTAATTGTTGTTAAGACTAATGGCACAACGTTGAATGGAATAAACATGTATGGGTTTAACATCATTGGCGCACCGAAGATCATAGGTTCGTTAATGTTGAAAATCCCAGGGACGATTGAGAACCGGCCGACTTCTTTCAAGAATTTCGACTTGCAGACAATTAAGAACAATGCGGCAACAACAACAGTTGCACCGGCACCACCAATGGTAACTGTCCATTGATAGAACTGTTCTGGAGCGATATAAGGTAATTTAGTAGCAGCAGTACCTGAAGCTAATGCCTTGGCATTGTCGTCCAACATGATCAACCAAATAGGACGAACAACTGAACCGACAATACTCATACCATGGATACCAAATGACCATAAGATATGAATCAAGAACATTGGTAACAAAGCACCTAATAAGTTATTCCCTAAGATGTTCGTTAATGGGTGGAATAAGTCGAGTAACAATGAGTTAACATCGATTTTAGCCACGTCACGGATCAACCAGAACAAGGTCATGATAACGGCGGATGGAATCAAGGCCTCGAAACTACGAGCAACTGCAGGGGGAACTTGGTCAGGCATCTTAATCGTAATGTTATGTGACTGGAAGAAACGATAAATTTCAACGGCCACGATCATTGATAAAATACCAGTGAACATACCAGAAGCACCTAAAGAACTCATTGGTAATACGTAACCCATTGGGGCTTTCTTTGGTGTCAAAATATTAGTTGGCATTTGTAACATGAAGAAGGCACCTAATGAAAGAATACCACCAGTTACACCATCTAATTTGTATGACTTCGCCAAATCAGAACCCATAACGAAAGTTGCGTAGATTGCCATCAAGCCCAAAGTAACCCGATATGGCATAACGATCATTTCTGTATATGGTGCTAACGCTGCCTTCCAAGCCGGAACAGGCAAGTTAACGAAGACCATGAAGAAAGTACCGATTAAAATTAGTGACAATGTCGAAACAACACCATTACGAATAGCTAATAAATGACGTTGGTTCCCGATTTTTGCCATTGGTGGGACAAGTTTGTCTTCGACCCATTTCATAAACTTATTCATGGAAAAATCACTCCTCCTAAAAAATGTTAATAAATAATTGCTAAAAAATAATAACCTTTGAAGTTTGTATCCGCCTTCAAAAGTTATTATAGCACCATGAAATTATATTTCAATATATTACATGAAAAATATTTTATTTTGACATTATTTTTTATAATGAGCTAATAATCCATGTTTTTAACTATAGACCAATCTGAAATTAATGCCACAATTTAGCCTTGTAATCATGAATCACTTCATGAGACAAGTCTAATGAGTTAGCGCTTTCCTTGAAGGTACGACTGACAAAGTAGTAGAAAATAATGTCGATCAACATAAACTGGGCCAATAACGAGTTCGTTGCCGCAATTCGGTTCGGACTTTCCTTTGGCTGCGAAGTATGGACCGCAATATCCGATAATTTCGCCAAACTATTATTGCCAAACCGCGTCAGTGAGGCCACTTTAATGCCAGCTTGTTTAGCCGTTTCCGCCGCCACTAAAACTTCTGGTGACTCCCCAGAGTTAGAAATAATCCAGAGAATATCATTGCCATTGGCGTTGACCACTTTCGGCAATAACGCGTTCAGGTCATTATCCGCGACTGTAGGATAACCAACCCGATTCCATTTCTGGCAAATATTTTCAACCGCCAAATATGAGGCACCAATCCCAAACAGAAATAATTGTTTGGAATCAATAATTGCCTTAGCTAATTTCTGGACTTCATCTTCATTGACCTGATCAGTTGTTTCGCGAATTGATTGCAAGGCGCTGGTCAACAATTTCTCTTTGATCGAGCCGATTTGTTCGTTCGGCAAAATGTCATCATGCGCTTTGGGATCAGCTTGATTTTTCGTTAAATCAGACGACAACAAAATTTTCAGCGTCGTGAAACTCCCAATATCCAAACGCTTCGTCAAACGAATGACCGAAGCTGGACTGGAGCCAGCTGCTTTAGCCAGTTGCGTCACTGTCATTTTGATTACCGTTTGCGGATGTTCCAAAACATAATCCGCGATTTTAACCTCGGCTGACGATAAATCCGATTTTGCATTTAAAATACGACCCTTAACAGACATTTTCCTAACTCCTTACTTGCTCACCATTATTCTCTTTAATTCTACCAGTTTTATTATCAAAAAAGCGTTGTCATCGTGAAATGTTCTGATTGCACAATAAAATTCAAAATCTAAGACCCAAGGCATGCGTTACGACAGAATTCGTTTTGACTCCATTCCGGGCTTGCTGGTTGTGGAACGCGGCCGGCATCGATTTGAACCAATTAAAGACCAAATTGTTTCAAATACGAGCCTTTGTCTAATTGCTAAAGCAATAAGACAAATTTGGCGGCTGACAACCACGCCCTCCA
>NZ_RHOU01000023.1 GCF_003946645.1 Lapidilactobacillus wuchangensis
TACTTGATCACAACAACCGAAGTTGTCATGAGCCCTGCACATTTTCGAAACTTTGTTCAGTTTTCAAAGATCTACCAAGTTGTTGTCGTTGTAACAGCAACTCAATTAGTATAGCATGTTTAGCAATCATAAGTCAACAACTAATTTCAATATTTTTCAACCGAGTTAGCAGCGAAAAACTTAATAACTGAAAAACACAACTTTTATAGTTTAGCAAATTAAATGCCTACTGACAAGTATTATTTTAAAAAAATTGAAATTAATACTAGGAATCCTTATTTAGCAGGATTTTGCCACCACTGCAATAACTCCGTACATAACTGATGAGCGGCGATACTGCTTGTAGCTGATACTGGATTGGTTGGATGTTGGTCAGCAACAGCCTGTACGAAAGCTTTGATCAGTGGCGCAAAACCACGCTGAGTTAACGTCGGCGTCCAATCTGGCAGCTGAACTGTGGTGACTCCTGCTGCACTGGCCGACTGTAACTGACTCAGATCGATAACCTCAGCCATTCCTGTCGGCCGCTGTACTTGAGTGATTTCGCGATTGACACCGGCATCCATATTCATTAATAAATAAATTGTTTGATCAGCAGTCGTTAAGGTAATGCCACAAAAAGCTAACATCCCATTAGCGTTCGTCGTCAACGTAAAATGGCGTTTTGCTGTGGTTAAATCAAGCGGTCCTGCCAAATACAAGCCCGTATCCACCACATGAATCAGCAAATCAAATATTGCAAACGCCACTGGCTGCTCTGTGGCCAGCCGATTTTTCTGGGCGACGATGACATTGGGCGGTGTTGCTTGAACTAAGCGCTGGTTTAGCGGGGCAAACCGCCGATTAAAACCACAGGTCAATAGCAAATGACGTTCTGCTGCTAATTGATAAAGGGCCGCTACTTCAGCTAAATCAGTACTAACGGGCTTATCCACATAAACATGGACACCTGCCAGTAAAAACTGACGGATTAAAGTCCCATGAGTAGCTGTTGGTGTGTGTAGGAAAACCGCATTTGGCTGCTGAGCGAGTAATTCCGTCACGCTACTTGCAGACTGCTGAAACCCATACTGCTTTTTTAATTGCGCTAGCTTATCAGAATTACGGGTACATAAAATCCATTCAACCTGATCCTGCATTGCTGCCATTACTGGCAGATAAGCCTTCTGCGCAATATTGCCTAGACCAACGACGCCAATTTTTAACATGCGACTACTCCGTTTCTTCTATATAGATAGTGATTCGCTATCCCCGATAGTTAAGCTCAGACAAAGAAAATATTAGAACGAGCTTAACTGACAGTATAACTTAGCTGCTATTCAACACTGCAACAGCCAATCTGCGTGCCACTAAGTATTATACCAGAAAAGGAGTTAAAACTATGGCTATTCGTCATCGTCAGGACATCCCTGAAGATATTGAAATTCGTGGTGTCTGGGCAAACAATTTAAAGAATCTTGATTTGATGTTCTTCTAAATGTTTTTGTCACCGTCACTGGCGGCTCTAGTTCGGGTAAATCCTCACTGGTGATGGACACCATTTATGTGGGAAGCACCCGTAAATATTTGGCAGTCATGTCGACTGATACCCGCCGGCGGATCACCCAAGCCAAACGTGCTGATGCCCATAAAATTGCTAACTTGCCAGCAACAATTGCGCTGCGGCAACGGCCATCGACTGACAACCACACCTCCATTCAATCTAGAGTTGAGTCAGTCACCTTCACGGCGGTTAGTGTTCGAGACAGTAATGTATGATAGCTCAATCAGATTTCAATAGCTAACACGTTTGAATGATAGATAAAAATAGCCTAATTGACAATTTCTAGTTAAACTAGAAAAATTGTTAATTAGGCTTTGTTATTACCATAGTCTGTTTTTTAAAAAGTCGTGTTTAATTCTATTAGTTTATTCAAGTTAGGGCCCAGTGATTGGCGTCGGCCGTGTTCCACGACAAGCAGCCCGCACTGCAGTCAGACCGGATTCAGTTTTAGACTGTATCACAGTGATGGCGAGTAGTGTTTCAAGTCAGCGACTAATTTCGATAATTTCTGGGCAATTTCTTGCGGCGAACTGGCAAAATTGTTGCTGATCCAATCGACTAGCACACCACCACAACCATAGCCAAAAAATTCCGTATAGAATTGGCGATCATAATCTGACAGCCGATGTTCAGGATCCAATTCGGTCAGCATATCTTGCAGGCGGCCTTGAACCACTCGCGAAAAGGTTAGCAGTAACGTATTTTGGTCGCTAGCAGTTGTATTCAAATAGAACGCTTGATGCTCGGCTATTGAGGTCAACATTTTTTCAACTTGGGCTTGCCAGTTAGTGAAAGTCACCTTGCCGCTATCCAAATAATGGAAACTAATGGTCTGGTAGGTGTAGGCCAGCAATTCATACTTGTCGTGAAAATGGTAATAGAAACTTTGTCGATGCATGCCTACTTGTCGGGTAATCATTGACACCGTAATTTGACTAAAGTCGTGTTGCTCAGTTAATTCTAGTAACGCATGGACAAATGCTCGGGTAGTTATCTCAGTCGTACTCATCGCCGCGCTCCTCAGGTAAACGTATTTTTGTTAAGAATAGCACCATCATGGTAAAAAAATCAAGTTAGGTTCGCACTTCATGAACCACCGCACAAAAAAACAGCTTGCATGGTTGCAGGCTGTTTTTGTAATTATTCGATTTTATAATACTTCGACTGTTGCTGATAAAATACCAGCTGAAGGAATTTGGCTATTAGGCATTGCCACGTCTAATTGATATGGGTTTGCATAAGCAAAAGAACCAGTATCATTAACAGTCCGATATAAAACTTGACCATTAGACATTGAAATCTTTAAGCGTGTGCCTTTAGGGAACATGCTTAAGTTAGCAGCAACCCCACCGTAACCCATGTTTGAGCCTAAAACGGCTGGATCGTAAAAACTAATCTTGAAGGTACCTTTAGATGTACCAGAAGTTGATGTTGAGGTGCTTGTTGAAGTTGTGCTAGCAGCGCTTTGTGCTTGGGCAGCAGCTTGTTGTTGTGCAGCTGCGGCAGCTTTAGCGGCTGCAGCTTCAGCAGCGGCTTTTTCAGCAGCAGCTTTCTCTGCGGCTGCTTTTTCGGCAGCAGCTTGTTCTGCGGCAGCCTTCTCGGCAGCGGCCTTTTCTGCGGCTGCTTTCTCGGCAGCAGCTTTTTCAGCAGCTTGACGAGCAATTTCATCCTGTTGTTTCTGATCAGCTAATTGTTCAGCTTTGTTGGCAGTTTGTTGTGCCATCCGAGTTTGTGCAGCATCCTTTGCATCTAATTCACGAGCTACACGATTTGCGAAAGTAACTTGTTGAACGGCTTGCGTCGACGGATAGATGTTTGCATCATCATTTGGCGCCGCAATAACGAGATTTAGATTAGGGAAGAAAATAGCTACTGCAATCGCAAATGTGAATGCGATTCGAGTAATGTGCTTTTTTTTATGGGTAAAACTTGTCATAAATAGAAGACTCCTTTACGTTTTTCGAGCTATTCATGTTTCCATTTAACAAATACAGAGTATAGCGGGCTAGTATAACAACCAAATACCAGTAAGATTACAAGTTAGCAGACTCACTGCAACACTGTTAATTGATTGACACATTCGGGTGGTTTCTGTAATCTCTCTGTAAAGAAGCGGCCTATTCGGCGGTTTTGCAACAATTTTGGCTGTTTTGTAACATTTCGTAATATACCTGGCCGAATGTTACATTGATGGTAAATGCTTATCGTTATGGTAACTGCTAAGAAGCCATGTCTAGTCGGGCTTTGCCAAGTTGAATCGTATCCAGTTAGTGACAGTGTGGATTATTTCGATTGTAGGACTTGGTTGATTGATTTAAGTCGCTCCCTAGTTGAAAACGGCAGGGGCCCAGCGATTGAATGGGTGTGGAACATGGTGGGCCCCTGCCTGGATTAAACTTGCAGAATAAAGCACCACTATTTAGCCAAACCAGATTGTGGTGACACAAAAACGATTTGACAATCTCTACTGAGAATAAAGTTGTCACACTTTATTTTGTTACCGTTCAACTATTACTACTGATTGAATTGAGTTTCTGAATTCCGCTAACACTGCCTTAAACACTAAAAACTATGAAGTGCACTAACTCAACTCCAGACGGAATGGAGGGCGTGGTTGTCAGCTGCCAAATTTGTCTTGCCGCTTCAGCGGTTAGACAAAGGCTCGTATTTGAAACAATTGTGGTTTTCAATTGGTTCAAATCGATGCCGGCCGCGTTCCACAACCAGCAAGCCCGCAATGCAGTCAGAACCGATTCCGTTTTATCATCTTTACCCGTTTTCTCGAACGCGTATCCATGAAATCAGGTCACGTTTTTACGACAATTTGGCAATTTCTTCCATATAATGGTATATTTTTGTAAGTGTCATGAAGGAGTCGAACCATGAGTTTATTAACTGTTACAGATTTAAACCACACTTTTGTGGACAAAACTTTATACGATCACGCCAATTTCAAAGTCGAAAAAGGCGATCATTTAGGCATTGTCGGTCAAAATGGTGTTGGTAAAAGTACCTTGATCAAAATTCTAACTGGCGAAATTTTGCCAGATTCCGGTAAAATCACTTGGCAAAAGGGTTTGCAGATTGGCTATTTAGACCAGTACGCCCATATGACCAAAGGATTGACGATTCGCGAATTTTTACGGACTGCTTTTGAGCAAATGTTTGCCCTCGAACAGAAAATGAATCAGATTTACGAGAATTATAGTCAAACTTTAGATGATGATGATTTAGCAAAGGCCGGCCAAATCCAAACACGCTTGGAAGAAGCCGGTTTTTATGACGTGGAAACGCGGATTGAAACAGTCGCTACTGGGCTCGGGATCACTGATATGGGCTTGGAAACCGACGTCACCGAATTAAGTGGCGGTCAACGGTCGCGGATTATTTTAGCCAAACTTCTATTACAGCAACCTGATATGATGTTGTTAGATGAACCAACCAACTATTTAGACACGAAACACATCGATTGGTTGACTGACTTTTTACAGAATTTCAGCGGTGCTTATTTGGTTATCTCTCACGATTATCAATTTCTTGAAAAAATCACTAATTGTATTCTTGATATTGAGTTTGGCCAAATCACTCGTTATACCGGTGACTTGGAGTCTGCTTTCAAGCAAAAAGAAGCGAACGCGTTGGCTTACCGGCGTGCTTACACGAAGCAACAGGAACAAATTGCCAAGTCTGAGGCCTACATTCGCAAATTTAAGGCTGGTTCGCGTTCTAAATCAGCCCGTTCTCGTGAGAAACAGCTGTCCCATATGGACGTCTTAAAAACGCCGGACCGTTTAGCTCAGCCAGTGATCAACTTTGCTTATGAACCAACCGCTAGTCGAATTCTGATCACCACTACTGATTTGACCATCGGCTACGACCAGCCACTGAATAAAAAGCCCCTGGAATTTTCCGTAGCTAATGAGCAAAAAATTGTTATCGCTGGTTACAACGGTGTTGGTAAATCAACCCTTTTAAAAACTTTACTAGGTGAATTACCAAGTCTGAGCGGTGAAATTGAAAAAGCGCCTACCTTGAAAATTGCTTACTATAGCCAGAGCTTACAGTGGCCTCATAAATTAGCGACGCCGCTCCAATACTTACAAGATCTCTATCCTTTGGAGAAACCAAAAATCCTGCGACAAGCTTTAGCGCGAACTGGTCTTACTGCCCAACAAGCCATGTCACCGATCAATGAGCTTTCTGGTGGTGAGCAATCAAAAATCAAACTGGCACAATTGATGCTGACCCCAGCAAATCTGCTGATTTTGGATGAACCAACTAACCACTTAGACGATGCCACGAAGAGTGCTTTACGTTTAGGTATCCAAAAGTTCCCCGGCGCCGCATTACTGGTTACCCATGAAATGGATTTCTATGATGATAGCTGGATTGATAAAGTGATTAATATTGAGGACTATCAGAAGTAAGAGCTGATGATGATGTTGAGACAGAGCTGCGTCTGACTGCATTCCGGGCTGCTTGGCGTGGAACGCGGCCGACATTGATCTGAGCCAATTAGAAACCAAATTGTCTCAGATACAAGTCTTGTTCTAAGTGGCCCAGCCACTAAGAACAATTTGGCGGCTGACGCCAAGATCCCTCCATTCCGTCTGGAGTTGAGATAGTACATTGCACAATTGCTAGTGTTTAAGGCAATGATAGCGGGATTCGTTAGCCCAATTCAATCAGTAATAATAGTTAAATAGCACAAAAAAGCGGTGTGACAACTCTACTTTCAGTAGAAATTGTCACACCGTTTTTGTTTCACCACAATCTGGCCTGGCCAAATAGTAGTGATCAATTTTGTTAGTTTTATCTGGTGGTTGCTGGGCGGTTGGCGTCAGCTGTGAAATTATTCTTGGCGATTTATCGCTTAGAATAAGTCTCGTATTTGAGATTGTTGCGCTAGCAATAAGCTCAAATCGATGACCACAGCGTTCCACGCCCAAACAATCGCCCAGCAACCACCTTACCCAAATGGGGAAGTCTTAGCACTATTTCTCAATAATTAATAGCAACGTTGACTACATCACCCTTGCCAAGGCATGGTATCACTATTTTGATCGAAAATTGTAAAGGTTTGGTCAACCGTCGGATTCGTGAACACAAACCCTTGATTGGCGTTCAACTTATTCTGCCGCACTTCTTCATTATCAAGCGTGACTGTCTCTAAGCCTTCAGCTTGATGAATCTTATCAGAGACACGTTGCAACTCACTTGTTGGAGCAATCTGGTACGAAGCATCGCCAATGTACGCATTCACGCCTTGAATATAATCACTCTTAACATCCTGACCAGCAGTCCGATAATTCAAGAAAATCTGCACCATATCGTCGAAGGTTAAGTTGGTCGTCATATTCTTTGTCACAGCCTTTAAAACTTCTTGGAAGTGAGTCAAGGTACCAGTGGAAACGGCTGACTTGATGACGGCCGTAATAATTTGCCGTTGCCGTTTTTGCCGACCGTAATCATTCTCGGGATCATCGTAGCGCATCCGTGAGTAATCGAGAGCTTGTTTACCATTCAAGTGCATCGCACCCTTAGTAAAGCTTGAGCCATTCCAACTAAATGCAAACGGCACATCGACGTCAACACCACCGACCGCATCGACGACTTTTTGCAGGCCGCCCATGTTGATGGTCATGTAGTAATCCATTGAGGTTCCCAATAACTTGTTGACCGTTTGTAACGACATTTTTGAGCCGCCATACATGTAGGCAGCGTTAATTTTCGCAACTGTAAAATTCTTGCGGCCAATAATTTCGGCCATGGTATCACGCGGCACACTGGTTAGCAGTACTTGCTTTGTGGTGGGATTGACGGTGGCGATGATCATCGTATCGGAATTACCTTGATCATGGCGGCCTTCAGCCCCAGTATCTGTCCCCAATAATAATAGTGAGAATGGCTTCTTCTGCTTAAAAACAGCTGCCGCCGCTTGGCTCTCACCAATCGATTGATGAGTCCCTTCGATGGCATTACGAGTTTGGCCATATAGCCGTAAAGCGTAAGCGCCAATCGCAAAAACAACTAGGACGGCAATTAAAATAACTAGCCGGCCCCAGTGACGACTTTTCGTTTCTTTTTTATTCATCGCTAATAATTCGTTACGTTGCAGCTTTCGTTGTGGTTGTTTCATGCCCGTAACCCCCTTGTGATTACTATTAGATTAATACAACCGCCTATTGAATGTCTATTTTTTACCCTATTTTTAGAGACTCTTAAGTAAATTAACTGAAAATAAATGTTTTTTCTAATTAAAGTCGCTGAAAAATAAGATTAATTGTAATACACTGAGATTAAACCATTATTGCCGCCAGCCGCGCGAATCGCGGCCTGATTATTTACTTAAAGGAGTAACTGCCATGACTAATGTGCAACAATTACCAGAACGTGACCAAGTGCCTGAAGAACTGACTTGGGACTTAAGTTTAATTTACCCAGATGACCAAGCTTGGGAAGCCGATTTCCAACAAGTCAAAGACCAAGCCGCCACCACGGCCTCATTCCAAGGCACTCTTGGCCAATCAGCGACTAATCTCTATCAAGGCATCGTCGCCTTACACGAAACATACCGCCGCCTGGAAAAGGTCTACGTATACGCCAGCATGAAAAGTGATCAGGACACCAACAATCAAGCATACTTAGGCTTGGCGGCCCGCGCTGGCTCATTAGCGACCGCAGTAGCCACTAGTTTAGCCTTTGTTGAACCAGAAATTATTGCCTTAAGCGACCAGCAATTAGCTGAGTTTGTTCAAACCGAGCCAAAATTAAAAGAATACCAGCATTACTTAGCCGACTTACGCGAACAAAAAGGCCACGTGTTAGATACCGCTTCTGAGAAATTGGTGACCGCTGCGACTGAAGTCTTTGGTGCTTCCCGCGACACTTTTAACGTGCTCAATAATTCTGACCTAGAATTTCCTTTTGTCGTTAATGAAGCCGGCGATCCAGTCCAACTGTCGAACGGTGTTTATGGTGCCTTGATCGAGTCCACCAATCGCGACGTTCGCCAAGGTGCTTTTGAAGGATTATATAGCATTTACGACCAATTTCAAAATACTTTAGCTCAAACATTGACTGGGGAAATCAAGAGTCACAATTACTTAGCCACGGTTCATCATTATCCTAACGCGCGGGCAGCGGCAATGGCGGCTAATCACATTCCCGAACAAGTTTATGACACTTTAGTCAGCCAAGTAAATCAGCATCTTGATTTGTTACACCGCTATGTTGCTTTACGGAAGCAATTGCTCGGCGTTGATGAGTTGCATATGTATGATATGTACGTGCCCCTAACTGGTGAACCCAGCTTAACCTACGATTTTACCGCTGCTAAAAAAGAAGCTAAAAAAGCTTTGGCCATTTTAGGTGACGATTATCTCAGTCACGTTGACGAAATCTTCAACAATCGTTACATTGACGTCGTTGAGAATAAAGGTAAGCGTAGTGGTGCTTATTCCGGTGGTGCTTATGATACTGCTCCTTACGAACTATTAAACTGGCAAGACAATATTAGTAATCTCTACACTTTAGTTCACGAAACTGGCCATAGTGTTCATAGTTGGTACACGCGCCATAATCAGCCTTATCAATATGGTGACTACCCGATTTTCTTGGCTGAAATTGCCTCAACAACGAATGAGAATTTATTAACCGAATATTTGTTAAAAACTCAAACTGATCCAACGGTGCGTGCTTATCTCTTAAACTATTATTTAGATGGCTTTAAGGGAACCGTTTATCGTCAAACCCAATTTGCGGAATTTGAACATTTCTTGCACACTGCCGATGCCCAAGGAATTCCTTTAACGGCTGATACGCTGTCACAACAATATGGTGAGATCAATGCTCGTTATTATGGCGATGCCGTTATTTCTGACCCAGAAATCAGTTTGGAATGGGCGCGGATTCCTCATTTCTACATGAATTATTACGTTTACCAATACGCCACTGGTTTTGCGGCCGCTTCAACCTTGGCTAACGGCATTACTCAAGGCCAGCCACAAGCCGTTGAACATTATCTCAACTATTTGAAGTCCGGCAATTCTCAGGACTCAATCGTGACCATGCAACAAGCTGGTGTCGACATGACCCAACCAACTTATTTGACCGATGCTTTTGCAGTCTTTGCTAAACGGTTGGATGAATTGGAAAAATTGCTGGCAAACAAGTAATTGTGGGTTACCAACTCTGGTAAGGGTGTAAAACAGAACTGGTTCTGACTGCATTCCGGGCTTGCTGGTTGTGGAACGCTGCCGGCGTCGATTTGAGCTTATTGCTACGCAACAATCTCAAATACGAGCCTTTGTCTAACCGCTAAAGCGGTAAGACAAATTTGGCGGCTGACAACCACGCCCTCCATTCCGTCTGGACTTGAGTTGGCACACTTAATCTTTTGTAGCAATTAAGGCGATGTTTGCGAGATTTATCAACTCAATTCAATCAGTAATAAATAGTTAAATAGTACAAAAAATCGGTGCGACAACTCTATTTTT
>NZ_RHOU01000024.1 GCF_003946645.1 Lapidilactobacillus wuchangensis
AACTCCAGACGGAATGGAGGGATCTTGGCGTCAGCCGCCAAATTATCGTTGGTGCTTTAGCACTTACGATAAGGCTTGCATTTGAGATTGTTGCGCAGCAATAAGCTCAAATCAATGCCGGCCGCGTTCCACGCCAAGCAGCCCGCAATGCAGTCAGACACAGTTCTGTTTTAAAACCATCATTTAGATTTTAATGGTTTTGAATTTTGGCCCTTGATTGGTTCAAATCGATGCCGGCCGCGTTCCACAACCAGCAAGCCCGCAATGCAGTCAGACGCCATTTTGTTTCAAAACTTGCTTTTAATCCAAGAATTTACAGTAGCGCTAAAAGAACAAAGTTGACGACAAACAGCAATGAGACGATCCACAAAATCGGGTGAACCTCTTTGCGCTTGCCGGTCACCAGCTTGATCAAGCAATAAGTGATGAATCCAGCGGCAATACCATAAGAAATGTTGTAGCAAAGACCCATGAAAATTGAAGCCATGAATGCCGGAATTGCTTCAGCTAAATCGTCCCAATCAATATTTTTGAAGGCACCCATCATCATGATCCCAACGGCGATTAAGGCTGGGGCAATTGCCTGAGTCGGCACGATGGCAATCAATGGTGCGAACAAGCTACTTAACAGGAACAAAATTGCTGTCACCACGCTAGTTAAACCAGTCCGGCCACCAGCACCAATGCCCGCAGTGCTTTCAACATAAGTGGTCGTATTGCTCGTACCGACAATTGCGCCGATCGAAGTAGCAATCGAATCGGCAAACAAAGCTTTATCCATTTTAGAAGAGAAACCATGGCCGTTCTCAAGCGCCTGCTCGTCAGCGTCGGAGAAAATCCCTGTCCGCCGACCAGTACCGATGAAAGTGCCCAGCGTATCGAAAGTATCAGAGAAACTAAAAGCAAAAATTGTCATCAGCACCAGTGGCAGCCGATCTAAACTGCTGAACAGCGAGCCCATACCTTTACTACTAAAAGCGGCGCCAAAAGTCACACCCAATTGTTGGAAAGAATGTGCTAATGAATCAGCGGAACTAATTTTTAAATTGGTGATGCCAAAAGGAATACCCAATAGTGTAATGACAAAAATACTAATGAGCACAGCGCCGGGCACTTTTTTAACAAGTAGGATGATAATTAGGAACAACCCAATTAAAGCCAGCAAAGCGCCTGACTGCGAGAAATTAACTAGGGCCGGCACAATGCCACCGCCAGAAACAATGCTTTGAATGCCACCTTTAAAAGTAGTTTGCGCCGCATCGAAAGCTTGGCCATTCACGCTAGTAATACTGCCAGCATCGCTTGTGAATTGTAAAAAGCCGGCGTTCTTGATACCAATATAGGCAATGAAAACACCAATCCCGCCGCCCATGGCATGTTGCAGTGACTCAGGAATGGCTGTAATAATCATTTTCCGGACCCGCGTGATCGTAATCAGAATATTGATCAAGCCACAAATGAAAACTAAGGCGAGTCCTTCTTGCCAAGTAAAACCTAAGGCAAAACAAACGGTGTAAGTGAAGAAGGCGTTCAGGCCCATACCTGGCGCCAACGCATAAGGCACGTTAGCGAAGAGTCCCATCACCAAGGTGCCAATACTTGCTGCAATAATTGTCGCCAAAAAAACGGCCTGACTAGGCATGCCCGTTAATGCCAAGATTTGCGGATTAACAAACAGAATATAAGACATCGCAAAAAATGTCGTGACCCCAGCCATGATTTCGGTGCTAACTTTCGTTCGGTTTTCCCGTAACTTAAAAAAGCTCTCCATAAATAATGTTCCCCTTTTTCAAATGATAGCCTTATTCTATCGAAGAAAAAGAAAATAATCAACACGATAAACGAACTATTTTATATAATAACGATTTTTTGTTCTGAAATTAATAAAGGAAAAGTTAGATGACACTATTGCAGTGGCGTTGTATTTGTTCCATGAATAATTACCAAACCGTTTTAATACCAGTCAAAAAGCTCGTTGACAAGATAAAAATTGTCAACGAGCTTTTAGTTAGTCTAAACGACCAATTTATTAAATCACGAACATTATTTATTCAACAAACGTGGTAGCTGGTCCAGTGAATTGACTTCATATGTTGGTTGATAGGCCGAATGGTTGCTCTGATGTTCGGCATTTAACCACAAACTGTCCAAGTGCGATAAATTAGCGCCGCGAATATCAGCGGTTAGCGAATCGCCAATGACTAACATTTCAGCGGGTGCAACTTCGGGTAATGTTTGTTTAACCGCATTAAAAAACAAGGGATCTGGTTTACTATGGCCAATATCTTCCGACAAAAAGATATGTTCAAAGTAAGGCGTTAAGTGGGAGCCGGCCAATTGTTGAAATTGTTTGAAACGCGAACCATTGGAAACCACGAAGAGTCGATAATTTGGTGCCAATGCTGCTAGAACTTCTTGGGCATGAGGCAATAAAGCGTGTTCCTTGGCAAATAACACTTCAAAAGGATCGGCATACAGCGCGTTGTCAGTGGTGATGCCGTAGTGGGCAAAGTACAAACGGAACCGATTGGCCAACAATTCTTCAGTGGTAATCTGTTTGTTTTCCAGCTCTTCCCACATTTCGTTGTTTAATTGGTGCCAATAATTAATTTGCTGATCAGTAAAGGCAAACTCGAAATTCACCGGTAATTTAGTCAGGGCCACTTTGGCGTTCAATTCAGTGTCAAATAGCGTTTTATCAAGGTCAAATAATAGAGCAGAATAATTCATGAGCAGCCTCCCAGCAAAAATTAAATTGATATTCATTCGATTGTATCATAATCAATTAACTGCGCCTATTGAATTTAATAACTTAAATTTTAGCGATTATTATCGACTAAATTTTGCCAAGACTTCCTCAATTGGGATGGTGGTTGCTGGGCGATTTAGAGGGCGTGGAACGCTGTGGCCATCGATTTGAGCTTATTGCTGACGCAACAATCTCAAATACGAGGCTTTGACTAGCTGCTAAAGCAGCAAGACAAATTTCACAGCTGACGCCAATCGCCCAGCAACCACCGGTAGAAACTAACAGAATTGATTACCACTAGTTAGAAAAACAAATTGATGTGAATTAATAGGTCTGTGTGACAAACTTTCTAGATAATATTAGAAACTGTCTGAAAGTCTTTTGATGTACTATTCAATTGGTATTGCAATTTTAATCAAGTTGATCACCCCGCCACAATTGCCTAAAGCACTAACAAAGATGGAGTGAACCAAATCAACTCCAGACGGAATGGAGGGATCTTGGCGTCAGCCGCCAAATTGTTCTTAGTGGCGGGGCCACTTAGAACAAGGCTTGTATTTGAGATTGTTGCGCAGCAATAAGCTCAAATCAACGCCGGCCGCGTTCCACGCCAAGCAGCCCGGAATGCAGTCAGCTCCAAATCTGTTTCAAACGCCTCACCATTAACGTTTTTGACCTTGGAGGCCAACAAAAAAAGCCAGCATCACAGCTGACTTTTAACAATAAACTATTTAGTTTAATCGTGCTCCGACCAACAAATGGCGTAGCGCAACTAGTTTAGTCTAAAAACTTGAACTTGCTCCAAGGCTTGATGAAGTCGAGTAAGATCAATTCGTCTTTGCTAATGCTACCGATCTTGTTCTTGCGAGTATCAGCATGAGGTTCCAGAACTAATTGCAATTCGTTCTTGTAAATGCCGAAATCATCGTTACCAATTAAGATATCGCCACGTTGGAATTCGTGGGTATTGTCATGTGGCTTGTTTGGCACAGCTTTGTAAGTGACCCGTGGCATTGTTGAACGGATTACCAAGGTGTTCATATCGCCGCGGCGGAAATGTTGTGGTGTTAAGGCGATGGTCTTTTCAATATCGTTAACTTCTGGGACGAAGTCGATATGGAATTGGACTTGATAACGGTTCAAAGCAGCCATAGCAGCTAATTCAGCTTCAGAAGCATAAGCGTTACCAATGATAACATCGTCAACCATGCCAGTAGCGAATAAATGCTTTGTTTGAACTTCGATTGGTAAACGACGGTCCATTTCCAAAGTAGGTAGGCCATCATTCACGTTCCAAGGGCCCATATTCCCAACTTGGCTGGCTACGAAAGCAGCGGTATGAATGCCGAAGTCGCGGAATCGTTTGCTACATTCCATGAAGAAGTCATATGGCAAAGCAGTCCCAACTTGGGGATAGAAGTTGTGGCAACCATAAATAAATGGTGTGTTAGCTTGGTAGCTAATAATATTGTTTAAATAATCAACGTTGTTACTCATATTTAATTCGATGATCAAGCCATATTTGTTATAAGAAAGCATGGCCTCAGTGGCACCATCGAAACCTTGATCCAAACGAATTCCAGCCACATGTAGATCGTGGAAGAATTCAAGATCATCATAGCTGATTCCTAATTGATCAAAAATCCGTGGGGAAACATCAATGATTGTTTGGTAGCCTAAAGCATTACCAACATCAACAATCTTTTGATATTTGGCTTTCGTTGCTTCTACAGAATCTTGAACCTCAAGCATACTCATGAAAATCCGAGTAAAACCATACTTGTGACCTAATTCGAGGTATTCTTTGTTCGCCTCAAAGTCACTGTGGTCAGGATAAATTGATAAACCTAATTGCCGCATTGTCATAAATGACACGCTCCTTTAATATTTTTTGAATCTAATCATTAACTTGGTGCCAGCGAGACCAAAAGATTGCCCCACGTCCATTATTAGTCGAAACGACGATCGGTTCAAGCTTAGAATGAACATTTTGCAATTTCTTTAGCAAAGTTTCGCGGTAAAATGAATTATGAACCAATACCGAGCCAGAAAAAGCAATTTTTTCGGGAATCGGTTGTTGGTAGCGGGAAATCAAACCGAGCACTTCATCAGCCAGGGCATTGGCTTGGGTCACGAGTGCTGTGGTGGCGGCTTGGTTACCAGCGGCGGCTGCTTGGGCGATTTTAACCGCGACGGCAGCAATTTCCTTGCGACTAAGCTGATAATATTTCTTGACCGCTTGTTTAGGATCAGTGGCGCTGAAAGCTGGCAATAAAATTGGTGCTAATTCACTTTCATGACCTAAATCGTAATCCTTCAACAGCATTTTCATGGCTTCAGCAACGATTTGATAAGCACTACCAGTATCGCCGAGTAATTGACCCCAGCCACCATAACGCCACATTTGCTGATTTTGGCGACCATAAACAACTGAGCCAGTGCCAGCAATCACCAAAGTACCATCGTGGCCTTCCAAGCCGTTTAGCAACGCTAATTGCGCATCGCTAATCACATAGGTAGGAATTTGCCACTTAGCCGTGAAATCAGCCGCAACTTGATCAGCGTTACCAGTGGTTTCCACGCCGGCAATCCCCATCAAAATATATTGGCAATCGTCACGACCTAGCTTTTGAAGTAGGGTGGTGACGACAGTGGTCAGGTTACTAATTGTTTGTGGTTGGTCGAGGAAAATATTACCTGGACCACTTTGCGTTTGCGCGAGGATTTCACCGGTCAATGTGAGCGCTTGCCCGACAATGTGAGTGCCACCGCTATCGACGCCAATGACATAGGTCATAATTAAAGTCTCCCTTGCAGAAATGAAATAAAATTTCTAAAATGTTGCTGACTTTTAAAAAGAAAAATAATTGTAAATTCGGTCTGATTCCGACAATAAAAGGAATCCTACAAAGTTAATTATAAAGTTTTGGAAAAAAATTTCAATAAATAATTGAAAAAAGTGAATTTTTGTTTTATAAATATAACTAGGATAGATGAATGATAAGAGGATAAAAGATGGCATTTTTAAATTTGTATCGATCATCGCAAAAACTGGCTAACCAAATTGGTGTGCAAGCTATTTTACCCGATCAAATTCAAGCTGATGAGAAATTACCAGTTATCTGGCTTTTTCATGGGCTCGGTGACAATGGCACGACTTGGCAACGGAAAACGAATATTGAACAGCTCGTTGGGCAGCAGCATCTGGCAGTGATTATGCCAGATATGGCGCGCAGTTTTTACACGAACATAGTTTATGGTGGGGCTTACTGGGATTATCTAACTGAGGAGTTAATGCCACAATTGCGTCATTACTTACCATTAAGTGCAGCGCCACAAGCTAATTATCTCGTTGGTAATTCAATGGGTGGTTATGGTGCGCTTAAATTAGCGTTCACTTATCCCGAAAAATTCCGAGCCGTCGCAGCCATTTCGCCAGTTGTTGATTTGAGTGTGGTACCCAGCATTATGCCTGATTACCAGGCTGTTTTTGGTGCAAAGGGTCTTACCGCGCCAGAAAATCAATTGCGGGTTTTAGCAAAGCAGGCTGACTTGGGCAAGCTACAACAACTCCAATGGTATCATGCCATTGGTGACGATGACTTTATGAAACAACCAAATGATCAGTTTAATCAATTTTTAACCAGTGATTTAGGGCTGCAAGTGACTTATCACACTGGTGCTGGTAACCATGACTGGACTTATTGGAACGAACAAATCGAGCAAGTTCTACGGTGGTTACCGTTGGAACAACAAAAGGGGCACAATAAATAATGGAACGAATGACAGAAAAACGCAATGACGCCACGACCCATATTGATACCATGTCAACGACAGAAATTCTGCAGACAATCAATCAGCAAGATCAACAAGTACCAATTGCGATTAGCAAAGCACCAGTAATTGCCGCAATTACCCAAACTGTTGATACGATCGTCGCCGGCATTAAGCAAGGTGGCCGCTTATTTTACATGGGCGCCGGTACTAGTGGTCGCTTGGGTATTTTGGACGCTGCTGAATGTGTACCAACTTACGGCACGGACCCTGAATTAGTTCAGGGTTTGATTGCCGGCGGTGCCAAAGCCGTGACTGAGGCCGTTGAAGGCGCAGAAGATTCCGCTGAATTAGGCGCTCAGGATTTAAAAGATCGTCATTTGACGGCCAATGATTTTGTCTTGGGGATTGCTGCCAGTGGCACTACACCATATGTGATTGGCGGCTTGGATTACGCCACTGCAGTTGGTGCCCACACTGGTGCCTTAAGCTGTAATGAAAATTCTTTGATCGGCCAGCATGCAGAAGTGGCTATTGAAGCGGTTGTTGGTCCCGAAGTCGTCACTGGTTCCACACGGATGAAGGCCGGCACTGCTGAAAAATTGATTTTAAACATGATTTCCACAACAACGATGATCAAACTTGGTAAGGTTTATGGCAACTTAATGGTTGACGTTAAACCAACCAACATCAAGCTAGTTGATCGTGCTAAACGAATTATCCACGAAGCTACTGGTGTTTCCATGGAAGAAGCAGCTAAATTCTACGAAGCCGCTCAACATCAGCCAAAAGTAGCGATTGTGATGATCAATGGTGACGTTGATTACGCCGCTGCTGAAAAAGCTTTGCGGGAAAATCATGGTTTTATTGCGGCTAGTTTAAAAGCATTACGTTAATCATTTAGGGGGATGGTTTTTGCCAATTGGTGAAGACTATCTCTATTTTTAACGGGATTGTAATTAAATTGGTTTTAGGCAGAAGAGCGGACAACTCCGTTGCGACCGGCGCTGATCTGGGCTAATTTAAAAAATAAGATTTCCCCAGTTAGAGTGGTGGTTGCTGGGCGATTTAGAGGGCGTGGAACGCTGTGGCCGTCGATTTGAGCTTATTGCTAGCGCAACAATCTCAATTACGAGGCTTATTCTAAGCAATAAATTGCTAAGAATAATTTCACAGCTGACGCCAATCGCCCAGCAACCACCTGTGGAAACTAACAGAATTGAGCGCCACTGTTTAGAAGTATAGATTTCAGTGCTTAACAAAGTCTGTTTAACAAGTTAGCCGAATTAGGACCAAAATTACTAAACAGCATTGAACGTAGTCGCTTTAATTATTAATGCAGTTGAGATTAAGTTGATCAGTCCTACTACAATTGCCTTAAGCACTAACAAAGTTAAAATGCACAACCTCAGCTCCAGACGGAATGGAGGGCGTGGTTGTCAGCCGCCAAATTTGTCTTATTGCTTTAGCAATTAGACAAAGGCTCGTATT
>NZ_RHOU01000025.1 GCF_003946645.1 Lapidilactobacillus wuchangensis
AAGGCTTGTATTTAAGATTTTGTGTAACAAAAGCTTAAATCAATGCTCATGGCGTTCCACGCCCCTCAAATTGCGCCGCCACCGCCCCCAACTGGGGAAGTTTTAATTATGACTATTCTGCATCGTAGCAATGAACTTGCGGAAAGCACCTTGACCAGCCTCAGTCCGTTTGAAGACACCGGCATCTTCAAGCACCCGGGCAAAGACATGCCCGACTTCTTGTTGGACGATGTTTTCAACGTTAGTAGCGGTTAATTGGCCCTGATACTTGGTTGCCAATTCGTCCGCCCAAGTTTTGTGATAAGCAGCAATTTCATTGGGTTGTTGTAACAAGTATTTTTCAACTTCACGTAATTCAGTCAAAAGCCGTGCTGGTAAGATGGCCAAGCCCATGACTTCGATCAAACCAATGTTTTCCCGTTTGATGTGTTGCACGTCTTGATGGGGATGGAAAATGCCATCGGGATATTCGGCAGACGTTTGATTATCACGTAAAACTAAATCCAATTGATAATCACCAGCATCATTTTTACAAGCGATTGGGGTTACGGTGTGATGGGGCGTGCCGTCCTCAGCGTAAGCCTTAATCGATTGACTAGCATCAGAATAACCGCGCCAAGCCTGAAGTACTTCGGCGGCCGCGTTAATCAAGGCTGCCTGATCAGTACCAGTCAAACGGATAACTGACATCGGCCATTTAACCGTCCCAAATTTCACATCAGGATATTTCGCCCAAGTAAATTCATGGTCAATTAGCGCCTTCATCATGGCAAATTTATGGCCGCCACCTTGATAATGTTCATGACTCAGCATCGAGCCGCCCACAATCGGTAAATCAGCATTACTGCCAGCCATATAGTGCGGGAACAATGACAAAATCGTAAACAGATTGGCAAAAGTTTGACGATTAATATGCATCGGTTCGTGAACGGTATCTAAGAAAATACAGTGTTCATTAAAATAAGCATAAGGCGAATATTGGAAGCCCCAAGTCTGGCCGTTTAAATCAAACCGCACAATCCGATGATTACTGCGAGCAGGATAATTGGCCCGACCTAAGTAACCTTCATTTTCAACACAAAGTTGACAAGCCGGATAAGTCGCTGGTGCCATTTTAGCAGCGGCAGCAATGGCCTTAGGGTCCTTCTCTGGCTTAGCGAGATTGATCGTAATCTCTAAATCACCGTAGTCAGTCGCCACATCATATTTAATATTCTTGGCAATTTGCGCTGTTTTAACGTAATCATTACGCGTTGATAATTGATAGAAGTAATCAGTTGCCGCTTGCGCTGAGTCCTGATGATAGGTTTTCCAAAAATGTTGGTTCACTTCACTAGGCAACGGCGTAATAAAGTCCAGTAATTGCGCCTCAAGAATATCCCGTGAACTCTGATCATCTGTGATTTGTTGCTGGGAAATGGCGTAATCGACCAAAGCATTGGCTAGCGCAATGGGCTCGTCAGCTGCTTCACCAACAACTTCGGTAACATCGGCGCCACCAATTAAAGCCAGCAAGCGATTTTGTAAATAGACCCGGTCCAAATCTTGATACTGATGATTATCCTTAATGATCCAATTTAAAAATGAAAAAATTAAATTTGTTTTTGCCGTCATGATTTATTCAATCTCCAAATCAGTCGCCGTAATTTTGTGAGGGCCATCAGCAATGCTAGCTTCATAGAAACTTGCTTCATAGCCGATAGTTTCCGCATAAACTTGACCAACGTTTTTAATAAATTCAGGAATGGCTGCTTGCTTCACTAACGCAATGGCACAGCCGCCAAAACCAGCGCCAGTCATCCGGGCACCTAAAACATCTTTTTGTTGCCAAGCAGTATGAACTAAGGTGTCTAATTCAATCCCAGTCACTTCGTAATCATATTCCAGCGAAACGTGGGAAGCGTTGATTAAGCGACCAAACTTCGCCAAATCATGATTTTCCAACGCCGCTGCCGCCAAAATCGTCCGTTGATTTTCAAAGATAGCGTGGCGCGCACGTTTAAGTAGTGTCCCATCGCCAATCGCGTAGCTATATTCATCGAAAGTATTTTCATCTAAGGCACCTAAGCTTGGCACCGCGATAACTTTCTGCAAATTGGCCAAGGCTTGTTCACACTCAGACCGCCGTTCATTGTATTTACTATCGCTTAATTTACGCGGCTTGTTGGTATTCATGATTACAATGCGATAATCGCCTAAAGCTAATGGATAATAATGATAATCTAGGGTATTGGTGTCTAAAAAAATGGCTTGGTCTTTACGGCCCATGCCAATGGCGAATTGATCCATGATACCCGAGTTGACACCAATATATTGGTTTTCAACTTGCTGGCCTAGCTTGATCAAATCTAATTGCGAGCATCCCATTTGATAAACGTCATTGAGAATGGCACCAGCCAACAGTTCAATTGAACTTGATGATGACAAACCAGAAGCGGCCGGTAAATTACCGTAGAAATAAATATCTAAGCCATGACTAAAGCTGTGTCCTTGTTGCTGTAACAGTGTGAAAACACCCTTAATAAAGTTGGTCCAGCCATCTGCTTGTTTAAACTTCAAATCAGCTAAGTCAATGGTACGAATACCTTCACTTTCAAAGTTAGCTGAAAATAAATGTAAAGTTTGGTCAGTCCGTGGTGCCACAACTGCATAAGTTCCTAAGCTAATGGCCGCTGGAAAAACATGACCGCCATTATAGTCAGTATGTTCGCCGATCAAATTAATGCGGCCCGGAGCAAAATAACTTGCGGTTGCCGGTTGGTTAAAAGTTTTTTCAAAATTCTGCGTAAGAGTTGCTAAATTCATCTTCGAAAACGCCTCATTTTCTTAAAATTTATCGCCTAACACGGCAGTCCTTTTTTGCGCCAGGCAACGGTTATGTAAGGCAGCCGGCATGCCGACTGCTGAGTTGATAGTTCGGAACGCGTCTATAATTATCTGCCGTGTCCCGTAGTTTTTCTGATTTGTTGAAACGTGTCCGGGTCGACAAATGGCTATGCCTAATTTGATAAATTGCTCGGTCGATTGGCATCGCCCAATCAATTTATCGAAATTACGCTACGCCAAAAGTACGTCGCCCCTCACACTCTATTTTTGGTCGTCATAACCGGCTGGGTGTTTTTCAGTCCAAGTCCAGGCCGTGGCGATTATTTTTTCGATATCATCATATTTTGGTTGCCAATGTAAAACTTCACGAGCTTTTTGTGATGAAGCAATCAGCGTACTTGGATCACCGGCACGGCGGCCAGCAATTTCGTAAGGAATTGGCGCGCCAGTTACTTTACGAGCAGCTTCAACGATTTCCAAGTTAGAGAAACCAGTTGCTGAGCCTAAGTTAAAGGCGTTAGAATCATTGCCGTCATTTAAATAGTTCAATGCCAAAATATGAGCGTCAGCTAAGTCCATGACATGGACGTAGTCACGAACGTTGGTGCCGTCCTTAGTGGGATAGTCGCCGCCAAAGATTTGTAACTTCTCACGTTTGCCACTAGCAACTTGCAAAACGATCGGAATTAAATGAGTTTCTGGATGATGATCTTCACCAATTGATCCGTCAGCCTTGGCCCCAGCAACGTTGAAATAGCGTAAAGCGACCCAACGCAAGCCATCAGCCACATCAGCCCAGTGTGCAAATTTTTCCATGACTAATTTACTTTCGCCATAAGGATTGGTTGGCACTTGTGGCGTTGTTTCGGTAATTGGCATTTCCTTGGCTTCGCCGAAAGTTGCCGCCGTTGAAGAGAAGACAATTTTCTTAACGTTATGAGCAATCATTGTTTCCAATAAAACGATGAAGCCATAATCATTATTGTCGAAATACTTCAGTGGCTTCTCCATCGATTCGCCGACCAAAGAATTAGCGGCAAAATGAACCACGCCAGTAATTTCCTCTTTTTCAAAAACTTGACTTAAAAATTCCCGATCGCGTAAATCGCCTTGATAGAATTTCGCCCGGGGATCGATTGCTGCCCGATGACCAGTTACTAAGTTGTCAACAACTACTACTTTTTGTCCTTGATCCAATAAGCGGTTGGTTGTATGTGAACCAATATAACCAGCGCCACCTGTGACTAAAATTGCCATTTTGACATCACCTCATAATTTAGTAAATGGTATAAAATATTTACTAAATATTTTATACCATTTTTTAGTTCAATTTGCAAGTCAGTCTTGACAAATTTGACTATTATCTTCAGTTTACTATAAAAGTCGCATCGATACCAAAAATGGTTAAAGTCATTGAGAAGGTTACTTTTTGCCAGTTATTTTAGTCCTTAATTATTGCCCAAAACCAGCGCCAAAAATTGTGCAATTTGATGAAACAAAAACTAGACGTTTATTTGAAAAGTTTACTAAATAATTCTATAATTAAGCTTAGGTAATTACTAAATTAGTTAGGATGTTATTCATGGCAACCATTAAAGATATTGCCGCTCGGGCCCAGGTTTCACCAGCAACCGTTTCTCGAGTATTGAATTATGATCAAGATTTATCAGTCACTGATGAAACCAAACAACGGGTTTTTGCCGCCGCTGAAGCGCTAAACTATCGTAAAAAAATCCGGGCCGAAAAAACCGCTCAAAAAATTGCTCTGCTTACTTGGTACAACGAGCAAGAAGAGCTAAACGATATTTATTATTTATCAATTCGTTTAGGCGCTGAAGAGAAAATTCAAGCGGCTGGTTTTGCGGTCCAACAAATTGGCCCTAACCAAGCCCTTCCTGATTCAGACGAATTTGCTGGCATGATTGCCATTGGAAAATTCAGTCCCCAGCAGCTCCAAGCAATTAGTGCGACTGGTTTAAACACTGTTTTTGTCGATTTTAATACGCTCAACGTGGGCTTCGATAGTGTCACCACCAATTTCCACTATCCGGTTAAAAAAATTATCGCCTATTTCCTTGATAAAGGAATTGAAGATATTGGTATGTTAGCTGGCGAGGAATTAACTAGTGATCATCAACTAAAGCTCACTGATCAACGGGTCAACACCTTCCGCAACATCATGCGCGATCATAAACTGCTTCATCCAGAATTTATTCTGCAGGGCGCTTTTAGTGTCGATTCTGGCCAGAAAATGATGGCCCAAGCAATTGCTGATTTAGGCGACCGGCTACCACACGCCTTTTTTGCGGCTAACGATGCCTTAGCAATTGGCGCGATTCATGCCCTGCGTGAGGCTAATATCCCGGTTCCTGAGCGGGTGTCGATTATCGGCTTTAACGATACCACGATTGCTAAATATTTCAGTCCGCCAATCAGTTCAGTTAAAGTTGATACAAAATTAATGGGCCAAAAAAGTGTTGAACTGTTACTCGATCGTCTGGAAAACCAACGTGAGACGCCAATCAACTTAAATATTGGTACGGAATTAATCTTGCGCGATAGCAGTCGGTAAACTGTGATTTAGTAAATTTTTGGTCACTTCAATTTTAGGCAAATTAAAAAGCTCGTTAACGACAGGTAGTTCTCAAGTCGTTAACGAGCTTTTTTAGATAATGAACTTTAATTAGTTGCTAAGGCAGCCAACACTGCTGCTTGATTCGGAATTGACGGCAAGGCTCCCATTCGTTGCACCGTTAGCGCCGATGCCTGCGTTGCATATTGCAAAGTCGCCACTAAATTATTGAAGTCAGGCTGCAATTTAGCCGCCAAAGCGCCTATGAAAGTATCCCCGGCAGCAGTTGTGTCCGCAACTGGCACTGACAATCCGGGCATTATTCCCTGCTGATCTGCATAAGAATAATAACAACCGGCTGCCCCTAACGTAATCACCACCGCAGCAATGCCCTGTTGATGGAAAAATGCCGCTGACGCCGCCATCGATTCTTGATCAGTAATTTGAATGCCGGTTAAACTGGCACTTTCGGTTTCGTTAGGCACAATTAAATCAGTTAACGCCAATAATTCCGCTGGTAAATTCGGTTGTGCTGGCGCCGGATTCAAAATTGTCCGGGCTTGCACCTGATGAGCCAGTCGAAATGCCGTCAAAGTTGCTGACAAAGGTGTCTCCAACTCTGCAATCACAAAATCCTGCTGATCAAAACGGGCTTGGGCAGCCTGAACCGCCGCGGCATCCACCAAATTGTTGGCACCACTATTAATAATAATCGAATTCTGGCCGGAATCTTGTAATAAGACATACGCCTGACCAGTCACAGCCTGAGCTTCAACTGTGACCGCACTGACTTCAATTTGATTGTCCCGTAGCGTTTGCCGCATCATTTTACCATCAGCGTCAGCGCCAACTTTTCCAACAAAAGTGGTCTGGGCACCAGAACGAGCCGCAGCCACAGCCTGATTAGCGCCCTTACCACCGGCAGCCGAAGTCAGCCCAGTCATTTTAATTGTTTCTCCAGGTAAGGGTAGTTGGGGGATTTGCAAAATTCGGTCAACATTAATACTGCCGACGACCATTACACGGTTCATATTTTCACCTATTCTTGTTGAAGTTGACTTAAAGCCATCACTGCTGGGGTAATGCCATTTTTAAAGACATACGAACCAGCCACTAGCACATTAGCACCGGCATTGACACATTGTTGGCCAGTTTCATTATTGATGCCGCCATCAACTTCAATATCAAATTGATATTGATTAGCTTGCTGAATTCGTTTCACCTGAGCAATTTTGTTAAGCATTTCCGGTAGAAATTGCTGCCCACCAAAGCCGGGACTCACGGTCATCACCAACACTTGGTCCACAATTGGCAGTAAATCCGCATAAGTACTAATGGCAATGCCCGGATCAAATGCAATCCCGGCCTTTTTCCCTAGACGATGGATTTCTTGAATTTGTCGATAAGGATGAGCACTAGTCTCAGGATGAAAAGTTAAAATATCGCCACCAGCAACCGCTACGTCATGAATAACCTGCTCTGGGTCATCAACCATGATATGGCAGTCCAGCGTCAAATGCGTATGCTGCTGCAACTCACCCACGATCTTGTCACCGAAATTAATATTGGGCACATAATGGCCATCCATAATATCGACATGTAAATATTGCGCAGCGGTAGCTTCAATCTGCTCGACCTGCGCGCCTAACTGAAATAAATCCGCACTTAATAACGAAGGTGCAACTACTGGCATTACCAAAACTCCCTTCAAAATAGCACTTCAATAATGACACTCACTCTCTTCATTATAACTGTCAGCTGGCGAAAACACGACCGAATTCACCGCTGAATTGCAAGTTAATTCTGTGCGAGGGTTCAAACCGTTAACTTCTAAATAAAATTGTTGAAACAGAATAACGTCTGACTGCATTCCGGGCTTGAGGATTGTGGAACGCGGCGGCCGTCGATTTGAACCAATTTGAAGCTAAAATTCAAAACCGTTAAAACCTGGTTATGGTGTTGAAACAGAATTGAGTCTGACTGCATTGCGGGCTGCTTGGCGTGGAACGCGGCCGGCATTGATTTGAGCTTATTGCTTCGCAACAATCTCAAATACAAGCCTTGTTCTAAGTGGCCCAGCCACTAAGAACAATTTGGCGGCTGACGCCAAGATCC
>NZ_RHOU01000026.1 GCF_003946645.1 Lapidilactobacillus wuchangensis
AGCAATTAGACAAAGGCTCGTATTGATGACAATTTGAAAAATTGGCATCAATCGATGCCGGCCGCGTTCCACAACCAGCAAGCCCGCAATGAAGTCAGACTCTATTCTTTTTCAACACGATCACTGTGTTTTTATCGTTTTTGATCTTGACGCAAACTAAAGTTGGTCATGTGTCTCAACCAGCAGTCCCCAATACAGCCAGAACCAATGATTTAATAAAAAAATAGTCAATAACTGAATTTTATGATTTACTAGTATAGTTAGCTTATTAATAATTAACGAATTAATTAGACCTTAGACCGTGCTTTTTTAATAGCAATCCTGTTAGAATTAGCCTAAAGATTGCATTGGCAATTATGAATCTCTATAATTGATTTAAGAAGTTTGAGAGGGGGAAGGATTTTGAATATTGGTATGTTTACCGATACTTATTTTCCTCAGGTAAGTGGTGTCGCGACTTCAATTCGGACCTTAAAAGAGGATTTGGAGCGTAAGGGACATCATGTTTACATTTTTACGACCACTGACCCGGGTGTGGATAAAGAAGAGGTTGAACCAAACGTTTTCCGTTTCACCAGTGTGCCGTTTGTTTCCTTTACTGATCGGCGGGTTGCGGTGCGCGGTTTATTCCACGCGCTGGAAGTTGCGAAAGAATTAGATTTAGATATTGTTCATACACAAACCGAATTTTCCATGGGCTGGATCGGTAAATTTGTCGCGAAAAACCTGCATATTCCTTGTGTGCATACTTATCACACTATGTATGAGGATTATTTGCATTATGTAATGAATGGCAAACTATTGCGCCCTTATCATGTCAAACAATTTATTCGGACTTTTGTGAGTCACATGGACGGTGTTGTGGCCCCAAGTGAGCGAGTGACTGATACTTTGCGCCGCTATGGTGTTAAAATTCCGATTCGCGTGATTCCCACGGGTGTTGATATTCGCAAGTTGGACCAAGCTCATCCCGAGGCTGTTTTACAATTGCGGGAGCAGTTAGGTTACGAGCCGGGGACACCGGTCATCATGTCATTAAGTCGAATCGCCCCTGAGAAAAAGTTGGACCAAGTCTTGGGTATTTTTCCAGACTTGCAGAAACAACTGCCGAACTTGAAATTTTTAATTGTCGGTGACGGGCCGGAAAAAGAAGAATTAGTCGCTTTAACTAAAAAAATGCAGATTGATGATGCCGTGACCTTCACTGGCGAAGTGAATCATGAACAAGTGGCGCCATACTACCAATTGGCCGACTTATTTGTGTCCTCCAGTGATACGGAAACCCAGGGCTTAACTTATATTGAAGCGATGGCTGCTGGTTTGAAATGCGTGGTTCGTAGTGGTGAATACACTGATAATTTGTTTGATAATCCAGATATCGGCACCACTTTCCGCGATTTAAACGAAATGAAACAACAAGTCATCAATTATTTACAACATCCCCATGCTTTTACCGATGAAGCACCACGGAAACGCAAGCTTTTTGAAATTTCTGCGGATCATTTTGGTGATCAAATTCATGACTTTTATCAAGATGCCACTGATAATTATCATCTAATGAACCTGAACCATCTTAGTGTCACTGGACGCAGCGAGGAGAAAGTATGATTCATATTAATATGTTTTCATCAGCTGATAAAGTTGCTGGTCAAGGCGTGGGTAGTGCCTATTTAGAACTGATCCGTTTACTACAAGAGCGGCTTAGTGATCAATTTGACGTGACCATTAATCATTATGGTCGCGCCGATTTGACTCATTATCATACAATTGATCCGCAATTTTTCTTGTCGACTTTTTCTAAGAAACGTGGTCGTAAGATTGGTTACGTGCATTTCTTGCCGGAGACGATTGAGGGCTCGTTAAATTTGCCTGGCTTTGCCAAGAAGGTTTTCTACGCTTATATGATTAAGTTCTACAAGCGAATGGATCATTTAGTGGTCGTTAATCCGATTTTCATTCCCAAGATTGTGGCTTATGGGGTTCCCGAAGAGAAAATTTCTTATATTCCCAACTTTGTTTCACCTGAGGAATTTCCTAATCGTGATCAAGCTGCTAAACAAGCCTTACGCGAAAAGTATCATTTTCCTCAAGACAAGTTTATTGTTTTCGGTTCGGGGCAAGTGCAGCAACGCAAAGGCGTCGATGATTTTGTTAACTTAGCTAAATTGCATCCTGAGGTGCAATTTATTTGGGCTGGCGGTTTTTCTTTTGGCAAAATGACTGATGGCTACGACCATTTTAAGAAGATTCTTGATGATCCCCCCGCCAATTTACTATTTCCGGGGATTGTTAAGCGTGAAGAAATCGCTGATTATTTAAATTTAGCTGATTTATTCTTCTTGCCTTCATATGACGAGCTATTTCCCATGTCAGTTTTGGAGGCCTTTAGTTGTGGTGTGCCGGTTTTATTACGGAATTTACCACTTTATCAAGCCATCATTGCCCATGATTATGTAGAAGCACCAGATTTAGCTGGCTTTGATCAGGCGTTACAGAAATTAATGAGTGACCAAACTTATTATCAGAAATATCAGCAGTTGGCAGTGAGCACGGCGCAGCAATATTCGCCAGCACATTTGGCGCAGATTTGGCAGCGCTTCTATACAGAACAAGCAAAATTATAGGGCCACACAGGGCAGTGGCGTCACGCAATTAATCTAGTTAGGGTAGTTTAGGATAGGTAGGACACAATGAATCGAAAAAATAAATGGGTTTTGTTCTTCATGATTTTGCTGGGCGGTTTTATCTTCTGGCGTGAAGGGCGAACCATCAATTTTCAACAAGTCGTGCAAGGGTTTAGTCGAATTAAATGGCTTTGGTTAATCGTGGCGGTATTATTAATGCTGTTTTCTTTTGCCGCCGAAGCATTAGCCTTAGAGAAATTATTAGAAAAACCTGGCGAGCCTAAACAACCCCGCTGGAATTTATTACGAATTCCACCAATCGAGGCGGTTTTTAACGCGGTGACGCCTTTTTCATCAGGTGGGCAGCCAGCACAGTTAGTGGCCTTGCTGCAAATCGGCTATGAAGGTGGCCGGGCCAGCTCGGTGTTACTCATGAAATTTATTATTTACCAATTAATGGTGTTGATTAATTTCGTCTTCACCATGTTAATTGGCTTCCATGAAGTCGTTGGTCGTTTCAAGGGGCTAGCGGTTTTAATCACTTTCGGTTTTGTGATCCACGTCTTCACAATCAGTATGTTATTAATGATCATGTTTTATTATCGCTTCACTAAGGCAGCGACCATTGGCTTCTTTAATCTTTTGCGACGCATGTTTAAGGCCCGGCCTAAATTCGATAAGTGGCAAAAAACAGCACTGGAGAAAATTGAGACTTTCCATGAAGAAAGTATTAAATTAAAACGGGAAAAGAAGAAAGTGGCCAAGGCGGCGGCACTGACTATGGTGCAATTGCTGGCCTATTATTTGATTCCATATTTTGTGCTACTAGCTCTGGATGTGCCAAAGGTTGATTTATTAACGGTCTTCAGCATGCACGTGATGATTGTCATGATTACCTCGATCTTTCCAGTGCCCGGTGGTGCCGGTGGTGCCGAATACAGTTTTAAGACCTTGTTTTCCGCTTTCGTACCAAACAATACGGCTTTGATTCTGGGAATGTTCTTATGGCGCTTCATTACTTTCTACTTGGGAATTATCTTCGGGATCATTGCCACTGGGATCAAACCAAAACGGATTTTCCCCGCGAAATCGGCTAAGTTAGCTCAGGTAACACCGGAGGTTGAAGAGGAAAAGCCCTCGGTTGATTAACTGATTCGGTGACGACAATGCTGACTTTATTTTAAGTAAGATTAATTCATTCACTGCCGTTGTGAGCTTTTAAAAGTAAACTAAGCAACATCGCCCTAAATCTTTAGCGATTTAAGGGCTTTCTTATTTTAAGAACGATTATTACTAAAGAATTCTTTATATTTATCAAGAAATTTTGGTGAATTGCTTGGTTTTTGGTAAAATCAAAGTTGGTTTATTGAGTGATAAACAGGTAAAATATAACTGTAAATCGTTCGTTTGATTTTTTAACTTGAGGCATGGAGGATTTTCATGAAGCGTTTCACACAGAAACTAAGCTCTTTTTGGAATAGCCGGTGGGGCTTTTTCATTTTAGCGGTGGTCTTATTTTGGGCTAAGACTTATTATGCCTACATCGCAAAATTTAATTTAGGCGTTAAGGGGAGTATGCAATATTTGCTCCTAGCCATTAATCCGCTACCAACAACAATTTTGTTGTTTGGGATTGCCTTATATTTTAAGGGCCGTAAATCGTATATTATTTTAACCATTATCGATTTTCTAACCAGTTTGTGGTTGTTTGCGAATATTCTGTATTATCGCGAATTTTCCGACTTTTTAACCACGACTTTAATTAAGGGGAGCGGTTCGGTCTCTAATAACTTAGGGAAGAGTGTTGCCGGCATTGTTAAACCAACCGACTTCTTGGTTTTCCTTGATGTGGTGATTTTAATCGTTCTACTGGCAACTAAATTAATTAAAATTGATGTTAAACCGATTAAAAAAGTTGTGGCTGGTTTAGTCTCAGCGCTGGCAGTTTTGTTGTTTGGTTTTAATTTATCAATGGCCGAAACTGATCGGTCCGGGCTGTTAACACGGACTTTTGACAACAACTATATTGTTAAATATCTGGGACTTAATTCTTATGCGGTTTATGATACAGTCAAGGCCGCCAAGACCAGTGCAGTCCGCGCTAATGCTGACGCCAGTGATCTCCAGTCAGTCTTGAAATATATCAATACTAATTATGTCCCGGGTAATCCCGAATATACTGGGGTTGCTAAGGGTAAAAATGTTTTCGTGATTCATTTGGAAAGTTTGCAACAATTCATGATCGACTATAAATGGCAAGGTCAAGAAGTCACACCAAACTTAAACAAGTTGTATCACGAAACCAATACCCTGAGTTTCGATAATTTCTTCCATCAAGTTGGTCAAGGTAAAACTGCTGATGCTGAATTAATGTTAGAGAATTCCTTGTTTGGTTTGCCTGAAGGGGCGGCCATGGTTACTGCTGGCTCAACCAATACTTGGCAAGCGGCGCCAGCTATGTTGGACCAAAAAGGTTACACGACGGCGGCTTTCCACGGTGATGTGCCAAGTTTCTGGAATCGAGACAATACTTATAAATTCTGGGGTTACGATTATTATTTCAGTAAAGCCTATTATCCAAGTGGTAAGAACTATGAGATTGGTTATGGCCTGAAAGACAAAATCTTCTTGAAGGATTCGGCCAAGTACATTGAACAATTACCGCAACCATTTTATGCCAAACTGATCACGGTCACGAATCATTATCCTTATTTATTGGACAAAGCTAACCAAACTATCGAAAAAACCGATACTGGTGACTCAACTGTTGATGGTTATGTCCAAACAGCCCGCTACTTAGACGAAGCTTTAGGCGAATTCATGGATTGGTTAAAGGCAACTGGCTTAGACAAGAATAGTATGTTGGTTTTATATGGTGATCATTATGGTATTTCTGGTAATCATAAGCCGGCCGTTGCCAAGTTATTAGGCCAGAAGAAATTCACCGACTTTGATAATGCCCAGTTCCAGAAGGTACCATTCATGATTCATATGGATGGTCTGAAGGGTGGCATCAACCATACTTACGGTGGTGAAATTGATGTTTTACCAACTTTATTGAACTTGTTGGGTATTTCTAACAAGGGCGATGTGCAGTTTGGGACTGACTTACTGGCGACTAATCGTAATCAAACCGTCGCCTTCCGAAATGGTGATTTTGTCACGCCAGATTACACCAAGGTTGGGAGTACGTATTACGAAACCAAGACTGGTAAAGTCATTAAACCAACTGATGATAAGACCAAAGATACCTTGGCGCAATTGACCAACCATGTCGCCACGGAATTGTCCTTATCAGATCGGGTTATCAATGGTGACTTACTCCGTTTCTATGATCTCAAGGGCTTTAAGAAAGTGAAGCCATCTGACTATAGCTACAAGTACAGTAAGGCAATTGCCAAGTTGAAACGTGATCAGAAGAAAGATAAAAGTAGTTTATTGTACAAGAATGATGAAAAGTCGAGCCTAGATTTGTACAAAACGAATGCACCTGAGTTAGAATCAGAGTCAGATAGTAGTAAGAGTAGTAGTGAATCCAGTAGCAGTAGTTCATCAAGTAGTCAAGCTGACTAATGCGGACTAATTAGTTGCGGGATTTGCCCACTGAGGAGGGAAATTATGTCTGAAAAAAGATATCAAGATGCTTTGGCAGTATTGCGGCGCAATCAAATTCGGATTACCCCACAACGTCAGGCAGTCCTAAAACTATTAGTTAATTCACGTAGTCACCCAACTGCTGAGGCTATTTTTAACAGTTTAAAAGATGATTTTACGGGTATTAGTATTGGCACAGTTTACAACAACTTACGTTTGTTTAAGAAACTGGGCATTATTCAGGAGCTAACGTACGGCAATGAGCCTAGTCATTTTGATTACGCCCAAGTGCAACATTTCCATGTGGTTTGCCAACATTGTGGCAAAGTTGTCGACGTCTTTTATCCCGACTTAGCGCGAATTGAGCGGTTGGCCGAGAAAATCACCGGCTATCAGACGTTAGGCAATAACATTGAAGTTTACGGCCTTTGCCCTGATTGCCAAGCTTTATTGGCTGACAAGAACCATCAAGCTGAGGCTTAAATATTCCGCTTATTCTAGAGTGTCTATGGTTGACTCAAGTTCAGAATTTGTTGTTGCCGTAAAACAGAATTGGTTCTGACTGCATTGCGGGCCTGCTGGTTGTGGAACGCGGCCGGCATCGATTTGAGCTTCTTGCTGCGCAACAATCTCAAATACGAGCCTTTGTCTAACCGCTGAAGCGGCAAGACAAATTTGGCGGCTGACAACCACGCCCTCCATTCCGTCTGGAGTTGATGTGGTGCACTACATTTTTGTTAGTGATTAAGGCAAAGCTAGTGGGATTCATTAAGTCAATTTAATCAGTAATCATAAATGAACAGCAAAAAACGGTGTGACAGCTCTATTCTTAGTAGAGATTGTCACACCGATTTTGTTTCACCACAATCTGGCTCGGCCAAATAGTGGTGCTCAATTCTGTTAGTTTCATCAGGTGGTGGCGGCGCAATTGGCGTCAGCCATGAAATTATTCTTGCCGCTTTAGCGGTTAGAATAAGGCTTGTATTTAA
>NZ_RHOU01000027.1 GCF_003946645.1 Lapidilactobacillus wuchangensis
GACGGAATGGAGGGCGTGGTTGTCAGCCGCCAAATTTGTCTTATTGCTTTAGCAATTAGACAAAGGCTCGTATTTGAGATTGTTGCGCAGCAATAAGCTCAAATCGACGCCGGCCGCGTTCCACAACCAGCAAGCCCGGAATGGAGTCAGAACCAATTCTGTTTCAACATCATGACGAGATTTTAAATAGGTTTGAACTTTGGTTTGCAATAAGCTCAAATGAATGACGACAAAGCAGCTCAGAATGCAGTCAGGTGCAATTCTGCTTTTTTCTTTAATCTTTAAAGAAATTTAAGTGCCGCTTTGATACAATGTTAGTTGTATAAGTATTTTTTACAAAGTGACTTAACGTTTGTGTAAGTTGACCGCATTGATGGATTTCTGCGGATAAGGATGATGAAAAATGAAAATTTTAATTGTTGATGATGATAAGGAAATTGTTGAACTCTTAAGTATTTATGCCAAAAACGAAGGCTACGAACCACTGACTGCCTTTACTGGCAAGGAAGCACTGACGAAACTGGTCACGAACCCTGATGTGAAGTTAATGATTCTTGATATCATGATGCCCAATATGTCAGGCATTGACGTGATCAAGGAAGTTCGGAAGGAATCAGATATTCCGATTATTGTCGTCTCAGCCAAAACAACCGATATGGATAAAATTCAAGGATTGATTACTGGTGCTGACGATTATGTTTCCAAGCCATTTAATCCCCTAGAAGTCATGGCTCGGGTTAAATCGTTGCTACGGCGGGCCAATGCCCAAATGACCAAAGAAGAACCTGATAGTTTAGAAGTGGGTCCTTTGACGATCAATAAGGATTCTCATGAAGTGACGACGTTAAATAATGTGCCCATTCAATTGACGGCGCTAGAATTTGGCATTCTGTATTTACTTGCCAGCCATCCTAATCGCGTTTTCTCTGCTGATGAGATTTTTGAACGCGTCTGGCAACAAGAGAGTATTGTCTCAGCGAAGACGGTCATGGTGCATGTCAGTCATTTGCGTGACAAAATCGAAGAAGCCACTGGCGGTGAGAAAGTGATTGAAACAATCTGGGGAGTTGGGTACAAGGTGAACGCCTAATGGAACCACATCCAGTTGTTTTAAAAACCAGTGAAAAATGGGAACTATTCTTTGAAGGTGTGGTCACCGTTGGTCTATTGTTATTAATGGATTTCGCGGTGGTGGTCATTATCAATCAAGCGATTAGTTCCAACCAAGAATTAAATGACGGTATTTATCAAATCAAATCAGCGATTACAATTGGCCCGTGGCATTTTTGGAGTTGGGAATGGATTTTTCTCGCTTTATTAGGGGTCATGAATGTGATCGTGGTTTATTGGCGCTTGCATCGCCGTTATCGGCAAATGCAAATGCGTCATATTGTGGCGGAACTGCATTATATTACTGATGGCCATTTGGATCATCGCATTAATTTGCAGGTGAATAGTTCCTTGAGCAGCGTGATTGAGAGTATTAATGCGCTGGTTGATAGCACGGTCAGCTCGATGGCGGAAGAACGCAAGATTGAAGTCAGTAAAGATGAACTGATCACCAACGTCAGTCATGATATTCGCACGCCTTTAACGTCAATTATTGGCTATTTGGGCTTAATCGAAAATGGCCAATATAAAGACCAAGCTGATTTATTGCATTACAATCACATCGCCTATGAGAAAACCAAACAAATGAAGGCCTTGGTTGAGGACTTATTTGAATTCACCAAAGTACAACAATCCCACGCCCAACTGCAATTACATCAATTCGATTTGGTGTCAATGCTGGAACAACTTTCGGCCGACTTTGAGTTAGAGGCTCAGAAGCGCCAGATGTTGATCGAAGTGGCGGTGACGAAGCGGCCGATTATCATGACTGCTGATTCAAGCAAGCTGGTTCGCGTGTTTAGTAATTTAATTACGAATGCTTTTAAATATGGCAAAAATGCCACGCGAATCATTCTTGATGCCCATGTGGAAAAAGATGAAGTGGTGGTCACTGTCAGCAATGATGGTTCACCAATTCCAGCGGCTGATTTACAGAATATCTTTGAGCGTTTCTATCGCGTTGAAGGTTCACGTTCAGTCACCACTGGTGGTTCAGGGCTAGGTTTAGCCATTGCCCAAAGTATTGTGAAGCTGCATGGTGGTGAGATTTATGCCACCTCAACGACTGAAGAAACCACATTTACAATTATTTTGCCAGTTGATGTGACTGAGAAACGGCCAGAATTAAAAACCAAGCACGAAGAAGTAAATAATGGAGGAAACAAATGAAAGGTCAACGTACGAAATTAGGGGCCGCTTTAGTCCTATTAGTTAGTTTTATTATTGGGTTTAGTGGGGTAGCTGGTAGTTATAGCCAGGCCGCGACTAAGCAAATTGAAGCACCAGCAACCACAATTGCCGCCAAAGCAGGGATCGCGGTTGCTGCTGATAGTGGTCAGATTTTGGCAGCTAAAGACATCGATACTTCGTTGCCAATTGCATCGATGTCCAAGAGCTTATCACTGTATCTAGTTTTACAAGCAGTTAAGGATGGCAAGTTGTCGTGGACGCAAGAAATTAAACCCTCGGCTAAAATTGTCACGCTTAGTCAAAACATGAACTTATCCAATATTCCTTTCGAAACTGATAAAAGTTATACCGTTAAGGAATTGTATGAAGCTAGTACGATTTATTCAGCTAACGCCGCCATCATGGCCTTAGCTGATGCTGTTAGTGGTAGCCAGACAGCTTTCGTTGACGCTATGCGGGCGCAATTACAAAAGTGGGGCGCCAAGAATTACGAAATCGTCAATGTCAGTGGTTTGAACAATTCTTATTTAGGTGATGACCGTTATGCCGGCACAGCAGCTGATGCGGAAAACAAAATGTCAGCTCGCGATGTGGCCATGGTTGCCCAACATTTGATCACGGATTTTCCAGAATTTTTAGAGACTAGTAGCAAAACAAGCATTGATTTCCACGGCACCACTTATCCAACGTGGAATTTATTACTGCCCGGGGAATCAGCTGCCCAGAAAGACCTACCTGTAGATGGTATTAAGACCGGGACTTCTGATCAAGCTGGCGATTGTTTCGTCGGTACCGTTAAAAAAGATGGTTTTCGGATCATTACCGTGGTCTTGCATGCTGATGGCAATGCCGATGACCAAGGCAAACGGTTCACAGCAACAGCTGCACTGATGAATAGTATTTATCAAAACTGGCATCAAGTTTCTCTGTTCCAAGCAAAAAAAGTTAGCAGTCATTTAGCAGCAGTTAAAGTCACCAACAGTAAGCAAAAGACGGTTGCCGTTGTGCCTGACAAAACTGTTAAGCTCTACTTACCCAAGAGTACCACTGCCAAACAGTTAGACTTTAAGCTGGCCAAAGGTGACGCTAGCCAAGCTGCGCCAATTGCTAAGTATGACCAATTAGGAACGATTGAATTGCCACAAATTGGTGCTGGCTTCTTGCAAGGCGCTAATACCGTTCAAGTTAAAGTTTTAGCCAAATCTGGCGTGACTGCTTTGACATGGTGGGAAAAAGTATGGCAAAATATCACTGGTTTATTTAATAAATGAGAAAGTGCTGCCGCTGCGGGTGGCGGTCGGCGCGTGCTATAATGAGTAAATGATTGCGGTTCTTAAATAGTCGCTTGACGGCTGAAGACTTACCAGTAAAGGGAGTTAGATTATGGGGCTAACCTTAGAAGCTTGCATTTTAATTTTAAAAGAGCACCACTTATTGAAGAGTAGTGCGATTCAAGATAATTTATCACAGAAATTTACCAGCGCTACTTATGATTCGCGCAAAGTTGCTGAAAATGGCATCTTCTTCTGCAAGGGTGCTAAATTCCGGCCAATCTATTTACAAATGGCTAAGAATAATGGCGCGACTGTTTACGTTTCTGAACAACCCTATGCTGAAGGCAATGGGATGCACGCCTTGATCGTGCGGAATATTCGCAAGGCAATGTCATTATTGGCAGCGGCTTTCTACGATTATCCTCAAGATGATTTATTTGTTGTGGCTTACACCGGCACGAAAGGTAAAACCACGTCGGCTTATTTCACACGAGGAATTTTGGCACCGGTCACTAATAATCGGACGGCGATGTTCTCGACGGTTGAGCGGGTTGTTGGCCCTAAACCAGAAGAACAATTTTTGTCAGACTTAACAACGCCAGAATCATTAGACTTATTCCATGACATGCGTGAGGCTGTTGATAATGGCATGACTCATCTTGTAATGGAAGTTTCATCGCAGGCCTATAAGAAAAATCGGGTCTTTGGTTTAACCTATGATGTGGGCTTCTTCTTGAACATTACGCCAGATCACATCGGTCCTAATGAACATCCAACTTTTGCTGACTATTTGCATTGTAAATTGCAACTGTTAGTCAATGCGCGGAAATGCGTGATTAACGCTGAAACTGATTATTTCCAAGAAGTTTATGCAGCCGCAACCACGACGACTTCGCCTGACAGTATTTATTTATTTGCTTCGGCCGACTACCAAGCACCAGCTGGCATTGATATTGATTTCCGCTTTGCTTCGCAAGAGGCTGACTTATCTAAGAGCCGCTTCAAATTAGAGGCAGGTACTTTAAAGGCGGAGCAACTTAAAATCACTGGCGAATATGAACTGGAATTAATCGGCGATTACAATGAAAGCAATGCTTGTGCTGCGATTATTGGTGCCGGCTTAGCAGGTGCCACTTATCCAGATACGGCTAAAGGTATTGCCAACGTGCAAATTCCTGGGCGCATGGAAAAACTGGACGTTCCTGACCATGGCCGCGTTTATGTTGATTACGCCCATAATTATGCCAGCATGGTTGCGCTATTATCCTTCTTCAAGAAGGAGTACCACAATCCCCATATTATTGTGGTCGTTGGTAGCCCTGGTGATAAGGGCGTTTCTCGGCGTGAAGGTTTTGCGAAAGCCTTGAACCAATTAGCAGAACGAGCTTTTATTACAAATGATGATCCTGGCTTTGAAGAGCCACAAGATATCGCTGATCAAATTATTGCTGGGATCGATCCTAACAAGGTTGACGTGACAGTTGAATTAGACCGGGCCAAAGCAATTGATTTAGCAATTACTGAAAGTAAACCTGGCGATATTGTTGTGTTGGCTGGCAAGGGTTCCGATGCCGAACAAAAAGTACGCGGTGTAAATACACCTTGGCCAACTGATATGGTTGTCGCTAAGGCAGTTGCTGCTAAATTAAGAGGCTAATTATGAAAGATTTCTTTACAATTATTGGTGGCATGGGCACAATGGCGACCGAAAGCTATTTGCGTTTGTTAAATCAACGGACACCAGCTCATCGTGACCAAGATTATTTGAATTATTTGTTAGTTAATGATGCGACCGTGCCTGATCGTACCAGTTATATTTTGGATCATACGCAGCCAAACTTCTTTCCTAATTTGAAGGAGGATTTGGAACAGCAAAGTTTATTGAACCCAGCATTTTTCGTCATGGTTTGTAATACTGCCCATTATTTTTATGACGAGTTGCAGGCCGTCACACAGGTACCATTGTTGCATATGCCCCGGACGGCAATCAGTTACTTAAAGCAACATTATCCTAATGAAAAAAAGATCGGCTTAATCGCCACTGCTGGGACGATTGCTGACCACGTTTATGAAAATGAAATCAAGCAAGCCGGATTTGAAGTCGAATTTGGTGACGAAACGATCCAACCAATGGTCAACGAACTGATTTATCAGGATATTAAAGAAAAGAATATTGTTGATCACGATTTATATCATCGTATTTTGCAACAAATGCATGACAAGTTTGGCGTTAATGTAATTGTCTTAGGCTGCACCGAATTATCGCTGGCCCAAGAAAAAGCACCTGAACATCCTTACCATGTCATTGATGCCCAAAGTATTATCGCCGACCAAACGATTGTGCTGGCACAGAAATTGCGCGCTGGTGAGGTAATTGATTGGTCAGTGGCTAAGAATACCTATTTAGGCAAGTAGTTGCTAATTGGCCTGGCGAAGATGGTGAAACAGAGTGGCGTCTGACTCCATTCCGGGCTTGCTGGTTGTGGAACGCGGCCGGCATTGATTTGAGCTTATTGCTGTGCAACAATCTCAAATACAAGCCTTGTTCTAAGTGGCACAGCCACTAAGAACAATTTGGCGGCTGACAACCACGCCCTCCATTCCATCTGGAGTTGAGGTGGCACACTTAATCTTTTGTAGCAATTAGGCGATGTTCGCGAGATTTATCAACTCAATTCAATCAGTAATAAATAGTTAAATAGTACAAAAAATCGGTGCGACAACTCTATTTTT
>NZ_RHOU01000028.1 GCF_003946645.1 Lapidilactobacillus wuchangensis
TCAACTCCAGACGGAATGGAGGGATCTTGTCGTCAGCCGCCAAATTATTGTTAGTGCTTTAGCACTTACAATAAGACCTGTATTGGAGACTTTTGAAAAAAGGCTTCAATCAGTGTCGGCCGCGTTCCACGACAAGCAGCCCGCAATGCAGTCAGACTCAGTTCTGTTTCAACACCATTATTAGATTTTAATGGTTTTGAATTTTGGTCTTTAATTGGTTCAAATCAATGCCGGCCGCGTTCCACAACCAGCAAGCCCGGAATGCAGTCAGAACCAGTTCTGTTTTATCACTTTCACTGTATTAGAGGTTTTGAACTAAAAAAGTCCAGCTAATTAGCTGGGCTTGATTGGTCGTTATTTTGAAATTGAGAATGGCAACTCAGCATCGCTAAAGTGATGCTGTTCTGGTGCTAAACCTAAGGTAGCAGTGAATTCGCCACCGGCCATGATTTGCTCGTAAGTCAAATAGCTGCTGGTAAATGATTGGCCGTTTAACTGATGGGCTTGGACAAATTGGTTTTGGGGATTGTTGTTGCGAGTGGTTAAGGTGAATTCTTTTTGTTGTGGTAAGTGCAGGACAACTTGGTCGAACATTGGCATGCCTAGTACAAACTCGCCACTGCCTGGCGTCACCGGATAAAAGCCTAGTGCTGATAAAACAAACCAGCCAGCCATGGAGCCATTATCTTCGTCACCAGGATAGCCATCAAAGCCAGCATTGAACTTCTGGCAAAGTTGCTTCACTAAAAGTTGGGTCATTTCAGGATGGTCAACGTAACTGAATAAATAAGGAATGTGGAAACTTGGTTGGTTAGATAAGGCCAGCTGACCGAAATCTAAGGTGGCTAATTCTGTCATCTCATGAATTTCAAAGCCATAGCCACCAACTTCAAAAGCAGCCGGGCTATTCACTAATTCAACAAGCTTTTGATAGAACTGTTCGCGACCGCCATAACAATTGGCTAAGCCCTCAATATCTTGGTAAACAGCAAAGCCATTTTGCCAAACACTACCTTCTGTATAACCGTGGCCCCATTGCAACGGCCGGAAATTCGCTTGGAAAGTTCCGTCAGCATTTTTAGGACGTAAGAAACCGGTACTGGTATCGAAAATATTGCGATAATTTAAAGCACGTTTTTGATATTTAGCGGCTAAATCAGCGCGGCCAGCTTTTTCGGCAACGATGGCAATGCAGTAATCACTGTAAGCATAGTCCAAAGTGTGGTTGACACTTTCATCGTGGCTGTTCGGCACATAACCATACTTTAAGTAGTCATAAGTGCCACGGCGGCCATATTTAGGATCGTCACTTTGAACGGTGGCTGCTTTTTCCATGGCTGCTAAAAATTCATTTAATTCAGTCGTGGTAAGCAGATCTTTGCTGGCGGCATCAGCAATCACAGCGTCAATTAGCGTTCCTGGCATCATGCCACGTTCGTCAGGTGACAACCATTTTGGCAGGTAGCCACTTTCACGATAGCTGGTCAGGAAGCCTTGCAACATTTCGTGGAGAATTTCCGGCGCAATAATTGAGTAGAATGGATAAACAGTTTTATAAGTGTCCCAGAAACCATTATTGGTGTAGAGATAGCCGGGTTTAACGGCTTTTGCCAAGGTGTCGTAATGATAAGGCTGGCCATCAGCGCCCAGTTCGTAGAATTTCTGTGGGAACAAGAATAAGCGATACAACGTCGTGTAGAAAGTCTGGACTTGTTCGTGATGACGCTGATCTTTAATTTCGATGCGATCAAAGAAGTGTTGCCAAGCGGCGATTGCGGCGGTTAATTGTTCTGCCGTTGTTTTTTCTTGCTGACGCTGCAAGTTCAAGTGTGCTTGTTCCGCCGATAAAAATGAGGTCGCTAATTGTAAATCGTTTGTTTGACCACTGATGAAGAAGCACAGCTGTAAATCCTGGCCTTGCCAATGAGTTTCATCAGTTGCGGCAATGACGGGATTTTGGTCGCTACCAGCTAGCGTCGCCTTTAAATCAAATTCTTGAGTGGCTTGAATTTCAAAATACATCTTAAAATCAGGATCTTCACAGTCAGAAATGTTGTTGACATAACCACTGATTGTGCGGGTTGCTGGATCAAGGTGAACGTCACCTTGACCAGGCAGTTGCAATTGGAAACCAGCTTGAGCGTGGTTGTATTCACTGTGAAGGGTGGCGCCATAAGTGCTCGGAATCAAGGTGCTGGCAATTTGATAGTGTTGATCAAACAGCGCCAATTTAACGGGACTAAAAACGGCTGCCTCAGGATCAAAGGACCCAGCGAAATCCTCAATTTGATCAACGCCGGGATTTTGATTAATCGGTAGAATCAGCAGCTTCGAGAAATCACCGACCCAAGGACTAGGTTGATGAGTTAAACGGAAGCCTTCAAAACGATGAGCTCGGGGATTAAAGAACCAGCCACCTTGACTGCCGTCATTTTGAACCGTGAAATAATTCATGGCGAAAGGCACGCCAGTCAGTGGCAAGGCATTGCCGTGAGAAAGGCGATAATTGTTGTCGGTACCTTGACGCGTATCAATTGCTGTAATTTGCATGATAAACTCCTTTGTTTTATGTGCGCTCGTTCGCGCCTATTTTTTCAAAAAAGGACCAGTTTGACAAGTAGTCTCAGTCACTTTACTTATCTGAAAAGCCGTAAAGAAAACGATTAGTGATGCTGCAACACACTAACTGAATCCCGCGGCGTTAAATTAACGGGAACAGTAATTTGTTTCAGGTCAGGATCAAAAGGATTGTCGATTCGTTCCCGCAATAATTGCGCTGCTTGGCGACCGATCGTATGGAAATCTTGAGTAATTGTGCTCAGTTGGGGCTGGCTAGTGGCACTGCGAGTAATGTTATCGAAACCAATAATTGATAATTGCTGGGGAATTTGATAGCCATTTTCTTGCAGATAATCCATGGTGGCTAAGGCTAACAAGTCGTTCTCGGTGACGATTCCCGTGACTTGCTCCTGCTTGAGAAAAGGAATCAAGTCAGCAAAATGGTGGGTCGTTAATTGATGGGCTTGCTGGGGATTGACTGCAAAAGTTAAGTCCTGCTCCGCCAATGCCTGCAAATAGCCAAAGTAACGTTGCGCCACGGAAGAATTCAGTGACTGGGCAAAATCGCTTTGCGCCAGAAAAACAATATGTTCATGACCATTATTAATTAAAGTTTGGGTGGCTAAGTAACCACCTTGAGTATTATCGGCGACGACCGCAGAAATTGGCAGACCAGTGGCGGTTTGGTCGAGTAATACTAGGGGAACATGAGCCAAGGTGTATTGCTGCAAAGTGCTTAATTCCAGAGCTAAATTTTGAGGGTAGTAAATAATCCCATCAAAGTCGTGGGCAATTTTAGCAAGTTCGGTTTGAGCAAACTGATGATTATCAATCACCGTTAAAGTTTGCTGTTGTGCTGCTAACACTGCGCGAATCCCAGTAATATAATCGCCGAGACCAGATTCTGGTGCAAAAGGAATCACCAATAAAATTCGTTGCGTCCGCTCGCGCAAGCGTAAACCACGGCGAACGAAAGTACCACTACCTTGGCGCCGTTGCACTAGGCCAATATTGGCCAGCTCTTGTAAAGCTCGTTTTGAAGTAATTCGGCTGACTTGATATTGTTTAGCCAGTTCATTTTCAGAGGGTAATTGTTGATTCGCTGGATAGAAGCCGGACCAAATTTTAGTTTGTAGATCTTGGAAAATCGTCCAATATTTGTTTTGATTTGTTGGCGTGAGTACTCGCCTCCCAGTTAACTAGTTGATATGACTTATAGTATATCATTTATCGAAAAAAATAAACGCTTTTTTAAGATAAAAGGCTGTTTTTTGACCGCTTACATGATATACTTGGCTTGTAAAAAAATATATCAAGTGGTGATAAAATGACAAAATCTTATGTAACGCCAGCAGTGCGCGACTTTGTAGAAAAAATCAATCAGTTATCTGGTACTGAACATCAGAATTTAGCGAAAATTTTTGACATTACTTTTACCAATACCCTTGAAACCACGCTTGAAGAAGATGAGAAAAAGAACATCTTCGTCTTAACTGGTGATATTCCGGCCATGTGGCAACGAGATTCCACTGCCCAGTTGCGGCCATACTTGGTGATGGCGCAAACTGATCCTGAAGTGGCACAAGTGATTTTGAAGGTCGTCCAACGGCAATTCTTCAATATGAATCTGGATCCTTATGCCAATGCCTTTAATTTAACTGGCAATAATCACGGCCATCAATCTGACAAAACGGCAATGGGTCCTTGGATCTGGGAACGGAAATATGAATTGGATTCACTGTGCTACCCAGTGCAATTGGCTTATCTCCTCTATAAAAATACTGGTTTAACTGCTCAATTTGATGACACGTTTGTGGCGGCGATCAAACAATTATTTCAAGTGATTGCCACTGAGCAGCACCACGAGGAACAATCAACTTATCGCTTCGAACGAACTGAAGATCGTCCTGAAGACACTTTGGAAAATGATGGTCTCGGCAAACCAGTCGGTTATACCGGGATGAGCTGGTCAGGCTTCCGGCCAAGTGATGACGCTTGTGTTTACGGCTATCTAGTGCCTGCTAATATGTTTGCCGTTGTAATTTTGCGTTATCTCCACGAGATTTTCACCACGGTTCTAAATGAGCCAGAGTTGGCTCAGACAGCCCAAAAATTGGCTGATGAAATTCATGCTGGGATTGAAAAATACGGCACGACTTTAAACCAGGCTGGTGAAAAAGTTTATGCCTATGAAGTTGACGGTTTAGGCCACGCAGTCATCATGGATGATGGTAATATTCCTAACTTAATGAGCGCGCCATATTTGGATTATTTAGCAATGGACGATCCGACTTATCTGGCCACGCGGAAAACATTATTGAGCCCAGAAAATCCTTATTATTACGCTGGTAAATACGGCCAAGGCCTTGGCAGCCCGCACACGCCTGAGAATTATATTTGGCCAATCGGTTTATCAATTCAAGGCCTGACGCAACCTGACCACGCTGAAAAATTACGGATTCTGGAATTGTTGGCCAATACTACTGCCGGTACCAATATGATGCATGAAGGTTTCGATGTTGAGAACCCCGCTAATTTCACCCGCGAGTGGTTCTCATGGGCGAATATGATGTATTGCGAATTGTTGATGGATTATTTAGGATTGCCTGTTAAGAAATAAGTGTTAAACAGAACTGATTCTGACTGCATTCCGGGCTTGCTGGTTGTGGAACGCGGCCGGCATCGATTTGAACCAATTGAAAAACCGCAATTGTTTCAAATACGAGCCTTTGTCTAACCGCTAAAGCGGCAAGACAAATTTGGC
>NZ_RHOU01000029.1 GCF_003946645.1 Lapidilactobacillus wuchangensis
TGGTAGATCTTTGAAAACTGAACAAAGTTTCGAAAATGTGCAGGGCTCATAACAACTTCGGTTGTTGTGATCAAGTAACATTTGCGAAGTCAATTCGCTAGTTTTTAAATCAAAAAAGAGTCACAAACTTTTATATGAGAGTTTGATCCTGGCTCAGGATGAACGCTGGCGGCGTGCCTAATACATGCAAGTCGAACGAGTTTCGATTTGATCAGAAGATGCTTGCATTGGAAGAGATAATCAAAACGAGTGGCGGACGGGTGAGTAACACGTGGGTAACCTACCCTTTAGTGGGGGATAACATTTGGAAACAGATGCTAATACCGCATAACAATAAAAACCACATGGTTTTTATTTGAAAGATGGTTTTGCTATCGCTTAAGGATGGACCCGCGGCGTATTAGTTAGTTGGTGAGGTAACGGCTCACCAAGACGATGATACGTAGCCGAACTGAGAGGTTGATCGGCCACATTGGGACTGAGACACGGCCCAAACTCCTACGGGAGGCAGCAGTAGGGAATCTTCCACAATGGACGAAAGTCTGATGGAGCAACGCCGCGTGAGTGAAGAAGGTTTTCGGATCGTAAAACTCTGTTGTTAGAGAAGAACGTACTTGGTAGTAACTGGCCAGGTAGTGACGGTATCTAACCAGAAAGCCACGGCTAACTACGTGCCAGCAGCCGCGGTAATACGTAGGTGGCAAGCGTTATCCGGATTTATTGGGCGTAAAGCGAGTGCAGGCGGTTTCTTAAGTCTGATGTGAAAGCCTTCGGCTTAACCGAAGAAATGCATTGGAAACTGGGGAACTTGAGTGCAGAAGAGGAGAGTGGAACTCCATGTGTAGCGGTGAAATGCGTAGATATATGGAAGAACACCAGTGGCGAAGGCGGCTCTCTGGTCTGTAACTGACGCTGAGGCTCGAAAGCGTGGGTAGCAAACAGGATTAGATACCCTGGTAGTCCACGCCGTAAACGATGAGTGCTAAGTGTTGGAGGGTTTCCGCCCTTCAGTGCTGCAGCTAACGCATTAAGCACTCCGCCTGGGGAGTACGACCGCAAGGTTGAAACTCAAAGGAATTGACGGGGGCCCGCACAAGCGGTGGAGCATGTGGTTTAATTCGAAGCAACGCGAAGAACCTTACCAGGTCTTGACATCTAGCGCCAATCTTAGAGATAAGACGTTCCCTTCGGGGACGCTAAGACAGGTGGTGCATGGTTGTCGTCAGCTCGTGTCGTGAGATGTTGGGTTAAGTCCCGCAACGAGCGCAACCCTTATTATCAGTTGCCAGCATTCAGTTGGGCACTCTGGTGAGACTGCCGGTGACAAACCGGAGGAAGGTGGGGATGACGTCAAATCATCATGCCCCTTATGACCTGGGCTACACACGTGCTACAATGGCTGATACAACGAGTTGCGAGACCGCGAGGTCAAGCTAATCTCTAAAAGTCAGTCTCAGTTCGGATTGTAGGCTGCAACTCGCCTACATGAAGTTGGAATCGCTAGTAATCGCGGATCAGCACGCCGCGGTGAATACGTTCCCGGGCCTTGTACACACCGCCCGTCACACCATGAGAGTTTGTAACACCCAAAGCCGGTGCGGTAACCTATTTATAGGAGCTAGCCGTCTAAGGTGGGACAGATGATTAGGGTGAAGTCGTAACAAGGTAGCCGTAGGAGAACCTGCGGCTGGATCACCTCCTTTCTAAGGAATAGTTAGGATTGGGGTCAAAGCCAACCTAACGTACGGAAACCTGCACACAAACTTCGAAACTTTGTTTAGTTTTGAGAGGTCTACCTCTCA
>NZ_RHOU01000003.1 GCF_003946645.1 Lapidilactobacillus wuchangensis
TCGATTGATGCCAATTTTTCAAATTGTCATCAATACGAGCCTTTGTCTAATTGCTAAAGCAATAAGACAAATTTGGCTGCTTCTCGCAAGCTCCTACGCAAATAAAAACCGATTGGCTGACAACCACGCCCTCCATTCCGTCTGGAGTTGAGGTAGTTCACTTCAACTTGGTTAGAGCTTAAGGCAACTATAGTAGGACAGCTCAACTCGATTTAGATTGTTGTCACAGCTGAATAACAATACCAAAAAAACCTATCTGACAGTTTCTGGTTTATCCAGAAAGATTATCAAATAGGATTTATTACTTTACATCAGGCAATTTCTAATTAGTATTTCTAAATTAAGTCAGTGACATCAATTAGTTGCTGTCGATTAGCGTCTAACCTTACCAGTACTGTCTTGATATCGACAAAATCTGGAGTGAGCCAGATCAGTTCAAAACGAAGTGGAGGCCGCCGGAGTGTCAGCCGCCAAATTATCCTTGGCGCTTTAGCGCTTAGGATAAGGGTTGTATTTGAGATTGTTGCAAAGCAATAAGCTCAAATCAATCCCGGCCGCGTTCCACACTCCGCCGGTCGCAACGTAGTTGTCCACTACCTTGCCTCAAACCAGTTCAGTTTCAAATCGACAGCCACACCACACTAACTTAGGAAAAGTTGACTTTCTTCTTAGTCTAAAGTTTAGTAACTAGAAACTGCCACCAAACATCCGCGACATCATGCTAGGAAGATTTAATTGACTGATCACATTACTCATTAATAAGCGACCAAAAATCAACATGACTAAGGAAGTTAATACCAAAGTAACGACTACAAAGTAAAAACGCTGTTGATCAGGATGATTTTCACTGAAGATCCATAAGCTCCCAACAAAAGCGATGTTGACCAGCAAGAATGGCAAGCAGAAAATTACGATCAGGGTCATGCTTGGCGCCAGGATCAAGCTTAAGATCAACGCTAGCACTGACAGATAAACTGCTAAGCCAGTGGGAATAAATAATTCATTAATTGCGCTTAAGAAGCTGATTGATTCATGCAGGACTACGCGCTGATACAGGAATAAGGCGAACACGCGAATCGCAAACGCTAGCAAAATTCCAATAAATACATATCCCCACAATGGTAATGGCGAACTACTAGCTTCAGTATTTAAGTTCAGTCCAGCTGAACTTAAGCCACTTAATAAAGTGCCAAGAGTCTTGCCGAAGAAGCGGGCAATGGCAAAACTCATCAACAATGCAATCAGGCCTAGATTGATCAGGCCATGATAATTGCTAGATTCATGACGAATTTGGGGATGACGAATATTTTGATTTAATTCTTTAAAGTAATTCTTGCAATAAACTTCAAATGCTGACGGTTCCCGTGGTTCATCGTAATCGTCATCATCATAATCGTCTTCGTCATCGTCGTTGTCAGCTGACTGCTCATCAGCAGCCTTTGGTTGTGCTGACTGATCTGCTTGACTTGCTGCTTCGTCGTCTGCTTGATCATGATCATCTGATCTTGCCTGAGAATCGTCAGAGGTTGTGTCTTGACTAGCAGCATTCGTTGCCTCGTTTGCCTCAGCTGAATCTGTGCTTGATTGGTCGTCAGCGGCAGTAGTCTGCTGCACTGAGTTAGTTAAACGAAAGCCGCAATTTGGACAAAATTCAACACTTGGATCTGCTAATTCATGACCACAATTTGGACAAGTTTCCATGAAAAATTCCCCCTAAAAACTTTATTATGAACTGATTATCATTTCTGAATAAAACAAATAATAACGCTTAAAACAACTTAAGTATGACAATTGCGCCTTTAAAATGCAATCATTTACATTAACACTTATTTTCTAATCCTGAGGATGTTCCCGACTATGGATCAAGAGCGTATTGATCATGCCCTTAACATGGTCATCAGACAACCGATAAACCCGGGTTTTACCGATTCGCTCGGAATTGACTAAATTGCATTCACGCAAAATAGCCAGCTGATGAGAAATTGCCGACTGCGACAATCCTACTGCTTCTTGCAATTGTTGCACATTACGTTCATTTTGATCCAACGTTAAAATAATTCTCAAGCGTGTTTCGTTACTTAGAATATGAAAAATTCGTTGGACATTTTCAATCAGGTCATCATCGTGTGACCAATCGATTTCTTCAGTCATTATTGTTCGTTCCCTTCACTGGCAAACCCAATTACAGTTTACTTACCTTTTGATATTATACTCAAGACTTGACTGGACTGCAAAGTTCAGGTAAAAGTTCAGGTAATTGATCAATAAGTTTTTCTGGTAAAGAATGCCGGACAAAAAAATAATTGCCACTTTTTAGGAAAATCAAACCAACAAATATGGATTCGCAACCTGCTGCATAAATTAAAAAAATGAACGATTTTGAGAACATGAAAACGGCCTAAATAAATAACCTGATTGGCAAGATCTCTGGAAACCCAGCGACTGCCAATCAGGCTATGTGCGTGTACTTAATTTGAGAACAGTGGCAACTTAGTTAGTGCCACTGTTATTTTCGCAATGGTAATAACAAACGTAGGCCGTTGAGAATAACCAGCAAGGTACTACCTTCATGGGCTAACACACCAATTGTTAAGTCCATGCGACCAATTAGGTTCAGTGTTACCAATAGTAAAACGACCAACATTGAAAAAATAATGTTTTGCCAGACAATTTTACTTAAACGGCGCGACATGCGATGAGCGTAAGTGAGCTTACCCAGATCATTTTGCATCAGGACCACATCAGCCACATCCATGGCTACATCAGTGCCATCGCCCATGGCCACACCAATATTCGCTTTGACCAACGCTGGTGCATCATTAATGCCATCACCAACCATGGCAACTAGGCCATATTTGGCTTGCTGATCAGTGACCACGGTTGCTTTATCAGCTGGTAACACATTGGCAACGACGTGATCGATTTTTAGCTGCTGGGCAATGGCTTGACCGGTCTTCAAATCATCGCCAGTAATCATCGTCGTCACAATCCCCTGCTGCTGAAAATAAGCAATTGCCGCAGCGGCTTGCTGATTCGGCACATCCATTAAACCGAGCGCGCCAACAACTTGACCATTTTCTGCAAAATAAATCACCGTTTTGCCGGCTTGACTCCAAGTCTGCTGTGCTTGTTGCAGTGGTTCTGGGATGACGGTAAAAATGCTAGGTTTCGCAATTTGATATTGTTGTCCTTGATAACTAGCACTTAAGCCTTGGCCAACTTGATTGGTCACAGTCATTTCAGCAGCAGAGATAGTTGGCGCTTGTTGATTAAACCGATTGACAATTGCCGTCGCCAAAGGATGATTACTTTGCCGTTCCATATTGGTCATGATCGTCAACCAAGCCGTTGTTTGTTCGGCTGACGCGTTCACAAATTGATAGTCAGTGACCGTGGGTTGGCCAGCTGTTAAGGTCCCAGTTTTGTCAAAGGCAATGGCCTTCAGTTCATTTAAATTGGTTAAGTAAGAACCGCCTTTGAAAAGCACGCCGCGTTTGGCCAAGTTCGAAATGGCCGCCAAAGTTGCTGGCACCGCACTGGCCGCCAAGGCACAAGGTGAAGCGGCGATCAGAAAGACCATGCCACGATACAAACTGGTGGCCCAAGTCCAACCCCAGGCAATCGGTCCTAGCAAAATAAAGATTGGGAATAGACCCAAGACAACCTTCACATAAACAGGTTCGATACGTTTAATTTTAGTAGCCGTGTGACTGAGATCGTTTTGCGACTGTTCAACCAGTTGTAGAATCTTCGCAAAAACCGTATCTTGACTATCCTTGGTGACGACCATGGTAAAACTTTGACTACCATTGATCGTGCCGCCAAAAACTTCGTCGTCAACCGTTTTGGTTTTCGGCATACTTTCCCCAGTGATCGCTGCTTCGTTGATCACTGCTTGACCAACCGAAATTTTACCATCGGTGGGAATTTGATCACCATTTAAAACCCGCACTTGATCGCCAATCTTTAATTGACCAACTGGCACTAACTGCCACTCACCATTGGCTTGACACAAGCGGGCTTCCGTCGGATTCAAATTCATCAGTTTGGTAATTTCGCGTTTACTCTTGCCTTCAGCATATTCCTCTAAGAAATGAGCCGCTGCGAAAATCAGAATCAAGAGCGCCGCTTCGGAGAAATTGCCAATTAAAATGGCACCAACCGCAGCAAGGGTCATTAAAATATGAATGTTCGGTGTAAACCGATGTTTAAATTGGGTTTGTTTGATGGTATCGCCAAAACCTTCGATCATCACGTGATAACCGGCGGTAAAAGTGGCGATTAAATACGCCGAATTCCGAAGAACTTGCGGCAAACCAGGAACTAATAAGGCCACTAAATACAAGAATAATCCCAAATAAAATAGCCGTTGCGCTAATTTTTCGTGATTAAACGTTATTTTTTTCGATTTAGTGACAGCTTGACTTGATGCTAAACGATGACTAGCCATTACGACACCTCTCTAATTTATAGCGTTTACATGATTACTACTTCATATGAACATTATTGCATATCAAATTGAAAAGTCAATCACCTTTTAGCACTTTTTTTAACCTTTTAGCTTTAATTTTTTGGTATTCAAAAAGCATCACTGACCTCATGTAGCGTCAGTGATGCTTAAATAACTGAATCAATTTTCAAAATGTTTATTTATTCTGGCTTAAAAAATGCGTTGCCAAATCAACAGCCGGCTGGCGCGCACTACCGCCAAAACCATGATCGGCGTCTGGTAATAAATGCAACTCACTGTTAGCATACACCTCATGATATTGTTCTGAGGCGCGTTTGTTAACGACCACATCCCCGCGGCCATGAATCAGACAAACTGGGCCGGTAAATTGCTGAGCCACCTCATAGATTGGCAAAGTTTGGGCCGTCCGCAAATAAAAGCCGCCGAGATCTAGCCCTGACCAAATTGGTAATTGATCAGGGATATGATGGGGATCATAAATCAACCCCCGGGTTTTGCCAGCTTGGGCGTCGCTTTTTAGAGTGGCTGCTGGTGCCATTAGCACCAGACGGTCAATCAGATCGGCGTAATAACCGGCTAACATACTGGCAACTACCCCGCCTTGGGAGTGGCCCAGTAGTGATACTTTTTTGGGCTGCCAAGTTTTGAAAGCATAGCTTAACGCAGCCTGAGCATCAGCTATTTCATTTAAAACGGTCATCTGACTGAAATCACCCTCACTACGGCCATGGCCATTAAAATCAAACCGTAAAGTTGCTAGACCTTGCTCATTGAGCCGACCGGCCAACTGCGCCAACAAATCTGTGGGGTGATAACCGAGGTTCCCAGTAAAGCCATGCATCAAAATCACTAAATTCTGACAATCCTTGGCTGGGTTCTCGTAACGACCATGTAATTTCAAGCCATCTCGTTTAAAATCAAAATCCAATTTGAACACTTCCTCAGTTAATCTACTATAACTATAACATAAGAGTTTGGATTCATTTTGTAAGTGATTTAGCATTGAAATTTTCAGCTGATTGATTCGGACTTATTATCTTACCGCAATAAGAATGTCTTTATTTCATATGGTGTCAACTTTAAGTGCAACGTCTCGCCAGTCACTGGTTTGGTTGCCAGCGGTTCTTCCATCAAATTGGTTTCTTGCCATTGTTTAATGCCCGCAACTTTTAGGTCAATGACTTGTTCACTGCCAATAGTTTCGTGGAGGCGCAGAATCCAGCCGGTCCCTGATTCAGCTTGTTTCAAGGCATCGATCATCACGTTCGTTTTAGAGTCAATCATCACCTGAGGTAAGTCTGGTAACGCCACTGACGCAATTTGCAGCGGATCATTTAGTTGCCAAGCAGCGGCAATCGTGCCACCAGCCACAAAATCACCATCATGAGGCAACAGACTGTAAGTGAATTGATGCTCACCAAGATCCGCCGTTGGATCTGGGAAAATCGCCCCTTTCAATAAACTTAACCGCAGACAATTGTCTTTAATATCGTAACCATATTTACAATCATTTAATAAACTAACGCCAAAATCTTGTTGTGATAAATCAGCCCACTGATGTCCGACTGTTTCAAACTTGGCATAGTCCCAGCTAGTATTCCAATGAGTCGGTCGCTTCACATTGCCGTATTGGATATCATAAGTAGCTTCAGTCGCGCGAACGTTCACGGCAAACTTAGCTTTCAATAACTGCTGCCGTTGTTGCCAATCAACCTTAGTGATGAAATCAATTCGATCAGTGTGTTGATACAAACGCATTTGCTGAATAATCGTTGATTTGTCGAAATGATAAGTAAACTGAACCGTCACAAATAATTGATTATTCTCAATGACCTCAATTCTGTCCGCACTCAATTCCTGACACTTCTGTTGATAAAAAATATCAATATTCCAAGCGTCAAAATTAATCGGTTTATCTTCAAACAGTTGCAAGACGTTACTTGGTGCGGCCAAAACTTCCCGCTGCTGCCGCACTTGATAAAGACTGGTCAGTTGACCCCGTTCATTCCAAATCACTTGATAACGGGCGGTTTTCAGACCCGACTCAAGGATGGTCGCCACCGGTTTGGCCGGGTCGCTGACAACCGCGGTCTTAGCTGTCGTTAAAGTCGCCGCTGCAAATGATGGCACTGTCACTAAGACAGCGGTTTGGCCCGCACTTTTTACCATTGGCAATTGGTGTCCCGTTTGATCACTAATTTGAGTAGCTGCTGAATCTACTTCTGGTAAAAAGACTAAATCAGTCACAGGCCAAGCCGCATAATTAAAGACTTGTAACGATTTTGGCTGCGGTAAACTGGCTAATAACTGGTCAACTTGTTGTTGCAAACTGTCAAATTCAGTTTGGTAATCTTGGTATACTTCATGAATGGCTGAGCCGGGCACAATATCATGGAATTGATTGCGTAACAGAATTCGCCACAAATCATGCAACACTTGGCCGGGATAGGTCGCCTTGGCAGTCGCGGACATCTGCAAGAGACTGAACAGAATTTCTAAGCGCCGCAATAGCAATTCGGTCTTACGATTTGTCTTTTTAACAGCAGCATGGGTGGTATACGTGCCGCGATGATATTCTAAATATAATTCGCCATCCCAAGTTTGAACATAACCTGGCGTCTGTGCAATGGTTTGATGGAGTTGCTCAAAATATTCCCGCGCCGTTCCCAATTTTACTTGAGGCAAGCCGGGTAATGCGGCTAACCTCTGACTTTTCTCTAACATATCACGGGTGACACCGCCACCACCATCGCCGAAGCCATAAGCCAAGAGCAAATTTTGATTGATGGCTTTATCTTGATAGTGCTGATAAAGGCCTAGGAGCGCCGCCGGTTCTAAATCACCATTGTACGTGTAATACCACTGGCCCTCGATATTCTCATCTTCCTCAGGTTCCGGCGTGGTAATAAAATGCGTCAACACTTCAGAACCATCAAGTCCCCGCCAATTAAAGGTATCGTGGGGCATTCGATTATACTGGTTCCAACTAATTTTGGTGGTCATAAAGGTATCAATGCCACTTTTCTTCAGAATTTGTGGCAAGGCCCAAGAATAACCGAACACATCTGGTAGCCACAAATAATGAATATCCTGCTGAAATTCTTGCTTAAAAAACTGCTTACCTTGCAAGATTTGCCGGGTTAGCGATTCGCCACTGGGAATATTGCAATCAGCTTCCAGCCACATGGAACCATCTGCTTCCCAGCGTCCCTCACGAACACGGTCTTTAATTTGCGCGAAAATTTCCGGATAGTCTTCTTTAATAAATTGGTACAACTGTGGCTGCGTTTGTAAGAAGACATAGTCCGGATACTCTTTCATCAAGCGCAAAACTGTGGAAAAACTCCGCGCTGCTTTTTCCCGAGTATGCTTCGTCCGCCACAGCCAGGCCACATCAATGTGGGTATGGCCAACGGCAGTGACTGTGACCGGTGACGTCTTATTGAAATGTTGATAGGCATCATGCAAATAATCAGCCGCCACTTGGACCGAAGCGAAGAAGGTCGCACTGCCTGGCTCTTGCCAGTCCAATTTAGCGAGCGTTAAATCCAAAGTTTGCTCAAGTTGATAGCGGATGGGATCATCAGCGCCTAACACCGCAATCGTCTTATTTAATAAGCTGCCATCATAATAAAGTTGATCCACAGCTACCCGTCGCTGCCGCAACTCGGCCGTTTTCAGCAAATGGTGCTGCACCCGTGGTTGACCACCGCCTTCCAAGCCCGACCATAAGCGCAAGGCAATTTGAATCCGTTGGCCTCGAAAATCACTGACAGCCACTTCACGATGATTACCATCAACACCTTGATAGGGATGCTGATTAATAAACAATAACGACTCAAAACCATTGTTAGTACCACCATCAGTCTTGCCAAAATCAAAATATAAAAATAATTCTGGTTGATCAGGCAAAGTTAGCTCGGTCATGACCCACAAATAACGATCACGACCGGACCAAGTTTCACCTAACTTAATGGTTTGTTCCTGGGGCCAATCTTTTGGCGGATATTGGCTGATTTCCCCAGCCTGACATTGCCAAGTCGTCAATTCGGTTAAACAGTCAAACCGATATTTCGCTAATTCACGCCAGCGTGCCTGTCCTTTTTTCTCTAAATAAAACATACTCATGATGACCTTCCCCCACTTGATTTAATTGCTGCTTACTAGAAAATAATGTTTTCCAGCGGCGTTGTCAGATAATGAACCTAAGCTTAAGCATTATGTTTTTGCAACGATGATTAGTGCCAAAATTTCCGGTAAACACTGAACAGCGATCAACAATATCAATCGCCTATTTTTGGCAGAAAATCCCGAGCAATTCATTAAGAATTACTCGGGATTTTGTCATTCGGTGCGGTAGCTTTCACTATTAATTCGGCCTCAAAAATCGTTTTGACTGATTGGAAAACTGCCTTCAACTGTCCTTAACGCACAGAATCAGTCGCTGCTGACTCAAATAAAATATCAATTTGTTGGCGCAACTTCTGATAAACAGCCGCCGGCAAATCAGCATCAGCTAAAATACCGTGAATCGCATGGCGCCGCTCTTCATCTGCTAGTTTCGGCTTAGCCTGAGGCAAAATTGCCAAACGTTGGGCAATTTCAGCGACCACGTTTTCCGATAAGCCATTGGCAAGATAAACCAATTTTTGCTGATCAATACTTGGTAACTTCACGGTACTAATGACCAAATCATAAGTGTTTGCCTGCGTTGCGTTCACTTGATAAACCGCGGCAAAATCAATATTTTGCCGGGGCGTCAAGGCCAACAACTTGTTCCGCAAAACTTGCGCCATCATCTGACCTTCCAGACAAACCACTAAAAATCGTGGTTGTGGCCGTTCTTGATGATTAATTTTCTCAACTTCGCTTAAATAATAAGCGGCAATTAATTCAACTTCCCCTGCCGAAATTTGCGCGAATTGGCGATTGCCAGTGGCATGGAGAATCTGACCAATCGTATCTTGCAACAGCACTGCCTGGTCGCTTTGATTATTCAAGCTACTTTCTGGCAACACCAAGCCATTCTCATGACGGAAGAAGACATGGCGCAAATGATGCACCAAGCTCCGACTAAACTCTTCGCTTAAAGTAAACCGCCCTGGGAAAGTTTCGCTGACGGCTTGGTTCATTTTCGCAACCAAGTCCGTTTCAATAGTTAAATCCTCGTTTTGCGTGTTTGTAAATAGTTGTTCAGCTAATTCAGCAATCGCTAATAACTGTTGTTGATCCGCCGTATGACCAAGTTCATTCAAAATGATAATTTTATAATTTAAAATCGCCAATAAGAAGAAATCACTGTCGTCTAACGGTTTATCCTTTGGGGCGTAGCGGCTGGTCTTCTCCAGTGCCACGACCAAATTATCCAAGTTAAATACATTAAACAACACCAACTCGCCCATTTTTGAATACACATTTGCTTGGTAATAAAAGCTGTAAATCTCACGTAAATTAATCGTCTGCGTTAATAAGCGATAAAAATGCAAAATCTTCTGAAAGCCGGACCGCTTAATCAAATAACCGGCACGACGAACATGTTGCAATTCCAAGCCCATTAACTGACAATCACTGCGAATTGCCTCCAAAGTCTTAACAATCGTCGTCCGCGAACTGTAAAGAGCCTCCATGAAATAACTGGTTGGGATCGGCTGATCGGCCAACAATAATTTCAATAAAATAAACCGGCGCTTTTGAACTTCCGAATAGCGAAACTTATCCGGGGTCGTATGCGACACGAAATAATTTAAGGCCGTTTGTGTTTCTTGCGGTTGCGGCACCGAAATTTGATCATGAGTCAACGTCACCCAACGTAAACTCTGCTCAGTTAAGAAACGATTGATTTTGGTAATGGCATAGCGCAATTGATTCTCAGTCAAAGTCATGGTTTGCGCTAAATTAGATAATGATGCGGTGGCGCCATTTTTCAATAAGTGACTCAGTAAATCGATTTCCCGCTGTGTCAATTTTGTGGCTGTATACTTTTTCCCAGTGGCCATAAATTTAACCCACTCTTTCTTTAATCCCCAACAGTCGCTGTTGACTGTAATTGAATCCAAAATTTTCCAGATATAATAACGTTCCCAATACCAAAACACAGCTGGCAGGCCATAGCCAGATCGAGAAACAACCACTGACTAACAGCACTAACCCGATTAACAGTAGCCACCAAAAATGACACCATAACTGCCCAAAGATGCGAAAATCCTGCCCTTGCAATTGGTTGGTTTGTCCTAAGCGCCAGCTCGCCCAAAGCGCCCCACTAACGAATAGGCTACCCCAAAATAACGAGCTGACAATGAGCATGCTGCTGAGCAATGCTGATTGTGCTAATAATTGCCCCGTGACTAGTAAGGGTAAGCCTAGCAGTACCAAGCCACTGATCAACCCCAATTGAATCAGTAAACTTTGACCAGCCACCCGCCAAGTCAGTAGTTGCCGCCAACTATGACGACCTGAGCCCGCTAACCACCAAAAAGTGATGATCAGCCCATAACCAATCGTGACCACGCCTAACAAACTGACTAGAAATATTAGACTGGCAATTATTACATCAATTAACCAACGTTGACTCGCAACGAAACCTAAATTAGCGCGCCGTAAAAATTTTCTCATTCTTTAACCGCGCCATCGGTAATCCCGGCAATTAATTGTTTACTGAAAAACGCAAACAAGACTAATAACGGTAAAGTCGCCAATAAGGCACCGGTAATCACTAATGGATAGTCGACGGTAAAGATCCCTTTTAATTGGGTCAAGGCCAACATTAAAGTGTATTTGTTCTCATCATTAAGAATAATCAATGGCCACATATAATCGTTCCAGGAACCCATAAATGAATATAATGCTAGAAAAGCTAGTGCTGGTCGCATAATTGGTAATGCCACAGATCGATAGCTGCGGAATAAAGAACAGCCATCTAACTTGGCCGCTTCCAACAAACTATCAGGAATAGAATCCCGACAATATTGGCGAATCCAGAAAATCCCAAAGGCATTTGCCATACCAGGAATAATCAGTGCTTTATACGATCCAACCCAATCTAGCTTATCCATCAAGTAGAAAGAAGGAATAATATTCAATTGTCCTGGAATCATCATTGTACCAATTAAGAAAGTAAAGAGAAAGGTTTTTCCGCGAAAATTTAATTTTGCGAAAGCAAATCCGGCTAATGAATCAAAAAATAACACTAATAATGTGGACGTCACCGCAATAAAAATAGTATTCCACATCGCCCCAAAGAAATTGGTCTGGGTGATTACTTTTTGAATATGCATAAACAGTTCATTACCCAATAGCAAAGATGGTGGTGTTTGATAAATCTCCGAGTTTGGTTTGCTGGCCATGACAAACATCCAATAAAATGGAAAAATCGAGAAAACCACGGCGGCAAATAAAACAATTCGGACAATCAATCTGGAGAAATGCCTACTCATTAATTGACCCCCTTGATCCGACTGTTGGTGATCAACCAGTTAATAACGGAACACAAGACAATCAACGCCACTAAGCCCCAAGCAATCGCCGAACCATAGCCAAATTGATGGTTAGTAAAGGCCGTTTTGTAGAGATAGTAAACAATTGTCATCGCCCCACCTTGAGCAGTTGCCCCAGATGGTACCAACACTTGTGCTTCGGAGAAGACTTGTAGCCCACCAATGGTCGACATGATAATCGTGAACAGAATAATTGGTTTTAACTGGGGAATGGTGATGTGCCAGAACACTTGGTGCTGACTGGCGCCATCAACAGCGGCGGCTTCATAATAATCCTTGGGAATCCGCGCGATCCCGGTTAAATAAATAATCATGTTGTAACCCAAATATTGCCAGATATTCACCGAGGCAATGACGACGCGCACCCATTGGGGACTAGTCAACCAATTGATTTTCGGCAAACCGACCATTTGTAAAAGGCCATTAGCCAAACCATCCATATTCGAGAAAATCAAGCCAAATAAAATGGTAATCGCCACTACCGAAGTAATATTCGGTAAGAATAAAACTGATTTCAGGAATTCACGATGTTTAATGAATTGTAAATTAAGCAAGAAAGCCAAAATTAATGCGGCGAATAACATGGGGAAAGTCCCCACGCTCCAAATAATCAAGGTGTTTTTAATGGATAACCAGAAATCCTGATCTTGTAATAAGCGCGAGAAATTGGTTAAGCCAGTATATTGAATTGCCCCAATCCCGTCCCATTTACCAAGTGCTAAATAGGCTGAGAAAACTAAAGGAAACAAACCAAAAACCAAAAACAGTAAATAGAAAGGCGCAATTGACAGATAAGGCATCACCTTATCCCAATTAAAGGTGTGTTTGCGATTTTTCTTTACTGGGTTTGCCTCAACTTCATTTAAAACCAAACGTGCCACCCCTTCATGTAAAAAACAATTTAGTTAATCCTGTCTGACACAAGCAACTTGAAATTGATTGCTGGTCTAATCGACCTGTTGGGCTTTCTTAACCGCATCTTTCCAAGCTTGTGCTGGTTTTTTGTTTTGATCTTGGATCAATTGCATTTGGTCCTCAAAGATTCGTTGAACGGCACTTGATCGTGGATCAGCGCGGAAGTATTTACGTTTGTTAGCAGATTCAATGAAGTACTTGTTGTATTGTTCATTACCAAATAATTCATTCGTTGTTGCTTTGAATTTATCGTCATAAGCTTTTTTATTTGATGGGAATAAGCTTAATTCTTTGAAGTTAGCCCGTTGATTCTTTTCGTTAGTCAAATATTTGATAACTTCAGCAGCTTCCTTAGGATGAGCCGTTGTCTTCAAAGCAGCTAAGTAAGAACCACCAGCATTTGAAGCAGCGCCAGGAGCAGCAGCCACTAACCATTCGCCAGGCTTAACGCCATTTTCTTTCAAGTCTTCAACTGACCATGAAGGTTTGATCATGGCGCCGAATAAACCTTTTTGTTGGGCATTGACTGAATCAGAACCACTATTCTTCACGTCCAAGGTATAACCTTTTTCATGAGCAGCAATGGCGAAGTCCCAAGCTTCTTTTAATTGACCATCAGCTAAACTTAATTTGCCATTCTTGAATAAGTCTTTGGTGACTTTTTGTTCCCGATCTTCAAACAAAGCAACGGTTGACAGGAACATTGGCATTTTCGCATTGGTCTTAACTTGATCAGCAGCTTTCATATAATCAGCATCAGTCTTGATCATGGCTGATACTTGTTCAGGATCAGTTGGCAAACCAGCTTTTTGGAAGGCAGCGACATTATACATTAAAGCTGTCGGGCCAATATCGATTGGCATGGCAATTTGGTAGCCCTTGGCGCCCATCGTTGATTGCCATTTCCAGTCAACATAATCTTTCGCCAAATCCTTAGTGCCATAATCTTGCAAGTTCACAAATTTGTCTTTGTAAGGTAGGTAGTCATCAATATTATCATTGATTGCCGTAATATCTGGTGCTGATTTCGCACCTAAGCTTGCTTTCAATTTCGTATCGAAATCTTCATTCGACGGTACTTGTTTAAATTGTAATTTATATTTTGGAAATTGAGCTTTCGTATTAGCAATCGCGGCCTTACTAATTGCGCCGTTATAATAGTTAATTGCCAATGTTACTTGTTTGTCGCTCGCACCTTGTGCTGAACGACCACAACCAGCAGCTAAAACAGCCACCATTGCTGTAAGTCCGATGAAAAATAAGCCCCGTTTGAATTTCATAATTACTCTCCCTATTCACTTATAAATTTAAGTTAAAAAGTAGTCGTGCATTATCAATTAAAATATACGGTCTTGACGTCAAGATAACTGAAAAACTGAATCCCCTTCCTGTATTTATGTGCTGCAACTGGTACAAGTTGAAGTGTAACACGCCAAAAAAAGGCAATTCAATTGTTTGAATAACATTATTTCCGGTGAATAAATGAATAAAAAGTGACGTCAATCATTGTCTTATTTTCAGAAAATGACTATGTTTAAAGCAATGGTGTTAAAAAAGATGTTTGCGTGCTTTTTTCAACAGCAGATTCGGTTATTTGAAAATTTGGAGGTTGCGCTTAATGATGCACTATCAAGATCAAGCTTTTCGCATAATGCAATTAACGGACATTCACATTGGTTCATTTCCCTTTGTTACTGAAGATTTACAGACTTTGGCTGCCATCAAAAAAGCAGTCTTAGCCGTTAAACCTGACCTGATCATGGTGACCGGTGACTTAATTTGGTCAGACGGCGTTGATCAGCCCGAACGCGGCTACCAGGCTTTGGTGGAATTGTTCAACCAATTGCCTTACCCAATTGCCGTTACTTATGGCAATCATGACGCTGAAGACACGATGACCCGCACTCACCTGCGTCAGTTAGAAGCTGGGTTCAAATACCGCGTGCCGAAACAAAATGCTTTTGTTGACGACCGCGATAAGGAATCCTACACCCTCGAAATCAACGACCAGCATGGTTTGGCCCACGTGTTGTACGTGATCGACACTGGCAATCACGCCCCTGGCAGCGACACGGCCTATGATTACCCTTCGACCCAACAAGTGGCTTGGTGGCACCAGATTCAAGCCCAATATCAAGCCAAAAAGACCCAATCAACTTTGGACTTGGCTTTTATTCACATCCCCTTGCCAGAATACCTCCAAGCTGGTGAACACCAATTAGCCGGTTATTTTTGGGAAACAAATCCCCGAGTTTCTTGTGGCCAATTAAATGCCGGTTTGTTCTCCGAATTCGAACACGATTCCCAATTAAAAGCCGTTTTCTGTGGTCATGACCACGATAATAATTTTGTCGGCACCTATCTTGGCAAGCAACTGATTTATGGCAATGTTTCTGGTTATAACTGCTATGGCGACTTGCCCCGCGGTTATCGGCTGATCAATCTCCGGCCGAACCATTTCACCACCGCAATCATCCCTTACGAAGATTAAACAGTCATGATTAGTTAACCATTAGACGACATCTGACTACACGAGAAAAATGAATCACGCTAAAATACCACGTTACCAGCAACTTTTCGCAGTTGGTAACGTGGTATTTTTATATTTTTTTTGCCAATTTGTTACTAATGAAACTAGCGTAATTAAATTGCAAATAATAAAAAAGCTTGTCATTTTGCCATTAATTTCGTATACTGATGGACTACATAAATTTAGACTAATTATTAAGTTGAGTAATCAATTCAACTTATCAGCATGAAATGTTTCGCTTGATTGTGGCTAACCGCCGATCAAATTCACACGATTATTATTTTAGGAGGATCTTGAATGGATCAAACAACAGTAACAAAGACTCACCATCGCCAGGTGTTAACCTGGGGGATTATTTTCGTCGCGGCAAATATGCGTCTACCAATTACCATGATGCCTAGCTTAATGGCAGCTTTACAAAAGGAAATTGGTTTGCCCAGCTCATTGGCCGGATTAGTCACGACAATTCCTTTATTTGTGTTCGCAGTTATGTCGCCGGTTATTGCCTGGGTAGCCCGCCGGTTTGGTAATGAACGCACGATTTATGCTTTATTGATTTTAGTCGCAATTGGCAGTTATTTACGAATCCTACCCACGATTGCTTGGCTTTTCAGTGGCACTTTAATTTTAGCGATTGGTATTGATGGCGGTAATGTTTTGCTTCCCGCAATCATCAAAGATCGTTTTGCTGATAAACTAGCGCTAACGACTAGCCAATATACGGTCTCCATGCTCCTCGTCGGCGCATTAGGAACTGGGATTTCTGGTTTACTAGTCAGCCAGCTTGCCGTGGCTCCTACGATGGCCCTGTTATCAATCATTAGTCTGATCAACCTGATTATTTGGCTACCAAACTTGAAACAACCTCAGACTGACCAGACCGACCAGACCGACCGCCAAGTAACCACCGCCCTTAAAAGCACAGATACGACTCACGCCAGCGTCTGGAAAACACCACTTGCTTGGGTCGTCACCGCTTTCTTCGGCTTACAGGCTTTAGTTTATTATGCTTTACTGACTTGGTTACCAACTATTTTAATGCAGCATGGTTTTAGTGATGTTAATGCTAGTAACTTGGTCACTGTCATGCAGTTAGCTAACTTACCAATGGCTTTTATTGCCCCACTCATCTCTGAACGTCGTCATGGTGTTAGCAGTTTATTAACAATTATCGGGATCGGGTTTATTGGTGGTACCGCCGGTTTTATGCTGCCAGGTACTGGCCTAACACTTAACTATCTTTTTGCTATTTTATTGGGACTTGGTGCTGGCGCCGCCTTTAATCTTGCGATTGTCTTTTTCACGCAAAAAACGACTACTGGTGCCGAAACGGCGGACTTATCGGGGATGGCGCAATCAGCTGGTTATTTATTAGCAGCCATCGGCCCAGTATTATTCGGGATGCTCGGTCAAACGGTTGGTTGGCAAATTGTTTTATTAATCGCCATTCTGCTAGCAATTTTATTACTAGTCACTGGCCTGATCAGCTATCATCACGCAACTATATATCGCTAATTAAATCTTATTTGAATATCAAAAAAGGACAATTCTGAGTAGAATTGTCCTTTTTGATTGATTTCAATCAGTACTATCGCGATAAATTGACTAGCAATTAGTGACCAACGATCGCATCGATTTGTGCTAATTCTTCTGGGGAAAAGTCCAAATGATTTAAGGCCCGCAGACTATCTTCTAATTGACTTAAACGCGAAGCCCCAACTAAGACACTGGTAACGGTTGGTTGTCGTAAGTTCCAAGCTAAAGCCATTTCGGCTAAACTTTGATCACGACTAGCTGCAATTTTATTTAATTGTTGGACTTTGCTTAAGGTCGCTTCAACATTCTCTGGTGATAAGAAGGGACTTGAAGAACGCCCAGCACGCGAATCAGCGGGAATGCCATTTAAATAGCGATTGGTCAATAAACCTTGCGCTAAAGGACTGAACGTAATCGCGCCTAATTTTTCTTCAGCTAAAACGTCAGTCAAACCATTCTCAATCCAACGATCAAACATGTTGTAACGTGGTTGATGAATAATAAAGGGCGTACCCAATTTTTTAAATTCTTGAGCAATGGCTTTCGTTTGTTCGGCCGAATAATTGGAGACACCAATATAGAGGGCTTTCCCTTGACGAACTAATAAATCCAACGCCGCCGCTGTTTCCTCAATTGGCGTATCTGGATCTGGCCGATGGTGATAGAAAATATCCACATAATCTAAGCCCATTCGTTGCAAACTTTGGTCACAACTGGCAATGATATTCTTCTTTGAACCCCATTCACCATAAGGACCAGGCCACATATAATAACCAGCCTTGGAAGAAATCACGAGTTCATCACGATATTCTCCCAACTCTTCCCGCAAAATACGACCGAAATTACGTTCAGCCGAACCTGCTGGCGGACCATAATTATTGGCCAAATCAAAATGGGTCACCCCACGATCAAAGGCGCCGCAAAGAATCTCTTTTTGATTACTGAAACGGTCAACATCACCAAAATTATGCCAGAGCCCCAGCGAAATTGCTGGTAACTTTAAGCCTGATTTGCCCACATGACGATAAGGCATACTGTCATAGCGTTTTTCATCTGCTTGATACATGATTCCACCTCAATCTTAAGACTACCCTTATTATAATTGAAGTTTCAGCTTAATAAAAGCGATTTCAAGACAAATCTGAACTAGCGTTGCTGACCAAAGACCGTTTGTTTCTTGAAACGGCGCTTAGCACTCACGACGAGCAAAGCAATGTCACCAATTAGCAGAAAAATCAGCGCCCGGCTCAGCAGTTGCGTCCCCGTTCCTGCTGCCAAACTACTCCCAGCACTGGCAAACAGTTGACTAGCAAATAAAGCACTAGCTAGGACTAGCAAAATCAAATTAAGGCCCGCAAAACGATAAGCTAAGTTACGTAATAATTTCGAATTGGTCAAACTAAAAATGGCAATCACGATGGGTAACAGAATTAATAATTGACCGACCAATTTCAACAACGTCGCTGACACCACAAAATTACTGCCTAACTGCTGACCGCCACTGGCCAACAATAAATGCGCTAAGCTGGCGGTACCCTGACTTTGAATAAAACCGTGACCATAAACACCTAACAAGCTAATAATGGCGGCAATTACCATCAGCCATCCCGTAAAGCCCAGGTGAGCCAATTTCGGTAAATGCAACTTGCTAAACACTTGCTTCACCTTGCTGAAGAAATGACCTTGATGTTGGCGGCGCTTGGTTGGCTGCACGTGAACTTCCGTGGTCGTTTTAGTTTGCCCAGTGCGTTGTGAGCGTGATAAAGGAGCCTGCTCAGCGGAACTTGCTTGGTTAGCCGCATCACCAGAATGAATGGTAAATTGGCGCGTTGCCTCAGGATCAGGTGTGGTGGCCGCTTTAAGAGCATAACCACAATGGGCACAGAATAAGTCATCGGGCGTCACAACTTGGCCACAACGCGGACAAAAACGCGCGTCAGTTGACCGTTGTTGGTTCGCACCTTGTCCAGAATTTTCTTGCCATTGTTCAAATTTTCTCTGCATTATTTTTTACTCCTGAAAGTCTTTCTAAATCAATCATTAAATGACTGATCATTTACTTTCTAATTCTACACAAAATAAGTTATTTGTCTGTTTTTTTAAGAAAACTTGCTTAAAAATTAAAGATTTGCTATGCTAGCTTCAAGAATTCATTATCAAAATAAATATATTTGCCGCCGGGCGAGAGAGTGCTCATTCCATTAGGTCATGTTGGAATGGGACGCTCTCTTTTTGTTTGGTCGGCAATCAGGAGGTCTGCATTATGGCATGGTTATCTTTAGTTTTAGCAGGTTTATTTGAGGTTGTTTGGGCAACGACGATGAAGTTGTCCCATGGATTTAGCAAGCTATCTTTTACTTTAGCCACGATTGTCGGCATGATTGCCAGTTTTCTCTTATTGGCTCAAGTCATCAAAAAGTTACCAATGAGTCTCGCCTACCCAATTTGGACCGGAATTGGGGCAGTTGGCTCAATTATTATCGGCGTGATCCTTTTTAAAGATCAATTAAGTCCACTGACTTGGTTCTTTGTGATCGTACTTTTAGTAGGCATCATTGGCATTAAAGTGACCAGCGGCCGCTAAAAATTGAGCAAAAAGGCACTCAGTTATTGAGAACTGAGTGCCAGCAAACGACGAGCCCTTTAATTTAATTAGTCATCAAATCAATATTAAGTCCCTACCTCACCAAAATTTAAATCTTGGTCAACGGGACCAGTAATTTTTGTGGCACCAATTTAGCGACCACCCGAAAAGCCTTATAGAAGATCATCATGGTATAGCTGGCACAGCCTGCCTGGGCCACTTGAATCGTTTTGCGGGCAAACTTAGGAATATTTAAACTAGGTAGTAAGTTAAAAGCACCACTGCGACCAGCTTGGTTTAAGGCCTGATCCATTTCAGTTTTCATTCGACCAGGCATCACAGTACAGACCTTGATTTGTCGCGGCTTAAGCTCCTCGCGTAAGGCTAAACCAAAACTTGTCAAATATGCCTTAGTCGCACTATATACCGCCAAATTTGGATTAGGGACAAAAGATGAGGCTGATGAAACCAAAAGGATAAAACTGTCTTGAGTTAAATACGGCAAACACGTTCGAATAAATGAAGTCGTACCATTTACATTTAAATCAATCATTTTTTGAATTTTTTCAATTTGCATTTGATCAACTGAACCATTATAGGCCAGACCTGCATTAGCGATTAAAGCAGATATCTGTGGCTGTTCTTGCGCGAGTAATTGGTTAAGTTCGAGATAACTAGTCCTTTCAGAAAGATCCAATGGGACTATTTTAAATGTCATTTTTGGATGTTTCGCGGCAATCGCTGCCATTACTTGTTTTCTTCTTGCGACTAACCAAATTTGATCAACATCTGGACATTCTTTTATGACTGCATCAATATACGCAGTCCCTAAACCTGAGGTAGCACCAGTAATAATAGCTACAGATATCCTACTCATCCTCTCAAAATCATTAAATTTTATGGCCGAGCAACCGTTGCACAATTTTCCAAAAAGTAGTTAACTTTAAATAAATTTGACTGATGAAAAATTTTAGACAGTTGCCAACTTCAAATAATAATGATATATTACCTACAACTTCAGAACCAGTGACAGAATGAGTCCTCAGTCCAAATTTAGACACTTTGTCAATAGTGTCAATGAATTCAATTATCAAGGAGCCAAATATAATTGAAATACGACTTATCAAAAAAACCGACGCGTGGTGCCCAAAGGACATTGGCGGCTTTTACAAAGACACTATTTAACAGCATTGCCGAAAAGGATTTTGCCGAGATTAGCGTGAACGAAATCTGCCTAAGCAGCAACTACCCACGGGCCACTTTCTATAATTATTTTGATGATAAGTACGACTTACTAAACTATGCTTGGTCTGTCTTGGCTCAACAAATTAAAGTCAATGAATTACAAAACGCTGACCAAGAATACTTACTTAAAGCGTATTTTAGCCAACTTTATGATTTATTTGTTGATCAAGGCACTTTTATCAATCAAATTATGAAACACAATTCTTATCAAGGCAGTTTAATGCAAAGCTTGATTGCCTACTTAAAGGGAGAAGTTTTGGAACTACTTAATAACTGCTTATTAAATAACCCTCAACTTAGTAATCCGAAAATTCCTTTGCCGTTGCAGGTCGAGCAAGTGACGAATACCCTAATTTTAATTTTGGACTGGATTTTTTTGCGAGAACATCCACTTACTAAAGAGCAGGCTTACCAGTCTTTAGTCCTCTTATTACAACCACTAGGAATCAAATGATTTTGGGGCCCAACAGCTAAAACTAACAGTCGACAACCAAACATCTTGATGATCGTTCACTCGGGACGCTATTTGACGGCTACTTTCATTTCGGTAAACAGGCCTGATTGATCATATTTAAGCACGTTAAAAATAGCGCCAATTAAAAAAAGCCGTCAATAATTGACGGCTTTTTTGCTGCTGAATCTTAACGTTTACGTTCTGGAATACGAGCAGCCTTACCACGTAATGCGCGTAAGTAGTACAATTTAGCACGACGTACACGACCATGACGGATAACTTCAATCTTTTCAACACGAGGTGTGTGTAATGGGAATGTCCGTTCAACACCAACACCGTTACTGATCTTACGAACAGAATAAGTTTCGCTAATACCAGTACCATGACGTTTGATAACAACGCCTTCGAATAACTGGATACGTTCGCGAGTACCTTCGACGATTTTGGCATGAACACGAACTGTGTCCCCAGGACGGAAATCAGGAATATCGTCCCGCAATTGACTCTTAGTAATATCAGAAATTAATTGATTCATACTATATTTCTCCTCTTCATCCAACATTCATACCTTGTTTCTACACCAAGACAGCGGAATATTGTTGTTATGTGGTCCTACCACAATGTTTAATACTATCACAAATCATTGAAGCTTGACAAGTCGTCACGCTGATTTAATTGGCGGACTAATTTTTTAATGGTCGGATCATCGATCTTGGCTAATAAATCGGGCCGTTGTTGCAAAGTCCGCCAAACTGCGGCCTTCAACCGCCATTCAGCAATTAAAGGATGATTGCCATTGGTTAAGACAAATGGCACTTCTTGACCTTGATAATCCGCAGGCCGCGTATATTGGGGATACTCCAGTAGACCTTGGGCAAAAGAATCGGTTTCAGCTGACTCCTGCTTGCCTAACACACCGGGAATTTGCCGGGCCAAAGCATCGATCATCACCATCGCTGGCAACTCGCCACCAGTCACCACATAATCACCTAATGAAACTTGATCTGTAGCCAAATCATAAACTCGCTGATCAAAGCCCTCGTAATGTCCACAAATAAATGTTAGATGCTGACATTGGGCTAATTCAACTGCGTAAGCATGATCAAACTGCCGACCACCGGGATCTAAAATAATGGTTCGATCTGATGGCCCATGTTTAGCGGTCACATCGTTCAAAGCATCAGCAATTGGCTGAACTTGCAATAACATGCCGGCGCCACCACCATAGGGCGTATCATCGACATGATGTTGCTTGTTGGTGGTAAAATCGCGGAAGTTCGTCACATCAATTTTTAAAATACCATTTTCTTGCGCTCGACCAATTAACGATGACTGTAAAGCACCAAACATTTCCGGGAATAAACTTAAAATATCAATTTGCATGTTTGAACTCCTTAATCATCAATCATCTAGCCCGGCCGGCACTTCGACGTAGGCCCGTTTTGCGGCCAAGTCGATTTTTAGAACCACCGATTTCAAGTAAGGTAATAATAAGTCCGCCTGCTTGGGCCGCTGAATCACCCAAACATCGTTGGCGCCTGGTGCTAAAATTTCTTTCACGACACCAATCTCGGCACCAGTCGTCTGCTCAACCACTGTTAAACCAACAATATCCCGATAATAATACTCGCCTGGTGCCAAATGATGTTGTTCCGCCTCAGTTACATAAATTAAATGAGTTTTTAAGGGTAGCACTTGATCCAAATTATCATAACCAGTAAAAGTCAGTAAATGCATTTGTTGCTGACGGCGATGACTTTTAATGGTCAATTCCTGATAACGGCTGCCTAATTGGACAAATAACGGTTGGCCAACTTTAAAGCGCTTCTCTGGAAAATCAGTGGTTGCCATGACTTTCACTTCACCACGAACACCATGCGTATTCACGATACGACCAACTTGATAATAATTTTCTGTCGCCATTGTTGCCTCCAAGATTGAGTTGTCGGTACTATTTTCGATTCAAAAAAAGCCAGGATAAAAGAAAGTTTTATCCCAGCCCGATCGTCCTAATTATCAAGAATATTTAAGCGAATTCGTTTACCATTATCTAAACGAATGCCATAAATTAACGTCCGAATTGCTTGAGCAACCCGACCCTGTTTACCAATAATTCGACCGATATCTTTGCGGTTAACCGCTAAATTGTAGGTCACAAAATGACTATCTGCCGTAGTTGCAATTGATAATTCATCAGGTACCATGATTAACGGTGTAACAATAGCGCTGATCAAATTTTTAACTGCTTCCGTGGTCATCTGCTACTACTTCTTTTCGAAACGAGCTTCGTGATACTTCTTCATGATACCTTGTGTTGATAACAAGTTACGAACAGTATCTGAAGGTTGAGCACCCTTTTGTAACCAGTCTAAGATAACATCTTCGTCTAATTTCAATTGAACGGGTTCTGAGATTGGGTTGTAGTAACCAACTTCTTGGATGAAGCGGCCATCACGAGGTGCACGTGAATCAGCAACAACTAAGCGATAGAAAGGTTTACGTTTTGAGCCCATGCGGCGCATACGAATTTTAACAGTCATAATTTAATTTCCTCCTAAAAATAACTAACATCAAATAATATACCAAATTCAGGAACCGATGTAAAGTGTTTTTTCTTTACATCTAAAAATACTTGACATGGAAAACACTTAAATATGCCAAATTATCAGGCCAATAACATTCAAAACAAGTAGGACTTGTGAAGTTGTAAAAACAGAACAGGTTCTGACTCCATTGCGGGCTGCTTGGCGTGGAACGCGGCCGGCATTGATTTGAGCTTACTGCTGCGCAACAATCTCAAATACAAGCCTTATCGTAAGTGCTAAAGCACCAACGATAATTTGGCGGCTGACGCCAAGATCCCTCCATTCCGTCTGGAGTTGAGATAGTTTACTTCAACTTTGTTGGTTGGTTAGGGCAATTGTAGTGAGACTGATCAACTTGATTTGAATTGCAACAATAACTGAATAGCAAATCAAAAAGTCTGTTCGACAATTCTGATTATTTAAATCTTGTCAAACAGGCTTAGTAATTTACATCAATCTGCTTTTCTAATTAGTGGTGCTCAATTCTGTTAGTTTATTCAGGTGGTTGCTGGGCGATTGGCGTCAGCTGTGAAATTATTCTTAGCGATTTATCGCTTAGAATAAGCCTCGAATTTGAAACAATTTGATTTTCAATTGGTTCAAATCGACGGCCACGGCGTTCCACGCCCTCTAAATCGCCCAGCAACCACCTTCCTCAATTGGGGAAGTCTCGGCAGAATTCTACAAACACTGCCAATCAACCATTACTTAGACTTAAATCGTTTAACCTTTTTCAAGCGCTTCTTCTTGTTCTTCTTTTGCTTGCGCACCATGGAATTCATCGCCATCTTGCCCATGCGGCCTTGAATACCATCACCAAGCATCCCCTCCATACCTGAGAAGTTGCCTTTTGACATTTTGGTCATCATATCGCGAGACTGCTTGAATTGCTTGATCATCCGATTAACTTCTTGAACATTACGACCAGAACCAGCTGCGATGCGTCGGCGCCGACTTGGGTTCAATAAGTCAGGATTTTCCCGCTCTTTAGGCGTCATTGAATAAACAATTGCCTTCAAATGGTCAATATCTTTCGGATCCATCTTCACATTCTTCAAAGCTGGATTATTGGCCATCCCAGGAATCATTTTCATGATTTCATCCAGTGGCCCCATATTTTGTAATTGACTCATTTGATCAACGAAATCATTAAAGTCAAAACTATTTTCCTGAATCTTTTGGGCCATCTTTTCGGCTTGATCAGTGTCGTAATCTTGTTGTGCCTTCTCGATCAGGCTCATCATATCGCCCATGCCAAGAATTCGGTCAGCCATTCGATCAGGATAGAAGACGTCTAATTGATCAAGCTTCTCACCTTGACCAATAAATTTGATTGGTTTACCAGTCACGGCCCGAATTGATAAAGCCGCACCACCACGGGTATCACCATCTAACTTGGTCAAAACAACGCCAGTAACATCAAGCTGTTTGTTGAAACCATCGGCAACTTGAGTGGCGACTTGTCCAGTCATCGCATCGACTACCAAAAGAATTTCATTTGGTTGCGCCAACGTTTTGATGCGGGCCAATTCATCCATTAATTGTTCATCAATTTCCAGACGACCGGCCGTATCAATGATCACATAATCATTTTTATTTTTGTCGGCTTCAGCTAAACCCTGCTTGACGATATCAACGGGATCATGATCAGTTCCCATTTCAAAAACTGGGACGTCCAATTGTTGACCGACTGTCACTAACTGATCAACCGCGGCTGGTCGATAAACGTCGGCAGCAATCATTAATGGGCGCGCATTTTCTTGTTTTTTTAAACGGTTAGCCAATTTACCAGCCGTCGTAGTTTTACCGGCACCTTGCAACCCGACCATCATAATGATTGTGGGAATATGTGGTGACTTATTTAGTGGCACGGCGGCCTCGCCCATGACCTTAACTAATTCGTCATGAACAATCTTGATGACTTGTTGGGCTGGAGTTAAACTGTCCAGCACTTCCTTACCAAGGGCTTGCGTGCGAACCGTTTTAACAAAATCCTTAACCACGTCAAAGTTAACATCGGCTTCCAGTAATGCTAGCCGAACTTCGCGCATGGCTTCGCGAATATCATTTTCATTAATTTTACCTTTACGGCGTAACCCACTAAAGGCATTCTGTAATCGTTCTGTTAATCCTTCAAAAGCCATTCTTATTCAACCATCCTTACTGAGAATCAATTAAGTGTTCAAATTCTTTGAGTAATGACTTTAACTCGGCATCAGTTTGATAACGTTGCGTCACCACTGTATTTAATTTATTCACCAAAGTCACTTGTTGTTGGAAATGCGCCATTAAATGCAGCCGTTCCTCATAACTTTGGAGAATTTTTTCGGTCCTCTTGATATTATCATAAACTGCTTGCCGACTCACCTCAAATTCCGCGGCAATTTCGCCTAACGAATAATCTTGACCATAATATAAATCAAGATAAGTCGCTTGCTTGGGTGTCAGCAATGGTTGATAAAAATCATAGAGCTCGTTGACATGTTCATTAGGTACCAGATTCATTAATTATCCGCTCCATCAATTAAACCCTTGAATAAGCCATAAACAAATTTTTCAGCATCAAAGGCCTGTAAATCACCGACATGTTCACCTAAGCCCACTAATTTCACTGGTAAATGCAATTCATTACGAATGGCAATGACGATGCCACCTTTGGAACTACCATCTAATTTAGTCAGGACGATTCCAGTCACATCGGTTGTTTCTTGGAATTGCTTTGCCTGACTCAAGGCGTTTTGCCCCGTCGATGCATCCAAAACTAACAGCACTTCTTGAGGAGCTTCTGGCAATTCGCGGACAATCACTCGCTTCATTTTAGCCAACTCATTCATTAAGTTGACTTTATTTTGTAAGCGACCAGCCGTATCGACTAATAACACGTCATAATCTTCGGCTTTGGCTTTCTTAACAGCTTCGAACACAACTGAAGCTGGGTCAGCGCCAGGTTCTGATTTAACAATATCAACATCAACACGGCGGGCCCACTCTGCTAACTGCTCAATGGCCCCCGCCCGGAAAGTGTCACAAGCAGCTAACAGCACTTTTTTTCCTTCAGCTTTTAATTGGGCTGACAACTTGCCAACAGTGGTCGTCTTACCAGCACCATTAACACCAACAAATAGGAAAACCGTTGGGCCAGCTGCTGGCGCTGCAAAATGTAATTGATTGTCTTCTTCGGCGCCAGCATCGCCGTATAAATCGACCATTTTTTCAACAATGACCAAGCCAACTTGCTTCTTGGTTTTGGCATTTTGTAATTTAACTTCGTCTCGCAATTGATTACTGATCGTCATTGCAGTTTCAAAACCAACATCGGCCTCAATCAACATTTCTTCCAGATTTTCGAAGAAATCTTCATCAACCGAACGGAAGCCAGCTAAGAACTCATTTAACCGAGCAGCAAAGCCATGACGACTTTTCGCTAAACCACGATCATAATCAGTTGCAGCTGACGTGCTTGTGGCCACTGTTGCGGCCGTCTCTGACGAAGCTGTTTCTGCTGCGGTCGATGTCACGGGTTCAGCCGGTTCAGACTGTTGCGAACTGCTAGTCGGAGTTGCTTGGGCCTCATCTGTGGAACCACTGTCCGAGGCCGTGTTTGGCGCTGATTCTGCCGGCTGTGCTTCGGATGTTGACTGGAAATCAACCGTGGTTGCAGCAGTTGCTTGGGCCTGCTCAACCTGATCAGCAACCGATTCAGACTGATCAGCTGCTGTTTTAGTAGTAGTTGTTGTAATTGAGTCAGCTTTTGAGTCAGTTTCCGGCGTTGCTTCTGTGGCTGTTGTCGGTGTTTCAGAAGTTGCGGCTGGCTGTTGTTGATCACTTGCCGCATTTTGTTCAGTTGTTACTTGGTTTTGGCTATCAGTTGTGGCAGCAGCTGGTTCATCACTTGCTTGAGATTGAACACCTTCACTATCTTTCTTAGCTGTCGGTGTTTCTTCGGCTTTACCGCCACCAAATGCTTTCTTTACCCGATCAAAAAATCCCATTAGGCTCCTCCTAAAATCAAATCGTTATTGAGCAATTTGTTGCTCAATGTCCGTCAGTGAAACACTAATAATCTTTGAGACGCCAGACTCTTGCATCGTGACCCCATAAAGGCGGTCAACCTTGACCATGGTTCCTTTTCGATGCGTAATCACAATAAATTGCGTTTGTTGCTCGTAGTGCTGCAAATAATTGGCAAAACGATCAACATTAGCTTCATCCAAGGAAGCCTCCACCTCATCGAGAATACTAAATGGCGCTGGCCGAACTTTCAAAATCGCGAATAACAAAGTAATCGCCGTTAAAGCCCGCTCGCCACCTGATAACAGACTTAAATGCTGCAACTTCTTGCCAGGTGGCTCGGCGTTAATTTCAATCCCAGTGGTCAACGGATCATTTTCATCCGTCAGTTCCAGTTCAGCCTTGCCGCCACCAAACATCTTCGGGAAAATATCCTGAAAAGCTTGGTTAACCGCAGTAAAGGTTGTTTGGAACCGTCGACTAACCTCTTGATCCATTTCAGCCATTGTGGCCAATAATTGTTGCCGTGCCGCAATTAAGTCAGCTTGTTGCTTTGCTAAAAATTGATAACGCTCATTAACTTCAGCAAATTCGGCAATAGCATCTAGATTGACCTGGCCAATGTCCGCTAAAGCTAACTTCACTAACTTTAGCTGCCGTTGTAATTCAGGCAAGGTCAGTTCCTGCTCTTGCGCTTGCTGATACGCCGCTTCAAAACTAAGTTGGTAATCTTCGCTTAAGTGGGTCAACCGTTGGGTCATGGCTGTTTTCAATGAGTTGACGGCAACTGCCACTTGCTCTTGTTCTTTAGCAGTTTGTTTTTGCAATTGATAGCAACGTTCCGCTTCTGGTTCCAATTGCGTCAATTCTTGATTAGCCGCAGTTCGTTCAGCTTGACTCTTTTCTAAAGTAGCCTGGTTAGTGGCAATTTCCGTGGTTAAATCAGCCAATTGCTGTTTAATGGCATCAATATCTAGTTTACTTTGCGAGGCGGTTGCCGTTAAATCAGCTAGGGATTGTTGCAATTGCTGTTGGCGCTCAGTTTGTTGTTGCACCGTTTGTTCTTGACGATGAGCCAAGTCCTGCTGGTTTTTTAAAGTCGTATTGACAACTGCTAGCTGCGTCTTAAGTTCACTAATTTCACCAGTCAGCGTTTCCTTTTGACTATTAAAGTTAGTCAACCGTTCTTGTAACTGATCAATTTGCGTCTGCATTTGGGTCACTTGTTGGGCCAAACGCACCTGCTGATCCTTGGCAGTGGCAATTTGCTTGGTTAAATCAGTCTGTTCATCAGTTAACCGCTTAGCCGTCAATTGGCCTACTTGTTGTTCACGCTGCAAACGTGCCAACTGTTCTTGTTCTTGATGACTCTGATCTTGAACATGGCTTAATGCCAATTGTTGCTTCTGCTGAGCCTGTTCTGCCACGGTAATTGCTTCACTGGCTGCTAGTTGTTGCTGTTTCGTAATTGCCAGGTGATCTTTTTTCTGATTCAATTCCTGCTGCAAGTTCTTTAATTGCTGTTGTTGTTGCTGTAATTCTTGCTGCCGATTCAGCAGGCCCTGACCTTGCTGTTTGATCCGGCCACCAGTCATTGCCCCACCTGGTGATAAAATATCGCCTTCCAAAGTAACAATTCGCGTTTGAAAATGAATTGCCTTGGCAATCACAGTGGCTTCAGCCAAATCAGTGGCAACAATGACGTTACCTAACAAATGTTGAAGAATTTTTTCCAAGCCAGGCGCAATTTTAATTAATTCGGCGCCAACGCCTAGAAAACCTGGTAACTGTTGCGCCGTGTGTAAGGTGGTCGTCGCAATTGACCGGCTTTGAATAGTGGTTAAGGGCAGAAAGGTAGCGCGTCCCAATCGTCGTTCTTTAAGAAAACGAATCGCAGCACTGGCACTTTGGGTATCCACACAAACCACTTGCTGTAATTGAGCGCCTAATACCTGTTCAATGGCCACTTGATAACGACTGGGTACTGACAAGAGATCAGCCACTGCCCCTTTAAGTCCTGGCAATTGATTTTGCGGATTTAAAACTGCGCGAACACCAAGATAGAAGCCGCTGTGATCATTGGTCACTTCTTGCAAGCTTTGGTAGCGCGCTTTTAATTGCTGAAATTGTTCCAGTTGCTGGTACCAAGCTTGTTGCTCATTATTTGTCGCCGCTTCCAACTGTTTAAATGCTGTTTTGGCGGTTTGTAATTGCGTCACTTGTTGGTCCAACGCGGCCTGTAAGTCGGCAAGTTGTTGTTGTAACTGTTGACAAACTTGCTCTTGTTTCGTTAACTGATCAGCTTGATCGGTTTGGGCAGTGGTTTGTTGAGCCAGCTGATTGGTCAAGCGTGTCTGCTGGTCTTGCAAATGAACCAATTCGTTACGATTAGTCGTCTGTTGTTGCAAAAGCTCAATGTAATCGCCACGACGTTGACTCAAGCGGGTGGCCAAGTCATCCTGATTTTCATTTAACTGGGTTTGCAATTGCTTTAATTGTTCTTGTAGCGACTGCTGTTGTTTGGTGGCAGCGACCACATTCGCCTGAGTGGCCGTTAAATTAGCCGTTTGTTGTGTCAAACTGGTGGCCAATTCAGCTAACTGCTGCTGGGTCGTCGTCAAACTTGTATCATGATAGCTTGAGCGTTCAGTCGTTAACGAAACCTGACCTTTTAGCTGTTCCTGCTGACGCGTTTTCTCTAACAAGGTCTGTTGTTGAGTCTCAATTTGTTGATTAATGGTGGCCAAGCGTTGCCGCAATTCTGTGACATTTTGATTAGCTTGTTGCGCTTGCTGGTCAATTTTATCGGAAATTTGTTGCAATTCCGCTTGGCGAGTCTGTTTAGCTGTTTGTTGCTGTTGTAAATCTGCTAATTCTAAAGCTAATATTTGTTGATCTAATTGATCATACTGCTTTTTTTGCCGCTGATAATCAGTCGCAAGGCTGGCTTGTTGCCGTAAAGGTTCAATCCGCCCTTTTAACTCGGCATAAATATCCGCAACCCGATTGAGATTTTCATTGGTGGTGGCCAACTCTGACTCTGCCTGTTGCTTTTGTTGCTTATATTTATAAACCCCAGCGACTTCTTCAATAATCATTCGCCGCTCTTCTGGCTTACTATTGAAGATTTCTTCGACTCGTCCTTGGGAAATAATTGAAAAAGAGGCCTTGCCCATGCCCGCATCGAGAAATAAATCACTAATATCACGTAAGCGACAACTTTTCTGATTTAAATAGAATTCACTGGTACCGTCACGAAAAAGCCGCCGAGTAACCGACACTGTCGATTGCTCCGTAGCTAGTTCGTGGTCATGATTATCAAAGACTAAGGTAACTTCGGCGCGATTTAAGGGCTCGCGTAAGGCACTACCAGCGAAAATAACATCAGGCATATGACTGCCCCGTAAACTTTTCGCCGATTGTTCGCCCATCACCCAGCGAATGGCTTCAGTAATATTACTTTTGCCACTACCATTGGGCCCGACAATACCAGTAACGCCAGTTGTAAATTCAATCGTGGTCTTATCAGCAAACGATTTAAATCCATTAATAATTAGTGATTTTAGTGGCATGAATCATCCAACCTATTCCTCGTTAATAACATGATACTTCAATAATGCACTCTTAGCAGCAGCCTTCTCAGCTGTTTTCTTATTCTTACCTTCACCTTTAGTGACCAACTTACCGTCGACTTGTAGCTCGACAATAAACTGCTTATCATTTTCATCACCAACGGTATCTAACACAACGTATTCAATTTGGCGTTCGCCATCACGCTGCAGATATTCCTGCAATCTGGTTTTAAAGTCCACATCAGAGGAATATTGTCCAGCGTCAATTTTAGGAAATAGGATTTGTTTCAAGAAAGCAACCACAGCTGGCATCCCTTGATCAAGATACAGCGCACCATTGAAGGCTTCCCAAACATCTTCCAAAAGGCTTGGCCGTTCCCGTGAACCCATTCGTTCTTCGCCAACACCTAAATTAATATACGGTTTAAAACCGGCTTCCAAAGCTAAACTACAAAAACTTGAAGACTTGACAATTGCTGCCCGCATTCGGGTCAATTTGCCTTCAGGTAAATGCTGATAATTCTCAAACAAATAATCAGAAACGGCTAACTCCATCACGGCGTCGCCTAAAAACTCCAATCGCTCGTAATTACCATAACCTAGCTCTTTATTTTCATTAGCAAAAGAGGCGTGCGTAAAGGCAGCATCTAATAAAGATAAGTCTTTAAACTCCACACCATATTTTGCTCGTAAAGCCGTCGTAAATTCGGCAGCTACCATAAAACCTCACTCCTTAATTGATGACATCAGAATTATCGTCAAATCCTGACGCTAACTATTTCAATTATACCTTAAATTAACGTTTTTGTGAGGTTACACTGACGTTTTCCCAACGGACAGTTGGGGCCAGTGAAAATCCCTTAACACGGCGATTAACAGCTCGAACATCGTAGCTACCAGTTGTTGGTACCACATAAGCCGCTTGATTCATATAAGTTTGCCAAGCCCGAAACGCTTCAATACGTTTGGTGGAATCAAAAGCACTGACGTCGTCAATTTCGGCTAATAATTGATTATTCTTTTTCGTCACAAAGCGCCCAAAATTAAAATTGGCGGTTTCTGAATATAAATCGGCTGGTGATGGTTCAGTTGAAAGATCCCAACCAGCCTCAAAGAAATCAATATCGGCGTCATCATTCATTAACTTATCATAAAAACTATTGGCCTCTAATAAGCGCCCGGCAGTTAATTTCACATTCAAGCCAAGTTTATGCCACTCAGCCAAATAAGTCTGGACCATTTCTTCTTTATGCGTACTATCTTGTTTCACTGCAAAATGAAGGACTAACGGTTTGCCATTAGGCTGCACGCGCCACTTACCTGATTTACGGTAACCGGCTTGATCCAATAATTTTGCGGCCTTGGCAGGATCATAGTCATAGCTGGCGGCTTGATCGTTGTAATACTGCTTGAAGGCCCGAGGAATTAAAGTATTGATTTTAAATTGCCAGCCGTTGGTATACTTTCGGGCAACACCGTCAACATCCATACTATAAATAATTGCTTGCCGTAAAGCTTTTGATTGTAGTTTACTCTTAGTATTCATCACATTTTTGCCATCACGATAGCGGCCCATTTTAAAGGCTAAGTAACGGTAACTCAATGATTTATCGCCAATGAATTTAATATGCGCATCATTTTGTAAATCAGTAAATTGATCTCCGGCGACGGTGGCCACATCATATTGATGCTTTTGCATCACTTGGGCCACCGAATTAGGTGAGACAACATTAAAAGTAATCGACGCTAACTGCGGCTTACGGCCATAATAATATGGATTAGGTACCCAGGTTACTAATTGGCCGCTTTCGACGTGTTTGACTTGATAAGGGCCATAATACAAAGGCGTCTTGCGAATCTGATCACTGGCCAGCACTTGATCAAAGGGGATCTGCTTAAGCTGATGACTGGGACTAGCATACTCCCAGAAATAACCATTACCACTTTGCGTCATCCCCGGCTTCATCGCCAAGTAATGAATCACTACTTGATTACCTTGAGCACCATTGGGCAGGTCAATCCCAGAAATATGATCAGCTTGACCAGTATGATAAGCTGTCATTCCCACAATTTGTGCCAGTGAATTAGTGTAACGCTGACTTTGACTTTTAGGATTGGCAATCAACAAATAAGAATACAGCACATCTTCAGCTACCAATGATTGACCGTCGGACCAGCGCACATTTGGATTAATGGTGATCGTCACAGTTTTAGCGTCGATATTTAATCTTAAATTAGCGGCGCCACCATCAATGATGCGGTAATTATCATCAAATTTAAATAAAGGTTCATTGCCGGGATCAGCCACGACTTCATCATTTTTATCAGTGACAAAAGCCTCATTGAAGATGCCCTTAAACGGTGACCAAGACACCAAAGCATACTTAAAATGACCGCCCTTAATTGCAGGTTGTCCATTATGAACTCCGATTGGCAGTTTTGCCAAAGTCGCGCCCTGATACTGATTCGTGGTCTTAGCTGAATTGTCATGGTTCTGGCAACCAGCTAACAAAATTGTTCCTACACAGACAGCAGCTAAGCAGCCGAGCCACCCAGTCTTCCATTTCATCATTTAAAGCCCCTTACCAATTCAAATCTCAAAAAACGTCTCGTCCTTCAAGTTAATAACATAAAATAACGAACAATTCGCGAAGAATTGCTCGTTATTGTCGTGCCGTGTCAGCGACTTGCTCGTCTAAAAACTACTGGCAACATTAGCGAGTAGCCAATTCGCTTTGCAGGCAATTATTTGGTTTGGTGAGCAAACACATAGTCAACAGCATCGCCAACAGTTTCTAATTTCTCAGCATCGTCATCAGGAATTTCGCCACCGAAAGTATCCTCTAATTCCAACACAAATTCAACTAAGTCAATTGAATCTGCAGCCAAATCACTTTTGATATTGGTTGCTGCAGTAATTGATTCTGGATCAACTTCAAAGCGGTCAGCGATTAATTGGCTGATTTTTTGTAAAATTTCTTCTTTAGACATGATGGTCCTCCTATTTGATCGGATTTGCTTTTAGAAAAGCAATCATCTGATGAATCGTTTGTTGCTGTAACATTTCTCGAATCTGACCAATGGTTGAGACCACTGCGCCCTCGTCGGAACCACCGTGAGTCTTAATAACTGGCGCATTGACCCCGAGTAAAACCGCACCACCATTAGCCGAAGTACTAAATTTGGTCTTGATTTGACCCAGGGCTGGCTTAATCATTAGGGCCCCTAGTTTAGCCCTGGTCCCACTATTAAGCAAGGCTAATTTAATTTGCTTCATCAGCAAGCTGGCCATCCCTTCAGTTGCTTTCAAGACGGCATTACCCGTAAAGCCATCAGTCACAATGACATCAGCCTTATTGGTCAACAAATTACCTGCCTCAATATTCCCCACAAAATTCAGAGCCGTATTGGCTTGTAATCGTTGATAAACTTCTTGATGCAGACTGTCGCCCTTATCAAACTCAGTCCCATTATTTAAGAGACCAATTCGTGGTTGCGCAATTTTACGAATATCACGAGCATAAATTGATCCCATAATGGCCCATTGTTCCAGGTAACTAGCCTTACTTTCAGCGTTAGCCCCAGCATCTAATAAATTGACGACATTGCTAACATCAGTTGTTGGCAGTGTTGGCATTAACGCTGGCCGTTCAACACCTTTGATCCGACCAATGATAAAAATCCCTGTTGCCAGAAGCGCACCGGTATTGCCCATGGAGAACAGTGCATCGGCATCACCTTGTTTCACCGCTTGCGCTGCCATGACCATCGAGGAATCTTTTTTAGTTCGAACTGCTTTAACTGGTTCGTCTTCATTAGTAATTTGACTATCAGCTTGAACAAAAGTTAACCGCGTGCCACTTTGAACGAGCGGTTTCACCCTAGCTAAATCACCAAATAAAACAAATTCAAGATCAGGCCATTGATCGCGAGCCTGTTCGACTCCCTTGATCACGACCTCTGGCGCATGATCGCCACCCATGGCATCTACTGCTATTTTCATTATTTTCATCCCCGCTTAGTCAAAGTTATCTGCCGCTTGTTGCTGCTGCAAATACTGAGCTAACGCATGATGCGCTGCTTGTTTCAATTCTGGATCTGCTTTAAAAATAGTTTGAACTTCTAAGCGAGCTGTTAATAAAATATTATTATTAGCAACGGGATCACCTAACCGAAATTCTGGCAATCCAGACTGCTTATCTCCAAAAATATCACCTTGACCACGTAATTTCAAGTCAGCTTCGGCCAAAACAAAGCCATCATTTGTTTGCGTCATAATTTCCATTCGTTTCACCGCGACTTCATTTTGCGGATCGGCAATCAAGAAACAGAAAGCTTGGCGCTGACCACGACCAACCCGGCCGCGCAACTGATGTAAGGTTGCTAAACCAAAGCGATCGGCATTATAAATGATCATCACATTGGCTTCAGGCACGTCAACCCCAACTTCAACAACAGTCGTCGCCACTAAAACTCGAATTTCGCCTTGACTAAAAGCGGCCATTGTCGTTTCTTTTTCGGCAGCGGGCATTTGACCATGTAGTAAAGCCACCGGTGTTTGGGGACCAAAGTATTTCTTTAACCGCTCATAAAGGTCCTCAGCATTCTTCAAACTAACTTGATCTGATTCACTGACTAATGGCGCAATCACAAAGGCCTGGTCACCAGCGGCCAACTGTCGCTGAGTAAATGCAAATGCTTCATTTGCCTGATTGATTTTTAGCCAGTTCGTTTGAATTGGCCGGCGCCCTGCTGGCAATTCATCAATTGTGGAAATATCCATTTCACCATAAGACGTAATCGCCAATGTTCGTGGAATCGGCGTGGCTGTCATCGCCAGAATATCTGGATTTGGCCCTTTTTCCCGTAAAGCCCGCCGTTGATTAACACCAAAGCGATGCTGCTCATCAATTACTGCAAAACCAAGATTCTTATACTTGATGCCAGTTTGAATTAATGCTTGAGTGCCAATAATGATATTGGTTCGACCCGTTGCTACTTCAGTCAAAACTTGATTGCGAGCGGCCGTTTTCAGCGAGCCGGTCAAGAGACTGACGCGAACATGCATTGGTGCAAATAATTTCGTTAATTTCTGATAATGTTGTTCTGCCAAAATTTCGGTCGGCACCATTAACGCCGCCTGGAATCCCGCCGTAACCGCGGCAAACATTGCAATAGCAGCCACGACGGTTTTACCGGAACCAACATCCCCTTGCAACAGCCGATTCATATGGTGCGGGGCTTTTAAATCAGCGCAAATCTCATTGACAACTCGTTTCTGAGCCGTGGTCAATGCAAAGGGCAGCGTTTGAATAAACTCCTTAAGCGCACCCAAGTCATAATTCAATTGTAAGCCGGAATCGCTATTATGGTTTTGCACCCGCAATGATTCAATTTGTAATTCAAATAAGAAAAACTCACGGAAAATTGCGGTGCGCCGAGCCTGCAGAGATTCAGTTTGATTCTTAGGAAAATGCATTTGCCGCACTAATTCTTGGTCAGTTAGTAAGCGATAGTGACTCCGAACTGCTTCGGGAATCACATCTTGCAGCAACTCATGATATTGCTCATAAGCTTCTTGAATCAAACTCACCAATTTCTTTTGGCGAATACTTTTATTAACTGAATAAATCGGGTCTAACTCATTTTTAGTGGCGGCGGTAATTACTTTTAAGCCCACCACACTTTTTTTCGTTAAATTCCACTTGCCATAAACAGCCACTTCTTCATCTGGAATAAATTTATCTTTTAACCAGGGCTGATTGAAGAAACTGACGATCACGGCTACTTGATCAATTAGTAAACGGACACTTAAGCGAATTTTGTGCGGACCAAAGCGACTAACTACTGGCGGACTAATGACTGTTCCTTTAAATAAAGCCTTCTCCTGATCAACGAGCTCAGCTAAGGGCCGTGATTTCAAGTCATCATAACGAAAAGGGAAGTAGAACAGCAGCGATTTAATTGTGGTGATTTTCAAATCAGCCAAAGCGGTCGCCGTTTTGGGACCGACGCCGCTTAAAACTGTAATTGGATCGGTTAATTGCATCTGACTACCTCCCTTCACGAATGATCACATGACAAAAGTGGTAAAAAAGGTTGCCATAAACTGGTCTGCACACCTTCTTTACCACAATGAAAAACTTAATTATTCAACTGAAATTAAATATGGATAAACAGGTTGATCGCCTTGATGAATTTCAACTTCGATTTCATCATCTTGCGCACTGACCGCATCAGAAATCGCTTGGGCTTCATCCTTATTACCAGACTGACCAATAATAATCGTGACAATTTCACTATCAGCATCCAGCATCTTGGTAACCATTTCAATGGCAGCACTTTGACGATTAGGATCATCGACCAAAATTTTACCATCAACAATGCCCATGTAGTGACCTTTATGAATTGCCAAACCATCGATTTCGGTATCACGAATGGCTTCAGTAATCGAGCCGCTCTTAACGGTCGCTAATGAATCAGTCATTTCTGATTGATTATCATCTAAGCTAGCGTCTGGACTGAAGGATAGTAAAGCCGTCATCCCTTGAGAAATTGACTTACTTGGGACAATCGCCACTTTTGCCTTAACAACTTCAGCAGCTTGTTGGGCGGCCAGTAAAATATTGCCATTGTTTGGTAAAACTAAAACTTTTTCGGCATTAGTCGCATTAATAGCATCAACGATATCCTGGGTACTTGGGTTCATAGTTTGACCACCACTTAAAACATAAGTGGCACCTAAACTGCGGAAGAGATCAGACACCCCTTCACCAGCAGCAATCGTCACAATCCCCCACTCTTGAGGACCTTGCGTTTCTTTTTCATCAGATTCAATAATACTTTCATGTTGAATCCGCATATTATCAATTTTAATTTTTGCTAAAGTACCGAAATGCTGACCATAGTCTAAAACTTGACCAGGATTTTCCGTATGAACGTGGACTTTAACCACTTCATCATCAGCAACCACTAATAATGAGTCACCAATCTTGCTGAGATATTCGCGGAAATGATTAATCTCAAATGGTTCAGTTGGTTGCTCACCTTGGCCTAACTCAACCATCATTTCCGTACAGTATCCGTACTGAATATCAGCCGTTGATAATTGACTTTGAGCTGATTGATGATGAGTGGCGTTGACCATCTCGTTCATTTCAGTTTCATCAGGCACATAAGCATCAGCGTCAGAAGTGTCGCCAGTCAGGCCTTCTAAGAAGCCTTCATAAATGAAGACCAAGCCTTGACCACCAGAATCAACCACCCCGACTTCTTTTAGAACTGGTAACAAGTTAGGCGTATTGGCTAATGATTTTTTCGATTCAGCAACTAGTGCCTGCAGAATTTCGACAATATCATCAGTACTATTCGCTTTGATCAAAGCAGCTTTAGCAGCTTCGCGCGCCACTGTTAAAATCGTACCTTCAACTGGCTTCATGACCGCTTGATAAGCCGTTTGGACACCACCAGTTAAAGCATCAACCAAATCTTGAGAGTTTAAAGTTGTTTTGCCTGCCATACTTTTCGCGAAACCGCGGAAAATCTGGGATGTAATCACGCCAGAATTGCCCCGAGCGCCCATTAGCAAGCCCTTAGCAAACGCTTGAGCCAAAGTACCCACATCAGTTGCTGAAGATTCATTAACCGCCTTAGCGCCTGATTTAACCGTCAAATTCATGTTTGTTCCGGTATCACCATCAGGTACTGGAAAAACATTCAGTGAATTAACAAATTCAGCGTTGACACCCAATCGATGAGCAGCAACTCGGACCATATCTTGAAATTCTTTATCTTTTATCTCTAATACTTTCACAATTGTTCCTCCTGATGACGAAAATCTGATTCAACTAGTCTAATTCGCCTAGTACTTTGACGCCCTGTACGAAGACGTTGACTGAATTTGCAGCCATACCTAACATTGACTCAAGATTATACTTCACCTTATCTTGAACATTGCGACAAACTTCAGAAATTTTAGTGCCATAAGCGATAATAATATAAACATCAATCGCTACTTCATCGTCTTGTTGACGCACGACGACGCCGCGAGAATAGTTTTCTCGACGGAGAATTTCATTGAGATTATCGCGGATCTGGTTCTTACTTGCCATCCCCACAATTCCATAAATATCTGTTGCTGCACCGCCAACAACGGTAGCAATCACGTTGTTAGCAATGTCAATTTCGCCATATTTTGATTTGATTTTGACTGCCATGTGGCGCCTCCTCAAAATGATTTACTTTTAGTTGATTCATATAATGATTATTATAGCATTTCTCAATGTATTTTAGCATAATCAGCTATCATTTCAAAATCAAGCATTTTGCTGACTGCTTGACGTTATTTTTTATGGTAAACTAACTAAATAATGTATTTGGTTCTCTGATATCGATCTTCAAATTAATTATTCGGTCGACTTTGACGTAAAAAGTGCGATGACCACTTGCGCCGAGGTAGGTTTTATGATAAATTAAATCAGTGAGCTTTTTAAAGCAGAATAACCAATGAAGGAGGTTCGAAAATGGCTAAAGATTTTATTACAGGACGTAAAACAAGTTTCGGCAACAAGCGTTCACATGCGTTGAACTCTTCACGTCGCTCTTGGAAGCCAAACCTTCAAAAGGTTCGTATTTTAGTTGACGGCAAGCCTAAACGCGTTTGGGTTTCTGCTCGTGCACTTAAATCAGGTAAAGTAACTCGTGTCTAATTTTTGAAATTTCAATTTCGATTTTAATGATACGATATAAACCTTATGGCTAGGATTTCTATGCAATTAGAAATCTTAGCCTTTTTTCGTGGCCAAATTAATTATTTTCAGTACAAAGAACTCCCCCTCAACGTCAAAAAATAGTGAACAATTCGTTTGAATTGTTCACTATTTTTTACGTTAATCCATTCTAATGTGCGTATTTAACATTTTTATGGACGCTTAATTTTTTAGTCGCGGCTTAAAATAACCGCCACCACACCAGTTTTGAAACTAAACGTGGCGGCTTGATTCGGTAAGAATTCATTACTTGACCAGGAAGTCGGAAAATCGGCCTGATAGTCTGTTAGTGGATACTTCACCTGGCGCAACGTTAATCCCTGGACTGGCATTAAATTAACAAACGATAAATACCGATAATCAGTTTGATAAGGCAATTGGTAAGTCCCTGGCTTAAAAAATTGAACTTCATTCTTGGTGTCGATCAAGCGCACGCGACCTAACCAAGGGCGATAACTAGGCATGGTCATCATAAATAAATTGACAAGTTCATGATCCAGCCGGCCACCAGTCCCAGCAAACAAATCAACAGCCGTTGCTTTTAAATCAGTAAAAGCCGTTTGTAAGGCCCATTGGGAGTCAGTGAAATCCTTCTGTGGCTGGGCAAATCGTAAGTCTTTCACTTGCTGATCAACTAGCAACCGTTCAAAATCCGATAACGAATCAAAATCGCCCAAGCCAATCACTGGTGTAATCCGTTGCTGTAGCAGCGCAACAATGCCATGATCCACACCAAGCCATGGTTCAGAAAAACGTTGCTGATAAATTACTGGCGGTACTAAATTTTGCGGACCGCCTAACATAATATTGACTCGCTTCATGAAGACTCACCTCACTGTCTAAATTAATCGACTGCTGGTTAACGATAAACCGGTTTCTGAGCAGCAATTTCCTGATACATTTGCTGATAGTCCCGATAACGGAAATTCGCAATTTTTTGCTGTTCTAGCGCTGCTTTAACTGCACAACCGGGTTCCTGTAAGTGCAAACAACCACGAAACCGACATTGATCAGCTAACGCAACAAACTCGGGAAAGCAATTCGCTAACTGATCAGCTGCTAACACCGTTAATTCTAACGAAGAAAATCCTGGTGTATCAGCAATTAAGCCTTTTTTGCCAAAGGGATATAAGGTCACCGTTCGTGTGGTGTGGCGTCCCCGATTCAGACTCTGGGAAATTGCGGCCGTTGGTAACTGCAATTGGGGAAATAAATGATTCAGCAACGTTGACTTGCCAGCACCAGATTGTCCCATGACCATCACCTGTTGTTCAGCAATTAACTGCAACAATTGGGTAAACTGCGTTGCTTGTTCCTGCTGGCCAATCAATAAATCATAGCCAATTTCGCGATAACTAGCCCAAATTGGTGTTAATTCAGCCAGTTCCGCCGCACTTAACAAATCAGTTTTACTGACATAAATAATTGCCTTGATGTTCTGGGCCGCTAAATAAACCAAATAACGATCGAGTAAATTAGTTGAAAAGGCTGGTTCCGCTGCACTGATGACCACGACGGCCACATCAAGATTAGCGACTGGTGGCCGGACCGACTGATTTTGCCGAGGCTCAACTTTCAAAATATAGGCATCAGCAAAATCCACCAGATCACCGACGATTGGCTTAATGCCTTGCTTACGAAAGTTACCGCGGGCCCGAGTGCGAACCACTGTACCTTCAGGTGTTAAAACATCATAGAAACCACTAATTGATTTAATGATTTTTCCCGATTCGATTGACGCCACCATCCTTTTCAAATTTACTGCTCTTCTAGTTACGGTTTAATTGTTTCATTAGCGTAGTCGACTCCATCGCGAACGATGCGATAGGTAGCACTATTGTCATCCTTCACTTCAAAACTTAAGGTCAACTTTTGTGTGGCGGTGACATTTTCAATCTTCTTGTAGACAGTACTTAAACTGTTTTTCGCATCACCAATATAAATTAAGAACGTACTACCAGCAGTTGTTGAAGAGCCACTGGCACTTTCGGAGTCATTGCTAGCAGTAGCTGGTTCTATAGTAATGGTCTTATCAAAAGTTGTCGTTTCTTCAGTTTGCTGATTTTCTGAAGAAGAATCGGCTGCCGAACTGCTACTAGCAGGCTCCGCCCCTTTTGACAAAACTAAAGTAATCGTACTGCCTGACGCAACACTAGTTCCCGCCGCCGGATTCTGACTCATGACGGTGCCACTAGCAAAATCAGCACTATATTCACTCGTCCCAAAAGTTACCTTCAGTCCAACATTTTCGGCATATTCTTGTGCTTCTTGTTTGGTGTACATTGACAAATCACGTAAGCTAACCAGCGCTGGCCCTTGACTAACCGTTAAAGTGATCGTCGTTTGCTTCGGCACAACTTTTTTCTTAGCCTTAACACTTTGACTGATAATTTGACCAGCAGCAACTGTTTCTGAATTTTTATTTTTCCGCTTAACCGTAAAACCAGCTCGTTGCAGTTTCGACTTGACCGTGTCATAATCCTGATCACGATAATCACCAATGGTATAAGTTTTCGCGCCAGAACTTAAAACTAAGTTAACCGTCGAGCCTGATTTCACTGATGTTTTAACGCTAGGATCACTGCGAATAACTAAATCTTTCGCCACCTGATTACTATGTTCATAATCAGTTTGACCAATTTTTAAATTTTTATCTTGCAAAGTTAGTTTTGCTTCGTTAACCGACATTCCTGATAAATCAGGAACCGTCACATCTTTTTTGCCTAACAGTAATACTAGCGCCACGATTAAAATAACCGCGCCAGCGCCACCAATCAGCCACCAGGACCATTTTGGCAAACGCCGTTTAACATTCGGCGCAACCGGATCAGGTTCGGTATTAGTAGCCGTTGCTGCTTGATCTGGCGAAGCTAATTCACTTTCACGAACTTCATTGGGTAAATCGGACAGGACCTTAGTTTCCGCCAAATTACTATCAGCAACCACCGGAACAAAACGAGGTTCATTAGCCCGCTCTGGATCTAATGAAGTCTGTAAATCAGCCGCCATCGCCGCAGCACTTTGATAACGTTGTTCCGGATCTTTGGCGGTTGCCCGCAGAACAACATTTTCTAATGCTTGGGGAATTTGATGATTAAATTGTCGTAATGAGGGAATTTCATCATGGAAATGCTTTAAAGCAATCGTAACTGCTGAATCGCCGGAAAAAGGCACTTTCCCCATTAGGAGTTCGTAAAGGATGATCCCTAACGCGTAAATGTCCGATTGTGGCGTGGCCATCCCACCACGAGCCTGCTCAGGCGAAATGTAATGGACCGACCCCAATAAAGAATTGGTTTGGGTAACTGATTTGTCATTTAAAGCCACGGCAATTCCGAAATCAGCAATTTTTACCTGACCACTCGCAGTCACTAAAATATTCTGCGGCTTCAAATCACGATGAATAATGCCCTGACTATGGGCCAACTGAACGGCTGACAAAACTTGGGTCATCATTTCAATGACTTCTGGCAACGGCAATGGATAATGCTGATCGATAAATGTTTTCAGATTATCACCGGCCACATATTCCATGACAATATATTGCATGCCATTATCAGTGCCTACATCATAAACCCCAACGATATTAGGATGTGATAACTCACTAGTTGCCTTGGCCTCACGTTGAAAACGGCGGATGGTCGCTTGATCATGTTGCAGATCCATTCGCAGGACTTTAACGGCAACCTGGCGGTGTAAAATCGTGTCTTCGGCCAAATAAACATTGGCCATGCCACCTTCACCAAGTGTATCTAGAATTTCATAACGTCCCGAAACTAAATACCCTCGTTCCATCATCACGGTTGCACCTCCGCCTGATTAGTGCCGGGTTGCACCATTAAGACGGTAATATTGTCCAAGCCACCATTCGCATTTGCTTGAACGATCAGGCGCTGTGCCCGTTCCTTTAATGACACTTCTGCTTGTAAAATATCAGTCATCAAATCGTCAGGCACCATATTCGTCAAGCCATCGCTGCAAAGTAAGAATAAATCATCATCCTGCCATTCGCCTTCACGAAAATCTGGTTGCACATCTTTGGAAACGCCTAAAGTTCGCGTGATGACATTCTTTTGGGGATGATGCTTGGCTTCTTCAGGGCTGATTTTCCCATACTTCACTAATTCGTTAACCAGTGAATGGTCTTCGGTGATCTGGGTCAGCTTTTGGTCGCGCCACAAATAGCCACGACTATCACCAATATTAGTAATCAAATAATGGTGATGCCAAATCATGATTGCCACGAAAGTAGTGCCCATGCCGTTTAGATCAGCAAAACGACTGGAAGCGTTAATGATTCGATCATTCTCATCAGTTAATTCATTCTGCAGCCAATCACTTAATTGCTGACTGCCTTGAAGTTCGGTTAATTGAAAATCATGGCCAATTTGTGAAACTGCCATCTCAGAAGCCACATCGCCACCTAAATGACCACCCATGCCGTCCGCAACGATTGCAAAAAGCACACCAGCCTTGTTTTGAAAAGCGGCAACGTAATCTTGGTTATTAGCTCGTTTTTTGCCAATATCCGTTAAATAAGTGACATCCATTTTTTCACCATCTCATGTTATTGAATTCGTTTCAGACAAGCGATGAAGAAACCATCGCTATTCTCGTCGTCCATTAATAATTGAAAGTTCTTCTGATCACCAGTCCAGTTAAGCTCTTGAGCAGCTAAAACTGGCACCGCTTCAAAATTCGAATGAGTGGCCAAGAATTGTTGCACCACATCCTGGTTTTCAGCCGAAATAATTGTACAAGTACTATAAACTAATAAGCCACCAACTTTTAATTTAGGCGCCACTGCAGCTAAAATAGCTGCTTGAATTTTAGGTAGGCCGGCAATTTGCTCAGCTGTTTTGGCATAGCGAATTTCTGGTTTACGCCGCAACAAACCTAACCCAGAACACGGCGCATCAACTAAAATACGGTCAAAATTCGCATCTGGATAAGCTGAATCAACTTGGCGCGCATCTAATAATTTCGTTTGAATGCGATTGCTAACCCCTAAACGTTCTGCATTACGTCGAATCAAGTCTAACTTGTGTTGATGAATATCTAACGCCACCACATGACCGCCCGAATGAGGATCCAAGTATTCGGCAATATGCGTGGTTTTACCACCAGGTGCAGCACAAGCATCAAGGACAACTTGATTTGGCTTCACTTGTAAACTAGGGGCAACTAACATTGAACTTTCATCTTGAACCGTGAATTCACCAGCTGCAAACGCAGGTTCTTGAGCAAAATTACCACCTTCAGCGCGTAAGCCCGCAGCACTTAATGGACTGTCAGTTAGGGTTGGATGATCAGGTAGCAAATCAGCCAGTAAGGTGGCGCGATCTGTTTTAACCGTATTCACCCGAATTGAGGCAAATGGCGGTTGATTGATCACAGCAAAAAGTTGTTCACAACGGGCCAGACCATATTGATCAACTAAACGTTTGGTCAACCACAAAGGCACACTACCCGTAACACTAAGCCGTTGCACTGGGTCACTTATTTCAGTATAATCTGCTTCGCCATGACGCTGAACTTGCCGCAAAATAGCATTGACTAAGTTGGCATAACGGCCACCATCCCGTTTTTTAGCAATTGCAGTCGCTTCGTTAAAAATAGCATGGGCGGGAATTTTATCCAGAAAGAGGAACTGATATAGGGCCACGCGTAAATCGACTTGGACCCATAATGGTAATTGTTCAGGATGTTTAGCAAAACGTTGCCAATTATAATCCAACCGCAACTGCCACTGAATCGTACCGTAAAGTAACCGGGTGACCAATTTCTGATCAACTAAACTTAATCGTTCCCGATTTAAAACCTGATTTAATTCCAAGTTAGCATACTGTTGCTTATTAATAATATTTTCTAATAAATGAACTGTTAAAGCGCGTGTTGTTTGTTTTGCCATTATTCAACCACCTGTTGGCCCGCGACGAATTCGTCAAGATAGCCATTCATAAAATTACTAATTGGCATCGGTTTCTTACCGGCTGGTTGAATTGTCTTGATTGCCCAAACCGAACCAGTTCCTGCTGATAACCAAAGTTGCTTTTTGTCAGCCTTAACAACGAATCCTGGTGCCAAGCTCGTTGACAAATCAGCCACGGCACTATCCCAAATTTTAACCCGTTGCCCAGCCAACTCTAAATAAGCGATTGGATCTGGTCGTAAACCGCGAACTTTATCAACTAATTGTTTAGCAGTTTGCTGCAAATTTAACTGTTCTTCTTCAGGCTTAATATTCGGTGCAAAGGTTACTTGATCAGGGTCTTGCGGCACCTTGATCATGGTACCAGCAATAATTTTCGGTAAGGTGGTCATTAATAGGTCACGGCCAGCTAAACTCAAGTTCTGGAAGACCGCCGCATTATCGTCAGTCGCAGCAATGGGTACTTTAACTTGGCTGATCATGTCACCAGCATCCATTTTGGCAACCATTTCCATGATGGTAACCCCGGTTTCAGTATCACCATTCATAATTGCCCGTTGAATTGGGGCACCACCACGATATTTAGGTAACAATGAGCCATGGACATTTAAAGGTAAAATTTTAGCCGCTGCTAATAATGACTTCGGCAGAAATTGGCCAAAAGCCGCGGTAATTAATAAATCAGGTTGTAAGGCAATCAGCTCAGCCAGTTCAGGACTTTTAGTCAAGCGGGCTGGCTGATATATTTTAATACCTAACGCCGTCGCCGCAACTTTAACTGGCGATGGGGTCAGTATATGTTTGCGCCCCACTGGTTTATCTGGTTGGGTGACAACGGCTAAAATTTGGTATTCAGGTTGAGCCGCTAAAGCTTGCAAAATTGGCACGGCAAACTCAGGTGTACCCATGAAAACGATTGATGTCATACTTTTGCTCCTTATCAAGAAGGCCACTAAGAGAATTGCAATGGTTCACGATCGATCCGCAACTGGAAGCCCGACTCTTTTTGCATGTCTTGAGTCAACTGTTGCAAAGCTGCAAATAACTTAGGTTCTTGCTTATATTTAATAATTAATTGATAGTAATAGCGATTATTGATCCGGGCAATCATTTGCGGCACTGGGCCTAAAACAACTGCTTGCGGTGACAAAATCGGTAATAATTGACGTTGAATTTGGAAAATTTTCTGAGCAGTTAAATCCTCTTGAGGATGGCTCACCGACACCAGAATTGTGTAATAGTACGGTGGATAGCCACCTAAGTGACGCAAATGCATTTCCTGCTGATAAAAAGCCTCATAATCCTGTTTAGCTGCTAACTGAATCGCATAGTTATCAGGATTATACGTTTGGACGATCACTTCACCAGCTTTATTGGCTCGGCCGGCCCGACCACTCACTTGGGTCAATAATTGGAAAGTCCGTTCACTGGCCCGAAAATCAGGCAAGCTCAAGGACGTATCAGCATTGATCACCCCAACTAAAGTCACATCAGGGAAATCCAAACCTTTGGCAATCATTTGTGTTCCTAGCAAAATATCGGCTTGATGTTGGCCAAATTTTTTAATGATTCTGGCATGGCCACCCTTTTTAGAAGTGGTATCCACATCCATCCGCAAAATACGCGCCGTTGGTAATAATTCTTGCAAATCTTGCTCGATTCGTTGAGTACCAACACCAAAACTACGAATTTGTCGACTATGACAATGAGGACATTCTTGAGGAATTGGTTCTTGATGACCACAATAATGACACTTCAGCGCGTGAATATCTTGGTGGAGCGTTAATGAAATATCACAATTAGGACATTTAATCACCTGACCACAATCACGACACATAATAAAATTAGCATACCCGCGCCGATTAAGCAAAAGGATACTTTGTTCGCCAGCTGCTAACCTTTTCTGCAGCGCATTCATTAATGTGACGGACAAACTTGTCTTGCCCAGGATCTTATCAGCTTGGCGCATGTCGAGAATATTGACGGTTGGCAGCTGGGCCGCTTGTGGTCGTTTTGTCAGGCGCAATAATTGATAAACGCCCTTCTGCGCGCGGGCCCGGGATTCTAACGAAGGCGTAGCACTGCCGAGAATGACTGGACAATGGTGAATTGAACTGCGGTAAAGAGCAACATCGCGAGCATGGTAACGCGGCATATCTGACTGCTTATAACTGGCTTCGTGTTCCTCATCGATGACGATGACGCCAATGTTTTTCAATGGTGCAAAAACTGCTGAACGTGCACCAACAACAACTTTAGCTTCCCCACGCTCGATTCGGCGCCACTCATCAAAACGCTCACCTGCAGAAAGGCCACTGTGTAAAACTGCCACCTGTTTTTGGAAACGTTGGCGAACTCGATTAACCATTTGTGGTGTCAAGGCAATTTCCGGCACCAGCATTAAAGCTGTGCGTCCTTTTTTTAAAGCCTCAGCTAGCGCCTGCAAATACACTTCAGTCTTGCCACTGCCAGTAATTCCTTCTAATAAGAAGACTTGTTGCTGCTGAGCGACAATTTTGGGATTGATTGCGGCCAATGCAGTCTGCTGTTCATCCGTCAATTGATGTTGCGCTTCAGTCACTGCCATGCTGGATGGCCGCCGATATGATTCAACTTCTTGACTAGCAAGCCAGTGCTTTTTAACCGCACTGGTCAGCGTACCACGGGCTAATGCGGGCAACTGTGCTTGCCAGTCAGGCCAAGCACCAGTGAAAGTAACATTATCTTTTAAAAAGTTCAATAAAAGTAGTTGCTGATGGGCATTGGCCCGAGTTGCCGCCAACTGATCAGCAATGGCAGTGGCCGATAATAAATTGTGATAAACCAGCACTTGTTTAACGCCCAAACGTTGGCTGACTTGATACTCTATCGTTAAGGCACCTTGTTGTTCCAAAAGTTTCAGCTTCTGCATTAACTTAGGATCCAGCTGAGCCGGGATCTTACCATGTAAGGGACCATCTAAAAAAGTTGTTAATGGCGAATCAGGAGGCAACGGTGCACTTAATGTAAAAAAGCGCTGATAGTTAGCCCGTAAGGCATTGGGCAGCATGGTTTGTAAACAACTAATCAGAAATGAAAAAGTATCTTGTGCTAACCAAGCTGCCATGTCAAACGCTTCTTGGTTCAAGACTGGTTCTAAATCTAAAATTTTACGAATTGGTTTTAGCTTGCCATTAAATTCAGACGTGGTCGCTAACTGCCAGATGAAGCCTTGGCGCAAATGACCTTGGCGGCCAAAAGGCACTAAGACTCGCATTCCTGGCTGGGCCAAATGATCAAGTTCTGCTGGAATCGCATAATCAAACGGCCGATTGGTTTGTTGCGCGGGAATATCAATAATAATTTGTGCGATCATACCAGCGTTCCTCCCCGATTAATCACGAATAACAATTGTCTATAATTTTAAGTACGCACAAATCTGTTTAATAATTTCAGTGGCCATCAAGTCCTTGGTCATTAAGGGCAAGGTAACTTGGTGACCATCACGAAACAGTAAGGTGCCCTGATTTTGATCAACATTAAAGCCACTATCCTGACGGCCGACTGGATTAGCAATAATTAAATCCAAATGTTTTTTGGTTAATTTGGTTTGAGCATTAGTCAATAAATTTTCAGTTTCAGCCGCAAAGCCAGCGACAAACTGATCAGGATGGGCTACTGGTAAACTAGCCAATATATCTGGATTCTTAGTCAGGGTCAAGGTTAAGTCAGTTTGACCAGCTTGCTTTTTGATTTTCTGAGTTGCTGGTTGGGCGCTGCGAAAATCTGCTGGCGCTGCTGCCATCAACAATAAATCTTGCTGTGAAAACTCAGCCTGGATTTGCGCCATTAATTCAGCAGCACTAGTCACTGAAATAACCTTGGCAGGAATAGTCAAAGGACGAGCGACACTACTAATCAGCGTGACCTCAGCACCAGCCGCGTAAGCCGCCGTTGCTAGGGCATAGCCCATTTTACCAGAGGAATGATTGCTGACGTAGCGCACTGGGTCAATTGCCTCACGAGTGCCGCCAGCTGTCACCAAAACCCGCTTACCAGCTAATGGTTGTGGTTGCGTTTGTCGCCAATAAGTTTGCACAACCAAGTTGAAAATCGTCGCTGGTTCTGGCAAACGTCCCTTTGCCTGATAACCTTCAGCCAAAAAACCAGTTTCTGGTTCGAAAACTTGGCGACCATCAGCAATGAGTTGATGCAAATTACGCTGAGTCGCTGGTTGCTGGTACATTTGATCATTCATTGCCGGAAAGAAATAAACTGGCTTAGTCGTGGCCAAAATCGCAGTCGTCGCTAAATTGTCTGCTAATCCTTGAGCGGCTTTAGCAATCGTATTGGCCGTAGCTGGTGCGACCACAATCAAATCAGCCCACAACGTCAAATCAAGATGAGCCAAATCAGCATCATTGGTCTGCAAATATTGATCCGTATAAACTGGATGTTGACTGACGATTGCTAGTGATTTAACCGCCACGAATTCTTGAGCTGCAGCAGTAACCACTACTTTCACTTCAGCACCAGCTTTAATAAACAAGCGCACTAATAAAGGCATTTTATAGGCGGCAATGCCACCAGTAATAATTAAAAGAATGTGTTTATCCCGAAGATTCACGCTGGACCACCTCACCAAATGATTGCTACCATTTTTTCAGAAAAATAATGACTTAATAAATAAAAAAGAAACCTTCTTAAAACTCTCGGGAGTTCAGAAGGTTATAATCTATTAATTATCTTGTTGATCAGTTTTCTTTTCATCAGCTTGTTCAGCTTGCTTAAATTGTTCGGCTTGATCAATTGCCTCAGCATCTTGTTCTTTTAAGTCAGAATTAGGATCAATCTCAACCTTACCATCAGCAATTTCTTCAAAAGCCATACCAACAGTTTTGCCGGATTTATATTTATCAAGCATTTCAAACGAACCAGATTCTAATTCATGCGCACGCTTAGCCGCTAAAATAGCTAATGAATAACGTGAATCAACTTTTTCCAATAACTTGTCAATTGGTGGATATGAAATCATATTAATCTTCTCCTAACATATTCTGATATGTGTCCAACACCCGAGCAACTCGGAGATGTTCACTAGCAATAATGTGTTCAATCCGATCCACAGCCTTGTCAACTTGATCATTGACAACTGCATAATCATAGTTTGTCATTAAATTGATTTCTTCACGAGCCTTTTGCATCCGACGGGCAATCGTGGCACTATCATCAGTCCCACGTTTCTCAATCCGTTGCTGCAAAATATGCAAATCAGGTGGTGTTAGAAAAATAAAGACACCATCACTCACCTTACTGCGGACCTGCATCGCCCCGCGAACTTCAATTTCCAATAAAACATCTTGACCGTCGTTCAACATTTGATTAACATAGCGCAACGGCGTGCCATAATAGTTGCCAACATACTGGGCATACTCAAGCATACCACCTTGAGCAATTTCATCCTCAAATTCAGCTTTAGTTCTAAAATAATAATCAACGCCATCAACCTCGCCTGGACGTGGTTGACGAGTGGTCATCGAAATCGAATAACGAAACTGTTGACCGTACTTGGCCACCATTGCTTGCCGCACAGTTCCCTTACCAACGCCAGATGGTCCCGATAAAACAATTAACATACCTTTTTTAGTCATGCAAAAGCTCCTAAGCCAAAAATGATTAATACTTATATAATGACCTTTTTTTCAACATTTTTCAAGTACTTTTAAAACAAGTTGTGAGGGTTGGTGTTCTTTTAGCGTAGTATAATTTCAAATATTTACATGAGCAGCAACGCTGATCGTGTGAATATTTAAATTATGCCTAGCTATTTACCAACCCGAACACAATTCCAACAAGTTGTGAGGAGCCGCGGGAGTTTGTATAGAATAATTAAGTTATTCCGCCAAGCAGCCCGGAACAGAGTCAGACGCCATTCTATTTGAAACTTATGACCCAGTCAATTTCGTGACTCAGCAGCAATCATTAAGCACAAAAGAGTGTTCGCATTTGTCATTTCAAAACAAATTCACTGACTTTAAAATTTTTTCAAACAGCATCCTCAATAACCGCGCGCTTTTTGACATTACCACCCTAGTCGCCAGCAATAATTTTCCAAAAAGAGCTTGCTTTTAGAACAAATGTTCGTATAATAAGAGATGCAAACAAATGTTCGGAGGAAAATAACATGGCAACTTTAAAACAGATCAAACAACAAGTTAAGCATACTTTAAATTTCTTTTTCGACTTGGATGATGATACCACAATCGATGCCCCAGTTACACCTGCAGCAATGCAAGTGCCTATTATGAATCCGCAACTATTGCAGGAGCAAATGACTGCGTTGGTGACCAAACCACAGACAGTTGCTTTACAAATCAAAACTGATCAGCCTAACCAACGACAGACTCAGTTTCTAGTTGGCCAATTTCGCACCGTTAATTGGCAAAACAATACCGCTGTTTTTCGCATTAGTCATAGCAACTTAATTCAATTGGTTCGTTTTGACCAAATTATTCGAATTGCAGCTTAATTAATTCTGTTTACCCCTTTTGTTTCACCTAAAACCGAAAAGAAGTTATGACGACTCACTTACCGAGCCGGCATAACTTCTTTTTTTTTGACTTAAAATTTAAAATTAAAGATGCGGCCAGTTTATAAACCGACTAGCGCTCGGATCAGGATGCGTATTGGTTAGTTCTGCCACAGCCCGTAAGACTAATGGTGAGGCATTATCCAGCGAGAGTGTTGCCATTGGTTGCCAAGAACCGCCATTAGAATCATTCCGACCATCGGCAACCTGCTGCGGTAGCGCTGCTTGAGGTGTCGCAAATTGAACGTCAAATAAAGCAAAAATATGATGGACAGTATAATCTTGCCCCTGCTCTTGAACAAAAGTATCGTAAACCCGATTGTGACTAAAACTAAGTACCTCATGGCCCGTCTCTTCTTTAAACTCACGCCGCAAAGTGGTCACGAGATCTTCACCCGGTTGTTGACTACCACCAGGCAAGTCAGAGCGATTTTCATAAGGAACGGCATTCTTACGGATACAAAGCAACTGATCATCACGTCGACAAACGGCATAAACACCAAAATGCTGGCGAATTTCCATCACTGCCATCTCCAATTAAAGAACTTATTTTTTCCGATGCTGTTTCAAATCATCGGCCTGTCGTAATAATTCAGCCGCGTGTTCCTCAGCCAGCGTAGTTACCTTGGTACCAGCAGTCATTTTAGCTAAAACCAAAACCCGTTGATCGCCAGTTACTGGCTGCAAAGTTGTCGTCGTTTCACCGTGTTGCACCTTTTTCTCAATTAAGTACTGGTGGTCACTCATCGCCGCTACTTGTGGTAAATGCGTGATACATAATACTTGCGAATATTGGGCTAACAGATTAATTTTGTCGGCAATTGCTTGAGCCACTCGACCACTTACACCAGTATCAACCTCATCGAAAATAATGCTGGTTACGCCCTCATTATGAGCAATAATTGTTTTAATCGCCAACATAATTCGTGACAACTCACCACCAGACGCAATTTTGACTAACGGCTTTAAATCTTCGCCCGGATTGGTCCGCAAATAAAATTCGGCATGATCCTGACCACTACTCAAATATTCACCTTGATTAGTCGTAAAGTGTACCGAGAACACGGCTTTTTCCATGTAAAGTGAGCTTAACTGCCGATGAATATCGGCGGCCAATTTTTTAGCAACTTGTTGCCGCGCCTTCGTTAATTGGTTGGCCAAGTCAGCTAATTGGCCCTGGATTTCTTTAAATTCAGCCGCAATTTGATCACCATCATTGGTCACTTTTTGCATTTGCTGATACTCAGTTTTAATTTTGGCCTGGTATTGCTGAACATCACTTAAATCGGGACCATATTTACGTTTCAGATTATTGATCACTTCAAGCCGCTGTTCAATTTCATTGAGCCGATCTTCATCAAACTCTAAATTATCTAACTCGTTTTGAACGCTAGTACTAACATCCTGCAGATCATAATAAATACTATTAATATGATCGGAAAGTTCCTGATATTCAGGACTTAACTGGGCAATGTCAGCGAGTTGACCTCGAGCGACTGCCGTTAAATCCATGGCGTTTTGATCCTCATTGGTGAGCACCGCCAAACTTTGTTGTAGCGCAAAATTAACCCGTTGAAAATTCGTTAAGCGATCACGCTCTTGGGTTAATTGGTCGTCCTCATTTGCCTGCAACTTTGCCTGATCGATTTCTTGTAATTGAAATTGCAACATATCCAGTCGTTGCGCATATGCTTGTTCATTCCGGTTACGATCATCTAACTGCTGTTTTAAACGCCGATATTTGCCATAGACTGCTTGATAATCTGCTTTGATCTTGGCAATTTTCTGATGCCCGTATTGATCCAAAATGGCTAAATGTTGTTCTGGATTCATTAATTCCTGATGTTCATTTTGACCATGGATATCAACTAATTGTTCACCAATTTGTCGCAAAACAGTGGTGGTCACAATCTTATTATTAATTCGACAAACGTTACGGCCATTGCGGCTCAGTTCCCGCTCCAACAGAATGTTTTGACCATCTAGTGGCAAATCATTCTCGGCGAACAACGCCTGCAATTTATCGCCTAGCTTAACCACAAACAGGCCTTGAACGTCAGTTTTCTTAGCTTTACTGCGAATAAAATCGCTGGAGCCACGACCACCGACCAACAGGCCTAACGCGTCAATAATAATCGATTTACCAGCACCAGTTTCACCGGTTAAAACAGTCATCCCCGTTTCAAAATCGACTTCTAAATGTTCAATAATTGCAAAATCACGGATAATTAAATTTGCTAACATACCAACTACCCTTTCATTAGCTAATCATTTCTAAATCAGTTGTGTTAAACGTTCCCAAATCCGGTTAATGGCTGCTGGTTCCGACTTCAAAATCAATAAAACCCCATCATCATTGTCCATGACCATGAACACTTCAGACCAATGTAATTGTTTTAAAGCCGCGGCCACCATTGGGCCACTGCCAGGAGCGGTCTGAAGACTAATCAAATTGTCCTGTTGTGCTAATTGCACATGGGCATTTTCAAATAAGTCACGTAAGGTTTGATCATCAGTGGCGGGCTGCTTTTGTTCGGCCACTCGGTAAACCAAGCCATGATTGGTGGCAACCTTAATTAAATTAAGCTCATTGATATCGCGCGAAATTGTGGCCTGAGTCACTTGGTAGCCCTGTTGCGCCAAATATTGCACTAGGTCCGCTTGGCTTTGGATCGTGCCTGTTTGAATTGCTTGTATAATGAGTTGTTGCCGTAATTGCTTCTTCATTTTTATCCCCTCAGACTAGCCGTGCAGAACTGCCCAAGCTTGCGCTACAACCTGCTTTATTTCTGAATCATAATTCTTAACGGTGGCAGTTTCCACTGAGTCAGTTAATTTGAAATACGCTAAAAACTCAATATTACCTGAACCACCAGTAATTGGTGAGAAATCAAGACCAGCAACAGAGAAGCCTTGAGTCTGGGCGAAATTTAGGATTTTCTCCAGAACGGCAATATGTACCTTGGCATCACGAACAATCCCATGCTTGCCAACATGTTCACGTCCCGCTTCAAATTGCGGCTTGATCAGCGCGACTAACCCACCACCAGGCACTAAAATTTTCGTCAATGGTGGCAAAATTAATTCCAAAGAAATAAATGACACGTCCGTCACCGCAAATTCGGGCTGGCCAGAAGTGAAATCTTCGGGCTTACTGTAACGGAAATTAACTCGTTCCATAACGGTCACTCGGGGATCTTCCCGTAATTTCCAAGCCAATTGATTATAACCGACATCCAAAGCGTAGACGAGTTTGGCACCGTTTTGTAGGGAAACGTCAGTAAAACCACCAGTTGAAGAACCAATATCCAAGACCGTTTTATCTTGCACGTCAATCTTAAATACTTTTAAGGCCTTGGCCAATTTAAAGCCACCGCGGGAAACATAAGGGTTGACTTGGCCCTTCACTCTTAAGGCTGTTTCAATTGGAATCTTCTCACCAGGCTTGTCGAGGCGTTCTTCATGGTCATTAACCACTTGCCCAGCCATGACCGCCCGTTTAGCTTGTTCCCGTGAAGAAAATAAGCCTTGCTGTACTAATAAAATATCGACACGTTCTTTTTTAATCATTTAATTTCTCCATCAAAATAACGTAAAAACTGCTGCAAACCTTGCCAATTTTCAGGCAAGGCTGCTAAAGCCGTTTGCGCGGCAGCGACTTGTGCGGCTAAGGCCTGTTGGGCACCAACAACTCCGAGCTGGGCCGGATAAGTATTTTTGCCCTCTTCTTGGTCTTTATGCACGGCTTTGCCCATTTTGGCCGCAGTACTATGAATATCCTGTAAATCATCAAAGATTTGAAAAGCCACTCCGAAATGATGGCCAAAATCAACTAAACTAGCACTAGTTGGTAAGGACAAGTTCAACCGACACGCAGCCAGCTGAAATGGTGCTGTCAACAACGCTCCGGTCTTCAGAGCATCTAGTTGTGCAACCGCCGCTAAACTATCTAAGCTGGTGCCAGTCTGGTGAATATCAATCGCCTGTCCAGCAACCATTCCTTGAGGGCCGCTAGCCGTTGCCAGAATCCCACATAATTGTCCAGCCTGGGGTAATGATAACCGACCCAACCACTGAAAGGCCAACGTTAGCAAACCATCACCGGCCAGAATCGCCATGGCTTCACCGAACTGCCGATGATTAGTTGGCCGACCACGACGATAATCATCATTATCCATCGCTGGTAAATCATCGTGAATCAAAGAATAAGTGTGAACCAATTCGATGCTACCAGCAATTGCCAAATCAACTTCAGGAACAATTTCTTGATAAGCGGCTACCGTTGCTAAATAAAGCAAGGGGCGGATCCGTTTGCCACCAGCTAATAACGAATAAGCCATGCTCGCTTGTAATTGCGGCTGTTGATCCACCTTACCAATTTCGTCACGTAAATAAGTATTTAACGTCTCCCGCCAATCCGCCGCTGAAAACGCTGCTGCCGATGCTGTCATGATGTTACCTCGCTTTCACCTTCGAGAACAGTTTGCAATAATCTCATCAATACTAGCACAAAAATAACGATTATCTGGCCGCGTTGACTGAACGCCAATTAACCAGTAAATCCTTATTTTTGGGCTTGATCAGTGGTTTGCTGCGGATCAAGTAAGCCAACTTCGCCTTGCTCATTGACAATTTGCGTTAAAGTGTTTTCGGCATCAGTTAAAGTTTTCTCCAATGAACGTGAAAGTTTGATCCCAGTTTGAAATTTGGCTAAGGCTGTCTCTAAAGGCACATCGCCTTGTTCCAATTCATTGACGATTGTCGTTAAGGCCGTTAAATTCTCTTCAAAAGTGGGCTGTTTTGTTTTACTTGTTGTCATTTGCTTGCTCCTTCTTTAAAACTTTCGCTCGCACAATCCCATCTGTTAAATGCACCTCAAATTGCTGATCAATTTGAAAATCAGCAACTTGGCGTAAAGGTTGGCCAGTAGTCGTCGTATTGTAGCTATAACCGCGATTTAAGGTACGTAACGGACTTAATTGATCAAGGTTACCCATTTGCGTCTGCACTTGCTGACGGCGCTGTTGCAAGGTAGTAGCCATCGCCCGAATCAAACGTTGTTGCAAATTAGTCACTTGCACTTGATTCGTGGCTAATCTAGTCTTGGGATTCAATTGTTGCAATCTTTGACCAGTTTGTTGGACTTGCCCTTGCTTTTGTTGTAAGTACGTTTGGCCCGCTCGCAAAAAACGCTGTTGTAATAAATCCAACTGCTGCGTATAGCCTTGATACAAACGTTCCGGATGTTGAAACAAGAAACTCTGTTGTTGCCGTTGTAATTGCTGCTGCGCAATCCGGAGAATCTTTTGAAAACTGCGTTGTAATCGCACCCGATCTTGGGCAATTTCGGTTAAGACTTCACTTAATTGTGGGGTTGCTAATTCAGCTGCGGCTGTAGGCGTTGCTGCTCGCACGTCGGCTACTAAATCAGCAATGGTCGTATCAGTCTCATGGCCAACTGATGAAATAATTGGGATTGGGCTGCGCGCCATCGTCCGGGCAACGATTTCTTCATTGAAAGGCCAGAGATCTTCTAATGAACCGCCGCCACGACCTATGATGATCGTATCAAAATCATTTTGCTGGTAAACTTGCTCTAAGCGTTGGACTAACGAATTAGCTGCCTGATCACCTTGAACCACAGCCGGAAACAAAACTAACTGCACTTTAGGATCACGGCGCTGACTTGTGGTAATAATGTCGCGAATGACTGCCCCAGATTGACTGGTAATAACTGCAATTCTTTGTGGATATTTCGGCAACTCGCGTTTATTCTGCTGAAATAACCCTTCCCCAGCCAGCTTCTCTTTCAACTGCTCATAAGCTTGGTAAAGGGCGCCAACACCGTCAGGCTCCATGCGCTCCACATAAATTTGGTAACTGCCGCTGGCTTCATATAAACCAATGCGACCGACTAATTGTACTTTCATACCAGTTTCGGGCACAAATTTTAATTTTTGAAAGGCGGACTTAAACATGATCGCACTAATTTTCGCGTGATCATCTTTTAAAGAAAAATACTGATGACTATTTGGTCGCAGCCGGAAATTCGATAATTCACCCGTTAAATAAACTCGCTGTAAGTAGGGATCAAAATCAAATTTACGCTTCAAATAAGTCGTCAACTGGGTAACGGTTAAATAATCCTGCTCAGCCACGTTGTGCTCGTTTCTCAGCGAGATCAGTTGTTTGACTTAATAAAGCTGCCACCGTCATGGGACCGACGCCACCAGGCACTGGTGTGATATAACTGGCAATTGGGGCCACAGCCTGATAATCAACATCACCAATTAACTTACCATTCACGCGATTAGTCCCGACGTCAATCACCACCGCGCCAGGTTTAACAAAATCGGCGGTGACATAATTAGGCTGTCCTAAAGCTGCTACCACAATATCAGCCGCTTGGGTCAAGGCAGCCACATTTTGAGAATGGGAATGGACGATGGTGACCGTCGCATCAGCAGCCAATAATAAACCAGCAATTGGGCGGCCGACAATTAAGCTGCGACCTAAAACTACCGCATTTTTGCCAGCCACATTAATCTGGTACTGCTGCAACAGCTTCATAATTCCGGCAGCGGTCGCGGGCACCAAGTCACTGCGGCCTGACCATAATTGGCCCAGATTATAAGGGTGGAAACCATCAACGTCCTTAGCTGGATCAACTGCCAACAAAACCGTCGCTTCATCAATTTGCACTGGCAGTGGTAACTGCACCAAAATGCCATCAATTGCAGCATCGTGATTTAACTCAGCAATCACCTGTAATAATTCACTTTGAGTCACTGTTTCTGGCAAGCGGCGGACAATCGAACGAATCCCCACTTTTTCTGCCTGTCGTGCTTTCATTCGTACATAAATTTCACTGGCGGGATCATGACCAACAAGCACTACCGCCAAACCAGGAATGATTTGGGCCGTTGCCAATTGTGCAACGCGATGTGCAGTTTCAGCACGCCAATCACGCGCTGTTGCTTTGCCATCTAAAATAATTGCCAAATTAATTCCCCCTTCATAAAAAATACTCGTTCTTATTTTAACTTGTTTTCTAGCTTTTTCCTAGCGCGTTTAGTCAGCATTAAGATTAACTTAGCGAATAGTCAACCAAACGAGCTATTCTTGTGAAATGTGCTTTAGTAAATTTCAAATATTAGTAAAGATGATTAAACAGAATGGCGTCTGACTCTGTTTCGGGCTGCTTGGCGTGGAACGCTGCCGGCATTGATTTGAGCTTATTGCTAGCGCAACAATCTCAAATACAAGCCTTGTTCTAAGTGGCCCAGCCACTAAGAACAATTTGGCGGCTGACGCCAAGATCCCTCCACGCCGTCTGGAGTTAATTCAGTTCACGTTATCTTTGTTAAAATTCGATGCAGCGATTGTAAATAGCGACAATTGATAATTCTTTATTTAGACTAGGAAATTAAATTGAGCATCACTAATCGGAAAATCAGATTGCCGAGTCTAACAAAATTTGATTGACAATTTTTCTAAGATAATCCAGAAACTATTATCGAGTGGTTTTTGTTGATTATCTAGTTGATAGTTCAAATCAAATCAAGTTGAATTATCTCGCGACATTTGCCTTAATCGCGAATAAAAAGTGAAGTGCACTACCTTAACTCCAGACGGAATGGAGGGCGTGGTTGTCAGCCAATCGGGTTTTATTTGCGTAGGAGCTTGCGAGAAGCAGCCAAATTTGTCTTGCCGCTTTAGCGGTTAGACAAAGGCTCGTATTTGAAACAATTGCGGTTTTTCAATTGGTTCAAATCGATGCCGGCCGCGTTCCACAACCAGCAAGCCCGCAATGCAGTCAGAACCAATTCTGTTTTGGACATTTGTTACAAGATTCAATCAGTAAGTCGGAACAGAGTCAGCCGCCGTTCTGCATTACCCGCCTTAATGCAAACAATCCTGTGATACTTTAACAGTTATCACAGGATCGCTTTTTAAACTATCAAATTGACTGACTCTTAATAAAACTTATTTCTTTTTGAAATCACTGACGAACCAGTTAGTTGGGCTTATTACTTCGCCGGCGCTGGTAAAAAGCTAGCTAAGACCCCATTAATAAATTTCTCAGCATTAGCATCACTAAATTCCTTGGCCAGCTGAATTGCCTCGTTAATTGCGACCGCATTGGGAATTGTCGGCTGGTTTTGAATTTCATCTAAACCAAGCCGCAACAAAATTAAATCAGTTCGCGATAAACGTGCTAAAGTCCAACCCTTCTTCAATTTAGGCGTTAAGGCCTGATCGAGTTCAGTCTGTTTAGCAGAAACTTCCGTAACTAATGTTTCCAAATAAACTTGATTTGGATCAGACTTATCAAGCACTACTGGTGTTTGATCATCATCTTGATGATTTTCTTGAATCGCTAAGACAATTTGTAAGGCTCGCGGAATACTTAAGTCGGGATTACTAGCCAACATAAATAAAGCCTGAAAAGCAAGTTTACGTGTCTGATGACGATCTAACATTTTCTATTCTCCCGTAGGTTGATCGGCACTTTCTTTGCTGGCTTGATCTTGATTGATTGCATCAGCGAAAAAGGCACTTGGATCGACTTTTTCTTCTTTTTCCGGAATAATTCCTTCCACATGAACATTGACTTCAGCTAAGTGAAGATCAGTCATATAGAATAATTGTTCTTTTAAGGTTTGTTGCATAGCTAAGGCAACTTTAGGCACAGAAACACCATAGTCCAGGTAGACATAAACATCAGCAGCGACTTGATCGCCATTGACACTTAATTCCACACCGCGGCCATGATCTTGACGGCCCAAGATAGTGTTAATACTGCTGGCCAAGTTACCACGCATTTCATAAACGCCCTTCACTTGTTTAGCAGCAATGCCTAAAATAATTTCTAGTACTTGCGGCGCGATTTGAATCGTGCCCTGTTGATCATCACGTTCAGCTAAAACAATATTCTTCTCGTCTGCCATTGTTTGTTACCCCCTAGCTATTCGCTCTTGAGATATAACTACCATCAGTTGTATTAATCGTTAACACATCACCGGCATTAATGAAGAATGGCACTTGAACAACCAAGCCAGTTTCCATCGTTGCTGGTTTCGTACCACCGGAAGATGTATCGCCACGAATCCCAGGTTCAGTTTCAGTGACTGTTAAATCAACCGTATTTGGCAAATCAACACCCAAGGTTTCGGCACCATGCATCATTACACCGACCTGCATATTTTCTTTCAAAAATTTCAATTCGTAAGTAATTTCTTCGCCAGGTAATTCTAATTGTTCGTAAGTTGACATATCCATGAAGACATAGTTATCACCATCTGCATAAAGATACTGCATTTGCTTACTTTCGATTTGTGCTTTTTCAACTTTTTCAGTGGAACGGAAAGTTTTTTCTTGAACCGCGCCAGTCCGTAAGTTCTTTAACTTACTCCGAACAAAGGCACTGCCCTTACCAGGTTTAACATGTTGGAACTCGACAATACGCCATAGGCCACCATCAACTTGGATAGTTAAACCATTTTTAAATTCGTTAACTGAAATCATAAATTATGCCTCGCTTATTTATTCAATACTCTTACTATATCAATCTAACCCCGGTCTTGGCAACAAAAATCAGTTATTTATTGCTGGAACCGCGTTAAAATGATGTGGACTTTCGCTAAACAACTCAGGCGAAAGAACCGTCTTTTTGAACTCTTAAATAACTAACAATTCTGCTTTGGGTGCCTGAGTCAAAACCTCGCAACCAGTGGTCGTCACTAACAGGTCATCTTCAATTCTAACACCACCAAGACCTTCTAAGTAAATTCCTGGTTCATCAGTCACCACATTGCCGCTGACCAAAGCTTGTTGATTGTATTTACCCCAAGCACCAGGGCCTTCATGAATGTCCAAGCCAATGCCGTGGCCAGTACCATGACCAAAGTTAGCACCATAACCGGCACGATCAATCATCCCATGAGCCAGTTGATTGATCTCACCACCAGTTACCCCAGGTTTAGTTGCTTTAACCACCGCTTGATTGGTATCAAGCACAAGTTGATAAATGTCTTGTAATTCTTGAGTCACGCTTCCCACGGCAATCGTCCGGGTAATATCCGATGTATAACCCTGATAATAGCAGCCAAAATCAAAAGTCACTAATTCATGTTCAGCAATTTTTTTATCACTGGCAATACCATGAGGCCAAGCTGAGCGGATTCCTGAAGCAACAATGGTCGCAAATGAGGAACTGCTGGCGCCATTCTTACGCATAAAATATTCCATTTCAGCGGCAACTTCTAATTCGGTCTGACCAGCATGCACGAACTCCAATAGATGATCAAAGCAAGCATCTGTAATCGCAATGGCTTGCTTTAAGAGGGCAATTTCATGGGCATCCTTAATTTCCCGCAATTGTGCCACCATTTCTGTCGTTGGCTGTAATTTGATTTTTGCTAACACTTTTTGCAGTTGTAAATATTCAGTATAGTTTAATTGATCGGCTTCAAAACCTAAACTATTTAGATCGGTCTTAGCCAAGAGTTCAGCAACACTGGCAAAAATCCCCTTAGTCTGCATGACCAATTCGAATTCGGTCACTTGTTGTTTGGCCTGGGCCACATAACGTGAATCAGTAATTAAAGCCGCTTGGTCAGCAGTGACTAGCAAAGCACTTTCGTCACCAGTAAAGCCACTCAAATAAGTCACGTTCTTTTCATTCGTAATTAATAAAGCTGGCAATTCGGCAACTGCCATTTTTTCTCTTAATCGTTGTAATCTTGACATCATGGTCACCTCAAAAAATATTTTCTCACTTTTTACTTAAATTAGCTAATTTATTCAGTCTTTTCTGATAATACGTGTTGTTGATGAGGGTGTTAAAAACAGAATTGATTCTGACTGCATTCCGGGCTTGCTGGTTGTGGAACGCTGCCGGCATCGATTTGAACCAATTGTAGTGAGACTAATCAACTTGATTCGAATTGTAGAAACAATTGAATAGTACACAAAAATAAGCCGAGCTAACAGTCTCCAATTCTATCCAGAAAGATTGTTAACTCATGCTTAAGTTAGTATCTGCAATCTTCCTTTCTAAATAGTGGCGCCCCATTCCGTTAGTTAACACAGACAATGGCCGAGCGATTGGCATCAATGGTGAAATTAAGGGAGTGACATAAGTTAGATTTTGTCCCAATTCCACAATTATTGCCTTGAATGCTGGCAGAGATTAAGTGTACCACCTCAACTCCAGACGGCGTGGAGGGATCTTGGCGTCAGCCGCCAAATTGTTCTTAGTGGCTGTGCCACTTAGAACAAGACTTGTATCTGAGACAATTTGGTTTCTAATTGGCTCAGATCAATGTCGGCAGCGTTCCACGCCAAGCAGCCCGGAACAGAGTCAAACGCCATTCTGTTTTAGACTTATGTCACAGACTGATGGCCACCATGTCCACGCCCTCTTAATCGCTCGGCCGCTGCCGTTACTAACTAAGGAGCGACGTAATCATGATTCAATTCCGAATAATGATTTGATGCCTATTTTTTGGCACAAAAAAAGCTCGGGAAACCCGAGCTTAAACAATTTCTTAGTTTTCAGCAACTGCTGCAACAACAGAAACTTGTTTGCGATCTTTACCAAGACGTTCGAACTTAACAACGCCGTCAGTTAAAGCGAATAAAGTATCATCGCCACCGCGACCAACGTTAGTACCTGGATGAATCTTAGTACCACGTTGACGATAAAGAATTGAACCAGCTGTAACAGTTTGACCGTCAGCCCGCTTTGAGCCTAAACGACGACCAGCAGAGTTACGACCGTTAGCACTGGAACCGCCACCTTTATGGTGAGAGAAGAATTGTAAATTATGCATTTCCATTACGATGCACCTCCGTCTGTTAATTAAGCGTTGATAGTGTCAATGACAACCTTAGTATATGGTTGACGATGACCCTTCTTTTGATGTTGATGTTTCTTTGGTTTGTACTTGTAAGTAACAACTTTCTTTTCGCGACCTTGCTTTTCAACAGTACCAACAACGCTAGCACCGTCAACTACTGGAGCGCCGATTTTAGTTTCACCTTCGCCACCGATTAACAAGACTTCTTCAAAAGTTACTTGCTTGCCAGCTTCAACGTCGAGTTTTTCAACGAAGACAGCTTGACCTGCTTCAACCTTATATTGTTTACCACCAGTTTTAATAATTGCGTACATCCTGTGCACCTCCTATATCTTAGACTCGCCAAAAGAGGCAAGATTATCTTTTAAACCTCTGATTGTGCGGTTGCAGCTGTGGTGACACAATTACAACTCATACATTCTACCAAAAATACCCGGGTGTTGCAATAGCAAAAATTACTACTTTAACTTTTGTGCCATGCCACCTTATCTATTTCCAAGAATTTCAAAATCACAATCATCAAATGAAATCGCATCTTTACATTTCTCTACCATATCTTTATCTGTAAATTGAGTATTTGCACTCTCAAGTTGCCAATAAAAGTATATTTCACTTTTTGAATTTGATCTTATCGTCATTTTTCTATTACTCTGATCAATTGCTGCCAAAGCCACATCTGTTACTAATTTGTACTCCATTATATTTAAAATTTTGGTAAATAAAATTTTTTTCTTGTTTGCGTAAATAAAAAAGTTCATTCTGTCTTTGTCTTTTTTTTCTATGATGTCATTTACTTTTGCTTGTTTACCATAATTCAGCGTGATGAGTCCAGAGGGTTTCCCCTTAATGGACCGCTCATTTATTAAAGACTCAAAAAGGACTTTAATTACATCAACATCCTCAACGAGGATTTTTTGAGGAAAATCAATTTTCATATTGATTTTATTTTGAATTAATTTTAGTGCAGAATATAATTTATCGTTTTCTTGAAATATTTTTTTCTTTTTGGCTACATCCCTTTTGGATTTAACTTGAATTCCCCAAACGTATAAATCACCCCAATATAAAGCTTTGATGAAATTTCGAAATCTAAAATAATCATCAATAGTTCTTAACTTTCCAAAATTGATATCAATTACCAAATTAAATTTATTTATATTTTCATTTAGAATTAAATTGATATTAAAAATTGTACTTCCAGTGGACTCGATCTTAATTTTTTCATAGTCAGCATATGGCACTCTTTTAACCGGTATCTTCATCGAATGATTGTAGGCCTTTATTACTATTGGTGGCATCTCAGGAAATTCCATTGGATAAATCAGTTGATTCTCAATTTTTGAATAAACAGATTTAACGTTTGGAACACCTAATGTCTGCTGAATTTTTTGATCAAGCTTATAGGGCTTCTGCACACGATACATTGCATTGAGGAGCTCATCCATACTAGTAACGTTAAGTCCCTCAAAAGAAAAAGGAAATTGAATTTTCACATCAAAGCTGACAGTATCTTTTGATATTGCTTCTTTACGATTTAGAGTAAACAGATCTGTTTTTCCAACCTGGTTATATGTATAATCGGTCGGTGCTTGCTGTTTAATATATTTCACAAGCGGTTTAGGAATCGCTCTCATTTCGGAGTTAGACTTTGAAAAAGCTTCTCCAAATTTATTTCTCGTCAAGTTACCAATCCTCTCGTAATTCATCGTAAACCAGTATTTTCGAAATCAAAACATCCTTTTTCATCTTACTCAATCTCTTCCCCCGTTGTTTTTCCCTAATAAACCTAATAATTCTGTCTCTATTTTCGAGGGTATCCACGAATAAATATCTAATGTCATCAACGTCAAAATTTAGTGGACCATTTTTTGAAAATGCCAGACTATTTGTATATAAGTGATTGCTTGTTTCCATTGTGATCTCATCATGCTTATATAAAATTGTAGGTAAGTCTCCACCCATTAATGAAGGTACATACCTCCATTCGTGTTCCTCATAAAAATTTTTGTTAATATTCTTACCGTCTTTTTGCATAATACCCTTGAGTGGTTTAACCATGCATATATAATCAAACAAATAGTTAGCTAGGTTTAACATTTTTTCGTTTCCATTCTCTGTACCTAACATATTGACTGCCGTATCAATAGCTAATCTTAAATCAGCTGTCTCATTATCATCTGTGTTTAAATAGTGTACAGGCATGATGTTATTTTTAATGCCAAAATCTTTTTGAAGTGCTATTCCAAACTTTCCATACCCATTTTTTCCATTTCCAACAGCATGATGAGCAATTTGATGCAATGGAATATCACAAAAACAAGTCATTGGGATGTACCACTCATCAATTTCTTGACCATCAACTTTTAAATTGAGATATTTAATGTTTTCTGGATAATATCTGGGAAAAAAGCACATATGCAAAAGTGCCATTTCTAAAAAATCATATTTACCCATAAAATTAAATAGTGCATTGGCACTTGTTTTCGAAATGGATGAATCAGTATCTCTCATTTCTGTAACTTTTAAATTAACGGTTTCCAAAAAATAGCCACCTAATTAGAATTATTAAATAAACAAAAAAGCCTACTATCTTAGGCTTTTTATCAGTATAATATAAACTGTAACTTATCAATGACGCAGGTGAGACTCGAACCCACGACCTACGGTTTAGAAGACCGTTGCTCTATCCTGCTGAGCTACTGCGCCATAACAACTAGTAATTATAAGCAACTGTTAACCTGGTTGTCAATCACACAAGGAGGAAATTTATGAAATATAATCAATTTGCAGCGACAATTCCCAGTACTAAAGACCAAATCTTAGAACTGCAAAAAATCGCTATTTACCCCACTGACCTGGCCCAATATCCCTTTGCGGAACTCGTGAACCATGTTTTTCGTCAATTCTTTCCAGAGTTTCGTTCACCTGAAACTCAAAATGAACAACTAGCCAATATTCTAGTTGCTCCACACCAGGATTTAGCGACGGCCTTAACCACAGTGACTGATCAAGTTGATCAATTGAATTTTTATAACGCTGCCTTACAATTACTGGGCTTCTTTGTTGACGAAGATTTCGATCTCCGCGAACCACTAACCACCATGGCTGCGCTTAATTTACCTTTTGTCAGTGAAAAACAATTAGACTTCACTCATTTCACCCAGGCGATTTACCAATTAATGAACACCCGGAGTAAAAATGGGCTCACTTTCCTAGATAATTTGGCTAGTCGTGGCTATTATCAACTAAATCTAAGTGCGGCTGAACGGGAAAAGCCGTTAATTTTTAATGGCAAGGTTCAGGCAACTTACGATTTCAACAACGTCATTCGCGAAATTGTCTATGTTGAGTCCGATCTAGATACCGACAATGACGGCCAACGTGACTTATTAGCCGCAACGATTATTCGGCCTAAATTAAGCCAAGCGTTCCTGAAGGTACCCGTTCTTTACACAGCTAATCCTTACTTTTTAGGGACAACTGACACGCCAATGAATCCCGTTGATCTGCCCCTGACTAAAAAACCGTTAGGCGATGCGCGGGAAAATGGCGCGGAATTTGACCAGTTTGTCAGTTTCAAAACTGAACGACCAACTGCTGAACAACTAGCTGATCCTTTTAGCCAAAATGAAAGCACCGTTCAAGCAACCACCGTTAGTTCCGTCGTTTTAAATGATTTCTTCTTGGCTCGCGGCTTTGCTTCAGTTTACGCTGCCGGGATTGGTAGTCGTGGTTCTGATGGGATTGGCACTTGTGGCTCCCCTGAAGAAACTGATTCGGTAACGGCGATCATTGAATGGCTCCACGGTGATCGCCGCGCTTACACTGATCATTCACGACAGCACGAGATCAAGGCCACTTGGTGCAACGGCCGCGTGGCAATGACTGGTAAATCTTACTTAGGTACTTTAGCAATTGCCGCCGCTGCTACTGGTGTGGCTGGCTTGGAAACAGTTATTTCCGAAGCGGCAATTTCCAGCTGGTACGATTATTACCGTGAGCATGGTTTAGTCGTTGCCCCAGAAACTTTCCAAGGTGAAGATGCTGATGTTTTGGCCAACGAATGTTTCAGCCGTCAAAAAGATGCTGGCAGCTACGACAAGGTCCACGATTTCTATCAAGAAAAATTGGCACAAATGAAGCAAGCCCAGGATCGGATGACTGGTAGTTACAATCACTTCTGGGATGTTCGTAATTATCGTAATAACCTGGACCAAGTAAAATGTCCTATCGTCAGCGTTCATGGTTTAAACGATTGGAACGTCAAACCGAAGAATGTTTATAAATTAAATCAAGAACTACATCAACTTGGTAAAACTCACAAAGTTATTTTGCATCAAGGTCAACATATTTATATCAATAACTTCCCCAGTCTTGATTTCTACGACTTGATCAATCTTTGGTTGACCAATAAATTACTCGATGTCAACAATCATGCGGATGAAATTTTCCCTGACTATTTAGTTCAAAGCAATCTAGATCAATTTAATTGGACCACCCCAGCTTCTTGGACTAATGGTGACCAACAAACACAAGCCTTAACGACTGAATTTGCCGCCGACGCCCCGACTGAAAGTTTCACCGACAATGGCACTGCTGCCTTTAAGCAAAGTGGCCTTGGTGATTTGGCTTGGGAACAAGCCTTTATCAATCAAGATGCCCGCTTCAGCAATAATCAAATCGTGCTCAAAACCGCTAAACTCAATCAGGAGCAACTTCTCAGTGGTCGCCCTGTGGTTCATTTACGGCTAAAAGACAATGCCGATTATGGCCTAATCAGTGCGATGCTAGTTGATTACGGCGTCAGTCATCGTTTGGCCACTCGTCCACAAACTGTTGCTTTTGACGCCAGGCAATTTGGCTACGGTGCCCCACTAGAGACAACCATGGAATTTGCGGTTAATCCAGCTACCACGTCAGCTAAGTTAATTTGTAAAGGTCATCTGAATTTACAAAATCCTCATCACAGTTATCAAAACGAAGCTTGGTCGGCTAACGAATTTCAAGATGTCGACCTACGCTTGCAACCGACTTACTTCCACTTGGCACCTGGTCATCAGTTAGGTTTAATTATTTACGCCACTGATATGAGCATGACCATGCGTGGCCAAAACGAATTGCAATATACGGTTGATCTGGCTAATTCATCCTTAAGTTTGTATCGAAAATAAGTAAATTTTGATTTAGTTTTGAGCAGAATAGCGGACAACTCCGTTACAGCCGCCGGTTGTAGCATCTTATCAGAATTGATTTAAGTCAAAAATTGGGCCAAGACTTCCCCAATTTTGTTGGTGGTTGCTGGGCGATTGAATGGGCGTGGAACGCTGTGGCCGTCGATTTGAAACGGAACTAGTCTCGGACAGAATAGCAGACAACTCCGTTGCGGCCGGCGGGTTGTGGAACGTTGCCGGCGTTGATTTGAGCTTATTGCTGCGCAACAATCTCAAATACAAGCCTTCTTCTAACCGCTGAAGCGGCAAGAAGAATTTGGCGACTGACAACCCGGCGGCCTCCACTGCGTTTTGAGTTAATCTAAGCCACTTTAGATTTGGTTGATATCAAGGCAGTACTAGTAAATTTAGCTGCCAATCGCCCAGCAACCACCTTGATGAAACTAACAGAGTTGATCACCACTAATTAGAAAAATAGAGTGACGTAAACTAAAAGGTCTGTTTGACAAGTTCATCTGGAATTAAACCAGAAACTGTCAAACAGACTTTTTGGATACTACTGTTCAGTTGTGATAATAAATTGAAATCGAGTTGATCAATCCTACTAAAATTGCCGCAAACACTAACAAAGATGAAGTGAACCACCTTAACTCCAGACAGAATGGAGGGCGTGGTTGTAAGCCGCCAAATTTGTCTTGCCGCTTCAGCGGTTAGACAAAGGCTCGTATTGATGACAATTTGCAAAATTGGCATCAATCGATGCCGGCCGCGTTCCACAACCAGCAAGCCCGCAATGGCGTCAGAACCAGTTCTGTTTCAACACCTAGACCACGTTTTAAAACTTTTGATCAATAACAACAGTGCTCCATAAACCAATCACTAAATTAATACAGCATCATGTATTGCTTGCGTTCCCAGCCAGAAACGGTTTGACGATAAGCAGACCATTCTTGCCGCTTCGATTCCATGAAGCTTTGATACAAATGTGGTCCTAAAGCAGATTTAACCACTTCATCGCCCTCTAAAGCTTTCAAAGCATTATGCAAAGTTGATGGTAAGTCGTCAATATGAGCGGCCCGACGTTGTTCTGGTGTTAAATCATAGATGTTGCAGTCAATTGGATCAACTGGGTTCGCTTTTTCAGCTAAACCTGCTAAACCGGCACCAAGAATAGATGCAATGGCCAAATATGGATTAGCGCTAGGATCAACACTACGCAATTCCAAACGAGTTGCCAAACCACGCGCTTGTGGCACTCGGATCAATGGTGAACGGTTATGACCAGACCAAGCAATATAAACAGGTGCTTCAAAACCGGGCACCAAACGCTTGTAAGAATTAACAATCGGATTATTAATCGCCGTTAAAGCCCGCGCGTGTTCCATAATACCAGCTAAGAAATGCTCAGCGGTACTAGACAATTGTTCATTCCCATTGGCATCATAAAAAGCGTTGCCTTCAGCATTACTTAAGGACATGTTAATGTGCATCCCAGAACCAGCAATATTGGCTAAAGGCTTAGGCATAAAGGTAGCATGCAGATTATATTTGCGGGCGATTGTTTTAACAACCAGCTTGAAAGTCTGAATATTGTCAGCCGCTTCCAGCGCATCCGTATATTTAAAGTCAATTTCATGCTGACCAGCACCAACTTCATGGTGACTAGCCTCGACTTCAAAGCCCATTTTTTCCAATTCCAAAACAATATCCCGCCGACAATTTTCACCTAAATCAACTGGGGCAAAATCAAAATAGCCGCCTTCATCATTAAGATCAAGCGTTGGTTGTTTATTCTCATCAAGTTTAAAGAGGAAAAATTCTGGCTCGGGCCCAATGTTAAAGCGACTGAAACCAGCTGCTTGCATTTCGCGCATCATGCGCCGCAAGTTGTTCCGTGGGTCGCCAATGAAAGGTTCACCGTCTGGCGTATGAATGTCGCAAATCAAGCGTGCAACCTTGCCATGTTCTGCTTCCCAAGGGAAAATCAGAAATGTTGATAAATCAGGAATTAAAAGCATATCACTTTCTTCAATTCGCACAAAGCCATCAATTGAGGAACCGTCAAACATCACTTTATTAGCAAGTACCTTGTCAATTTGGCTAATTGGTACTTCCACATTTTTAATGATGCCATTAATATCTGTGAACATTAGTCGTAAAAATTGAACATTCTCTTCAGCAGTAATTTGCTTGATCTCCGCTGCCGTCAAATTTCTTTTTACCATGTTGTCCCTCTTTTTCTGTGGGCGCGCGACTGACTAATTGAGCTAATAATTGGTATATTTAAGCTATACCAATTTAATTAGTTATTTAGACAAGCTGTGTTAACTCACGAATTTATATTGATTTTTTTAACAAAAATAATCATACCAATTGTTACGTTGACATGCAAGAATATTGCCAAATTAATTAACCTTTTTTAACCAGTCGGCTAGATCACTACTAATTCGCGGCAAATCCGTATCTGCTTGGGTTAAAATGTCATACCAGCGAGTTGGTAATTGATGCCGAAAATAAGTAAGTTGCCGCTTAGCGTAATGACGGGAATCAATTTGAATTTGTTCAGCGACTTCCGCCAACGTTCGCTCACCAGCAAAATAAGGATAAAATTCGCGATAGCCAATCCCCTTCGCCGCCTGCGCCGAGGCAGGTACTTGGCTGGCCAACCACTTGGCTTCCGCTAACAAACCGGCATTCATCATTTGCGTCACGCGTAAATTGATTCGCTGATACAATAATGGCCGAGGACAATTAAGTCCTAAAACAAAGGCGTCATATTGCGGCTGGGCCTGAACTTGTTGCGAAAAGAGTTGCCCGGTTTCAGTGATCACTGTCAATGCCCGCATCACCCGGCGCGGATTATTTTGAGGAATTTTAGCAGCAGCGGCTGGATCGATGGCGGCTAACTCTTGCCATAAAGCCGCGGCACCAACTTGATCCAATTTAACTTGCCATTTTTCACGTAAGGCGATTTGATCAGCTTGGCTGGTGCCAGTCCCAGCAACGGCGCCGCCTAGAGCCAGGTTTTCCAATAAGCCGCGCAAATAAAAGCCCGTACCGCCTGCGATAATTGGCAAATGACCCCGCGCGGTAATCTCAGCAATTAATCGTTGGGCGTCTTGCTGAAATTGAAAGGCGGAATAATTCTGATCCACATTGCGAATGTCAATTAAATGATGAGGTACCAATTGTTGCGTTGCTTGATCAACTTTAGCTGTACCAATATCAAGTTGCCGATAAATTTGTAAGGCATCCCCAGAAATAATCTCGCCGTGATATTTTTGAGCCAATTGCAAACTCAGATCACTTTTTCCGACCGCAGTTGGCCCAACAATTGCTAAAATTTTAGGTTTCATTAATAACTCCTTTAACTGGCAAATCTTCGTAATTTTTCCAGAACAATAAGTACTTTGACTTGTTCTTCCCTCGCAAATAAGTAATAATAGAGGGGATAGAAAGCTGAATAGCAAGGAGGGTTTTCATTATGACAAAACATTTTGTTAAGGGGTTCATCTTAGGTAGTTTGACTGCATTAGGTGCAGTCGCTGGCTCCGTTTTTGCATTCAAGAAGACGGTGATTGAACCACAAGAAGAATACGATAATAAGATTGAAGAAAATCGGCGTCGGGCTAACCGTAAGAGCCATGCCGCTCATCAAGGCTAAACCAATACTAATTTGCTAAAAAGAAAGAGGTCGTTGACAAAAAGTCAGCCACCTCTTTTTTTAGTTGTGAAAGTCGGTGGTTTTTTGGCGTAGCCTAACTTCAAATATTTACTTGAGCTGGTGCAACCAGATCGAGTGAATATTTGAGTTGGGCCTAGCCATTTACCGACTTGAACACGATTCAACAACCTCTCGCATCCTAATTAATCCGCAGATTAATATTTCTTCTCAACTTTTTTCTTCTTGCCTTCCCAGCTACTGTAACCATCTTTCAACCATTTAACATCGGTGAAACCGGCTTTTTTCAAGTGAATGGCAATTCGAATTGAGATATTCTGACCAGTTTCATAAAGATAAACTGGCAAGTCTTTCCGCAATTCATTTTGCCAACTCTTGTACTGAGTATATGGCATATTACGAGCGCCTAAGATATGACCGGCATTGAAGTCCTTCTTATCACGCAAATCGATTAACTGCGCTTTCCGCATGGTCTGCTCGAAAGTTTCATTATCAATAGCACCGCCAAGCATGCGGCCACGTAATTTATAATAGCCCCAGTTACCAACCATGTATAACAGAATCGCAATTAAAATAATATTTAAAATATTCCAACCACTGATTGCTAACAACATCATGTTCACCCTAATCCTTTGTGTTTTCTAAGACTAAAGAAGCCGCACCAACAACTCCGGCAACGTTGCCTAAAGTTGCTAAGCGTAATTTCGTATTGTCACGCACATTAGGGAAAGTGAATTCAGCAAAATACTTTTGAACCCGACTTAACAAGAAATCGCCAGCAGCACTAACGCCACCGCCAATAACGATGAAGCTAGGGTTTAAAGTATTGCCAATATTAGCTAAAGCTAAGCCAAGGAAGTAAGTAATGCGGTCAACTACTAACAAGGCCAAAGTATCATTTGTCTTGGCATAGTCGAAGACGATTTTAGCTGAAATTTCATCACCATCATCAAGATGACGCTTCAATTCAGAATCACCGGCATATTCTTCTGCCATATCGCGGGCAACCCGGACAATCCCAGTTGCTGAAGCGATTGTCTCTAAACAACCATGCTTACCACAAGTACATAAATAACCCTTAGGATCGACTGTAATATGGCCAACTTCACCAGCAGAGCCAGAAACACCATGTAATAATTGGCCGTTAGCGATGATGCCACCACCAATACCAGTGCCTAAAGTAATGAAGGCAACATCGTCTTGGTTGTCACCAGCGCCCTTCCAGCGTTCGCCTAAAGCAGCGACGTTGGCATCGTTATCAATAAAGAAAGGAATTCCTGTGGCTTTTTCGATTTCGCGCTTAGGATAAACCAAGCTCTTCCAATTTAAGTTATAGGCACCAATAACAGTCCCATTCTCACGATCAACACTACCAGGTGAGCCCATGCCAATGCCGGCAAACTGGTCAGTTGTCATGGCGTATAACTTCAAATGATGATTAATTGAATCGATAATATCAGGGATGATGTGACTACCTTCGTCAAGAATATTTGTTTCTTCACTCCAGCGTTGTTGAATCTCACCATCTATGGTCATAATGGCAAATTTAATTGACGTACCGCCAAGGTCAACGCCAATCAACTTTTTATTTTCCATCGTGATTAGTCTCCTTCTTCATTGTTTTCCATCCGTTTTAATTCCGCTTCATGCTCATGACGCAAAACAATTTTAGCGCGGGCATAGAGATGGTCATTGATCAGATTTGCTTGGTGCAACTTCTGCAACTCAGCACTGGTCATTTCAATATCCCATAACCGTTTACCCAAATAAACGTAAATCCCAAAGCGTTTTAATAATTGCTCAATATCATAATAATTATGAAGTTCAGGTTCAAAATCAGACATTATAAGCGTACCATTCCTAACCGATATAGGAAAGCACAAATTAGCAAGTATGCAATAATGGCACAAATCTGTAACAAACGGCCTGAACGTTCCCGCTGTCCTGGTAAAGCCAAGCCGATAATTAACAGAAAACCACCAATCAAACCGCCAAGATGGCCCCAAATATCTATCCCACTAGCAAATAAATCAAAGACAAAATTAAAAACAGCTAAAGCCGCAAATTGCCGGCCAGTTTGACGCAAATACAGATTGTCTTTAAAGACCACACCTAAAGCCATGTAAACACCGAACAAACCAAACAGAGCCGTACTAGCGCCAGCAGCTAAACCATTCGTGGCACCAAAAGCAAAGCTCATTAAATTACCACTAATCGCACTTAAGAAATAAATCACCGCATAGCGCCAATGACCGATCATTCGTTCAACCGAACCGCCAATATAGTATAAGGTCGCCATATTGACCACGATATGAGTAATCCCAATGTGAATAAAGACTGGCGTGATCAGGCGCCACCATTGTCCAGCGATAATTAATGGCGAAAACTTAGCGCCAAACTCAACTAAGACTTGGCTCGATTCACTACCACCAGCAATTACCTCACCTAGATAAACTAGAATCGTGACAATCACTAATAATTCGGTGACCCAGCTCCGTTGTTGCAGCCGTTGAATTGATCGTCTCATCGTGGCGTCACCACCAATTCAATTTGTTGATCATAACGACCAACTTGCCAAACAGGTTCAGAGACAACCATCGCGTTTAAGGCTAAAATCACCGTCGTCTGCGGATAATCCGCTAAAAAGCGATCATAATAACCACCACCAAAACCAACGCGCCAACCATCGGCAGTATAAATCAAGCCGGGCACCAATAACAGATCTAATTGATCCAGCTGCGTCTTACTTTCCGCAGGTTCCGGAATACCAAAATCAGACTTAATAAGCTCATCATCGCTTTGATACTCAAAAAAATGCATCCCATGAGTCTCCGGATAAGTTCGCGGTAAGTAAACTTGCTTCTGGTCTTGCCAAGCCCGCTCAATAATTGGTTGTGTGGCTACTTCCAACGGTGAACTAACGGTCACACCAATTGACTGTGCTTGTTGATAAAGCGGTAACTGCCACAACTGTTGATAAAGTGAGGCCTCTTCTTGACGTTTCAGTAGTGGATCTAACTGTTGCAACTGGGCAATTTGTTGTTGACGTAATTCTTTTTTCTTCATGATTTCACTCCTCACTGAGAGAAACCGGGAAATTCAGCAACGGTTCATTAAAATCTGCTTCTTATTGCCATCTTTAGCAAAAGAAAAAGCCGGCACAAAACAATAAATGTTCTGCCCAGCCTTGAATATTAATCAAACAAACCAAGCCAGTAAATCTCGTGCAAGTCTGCTAAAGATTTCGACTCACTCTTGCTCAATCGCTTATTCATTCAGTTTTAACTATTTTGTTTCCCGATGTAAGGTAACTTTGTGATCACGAGGGCAATACTTCTTTAATTCCAAGCGATCGGGATTGTTACGCTTGTTTTTATTTGATAAGTAAGTCCGTTCATGACATTCAGTACATTCTAAAGTAATGTTGACACGCATGTGATAACCCTCCATTCTGGTTAATCTACGTTATTCACGACTTTATCCAGTATAGCAGAAAGTCGTTGATTCCGCTATACTTTTTCACGATAAATTCTGACTGATTAATTATTGCCTTCTAGTTTGAAATAATCTTCAACCATCATTTTAGCTAAAGTAGTATTGTAACTACCTTCAGCATTAACATCCAAGTTAGGAAAGACGATTGCAATCGCCAAGGTTGGGTTGTCAGATGGCGCATAACCCACAAAGCTTGACGTTAATGTTTCTGGTGGATTGGTGTTATTCGGATCATCTGGATTGTAATAGAACGATTGGGCCGTACCTGTTTTAGCGGAAATGGATGGTTTAACATCCTTCAAGGCATGAGCAGTCCCCCAAGCCTGAGTCCCGTGAACAACATTGTACATCCCTTGTTTGACCACAGCCAATTGATCATTAGTAAATCCAACCCGATTCAAAGTAACTGGTTGTTTCTGATAAATAACCGCATCTTTTTCACCAGAGTTGCTAGTCTTCTGAATCGAATTAACTAAGTATGGCTGCATCCGATAACCACCATTAGCAATGGTCGAAATATATTGGCCCATTTGCATTAACGTGTAACCATCGTAGTTACCGTAACTCAAGTCAAGGGCACTACCAACTTTTAACTGATTATTTTCATTTAAAGTCGAACCGATGTAACCATCAACTTCACCAGGCAAATCAATCCCAGTTTTATAACCTAAACCGAATTGTTGGAAATAATTACGTTCGGTTTGGAAAATATTATCATCCATCTTAATTGACGTATGTGGTGAGTAAGCCGCTTTGCCTTCCAACATCGCTAACCGCATCATGTAAATGTTAGAAGAAACTTCAAGCGCGGTAACTGCATTCATACTACTGAAAGTACCAATTGGATAAACAGATTTTTTAACCGGCGTGGCTGGTAAGTAAATGGCATCATCAGACAACGTATTATTGGTTGGCGTAATAACACCGTCCATCATAGCACCGAGGACGGTCGCACCCTTGACTGCAGAACCCATCACAAAGGTTCGATTAATGACCCCTAAGGCATCGTCGGTCATTTGATTTGTTTGAGGATTATTCTTAATCCCTGCCATCGCATAAATGGCACCAGTATTGGGATTCATGGCAATTGCGTAGGCACCATCAGAATATTTAGTAGCACCAGCACTTTTAGCGGAATTATAAACCGTTTGTAAATCAGCTTCAACTTTAGCCTGATAAGCAGAATCAATGGTTAGATTCAAATTGCTGCCCTTCGTCCCCGAATACTCAGTCAAAGTGTTCAGGATTTGATTACTGCTGCTAACTTCAACTTGAGTCTGCGATTTAGTACCGCGCAGAATTGATTCATATTGCTTCTCAAGATAACTATTCCCAACACGATCGTTCCGTGAATAGCCAGTAGTCAACATTTGATTGAGACTATCTTCTGGTAACCCTTGTTGTTCGGTGGTGACATTACCTAAAATACTACTAATTGAATCACCATTTGGATAATTACGCGTCCAGTTATTACCAACTGCCACCCCAGGCAATTCTGATAAATGTTCACCAATTTCAGCAACTTCATCAGCAGTGACATTATTATCCTTCAAATAAACCGTTGATAATTGATAAGCTGAGGCCATTTTCGTATAAATCGTCGCCACTTGTTGTTCAGCGTCACTTAGCGATAAGTCAACGTTTTTAATGACATAAGCATTGGCATAGTGGTATCGTTTGCTTTCTGATAAACTATTACCTGTGCTGTCATAAAGTTGTGACTTCGGCAACTTCTTAATAATTGCCGCATAGTGATCAGCATCAGCTAAATAATAATCAGCTAAGTCTGATTTCTGTAACTTGGTCACATCAACCTTTAAATATTTAGTTAATTTTTTAGCGGTTGCTAGCATTTCACTGCTTTTAACGTTGATACTCTTAGTATAAGTAATCGCATTTTCTGCTTGATTACCGACAAGCACCCGACCTTTAGCATCATAAATAACGCCTCGGGGGACATTGCCAGAAACAACGGTTTTATCAGTTCGTTCAACTTCCGACTCGAACTTGTCGCCGAAAACAATTTGCAAATAGCCTAATTGGGCGACTAAAATAGCCAATAAAAGAAAAGCAATAAAAAATAGTAAATTCAGGCGAAACCTGAGTGAAGATGTTTTTCTCTTGGTCTTGCGTTGACGACGCATCATGGATGTGCGTCCCCCTTTCTGTCATACTAGCTCATTCTAGCAAAAAAACCGTCAACTGACAAAATTTCTCACGAAACTTTTTATTTTTTTATACTTTAGATTTGAATGAGTCAGTCATTGATTTCATAAAGCAACTGATCACTAGTTGCCGGAATTTTGCTAAATATTAACCACTGAAATTAAGATGGGAAAACAGAGCCGGTTTGGACTCCATTACGGGCTTGCTGGTTGTGGAACGCTGCCGGCATCGATTTGAACCAATTGGAGACCAAATTGTTTCAAATGCGAGCCTTCTTCTAAGCGATAAATCGCTAAGAAGAATTTGGCGGCTGACAACCACGCCCTCCATTCCGTCCGGAGTTGAACTTGAACACCCAACTTTAGTTAGAAGTTAAGGCAACTTTAGTGGGTCAAATCAACTGGAAATGAATTGTTGTAAACACTGAGCTGCATTAAAAACCAATTTAACAGTCTCTGAAATGTCTATTCAGAAAGATGTTAACCAGACTGTGTAAGTTTCTAAAAATTTGTTTTGCTAAATAGTGCTGCTCAATTTTATCAGCTTAATCTGGTGATTGTCATGCGATTGGTTTTCAATTTCACTAATACTGCCTTGATATCATTCAAATCTGAAATGAGCCAAATTAACTCCAGACGGAATGGAGGGAGCTTGGCGTCAGCCGCCAAATTGTTCTTAGTGGCTGTGCCACTTAGAACAAGGCTTGTATTTGAGATTGTTGCGCTAGCAATAAGCTCAAATCAATGCCGGCCGCGTTCCGCGCCAAGCAGCCCGGAATGCAGTCAGAACCAATTCTGTTTGATCAGCACTAAATCTTGGTAAGATCCATTTAATAATCCAGCAAGTTTTAAATAATGTTCGTTTAAGGAGTTCCCATGATCAAAAAAAGATTGTTAACCGCCCCAATTTCAAAAAAATGGTTTTATTTACTTAGTTTCAGTATTCCCTTACTTGCCGTTTTTCTTTATTTCGCCTTGGCTCATAGTTTTCCTTTTGGCAACAGCTCACTGCTCACAACCGATCTTGGCCAGGAATATATTGATTTTTACCAATATTATCGGCGGGTCTTGCTCGGCCATCCCGATCAATTCTTCTATTCATTTAGCAGCAGTCTCGGTGGCCCGATGTTAGGTACTTGGGCCTATTACCTATTAAGTCCGCTTAATTTAATCTTGCTGCTGACGCCTGGTAAATGGATCACTGTTGGCGTTTGGTTGATGACGGCAATCAAACTAGGACTGACTGGTTTTACCATGTTCTACTTTCTGGATCGACGCCCGCAAGCAACGCGCCTGAATAATGAGTGGCAATTGGCTTTGAGTTTGGCTTATGCGCTATGTGGCTACACCACCGCTTATCAATTAAATATTATGTGGCTAGATGGCGTCATTTTATTACCGATTATCATGCTCGGACTAGAATATTTGGTGACCAAAGGCAAGTTTTGGACTTATCTTTGGTCACTTTCACTGGCAATTCTCACCAATTATTATATCGGTTATATGCTTTGTTTATTCAGCGTCTTATATTTTATTTACTTATTAATGATTAACTGGCCCCATCAGCGGCTCAGTCGAATAATTGCCCGGTTCAGTTTAAGTTCCTTATTAGCAGGCTGCTTAAACGCTTGGCTACTAGTCCCTAATTTATTAGAATTACGTGCTAGCAAAGCGACTTACAATGCTAGTAAAATGGTTTGGCGCTTCGAGTACAATCCCTTAAAACTAATTTCGAAATTGATGTTGGGAAGTTACAGCTTTGATCAAATGTCTTCTGGTCAGGCCAACATTTTCACTGGCACCATTGTTTTATTTTTAGCCATTCTCTTTTTCTTATTACGAACGATTCCCCACCGCCAAAAAATTACAGCTGGGGTGATCACCTTATTCCTGCTGCTATCATTTTGTTTAGAACCATTAGATTTGTTGTGGCACGGCGGCCAATTTCCCGTTTGGTACCCATCACGTTTTAGTTTCGTCTTCAGTGCCTGGTTGATTGTTTTAGCGGTGACTAGCTTAACCCACCGTCAGAATTTAAAACTCTGGCAAGTCGGTGTGCTTGGTGGCCTATTAGTCGCCTGGTTAGGTTATTTATTCTTTAATCAAAATCAAATTGATTACTTGAAGCCGATTAACTTAGCCTTTACTTGCTTCTTTGCAATTGTCTCATTCTTTTTGATCATGTTCTATTTCAGCACCTCACCACGAGGATTACTGCGATTTGCCTTAGCGATTGTTTTAATGAGCGAAATGTTAGTTAATTATCAGGCCTCACTGCAACAGATTTCTTACACGCGGCAATCGGAGTACTGGAGTTACACCGGCTTATTGAACACTGCCCTGAAAAAAGTAAATGCCCAAGACGTTCAGCAACACCGGCTTGAAAAGACTTTTAATCGCACTAATGATGATCCTTTTCAGTTTGGTTATGCCGGTGGTCAGACTTTTAATTCCATGTTAGATCCAATTACTGGCAAATTTTATGACAAAATTGGTCAAGCGGCTGGCGATAATTTTGTTAATTATAAATACGGCACCCAAATTACTGACAGTTTGTTGGGTTATCAGACTTGGTTAACAACCAATACCGCCGTGAATCAGGAATTACCTGAACTGCCAGATTTAAACGCCGGTCTAACCACAACTTCCTTCCGACCTGATGTGACCAGTTATGAACTGGTTAAAAACGCCGGTGCTGTTACGATTTATCAGAATCCTAACGCTTTAAATTATGTTTTTGCAGCCAATCAACAAATTACCAAAACGCAATTATTAGATAATCAACCTGTGACCAATCAGGAACGCATTGTTGCCGGATTAACAGGGACTAATGTTTACCAACCACTTTATTCCCTGGTTAATTTCGATCAGGTTAAATTAACCAATCTGACGCGCGACACCCCAACACCGTCAGCGGTTTATACGCGCAAAATGAGTGCTTTGCCTGGGAGCGTGACGTTTACATTTACACCAACAACTAATAATTCTTATTACTTGAGTTTAGGCAGTGCCCTGGATAGTGATCAGATCAGTATTACCGCCAACGACGAGAACGTCCCAATTAACGAAAACTTCCGCGGCACTATTTTACTGAATGTGGCCCGCCGTGAAATTGGTAAGAAAATTAATATCACCATTTCACTGAAAAAGAATCAAGTTTATCTCCAAAATATTAATTTATATCAGCTCGATCAAGCCACTGTTAATCAACGTTTCAAGCAGCTACAAAAAGGCAACGCCAAATTAACAACGGTTAAAGGTGATCGTCTGGCTGGCACCATTAAATTGTCTAAACAAGAAATGCTGATGACCACCATCCCGGCCAATGCCGGCTGGCATCTGTATATTGACGGTCAGGAACAAGCCACTAAAAAGGTCCTCAAGACTTTCTTAGGTGCTAAAGTAAGCGCTGGTAAACATCAATTCGAGTTTAAATTCCGACCAGTTGGCTGGCTCACCGGTTGGCTGATTACTTTGATCAGCGTCCTAATTATTGCAACATTATCGCTCCAACAAAAATTTCGGCCACACTTATTCACCACTAACCACTTGCGACGGCGAACTAAACAACAGTAATCTGGTTGAGCAGGATTGTGGCTCAGTTGTTAAATCCTAAGTTTTTAGTACCATATTTCAACCGAATAACAATTAAAAGAAGCCTGATTGGCAGTCTCTAGCATAGTTTGTCTAGATAACTGTCAATCAGGCTTTGTCGTTACCAAGGTCAGAAGATAATGACAAACGTTTAAAACAGAACTGGTTTAGCCTCTGTTCTGGGCTGCTTGGCGGGGAACGCGGCCGACATGGCGCTATGTTAATACTAATTTGCCATTGCTGCAAGCTCAACGGTCGCAAGCCTAAATCAGCGTAAATAAAAAAACCAAATTAGTAACTTAATACTAAAATGGCTCTTTTTGTGAACACTTATTATTTAGCAATTCGCTTAATTCGCGGTCGCCAAGAAATTATACGTTGGTTCCGCCAATTCTTCATCGAAATCGATTTTTAAATCGTAACCATTAAAGAACCAGTCATCATCTTTCGTCGTGAAAAAAGTCAACTCATTTTGCTGACTTAACCCTAGTGTTGCCTCAGGGATCGGCGCCAACTCAATACCGACCGAGAAACCATCATGCACTGGGGTACTGCCATAAACTTTACCAAATAAATGAATGCCTTGTTGCGGTGTTAAATTAAATTCTTGTTTAAACCAAGCGGTTGCTGCTGGTGAAATCGTTATTTTCATCAGAAATCCTCCAGTATTCACAGACCAAATATTATTTGGCTAAATGATGTTGAAAGGCGTAGATTGCGGCCTGAGTACGATCTTCAACCTGTAATTTTGCCAAAATATTGGAAACGTGGGTCTTAACAGTCTTCAAAGTAATGAAAAGCTCATCAGCGATTTCTTTATTGCTTTTTCCTTGGGCAATTAGCGACAACACTTCGCGTTCACGAGCCGTTAAATCTTCATATAATTGCGGTTGGTTTTTTTCGGCCATGCGATTCATCATCTTGGTCGTCACTTCTGGCTCTAAAACCGATTCGCCCTTAGTCGTGGCCCGAATTGCTTGGGCAATTTCGGCGGCAGTCGATGTTTTCAAAATATAACTAGCGGCGCCAGCTTCAATCGCTGGATAGACTTTCTCATCATCAATAAAACTGGTTAAAATAATAATCTTTGCTTGAGGCCATTTTTTTAAAATTTCTTTGGTTGCTTGAATGCCATCCATCACGGGCATGACCACATCCATTAAAATAGCGTCCGGCCGCACCTCCAGCGCCTTAGTCACGCCTTCTGCACCATTTTCAGCTTCGGCAACAACTTCCATATCTGGTTGGACTGACAAGTATGATGAAATGCCTAAACGAACCATTTCGTGATCATCAACAATTAAAACTTTAATCATGTTCTTCCTCCGTTACAATTGGCACGCGTATTTCTACACTTGTCCCTTCATTTTTAAAACTAATAGTGCGTAGCGTGCCACCGATGGCTTCGGCCCGTTCACGAATGTTTGAAAGACCATAACTACCAGCTTTTTCTTGTTGCTTCATATCAAAGCCAACCCCATTATCAACAACCCGCAAAACAACGACCTGATCAACTTGTTTCAGATAAACTTGCATTTGATCAGCGTGGGCATGACGCAAAGTATTGGACAGTAATTCTTGAACAATTCGGAAAAGATTGTCCTCAACGCCTGACTTTAAACGAACATCATCCATTTCCCAAGTAATCTTAATTTTAATCTTGGTTTGCAATTCTTGCAACAATTGGATGATGCCTTCTTTTAACGAGCGACCTTCAAGATTGGTTGGCCGAAGATGTAATAGCAGCGCCCGCATTTCTGATTGGGCCTCGTTAATAACCTTCTCAATCCGCGTGATCATTTTCTGGTAATTTGGGTCAAGATTGGTTTGTTGAGCCGTCTCACTTAAAGCCGATAGCATCATCATCGCCGCAAATAATTGTTGCGACACAGAATCATGCAGTTCCCGTGCCAGTCGATGTCGCTCACCTTCTAGAATTTGCTCACGCGTTTCGCCTTCAAAACGTAGTGGCTGATTAGAGAAGGTTTGTAATTCTTGCTGTAAACTGGCGATTTTCTCATTAATCTGGGTTAGGCGATGATTGATTGCCTGCGAGCGCGTGTCTTCGTTGCCAAGTTGCCATTGTTGCTCAACATAATGGCCTTGCAAGATACTATCAAGTACTTGTAAATGCCGACGTTCAGTGCGGCGGCTAATATAATTGACTAAGCTCATCATTAAAATTCCAAACAGCGCAGCGCCAATGACCAAATAACCAATTAATGAAATCGACCAGTAAGACTGAAATAACATAGTACTGAGGCTGGCCCAATTGCCACTGGTGTAGGCCACCATTAATAATGGCACCAGCGCAAACAAGAGCGCCCCTAGCATCGTTAAGGCAAAAATCCAAAGATTACGGAAGCGGCTCATACATAAACCACCTCCAAATCGCCTAGCAAGCAGCTGGTCACGATTCGAATTCGCCGTTCACTCTTCAAGTACTCAGGACTTTTCAAACGAAAAGTCTGATTTTTTAATTCATGTCGTTGACCAGAAATCCGCACTTCGCCAAGAAAAGTCGCATGTTCCAAATACACGCCCGTCCCAAATGGCACTAAAATTCGCGTATCGCCAAAACCTTTTTGTAAAATAACCACATTCTCGCGATCAACTGGTAACAGCGTATTACCTAAATCAATAATAGTGTCGCCACCCAGTTCCTTGAGGTTAATGTCTTGCCATTGGTAAACTTGATTGCCAATCGTTTGGTCGCCCCACCACTGATTTTTCTCAACTTGGACATTGAGATTGTTTTCAGCAGCGGTCGTCACTTGAGGAGCCAAGTATTTCTTCTTCTGCCAGAAGAAATGGCCACCATGACCAATTGAAGTTGGCGCAAACAAGACTAATCCTAATAAGACAACAAATAGAAACAGCCAAAATGAGCCTTGACTGGCTAGGGAAATGACAATCGCCAGCACGGCAACCAAGCGCATAAAGTTACTGACTTTTCGACCTTGCTGATGACGGCGATTCTGTAGCAGTAACATTAAAATACCTAATATAAAAAAGATTAATGCGGCCGGCGTACTGAAAACCTGCCACCCTAACAAGATCAGGCAGCCAATCAGAACAATACCGAAGAAGGGAAGAAATTTACGCATAGTAACCCTCACTTATCTCATAATTTAAGTTCATTATAACAAAAGTAACTGGCAGCGCCATCTGTCTCAAGACTGAACTGGCTAAATTTTTTGAACCAACTATTTTAAACCAACTATCTGTTAAATAAATAAAAAAATCTGTTCCCGATAATGAGCTTCCGTTTACGCTGAAGCGACAGTATCTTGAACAGACTTTAAAGTTTACAACTTATTAAACACTGCTTATTTAAGCGACTGAGACGATCACAACGCTAAATGAGCCACCAGGTGTTTCAATTTCAACGCTGTCACCTTTTTTGTGGCCAATTAAAGCTTTAGCAATTGGTGAGTCATTGCTGATTTTACCAACGCTTGGGTCGGATTCAGCAGCACCAACGATGGTATATGATTCTTCATCATCTTCACCGTCTTCTTTGAAGGAAACAGTTTTGCCAATCGTCACTTCGTCAGGATCAGTGTTGCTAGCATCCACAACATCAGCGTAACGTAACATTTCTTCGATTTGACTGATCCGTGTTTCCACAACACTTTGTTCGTCCTTAGCAGATTCATACTCTGAATTTTCAGATAAATCACCAAAGCCACGAGCAACTTTAATGCGGGCAATCACTTCTTGACGCTTAACTGTTTTTAATTGTTCTAATTCTGCTTGTAATTTTTGTTGACCTTCGGCGGTCATTGGAAAAGATTTGTCGGCCATAATATCTAACACTCCTGATTCATTATTTCACTAATATTTTTGTATACAAGACAATATAATATGTTTTATGTTTTGGTTTGTCAATCATTGACCATTAAAAACTTCTACGAAATATTTTCTGAAAAAAACGGACTGCGCAAGTCATTAATGGAATAAATATCAAAAATCCGCAGAATATAGGTCACTTCTACGGATTTCCATTCACGAATTTAGCTATTTATTTGCCGCGGCTTGCTTTAAAACCGAGCGGACCTTTGTGACAAGTAAATCAATTGCCACACTATTTTGGCCACCTTCAGGAATAATCACATCAGCATAGCGCTTTGTTGGTTCGACGAATTGATGATAAGTTGGTTTCACGGTTTTGATATACTGGGCAAAAACACTATCAACACTGCGACCACGCTCATGAATATCGCGCTGAACTCGGCGCAATAAGCGAATATCGTCGTCAGTATCCACATAAACCTTAATATCCATTAAATCGCGAATCCGCGGATCATCGAGAATTAGAATGCCTTCGACAATGATCACATCACGTGGTTCTTGATGGCGGGTCTGAGTTGAGGGATTATAAATCTCATAATCATATAGCGGCACATCAATTGCTTGATGCTGCAACAAGGCCTTTAAGTGCGCTAATAACAAATCATTATCAAAGGCTAGCGGATGGTCGAAATTAATTTGTTGCCGTTCCGCTAAGGGTAATGGTGAATATTTGTAATAGGCATCTTGTTGTAACATTGCCACGGAATGTCCCGAGACACTTTCAAAAATACGTTGACTGACTGTTGTTTTTCCACTACCGGAGCCACCGGTAACACCGATTATAATAGGCTTTTGCAAAATGTGAGGCCTCCGCTTTACTGATCTAAGCTTGCATTAGTTGCTAAATGTTCATCATAAGTGTGTGAATAGTAAACCTTACCAGTCTTCAAGTTAGCAACAAAGTAGAGATAGTTCTGATCACGATCACTAGGTTCAAGAACGGCCAGAATTGATTGCATACTTGGCGAGTTAAATGGACCAGGGCCATAACCAGGGTTCTTATACAAGTTATATGGCGATTTAACGGCCGTATCCTTATTGGTCAAGCTTTCTTTGTGTGTGTTTAAAGCGTACATAACCGAAATATCAGATTGCAACGGCATGTCGATTGCTAAACGGTTAAAGAAAACACCAGCAATCTTCTTACGATCGCTTTCCTTAACCCCTTCACGTTCAACTAATGAAGCCAAAGTTAAGACCTGTTGGACCGTTAACTTCTGATCTTTAATCGTGCTGTAAGAACCGCTTAATTTTTCATCAGTGGCCTTAACCATGCTCGTCACTAAATCTTTCAAAGTATCGCCATCATAAACACTATAAGTCAGTGGGAATAGATAACCTTCTAGACGATAACGAACGTCTTTTGCCGCCATTGCTGATGTTAACAATTCTGGATACTTTTTAGCCAATGATTTCATGAAACTTTCATTCTTCATTAAAGCTAAGAATTGTTTCTTCGACCATTTTGTATTTTTAGCGACAACATCACCAATTTCTTCAACGGTGACCCCTTCTTTAACGAGCACTTTACCAGTAACCTTGCGATCAGAGTAACCCTTCTGCAACTGAGTCACGATTTGATCCAAAGTCATGGCTGGACTTAAATAATAGTCGCCGGCCTGAAAATTAGTGTAGTTGTGCGTCTTAATATAATAGTTGAAGACGGATGCGCTTTTAATAATTTTGCGATTCTGCAATTGAGCGGCAATTTCTTTATTGCTGGACCCAATTGGAATTTTAACCTCAACTTTAGTTTTGTCACTAGAATCATAGGGTTCTAGTGATGAATGGACATAGCGATAAGTCATAAACCCAATTACAACGATTAAAATGGAGATGATACCAACAATCCAATAAACAATTCTACTGGCTGCCTTTTTTTCCGCATTGTGACGTGCGTGCTTTTCCTCCATCTCATCAGCAATCTTAGTCTGTGTCTTTTGATCTGGAGACTGATGATCTGCCAAAGTAAAAAGCCCTCCTCTTAAAATACTCTCGCATTATTATACCAAAAAGATTCTCGAAACACCTCTATTTTCCTAAAAATTAACTAAACTGCAATAGTTGAAGCGGTTTTGGCGGCAAAATTATTAGAATTAACGACTTGTTTAGCCAAGCTGTTTTAAATGATTGGACAATTGTGGGAATAATTTGGCTGATTACTGGTGAAAATCAAAATCTTTAAAACCTGGTGAAAGTATTGAAACCGAGTGGTGTATGACTGCATTTTGGGTCTGCTGGTTGTAGAACGCTGCTGGTATCGATCGAATCAATTAAAGACCAAGTGCTGAAACCATTAAAACCCAGTAAAGGTGTAAAAACAAAATTGGGTTTGACTGCATTGCGGGCTGCTTGTCGTGGAACGCGGCCGACACTGATTGATGCCAATTACAAACCAAATTGTCATCAATACAGGTCTTATTGTAGGTGCTAAAGCACAAAACGTGTTCAGAGCAGCAAACGGCTATGATTAACTGAAATAATTGCTCGATCTGGTTACACCAGCTCAATCAATTATTTGCAGTTACTCTACGCCGAAAGCCCGCTGCTCATCACACTCTAAAAACAATTTGGCGGCTGACGACAAGATCCCTCCATTCCGTCTGGAGCTGAGTTAGCACCCTTTATCGTCGTTAGTGATTAAGTCAATCATAGTGGAATAGTTCCACTGAATGATTCAAATTGTTATCACACCTAAAAAGTAATACCAAAAAAGTCTGTCTGACAGTTTCTGGTTTTATCCAGAAAGCTTGTCAAACAGGCTTAGTAGTTTACATCAATCTGCTTTTCTAATTAGTGGTGCTCAGTTCTGTTAGTTAATACAGGTGGTTGCTGGGCGATTGGCGTCAGCTGTGAAATTATTCTTAGCGATTTATCGCTTAGAATAAGCCTCGAATTTGAGATTGTTGCGCTAGCAATAAGCTCAAATCGACGGCCACAGCGTTCCACGCCCTCTAAATCGCCCAGCGACCACCGCCCAAATTGGGGAAGACGAAATACTTTTCCTTATCGTAAAAAGTCATACCGCATTTCAAAGCTGGTGTTGATAATGATACCAACCAGTTTCACGATCGGCTAATTGGTCGTACAACTGTTGCGCACCGACGTTACTTGTTCGTGTTACCCAGTCGACACTAACACAGTGATGGACCTGGGCCCAGTCAAATGTCGCCGTGATTAATTGCCGTGCAATTCCCTGACGGCGGGCACTTTTCAGCACAAACAGATCATTTAAGGTCAAGGTTTTCTGTAAAGCCCGGGTGTCAAAGCCAAAATAGTTCAGCGCAAACCCCACAATTTGGTCCGCTTGCACAGCGACCATTAAACTGCCCACCGAATTCACTTGGCTCAATCGCGTCAAATGGGCTTGCATGTCCGCCGCCGCGAACTGGTGTGGTACCGGACTGTCATCATAGTAAAGACGCATTAATTTGACTAAAGTTGCAGCATCCTGCGGTGTTGCTTCACGAATAGTGATCATTAATAACCTCCATCAACAAACGATGCCAATTTTCAGAAAATTGGTGAAAATTATCGAACTTGTGCCTTAAGATTTTCAGTCAAAGCAGTGGTTACTTTCGTCATAACCTTATTAATTTGTTCATCTTGCAAAGTTGCTTCTGGATCTTGGAAATGTAAGCGATAGGCCAATGAACGTTTGTGGTGACCAATCTTCTCGCCAGCAAAAACATCAAAAATGCTGACGTCAGTCAAGTATTTACCACCATTTTCCTTAATCAACTGAACAACTTGGGCATTACTAATGTTCTGATCAAGAATCAGTGCTAAGTCCCGTTCAACAGCCGGATATTTAGCGGCTGATTCAGAAACAATCGTTGGCAATTCAGTGTTTAAAATTGCCAAAAGATCTAATTGCATCACATAAGTAATTGGTAAGTCCAAAGCTTGTTGTTCGTTAGGATGAATTTCGCCAACGAAACCAATAACTTGATCGGCCAAAACAATTTTAGCAGTCCGACCAGGATGTAAAGCGGCAATTGAATCATCGGCGATAAATTGGACTTGATCAATCACGCCTAAAATCGTTAATAGATTAACTACTTCGCCTTTGGCATCATAGAAATCGTACTGCCGTGACTTGGTTAACCAGCTAGTTGGCTTAACTTGACCACTCCATAGCGCAGCGACCATTGGGACTTCTTTAGGTTGATTCTGATCGTCAATTGTTTGGAAAACATTGCCTTGTTCAAAGATGGCCACGTCATTTTGCTTATGGGCCAAATTATATTGCAAGTCTAGTAACAACCCACTGACCAAGTTCTGCCGTAAGTAAGCATGATCTTTGGTCATCGGCCAAGCTAATTTAATGGCTGGTTTAGGCGTATGCGTGAAAGCAACCGCTTGTGGCTCGGTTAATAGCGAATAACTAATCACTTCATCCAAGCCATGGGCCAACAAGTTTTTCCGAACCGTTCTGATTAATTGCTGCCGCCGATTGAAACTCCCCTTAGTTTGAATGCCAGTTGGTAACGTACTTGGCAATTTATCATAACCATAAAGGCGGGCAATTTCTTCAATCAAATCGGCTTCAATGCTAATATCCCAACGGCGTAATGGCACCGTCACTAGAATTTTATCAGCTTGATCTTGATAATCGAATTGCAAATCAGTTAAAATATCAGTCATTTCAGCGCGGCTAATTTCCGTGCCTAAAACATGGTTAACTCGTGCTGGGTCAAGCAAGACTTGAATTGGTTTGCGCACTTGTTGGTTACCAACGGCAATCCCTTCGCAAACCTGACCATTAGCCAGATCAGCTAATAATTGGCTCGCGCGTAGCAAGGCCGTCTCAACATCAGCTGTATTAATCCCCTTTTCAAAACGAGTTGACGCTTCCGTATGCAAATTAGTCCATTGGGCCGTTTTCCGAATTGACGTTGGATTGAAAACTGCCGCTTCCAAAACAACCGTCTTGGTTTGATCAGTGACTTCACTATTCAAACCACCCATTACGCCAGCAACACCAACTGGTTGTTCACCATCAGTGATTACCAAATCAGACTCGCGTAAATGCCATTCTTCGCTATCAAGGGTAACGAATGGTTCATTCGTTTTGGCTTGGCGAACGGTGATTTGATGGTTTGGCAATTGTGCATAATCATAAGCATGTAAGGGCTGGCCGTATTCCAGCATGACATAATTTGTGACATCAACCACATTATTGATTGGGCGAATACCATTATTCCATAAACGAATCTGTAACCACAATGGACTTGGCTTAATGGTAATATTTTCAACCACTTTCAGTAAATATTGTGGTACTAAGTCAGGGCATTCAACATTAACATGAATTAAATCAGCGGATTTGGCACCACTTTCATTTAAATTAACTTCTGGGAATCGAGGCTTTTCATGCAGCATCGCGCCAACTTCATAAGCAGCACCATGCATACCCAAAGTATCAGCCCGATTAGGCGTGATATCAAAGTCAAGCAAACGATCATCCATGCCTAAGAATGAAAAGACCGGCTCGCCGACTGGTTTAGCCTCAGGGAAAACATAAATACCATGTAAATATTCTTTAGGAACGACACTATCGCTGAAACCAATTTCTTGAAGTGCACAAATCATGCCTTCAGAAGCTTCACCACGCATCTTACCACGCTTGATTTTTTCATTATTAGCAATCCGTGAACCTGGCAAAGCCACGATGACGTATTGATCAGCAGCCACATTTGGGGCGCCGCAAACGATTTGGACTGGTTCTTCAGCACCAATATCAACTTGACATAAGGTCAAATGATCTGAGTTAGGATGTGGCCGGGTTGCTAAAATATGGCCGACAACAATCTTTTTCAAGCCGGCATCAGGAGCAATCACACTCGCCACTTCAATCCCAGTAACGGAAACTTGGTCGGCTAATTTTTGCGGTTCGATTTTCTTTAAATCAACGAATTGACTTAACCATTGGTATGAAATTTTCATAATTATTTAACCTCCCGTTGAAATTGATGTAAGAAACGTAAATCGTTTTGGTAAAATTCGCGAATATCGTTGACACCATATTTCAACATGGCGAAACGATCTGGTCCCAAGCCAAAAGCAAAGCCACCATAAACTTGGGGATCAACGCCGGCACGAGAAAGGACATTCGGATGAACCATCCCAGCGCCAAGAACTTCGATCCAACCAGTGTACTTGCAAACCCGGCAGCCTTTGCCACCGCAAGCAAAACAAGAAATATCAACTTCAATCGAAGGTTCTGTGAATGGGAAATAACTTGGCCGTAAGCGAATTTCCCGTTCTTCACCAAAGACGTGACGGGCAACAACTTCCAAAGTTCCCTTCAAATCAGCCATCGTCACATGCTTATCAATCACTAAACCTTCCAATTGGTTAAATTGATGTGAATGGGTGGCATCATCATTATCACGACGATAAACGCGGCCGGGGCTAATCATTTTTAATGGTCCCTTAGAAAAATCATGTTTCTCCAGCGTCCGAGCTTGATTAGGTGACGTATGGGTCCGCATTAATAAATCATGGGTAATATAGAATGTATCCTGCATATCACGAGCAGGATGATTCCGAGGAATATTCATCATTTCGAAATTATAATGATCAGTTTCAACTTCAGGACCGTCAATCACTTCGTAACCCAAACCGATGAACAATTCTTCTAGATTATCAATCGTTTGGTTCAAAATATGCGGCGTCCCTACTGGTGCTGGTCGACCTGGCAATGTCACATCAATGGTTTCATGCGCCAAACGACGTTGCAAAGTCTTCTGATCAAGAACTTTTAATTGATCGTCAATGGCACTGCTCAAGTCACCTTTAATTTTATTAGCAAACGAACCAACCTGTGGCCGCTCTTCATTGCTTAAATCCTTTAAACCACGTAAAACTTCGGTGATCGGTCCTTTTTTACCTAGCAACTTAACCCGGATATCGTTAAGCTTTTGTTGATTATCAGCAGCTTGAATATCTTGCAAGCCCTGATCTTTCAACTCTTCTAATCGTTGTTTCAAACTCATGAAACCAACCTCCTTCAAATATTTCGGCCAATAAAAAAAGCCCGCCCCAACAAAGGGACGAGGCAACGCGGTACCACCCTAATTCAAGCCAATCATAACAATCAACTTGCACTTAAGTCGTAACGCTGACTAGCGTGATTTTCTACTAACATTCGTATTCAAAAATCAACTCAGAAAGGAATTCGCCAAACTGGGTGGCTAACAATCTTGCAGCAATTGATTGTCTCTCTAAAACCACATGGCCTAACTACTTGCTTTCATCATCGAACTAATTATTCAGTTGACTTACTTATCCATATCTTACCTTTAGCAAAAAATGAAGTCAAGTACCAGATCAGAGTGTGAGGAGCGGTGGGCTTTTGGCGTAGTACAATTTCAAATATTTGCATGAGCGGTGCAACCGATCGTGTGAATATTTAAATTGTACCTAGCCATTTACCGACCCGAACACGTTTACCAGAGTGTGAGGGGCGACGTTCTTTTGGCGTAGCCTAATTTCGATAATTTGATTGAGCGGTGTAACCGATCGAGCAAATTATCAAATTAGGCATAGCCATTTGTCGCCCCAAACACGTTTCAGCACTACAAAAAGTAGAAACTGATATGGTTTTTAAACAGAATCAGTTCTGACTCCATTGCGGGCTGCTTGTCGTGGAACGCGGCCGGTATTGATTTGAGCTTTTGTTACACAAAATCTCAAATACAAACCTTATAGTAAGTGCTAAAGCACCAATAATAATTTGGCGGCTGACGACAAGATTACTCCATTCCGTCTGGAGTTGATCCAGAGCACTTCATTCATTTCAGATGTTAAGACAGCTGTAGCAAGATCAATCAACTCAATTCAAATTGTAGTTGTAATTGAATAATGTTCAAAATAAACTAGCTCGACAATTTCTAACTTCCTCTAAATCTAATAAGTCTGTTGAAATAGATTCATTAATCTACATAATCTGCTTTTTCTAAATATTAGTTCCTAATTCAGGTAGCCGCTGAGTACTAGTCAATTTTCACTAACACTGCCGTTTAATCCAACAAATCTAAATTGGACCAGCCTAGCTCAAAACGTAGTGGAGGCCGGCGGGTTGTCAGTCGCCAAAATTCTTCTTGCCTCTTCAGCGGTTAGAAGAAGGTTTGTATTTGAGATTGTTGCGCAGCAATAAGCTCAAATCAATGCCGGCAACGTTCCACAACCCGCCGACCGCAACGGAGTTTTCCACCATCCTGCATAAAATCAATTTAGATTCAACCTTATTAACCATAGAAAAAAGCATGGTGCTGATTACAAACACCATGCTTGACGATTACTAAATTAATTGGATAATTCCCATTGATCGGCCCAATCATGAACCGCATCCATGACTGGCAATAACGCCTTGCCTTTTTCGGTCAATTTATAAGTAACTTGGTGGCCCTCTGACTCGGAGAAGCGATCAATCAACCCTGCTGATTCCAATTCTTTTAACCGTTCCACCAAAACCCGGTCTGAGCAACGGGAAATGGCCTTAGCCAAATCTTTAAAACGCAGCGATTCATTCTCACATAAAACACTGAGAATTAAGCCATTCCATTTTTTCCCTAAGAATTCAAATGTCCGTTCAAAGCGTGGGCAAATTTGACAAGGTTCATCAGCAACAACGTTCGTTGCAAAAACATGCGTAGTCATAGTACTTCTCCTCCATTTATAATGCGACCAACATGGTCAACTACAATAATGTCCGTAAATAAGCCAAAGGTTTCCGTAAACGTGCCTTCATCAGAAAACGCCAAGGACGGGCAACTTCTTGCACGGCAACTTGATCGTCAACCAGTGAAACAATCCAACTTTCCCGATATTTTGGTAAAGCTAAAGTGGCACCAAACATATGCTTGATAATAATATCCTTTTCTTTCGCTGATAACTCAGTCAACCGTTCAGCATTGCGTAACGCAATTCGCGGATGAATATAAGCATGTGTCCCAGTATCGAATTTGACCTGACGCCAATCATAGTAAAACAAATCATGCAATAAACCAGCTCGTGCCGCCGCATGATAATCCAAATGATGTTTCTTACAGATTAAATAACTCAAATAAGATACCCGCAAACTATGATCCAAACGATTCGTATAATGATGCTGAGTATACTCAGCTAATTTTTGAACTTCCGGCCGGTCCAATAAATCTTGAACAATACTGAGATATTCTTGGTCGTTATGCCAAGAAGAAAAATCTACCATGCAAAAGCTCCCTTACTATGTGTTAACTGACCATCGATTAAACCAATTTTACCAACTTTTTTTGAAAAAATAAACTCAAGCGACTTACAAATGATAAGTTGTCTAGTTCAGTTGTAGCTGATACATCAAAATTGCTGCGGCAATCGCCACATTTAATGATTCAGCATGACCGAAAATCGGCACGTATAGATTAACGTCCATTTCGGCGGCTAATTCTGGCGCCATGCCATGAGCTTCATTACCCAACACTAAGGCATAAGCACCAGAAGCTGGCTGAAAAGCACGCATATCAGTCGCATTAGGATCAACTAAAGTCCCCAACAACTGATAGCCGGCTGTCCGTTGGGCTAATAACCAAGTTTTTAAATCAGGTACTTGCAAAACTTGTAAATGGAATTGACTACCCTGCATGGAACGAACGACTTTGCTATTCCAAGGATCAATGCCACCCTCACTGAAAACAACCCCAGCAAAGCCAGCCGCATCAGCAGTTCGCACCATGGTTCCTGCATTGCCGGGATCCTGAACTCGATCCAGAACTAACCAAGGCCGCGGCTGATCATTTTGCTCAACCACCGTTGCCTGATTGTCAATCACGGCAAAGACGCCTTCAGGATGAACTGTTTCACTTAAAACCTCAGTTACTCGTGGGGTAATTTCGATTAATTGTGCCCCAGTAGCCTGCTCAGCTAACGGCGCCACCGTTGCCAAATAATCTGCTTCAACCAATAATAGCTTAATTTTCTCGGGTTGATTATTCAACGCCTCTTTAATTGAATGCCAACCTTCCAGTAAATAGCGTCCCTGCTGCTGACGATATTTTTTTTGTTGTAACTTTTTAATTTGCTTAATTTGCTCATTTTTTGGAGATTCAATTTTCTGCATTTAAATCGACCTTTATCTTCTAATTACCTCTATCATAGCAAACTTTTAATTAAAATAAGAAAAAATCCAGAAATATATCTCAATTTGCTCCTTGGGAAAACAAATCACGTCATTGACTAGCAACTGAAATTTTCCTAAGTGTACACAAAAAGTAAGTCAAAAACAAGTCCCAGATTATTGCTTTGACTAAATTTTAAGAAATATTTGGTGATAATGAGTAAAAGGCCACCCCTGATTTAAATAAAATTGAATCAGACACCATTCTGTTTCAGATTTATGCCATCAATAAGCTTAAATTGACGACCACGGCATGCCGCACCCTTTAAATCATCGGGCCACTGCCGCTATCAACTGGGGAGCGTCGCCAATTTCAAGCTACGCCCTGCTCTTTTCAATTGACCAGTGCAAATTGCTTCATTATACTAACATTAGAGGTGATGACGATGCGTCGTGGTGTTGCGTTAACTGTTCATGGCCGCGTTCAAGGCGTGGGCTTTCGTTGGATGACTAAAATGGTTGCCGATCAGTTACAAATCGTTGGTGAAGTGGCCAATAATGATGATGGTTCTGTTTATATTGAAGCAAGTGGCGAAGAAGCCAATTTAACCGAGTTTATTGCCGCCGTTAAAGCTTCGCCTACCCCTAGTGGTCGGGTCGATCAATTGGATGAAAAAACAATTCCTGCTGCCCCCGCCCTGGGCAAGTTTCGAGTAACTGGTTAATTTTCTCAGACCGCAGACTGATTATTGCCTTTCAGTCGCGGTCTTTTTTGATAAAGACTAGAAATCAGGACCCAGATTAGGTATAGTGTTTTCTGTGAATACTTTTTAGAACCGGTATCAGATTCAAGTCAGCTGATGCAAATTTTAAGAAACAATAATGAAGGAGTTTTTGCAGCAAATGCGTAATAAAAAGAAAATACTTTTGCTTCTAGGGTTAGCAGCGGTCATGATGTTGGTGCTCAGTGGTTGTGCCAACCAATATCAAAATCCTAAAGTTCCAACTGGATTCTTCTATGGATCAATTTATAAATACTTAGCTATTCCTATTCAAAAATTAATTGTCTGGTTTGGTCAATTAGTTGGCGGCTCAAACGGGTTTGGCTGGGGTGTCATTTTCATCACCTTGATTGTCCGTTTGATTTTATTACCATTGATGCTTCATCAAACTCAAAAATCAACGCGCCAAACTGAAAAGATGAAGGCTGTTAAGCCCCAAATCGATATGATTCAAAAAGCTCGGGCTAACGCACCAGCTGCCCAAGCCGCACAATTGAGTCAGATGACGATGGATGTTTACAAGAAGAATAATTTAAGCATGACCGGCGGCATTGGCTGTTTACCACTACTACTCCAATTACCAATTTTTGCTGGTTTGTATCAAGCAGTTCAGTACTCACCACAAATTGCTAAACAAGCATTCTTCGGAATTCCTTTAGGCAAACCAAGTATTGTGATTGCCATTATTGCCACCTTGTTCTACGTGGGCCAATCTGTGTTATCAATGGTGGGCATTCCGCCAGAACAACGGAAACAAATGATGACCATGATGGTTGTTGGTCCCGGGATGACATTATTTATCAGTTTAGTCGCACCAGCTGCCCTCGCCCTTTACTTCTTGGCAAGTGGGTTGATGGCCTTGGTTCAACAAGTAATTACCACTTATGTGATTATGCCGAAGATCAAGGTTGATGTTGACCGCGAACTGAAAGAAACACCGATTGTTACCGTGATCGACGAAGAAATGTTAGCCAAAATGACTCAATCATCTACAACTACTGCTAATAATAACGGTAGTGTTAAAGGCGTTGAAAGTCAGGCAACACAACAAAGTAATCGTTCACGTAACGCCGGTAAGCAACAACGCCGGCCCAAATAACATTTAATCAGCAACTAATAAAAATCCCCGCTATCATTAAGATAGCGAGGATTTTTTATATCAGGCTGTGACATAGGACTTTTCTTCAAAAATAAAACAAACATTAGCCGCTGAAACGTGTTCTCAAAGGGCAGCCGGGTTCCGGTTAACCGCCTTTTGTCACACTCTATTTTTATGCTTTAAAATTGGCTAATGCAGGCGCGTGACGCCACTCGGTAAGTCTTCATCAAGCGAGTTATTGGCTTGAGGCTGGTTCTCCGGTAACACCGGCCCATTATCTCGCGGCAGGCTGACTTTGAATTGTGAGCCCGAATCGACCACACTCTCGACTGATAAAGTCCCACCATAGGCCTTAACTAGCCGAAACGCAATTGAAAGTCCTAAACCATTACCACCACGTTCTCGAGAGCGGGCCTTATCGACCCGATAGAAGCGGTCAAAAATGCGTTGTTGGTCTTTAGCGGAAATACCCAAACCAAAGTCCTGGACCACAATGTTCACGTGTTGCTGATCACTGTCGGCACTTAGCAAGACTTCCTTGCGGCTGGCCGAGTACTTGACCGCATTATCCAACAAAATAATAATAATCTGTTCTAAATGATTGCGATTCATTCGCACAAAAGTTTGCGGTGCTAACTCAACATCGGTTTGAATCGTAAAGTCTTGATGTAACATTTGAATATTGTCGACACATTGAGAAATTACCGCCTGAACATTAGTTTGATCATGCACTGTTTTAATTTCAACTTGTTCAGCTCGGGTTAATTGCAACATTTCCTCAATTAAATTATTCATTCGCGCCGTTTCCTGGGTCGCCGCTGCTAAAGATTCCGACAACACTTCAGGATCATCCTTGCCCCAGCGATTCAGCAATTGTAAATGCCCTTGAATGACGGCAATCGGTGTTCGTAACTCATGAGAAACATCACCAACAAACTGTTTCTGCTGCTCAATATACTGTTGAATTTGATCCAACATGCCATTAAACTGACGGGCCAAATCACTAATTTCATCATTACCTGAAAGTTGGGGAATCCGCGCTGTCGATTCGGGCGATTGATCAATTTTATGAATCGTGTCCGCAATCAAATTAATTCGTTTCAATAAGCGATGAACAATTAGGTAACCAATAAAGCCACTAAATAAAACGGCCACCACAATCAACAACGTCATTTGCCAACGTAATTGCTGAGTTGAACGATAAAGACTGTCCATCCGATTGACGACAATCACATAACCAGTCAGTCGATAGTTTGGCTGTTCGTAAACTGGCATCGTGGTTACCACGACCCGACGGCCATTTTCTTGAACGATTTTCTGAGTCTGACTAGAAACCGGCTTGAATTTAACCGTGGTATCTCTTGATGTGAAAACTTGTTCCAACTGACGATTATAAATACTAACTGACAAATCGGAGCGCGACAATTGATTAAAAACCGAATCCTGATAGAAGGGATCCGAATTATTTTGCGAATCACTGCTGTCGAGCTGATTATCACTTTGATAATATTCCGGCGTCATTAACGGTACCACTTTGGCAATCGTCAGGTTTTGCTTGACGTTGCCTAAGCGATCAACCACCAATTTAGCCGTTTCAGCAGTAGTTTTCTTTTCTTGGGCTAATAAATTGTTATTAAAGGTCGCATAAATAATGCTTGCGAAAATAACAAAAGTAAAAAAAATGGTCAGACCAACAGCGGCGGACCATTTTACCCGTAATGTTAAACGTAAACTTTTCTTTTTAGTTGCAGTTGTTTTTTTCGTCATTGTGGCACACCCTTAAGAATGCATGACATACCCAGTACCACGGACAGTTTGAATATAACTGCGCCGATTAGGCCGATCAATTTTGTTCCGCAAGTAACGCACATAAACATCAACCACGTTAGTCGCGACTTGTTCATTGTAACCCCAAACTTGCCGTAATAGCTCGTCACGAGGCACAACGGTATTGGCGTTTTCCACCAAGATCAATAATAATGATGACTCACGCTTTGATAATTGGATGATTTCACTGCCGCGAATAACCGTCCGTGTTTGTGGTTCAATAATTAAATCACGGAAAACAATTTGCTTTTGGTGAGCTGCCCGTGATTGACGTTCCATATCTGAGCGCCGAATTAAAGCTCGTAAACGAGCCAACAATTCTTCAATCGCAAATGGCTTCACTAAATAATCATCAGCCCCGTCATCCAAGCCGGCAACCCTGTCAAGCACTGAATCTTTTGCGGTGACCATAATGATCGGTGTTGACTTTTCTTTACGAACTCGCCGACAAACTTCAAAGCCGTTCAAATCTGGTAACATCAAGTCTAATAAAATGACATCCCAATCTTGAGCCAATGCTAAATCTAACCCTGCCCGGCCATTGCCCTCGACCGTGGTTTCATATCCTTCATGAGATAATTCTAAGTCTAAAAATCGGGCTAAATTTTTCTCATCTTCAATAATTAAAATCTTTTTACTCGCGTCTAATTTAGACACCCCCAGTAGTATTTGCTAAGTTACGCGCTGCTCCGGCATAATTTAGCCACTGTTTCAAAAAACAGTCAGGAGAAATTCTCATATTCTTCTAATATATTAGAATCTCATCAAAATGTCAACCTCGTTTTAGAAGTTGCCTGAACCATTATTGACCGAACTGGCAGATTTTTATTTTCTGTTAACCTCGACCGATCTGATATTGTCATGTCTCCAAACTAAATATCATCGTTTTAATTAAATTTGTGGTACAAGACTCCACGTCCCACAATAAATACCACAATGCTAATGAAGATTACACAAAAAAAGCTTATCCCGAAGTTTAGAAATGGCTCTAAACGTGGGATAAGCTTCAATTTTGTTCATTGTTTTTTTTATTGCTCAGTATACCAAGTGTAATGGTAAATGCCTTCGCGGTCATTCCGTTTGTAGGTATGAGCACCGAAGTAATCACGTTGCGCTTGGATAATATTTGCTGGTAAGACTTGAGCACGGTATGAGTCATAATAATTGATTGCTGAGCTGAAGACTGGTGTTGGCACACCATTCTTAACTGCCAAAGCAACAACGTCACGAACCGCGTCTTGATACTTAATCGCAATATCAGTGAAGTATGGATTCAATAATAAGTTTTGCAACTTAGGATCCTTCTCATAAGCACTGGTAATTTCTTGTAAGAATTGAGCGCGAATGATACAGCCGGCCCGCCAAATTGGGGCAATCTTACTGAAATCTAATTCCCAACCATAATGGTCAGCAGCCATCTTCATTTGTTCGAAACCTTGAGCATAACTCATGATCTTGCTGAAGTATAAAGCTTGACGAATTTTTTCGATGATTTCTTTGCGGTCAGCTGCAGAAATTTCAACTGGTTTAGGACCACTTAAAACCTTGCTTGCTTCCATCCGCTCTGGTTTCAAAGCAGAAATGTAACGAGCATAAACGGCTTCAGTGATCAATGATTGGGGCATGCCGATTTCAAGGGCATCTTGTGAACTCCACTTACCCGTTCCTTTATTGCCAGCTTCGTCTAAGATAACATCAACAATTGGCTTGCCACTGCCAAGATCGTCTTTACGAGTTAAAATTTCCGCCGTAATTTCGATCAAGTAGCTCTTCAACTCGCCTTGATCCCAATCTTTGAAAATGTCAGCAATTTCATCAACTGATAAACCAAGAACCTGACGTAAAAGATTGTAACTTTCCGCGATTAATTCCATGTCACCATATTCGATCCCGTTATGGACCATCTTAACGTAGTGACCAGCACCATTTTCGCCGATATAAGTAACACATGGTGCGCCGTCTTCAGCTTTAGCCGCAATTTGTTCCAAAACTGGGGCAACGAGGTCGTAAGCTTCCTTCTGGCCGCCTGGCATTAATGATGGACCTTGTAAGGCACCTAATTCACCACCAGAAACACCCATGCCAATAAAGTTAATGCCAGACTTGTCTAGTTCAGCATTCCGCCGCATGGTATCTTTAAAGAAGGTGTTCCCGCCATCGATTAAGACATCACCCTTGTCGAGTAATGGTAATAATTCTTTAATAACAGCATCAGTACCAGCACCGGCTTTGACCATCATCAAAATCCGCCGTGGTTTCTCTAGTGAAGCAACAAAATCTTCAACAGTGTAACTTGGAACTAATTTCTTGTCAGCATGCTCAGTCGCAACTGCCTTTGTTTTACTACCAGTCCGGTTGTAAATTGCAACAGTATAACCGCGGCTTTCAATGTTTAGGGCTAAGTTCTTACCCATTACGGCCATGCCGATAACGCCAATTTGTGGTTTATCCATGAATCATTGCCTCCATTTATTAATACCTTTATCCTAGCAAAAAACGACCCTTTTTTAAAGTAAAATCGTTTTTTAATGCTCAAATAATGAAATAATTGTTACTTTGTTTGCGAATCATCGTCTTGGTCAGGCAAAAGTGCCTTCAACTTAGCAAATTCGGGATTAGGTTGTTCTTCCCGTTCAGCTGCATTAGCAGCATAAGTCTGTTCACTGATCACTTCCCAGCCTTGGCCAGTTGGCATCTCATCATCAGCTGCTTCTTCAGGCGTGAAAATTTGCGTTGGTATTGCTAACAAGATGTGGTCCTCAATCGCCGCTAACAAATCAACTTGATTATTCTCAATGACAATCAATAAATCGTCACTGCCAGCTTCATCGTCTTCGTCATCCTGAGGAGCCGGATCTTCAAGCACGTACTGTTCGTCAATTTCTAAATCAATCGGTAAATCAACTGGTAGTAAGCTTCTGGTTGAAGGCACCACCAATGAGCCAACCACATGGAGACGACTCCGCCAGCCTAAATCGCCACTGCCTAACGTCCCAGTAATTGTAAACTCACTGGCATCCAAAATATCACTTGAACGCTGCTGCAAGGCTGTTAATAGATTCATTTTAGTCTCAATCTTAATTGCTTGGCGATTGGACTTTTGTAATTGTTCAACTGGAAAAACTAATTTCATTTTTTAAACTCCTTATTCGTCATGATAACCCGGCGCGTAAAGTTCTGTTCGCGACCTGACAACTGCTGATAAAAACGATCCACTCGGACTTGCAAACCTAACTGACCCTTGGCCGCACCAGTCTTTGCATCAACTTTAGTCAGTAATGGCACTGGCAATTGCGACCGCTGTTGGTGTAAATATGCTTGACCGACCTGATTAAAGCCTAGCACCCGCAATTGTGGTCCAAATGACTGGGCTTGGACAATATCTGCTACCGTAATATTTAAAGCCGTATATAACGCCAGTCGCCGCAGACGTGCATAAGTATAACGCTTTGATTTAACGCGTTGCAGAAAATCCGCCCAACTTGTACTGACCTGATTTTGTTCACTAAACCGATATTCTAAACCTTCAGACATTTGATAAACACTAGCCAACTCAGTAGGCCAAGTGGTGTTCAAGCGAAAATGTAAGTAAGGCCACAGCTGCGCCATCTCAACATATGGCGGTTGTAGCTCCGCCACTGGGTACGGAATAAACGGTTGAATCTCTGTCGGTGACTGTTGTAGTAGTAATTGGCGAATGGCTGAAGCACTGGCAGAGGTTGCTGCTGAATCAACTTGCAATTGATCATGATCAGCACCTTGGCGTTGAATTGGCAATAACTTTAAAGGTGTTGCCAAATGTGCATTAGCAAGCGCATAACTTAAGGCCAAAAGCTGATTAGGCGCGGTCACCCGCTCACCCATGACGGTCGTTAGAAAATCATTCCATTGGGTAGCGTAGGTCTTTTGATAGTCGACCGTAAATTGTTGCTGATCTAATTGTGGTAATAACTTCTGGACAAACTGTTGATAATCAAAGTTAGCATCCTCAGTTCCAAAAGCCAAGGACTGACACTGCAATGCTGCTAAAATTGCCAAGGATCCTTGGGCAAATAAATCAGCTGGCTGACAAGCCAATGCAAAGGGCAATTCAATCACCAAGTCCGCCCCGTAAGTCAAGGCCTGCTTGACACGTTGCCATTTGTCAACAATCGCCGGCTCGCCACGTTGCACGAAATTTCCGGACATCACGACAATTAAACAATCAGCCTGAGACTTTTCCCGTGCTTGTTGCAGTTGATACTGATGTCCGCGGTGAAATGGATTATACTCAGCAATAATCCCACAGGCTTGCATCATGCTTGCGGGGCCTTAGCCTTGAAAAACCACCGTTCAGTCGTTGGGGTAATCGCCTCACCGGCAAAACCACCGAAAGTTTCAATTTCCGTAAAGCCACTGGCAGCCAAGGCCTGTTTAACTTTAATAATGGGATAAGTCCGCTCATGATGAATTTCATTCAAGGCATCATAGCCACCTAAATCATCACGCCAAACAAAGAAAGTCAGGTCATGAAGCACACTGTTGCTAGGATCATCGGCGAAACTCGACCACATAAATGCCCAATCCTCTTCATGATAATTATACATATAACCTGGAAAAACTTCATTGACCTGATAAAGGGAATGCATATCAAATAAGAAGGTGCCACCCGGCTTTAATGATTGACGCACTTGCTCAAAGGTCGTCTGCAAATCAGCCAAATTCGTTAGATAGCACAAAGAATCATCATAGCAAGTCACCAAATCAAGCTGTGGTAATTCCAAGTCAGTTAATTGTCGAAAATCCCCCTGCATTAACGTTGCATCAGCGTTAGCTTTGTTTAAACGATCAGCAGCTAAAGTAAGCATCTCTAAAGAGAGATCGACGCCAAAAACATCGGCACCTTGCTGCGCATATAATAACGCCAAATCGCCAGTACCACAGGCCAAATCCAGGACCTGTTGCTGCTTTAGCGAACCAAACTGCTGATTAGTGAAATCAAGCCATTGTTGGTAAAGATCTTTATCCATTAATTGATCATAATAATAGGCAAATGTTTGATACATTTATTCTCCTCGTTCGACCAACAACGCGGTGAGCAGCATTCTTCACCGCCAGTTGGATTTACTATTGTGCTTTTATTCTAATGGAGTTATCACGATTGTTCAAGCTCGTTCTAGCAATTCAGGCTGCGACGATTAATCTGACAAGGAGTCGTCTGAAAGCAAATCAAAAAATACTGATGAAAGCGATTAAACAGAATCGCGTCTAACTAGATTATTATTAGAGCTTAAGACAATTATCGCGAGAACTTTTAGCTAAATTTTAAGTGTTGCCATCTTTGAATAATAAACAAAAAAGTCTGATTGACAATTTCTAGTTTAGCTAGATAGCTTGTCAATCAGACCTGATTATTATATGCCAGTCTGCCTGCTAATTAGTCATACTTAATTCTGTTAGTTTAATCTAGGCCCCTATTGTTTTAAATTAAAGTGCAACCTAGCTAAATTCAGTAAGTTATTCAACAGCTATTACCTATTAGCAAGCAATCGGCTTTACTTTTCTTCAGTAACCCATTCACTTAAATTAACTTCTGGTGCATCGGCCCATAATTTTTCTAAATTATAGAAATGACGAGTCTCTTCAACAAAAATATGGACAACCACATCTTTAAAGTCGATCAAGACCCATTGTGAATCCTTGCCACCTTCGACGCGGTTTTCAATATTGCCTAATTGATTGACCCGATCGACGATTGCTTCTTTAATGGCTTCAACCTGGCGTTCAGAGCCAGCATGCATTACCACGAAATAGTCAGCTAATAAACTCACTTTCCGCATATCTAAGGCCACGATTTGTTCGGCCCGTTTGTCATCAGCCGCTTTAACGACTGCTTTTAAAATTTCTTCACTATTGATCACTAATGTTGTTCCTCCTGTTTAATTCCATAAACATTATAAGCGTCAAGCATGACTGGATAAATCTTCTGTTGTCGACTCACCAAATGTTCGATCACTTGGCGCAATTCAACTGAGACAGCTGCGTCAAGACTAGTTGCCAAAGCCTGCCGTGCAACGTCAACCTTAGGAAAGTCGCGACCAGGCTCAACATAATCAGCTACAAAAACTATTTTGTCCAAAACTGACATTTGGGCACTGCCAGCAGTGTGGTGCGCAATACTGGTTAAAATCGCCGGGTCGGTAATGCCTAACTCAGCTTTAATAAAGTATTGACCGACTAAGCCGTGCCAAACACCATTGCCATAGTCTAATAATTCTGCTGGTAAGTGCTGCTGAGCAATCATATTTTTAAAATCTTGATCACTTTTTTCTTTCGCATAATCGTGCAAAAGTCCAGCAATCCCAGCGCGAACCACATCAGCATGATTAGCTTCAGCAATCGTCATTGCCGTTTGTTCAACGCGCAAGCAATGGTTAAAGCGATAATCGCTTAGCTGGGCCCGTAACTTGGCCACTAATTCTTGATGCGACATTGGTACTAATTGTCTAAATTCACTTGATTCAGCATACTCAGTCATGATAAAGCCCCTTTTCAGCAATGTATTTCTCGACCGCTGCTGGCACTAAATAACGAATTGAACAATGATTCTTGACCAAACCGCGAATCCTTGTTGAGCTAATTGCTAACTCCGGCGCATCTACCCAAATCACGGGATATTGTGACTGTGCAGGATAGCCAGGACGTTTCACGCCAACAAAAGTTACTAATTTGGCTAAATCGTTAATTCGGTGCCACTTTTTCAAATAATTGATCATGTCCGCACCGAGAATCAAATAATAATCATTCATTGGATGACGTTTCTTCAATTCGACAATCGTGTCGTAGGTGTAACTCTTACCACCACGGGCAATTTCTAATAAATCTAGTTCAAAGCCAGGATGATTCGCAATTGCCAACTCCAACATCGCAACTCGATCTTTGGCAGCAATGGTCTCTTTGTGATCAACATGCGGCGGCTCAGCATCAGGAATAAATAAAATCCGTTCCAATTTTAGCTGACACATGACTTGGTCAGCCATGACCAAATGCCCCAGATGAACTGGATTAAAAGTACCGCCGACAATGCCAACAGCGTGGCGCGTCAAAGGATGCGTTGCCACTTTTACCTTTGGTTCTGGCGTTAAAATTTTTTGTTGGTTCATTTAATTTTGTTCACTTCGGTTGAAAGTCGTTGATATTTCTCTTTATTATTTGGCCGATAAATCGTAATTACGCGGCCTAAATGCTGAATCACTTCAATTTTCGGTAACTCTGCTAAAGCGTCAACAACTTCAGTGACTGTCACGTCAGCGTTTTGCAACAAACTGACTTTGATCAACTCGCGCGTAGCCAAGGCTTGTTTCAAATCTTCAATCACGGCTTCATTAACGCCATTTTTACCGATTTGGGCCATGGGCCGCAACCGATTGGCCTTACTTTTCAAAAATTTCTTCTGTTTACTTGATAACATGAATTAACTCTCCTAAACGATTGGTGCCCGTAAACTATAACCAACACCCGCTGGCAAATACAAGGCATAGTGACTATTAGCTGGTATGCGAATCCAGCCCAAACCTGAAATAACTAAATCTTGAGGTTGATGGGTCTGGAATTCATGCCGGCGAAAATCTGGCAAATTCTTCGGGTCAGCTGGTGGCGTGAGTAACTCACCGGCATGACGTTGATAGAAATCATCAGCCGTGGCAGTTTTTGTGCGATGTACTAACAGCTGGTTCTCCACGTAAACCACTAAACTACTGCGCTTACCAGAAAGATAATCTAAGCGCGCCAAAGCCCCTAAGAAAAGTGTTTGTGGCGGTGTTAATTGAAATACCTTGGGCCGAATTTCAGTTTGGGGACTAATGTAATGCAATTCATCCTTCGCCAAAAAATGAGCCATTTGGGTGCCATTGATGATCCCCGGCGTGTCGATGATACTCTGACCATCAGCTAAGGGAATCTGAATTTGGTCCAGCGTTGTCCCCGGAAATTGTGAGGTCGTAATTAAATCACCAGCACCGGCGGTACTTTTAATAATGGCATTAATTAACGTTGATTTACCAACATTCGTTGTGCCGACCACATAAACATCTCGATGCTGACGATATTTCTCAATTGTGGCCAATAATTCATCTAATTGGTAGTTTTTCTTAGCACTCGTTAAGATTGTCGCGACTGGATGTAGTCCTTGTTGGGCAGCCTGCTGCTCTAACCAGTTACGCACTCGCGAGCGATGGACACTCTTCGGCAATAAATCAGCCTTATTCCCAACTAATAAAATGGGATTTTCACCAACATACCGATGCAAACCGGGAATTACACTGCCATCAAAATCAAACAAATCAACTACATTGACAATTAAGGCTTTTTTACGACCTAAGCCGTTAAGCAAACGGGTAAATTCATCGTCGTCAATGGCAATGTCAGCAATTTCGTTATAGTGCCGCAACCGGAAACAACGTTGGCAATAAAAAGCAGCATTATCGTCAGCCAATTGTTTCTTCAGTGAAGCAGCAGGAATATAACCAGCTTGCTGGGAATCATCACTTTGCAATTTGGCACCGCAGCCAATACAGTAAAGTGCTTCGTTATTCGTATTCGTCATTTAGTTCATTTTCTCCTGCCATTGCAAATTTGGGTTCTTACGATAATATTGTTTCATAATAATGCCTTCCATGAAGCGGCTAAAATGCGTAATGCGACTGTCAGTTTCAACCAGTGGCTTCACCATAACTGTTCGCACCCCAGCCAAATGTCCAGCTTGAATATCAGTCAACAACTGATCGCCAACCATAATTGTTTGCTGTGGATTTAAGTCGAATTTCTTCAACGCCTGCTTAATGCCAAAAGGTAATGGCTTCTTAGCGCTATGAATAAAAGGAATTTGCAAATCAGCCACAGCTCGGGCCACACGACGCTGATTATTATTGGAAACAACAATTACTTGAATGTGACTCTGAGCCATTAAATCCAGCCACTGCCGCAACTGATTGGAAGATTGCGGCTCATGCCAAGCAATCAAAGTATTATCCAAATCTGTCAATATTGTATTAATTTGATGACGTTTTAAGTCAACTGGCTGTAACGCATAAATACTAGTTAACAACCAATCTGGTTTAAAGAAAGCCATAGTTCACCTCATTTTTATCTCTTTCCATTATAAAGCCCAGTGCCGTAAACCACAAGCAGAGTGTGAGGGATGCCGGTCCTTTGGCGTAGGGTAATTTCAAATAATTGATTGAGCGGCACAGCCGATCGAGCAATTATTTAAATTAACCATAGCCATTTGGCATCCCGAACACGTTTCATCTAGAGTGTGGGGGCGGTGGTTTTTTGGCGTAGTACAATTTCAAATATTTGCAGGAGCGGTGATAACCGATCGAGCAAATAATTAAGTTAATCATAGCCAGCTGCAGCTTCGAACACGTTTCAGCACTGCAAATAGTCGAACCAGGTGTGGTCTTAAAACAGAACTGGTTCTGACTCCATTCCGGGCTTGCTGGTTGTGGAACGCGGCCGGCATCGATTTGAACCAATTAAAGACCAAATTGTTTCAAATACGAGCCTTATACTAAGCGATAAATCGCTAAGTATAATTTGGCGGCTGACAACCACGCCCTCCATTCCGTCTGGAGTTGAGTTAGAGCGTTTACCTGTTGTTAGTGGTTAAGGCAATTGTTGCAGGACTGTGCAGATTGATTTGGATTGTCGACACAACTGAACAGTACCTGGCAAAAATCTGTCTGACATTGTCCTCAATCCAATTACCGAAAACTTGTCAAACAGGATGATTAATTGATATCAATCTGCTTTTCTAAATAGCAGCGCTCAATTCCATTCGATTATTCAGGTGGTTCCGCAATCTTACAATGACTGCCTTGATTACTGGCAAAAATAAAGCGCACCATCTCAACTCCAGACGACGTGGAGGGATCTTGGCGTCAGCCGCCAAATTGTTCTTAGTGGCTCTGCCACTTAGAACAAGGCTTGTATTTGAGATTGTTGCAAAGCAATAAGCTCAAATCAATGCCGGCAGCGTTCCACGCCAAGCAGCCCGGAACAGGGTCAAACGCCATTCTGTTTTTAACTGATATCAAAGCTTCAAATCAAGTCATCAGTCAAAGTACTCAAACCAGTTTTTTTAGCACTAGTCGCCTATAATTAAAGTAGACTATGATAATCTAGCATTAATTAATAATCACTAGTGAAAGGATCGTTGTCTGATGAAGAGTTTTGGATTTACAAATTATGGTGGTCCCGACGTGATTCAAGAATTTGAACGGGACATCCCCACGCCGAAAACCAATCAAGTATTGATCAAAGTAGCGGCTTTCGCCATTAATCCTTATGAAGGTTATTTGCGCCAAGGGCAATTTAGCAATGGCCAGCCGCTAACCGCACCTTTTTATTTAGGATCTGATTTAGTGGGACAAATTGTGGCGGTTGATCCTAGTGTCACTGATTATCAGGTCGGTGATTGGGTCATTAATCATCGGGCCAAAAGTGGTTATAGTCAATATGTGACGGCCAGTACGAATAAAATTATGCGACGGCCACTAACTCTGCCAGTGCCAATTGCGGCTAGTCTGCCAACAACAGGAATTGCAGCGTACAATGCTTGGTACCATTTTGCCAACATTAAACCGACTGATCAAATTGCCATCATTGGTGTTACTGGCGGTGTGGGCTCATTGCTGGCCCAAATCGCCCTCTATAATCACCAACAAGTGCTGGGGATTGCTAATCATCGCCACGAAAAAGTCGCCCATGAATTAGGCGTGCAAAACTTTCTCGCCTATGATCAGCTCCCTAGCGACACTAGCTGGCAGCACCAACAAACCGTTGTCTTCAACACGCTCCTTGGTGGTCATGATCATGGCTTAGCGAACCAATTATTGGCGCCGAAGAGTCAACTGATTTGTTTTAATGACAATGATATTCAATTGACTGCACCTGCTGCTGAGAAAATTACGATTCATTATCGCGGCGCGGCAACTGATCATGAAACCTTTGAATTTTGGACTAAATATTTAGCCGAACGAAGCTTACAAATCGCCATTGACCAAGTTCGACCAGCCACTTTGGCCAATGTCCGCGATGCTCACGCCAGCTTAACCAAGCCTCATTTTGGCAAGCAAGTTTTGACCTGGGCTGACTAAGTTTAAATAAAAAGTCTTGGACCTACTCGAAAGAGCCTGGTCGCAAGACTTTTATTTTTAACAAATTGCTATTTGCTGGGGTTTAACTGCTGATAACGTTGATTCAACCACTGTAAAGCTACTGGCAAATACGTATCCCAGAATTCCCAATTATGGGTGCCCGTTTGTTCACGATAATCAAGTTTATCTAAATATTGCCGCCCAAAAGTATGGAAACTACGATTATCGGCTAATAAAGAATCATTGGTGCCAATAAATTGTAATAACGGCAAATGCGAAACTTCTTGATTTGCCAACAAATTTAGTAAATTGGCTGAACTGTTCTGGAATTTAGCCTGACTACCAAAAACATGATCCAACAAAGCTGACTCCTCTGACCACGATTGATTCAAATCCAAGCAGCCAGACAAACTGACTGCAGCACCGTAGCGCTCAGGGTAAGTTAGGGCCAGTTTAAGGGCACCGTAACCACCCATTGATAAACCAGCGGCAAAAGTCGTTGTCCGTGTCAGCGGCCAATTAAACCAAGTTCGCAAGAATTGTGGCAATTCAGTAGTTAAATATTGCCAGTAACGCTCACCTGCAGGTAAATCATGATAGAAACTACGGCCAGCATCAGGCATAACAATTGCAAAAGGCAAGTCTTCGGCGTAACGTGCTAAAGAACTCATCGTTAACCAAGCTGAAGCATCATCTGATAAACCATGTAATAAGAACAGTACTGGTTGCTTTTCAAGTCGTTTTTTAGGTAAAAGAATCTTAACTTGAGTTTGTTTATTTAAACTCGTTGAGAGTATGGTAAATGTGGCAATCGACATCATATCACTCCAATCCACAGTAAGTATAGCATAACTAGCAGCAGCCCTGTACAAAACACAGTCAAATTGGCTGCTAATCTACTTCAAACTAATTTTAGATCAAACCCATCATGGCAATCATTATTTTTGTCAGCTTATTTTCTTAGTAGCTAAAGATTGAATTAGGTTCTCCTAAGAACTATAATCTTAACGAGCGTATTATTTCTGATTTTTTGGTGTCAGTTTATAATTAGATTAAATATTAAATGGGAGTCGATTATTATGGCAAAACAAGCAATAGATTTACATGGTAAAGCCTACCAACGGATGGCCTTTATTTGGACCCTGCTGGCTGGCACATTCACCATGTCAATTAGTCAGTCGTCACTATCAACGGCCTATCCAACTTTGATGAAATACTTTAATGTCCCAGCCTCGACCATTCAATGGTTAACAACTGGTTTTATGTTAGTGATGGTTGTGATGATGCCCGTCAGTCCTTGGTTGTTAAATAATTTACGCTTTCCAACTTTATTTATCAGCATGTTGGCGCTCTTCGACATCGGCACCCTGATCATTTTCTTGGCACCGAACTTTCCTTTAATGATGCTGGGCCGAGTCATGGAAGCCATGGCAGTTGGCATCATGTTTCCTTCCTATCAAACGGTCATGTTACGGATCACCCCGGAAGAAAAACGAGGCGCAGTCATGGGCTTTGCCGGTTTAGTAATGGGTTCAGCCTTAGCGATTGGGCCGATTATTTCTGGCATTATTTTAAAGTACACGACTTGGCAAGGATTATTCGTGGTCTTTATGGTCATTATCACTTTGGTTCTGTTGCTCTCGTTTAAGACCATTAAAGACGTCATGCCTCAGAAGAAATCGCCGCTTGATTATCAATCTGTTTTTGGTAGTCTCGGCTTTATCGGGATGCTATATGTGGTTAATCAAATCGGCACTAAAAATGTCAATTGGGCGGCCATGACGGCACTGCTGATTGCTAGTATCCTGGCCGTCGTCTACTTTGTTTGGCGGCAATTCCACGTGGCTCATCCGCTATTAGACTTACGGGTGCTCCAAAACTTAAACTATGATTTAGCTGTTTTACTAACTGGGGCATCTTACATTGCCTTGATTGTGGTCACCATTATCTTCCCGCTTTATTACCAAACCGTCCTGGGATTGTCACCCTTCGCTTCAGGAATGGCTTTAGTTCCTGGCGCCGTGGTTTTAAGTATTCTCAATCCAGTGACTGGGCATCTCGCTGATAAAATTGGCTTTAAAGCCACCATGCTAATCGGCATGGGCATGATTGTACTGGGCTGGGCCCTACTAGTCTTCATCCCTGGTCAGCAATCGCTAATCACCATGATCTTAATTGCGGCGTTAATTGAAGGTGGTAATGCCTTCGTGATGATGCCGGCGGTTACGTTAGGCGCGAATTCGCTGCCTGATCAACTGATTTCACACGGAACGGCCGTCATTACCACCGTCCGCCAGATTCTCGGTTCTGCTGGTGTCGCTGCGGCAACGCTGGTCTTGGCCATTAGCACCGCTCATCACCAGACGCTGGGCAAAGTCGCCGCTGATTTAGCCGGTTATCACGCCGTCTTCGTAACCTTCTTGGTTGTGGCCGTGATCGGCTTTATCTTCGCCGTTTGTCTGAAAAATACTCAGGCCAGTCAACCTGAAAAAGATTAACGAACGCACAAAAAAAGTTTCTGAACCGCGAGCAATTAAGCGGTTCAGAAACTTTTTTTGATTTTTTGACTTTAATGATTGTTTAAATCGCGGCGCATCAATAAGTCCGTCTGGGGATCTTCGCCTAAAGTAAAGGTATGCTGACCAACTTGGTAGAACCCTAACTTTTTATAAAAAGCTTGGGCTGGATAGTTACGTTCCCAAACACCCAGCCAAATAAATTCTTTATCAGCTTGCTCGGCTTGGTCCACGGCATGCTGATAAAGCAAGCGACCTAAGCCATGACGCTTGAATTGCGGCCGAATATAAATGCGTTCGATTTCAAAACCAGTTGCGCCTAATTTTTCTGATTGGGCTTGACCCCAGTTAACTTTCAAATAGCCGGCCACTTGATCTGCCAGTTGGACAAAGTAAAAAGCCGATTCAGGATTGGCCAGCTCACTAGTTAATTGCTCATTGCTATAAGCAGTCTCCAGATATTCCGCCAAATCACTAGCCGAATTTTCACTACCAAATGTATCAGCAAAAGTTTCTCGGCTGATCTGCTGTAGCGTGGTTAAATCAGCAAGTTGAACTTGTTTTAAAACAGGTGTTGTCATTTCGTACCTCCTAAAAATAATCGACCGGAAATATCAACTTGCTAATATTCCGAAATCATTGCACTTTAGCTAAAGTGCAGTGATTTTTTATCTCGTAGTCTCTATTTTAAGCGAGGTTTGCTTAAAATTAAAGGCCGATCAAGAGATTCGTTGCATCATTGCCAACACCCGCTGAACATCATTGCCATGAAATTCTAAACTTGTTAGAAACAGCAATTTATCTTGGTCAGTATCTTTGTAGACTAATTGTTCTTCGAGTCCGGGAGCGCAAATCAATAGTTGGTTATCTGCAGCTAATAACGTTGCCACATCACCAAAAGATTGGTCCAATGAAACCTGCCACGGTAAATTCAACTGGCTGATTCCCGCTTGCAAGGCCTTCAAGTAGCGTTTGACATTACCATCAAATCTGATTTGCGACGCCATTAAATTGCCTAAAATTGGTTCACTATTAAATACTAAGACTGCTTTTTTCATGTCCCATCAACTCCATTATTGTGATCTACCGTCATTTTAATCGGTTATGAGCACAGTTACTAGTACTTACTAAAATAAAAGCTCAATTCCTGTTTATAGCAATCATTAACGTTGAAAATTGTGAATTAATCCAGTGAGTTAAAAAAGTGCCCGCTCATCAACTAAATAATTACCACACATAAAAAACCACCCTGACTGTTTAAATCGTCAGCGTGGTCTTCAGCGTTACTTAAAATTATTTTGAACTATTTACTTTCAACGGTCCCGATTTCAGCATTAGCCTTAACTTCTTGACCAGCTTCAACAGAAATAGCTTTCATTTGATCGCCATTCGTTACGGCAACAATCATGTCAGTCTTCAAGCCGGCCGCTTTAATGGCGTCTAAATCAACGTTGGCAATTAATTGACCGCGGTTAATTTCTTGACCTTCTTTAACCATGATTGTAAATGGTTCACCCTTCAAGCTAACCGTATCCAGACCCATGTGCAACAAGACTTCTAAGCCAGAAGCAGTTTTAATGCCCAGGGCATGCTTAGTTGGGAAAATGCTGCTAATGGTCCCAGCAATTGGTGCAAAAATCTCACCATTTTCAGGAATAACCGCGAAGCCATCACCCATCATCTTAGTTGAGAAGACATCATCAGCAACTTCAGTAATTGGAATCAACTTACCAGTGGCAACGGCGTAAAGTTCAGACGTCTTCGAAACTGGTTCTGCTGTTGTTGCTTCAGCGACAGGTGCGGTTGCTTCTGCGGCAGGCGCTTCAGTAGCAGCTTCTTTAGCTGCAGCAGTTGGCCGTGGTCCACCTTGGTGAAGTTTAGTCATTTCGTCAGCGACGAATTGCACATCGGTCCCAACGATGACTTGAATGTTCTTACCGTCAATGACTTTAACACCAGGAACGCCGGTTGCTTTGATCTTAGCTTGATCAACGGTGCCCGTATCAGCAACTTGCAAACGTAAACGTGTGGTACAGTTATCGATTGAAGTGACATTAGCAGCGCCACCTAAAGCATTGTAAATTTCGTCTGCTAAAACAGCATACTTGTCGCTACCTTTAGTGAATGGATCGATACTTTCAGAAGCTTCATCTTCGCCTTTTTCACGGCCAGGTGTCATTAAGTTAAATTTCTTAATCGCAAAGCGGAAACCAAAGTAGTAAATCGCAGCAAAAGCCAAACCTTGGACTAATAACATCAATGGTTGATGCGCCACGGGGTTCTTAAGTGACAGCACATAATCAACGAAACCAGCACTAAACGCAAAACCAGAAGTCCAGTGGAAGAATGCACTAACGGCTAAGGACAAACCAGTGAAGATTGCGTGCAACACATAAAGTGGCCAAGCCACGAACATGAATGAGAATTCAAGTGGTTCAGAAACACCAGTAAAGAATGAAGCAAAGGCGCCAGCTAACATCAGGGAAGCAGTCACCTTTTTCTTCTCAGGACGAGCAGCTTGGTAAATTGCTAAAGCACCGGCTGGTAAACCAAACATCATAATTGGGAAGAAACCAGCTTGGTACATCCCGGTTTTACCAACAATTGCTAGACCTTTATCAATAGCGCTTTGGCCAGCTAAGAAGTTACCAATATCATTGATCCCAGCAACGTCAAACCAGAATACCGAGTTCAGGGCGTGATGTAAGCCCGTTGGAATCAATAATCGGTTGAAGAAGCCATAAAGACCGGCACCGATGAAGCCTAAGTTAGAAATCATTTTACCAAAGCCAACTAAGACTGAGTACACGCCAGGCCAGATGAAGAGCAAAGCGCCAGAAACAACTAGCATGGCAATCGCTGACATGATTGGCACTAACCGTTTACCACTAAAGAAAGACAACGCCATTGGCAATTGTACGTGGCTGAAACGATTGTACATTGCGGCAGCAATTAAACCAGCAACAATCCCGACGAAAACGTTATTGCCCATGGTACTGAAAGCTGGGTTAACATCCGTTAATTTCTTTAAGCCCAACAATCCTTGAACAGACTCAGGTGCCAACACGGTCATTGGTACTAAGTAAGCTACTAAGCCAGATAACGCTGCGGCGCCATCTTTATCTTTTGACATTCCTAAAGCTAAACCAACGGCAAACAATAGTGCCAAGTGATTTAAAATTGCTAAACCAGCATTCATTAAGAATGTGGTCAGTGAATTAGCCCCAGCTGTCCCAACGATCCAGTTGGCAATCCCGACTAGTAATGATGCAGCAGGTAATACGGCCACTGGTAACATTAAGGACCGTCCCATTCGTTGCATGTATGCTTTCATTTCTTTTCTTCCTCCGCTTTCATACTTTCTTTGGCCATACGTAGGCGTTCAATGTGAATCGCAATATAGCCTAACTCTTCTGTGGTGGTGGACATTTGATAACTTTTCGTTAAAAGCACGCGAATTTTCTTCGCAATCAAATAACTTTCTGGATATTTCTGTTTCACTAAATCAACAATCTCGCCATCTAACACTGCATACTGCTGGTTATGATAACGTTGCAATAATTGTCGTAGATGATTGGCCAATCGTGAGTAATTCAGCGCCATGGCATCTGAGTGAATATCAATATCCAATTCTTGCTCGATCAAATGAATCACGTCAGAAACAATCGTGACCTCGCGGATACTCCGACTTCGAGTTGACTGATTATTGCGTCCACTATGTAAGTGAATGGCAATGTAGCCGGCCTCGTCATAACTATAAGGAATACCCAGTGACTTGTTTAAATAATCCACTGCCCATTGTGCAATTGCAAATTCTTCATCATAAAGAACTTCAATTTCACGCAAAAGCTTATTCCGAATAAAAATTCCGTTTTGAATGTTACTTGCTGAGAAAGCCAAATGATCCGTTAAGGCAATCAACAAGTGCTCATTCAAATGTTCCATTAACACCGTTTCGGCATGGTCAATAATATGCTCCGCTGCAAAAAGATACTTCTCATCAATTTGATTCAGTAAATCCTGCAGCTTGATCTGACCTTCCGGCTCTAAAATGAACAATCGCTCAATTTGACGCCGAAAAATCCGATCATTTCTTTTCTTATTGAAACCAATGCCCTTACCAATTGCGACTTTTTCCTGATCGTCATCAAGCACTAAAACCGCATTTTGATTTAAAACCTTTTTGATTTTCATGTTGTTAACCCTCATCTGCAGATGTGTTATTTGCGTTGCTATATAATACCAAAAAAGGCATGGAAAAGTCCACTTGAGTTTTACACTCTAGTGGTCTTTCCATGCCTAGTATTATCTAGTCACATGAAATAATTATTGTTAACGTTTCCAAATTTAGCACACAAAAATTACTTTTGCAACCAAAATTAGAAAAAAAGTTCTAACTCACATTTAGTTAGGAAAAAGTAATCGTCACTTGTAAATTTCCTAATTCAACTTATTTGGTAATCACTAGTTTTTGTCCGTTCGATGTTGATCAATTTCAATCGTCTCCAGGGTCAACCAATCTTGAATTTCCGCCAATTGATGCTTATCAAGCAATTTTTGCTTGCGCTGGCAACTATATTGAACTCGCTCATTGACGGCCAGCTGTTCCTTGAATTTCTCATGCGGCAAATGAACGCTGCCAATTTCTCCGGCAAACTGAATATCGTAGTCAGCCTTAAACCAACGAATACCCAAATCAATATCTTCATAGCCCCAACCATTGAAAGATTCATCAAAGCCACCTAAATCCAAAAATTCTTGACGGGGTAATGAAGAATGGCCCACCCAGAAAATCAGCCACGGTGCGCGCCACGTCGTTAAATCCGTGCCATAGCGTTCAAAGATCGGTCGGCGAGCGTCACAAATGGCCAAAGTTTGTAATTTTTGAATGGCTTGATTAACGTTGTGACCACTAATCTGTAATGAATCCAAAACTGGTCGATTCTCATTCAAGCGATCAAAGCCATAAATATTTCCCAAGAAAGTGGTTGGTTTCGTACTCATTTGCTGGCGAGTCAGATGCTGTTGCAAGGCATCCTCACTTAAAACAATGCCAGCATCTAAAATCACCAGATATTTGCCCCGAGCAACTTGGGCACTTAAGTTGCGCACAGTGCCTGCTCGAAAACCTAAATCTGTCTGATAGAGATATTTAAGCTCAAGTTGGTTTTCAAATTGGCGCACCACTGCTAAAGTATCACTACTGGAGCCATCATCACCAATAATCACTTCAAATTCAGTCCTTGGCAGTGTTTGCTGGCATAATGAAATTAATGTTTCCGTCAATAACTGATTGCGATTATATACCGAGATCAAAACTGAAAGTTCAGGCATTGACCCATCTCCTTGTCATTAATAAAGCGGTTACAAAATAATTATGGCATATTGTGAGCAATACCGCAATTTCTTTCAGTTTAGCGTTTTTTCTCGCAAGCTACCAATTAGCTGGTTCGCAAAGACTTTCTATAAAATGTTTGCAACAAACTAACGCCAAGTTGACTGACGTTCATTAAGGTTTGCTGGTGGTCCACCGCTGTTGCTAAACTAACTGGTCCTGACTGGATGCAATAAACACCTAATACTAGCTTTTCTAGACGACCAATTTTTTCAGCGCGGCTACCACAAATTGCTACTACTGGAATCTTTAATTGCTGGCCTAATTCAGCAACGCCCAGTGGCACTTTGCCGCCATCAGTTTGGCCATCAATCCGGCCCTCACCCGTAATTATTAAATCAGCATCCTGACAAATCGTCGGCAACTGAACTAACTGACTAATAGTCGCAAAACCTGGTGCCAGCTTAGCGCCAATCAAGGCTAAGGCGCCACCTAAACCACCAGCCGCCCCAGCACCTGGTAGTTGATTTAAATCAAGCTGATATTGCTGTTTAATGACGGTTAATACTTGCGCTGCCTGCTGATTTTGCGATTGTAGAATTGTCGCGGTGCCACCTTTTTGCGGACCAAAAACAGGTGCAAATCCTTTCGGCCCCGCATAAGGATTATCAACATCAACTAAAGCCGTTAATTTCACCTGACGGAGCAACGACTGAATTGGTGTTAAATCAAGTTCTCGAAAATCATTTAAGAGATTGTCCTTATTTAGCGACTGACCGTTTATTTTTGCACCTAATCCAGCTAGTAGACCTAGGCCACCATCAGAAGTGCCACTACCACCTAATGAGAGATAAATTTGCTGACAACCACTGGTAATCACTTGGCGTAAAACTAACCCCAAGCCATAACTTGAGGCCTGCTGAATCGTCGTTGCACTGGGTACAATCAAGTCCAAACCGATAATTTTGGCTGACTCAATCACCGCCGTTGTGACACCAGCAATCTTGGTCACTAAATACTCAGTGGTCAGCGGGCGCCCTAGCAAATCAATGGTGGTCACCTTTTGATAATGGCCACCACGAGCCGCTTTGATGGCGGCCATAGTGCCTTCACCACCATCGGCAATTGGCACTGAGATCAACGACAATTCAGGCGAACTTATTTGCTGAAAAAAGGCCTGGTTTAACTCCGCCGACGTGGCACTGCCCTTAAATGAATCTATTGCGGCAACAACTTTCATGACGAACCCTCCCATTAAAAATATTTCACCATGACAAAATTAGTTAGCGCCACACCATGGCGAATGACTTGTTGTTGGCGCTGAATCTGATAACCACGTTGCTGAAAGAAAGGCCGCGCCGTGATTGAGGCAGCGGTCGTGATTGCCGGCCCGGAATAATCATGCTCCAGCCGATCACAAATTGTTGTGGCAATCCCTTGATGCTGATAGGCGGCATGAACATACAAACGATCCAAATAACCTGTCGCGGCCAGATCACCAAAACCAACTAACTGCCCGGTTAAATTAACTGCCACAATTGTTTCATGATCCAAAAAAGATGCATTCCAAGCGGGCAAATCCAATTGCCCATCGGCCCAAGCATTCAGCTGATCAACTGAATAATCACGACAATTTACTTGATGAACCGTCTGATAAAATAATTGAGTAAGCTCAGTTAAATCAGTGCTGCGATATTCTCGTAATTGAAAGTTCATGCTGCGTTTGCTCCTTCAAAATTTCTTCACCAATCCAATTTGACAAAAACCAAGACGGTTAACCTTATTTTAAGCCACAAAAAAACACAGTTCAATTTGAACTGTGTGATTAATTGACTGTTCTAAATTACTTAGCCAAAGCAGCTTTTGCTTGGTCAGCAATTGCTTTAAATGCATCAGCATCTGTATAAGCAAGATCAGCTAACATCTTACGGTTGATATCTACGTTAGATAATTTCAAACCGTGCATTAATTGACTGTAGTTGATGTCGTTCATACGAGCTGCCGCATTGATCCGGGCAATCCATAACTTCCGGAATTCGCGCTTAACTTGACGACGATCGCGGAAAGCATAGCGATAAGAAACCATGACCTGAGTATTTGCTGATTTGAAGAGTAAATGCTTAGCACCGCGATATCCTTTTGCTAATTTTAAAACTTTCTTACGACGTTTGCGCGTAACTGTACCGCCTTTTACACGTGGCATATTAATTTCCTCCTTGAGAAATAACTTTCACTTAAAAAATTCTGGGAACTGGGCTCTGCTTTAAAGAATTAACGAACTTGAGAAAGCATTTGCCGGATTCGACGCATATCACTATTAGAAACCAAACCTGGCTTGCTTAATTGACGCCGTTGTTTCTTAGTCTTACCGTGGAAACGGTGACTTGTATAAGCATGACCCCGCTTTAATTTACCACTAGCGGTTTTTTTGAAACGCTTTGCTGAAGCGCGATGTGTTTTTTGCTTTGGCATGATAATATCCTCCTAAAGTAATTTAAAAATGTCGATTAAGACTTATTTGTCCGCTTTTGGTGCTAGCATGAGAAACATGCTACGCCCATCCATCCGTGGATGTGATTCAACATTAGCAATATCGCCAGTTTGTTCAGCGAGTTGCTCAAGAACCTTACGTCCTACTTCTTTATGGGTGATTGCCCGACCTTTAAAGCGAATTGACACTTTAACTTTGTCGCCTTTGCCTAAGAACTTACGAGCATTGTTAAGCTTCGTGTTAAAGTCGTTCTCACCAATACCTGGGCTTAAGCGTACTTCTTTGACGTTAACAATCTTCTGCTTCTTACGTGCTTCACGATCTTTCTTCTGCAGTTCGAAGCGATACTTGCCGTAGTCCATAATCTTGGCAACTGGTGGTTTGGCATTTGGTGAAACTAAGACGAGATCCATGTTGGATTGTTCAGCCAACTTTAAGGCATCAATTCTTGATTTCACACCTAACTGCTCACCATCGCCAGCGATTAAACGAACTTCACGGGCTCGAATGCTATCATTAATAAATAAATCTTTTGCTATGGGAAGTCACCTCCAAATAAATTGTCGACGAGTATTTCTCGCCAGACCCACGCAAAAAAGCTGCGGGATGCAAAAGCACCCGCAGCGAAATTAAAATTCTTTCGGCAAACAAAACGTTTTATACCCAGAGGTCTGAAAACATGGGTGAGAAGCGGGAACTTCTGCTTAATTCAACTTTACTAGTATACCGACTGACGATTTACTTGTCAAGTTTTGTTTCGACGTTACTGTTAACTTTCTCAGAACCAGTCCGACTGTAATTGTGGATATCGTCTAAGATCATGTCAGTGAACATCTTAATTGCTTCGTCATTGGCATCTTTCTCACCATAACGACGAACTGAAACAGTTTGATCACGTAATTCTTCATCACCAACAACTAACGTGTATGGCACTTTTTGGGTCTGAGCTTCACGAATCTTGTAGCCCATCTTTTCATTACGTAAATCAACTTTAACTCGAATACCTTGGCTAGCTAATTGCTTTTGTAACTCTTGGGCATATTCAGTATGCAAATCAAGGTTAACTGGAATAATTTCAACTTGCACTGGTGCCAACCAAGTTGGGAATGCACCTTTGTAAATTTCCATTAAGTAAGCAATGAATCGTTCCATCGTACCAACAATGCCACGATGCATCATGACCGGACGATGATCCTTACCATCAGCACCAACATAAGTTAATTGGAACTTCTCTGGCATCATGAAGTCTAATTGAATGGTTGACATAGTTTCGTCATTACCTAAAGCCGTCTTCGTTTGGACATCCAACTTAGGACCGTAGAAGGCTGCTTCACCTTCTGCTTCATAGTAGTCAAGGCCAAGATCATCCATGGCACCCTTCAACATAGCTTGGGACTTGTTCCACATTTCGTCATCATCGAAATACTTCTCAGTATTAGCAGGGTCACGATAACTCAAGCGGAAAGTATAGTCAGTAATATTGAAATCATCATAAACATCCATCATCAAACGCAATACTCGTTTGAATTCGCTTTGGATTTGTTCTGGTGCTAAGAAAGTATGACCATCATTCAAAGTCATTTCCCGAACCCGTTGCAAACCTGATAAGGCACCAGATTTTTCATAACGATGCATCATGCCTAATTCGGCGATCCGCACTGGTAATTCCCGATATGAGCGGTTGTGGTGGTTGTAAATTTGAATATGTGATGGGCAGTTCATTGGCCGTAATTCCAAGAACTCGCCATCGCCCATATCCATTGGTGGGAACATATCTTCACGATAATGAGCCCAGTGACCAGAAGTCTTGTATAAATTCAAGTTAGCTAAAACTGGTGTGTAAACATGTTCGTAACCATCAGCGACTTCCTTGTCGATGATATAACGTTCGATGACTCGACGAATCGTCGCACCATTTGGCATCCAATATGGTAAGCCAGCACCAACTTCAGGATCAACGAAGAAAATGTCCAAATCACGACCGATTGTCCGGTGATCACGTTCTTTGATTTCAGCCCGACGTTTCAAATCAGCATCTAATTCATCAGCCTTGAAGAAAGCCGTTCCATAAATCCGTTGTAACATTGGATTACTTGATTTACCTTGCCAGTAAGCACCAGCGACCGATAATAATTCAACATGCTTTAGTGGTGCTAAGCTCTTCAATAAAGCTCGGCTGCCGAAGCTTGTATAATCACCTAATTGATAAACGTGAACTTGAACAGCATCCATGGCATTTAATAACAATGTTTGGTAAGGATCGTCAGCAAATTTTTTTAACAAATCAGCTTTATCAACAACTTTACGCTCAACTGGTTGATTAGCTGAAATAATTTTTTGCATAGCTTTCTTAATGTCAGGCAATTCGCTAACAGCAACTTGGCCGTCAGCACGATCAGTATCTAAATAGAAACCATCGTCATCAGCCTTGTGTTCGCCAAAATGTAAATCAGGATGTAATTGTTTCAAAGCCGCGCCTAAAACAAATGCTGCCGTATCCCGTAAAACTAACACACCTTCAGGATCAGTGTTGGTAATAATTTGTAAATCGCCATCTTGGTTCAAAGGTTGGTCCAAATCAACCAAGGTGCCGTTTAAATTACCAGCAACAGCTTTTTTAGCTAAGCTACTAGCAATACTTTTCGCAACAGCTAAAGTGGTTACCCCAGCATCAAATTCGTGTTGACTTTGATCGGGAAATGTTAATGAAATCTTTGCCATAATTCTTCCTCCTTGAACTGCCACAAAAAAATCCCCAATAATCCGTTAAGATTATTGGGGACGTTATTTAACGCGGTTCCACCCGAATTGAGATAAGTGCACTTATCTCCGCTCAAAATGATCATTATTGGAATCACCCAAGTTCATTCGAAGTGGTCGCAAATACTGAAACCGGAAAAGACTTGCAGACTAGGATCTTTTCTCTCTTAACAGCTCACTGATTATTTGTGGTATCTTCATGCGTTATTAAAACATAAAAATGAAAAAGATACAAGTATTGTGAGAAAATTTATGAAAATAACTGAGTGATCATCAGCCAAATTACAAAACAATTCAAAACCAAGAACCTGATACAGTGTCTAAAACAGAATAGCGTCTGACTCTGTTCCGGGCTGCTTGGCGTGGAACGCGGCCGGCGTTGATTTGAGCTTATTGCTCCGCAACAATCTCAAATACAAGCCTTGTTCTAAGCGGCCCAGCCACTAAGAACAATTTGGCGGCTGACGCCAAGATCCCTCCACGTCGTCTGGAGTTGAGGTGGTTCACTTTATCTTGGTTAGTGGTTAAGGCAATTGTAGTGAGTCAGATTAACTCTATCTTAAATTGTTTTCCCAATTACAATGATAGTATCGAAAAAGTCTGCCCGACAGATTCTGTCTGGTTTAATTCCAGAAATCTTGTCAAACAGACCTATTAGTTTATACCAATCTGTTTTTCTAAATAGTGGTAATCAGTTCTGTAAGTTTCCACAGGTGGTTGCTGGGCGATTGGCGTCTAGCTTTACTAGTACTGCCTTGGTATCGACCAAACATAAAGTAGACCGACCTAACTCAAAACGTAGTGGAAGCCGCCGGAGTGTCAGCCGCCAAATTCTTCTTGCCGCTTTAGCGGTTAGAAGAAGACCTGTATTTGAGATTGTTGCGTAGCAATAAGCTCAAATCAGTGTCGGCAGCGTTCCACACTCCGGCGGCCGCAACGGAGTTGTCCGCTATTCTGCCTGAAACATGTTTTAGACAACTCCAACTTCAGTTATTTAAAAGCTTCTTGGCGAATATTTGGGCCAGTCATTTCATATTCTTGGGCTAAGAAACGAACTCGTTCCATAATTCGTTGTGATTTCACCACTTCGGTACCCTGACTAGTTTCACTTAAATATTGTTCTAATTCCGCCAAATTAAAATTAGAGGTAAAGCAAGTCGTTAATTGCTCCTGCATCCGATACTGCAGAATCACACCTAACACTTCATCACGCACCCACGGACTTAGCGCGTCGGCACCAATATCGTCCAAGATCAAGACTGGTGTTTTTTCAATTTTCTGTAACCGATCCCAAACTTTGTGTTCATTAATTGCTTGCTTCATTTGCACTGCGAAGGTGGGAAAATGAACCAAGGTACTCGCAACATTATTTTTGGCCAACTCGTTAGCCAAGGCACCCATTAAATAAGTTTTGCCAATGCCAAAAGGTCCACTTAAATACAGGCCGCGAACATATTGATTAGGCTGCTTAGCAAGATATTGGGCCAACAAATCAATCGTGGCACCATAAGCCTCATTACGGCCATCAATGTCGCGATAATCAGCAAAGGTAATATTTTTTAAATTATCGGGTAAATTCAACACCGTGATTTTATTTTTTTCGCTTCTGGTTTTCGCTAAGGCCACCCCAGTTTGATTCAACTGATAAGCCACCTCGATACCGCCATTAGCAACGCGCAAATAGGGTTCATATCCAGCTTTCAGCAAGGGCTGGTTTGGATTTAAACCTTGCTTCGTTTGATAAAATTCATAAATAGCCGCCGCTGACTTTTCAACACTTGCTCGGTCAATCTTGTCCTGATTAGCTGCCAGAAACGAGCGCACATCGCTGTCCTGCAAAGCTGCGGCCATCAGTTGGCGATAATTATCGTTTAATCCACGATCAGCCAAATACTTCTTTAAGTATTCATTGATATTATGCATTGCGACCATCTCTTTCCTGACGTGTTTTTTCTAAGCGAGCCAATTTTTGACGAATATCGTTGGCCGTGACTGACGACGCTGCGGCCTGATGATTTTTTTTCTTATCTTCCCCATTATTATTCAGCCAACTTGGCACTGGGCCTTTCGTCTGATTAGCGGTGGTTTTGCCGCGCCGATTATATTGTCGTTGCGGCTTATTTTGTTGTGCTTGTAAATAAGCCAAGGCCGCTGTCGGACTGTTAACACCATGTTTCAACCAATCTTGGGCAACCTTATCCAATAAAGCCACAGTCAGCGTCGTACTATCTTGCAAGATCGTATGAATCAGCATATTTAAGGTGGCGTTCTCAAACACACCCCGTTGCTGTAATTTCTTTAAGTTGCGAATTTCCTGTTCACCAACATAAGAATGCACCCGATCTTTTTCCCAACGCAAAAAGTCCAACGGCAGCATTTTCTGAGCTTGTTCAATTAACTGTTGCTCTGCTGGCGCCAGTCGTTGCTTGGTTGTCCCAGTGGTTTGAGCGTTAGTTGGAGCGGTTGTTGTCACTGAATTAGTCTGGTGTTCACTGGCGCTAGGATGCAATTGTTGATAAGCAGCCAGTGCCTTTTGCTCCAATAAATTGAAGTTAATTTTATTCGTTTGTCGATCAATGCTCCGCGCAATTAAACGAGCAATATCAGTCAACGTAAAATCATAAAAAGCTTTCAAGCCATAAATTTCACTTTGATGCTGGTTAATTTCCGTTGGCTCAATTTGTTGCCGGCCAACTAGGGCAATCAATGTTTCCCAATCGAAACTGGCTAGCTCGGCGGGACTAATTTCGCCAATCGCCCGCTTTTGCTGATCATTTTTAAAATAATGGGCGCTTTGCTGGACCTCAGTGGGCGGCACCAGCAAACTGGTACTGGCCACATGGAAAACATCTAAGAAACCGGCGGTAAGTTCTTGCGTTGCTGTTAAATCAACCTTTGGCAATGCAAAGAAGGCCCGCAAAGCCATAAACCGTGGACGTGATACTTGTTCTAATAAAAAAGTCGCCAGTAGTTCTTCTTGGAAGAATTTCTCTGGCGCTAAGGGCGTAAATAATTGATAAATTAAATAAGTGCCGAGTTGATCCTGCTTCTGATACGTGCGCACCAAACCTAACGCTTCTAATTGGCGGCGGGCCGTCAGAAACATCCCCGCATCAAGGTCAAGCAAATCAAATAACTGAAAATGATGCTGACGCTGCGAAACCAATTGCTGATCATTAACTTCCGACCAAAGCGTTAAATACATGGTGTAAGCAGCTGTGCTTAACAACGGCTGATAAAGTTTGGTCAGGACAACTTGATCTTGGTCAGTCCAAATACTAGCCCGCGCCAAAAAATAACCCAATTGTGGGTCTAAATTTGAACTAATGGTCTTGTTCTCGTTTACTTTCATCTTGGTAAGACTTCTTCTCCTTTGCAATCAGCTCTTGCACCTCTTGCATAAACACATTCATATCTTTAAATTGTCGATAAACACTGGCAAAACGAATATAGGCGACATCATCAAGCTTCGCCAAATATTTCATGACCAATTCGCCAATGTCGTTCGATTTAATTTCATTTTCGCCATTTTGCCGAATATCATGTTCGACGCTATCAACGACGGTCGTCATTTGATCCATAGTAATCGGCCGCTTTTCAGCAGCACGCACTAAACCACGCATAATTTTTTCGCGATTAAATTCTTCACGGGTACCGTTTTTCTTAATCACTAATAATGGTGTCTGTTCAATTCGCTCAAATGTGGTAAAACGATAACCACAATTCTCGCATTCACGACGCCGGCGAATTGCCCGCCCCTCATCAGCTGGTCGACTATCAACAACTTTTAATGAATTATGATGACAACGCGGACATTGCATACTACTACCTCAGTCTCCTAGATTTCTGCAAAAAATTACTGTTAATTGGTTATATTATAACCTAAATTTAGGACTAACAACAAGAGCGGTGGCTGAGGAATCCCGCACTTTGAGGAGCAGCTGCCCCAATGCACTTGGCCAATTTAACACCTAAAAAATAAGTTGCCTTAAAAAAAATCGGCAACTTGTTTTTTGAAATTATTTTATTAATTATTTTTTAGCTCATTTAAATTTGTCCGCACTGGCCGTTGCAGAAACTTCCGAAAAGAAGCCGATTGCCACAGTTTGGTAAACTGTGCCGCCAAAGCAGGTAAATCATGAGAACCATCTAGGATAAAGTCGGCGCCAGCTAAACGTACCTCTGGCATGACCTGGGCCGCGATGCGTTGTTCAGCAGCCGCCGTTGATAATTGATTACGCTGTTGTAAACGCGTCACCTGTAACTCCTGGTCAATGGTCACCACTAAAATCGCGTCACACAAATCCTGGTAATGCTGTTCAAATAATAACGGAATTTCAGCAACGATTAACGGATAATCTTGTTGCCGGGCCCGGTCAAGTTCTTGAACGATGCGCTGACGAATCAGGGTTTGCGTTAAATCATTTAGCTGCTGCAAAGCCGCCGGATCATTAAAGACCAATGCTCCCAGCTTAGCTCGATTCAATTGCCCGTTGTCGTCAAAATATCCAGCACCAAAAACCTGCTTGATTTGTTGCGCACCTAACTCACCGGGTGCCATTAACTGATGGGCAATTTGATCAGCATCAATTAAGCTGGCACCCTTTTGGACAAAGAGCTTCGCCACTGCCGATTTCCCCGAGGCAATGCCACCAGTTAGGCCGAGGATTGGGGCGTTAAGCATGAGTATCACCTGCAACCGCATTACCAGCTTCATTTAAGGACATCCCCGCTGGTAGCGGCTGGCAATGAGGGCAAAAATGAGTCCCACGACCACCAACTTTAATTTTAACAATCGTGGTTTGACAACGTGAGCAAGGTTTACCCTCTTCGCCATAAACATGCAGATCAAATTGAAAATGACCCGTATGACCACTAGCATCAACATAACTCCGAATCGTCGTGCCGCCAGCAGCCACCGCTTTAGTCAATTCAGCAATAATTTGCTGATGCAGTGTTGTCGCCTGAGCCATGGTTATTTGATTGGCGGGCGTCAACGGATTAATTTTGCTCAACCAAAGCACTTCATCCACATAAATATTGCCCAAACCAGTCACTACTTTTTGATCCAGCAGTACGGGCTTGATTGCTTTATGATGCCGTTGTAGACCCTGATAGAATGCAGCCACGGTAAAATCTGGACTTAATGGTTCGGGGCCCAAAAGTTTAATCCCGGAAACTTGAGCCTCAGTGCCCGTATCAACGAGCTGCATCCGCCCGAATTTACGCACATCTTGGTACTGCAAACTAGTGCCATCAGTTAACTCAAACACCACGTGCACATGTTTATTATGCGGCACGGTGTTGGGTTCGAGATAATATTTGCCTTCCATGCGCAAATGACTGATCATCGTCAAGTTTTCATCAAAGCGGAACAGTAAATATTTACCACGACGATCAATGGTTGCAAAAGTTCGGCCGGCTAAAATAGCTTGGAATAATTTACTATCGCCATTAACAATTTTGGGATAATAAAGCGCCACTTTCGCGATTTTTTTGCCAGCGATTAAAGGAATCAAGGAACGGCGAACTGTTTCTACTTCTGGTAATTCTGGCACAGTTAGTCTCCTCCTTTTTTAACCTTTCGCATCATACCAAGTTGTGCCATGAGCACTATCCACAACTAAGGGCACATCTAATTTGACGGCTGAATCCATTACACTTGGCACTAATTTTTCCAAAATTGGAATTTCTTCAGCTGGTGCTTCGAAAATCAACTCATCATGAACCTGCAATAACATTTTAGCCTGTAACTGCTCCGCTGCCAAGCGTTGCTGCATGTTAATCATGGCGACTTTAATAATATCGGCGGCACTACCTTGAATCGGTGTATTCATGGCTGTCCGTTCAGCAAAAGACCGTAAATTGAAATTCTTAGCATGAATATCTGGTAAATAACGACGGCGATGCATAATGGTTTCCACGTAACCTTGTTTACGAGCGACCTCCACAATATCTTTGACGTATTTCTCCACATCAGGATACTGTTCGAAATAAGCAGCAATAAAATTAGCGGCTTGGGTTCTAGAAATACCAATATTTCGCGCTAAGCCATAATCACTAATCCCATAAACAATTCCGAAATTAGTCGCCTTTGCTTGCCGCCGCATATCTGGAGTAACTTCACTAGGATCATCTAAGTGGAAAATCTTCATCGCGGTATTCGCATGAATATCAATTTTATTTCTGAAAGCCGCCTGCATATTAGCATCCCCAGAAACATGAGCCAAGACCCGCAATTCTACTTGAGAATAGTCGCTAGAGAAGATTTCCCAACCAGGATGACTGGGCACAAAGGCCTGACGAATTTTGCGCCCTTCTGGCAAGCGAACGGGAATATTTTGCAAATTAGGATCAACTGATGATAAGCGACCAGTTTGCGTTAACGTTTGTAAATAACGGGTATGCACTTTATGGTCGGGATGAATCACCTTTAGTAAGCCCGTGATGTACGTTGATTGTAACTTTGAAATTTGCCGATAAGTCAAAATTCGATCAATAATCGGATTGTCGCCTTGTAATTGTTCCAGCACTTCAACGGAGGTCGAATAACCAGTTTTGTTCTTCTTGATCACTGGTAACTTAAGCTCGTCAAATAACACCGTCCCTAACTGCTTCGGCGAATTAATATTGAATTCATGACCAGCGTCTTCATAAATCAACGCCTGAATATCAGTCAGTCGCTTTTCGAAATCTAACCGCATGGCTTGTAGACGTTGACTATCAACGGTAATCCCATTTAATTCCATTTGCGCCAGCACTAAAGCCAAGGGTGCTTCAATTTCATCGTAAAGCTGATCTTGATCATTGTCTTTAAGTTGTTGTAGTAATGGCGCCCGCAATTTATAAATTGCTTGTGCCTTCCGAGCCAAATGCGTCCCTAAAATTTCAGCATCCATTGGTACTGCCCGTTTAGTGCCCTTACCATAAACTTCCAAATCAGTTTGAACATCTTGATAACCATGCAAGTGGGCCAAGACGCCTAAATCGTTGCTGTTATCAAAAGTATTTAACAAGTAAGAAACCAATAGTAAATCAAAACTCATTCCCGCAATCGGCACGCCTAAACGCGTCAATAGCACCTCAGTCTTTTTACTATCAAAGACATACTTTTCTTGCTGCTGATCAGCCAACCAGGCTTTAAACTCAGGGGTGGTTAATAAACTTAAATCTTGACTATAGTACCAGTTATCCTCGGCACCAATGGCAAAACCAATCGGCATTTCCACATGATAATTATCGCCTAAAATATCAATTTCCAAAGCCAGTGGTTGCTGCTTCGCAAAAATTGCTGGTAATTTATCAGCCGTTAATTCTTCAGCATTGATTGCTGGCTGGGTGGCTGTACTAGCTTGTAAAGTTGATTTACTGATTTGTAATTTTGATAATTTAGACTTAAAGTCCATTTCTTCGTAAAAAGCAATTAACTTTTCTTGATCTTCAGGTTGCCGCTTAAGATCAGCCAAACCAATCGCTAATGGCGCTGCGGTATTAATTGTCGCTAGTTTTTTCGACAATAAGGCCTGCTCATGATCATTTTCCAAGTTTTCTTTTAACTTGCTTTTTTTCATGTCAGCCACGTGCTCGTAAAGGCCTTCAATACTGCCATATTCCTTGACTAACTTCAGGGCTGTCTTCTCGCCAACTTTAGTGACCCCAGGATAATTATCCGATGTATCACCCATTAAGCCCTTCATATCAATGATTTGTTTTGGCGTGATTCCCAGCTTTTCTTGAACATGAGCCGGCGTGTAAGTCTCTAATTCGTTAACGCCTTTAACTGTCACCTTAACAGTGGTGTTAGCCGTGGTTAACTGAGTTAAATCACGATCACCAGTAATAATCGTCACCGGCATTTGACCTTGAGCTTCAGCAGCCAAGGTACCAATAATGTCATCAGCCTCATAATCTACCAATTGATAATGAGCAATGCCCAAGGCGTCTAAATAATTGCCAAAGTATGGTAATTGTTCAGACAATTCAGTGGGTGTTTTGGAACGATTGCCTTTATAGTCATCGAACATCTTGGTCCGAAATGTCGTTTTGCCGGCATCAAAAGCCACCAACATATGAGTTGGGTGTTCTGCCGCCAGAATCGTCTCTAACATATTGCTAAAAGTGTAGAGTGCATTGGTGTGCAGGCCTTCACTGTTAGTAAAACGGTCTAAAGAATTGTGTAAGGCGAAAAAAGCTCGGAAGGCCAAGCTATTGCCGTCTAATAAAAGTAACTTATTTTGCTTTGCATCTGCATCCGCTGCCATATAAACCTCCAATAAAAGTTGATTAACTACCATATATCAGAAAAATTTGTTGTTAAAACAAGAATAATGGCTTGCCACTTTTGATTATTCATCTTAGGTTCGCCATTATTCAATCAATTATTTATTCAGTAAATCTTCAAAAGCTTTTTCATATTTCTGAATATCACCAGCACCCATGAAAATAATGACTGCTTTTTGATATTTAGTTAAGACGTTCATTTCATCCAAGGTCAATACTTCGCCACCATGCTTGATTTCTGCACCTAAATCGGCACTTGAAACACTGCCCTGATGTTCCCGAACTGAGCCAAAGATATTCGTTAAATAAACTTGGTCAGCACGATCTAATGCAGTGGCAAATTGTGGCATTAACGCTTTCGTCCGCGTATAAGTATGAGGTTGGAAAACCACTACTAATTCTTGATCTGGATATTTTTGTCGAGCAGCGTCAATCGTCGCCTTAATTTCTGAAGGATGATGAGCGTAATCGTCAATCACGGTTAAATCGCCAAATTTTTGTTCGCTGAAACGCCGCTTAACGCCCTTAAAGGTTAAGAGTTCAGCCGCAACTTCAGTCATTGACAAGCCTTCAAGGTAGCTGACCCCAATGACTGCCAAACTATTTAAAATATTGTGTTCACCAAATAAATGGATCACAAAATGACCTAACTCTTCGCCATGATGCAAGACATCAAAGGATGAACCAGTATCAGTCCGTTGCACATTGACGGCCTGGAAATCATCGCTATCTTTCAAACCATAGTAATAAATTGGGGTGTCAGTTTGCAGGCGGCGCAAATTAGGATCGTCGCCCCAAGCAAAGATGCCCTTCTTCGTTTGTTTAGCTTCTTGTTCAAAGGCACTGAACACATCTTCTAAGTCGTGATAGTAATCAGGATGATCAAAATCAACATTAGTCATAATGACATAATCAGGATGATAAGCAATGAAGTGACGACGATATTCATCAGCTTCAAAAACAAAGAACTTGGCATCAGCTTCGCCTTTGCCAGTCCCATCACCAATTAGGTAAGCTGTCTTGGCAACGCCACTTAAAACATGGGCCAATAAACCAGTGGTACTAGTCTTACCATGAGTCCCGGCTACGCCAATACTGGTGTAGTCTTGCATTAACTGACCTAAGAAATCATGGTAGCGAATCACTTCGTAGCCACGCTCATGAGCAGCTTTAATTTCTGGATGATCATCAGTAAAGGCATTCCCAGCGATATAAATCCAATCTGGTTGAATGTTCTCTGGATCAAAGGCGTAAATTGGAATTCCAGCCGCCTCTAAGCCTTTTTGCGTGAAAGTATATTGATCAATATCAGAACCAGCAACTTGGTAGCCTAAGTCATGCACGACTAAAGCCAAAGCACTCATTCCAGAACCCTTAATCCCAATAAAAAAATATTTCTTAGTTGTCATATTTTCGTCCTCATTACTTGTTCAGTCTTGTAAAACTCATTAAATCATTACGAATTAAAGTGCGTAATTAAAATCAAACGCGGAACCAACTTCACTATTGTGATCCAAAACTAAAATACCCCGCTTAGCTGGCGCATTTTTTAAGCCTAATTCCCGAGCACTACAAATCATGCCCAAACTCTTCACACCACGTAACTCACCTGGCCAGATGATCTTGCCATCAGGCATCATCGCACCGACTAAAGCGACCACAACTTTTTGATGTTCGCCAATATTAGGCGCACCACAAACAATTTGTAGTGGCTCATCCGCACCAACATCAACTTGGGCAATGTGCAAATGATCAGAATTAGGATGTTCCTTTAAGGTCAATACTTGACCAACAACGAATTTCGGCTTTAAATCAGCCACAAGTTGGGAATTAACCCCAGCTTTTTGCAACAAGCCATTAAATTCATCAATTTGATTTTCATTTAAAAATACTTGGCCATCACCAGTTAAATCAGTCAAATTATCTTGGGCATGGAATAAGTTCACACCTACTAATTCTTGATTATCTTGACGGAAAATTGCGACCACATCACCGGCTTGAGTAACAGCTTGTTCGCTTGCCGTGGCCTGACCTGTTGTGACAATCAATACATCGCCTAAAGCGTCTTTATTATAGCTTGAAATCAGCAATCGAATAACTTCCCATCATTAGTTTATTTTATTTTCTAAGTGTGCCCAATCAGGGTCTTTAATCTTAACTTAAATGTCGTCTATTTTCAGAAAGTTGCCCCGAAATATTCTTGAGCACAACTCGATTTTTTAATTTTATTTGTACAAAAAAAGCGTGTCGCACACAAAACCAGCAATTCCGTCACTTTGCTAGCGGAGTTAACTGACCTTGGTTGCACGCTTATTATTGTAAGCTAGATTTAATTGTTTTTAAAGTCTTAGTTAGTAAAAGCTAAATTATTAATGAAATTTTCAATTTCGGCGCGGGTTTTCCGATCAGCACTAACGAAACGGCCAACTTCTTGACCATCTTCATAAGCAACAAAACTTGGAATTCCCATAATACCTAACTCTTGTGCTAAATCCATGAATTGATCGCGGTCAACTTCAACGAAATTCAAATCAGGATATTCAGCATCAATTGCTGGCATACTTGGCTTAATGAAACGGCAATCACCGCACCAAGTGGCCGTGAAGAATAACATGGTCTTGCCCTTAGCTGTAATTGACTTTAAATCTTTAGCTGGTAATTCATTTAAAGTTTTCATGATTTAAACCTCCATCAATTAGTACACTTTAAGAATAAGCTATCTTTTAGTAAGTGTCAATCAAAAATGATTCGTTTTTTAAGCAGTTTTAATGATCAGTCGTCACTCGTAAGTTAATAATTTTGCCTTGATCATTTAACATTGCCAAATCCGTGCCGGTCAACGCAAAAATCTTTTGACTATTTTCTTTCTGACCAACGACACCCCAGTTGACTTCCACCCGATTTTCTTGTTTGTGCACTTCAAAAATATGTTTCAATTTAACATTTTCAGTAAAGAAGTTATTAAAAAATTGGTCAACTTGGGCGCGACCACGATAAACATAGCCCCGATTGTCGGTCACTACCGCCTCGTCAGCAAATAAAGTTAATAATTTTTTCAAACTGTCGCCATTATCACAGGCAGAATCTGATAACGTAAAATATTCAGTCAATGTTTCCATCAAATCACTCCCTAATTCGTTGTTATTCATTCGCATTACTTTTCATCGCCTACTCATCGCGGACTAGAATTTTCGTTCTAGCGCGGTGACGATCGTTTTTTATTATACTGTTTCATCGCTAAATTACAAAAGACTTGTTTTAAAAAGTGCCAAGTTTTCCTTTGAATAGATCGATGGTTGCCGGGCGATTTTTAAGAGTGTGGACTGCCGTGGCCATGATTTGGATCTATAAATCTATTGTTGGTTTTAGGCAGAATTGTGGACAACTTCGTTGCGGCCGCCGGGTTGTGGAACGTTGCCGACGCTGATTGAAGCCTTTCTAAGAAAGTCTTCAGTACAGGTCTTCTTCTACGCCATCAAGAAGAATTTGGCGACTGACAACCCGGCGGCCTCCACTACGTTTTGAGTTAGGCTAGTCCACTTTACCTTTATTAGATTTCAAGGCGAGATTCGTAAAGTCAGATGACAATCGCCCAACAACCACCAGATGAAACTAACAGAATTGATTACCACTATTTGGAAAAGCAAATTGAGATTAGCTAATAGAACCGTTTGACAATTTTTTTGGATAAAACCAGAGAAATCTCAAACAAGATTTTGATTTCCTGTTCAGTTCTCACCGCAATTCAAATTGAATTAAGCTGTCCCGCTGCAATTGCCTTAAACACTAACAATGGTGAAGTGAACCGCATCAACTCCAGACGGAATGGAGGGATCTTGGCGTCAGCCGCCAAATTGTTCTTAGTGGCTCTGCCACTTAGAACAAGACTTGTATTTGAGATTGTTGCGTAGCAATAAGCTCAAATCAATGTCGGCCGCGTTCCACGCCAAGCAGCCCGCAATGCAGTCAAACTCAGTTCTGTTTCACACTATCATCAAGTTCTAAGGGGTTTGAACTTTATTAGTTCAAATCGATGTCGACAACGTTCCGCAACCAGCAAGCCCGGAATGCAGTCAGAACCAACTCTGTTTTACCGCCTCCGCCATGTTTCGACGATTTTGAACTAGTCCTAAATCAACATCCTGAATTTTATTTAAAGTGAGCGTCAGGACTTGCCCCACTTGCAGAAACAGGGTATTCTAGTGACATAGTACCTAATTATCGTCATGAAGAAGGGGTTCATAATGACAGAAGACGAAAAAAAGTTACTCAAGTATACACTCTATGGCTTTGCTAATGGTGTGATGGCTGGCTTAGTTGGCGCCGTTGCTTGGAACTTACAAGCTCGTGAATTGCCCGATAGCTTATTAGCTGAGATCAAGAGTCTATTCCTCAAAGAAGGCCCAATTGCTGGTGCTTGGATTGAATCACGACCACGGACAACCGTTTGGCATAATCAGCGTCATCAAGTTTACTTCGGTGGCATTACTCGCGAAGAACAAGATGGACTGGCCCAATATCAGTTCATGTTTGACGCGCGGACACGCGAATTATTAGATTTAAAAAAAGAAGCTGGTCAACTAGATTAGTTGTTCCCGCTTCTTAAAAAGAATTATTTTTTAATTGGTGGCATGGCATCAAGGGCATAAATAACTTGACCGCGCGCCGCAAATTTTTGTTCGTATTCGGTCTCAACATTCTCGGCCTGGCGTTCAGTGTGATGCAAATCAACTGAGATAAAGTCAAACAGCCAACCAGCTTGATTGAGACTCATAATTGAATATTCAAATAAGCCGCTATTATCCGTTTTTAATTTTAATTGGCCATTTTTCGCTAAGACGATTTGATACTGAGCAAGGAAACTTGCATAAGTCAATCGTCTTTTTGCATGCTTCGTTTTTGGCCAAGGATCAGAGAAATTAAGGTAGACATTGGCCACTTCTTCTGGGGCGAAAAATTCAGTTAAATCGGCCCCATCACCTAAGAACAATTGCAAATTGGGTAATTGTAACTCGATTTGCTTTTGTAAAATCATACCGATTGCTGAAGACTGCAACTCCATCCCAATGAAGTTCAACTCTGGGTATTTCTGGGCCATGCCAATAATGAATTGGCCCTTGCCAGAACCAATTTCCAATTGAATGGGCAAATCAGGGTTGGCAAAACGTGCGCCCCACTTGCCGGCTAAATCTTGTTGGCTGTCAGCTGTGACAATTAACGCTGGGTTAGCCGCAATTAAATCAGGCACCCATGGTTTATTTCGTAAACGCATAAATTAACTCCTTTTTTTCTTGGTTAAACGACCTGGTAAATAAAGTCGTAAGAATAAAATAATCATGACCAGCCCGCCGCCAATCAAACCAAGCACTAACCACCAACCTAATTGTTGGCCGTTTAATGCAACGACGATGCTATAGCCTAGCCATTGTATGAATAATAATGGTTGTAGCATCCGTTCAAAATCGTGTTGCCGCTCACTGCTGGTCGTCGGATAAAGTTGGGTCATTGGATTGTGATCAAAATGGTGAAACAAGGGAATCAGTTGATAACCGGCTAAATAAATGAATAAAAGAAATAAAATAACGACCACGATCGGCTGTTGAATCAAGGCTAGCAACACCATGCCAATCACTAAAAAGCGCAACCAAATATTTAAATAATCAGTCCGCCGTAAAAAAGCACTTTGATAAAGATAACTAAAAGTTCCTGGCTGGCGCTGACGCCACCAGTTCAGACAAACATTAATCAATTTGTTGCTAACGACGTGGCCACCAACTTCAGGCACATCAACAAATAGATTGTAAAAGCGGAGCAACCGAAATTGTCGACTTGATTCCTGCTCAATTGCCAAGCGCCAATTAAGCTGAGTCGTTTGAAAAACCGTCTTTTGCGTCCAACACCAAGCAACATTGGCCAGCACTGCCACGATCAAGGCCAGGCCACCAAACACATAAAAGCCCAGAATCCAGCTAAGCACGGCAGCCAACACCAACCAGCGACGATTAAAGTTCATTTTGTGGTCAGCTGGCTGACGCAAGAGCTGATTGGCCATTAAGCTTAAATCCAAGTCTTTATAAACAAATAATGATAAAACAATGCTCAGCCAACTCCAGCCGGCAAGACTGGTCGCTCGCAAGACAAACGGTGTCAAAACTAGGCCCGCAAAAATCATCACAAAAGTTGGTAAAGCCAAACTATAATGTTGGGCCTGTTTTAAATAGCGACCTAGTTGGGCTTCTCGTGGTAATAGGAAAATCTGATCAGCCTTGACCAGTAAAATTGCCAAGCGACCGATTAGTAGCACCAGCGCTAAAATAATGATGACCACTGGCCCGGCCCACCACAGCGGCTGCGTAATTTGCTGCAGTGCATTGCTGTACCAGAAGGCCAAGGCGCCAACAACGAAGACCACTGCTAAAATCAAATGATCATTAAAGACGTAACGTAAATATTTATTTTGCTGGCGCAGGTGTTGCTTTAAACGGTGGGACCACAAAGTTTGAAAATCAAACATCACCATTCTCCTTTGCCATCTGTAAATAAATATCATCCAACTGATTCGGAGCAACCTTAAATTCGGCTGCTAATTCAGAAACCGTTCCCGCAGCGCGAATGGTTCCTTGATTAAGCAAAATAAAACGGTCGGCCTGCGCTTTAGCAGTGGCGAGAATATGAGTCGTCATCAGCACTGACTTACCAGCCGCCTTTTTAGTGGCAATTAAATCCAGTAAATTATGAACAGCCAAAGGATCGAGGCCTGTAAATGGTTCGTCAATAATTAAGAGATTGGCTGGCGTCATAAAAGCATTCACGATCATTACCTTCTGTTGCATCCCCTTAGAAAAATGCGTTGGAAACCAATCCAACATTTGATCCAGGCGAAACAGCTTCAACAATTTCTCAGCAACTGACCAAGTGGCTGCTGAATCTAATTGATAAGCCATGATCGTCATTTCCAAATGCTCACGTAAAGTTAATTCCGGATACAAAATCGGTGTTTCCGGCACAAAGGCAATTTGTTGGCGATAGGCCTGTAAATCGGATTGTAAACTGACGTCATTAATTTTGACTGTGCCTGAAGTTGCTTGCAGTAGTCCCAAAATATGTTTGATCGTGGTTGATTTCCCAGCACCATTTAAACCAATCAACCCAACAACTTCGCCATCGTTCACTGTAAAACTAACATCCTTTAAAATCTGTAAGTGCTGATAGCCACCACTAAGATGTTCTACCGTTAACATGCTAATCGTTCCCTTCTTCGGTGCCGCAATTTCAAGAATCGCAGCATCTCTGTGCAATTTCTAAATAAACATTGCAGTTGGCTAGCATCCAATTAGGTTTTCGTGTCATAATGGAACTTGAATAACTAGTCGTGTTAATCATTAATATGATAGCATGAAAGAGCTAGTAATGAGTATCGATAAATTAATTGAAGGTGAAACAAATGGATGATTGTGTTTTCTGTAAAATTATTCGTGGTGAAATTCCTAGTGTTAAAGTCTATGAAGACGAGGATGTGTTAGCATTTCTCGATATTTCTCAAGTGACACCAGGCCACACTCTGTTGGTGCCGAAGAAACATGTGCCAGATATTTATGCTTATGATACTGATTTAGCTACCCGGGTCTTTCAACATGTTCCCCAAATCGCCCGGGCCATTAAAGCAGCCTTCCCTGAGGCTAAAGGGTTAAACATTTGTAACAATAACGGCGAATTAGCTTATCAATCTGTTTTTCATTCTCATATTCATTTTGTGCCGCGTTATACAACTAATGATGGTTTTTCAATGAAATGGGCTAATAATACCGACCAATACACCCCAGAAAAACTCGCTAAAATCGCCGATCAAATCAAAGCACAACTGAAGGAGGCCTAAACAATGAAACATTCTTTTCGCAAGGGACTAATTAGTGGGGCAATTGCTGGAACTGCTTATATCTTGTTAACGACCAAAAAGACAGGCTTGCAACGGCAACACCATATTCGTCAATATTTCGACGATTTGACCACTTCAACTAAGAACCTGACTCAAAGTGTCCAGCACTTCAAAAATGCCCTAGGCAGCTTACAGAAGGAATTTAAGGGTACGGCTGCTCCAACAATTGCGGCTTTACAGAAAGACATTGAAGATTACCAATTCCAAATGCAACCACGTGTCGAGCAATTAACTGAAGATGCCACCAAACTGCAAGATAAACTTAACGATCTGCAACCAACTGATGACTTGCAAGAATAAACCAATCAATATATGAATTTTCTATGACAGTTGCGAATTTTTTATTCTTAAGAGTTGAACATTCCGTTAAATTTGGTGTCTTTATTTTATTTGGCGGATAAATATGGTATATTACAAGAAGTGTCGCGTTTTAAATCGGAATTTGAATAGGATGTGGATTCAGAATTATGAAGAAATCATTTAAGAAGCTGGTCTTAGCTGCAGCAGGCGTTGTCGCTGTTCTAGCACTAGCCGGATGTAGCAATAGTAAAACTGTTGTCTCAATGAAGGGTGGCAAAATCACTGAGAGCGAGTATTACGAGAAGATGAAGAAAACCACTTCTGGTCAATCAACCTTGCAAACAATGATTATCACTAAGGCCCTCGAAGACCAATATGGTAGCAAAGTTTCTAGCAAGAAAGTTGACGCGCAATACAACAAATTTAAGAAGACTTACGGTTCTTCCCTTTCATCTGTTTTATCAAGCAATGGCATGACTAAAGCAGATTTGAAGGAAAATATTCGGACTAACTACTTGACTGAAGCCGCTTTAAAGGCTAACAAGAAAGTTACCGAGAAGAACCTTGAAACACAATGGAAGAGCTACGAACCTAAAGTCACTGTTGCTCACATCTTAGTTGCTAAAGAAGATACCGCTAAAGATATCATCAAGCAATTAGATGAAGGTGGCGACTTCACTAAGTTAGCTAAGAAGTATTCAACTGATACAGCTACTAAATCAAATGGTGGTAAATTATCAGCCTTTGACAATACTGATACTAGCTTAGACTCAGACTTTAAGGCAGCTGCATTCAAGTTGAAGCAAGGCGAATACACTAAGACTCCTGTTAAGACAACTTATGGTTACCACATCATCAAGATGATCAAGAACCCTGGTAAGGGCAAGATGGCTGACCACAAGAAAGAATTAACGAAGCAACTTTATGATTCATGGTTACAAGACTCTAGCGTTATGCAAAAAGTCTTAGCTAAGGTCATCAAGAAAGCTAACGTCAGCATCAAGGACAAAGATTTACAAAACGTCCTTTCAAGCTACGTCAGCACTTCAAGCTCTAGCTCAAAATAAATAGTTTTCACTAAAAGCAGTCGTTATGGCGACTGCTTTTTTTATAGTCAAATTTTTAAACCATGCCTTGCCTTCGCTCAGCAGATTTAAAAATCTTCAAAAATTTGAAAAATTTTTTCTCAATTAAAATGTAATCGCTATTTTATAAAGCGCTTACTAGAGTAATTACTTTTATACACTTTTCATTCTTAAACTTTTATTTCAAAAATAATGAAAAAAAAGTAACAAAAACTTGCTCAAATGTGGTATAAAGTAGATGTCAAGGTTTTTCCGTCAATTATCCATCATTCGTCTAATCTTGACTTGGCAGCGTCTAACCTCAGTTGTGACGCTGTCTTATTGTATAAATAAATATTTTACTGAACCATTTGCTTAAGTAAATTGTAAGTTCTTCACGTAAAGTTCATCTTAGTTACGAGTTGTTTTCACGAACAATTTCAGCTAGAAAAATGCATAAATTTATGAAAGCCTTTTATTTCAAGTGCTGTTAGTCATCATTTTAGAAAAAATATACCAAGAATATGACTAATTAGCAGCCACTAAAAAGCTCGTTATCAGTTTTAAAACTGATAACGAGCTTTTTTGAATGCTTTGAAAAATTTATTTGAGGATCGAGTCAGCCAACACCACAACTTGCTTTTCCGATCACGGCAATTAATGCCGAATCAAATAATCAAAAGCACTTAAACTTGCCGTTGCACCGGCACCAATGGCAATCGCAATCTGTTTGTAAGGAACGGTGGTGCAATCACCAGCCGCGAAAACACCAGCAACATTAGTGGCATTATGATCATCCACTTCGATTTCGTGATGGGCACTTAAGGCAATGGTATCCCCTAGCCAATCCGTATTAGGTAATAAACCTACTTGAACGAAAACACCAGCCAGATCGACAGTTTGTTCTTGACCGCTAGTTCGGTCTTGATAGGTCAAACCAGTCACTTGATTAGTACCGTTAATTTGTTGCGTGGCTGCATTCGTCACCACAGTCACATTCTTCAAGGAATCCAACTTCTGCTGTAAAACCTCATCAGCCGCTAATTTAGGCATAAATTCAATCAGCGTGACTTGCCGACTAGTTCCGGCCAAATCAATGGCAGCTTCCACACCTGAATTACCGCCGCCGATCACGGCAACATCTTTGTCACGATACAGGGGGCCGTCACAATGAGGGCAATAAGCCACACCCTTCGTTTTAAGAGCAGCCTCACCAGGAATTCCTAATTCCCGCCAGTGAGCGCCAGTGGCAATAACCACACTTTGACTTTGCAATTGGTCACCAGAACTCAGGGTCAACTGAAATTGCTTATCCCCTAACTTCTGAAGGCCTGTTGCTTGAAAACCCTCAATTAAGTGAATCGGGTATTTCTCAACATGGACGCGAACGTTCTTCATCAGTTGCTCGCCTTCAATATAAGGCGTCCCGATAAAATTCTCGATACCTAACGTTTCCAGTGGTTGACCGCCAAAACGTTCAGCGACTAATCCCACGGTTAAGCCTTTACGAACGGCATAAATTGCTGCAGTTGCCGCTGCCGGTCCGCCACCAACGACTAACACATCATAGGCGATGGCATCAGCAGACGCGACGTGGAAGACCACTTCTTTACTAGCCAGTTTTTGAACAATTTCTGCAACAGTCATTCGACCACTGGCCCATTCGGCACCATTTAAATAAACTGTGGGCACTGCCAAAATATTCTTGGCAGTCACTTCTTCCTGATACATGCCGCCCTCGATCATCGTATGACTGATTTTAGGATTCAACACACTCATAATGTTAAGTGCCTGAACAACATCAGGACAGTTCGTGCAAGTCAAACTGGCATAAGTCTCAAAATGCAAATCCTGGTCAATCGCCATAATTTGTTGTTTAACCGCCGCCGAAATTTTAGGCTCGTGCCCTGAAACTTGCAACAAGGCCAAAACAAACGACTCGAACTCGTGGCCCAAAGGCACGCCAGCGAACGTAATCCGGCCTTGAGGCGCTTTAGCGGTGCTTAAGGTAAAACTCGGTGTCCGTGGTAACTTCGCTGTCACGAGGCTTAATTTTGCTGATAAGCCCACCACTTCGTTGAGAAATTCCTGAACTTCAGTGGAAGCTTGGTCAGTTCCTAAGCTCGCTGTCAAAATCACCTCTTGATCAAGTAGTTGTAAATATTGGTTTAATTGTGCTTTTAATGTTTGATTGAGAACCATTGGTGATCCTCCTTAAATCTTGCCAACTAAATCCAAACCTGGTGTTAAAGTTTCACTGCCTTCTTTCCATTTGGCAGGGCAAACTTCACCAGGATGAGCAGCAACATATTGGCCTGCTTTAATCCGGTCAATATATTCACTAGCGTTACGACCAATACCATCAGCATTAACTTCCATTGATTGGACAATCCCTTCAGGATCAATGATAAAGGTCCCCCGTTGTGCCAAACCTTGATCCTCGTCTAAAACATCAAACAAACGTGAAATTTTCTGTGAGGGATCACCAATCATGGTGTATTCAATCGTTCCGACAGCATCAGAATGGTCATGCCATGCCTTATGAACAAAATGAGTATCTGTTGAGACTGAATAAACTTCAGTTCCTAGAGCTTGCAGTGTGGCATATTGTTCCTGTAAATCTTGTAATTCAGTTGGGCAAACAAATGAGAAGTCAGCTGGGTAAAACATCACAACACTCCAGTGACCTTTTAAATCTTGCTCAGAAACATCAATGAATTTTCCTTGACGATAAGCCTTTGCTTGAAAAGTACCGATTTCTTTACCAACTAATGACATGATATAGCCTCCCAAAAATTATGATGTAATGATAACAGCTACATTATAATTTATAATCGTTATAATGTAAAGGCATCCAATTCCCCACCAATAACTTTTTCATTACAAATAAAAAGCAAAAAAAACGACTATTCCTTGTTAGAATAGTCGTTTGAGCGATTTGTTTAAGTTGAATAATTGATTAACGATGTCCTGAAAGCCATTTAATCGGTCGTTAAAATTACTGAGGTCAGCCCTTGACCGTCGCTGTTCCTAACCGATGACCACCAAAAATGGGCCCGTAATTAATTGCCAAATGATCTAATTTTTCGGCGGAATTAGTAATCACGACCACGACGGTATCAGACATCCCCGCAGCTTTGATTTGCAAGCGATTCATACTAGCAATTCGCTGACCGCCGTTAACTTGCTGACCATCCGTGACGTGGATTCTAAACGGCTGACCGTGTAAATCAGCAGTATTCAATCCCATATGCAATAAAACATCTAAACCGTTGGCCATTTTAAAATAAATGGCATGTTTGGTGCTGGCCACCAACGTGACTTGCCCACTAACTGGTGCATAAATAAAGCCATCACTAGGAATCACCCCGAAACCTTGACCTAGCGTGTGCTGGGCAAAAACTGGATCTTTTACTTTGATCAAATCGATCACTTCACCATCCACAGGTGCGTAAATCTGATTACTCACTTTAGCAACCGAATGGTGGTGGAATAATTGAAACATAGGCGCCCTTCGACTTTCTATTCCATTAACATCTGTTTAAATATGCGTGGATAAATAATCAGACACAACTTGAGCCTGATCATTATCTTTGCAAAAAGCCACGACCGTATCATGGCCGGCAATTGTTCCTAAAATATCAGCCGGTGGTGTATCACGTAAATCATCTAACGCGGCTGCTAAGAAATTACCATAACTAGGACTGGTGTGAATAATCACCAAGAAACCGACCACATCAACTGATTTGGTAACTGTTTTTAAGGCTGACTGTAATCGTTGTTCGGCATCGCCTTGGGTCTCGGTGGTTAATTTGATATAGCGTGACTTGCCATACTCATCACGCATTTTCGTAACCTTCAACTCACGTAAATCGCGAGATAAGGTGGCCTGGGTAGTTCGTACTCCGTATTCATGCAAGTAGTCTTGTAATTCTTCTTGTGTATGGACTAAGTGTTCATGGACAATTTTTTGTAAAATAGCTTGTCGTTCTTTTTTCTTCATAAAATAATCGCTCCTACATCTACATTTCTGCTGGTGCTTGAACACCTAATAAATCTAAAGCTGCTTGCAAGACTTGACTTACCGCGCTGACCAAAGCCAAACGTGCATTCAATTCATCATCAGCAACTAAAATCTTAGAATTCGCATAGTATTTGTTGAAAGCCTTCGCCAAGCGTAAAGCAAATTTAGCTACTACAGATGGTTCATATTCAGTTGCCGCCCGTTTGATGATATTCGGGAAATCGGCCAAATACTTCAACACATCCCATGCTTGTGGATCAGTCAAAGCCAGCTTGCTAGTTGTTAAATCAAGCTTAGTTCCCGCCTTGCGCAGAATACTTTGCGCCCGCGCATTAGTGTATTGCACATAAGGTCCAGTTTCGCCTTCAAAACGAACAACTTCTTGCAAACTGAAATCAAAACTATCTAAGCGATCATTCTTCAAGTCATGGAAAATAACCGCGCCCACGCCAACTTGATGCGCCACTTGATCAGCATTGGCCAAGTCAGGATTTTTAGCGGCGATTTGTGCCTTAGCCAAATCAACAGCATCATCCAAAACCTTATCTAGTAAGACGACATTACCTTTACGGGTTGACAACTTTTTACCGTCCTTGGTAATCAAACCAAACGGTACGTGAACAATATCTTGGGCCCAAGTATGACCCATTTTTTCAAGAACAGCTTTTAATTGCTTGAAATGTTCAGTCTGCTCACTACCAACCACATAAAGTGACTTGGCAAAGTGGAATTTATTGTAACGATCAATTGCGGCTGCTAAATCACGGGTAATATAAAGGGTGGCACCATCAGAACGTTTGATCAAAGCTGGTGTCAAACCTTCAGCAGTTAAATCAACGATCTGGGCGCCTTGGCTTTCTTGAAGCAAATGTTTGTCAGTTAATTCTTGCACGACTGGGTCCATCTTATCATTGTAATAAGCTTCGCCATTGTCAGAATCGAATTCGACGCCTAAACGTTGATAAATCTTGTTGAATTCTGCTAACGAAAGGCCGCGGAACCATTCCCATAAATGAGTTGCTTCAGGATCACCGTCTTCCAGTTTTTTGAACCATAAACGACCTTCATCATCTAACGCTGGATCAGTTTCGGCCTCTTTATGGAAACGAACATAATACTTCAGTAAATTGCCAATTGGATCAGCTTTGATTTCGGCTTCGCTGCCCCATTTGTGATAAGCCACGATCAATTTACCAAATTGAGTGCCCCAGTCACCTAAATAATTGATTTTATAAGGGTGGTAACCGATTTTGCTATAAATCTTCGCTAAAGAATTACCAATGACGGTTGAGCGCAAATGGCCCATTGACATTGGCTTAGCAATGTTAGGTGATGACATATCGATGGGCACATTGCCACCGGCACCTAAATCACTATCACCATAATGCTCGCCTGCAGTTAAAACGGTCGTCAAAATATCTTGGGCAAAAGCTGACTTATCTAAGAAAAAGTTAACATACGCACCAGTTGCGACGACTTGTTCATAACCAGTTTGGTCAATTGCGGCAACCAAACTTTGAGCAATTAATGGTGGTGCTTGCCGCCGAACTTTAGCCAAACTAAACGTTGGAAAAGCATAATCACCTAATTTTGATGATTTCGGTACTTCCAGTAATTCAGCAATTTTGTCAGCTGGTAATTCAGTGCCTAAAACGGCAACTAAGCTGGCAATGACGTTATCTTTTGCGTTCATTAAAATCCTCCTATTTTTTCAACCAAAGAAAAACCGCCCCTAAGGATTAGAGACGGAAATTCCGCGGTACCACTCTGTTTGCCAATAATGGCCACTTTTTAGTAAGTGTTCACTTTTAATCATTAGTGCGCCAGAAATTGGAATGCCTTGTCTTCCACTGTCACAAGGTCGCTGTGCCTGCCAAGTATTTCTTTTTTCTAATGATCTGCTACAAATATTATACACTAAGTATACAGTTCCTCAGTTAAAAAAGCTATCGTCTTTTCAAAAAAGTAGCGGTAAAGTAATATTTTCATAATCTAAGGGATACAAATCAGTCAACGTAATCCCTAAAAGCCGAATCCCATCGTCTAAATTACCGTACTGTTGCCACAAATGCCAGGCCTCGGCGAAAATTTCTGGCGCCGTTGCTAAGTAACCATCTAGTGAACGACGCTTGGTCGTCGTGTTAAAATCACGATCACGCATTTTTAGAACTAAAACTTTACCATGAACTTGTTTTTTAGCCAGGGCACGAGCCACACTAGCACTTAACTCCGTTAGCTCGCGGCGGACCCGCTCATTGGTCGTAATCGTTTGACCATAAGTACTTTCTTTACCAATCGATTTGCGATCACGTTGTTCAGAAACTGGATTGTCATCCACCCCGCGAGCATGACGATAAAGCACATAGCCCATTTTTTTGTAACGACGAATTAATTCGTCTTGCGGGATCTTTAATAAATCAGCACCGGTAAAAACACCAAGCTCGTGTAAACTGGCCTGCATCTTTTTACCAACACCAAAGAATTTATCAATCGACAACTCGCTGAGAAACGCTTGGGCCATCTCTGGCCGCACAATCGTCCGCCCCATAGGTTTGTTGTGATCTGAAGCAACTTTGGCCAGAAACTTATTATAAGAAATGCCCAACGAACAAGTCAAACCAGTTTTGATCAGAATTTGTTGTTGCAACCAGCTAGCCATTTTAATCGTATTCGGTTCCTGCCATTTATTGACCGTCACATCAAGAAAGGCCTCATCCAACGAAATTGGTTCGATAATGTCCGTTAGTTCGTGAAATAATTGATGCACTTGACTGGACACTTCTCGATAACGATCAAAACGTGGTGGTACAAAAACCAGCTCTTGGTCCGGAATGAGTTTTAAAGCTTGGGCCGCTGGCATTGCCGAATGAACGCCGTACTTGCGCGCCACATAATTGGCCGTCGTCACCACACCATGGCCATGAGTTTGCCGCGGATCTGGCGCAACCACCACAGCCTTGGTCCGCAAATGCGGTTGATCATGAATCTCGACTGACGCATAAAAAGCATCCATGTCCACATGAATAATCCGCCGTTGGACATGATATTGCAAGGGAATCTCTAACCAACCAGCCATGGTGATCACCTCCTTATGATTGACTTCAATTGTAATCAAGACTAGCAAAATAGTTACTAAGCTAAATCGGTGCTTTTCATTGAATAGACTTAAAACAGAAAATTCAATGATGTGGTTTTTAAACGGAATGGCGTCGGACTCTGTTCCGGGCTGCTTGGCGTGGAACGCTGCCGACACTGATCTGAGCCAATTACAAACCAAATTGTCTCAGATACAGGTCTTATTGTAAGTGCTAAAGCACTAACAATAATTTGGCGGCTGACGCCAAGATCCCTCCACGCCGTCTGGAGTTAATTCACTTCACTTTATCTTTGCCAGTAATCAATGCAGTCAGTGTAAGATTGCAGCAAATATCTGACTTATATCAAGGCCTCAAATTTTACAGCTGACGCCAAGCACTTGTTCTTGACTGCGAAATAGTTTAAATCTGGTAGAAGAACGGATTAGTAAGAATTAATTGCTGTCTAACTGGGTTAAGCTATCCCACGGCATTTGTCTTAAGCACTAACAACAGTAAAGTGCACCAACTCAATTCCAGACGGAATGGAGGGCGTGGTTGTCAGCCGCCAAATTATACTTAGCGATTTATCGCTTAGTATAAGGCTCGTATTTGAAACAATTTGGTCTTCAATTGGTTCAAATCGATGCCGGCCGCGTTCCACAACCAGCAAGCCCGCAATGGAGTCAGACGCCATTCTGTTTTATCATCTATCTAATTGAAACTTAAGTCCACATACGATGATATGCCTGCAAATAATTTACAATGCAAATACGTCCGTGATAACTATCAATTCTAACATTATCACAGACGTATTTTTATTAATTATTCAAAAGTTCAAAACTTTAATTCAACAATTCTAGCCTTGATAGATCCAGTGACGACCAGTTTTAGCCAATAGTTCATCAGCCGCTTTAGGTCCCATTGAACCTGACGCATAATTAGGAAAATCAGGGCAATCACATTGCTCCCAAGCTTGGCGGATTTTATCAACGAAATGCCAAGCACCGGCCATATCTTGCCACTGAACAAAGTTACTCTGATGACCTCGCACAACTTCTAATAAAAGTCGTTCATAGGCGTCGGGAACCAATTGTTGATCCGCATCACTTAATTGGTATCGCAAATCATGTAAAACTGCTTCAGTACCAGTCCCAACTTGTTTCCCATTAATTGAGAAAACAAAGCCAGATTCTGGTTCAACTTCAATCGTCAGCACTGGGGCAGCTAAACTTTCACCACCAAACAAGTTAGAGGTTGCTTTCTTAAAGACCACATCGATCCGTGTTTTCTTCTCAGGCAAACGTTTCCCCGTCCGGACATAGAATGGAACCCCTTGCCATTGTGGCAAATCTAATTTAATTTCGCCGGCCACAAAGGTTTCCACATTCGACTGAGGATTAATTTTTTCTTCTTGACGATAGCCAATTTGCTTGCCATCTGCACTTGGACCATATTGACCACGGACAAAATTCGCCTGCACTTCTTCTTCGCTCAATTGATGTAAATGGGTAAAGACTTGTTCCCGTGCCGCTTCAACAGTTTGGTCACACAACGTATCTGGTTCTGGGAAAGTCAGCATGGCAATGACCTGCATAATATGATTTTGCACCATATCACGCAAAGCACCAGCTGTTTCATAATAGCCACCACGTTCTTCAACGCCCAGTGATTCTGCTAAGGTAATTTGAACATTATCAATATAGTCATGATTCCAGCTGGCATTGATCATTGGATTAGCAAACCGCAGATATGGCAAAGTTTGCACCATTTCTTTACCCAAATAATGATCGATCCGGAAAACTTGATCACTATCAAAAGTATTGACGATTGCATCGTTTAATTCCTTCGCAGAATCATAATCATGGCCAAATGGCTTTTCAATGATCAAACGACTAAAGCCATCATGGCTCAACAAATCCTCACTGCGCAAATACTGGGCAATTGTGCCAAACAAAGCTGGTGCCATCGCCATATAAAAAATACGATTGCCTTGTAATTGATATTTCTGATCTAATTCATCAATTAATTTCTTTAGAATGACATAATGAGCCGCGTCCTGAACGTCATGCGATTGATAATAAAAATGTGCCGCAAATGCCGCTTGCTGCTCAGGCGTACCTTCGTGCAAATTATCCTGAACAGTTTGACGGAAATATTCATGAGTCCACGGCCGGCGGGCAGTCCCAATAACTGCGAAATGCTGATCTAGCTGACCTTTTTGAAACAACTGAAAAAGTGCTGGATAAAGCTTCCGATGAGCTAAATCACCTGACCCACCAAAAATAACAAATAACACCGGATTTTCTTTACTCATAACTGGCCACTAACCTCTTTTATCGATTACTTAGTACCTCTATTCTACACTAAGTCGACTAAAAGCTTAAATGTTTCCACTTTTAATTAGTTACTGAAAATTAGCTCGCCCATTGCGTCCAAAAACTGTTCAAAACCTGCTCATTAGTTTCTTGATTGGTAAATGAATAAAGTGGTGCAAAACATTGGCCCAACCAGCTGAACCTGCCTCTTAAACAGCAGACAGAATGTTGTCTGACGCTGTTCCAGGATTCTTGGCATAAAACCACCGCCCAGACTATCAAGTTGAACTAAACCACATCCATATTAAAAAGCGGATTATCGGCACTAAAAGAATTAAACCCCGTTGATTAAGAAATAAGCAACCCAACAAGAAAAACCTACTCACCAATTTCTAGCATCAACTAGAGACCAATAAGCAGGTTACTTGTGTTGCTATTCAATTGTCACCGTCATTACTTCATTACTTCATGCCTTTATGACAGCACATACTGACCTAATTCCGCATCAAAATGGAAAACTTTTTTGTCAGCAGCCATTTCTAAAGTGATTTCTTCATAAACTGGTTGATAACCATGTTGTAGTAATTCAATCCGTTGTTGTAAACCATCAATTTCAATTTGGTAAAGATTATATTCGCCTTGTTGATAAGCAAAATCCAAACCATTATCTTGATAATGTTGATAGCTACCATGATCGCCAAACAAACGGAAAGTGATTTTTGTTTCAGGGGCTTCTTGAACATAGTCGCGATTTTCCGCATGCCATGGCAGCAAGGAATTTTTACGAACAAATAATGGTAAATGATCTAATGGTGCGTCGACCACAATATCTTGTTGACCGTGATATGCTGTCCCCGTCCAGAAGTCGAGCCAATCACCAGCAGGTAAATAAACTAACCGCTTCGTCTGACCGATATTGACGATTGGTGCCACTAATAAACGATCACCGACCATAAATTGGTCATTAATATTACGCAAGTGCGCATCTTGTTCATCATACAAAACCATCGCCCGCAAAATTGGTAGGCCGGTTTTTTCACCCTCAGCAAATAAATCATAAAGATATGGCAGCAAGTGATAACGCAACTGCAAATATTTGCGGTAAATGCTTAAAGTAGGTTCACCAAAAGCCCAAGGCTCCTGATGACGCGTCCCCATAGCACTATGATTCCGTAGCAAAGGACTGAAAATAGCTGCTTCGATCCAACGGGTCAATAATTCTGGCGTCGCGTCGGAGCCAAAGCCACCAATATCAGTACCCGCAAAGGCAAAACCACTCATCCCCAAATTACATAGTTGGGGAATCATCATTTGTAAATGAGCCCATAGGGAATGATTATCACCCGTCCAAACCGTTGAATACTTCTGGGTGCCAGCGAAAGCCGCCCGAGTAATCACGAATGGACGCCGTTGTTGCTGTTCTTTTAAGCCAGTATAGGTTGCCTTGGACATATTATGACCGTAAACATTATGAATTTGGCCGTGAGTAGCTGGTTGATCATGATCAGAGAAAATAATTTCGTCGGGAATTTCGCCGATAAATGAAGCCGGTTCGTTCATATCATTCCAAATACCAGAGACGCCAATGTCCGTCAAACGCTGATGATTTTCTGCCCACCATTTTTGGACCCGTGTCTTACCAAAATCAGGATAAACGGAATCTCCAGGCCAAACTCGGTTAACGTAATTGTAATCTTCCGGTGTTTTAGCAAAGAAATTATTACGAACGCCAGTATCATAAATATCGTAACCAGGATCTTGTTTGACACCGGGATCGATAATCGTCACAATCTTAATGCCCTTGGCTTTTAAATCAGCCAGGAATTGTTTCATTTGCGGATATTTCTTCTGGTCCCAAGTGAAGACCCGAAAATCATCCATATAATCAATGTCCAAATGGATGACATCGCAAGGCAAATGATACTCACGCATTTTGGCAGCAATTTCACCGATCTCCTTGGCATTCTTATAACCCCAACGCGACTGTTGATAACCTAAAGTCCATTTTTGCGGCAGCGGTGTCCGACCAGTTAAATACGTGTAATTCTTAATGACTTCCCGCAAAGTCTTACCAGCCATAATATAGTAATCCAAGAAACCATTAACGACTGAATAGAAATAGTAATGTTCATTTTCCTTACCAAGATCAAAATGGCTGCGGAAAGCGTTATCAAAGAAAAGACCATAAGGAACATTATTCTTTAAGCCTAGCAAAAATGGCACTGATTTATAAAGACTCTTGAAATTTTCCATTTGTGGTGCTGGGTCATCAGTGTTCCAGTTATCATACTCATAACCACGCTTGTTGTTGAAGCCACTTTTATCGCCTAACCCATAAAAAACTTCATCGGAAGCTAACTCCTTAACAACTTCCTGATAACCAACACCTGCTGCTGCATTCGCATCGGTTTCATGACCTTCAGCACTAGCCAATTTGGCCTGAGCTTCGTCCATATCACGATCTAATGGTGTTCGTTGACCACGATAATCCAGAATCAAAGGTTGCCCCGCTTGGTTAAACACATCGATCAATTGATCATCGTTAATTTCAATCCGTAATGCTGCCGTTGTTAAAATTAATTGATTCGCTTGTTCGTCCACCGAAAAATCGGTGGTCTGCTGCTTATTACCTTCAATTGCGTATGAAATAGCGCCCTTAGTTGCATCTTTCAGCACGCGCACAATTTCAGCAGTTAAAACAGTTAGCTGTAATAGACCTTGTTGATAATGGACGGTCACAGTCTGATCATTAATTTGATAATCTAAACGCTTATTTGTCATGTTGGTTAAAACTCCTCTTAAATGATAGCGACTACCTAATCTGCAAAGACTGGTAACGTTTACTTACAGAAGCCTATCACGGTCAAAAAACAGTGTCAATGTCATATCCCCTGAAAAAACCAGTACTATTTTAACAATTGTTTAATCGCTATTTTCTATCCCAGTACCGATTTAAGCACGGTTTGACAAGGATTAGCCGACTTAATAAGTTGGCCTAAGTCCATTTAACTGCAGGGTCATTCGGCAAAATTTGATAGCGGTAACAGAAACATTTCGATAATATTTGAAGCAATTACAGTTCAAAATTCAAAGACATTAAAACATGATGAAGACGGTAAAACAGAGCTGGTTTTGACTGCATTCCGGGCTTGCTGGTTGTGGGACGCTGCCGGCATTGAACTGAATCAATTAAAAGCCAAAGTTCAAAAGAGTTAAAACCCTATGAAGATGAATAAACAAAATTGCGTCTGACTCTGTTCCGGGCTGCTTGTCGTGGAACGCGGCCGACATTGATCTGAGCCTTTGTTGCACAAAGTTTCAGATACAAGTCTTATTGTAAGTGCTGAAAGCACTAACAATAATTTGGCGGCTGACGACAAGATCCCTCCACGCCGTCTGGAGTTGAAGTAGTTTTCTCTAGCTTTGTTAGAAACTTGGGCAATTGCAGTGGGACTAATCACCTTATTTCAAATCATTGTCATAACTGAACAGTATTACCAAAAAGTCTTTTTGACCCTCCTCTGGTTTCATCCAGAAAGTTTGTCAAACAAACTTATTATTATACGTTAATCTGTTTTTCTAAATAGTGATGCTCAATTCTGTTAGTTTTATCTGCTGATTGCTAGGCGATTAGCCTCTAACTTTGCTTGTATTAACTTGATATCAAATAAATCTGCAGTAGACCACATTAGTTCAAAACGAAGTGGAGGCCGCCGGGTTGTCAGTCGCCAAATTCTTCTTGCCGCTTTAGCGGTTAGAAGAAGGGTTGTATTTGAGATTGTTGCAAAGCAATAAGCTCAAATCAATCCCGGCAACGCTCCACAACCCGCCGGCCGTAACGGAGTTGTGCGCCATTTCGCCTAAAACCATTTTGGGTTTGAATCAGCTGTTCTTAATCAATCACCGCCACAAAAAAATATCGCCTGGGAACTTTCAAATCGAAAGCTCTCGGCGATATTTTCAAACTAACAATTAAGCCAACTTAGTCAAGTTAATGATTATTTTTTCTTAGGATCGAAACTTGATTTAGGACCTTCGTATTCATCTAAGATGATTTGCTTCATATCAGCAATCAAAGGTTCCTTAGGGTTCGTGATTGTACAGTTATCTTCGTAAGCTAATTCTGCTAAACGATCAACTGAATCAGTCACTTGTTTCTTAGTAATGCCCTGTTCCTTCAAGGACATCTTCACGCCAACACTTTCAGCTAGGTCGACAATACCTTGAATCAAAGCATCAACTAATTCTTCAGTTGTGTTACCTTTCAAGCCAACATAGCGGGCAACTTCAGCATAATCTTCGTCAGCGCGGAAGTAGCCATATTTAGCCCAAAGTGCCCGTTTAGTAGGTACTAAAGAATTGTAACGAATGACATGAGGCATGGTCAAAGTGATCACGCGTCCGTGAGGCAAATGGAATTCGCCACCAAGTTTATGAGCGATTGAGTGGTTGATCCCTAACAAAGCGTTAGCGAAAGCCATTCCGGCCATTGTTGAAGCATCATGCATGTTGGCCCGTGCTTGTTTGTCGCCGTCATAGCTCTTCTTCAAGTTATCAAAGACAAGTTTAGCAGCTTGTAAACTTAAACCACGAGTGTAATGTGAAGCCATTGTTGAAACGTAACTTTCAAGGGCATGGCATAAAACGTCAAGACCAGAGTCAGCCACAACTCGTTGCGGCACACTTTCGATAAATTGGCTATCAACAATTGCCACATCAGGTGTCAAAGCATAGTCAGCTAATGGGTACTTGATATTTGTTTCGCTATCAGTAATAACGGCGAATGGTGTTACTTCAGAGCCAGTACCAGAAGTTGTTGGCACACAAACCAATTTAACTTTATCTAAGTTAGGGAACTTGTAAGTCCGTTTCCGGATATCCAAGAATTTTTGTTTAGCGCCCCAGAATGAGGCATCAGGTGCGGTGTAGAATAACCACATCCCTTTAGCAGCATCCATTACAGAACCACCACCAACGGCAATGATTGTGTCAGGCTTGAATGAGCGCATCATTTCAGTCCCTTTATAAACAGTGTTGGTTGAAGGATCTGGTTCAACATCAACGAAACGTTGAACAGTGACAGGTTCTGGGCGGTTAGCAAGTGCATTAGCGACGATGTCAACGTAGCCTAATTTGTCCATGCCTTGATCACCGACGATAAAAACCCGCTTCAAGCCTTCCATCTTTTCTAGATAGTTGATGGAGTTCTTTTCAAAATAGATTTTGGGAGGCAACTTTACCCATTGTAAGTTATTCCGGCGCATTGCCACTGTTTTGATATTTAATAAATCAAAAGTCCCAACGTTATGCGAAATTGAGTTATGACCGTATGAACCACAGCCTAAAGTCAATGAAGGGATCATATTGTTGTATAGGTCACCTAAACCACCGACAGAAGTTGGTTGGTTTACTAAAATCCGGCAAGCTTCCATAGCAACGCCATATTCAACGGCTAAATCTTCATCAGCAGTATGAATTGCTGCAGAGTGACCACTACCACCTAAATCAAGCATGGCTTCTGCTAAAGCAAAACCATTTTCATGGTCGTTAGCTTTCAATAAAGCTAAGACTGGTGATAATTTCTCTCGTGATAATGGGTATTCATCACCGACACCATCAATTGGGGCAACCAAAACTGTGGTGTAATCTGGCACTTTGATCTTAGCTAAGCCGGCAATTTCAATTGCTGAATGACCAACGATTTTACCATTAACAGCATGTTTCTCTTTGTCGATAACCACATCACTTAAGCGATTAACTTCGGCAGGAGTAGCAACATAAGCATGTTGTGCCTTCAATTCTTTAACAACATCATTGTAAATTTCTTTGTCAACGATGATTGCTTGTTCAGAAGCACAAATCATCCCATTATCAAAAGCTTTTGAAAGTAAAACGTCATTAACAGCTTGCTTAATGTTGGCTGACTTTTCAATGTATGAAGGAACGTTACCAGAACCTACACCTAAAGCTGGCTTACCAGTTGAATAAGCAGCCTTAACCATGCCGGGACCACCTGTTGCTAAAACAGAGGCAACGCCAGGATGATTCATCAATGTTTGAGTTGCTTCAATACTTGGCTTAGGAATATAACTTAAAGCACCAGCTGGTAAACCAGCTTCAACGGCAGCTTTCTTAATGCAATCCAAAGCAGCAGCAGAACTCTTTTGAGCGCCAGGATGGAAAGCAAAGACGATTGGGTTCCGTGTCTTAATGGCGATCAATGATTTGAACATTGCTGTTGAAGTTGGGTTTGTAACAGGTGTCACCCCAGCAATAACACCAAGAGGTTCAGCAATTTTAACTAAAGAATGTTCTTCATCACGTTCGATGATGCCGACAGTTTTATCGTTTTGGATAGCGTGCCAAATTTCTTCGGTAGCGTACATATTCTTAATGGCTTTATCTTCGTAAACACCACGGCCAGTTTCTTCAACGGCCATTTTAGCTAATTTCATATGTTCATCCAAACCAGCGATGGCCATTTGGTGGACAATATGATCAATTTTTTCTTGATCAAAAGTTTTTAAAATTTTAAGGGCTTTATTGGCTTCTTCAACTAAGCCAGTAACCATTTCTTCTACTTCATTGGGTTTTGTTTCTGTTTTTAACATGGGGAATGCCTCCTAGATTAATTTAGCAATATTCCGTTATCTCTTTCACAAGAATATCATACCCCATTTATTTCTAAATGTAAACACTTTTCTGTGAATCTGTTCACCGATTTGAAAATTGCCTTATCTTCACAATTATATCCTTGATATAACAGTATTAATCCGATTAAAAATAATATTATTTAACATATGAGCAAAACAAAATAAAGCGTTTTTAGTGACTGTATTTACATTAAGTAAGTTGGTTAGCAACCGCTTTAATTTACTGCTAAAAAATCGTCAATTTCCTAATGCAAGCGTTTCTAGAAATTCACTGAACAATATTCCAAATTTAGGCCAAAAAAATAACCTTATCCAGTTAGAATAAGGTTATTTTTTAAAAGCATTAATTATTATTTTTGATCATCTTTCTGGTCAGCATCGTCAGATTTTTTGTCATCAGAGGCTGGTTCTTGACCAACTGTTGTTTCAGAAGAAGCATCATGAGTTTCTTCTTTAGGTTCAGCAACAGGTGTTTCTGATGCTGCTTCAGCTGGATGAACGTCACGAATAGCTGTTCGATTAAATGTTAAGAAGATACCATCAGCATCGACAACAACGGTACCAGCAGTAGTATCGATTGAATCGATCACACCATGCAAACCACCAATAGTTACGATCCGGTCGCCCTTCTTCATGCCATCTAACATGGTCTTACGTTGATTCTGTTGTTTTTTACCAGGACGAATCATCGTGAAATACATGACGACGAACATCAGAATGATAATAATCAAGAAAGAGAAATTACCACCCATGCCTGCATTTGTTTGTGCAGCTAAAATTAAATTACTCAAATTTACACCTCATTTTTTTAAATCTACTATATACTGTACCAAAGCTATGCCATAAGTTCCAGCGCTTTCATCGTTAAAGCTTAAAATTTCTGACAATTTCAGTCTCTAGGCTGACTTAGCCGCCTAGAAATTCCGAGCATTGGCTTCATTGAAGCCATACTTTTCAAATAATTCAGCCCGAAAATCAAGCAAGGTATCATCCTGAATTGCTTGGCGAACTTGGCGCATTAAATGCAACAAGAAGTATAAATTATGATATGAAGTCAAGCGTAAGCCGAAAGTCTCGTCGGCCTTGATCAAATGACGGACATAAGCCCGACTGAAATTACGACAAGTATAGCATTGGCACTCATCATCAATTGGTCGGAAATCATGAGCATAGGCGGCATTTTTGACGACTAAGCGACCATGAGACGTCATGCAGGTACCATTACGGGCAATTCGCGTTGGTAAGACACAATCAAACATATCGACGCCACGAATCACACCATCAATTAAAGAATCTGGTGAGCCAACACCCATTAAATAACGGGGTTTGTTTTCAGGTAACAATGGCGTGGTGAATTCCAGCATTTCATTCATTTCTGGTTTGGACTCGCCCACTGACAAGCCGCCAATTGAATAACCAGCAAAGTCCATCGAAGTCAGATCAGCAGCACTTTGTTGACGCAGGTCTTTAAAACCAGCGCCTTGAACGATACCGAAAAGCCCCTGAGTGTCAGGATTCTGATGTGCTTTTAAGCCCCGTTCAGCCCAACGTGTGGTCCGCTCAATCGACTTCTTAACGTAATCATGACTTTCATAAAATGGCGGACATTCATCTAAGCTCATCATAATATCTGGACCTAAATCATTTTCAATGCCAATTGCTTTTTCTGGTGAAAGGAACAGCTTCTCACCATTTAAATGACTACGGAAATGAACGCCCTCTTCAGTAATGTCACGAATATTAGCTAACGAAAATACTTGGAAGCCACCGGAATCGGTTAAGATACCTTTGTCCCAATTCATAAATTTATGCAAGCCACCTGCTTCACGAACAATCTCGCGACCAGGACGAAGCCATAAATGATAAGTGTTGGCTAAAATAACCCCAGCACCCATTTCATCAAGTTCTTCTGGCGATAATGATTTCACTGAAGCCTGGGTGCCAACTGGCATAAACATCGGCGTGGGAAATGTGCCATGAGGTGTGATCAGTTCGCCTAAACGCGCGCCAGTGTGCTTTTCTTTCTTAATTAAGTGATAACGAATCGGTTGTGTCATAATTACTCCTTTATTCAATAACCGTCTGGATTAAAATCATCCTAAAAAATCTCAATGCGACGCTAATCGTCGAAATTGAATCAATGTCAACTTTACTATTATATAGCATAAAAAATATCGCCACAATGCTAATTAGGGAAAAGTGCTTTGATGCGACTACCGGCTTGTTGATTTGAGCTAGTTACAAATCAAGGTCAAGGCCTTTAGAATCTAGTGATAATGTTGAAACAGAATGGCGTTTGACTCTGTTTCGGGCTGCTTGGCGTGGAACGCGGCCGGCATTGATTTGAGCTTATTGCTGGCGCAACAATCTCAAATACAAGCCTTGTTCTAAGTGGACCAGCCACTAAGAACAATTTGGCGGCTGACGCCAAGATCCCTCCACGCCGTCCGAAGTTGATTTAGTGCACTTCAACTTAGATAGCGCTTAAAACAATTGTGGTGGGACTAATCAACCTAATTCGAATTATTATCACAATTGAATGTAGTAAAAAAGTCTGTTTGATAGTTATCTGATTTAATCAAGAAAGCTTGTCAAACAGATTCATTAGTTTACCTCAAACTGCTTTTCTAAATAGTGGTGCTGCATTCTGTTAGTTTCCACAGGTGGTTGCTGGGCGATTGGCGTCAGCTGTGAAATTATTCTTAGCGATTTATCGCTTAGAATAAGCCTCGAATTTGAAACAATTTGGTTTGCAATTGGTTCAAATCGACGGCCACAGCGTTCCACGCCCATTCAATCGCCCAGCAACCACCTTTTCCAATTGGGGAAGACTAAACACTCTTCTACTCAACCCGCAATTTTTTAGCAAAAATGTGTTGATACTAGCCTAAATAACTAAAAAAAACTTAACCTTGGTTATCCAAGATTAAGCTCATTATCCGACTTCATTAATTTATTTGATAAACATAGCATCGCCAAAGCTGAAGAAACGATACTTCTCAGCAACAGCGTGTTTGTAGGCATCTAAAATGGTGTCACGACCAGTAAACGAAGCCACTAACATGACTAACGTTGATTTAGGTAAATGGAAATTGGTAATGAAGGCATCAACGGCTTTCCATTGGTAACCGGGCTTAATAAAGATGTCCGTCCAACCACTGTCAGCTTTGATTTCACCATTAAATTTAGTGGCCACTGTTTCCAAAGTCCGAATTGAGGTCGTCCCTGTAGCAATAATCCGACCACCATTGGCTTTCACTTCATTCAAAGTTGCCGCCGCCTCTTCAGATAATTGGTAAAATTCGCTATGCATTTTGTGGTCTTCAACATTCGTTTCAGATACCGGGCGGAAAGTCCCGAGGCCAACATGCAAGGTAATGTAAACCAATTTAACGCCTTTAGCTTGAACCTTTTCTAGTAACTCTTTGGTCCAGTGTAAACCAGCTGTTGGTGCTGCAGCCGAACCTAATTCTTTGGCATAAACGGTTTGGTAGCGTTCAGGATCCTCAAGCTTTTCTTTGATATATGGTGGTAACGGCATTTCGCCAAGTTTTTCGAGGATTTCCAAGAAAATACCATCATAATCAAATTTAATCATTCGACCGCCATGTTCCAATTCCTTAGTCACAGTAGCTGTCAGTTCGCCATCACCAAAGACAACTTTTGTGCCAACAGTGGCCCGACGAGCAGGCTTCATCAAAGTTTCCCACTCATCACCTTCAGTGTTCCGCAATAACAGGACTTCTTCGTGACCACCAGTTTCCGGCTTAACGCCGTATAAACGAGCGGGCATCACCCGACTGTCATTCATAACCACTGCATCGCCAGGATTTAATTGATCAATGATGTCGTAGAAATGTTTATCTTGCATCTCACCAGTTTTGTGATCGAGAATTAATAAGCGTGATGTGTCCCGCTTTTCAATTGGGGTTTGGGCAATTAGTTCATGGGGTAAATCGTAATCAAAATCTTCAGTTGTTAACATAATTTCGCCTCTATTATTTTTTCCAAAATCTAGTTTATATTCTACTACTTTAATCGGTTGTTGGCAGTGCGCGATGTAAATGGGTATAGGCCTTCTTAGTCACCATTCGCCCGCGACTAGTCCGTTTCAAGAACCCTTGTTGCAACAAAAATGGTTCGTACATTGTCTCAACTGTTTCCACATCTTCACCAATATTGGCGGCAATCGTCTTCAAGCCAACAGGGCCACCTTCATACAAATCGATCATCATCGTTAATAAACGGCGATCAACTTGATCAAGTCCTGCTTGGTCGACTTGCAATTGATCTAAGGCTTGTTTTGCCAGGTCCCGATCAATGGTGGTTTGTTGCGCCACCTCGGCAAAATCACGAACTCGTTTCAATAAGCGGTTGGCAACTCGGGGCGTCCCGCGCGAACGCAGCGCAATTTCTTGAGCGGCTGATTCGGTCACTTTAGTATGTAAGACCGTTGCCGAACGTTGCACGATGTCCTGTAAATCAGACTCTTCATAATAGTTTAAAGATGCCAGGATACCGAAACGATCACGCAATGGCGCCGATAATAAACCAGCTCGCGTCGTGGCGCCAATTAGTGTAAATGGCGGTAAAGGAAAATGAATTGGATGAGCAGTCGGTCCTTGACCAACAATAATATCAACGAAGAAATCTTCCATCGCTGAATATAACGTTTCCTCAACAACCCGCGGCAAACGATGAATTTCGTCAATAAACAAGACATCTCCAGGTTGGAGATCGTTTAAGACTGATAATAAATCACCGGATTTTTCGATTGCTGGTCCGGAAGTCGTGCGAATATTGACTTGTAACTCGTTGGCAATCACAAACGCTAAGGTCGTCTTACCTAAGCCAGGCGGTCCATACAATAACACGTGATCCAACGCTTCTTCACGTTGCTTAGCGGCTTTAATATAAACTGACAATTCCTGTTTCAGCGCTGCTTGACCAATATATTCCTTGAGAAACTTTGGTCGCAACGACTTTTCGTTATCAGCCTCTTGTTCATTTTCCGACTCACTATTGATAATGCGATCTGTTGCCATTTTGCCACCTTCTTTCCTATTTTATTTTTAGCATTTAATGACTCAGTTGTTTTAAACCAGCACGAACATAAGCGTCAGCGCTGCTTAAATCTAAAGCTGCTAGTTGTGGTTCAATCTTATCTAACTCTCGTTGACTATAGCCCAGCGCCGCTAAAGCTGCTAGCCCATCTGCCAAAATCGGATTAGCGGAAGCAGGACCCACTGACTCTGGTGTAAATAATGTTGCCGTTTCGCTTTGACCAAGTTTATCCTTCAAATCAAGAATAATCTGTTGGGCAGTCTTTTTCCCCACCCCAGGAAACTTGGTTAAGAAACGGACATCCTCAGTCCGAATCGCGGTTAACAAACCATGATGATCATCGGTCGCCAAAATCGCTAACGCACTTTTTGGCCCGATACCAGAAACACTGGTTAATTGATCGAACAGTGCTTTCTCGGCTTGATCACGGAAGCCATACAAAACTTGTTCAGTTTCACGAATGATCTGTTCCACATAAATTGTCACCGTGTCGCCTTCGTGATATTGATAGGGATTACCTAACAACAGCCGAAAACCAATTGGCCCCACAGATAGTACTAAATAATCGGGCTGAATGGCCACGACCTTGCCAGTTAAAAATTCAAACATATGAACCCCCACTTTATTTTATTGATAGGACTCACCTTGCCAAGAATGATGAGAATCTTGAATTCGTTTAAACATTCGTTCCAAATCTTGATTACTATAATGAACCAAAACGGGCCGACCATGCGGGCAATTAAAAGGATTCTCAGTCTGCGCTAAATCATGAAGCAACTGCTTAGCCTGCTCTGGCTCCATGTGATGATTGGCCTTGATTGAGCCCTTACATGCAGCCATAATTGCGGTTTTTTCCCGGAATTTAGCCACAGAAATTTTGCCATCAGTTAAGAAATAATCGATCATTTCCCGAACCATTGCTTCTTCCTGACCAGCTTTAAACCAAGTGGGATGACTATGGAGAATAAAAGTATTATCGCCAAATTCTTCCAACTGCAGGCCCACATCGGCCAACAATGGCAGATGTTCTTTAATTATCAAGTAATCACTAACGGAATAAGTTAGCACTAACGGTACTAACAAGTTCTGCTGATCCGCGGTCACTTGGCCAATAGTCACCCGCAATTGCTCATATTTCACCCGTTCTTGGGCCGCATGCTGATCCAATAAATAAAAACCATCGTCACTTTCGGCAATTAAATAAGTGCCATGAATTTGACCTAAATAACGTAATTCGGGAAAGCGGACTGGCGCAGCGGTAGTGCCAGGTGCGCTAGTCTCGTTTTCAAACAAGCCCGTCTGTTCTGTCTTAGTTGCGACTTCCGGTGCCGGCTTTTCCACTGGCTTGGGTTGATTAAAGGGACGCGGTTTAGCATCTTGAGCCAACCACTGATCCCAAGCTTGTAAAACCGGCTGATCTTTGAACGGATTTTCGACTAGCGGCGCCTCAGTTAAGGCCGTTAGTTCGTCGGCATTATCAGACGCATTAGTTGCTACAGCGCTGGTTGCTGCCGGATCAGTTGCCTCAGGATTAGCTGACTTTTCCGGAGAACTGTTCTCAGCAATGGTATCAGCGGCTGGCGTTGAATTAGTAGCGCTGTTTTCTGGATTAGCAGCAGTTGTATAATCGATCACTGAGTTTGCTGGCGCGTTAACGTGCGTAGTTGTAGCGGCTGGTGGCACTGGTTGTTGCGCTTGGTGACTCGCCTGGGCCAAATCAGTCGATAATTTGTTGAAATCAACTTTGGGCTGATGGCTAGCTAAATTCGTAAGAGCGTCTGGAATCAAATTCTGAGCAGCCAAGGCTTGGCGGACAGTCGTTTCCACTAACTCAGTCAACTCGGGTTCTTTGCTCAGACGGACCTCTTTTTTAGTAGGATGGACATTCACATCGACGAGCAACGGATCCATCGTCAATTGAATAATCGCGACTGGATAGCGGCCCACCATTAGCTTAGTGCCATAACCTTGAATCAAAGCCTTCGTCAAGGCGTAATTCTTAATATAACGACCATTGATCAAGAAAGAGATGTAGTTATTGCTGGAACGGGTGACGGCTGGCCGCGAAATGAAGCCATTGACCTTAAAATCAAGATCATCATTGCTGATCGGCAGCAATTCTTGGGCCACGCTAGCCCCGTAAATACCGGCAATAGCTTGTTGCAAATTACCATTGCCTGCTGACAAAACGAGCTGGTGGCCATTATTGATCAAGGTAAATGCAACTTTAGGATAGCTTAAAACTACCCGATTCATGAAATCGGCACTATGACGTAACTCCGTGGTTTGCGACTTCATATATTTCAAACGAGCCGGGGTATTATAAAACAAATCGTTCACCGTAATTGTGGTTCCTTGGGGATGACTGGCTAATTTAATTGTCGGCGTTTCATCAGCAGTAATGTTCATTTCACGGCCGGTGTTGACACCACCAGTGCTGGTTTTCAACTGCACCTTAGCCACTGAAGCAATACTGGCTAAGGCTTCACCGCGAAAACCTAGTGAGTGGACGCGAAACAAATCTTCCCGCGAATTAATTTTACTAGTGGTATGACGACGAAAAGCAATTTCCAAATCATCCGGCGCAAAACCGGAACCATTATCAATCACCTGAACTTGTTTCAAACCTGCATCAGTTAAGAAAACTTGAACTTTAGTGGCGCCAGCATCAACGGCATTCTCCACCAACTCTTTCACCACTGAAGCTGGTCGTTCGATCACTTCCCCAGCGGCAATTTGATTACTTAATAATGTTGATAATTGATGAATCTTGCCCATTGAGTGTCACTCCTAACTTTCTTGTAATAAAGATTGCCAATGTTGAATTAAATTTAAAGCTTGCATTGGCGTCATTTGATTTAAATCAGCAGCCTTAACTTCGCCAGCCAAGTTCTGCAAGGCTGGATCAACTGGTTGCTCTTCAGCCACAGTTGGTAATGGCTCCGGTTCGACTGCCAAATTAAACAGAGGAATCTGTTCAGTTAGCTCAGCATCACCATCAGCCAAATCATTGCCCTCAGCTTCCAAAACTCGTAAAACTTTACCAGCGCGTTTAATGACAGCATTTGGCAAACCAGCAAGTTGAGCCACATGAATCCCGTAAGATTTATCGGCGGGACCAGGTAAAACTTGATGCAGGAAAATCAAGTGACCGTGTTCCTCAGTGGCGCCGACATGCACGTTACGTAATTTTGGCAAGCGTTCGGCTAATTGGGTCAATTCGTGATAATGGGTCGAAAAAAGCGTCTTTGCCCCCAGATGATCATGAATATACTCAATAATCGCGTCAGCCAAAGCAATCCCATCATAAGTTGCCGTCCCGCGACCTAATTCATCAAACAACAACAAGCTACGCGAAGTTGCTTGAGTTAAGGCCTGATTAGCCTCTTTCATTTCCACCATAAAGGTACTTTCGCCAGAAATCAAATCATCGGCGGCCCCAATGCGGGTAAAAATCTGATCAAAAATTGGCAACACCGCTGATTCAGCGGGAACAAAACAGCCAATTTGCGCCAGAATCACAATCAAACCAAGTTGGCGCATATAAGTACTTTTACCAGACATATTCGGACCAGTAATCAGGAGAATATTTGTTTGGGCATCCATTTCAATTGAGTTGGGGATAAATTCGTTGGCTGCTAACACGCGTTCAACCACGGGATGCCGCCCTTTGATCACTTTAATATCTTGACTAGTGGTACTTAATTCGGGACGAACATAATGTTCCTGTTCGCTGACAACGGCGAAACTTTGTAAAACATCCAGTGCCGAAATAACTTTGGCTAATTGTTGAATCCGCTTCGTTTCCGCTTTGACTTGATCACGAACTTGAACGAAAATTTGATATTCCAATTCAGTCGAACGATCTTGCGCCTGCAAAATCAAGGCTTCATGTTCTTTTAATTCCGGGGTAATATAGCGTTCCGCGTTGGTCAAGGTTTGCTTGCGAGAATAACGGTCTTCCGGCACCAGCGCTTTATTAGCGTTCGTCACTTCGATGTAATAACCAAACACCCGTGTATAACCGACCTTCAAGGTGCTAATGCCAGTAAGTTTGCGCTCTTTGGCTTCCAAAGCTGCGAGCCAGCCCTTACCGTTTTCCATGGCATCCCGATATTGATCAAGCTGTTCATTATATTGGGGCTTGATCACGTGGCCTTCAGTAATCGAAATTGGCGCATCTTCCGAAATGGCGGCACTGATCAAAGCCCGCACATCCGTTAGTTCATCTAGTTGTTCCTGATAAGAATCCAAAGCACTGCCACTCATTTTTGCTAAAGTGGCTTTAATTAATGGTACCTGATTTAAGGAATTTAACAGCTGAATTAGATCGCGACCATTCGCACTGCCAAACGCAATCCGGCCTGCTAGCCGCTCCAGATCATAGACTTTCTGTAAAGCCTTCTGTAAATCTAGGCGTTCAAAGTAATGGGCAATTAAGGTCGTCACCACATCTTGACGCCGATTTAATTCGGCCTGATCCAATAACGGCCGATCAAGCCATTGCTTCAATAAACGACCACCCATCGCCGTTTTGGTTTTATCTAACAACCACAACAAGGTGCCATCGCGCTTACCCGTCCGCAGCGAATTGAAAACTTCCAAATTGGCCTTAACCGTATGATCCATCCGTAAGTACTGATCAATTTGGTAGGCCTCAGCCAGTTGCAAATGGCCTAAGGAGCGCTTTTGCGTTGCCAACAAATAACTAATTAAAATCTGTAAAGCTTGCCGTTGATCCTGATCAGTAATTCGTTGAGCGGTGAAACTGAATTCACTGGATTCCGCCAATTGCTTATTTTTGGACAACATTAAACCCAGTTTGATCAGTGTTTTTTGCTGGTCTTTAGGTAACTCGTTGGTGATCACAACTTCTTTAGTATTTAAGTTCAGCAACTCATTCATCACTTCGCCAAATGAATGCAGTGACGTCACCTTAACTTCACCAGTGGTTAAATCAGCATAAGCCAAGGCATAGTTGTTCTTTGCCACTTGTAAGGCGGTTAAATAATTATTTTGTTTCGCGGCGCTAGGGTCTTGATCCATCATCGTTCCTGGCGTAATCAATTGAATAACTTCCCGCTTGACCATACCTTGAGCCAATTTAGGATCTTCCATTTGTTCACAAATCGCAACTTTATAACCCTTGTCCACCAAAATATCAATATAGTTTTGGGCCGCGTGGTGCGGTACACCACACATCGGAATCGGGTCAGTAGCACTTTTATTCCGCGCAGTTAAAGTCAGTTCAAGAATTTGCGAACCCTTAATGGCGTCATCATAAAAAAGTTCATAAAAATCGCCAATTCGGTAAAAAAGAAAAGTATCTTGGTAATCTTTCTTAATCGCCAAGTATTGTTGCATCATCGGCGTATCTTTCGTCTTCTGTGGCATCTAACTCTCCTACTATTCTAAAAACGGCCGATCAGGATTAATGCTAAATGGTTGCAGCTTACGAGCCTGACCGGTTTTTTCGTCTAATTCAAAATAACAACCATTCAGTTGACCGGGACCACTCTTCGGTGTTTCAAAGCGAACCGGTAAATTCGTCCGGAATTTCTCGATTACCCGATCTTTATTCATTCCCAGGATTTCGTTGTAAGGGCCAGTCATCCCGGCATCAGTCAAATAAGCGGTGCCTTTTGGTAAAATCCGGGCATCATTGGTTTGCACATGAGTATGAGTGCCAATTACCGCTGCCACGCGACCATCCAAGTACCAAGCCATCGCTAATTTTTCGCTAGTCGTTTCCGCATGAAAATCAACAAAAATCAAATCACACTTGTCCTGCAATTCAGCCACTAATTCATCGGCCTTAGCGAAAGGATCATCAATCGGATTAATAAACACGCGACCTTGAAGATTGATCACGCCAACAACCGTTTGATTGATTTTGACCAACGTATAACCTTGCCCTGGTGTGGTCGCCGCTGGATAATTGGCTGGCCGCACCAACTTCTTGGCCTCATCAATAAACTCAAAAATTTCTTGCTTATCAAAGGTGTGATTGCCCATGGTAACCACATCGGCCCCAGCCTGCAAAATCAGCTTATAAAGTGACCGAGTAATGCCCTTACCACTGGCAATATTTTCGCCATTAACAATCGTTAGTTGTGGCCGATATTTTGTTTTTAACTTTGGTAAATAAGTGGTTAACATCGTTTGACCGATTTCACCCATGACGTCGCCAATAAAAATAACCCGCATAATTTTCCTCTTTCCATAATCAATTAATTTTACCATAATTAGGCCGACAATTCAGAGCGACTTCTGGCAAACGCCACTGTTAAAAGCGCCATTTTACGGTCTGATATTTAAGCGGATTAAGGGTAAAAAAATAATTCCGCGACAATTAGCTCGTCGTCACAGAATTATGATTGTGCAAATAAAATGGTTCAATCTGAATTAATTAAACTTCCTAACTAAATAATAGCATGCTTGTCAAATTTGTTTGAATAAAATAACTGTGTTAAATAATTTCTTTTTAAATATTTAGTGAAGATGATCAAACAGAATTGAGTCTGACTCTATTGCGGGCTTGCTGGTTGTGGAACGCGGCCAGCATCGATTTGAACCAATTGAAGACTAAAATTCAAAACCGTTAAACCATGATTATGGTGTTGAAACAGAATTAGTTCTGACTCCATTGCGGGCTGCTTGGCGTGGAACGCGGCCGACGTTGATCTGAGCCAATTACAAACCGAATTGTCACAGATGCAAGTCTTATTGTAAGTGCTAAAGCACCAACAATAATTTGGCGGCTGACCCCAAGATCCCTCCATTCCGTCTGGAGTTAAGGTGGCGCACTTCAGTTTTTTTGATACTTAAATTAATTTCAGTGGGACTAATCAACTAAATCCGAATTGTTGCCACAATTGAACAACAGCACCAAAAAAGTGAGATTAACAGTTTCTGGTTTTATCCAGAAATCTTGTCAAACAGAATCAGTACTTTACTCCATTCTGCTTTTCTAATTAGTGGTACTGAATTTTGTTAGTTTCCACAGCTGGTTGCTGGGCGATTGACATCCAGCTTCACTAGTATTGCCTTGATATCGACTAAATCTAAAGTGGACCACGCTAGCTCAAAACGCAGTGGAGGCCGCCGGGTTGTCAGTCGCCAAATTCTTCTTGCCGCTTTAGCGGTTAGAAGAAGGGTTGTATTTGAGATTGTTGCAACGCAATAAGCTCAAATCAATCCCGGTAACGTTCCACAACCCGCCGACCGCAACGGAGTTGTCCGCTTTTCTGCCTAAAACTAATTTTAGTTTTAAATCGACGGTCCTAGCGCTCCACGCCATAAAAATCGCTAGACCCCGGCCTCTCTCAACTAGGAAGTGATCAGGATTGGTCACTTCCACGCCAGCCCGCAATATCTTCCGGCTGGAAATCAGCTGTCATTTTAACACCATAGGCCTGCTCGTAAGCCCGAACTTTCTGCCGATAATCCTGGGCCATCATCGCTTCACTATTTGCCGCTACACTTTTAGCCGGATCGGGGTAAATCACTGGCAGAATATGAACCGTATATTGAATCTGCTGAAATTCATCATTATCCATCTTTGGTTCCGCGGTCATCGTCACGAAACAGGACAAAATCGGCTGTTTCAGTTTAGCCGCATAATAATAAGCGCCACGTTTCGGCGGCCGCGGTTTCCGATAATTAAACCACATTTCCTGCTCTGGATAAATCAAAACAAAATTTCCCTGTTGCAATTTACTCGCCAATAAATTCGGAAAAGTCCTGCCCATATAATTCATGCCATGACCAATTGGTAAAATATCATCATAATTCATCATGAAGCCAATAAAGCCAGTCATTTTCAGATTTGTCGGCTGACTGACAATATATAATCGCCGGTGTCGAACTTTCTGCACCATTTTGCGAATCGCGGTATTTTCTAAAGGATTGAAATGATTGCTGGTAATAATCGCACCACCCTTAAAATGCCGCAAATTTTCAATACCGACAATTTTCGTATGCCGATTTAAATAATCGGTGGATAAGCGCATCATGCTGCGGGCAACAACATTTTTAAAATGATAATTTAAACGCTGAGTCGCCGCTAAATGATTTTGTAATAACGCCTGTTCTTCATGGGTTGTTAATTCAGGATCGCCAATTTCGACTTTGGCATTGAATTGTTTCGTTGCCACCGAGTGCTCAATATTGGCAACAACCGCTTTTTTACTCCCGCCGATAATCATAACTGCACCTGTTCACCTTGTGCTCGTGCCTGCTTAAACGTGAATGTCTCATCAGGAAAAGCAATAATTCGTTGCATTAATAAATCTTTATGTTCCGCATCAGCAGCGGTTTGACTTGGCGAATACTGGGCTAACTGGGCCCGCAATTCGTCTTGATAATCAGTCTGATCGGCAAATTGCCAGAATAAATCGGCGTATGGCACCTCAGCATAACACCAAGGTTTCCCAAATAAATTGTAATGGACGATTGCTGGCTGACCGGCAACCGGTAAAGCGTGCTCCGTTTGCAAATTCCAAGTCGGTCCTAAATAAGTGGTCCGGCCGTAACAAATACCATTGAGATAATCCTGATCAGGGGCAATCAGTTGAAAGTGATATTGATTGAGCAGCTTCAGAAAATGCTGACTAAATTTTTCGGCGCGTAAAGCTTTTAGATTAAGTAAAAGCACCCCGGAATTAATATAATGATCAGGATCAACGCCCACGGCCAATTCGGCATAGCGCCGAGTGCGCGGATCGCTACAAATAAAGGCATCAGGAATCGCACCAATCAAATGACTGCCTAAATCCTGTTGGGCCAATTGCGCAATGTCCGTCGTAATAATCGTATCAGCATCTAAATAAACGCCTTGATCATATTCCGGGAATAGGTCAGCAATAAATAAGCGATAATAAATCGTCAAGGTGAAATAATCAGCTCGTAAAGTGTTGTCATCACCACCGAATTGAGTCAATAGATCTGGGGTCAGTTGATAGAACGTAATTGGACAATTATCAGTGGCCATTTTACCTAAGCGCTGCTGATTAGCTAACGTTAACTTTTGATACAAAACAATCACTTGGTATTTTTGCTCTGGATTTAAATGAGTTAGCAATGATTGCAAAGAAGCGGCTAAGTATGGGGCATATTGATCATTGATACCATAAAAAATAGGAATAACTGCTGTTTTCATCATCAAGTGCCTCCAATTTTTTTCATAAATTAATTAAAACTTCGTGGTACTAGCGGTCAGCTCGTGGTAACTCTGAAATAAATCATCGTAATCGTGCAACCCTAGCTGCTCCTGAACAGCCGTCATCTGCCAAGGTTTAATCGTTACCGTATGAAACCAGGGAAAGAATCGAAAACTAGTCGTAAAGTGTTGAAAAACCGTGTCTGCTTGCCGCCGATGTTGTTCATTAAATTTGACTGGCGCTATTTTCTTGTAACGCGCCAATTTATTTAAGGCAGACTGATCAGGCATAAACATTCGTTGTTCACGACAACGTTGGCGACAGGCCGCAAATAATCCGTTCTGCCGAATTTGTCCTAAATTCAGTAACAACACCCCTGAATTTAAATAATCTAAATGGGTCCAACTTTGATGGAAGAACCAGCGACCATAATGATCTAAAACACCAACCAGATCATTCCCGGCAAAATCCTGCTGATAAAACGCTTGAAAATCTTGGCAGCAGAGCACATCAGTATCCAAATACAAGAGCCGCTCCGGTAATAACGTCACTTGATCCGCATAAAGCCGCAACATGCAATTAGGTGTAAATGACGTGGCTAGATTGGCAGTTGGTGGCGTTGCGGCGAATAAATCACTAATGTCGATTTTAATAATCTCACTTGTATCATGACGAGCCTGTAGTTTGGCTTGCAATAAAGCAATCGGCTGTTCAGCTAGTGGTTGAAATTGGTGACTAGCCGTGGTAATTGTGGCGGTCAGAACATAAATATGCAGTGGTTCCTGAGTTTGCGCCATTAATGACAAGACTGACAACTCTAAACCAGTCGCCATTTTGTTATCGCCGCAGTATAAAATATTCATGATCCACCTTCTTTCCGATTTGTAGCTGCTCGATATTGATACTCATCGTAATGATTAGCCTGAGTGCGTCGCGCCATTGCCTGGGCGACTTGATCACGCAATTGCGTTTGCTGGGCAACCCGACTTAACTGATCATCAGCGAAAAAAGGCCCATCTAAAAAAACAGTTCGGCGTGGTCGGCGGCTCCAGCGACGTCGTTGATAAGTTACCGTCATCGCAAAAACGGGTGCCTTAGTAGTGGCTGGATAATGAAAGGTTGCCACTGGTAAGGGTCGGATTTTTGTATAATAGGGCCAAACATGAGCCTCAGGATAGATCACTACTGCCTTGGCTTGCTGAATGGCAGTCCGCAGTCCAGCCTGAAAATGGACAAATTGCTGCCGACCAACAGGTAGTGGCACTGCCCCACCAGCGGCTAAAATCCGCCGCAAGCCAGGTAGACCCCAATTAGCCGGACTGGCAATAATCCACGGTCGCTGTTGACCTAAGACCATAAATGGCAAAAACGCATCGCCCATAATTTGCGTGTGATTACTGTATAAATAAATCCCCTGATGCTGATATGGCCGCAAAATTTCACGATTTTTGACTTGCAAATGTAGCCCTAAATGTTGATAACCCCAAGCAAAAATTCGCAACCACGGTCGCAGCAACCAACTGCGTAGCCGGGCACCAAATTGGGTACGCTGATAATCAAAGTCGGCCGGCATAGTCGTTTGTTGCTGGGGACTAGTCACGAAATCATCCTGAAAACTATGATAATAATAAACAGTTGGCTGTTTTGTCTTCATGATTGCCTACTCTGGCTCATAGGCAATACTGCGATAAACATTCTCAGCAATCTGGGCCAAATCTGCTGTAAAATCATATTGTCGTTCTGGTGCGATATTCGTCACTAAAATAAAATAACCCAACAATTGACTAACGAATGATTGCACTACGTTACGTAAAAAGCGCCAGTCATGACTTTGATTTTCTGGTTTCAGTCGCTGCCAAACCCGCTTGATCAATTGGTTTTGCTGTAGCTGAAAGGCCTGTAAAACTTGTTTTTTAAACTTCGCATCGGCCAAAAACTCGGAAAACAGAATCAAAATGACTTCTTTATTCTGATACATAAATTGAAACCGTTCCTGAGCAACTTCATTTAACGTCTGTTGCAGCTGATCAGTTGCGAAGCGTTGCAAATCTAAATGCTGCAGAAAATCGCTGGCATAATTTGGAATCAAATTCTCAGCAATGGGAGTCGTAATTTGGTGGAGCAATTCATCCTTACTATGGAAATATTTAAATAAAACTGCCTGACTAACGCCAGCTTCTTCAGCAATCATCTTAGTACTGGTGCGGGAGAAGCCATCCCGGGCAAACAAATGAATCGCTGCTGATAAAACCTTGCGCTGACTTAAGGGCATTTTGGCGATGTCATACCAGTGCTCCAAATCAGTCACAATTTTTTCTGTCAAAAATAATTCCTCCTTAATAGTTAGTGAGTAACCACTCACTCATTTTAGCAAAAGGACTAGGCAAATACAATTCTCCCAAAATCACGCCATTAAAAAGCAGAGTGTAACAAAAGGCGGTTAGCCGGTGAGCATTAACGTAAAATAACGACCAATTCGTCAGAATTGATCGTTATTTTGTCGTTAAGCGGAACCGGCTGCCTTTTGAGAACACGTTTCAGCAGCTAATGTTCGTTTTATTTTTGAAGAAAGGACTTATGTCACAGCCTACTTTTTATCATCAGCTACTTGATTTCGTTGACACGAATCAGGCTGAAATTTTAAGCTAAATATGTTTTTTCTTTGGTGTTAAGGCAATTGCTAGAAAACCAACTAAAGCTAAGCCGGCAATGGTCAGGAAGGTGCCCTGCTTCTTTTCATTTGTCTTAGGCAAGAGCACTCCAGCCGCCTCGTTATTTAGCGTTGGTAAGGTCGTAGGTTCACTTGAATTAGCAGTTGTTGCTGATTGAACCGTTTTAGCAACGGTTGGTTTAAGTGCGCGACCCGTTTTTGGTAATAAAATACCAGTTGTTAGCTCTGAAGTCGTTGTTGAGGTTGACTCAGTCTTACCAGTATTCGTTGGTGTGGTAGTCGTGGTTTGACCACCGACAACTTGATAAGTAACTGTCAACGTACTGTCCTGATCAGTTGCTTGTGGTGTAGCTGCGGTAATCTCAGCTGGATCAGCTTGATAACCAGCCACTACTGGACTCGTAACTGCAGCAAAGGTCCCGTCGGCTTGCCAATCACTGTAGGAAACTGCACCGTCAACTAAGTCAGTCGTCTTAGTTCGGGTAAAGTTAACTGTCTGTTGTCGTGCAGCTGGTGCCTTGACCAAGCCACCTTTGACTACATAGTTGATTGTCCGGTTAACTTGCTTAGTTTCAGTGCTAGTGGCGACATCATCACCATAAACCACATCATAAACATTGTTTTGCGCGGCGACAAAACTTGCATTTTGAGTGCCATCACTAACAACATGATAGTTTGCTTTGGCAGGAATCGTTATTGCTGGTAATTGAGCACCAGCGACCCCGGTAACGGTTGTTGCTGGGAATAATTCATTGCCCTGACTATCAACAAAACGAATTGTCGCGGTCACTTTCTTTTGGGCCACGTAAGTTGTTGCAGTAGTTACCGGGGTACTAACAATTTGCGCACCAGTCATGGTACTACCCTTAGGATCTGCCTCAGTCCCACCTAAAGATGGTTCAACTGTTTGCCATTTGCCAGTATTAGCATTATTAGGATCACTGGCATTAGCAGCTGGATCGCCTAAATTAGTGGCTGCAAAATTAACTACTTTCGGACCGATCGTGATTTTTTCAAGGCTGGATAAACCAGCTAAAGCATCATCATTTAAGGTCCCAGCACTCGTATCAAAATTGCTTAAATCAAGACTTGTTAAACTGGCATCATCGAGGAACATCCCCCAGAAATAGGCACTCTTGCTCGTATCAAAATGACTAACATCCACTTGTTCTAAAGCAGTATCATAAGCAAACAGATAGCCGAAATCTTCAACATTGCTGGTGTCCCATTTAGAAACATCGATCTGAGTAATCGGCATGTCTTCAAAGGTATTATCCAAGGCCGTAACGTGACTGGTATTCCAATTGGCAACGGCTAAATTTGTAATACCAGTACTTTCAAAAGTACCATCCAAACTATTCAGACTAGCCGTGTTCCAGTTGGCCACATCGAGACTCGTCAAAGCCCCATCATTTTTAAACATCTGTCTCATCGAAGTAACTTGGCTAACATCCCAATTGGCCACATCGATCGAGGTTAAAGAGGTATCATCCCAAAATAATTGCTCCATATTAGTGACGTTCGCAACGTCAAAATTGCTTGCGCCTTGAACCGTGGTCAAATTTGGTAAATCATCAAAGTATTTATCCAAATCGCCATCACCAGCTGCAACAGTCACGGTTGGTTCAAAAACAATCGTCTTAATTTTTGAAGCAGATTGCTTCCAATAAAATGCTCCTGGTTGACTGCGATGGAGGACACCAGCATGAATTGTTAATGTCCCTTGGTCATTAAGATCCCACTTTGCTGCGTCAGCAGCTGTTCCCAGTTGACCTGACGCTACAATTGTTGTGGCTACCTCAGTAACTGGTGTGGCTTGCTTTGTTTGTGGATTAGTTACAACTGCATTGGCATCGCTGCCTGTATTAGTAGCTGCCTGAGCCAAACCACCCGGAACTAAAGCTAGCGTTGCAGTGGCAATCCCCATTACCATCCAACGTTTGCCGGCTTTATACATCTTAAACCGTACTTTCGTATTCATATTTAATCATTCTCCCCAGAATAATTTTATCAGCCAATAATTTATTTAAACAAATTTATTATAGACCTAATTAAATAATATACAAGCATTTTTATACGATATTGTTGATAAATAATTACCTATCATCACGTCACTATCAATTGTTGATAAGTGTTATGATAATGAGTAATCAAACCGATAGATGACTGAATAGATTGGGGACATAATATGACAATTAAATTAGTAGCCTTTGATATGGATGGCACCTTTTTAAATGACCAGAATACTTATAATCATCAGCGCTTTGGCACCATTTTGACAAAGTTGCGAGCTAAAGGCATTCGCGTGGTCTCCGCCAGTGGATCCCAATACCAAAGACTGCAAGATCAATTTGCTGAATTTCAAAACCAAATGGACTTTGTCACCCAAAACGGCGCGGTCGTCTACAGTCAAGGCCAGCCCTTATTGATTCAAGCCATGCCTAAAGAAGCCGTCAGCAAAACTTTATTAGCAATCCAACAACAATTTGCGGCGACTGATATTGCTGAGCATTTGGTGGTTGGTGTCAAATCGGCTTACGTCGATCAACAAATTTCCCAGGCGGCTTACGATTTGACTTATCACTACTACAACCATTTAAAACGAGTGCCCAGTTTGGTGACCGTGACACCAGAACGACTCCAAGATCAAATTACTAGTATTGGGATTACTTTCGGCGATCACGTTAATTTCACAGATAAAGTTAAAACGCTGCAGGAACTCTTACCTAATGGCCTGGCCAGTCAAACTGCCGGCTTTAACACCCAACTGATTAGCGAACAATCCGTTAATAAGGCCCGTGGCTTACAACAGCTACAAGAGAAATATCAAATTGCCAATGATGAAATCATGACTTTTGGTGACGATGAAAATGATTTAAGTATGTTAACAATCACACCACACGGCTACGCGATGACCAATGCCGGCCCGAAAATAAAAGCCGCCGCTCAGAATTTGGCCGTATCTAATAATGACGAGGGTGTGTTGAACGTCATGTCAGAACTGATTTAACGGCTAACGAGTCGGTTTCAAGCTAGGAAATGAATGACGTAGTGAATATTTAATGGTGCTTTGTTTCACTGCCCGTTTTACAGCAAAAAAGAATAATACTTTGAGCTTGCTATTTCTGACGCTAACAGTGATCAAATAAGTTTGACAAAGAACACCTCACCCAATAATCCTTAACGTGAAATAGACCGTGACGTAAATCTATTTAGCTAATAAACTAAACATCAATTATCTAAATATGTTCTGAAGAGAGCGTTGATTCCGTTTAATAAAAAACAACGAACAATATTAAATTGTTCGTTGTTTTTGTGTTATTAAGGACCGCTCAATTACCGCTTTAGGGTACTCAGAATTTAGTCGCCATCTAAATTCTTCTCGACAAAATGAACGGTCGATTGCTGCCAATACTTCTGGTAAGTCCGTTGCGTCTGACCATCAAGATTAAGCAAATATAAGCGAAACGTGACCAGAAAATTCTTCGGCTGCCAAAGTTCTTCATATGAATATTGGTAATTCATCCCTAATTTACGCATCACGGCCCCGCTGCGAGGATTGTTGACATCGTGAGTCGCCGTCAAATATGGCAGTCCATCAAGTTTAGCTTGTTGGACTATGGCCTGCCCAGCCTCAGTGACAATTCCTTGGTGCCAGAACTCTTTCCGAAGTCCATAACCCAAATCATAACTGTCATCTAGATCAATTTTAAGGTAGCCGATCGGTATATTATTTGATTTTAAACAAATCGCATATTGATACCCCCGCTCTTGCTGATAAACCGACAAATATTGCTGTTCATAAACCGTTCTTGCCGCGGCCTCAGTCGTCAAAGGGAACCAAGGTAAGAATTTATTGACAGCTTCATCTTGCAAAATTGTAAAAAGTGCTGGAATATCCGCTTCCGTAAACCGACGCAAAATTAATCGTTGCGTCGTTAATTTTGGTGTATTACTCATTTATTACGCCTCGTCTTTATCTAAAATATTGTTGCCCATTGGACACTGGTGACCACCACTATCAGATGAGCAACCTGCTGTCATTAAATCAGCTGGTTTCGTAGAAAAAGTGCGCGCTCGTGAAGGATAATTAACGTTACTAAATAAAGATCACTGACCAACACCAAGATGCCTGCATTTACAAAAGTAAAGCCATAGAGTAACAGCATTAGACTGCCACCCCACCAAAAATCACGCTTTTCAGTCCAGCTCAGCGTCGAGAAAGCCTTCAAAATAAAAATCAGACTAATCGTTAAAATCAAACTGGTCACAAAGCCCAAGCGCACGAATAAAGTATCCTGTTTAAATAAATTAACCGCAAAAAAGGTTTCCAAACTGAGCATTAATAGAAAAGTAATGTGAACCCCACGAAAAGAAACTAGTTTCAAATAATTTTTGCCTTTAACGTGAACGGAATCAATTAAAGCATAATAAAGCCAGAAAATACTAACCACACTGATCATGAGCAACAAGAATTGGAAAATCGTTGTCAGCGTGAGCCGAGCTGCTACCTGTTCGACAATTGTCGCGACAGCCTCTCCAAGAATAATCATCGTAAAAGTCCCATAGCGCTCCTGTAAAGCATCACTAATTTCAAAGGGTATTTTCCGTTGACGAAATTCTAAATCAAAATTATGTCGTTCCGAAATCAAAATAACCGATTTTAATAAAACAACGATGACAATTAAAATAGTTTGAACTGCAATATTTTTAATAAAAAACGTTGCGACTAACAGTAATAATTGAACCATCGCACTAATCAAGTAGGGTCGAATCGTCAACATATGGGCCGGATCAAAATGAACCACCCGCCACCACAAATAAATCATAAACACCTGAAGTAACAAATACATCCCAATAAATGGCTGATAATTACCGGCAAAGAAAGTCGTGATTGTTGCCGCTAATAACGCTACTTCTGCCACCAACACAATGGTCAAAAAGGTATTCCTGACCGAACTATTGCCATGCAAATCAAAATAAAGCACAAAATTATTCCAAATATCAAAAACCAATAAAAATACCAATACAAACCGACCAATATTTAATCGGCTGATATCCTCACTCAAGCCACTGATCAAATAATGAATCGCAATAATAAAAACCAAGTCGGAAAACAATTCCAACCAAGAAATTTTCCGATCACTGATCACGTGTGTAATTTGTCGCGGTGTCCCCCACCAATCGTGTTTTTTCTGCATCTGGCATCTCCTGAAATTCTTATCTAAGCCCACTTACTTAATTTATTATACCTAAAATTTGGTTCAGGTAAGTCGAGATCCTGTATTTCAATTAGTAATGACAAAATACGGCTGTTTTTTTATTGTTGCCTGCATTTAAGCTGGGGCTAATTAGACCCAGTGAATAATAATTAACTGAGTCATAGCTGACCGACCAAATTAAACGATTATTGAGTTATATTTCCGTTTTAGCGTAGCACAAAACCAAATCAATAAATAATGCCAATTATTGATTAACTCTTATTCATTTTGCTGATACCATTCAAAGAGATAACTGTGCTGTTTGTCGTTAGGTCTGAAATCTTCATCAACAAAACAGTAAGACTAATCTGATAAAAGGCTATAAAGCAACCTTTTCCAACAGCTTTTTTCCAAATTTAAAAGCGTCCCAATAAGTTTTTAAACCAACTTATTGAGCCGCCACCTAAAAATCATGTTCAATTTTTCTAATTTCGTTTAACATATTATCCGTCCCTGGTTTGCTGATGCCTAAACTCTGCTGATAATATTTGTCAGGTTGGTCAATTATTTTGATCACCAAATCAGCAATACTTTGCCGGGAGATCATGGTCCCCTTAAATACTTCGCCTTTCTTAGTCAGCTCATAATCAATTTCATCATCATTGGTCATATAAGCCGCACGAATAATAGTATAACTTAAGTTACTTGCTTCAATCAGTTTTGCTGCGCGGCGGGTATTTTCTTTCGATTCATGACCGACATAATTCTCGACCCTACTACCAAAGGGGTCAGGCGTTTCATGATATAAACCCGATCCCGTGATCCAGATCAAATTTTTTACGTGACTATTTTGCATGACGTCAACAATATTCTTGGCGAATCCTGCCATATTTCCACTTAGGTTAGCATAAACAAAATCCTGTCCCTTCATAACGGCTGAAAGTAACGCTCGGTCGTTGACGTCTCCCTGAACCAATTCAATATTATTCGCAGATTTTAGCTTGGCTAACCTTTGCCTATTTCTCAAAACTAAGGTTAGTTGATAATTTTTGTTATTTAATAAACGCTTTTCAACTAACCGGGCAATTTTACCATTTGCGCCTAGGATTAATATTCTTTTCATTTTAACTCCTAATCATTAATGAATTGTATAACCACCATCGACTGGAATTGCTTGACCAATAATATAACTGGCAGCATCGCTACAAAGGAATAAAACTACCTGCGCGACCTCCTCTGGATGAGCTAACCGGCCAATGGGAATCTCTTTAATAAGCCCGTCCATCTCAGACTTCTCTGTTTGATCCATTCTCGCCACCATTGGTGTTTCGATAATGCCAGGACAAACAGCATTGATTCGAATGCCGGCTTGGGCATATTCTAAGGCACTGCTCTTGGTTAATCCTAAAACACCATGCTTAGAAGCGTGATAAGCACTACGGCCAGCAATTCCGACTAAGCCACCCATTGATGAGCAATTAACAATGGCCCCTTTAGTTGCTTGTCGGCTCATTTGCTTTAACTCATATTTCATGGATAAGAAGATACCCTTTAAATTAATATTTAAGACCTGGTCATATTCTGCTAAAGATAAATCCTCCGTTTTAGTAACTGGGCTCTGAATCCCGGCGTTATTATAAGCAAAGTCTAAATGACCAAACTTTTTAACTGTAAAATCGACCATTGCTTTCGTATCTGCTTCCTGTGAAACATCGGCTTCAAAGGATACTGCCTGATAGCCTTGTCTGGTCAAATTATCAGCTTCCTTTTTAGGCTCATGTCGCCCGACCAAAACCACGGTGGCGCCAGATTTAGCAAAAAGAGTTGCGGCACTTAAGCCGATACCAGTCCTAGCGCCAGTTATTATAACTACTTTGCCATCAAAATCATTCATCTGCTTACCTCCTAATTTTCTAACTTAAAATCGATGATCGAGTCACCGATTGAATTAAAGAAACTAACCTCATTTTCAAGATGACCAACAATCTGTAGTTGATCGATGATTTCTCCAGTTTGTTTATAAAAAATCACTAAACTGTGTAGTGGCTTCCAGTAACCAATATCGCCAACTTCATACCCACTAGTTGTGGCTTTCTTAGCGGGCAATGCCTCTTTAAAGCGATATGTCATCTCTCGTGAATAGAGATTTCTCATTTTAACAGCCATCGGCAACTTATTCAGCAAGTCCTTGGCGGTGTCACTGTCATTAAAATCCGCGATCAAGTCTTGATCATTTAAACTGATTCTTACTTTAGTCATCTGCTTCATTCTCCTTTGAAATAGCTTGGTAACTTTAAATTCACTTGATCAACCGTTAATGAGTTATTTTCACTTTGGCTTCACTTAAATTCAAAATATCCATCGTTCTTAATTTCTTGCGGTTAACTCGATTTCTGCTCGCTCAATAACTTTATGCTGTAATTTTTTTCGGAACTCATTATAGAAAAAACCATTTTTTAAATTCGTTGGTTTGTTTAAAGCATAAATTGTTAATGTATAGTCGTGCGGCTTATCTGGTGGCGTTGGCCCTGCATAATGACTGGTAAGATCGTCATCATTTACTTCATAGAACCGTGAATTCCAAGTATTTCTACCTTGTGGGCCCTTAAATTGACGACTAAAATCCTCTGAAATTTCATTAACTACCGGAATATCAGCGACTAGCCAGTGAATAAATGGAAAACCAGTTCTTGGCACAGCATCATAATCAATTAATGAAATTGCTAAATACTTTGTGTTTTCAGGTAGGTCGTTCAAGATAATTGGAAAAGATATTACTGGCTGATCACTTTGTTTTGTTTGGGAGTATTTCGTATATCTATCTGGTAAATACCCTTGTTCTAAATGTACTTCGATTCTCATAGTAACAACCTCTTTCTAATAGAAGGATGGCTTATCCCACTCCGTATTTGGTTCCACCACGCCGATACTTTCGGCGACATATAAACTAGGATTCTTAACGATATCGACAATTAACTTGGCAACTGCTTGGCGTGTCACTTGAGTCCCCTTCATTGGCTGACCTTGAGGAATTACTTCATATTGATAATTATTATCTTGGTTATATAACCAACTCATTCTTAAGAAGGTATACTGCAATCCACTGTCATCAATTACTGCTGCAGCTTTTTTAATTGCCGTATAATCCCCCATCATCCGAGCATTCCACTGACCAAACTTTCCGGCTACTTCGTCATAAATTCCCAAACCACCGGCGACAATCAAACGTTGCACGTGAACCTGTTTCATAGCGGCAACAACATTTTTATTAGCATCAATGAAATGACCTGTGGCTAAGTAGACAATATCCTGCCCTTTTATGGCACCTTGTAAATCATTTAAATTATTCCAATCGCCAGCAACAACGGTGATCCGGGGGTTACCTTGATACTGGGTCAATCTTTGTCGGGCATGTCTGGCGAAAAGAGTTATTTCTGCATTAGTTTCAGTCAACAACATGGGCAGCAAATACTTCGAAATATTACTGGTAGCACCTAATAAAATAACTTTTAACATTGTTCGCTCCTAACCTTGTTTTGTTGGATAAACAGTAAATTCATTGATGTTGACATCTTCTGGCTGATCGATTGCGAAATTAACGACGCGGGCAATCGCATCTGGTGTAATCCCAACAGATTGATATAGTTGGTCCATTCCCTGCTTAGAACTTGTATCAGTAATGTGTTGCAACAATTCAGTATTGATCGCTGCAGGATAAATAGTAGCGGTTCTAATATTGGTTTGTTCTTTGGCACTTTCCATTCGAATAACTTCCATTAAATTTCTAACTGCAAATTTAGTAGCCCCGTAAACACCTGAACCGATAAAACTCTTCAACCCGGCAACCGATGAAGTCGTAATGATCTGACCATGTTTTTGACTTGTAAAATCAGGCATAACGGCAGCGACTCCGTTTAAAACGCCTTTCAAGTTAACATCGATCATGGCATTCCATTCTTTTACCTTTAAAGCACTGATTGGCGAAGTTGGCATAATACCGGCATTGTTATAAATAACATCAATTGCACCAAATTTATCTTTGGCTAATGCCACTAAAGCTTCTAAATCTTCTGGGTCAGTAACATCAGTTACGCGATATATGGCTTGGCCACCATTTTCGCTGATGCTCTGACAAATTTCTTGCAAACGTGATTCACGTCTTGCTCCTAAAACAACGTCTGCTCCGTTCTTAGCTAACATTTTTGCGGTTGCTTCACCGATTCCTGATGAAGCTCCTGTGATAACAACTACTTTATTTTTGACTGACATATTGATGTCCTCCTATTTTTTCTTATTTAAAATATGATGATAACTAACCACATTCATTTGTTGACGATTATATTTGTTGAAGACAATCTTTTCGCCATAAGGTGCTAATTTGATGGTTCTTTTACCAATTATTTGCCACGAACCAGAATAAATGTTCTTAACACCATGTTGATTCTCATGCCATTGATGATTTTTGGTACAAGTAATTTTTTGGTGAATATCTTTGTCGTGATGATTAACCCAAACGCCAACAACATCTTTTGTAGTTATTTGCCTAACGGTTAATTGCTGGCTGCCCTGAACAGAAACTGCTTGATCAGTGAGGCCGTAGCGAAAACCAATCAGTATCAGAATACCAACAAACGACATTGTTCTAATTAAATAGTTAAACTTATTGTTCATTCCCATTCCCTTTCGTTGTCACTCCTTTTTGATTACAAATACTATTATAGCTAGATTTTAAATCATTTGAAGAATCTAAAAGTTGATGTTGCATTAACTAATGGTTTATACTGATCACAAGGAGATCAAACTATGGATATCACACAACTACAAACTTTTATTAGAGTCAGTGAATATGGAAGCTTCACTAAGGCGGCCGAACAGGGATTTATCTCAGGAACAGCCGTTATGAAACAAATCAATCGTTTAGAGAGCGAATTGAACCTGCAACTATTCGTTCGAACTGCGACAGGCACAAAACTGACAGTTGAAGGCCAGACCTTTCTACCATATGCCCAACAGATATTAAATATGTTGGACACAGCGATTGAAGAAACGAGGAGGTCGGCTGTAACCAGTCAGAGTATCATCACCGTTGGGACTTCGATCTTGCATCCTGCTGATCCATTTATGGAAATTTGGAAAAAAATAACCACACAGATGTCGGAGTTCCAAATCCGCATCGTGCAGTTACAAGAAGACTTACAGTCTCAAAATCGTGAATATGCAATGTTAGGTAAAACTTGCGACCTAATAGTTGGTACTTTTGATAATGCAACGCTTAAGCACTCATTTAGGGCATTACAGCTAGGACAGTATGATTTTGGTATCGCCGTGAGAAGCGACAATCCTTTAGCTAAGTTGAGTGAGATTACATTTGCTGATTTAAAGAACCAATCTTTATTGAGTGTACCTACCGGAATCAGTGATACCAACGATCAGTTACGAAAAATAATTGCTCAAGACTACCCCCAAATAAAAGTTGTCGAAACCACCGGACGTTATGATATGAATACTTTTAACCAGGCGGTTGAGGAAAACGTTCCCCTAATTACGGTTACTCCTTGGAAGAGAATCCACCCAAATCTGGTTTCAATACCTTTGAAAACAAATATCCATGTGCCGTATGGTATTCTAACAACTAAGCTACCTGGCAGCAACGTCGATAATTTCATACTGCAGTTAACCAAAATTTTACACAAATAAAAAAGACCCGCACCTCTGAAGACGGTACGAGCCAATTGAATCTGACTATGAATACAACTTTAAGATTATCGCTACAGTTGCTCTTTGCAATTAGATTAATATTTTTAGGAGAATATATCTTATGGGAATACTTATGAAAATCCTTATTGGAATCATCGGTCTTTGTGGTGCGGTATATTACGCCATCAAGTGGGGTAAGAATCATCAGGCTAAAATAAAAGCTAAAACGCCAATTGTCATGATGATCTTTTTTATATTTTTTTCAGTCACTGGATTCATTTCCTACAAAGCCGCACCAACCTATGCTGGTGTGAAAGTCACTGCACAGCAAAAGGAACAACTTTCCGACTTAATCAATAAGGAGAAAATCGTTGTTTCGTCATTCTCCAATAACAACAAGGATAGAGGAACGTTAAACAGGGAAATCATGAATATTAGAACTCCATACCTTAAGCTAACCAAAGGTATACCTGCAAATTATATGCTTAAAGAGGCAATCAGTGAACTAAAAAAGGTCAAGCCTGGAGGTTCTGATATTTACCTGGTTTACTACTCTATTTCGGGCATCAATTCGGAAATCGCCAAAAGTGTTTCACGTAAAGGCTATGATGATAAGAGTTTTAAAGCAGTTTTTTATAAACTAAATAAAGACAGTAATGCAGACTCTCTAAAAACACCTGAACAATAAAAAACGCATCCCCCACCGTCCAAAGTTGACTGCATTTTGACTGCACATTTTGTCAAAACTATGCATATCCCTGTAAAACAAAAATGGTACAAATGCTTGATATGTAAGCATTTGTACCATTTTTGTTATTCATTGTAAAAATCATAACGGAGAAGGAGAGATTCGAACTCTCGCGCCAGTTACCCGACCTACACCCTTAGCAGGGGCGCCTCTTCAGCCACTTGAGTACTTCTCCAAAATGGGCCTAAATGGACTTGAACCATCGACCTCACGCTTATCAGGCGTGCGCTCTAACCAACTGAGCTATAGGCCCATTGTGTGAAAGCGGGTGACGAGAATCGGACTCGCGACTACAGCTTGGAAGGCTGTCGTTTTACCACTAAACTACACCCGCATCATACACATGAATTTCAGAAAACATGGCGCGGGACGGAATCGAACCGCCGACACATGGAGCTTCAATCCATTGCTCTACCAACTGAGCTACCGAGCCATTTAAGCTAACGGTTCCAACGAGACTCGAACTCGTGATCTCCTGCGTGACAGGCAGGCGTCCTAACCAACTAGACCATGGAACCAATTGCGGGAACAAGATTTGAACTTGTGACCTTCGGGTTATGAGCCCGACGAGCTACCAGACTGCTCCATCCCGCGATAATAAAAACCTTTCAAAATCCATCAATGATGATGGACCTTGTAGGACTCGAACCTACGACCGGACGGTTATGAGCCGTCTGCTCTAACCAACTGAGCTAAAGGTCCAAGTATAATAGCGGCGAAGGGGATCGAACCCCCGACCTCCCGGGTATGAACCGGACGCTCTAGCCAGCTGAGCTACACCGCCATAATAACTTAAAATACTAATACTTTACAATGATTAACACTTACATTGTAAATCGGGAAGACAGGATTCGAACCTGCGACCCCCTGGTCCCAAACCAGGTGCTCTACCAAGCTGAGCTACTTCCCGAACAATGCACCCAGTAGGAGTCGAACCTACAACCTTCTGATTCGTAGTCAGACACTCTATCCAATTGCGCTATGGGTGCATTTTTCATTATATGCCGAGGACCGGGATCGAACCGGTACGGAGATCACTCTCCGCGGGATTTTAAGTCCCGTGCGTCTGCCTAATTCCGCCACCCCGGCGTTATAATGAAAAGCGGAAGACGAGATTCGAACTCGCGACCCCCACCATGGCAAGGTGATGTTCTACCACTGAACTACTTCCGCAAA
>NZ_RHOU01000030.1 GCF_003946645.1 Lapidilactobacillus wuchangensis
GTTCTTTGAAAACTGGATACTATTAAATCTGTAATTAACCGAGAAACAAAAACACCGCGCAACGAAAGTTGTGAGCAACAAATAACCAACGAAAACCGTAGGTTTTCAAATGGTCAAGTTATAAAGGGCGCATGGTGGATGCCTTGGCACTAGAAGCCGATGAAGGACGGGACGAACACCGATATGCTTCGGGGAGCTGTAAGTAAGCTTTGATCCGGAGATTTCCGAATGGGGGAACCCAATTATCAGAGATGATAATGATTGCTTAGTGAATACATAGCTAAGTAAAGGCAGACGCGGGGAACTGAAACATCTCAGTACCTGCAGGAAGAGAAAGAAAATTCGATTTCCTAAGTAGCGGCGAGCGAACGGGAAAGAGCCCAAACCAATGAGCTTGCTCATTGGGGTTGTAGGACAAGATATGCGGAGTTACAAAGGAAACAGTTAGTCGAATCAGTTGGGAAGCTGAGCTAAAGAGAGTGATAGCCTCGTAGACAAAAACCGTTTCTCTCCATCTTGGATCCTGAGTACGGCCGAACACGTGAAATTCGGTCGGAAACCGGGAGGACCATCTCCCAAGGCTAAATACTCTCTAGTGACCGATAGTGAACCAGTACCGTGAGGGAAAGGTGAAAAGCACCCCGGGAGGGGAGTGAAATAGATCCTGAAACCATGTGCCTACAAGTAGTCAGAGCCCGTTAATGGGTGATGGCGTGCCTTTTGTAGAATGAACCGGCGAGTTACGTTTTTATGCGAGGTTAAATCGAAGAGATGGAGCCATAGCGAAAGCGAGTCTGAATAGGGCGTTAAGTATGAGGACGTAGACCCGAAACCAAGTGACCTACCCATGTCCAGGTTGAAGGTGTGGTAAAACGCACTGGAGGACCGAACCCACGTATGTTGAAAAATGCGGGGATGAGGTGTGGGTAGCGGTGAAATTCCAAACGAACTTGGAGATAGCTGGTTCTCTCCGAAATAGCTTTAGGGCTAGCCTCGAGGCTAGGATCATGGAGGTAGAGCACTGTTTGGACTAGGGGCCCGTCAAGGGTTACTGAATCCAGATAAACTCCGAATGCCATTGATCCGGTCCTCGGGAGTCAGACTGCGAGTGATAAGATCCGTAGTCGAAAGGGAAACAGCCCAGATCACCAGTTAAGGTCCCTAATTCATGCTAAGTGGAAAAGGATGTGGAATTGCACAGACAACTAGGATGTTGGCTCAGAAGCAGCCACCATTTAAAGAGTGCGTAATAGCTCACTAGTCGAGTGATTCTGCGCCGAAAATGTACCGGGGCTAAGTATGATACCGAAACTGTGGATGTCACCCTTAAGGGTGATGTGGTAGGAGAGCGTTCTAAGGGCAATGAAGCTAGATCGTAAGGACTAGTGGAGCGCTTAGAAGTGAGAATGCCGGTATGAGTAGCGAAAGATCAGTGAGAATCTGATCCACCGAATGACTAAGGTTTCCTGGGGAAGGCTCGTCCTCCCAGGGTTAGTCGGGACCTAAGATGAGGCCGAAAGGCGTAATCGATGGCAAGCAGGTCGAGATTCCTGCACTAGTTTATTTTGTTTGAGCGATGGAGGGACGCAGTAGGCTAAGTTGAGCATGCAGCTGGAAAAGCATGTCTAAGCAACAAGTCTGAAGATGAGTCAAATGCTTATTTTCATAAGGACAAGTTGTGATGGGGAGCGAAATTTAAGTAGCGAAGCAACTGATGTCACACTGCCGAGAAAAGCTTCTAGTGAGAAATAAACCACCCGTACCGCAAACCGACACAGGTAGTCGAGGAGAATATCCTAAGGTGAGCGAGTGAACTATCGTTAAGGAACTCGGCAAAATGACCCCGTAACTTCGGGAGAAGGGGTGCTGACCGTAAGGTCAGCCGCAGTGAATAGGCCCAAACAACTGTTTATCAAAAACACAGGTCTCTGCAAAATCGAAAGATGACGTATAGGGGCTGACGCCTGCCCGGTGCTGGAAGGTTAAGTGGAGTGCTTAGCGTAAGCGAAGGTACGAAATGAAGCCCCAGTAAACGGCGGCCGTAACTATAACGGTCCTAAGGTAGCGAAATTCCTTGTCGGGTAAGTTCCGACCCGCACGAAAGGCGTAATGATTTGGGCACTGTCTCAACGATAGACTCGGTGAAATTATATTACCCGTGAAGATGCGGGTTACCCGCGACAGGACGGAAAGACCCCATGGAGCTTTACTGTAGCTTGATATTGAGTGTTTGTGAAACATGTACAGGATAGGTAGGAGCCTAGGAAGTGAGAACGCTAGTTTTCACAGAGGCATTGGTGGGATACTACCCTTGTTTTATGAACCCTCTAACCCGCGCCACACACGTGGCGGGAGACAGTGTCAGGTAGGCAGTTTGACTGGGGCGGTCGCCTCCTAAAATGTAACGGAGGCGCCCAAAGGTTCCCTCAGAATGGTTGGAAATCATTCGCAGAGTGTAAAGGTATAAGGGAGCTTGACTGCGAGACTTACAGGTCGAGCAGGGACGAAAGTCGGGCTTAGTGATCCGGTGGTTCCGTATGGAAGGGCCATCGCTCAACGGATAAAAGCTACCCTGGGGATAACAGGCTTATCTCCCCCAAGAGTCCACATCGACGGGGAGGTTTGGCACCTCGATGTCGGCTCATCGCATCCTGGGGCTGAAGTTGGTCCCAAGGGTTGGGCTGTTCGCCCATTAAAGCGGTACGCGAGCTGGGTTCAGAACGTCGTGAGACAGTTCGGTCCCTATCCGTCGCGGGCGTAGGAAATTTGAGAAATGCTGTCCTTAGTACGAGAGGACCGGGATGGACATACCGCTGGTGTACCAGTTGTGCCGCCAGGCGCATCGCTGGGTAGCTATGTATGGAAGGGATAAACGCTGAAAGCATCTAAGTGTGAAGCCCCGTTCAAGATGAGATTTCCCATAACGTAAGTTAGTAAGACCCCTCAGAGATGATGAGGTAGATAGGCTAGGAGTGGAAGTATAGCGATATATGGAGCGGACTAGTACTAATCGGTCGAGGACTTGACCAAAGGTCAAGGTGAATGGAAACACGGTTAATAACAGAAGAGATAGGATCCAGTTTTGAGAGGACGAAAAGTTCTTTCTAAGAGTAAGCAGTGTGGTGGCGATAGCAAGAAGGATACACCTGTATCCATGCCGAACACAGAAGTTAAGCTTCTTAGCGCTGAAAGTAGTTGGTGGGAGACTGCCTGCGAGGATAGGGCG
>NZ_RHOU01000031.1 GCF_003946645.1 Lapidilactobacillus wuchangensis
CGAGCCTTTGTCTAATTGCTAAAGCAATAAGACAAATTTGGCGGCTGACAACCACGCCCTCCATTCCGTCTGGAGTTGAGGTGATTCATTTCAGTTTTGTTAGTGGTTAAGGCAATTGTAGTGGGATAGATCAACTCGATTCAAATTATTGTCACAATTGAATAGCCACATCAAAAAAGCCTATCTGACAGTTTCTGATTTTATCCAGAAAGCTTGTCAAACAGGTCTATTAGTTTACATCAATCAGTTTTTCTAAATAGTGGTACTCAATTCGGTTAGTTTCCACAGGTGGTTGCAGGGCGGTTGTCGTCTAACTTTACCAATACTGCCTTGATATCGATCAAATCTATAGTGGGTAAAACTAGCTCAAAACGTAGTGGAGGCCGCCGGAGTGTCAGCCGCCAAATTCTTCTTGATGGCGGTAGCCATTTAGAAGAAGACCTGTATTGGAGACTTTCGTTAGAAAGGCTTCAATCAGTGTCGGCCGCGTTCCACACTCCGCCGGCCGCAACGGAATTGTGCGTCATTCTGTTCAAAACTAGTTAAAATTCAAATCGCCCAGCAACCATCTCCCCAATTTGGGGAAGTCTTGGCACTACTGTCTCGACATTATTAACCGCGAATTGTGTTCCAGATTAATTGGGCGTTGAGAATGATTAGGATGATGGCCACCACCCAAGCAAGGTATTTCACCCACGGTCGATTGACAAATTTTCCCATTAATTTCTTATCACTGGTGAAAATAATTAGCGGAATCATCGCGAATGGCAGGGCAATTGAGAGAAAGACCTGCGACAGCGTCAGTAAATCTTCAATTTTAGCCTCATTACCATGGTAATAAATGGCGAAGGCCAAAACAGGAATAACAGAGATCAAACGTGTCAGAAGCCGTTGGGCCCAAAGTGGCATTTCTAAATGAATAAAACCTTCCATAATAATCTGACCAGCTAGCGTACCAGTAATAGTTGAACTTTGTCCAGAAGCCAGCAAGGCAATTGCAAAAAGCATACTTAACATTGGACTGGCAATGGCGCCGACAATTTTCGAATTATTCAAGGCGTTAAACAAATCAACGAAACGGCCTAAATCGCTATTGGTGCCATAAAAAAGAGCGGCCCCTAAAATTAACAACAAACTATTGACGACAAAGGCAACGGTTAGTTGAACGTTCGAATCAGCAACCGTGAATTTAACGGTACGCTTAACTGACGCTTCATCATCAATATCATAAACCCGCGTTTGCGAAATGGATGAGCCTAGGTATAAGTCGTGAGGCATCACGGTCGCGCCGACGATCCCCAAAGCCCAGTACAGCATGGGATGATTCGTTAAAGTTTCCATGCGAGGCAAATAACCGTTCAAAATACCGACCATGTCAGGTTTGGCTAAGAAAACTTCATAGGCAAATACCAACAAGATCACAGCAACTAAAGTGGCGACAATCGCTTCGATTTTGCGGAAGCCTAATTTCATTAAGAATAATAAGAGCAGCACATCAAACGCCGTGATTGTAATGCCAACAATTAAAGGAAAACCAAATAGTAATTTCAGGGCGATCCCTGAACCGATGATTTCGGCCATATCGGTCGCCATAATTGCTAATTCGGTAATTACCCACAGTACTAAGCCAACCCACTTTGAGGTGCGGTCACGAGTCAACTGCGCCAAGTCGCGGCCAGTGACAATCCCTAAACGCGCCGCCATCGCTTGCAGCAACATGGCAATCAAACTTGAAAGTAGGACGACACTAAGCAATTTATATTTAAACTGAGCGCCACCACCAATTGAGGTGATCCAATTACCCGGATCCATATAACCCACGGCAATTAAAGCGCCAGGACCCGCAAAGGCCATTAAGGTTCGAAAATACCCCTTCCCCTTAGGCACTTCGATGGAATTGTTGATCTCATCTAGGCTTTTGCGTTGCGAACCAGTTTCACCAAAAAATTTATTATCTGGTGGTTGTTCAGCAGATTTTTTACTCAAAATTAACCCCTCCTTTGTTCAGACCCGCGAACAAAAGTTATATGTTTATCATAATATATCGCCATTGAAAATGCTTACTTGGCTTCTTATTTTCGCGATAAAAAATAAAAGTCACTCTTTAAGTTGACAAATGTAAACTATAGCAGTATATTATTTTTTGTAAGTTACAAACGTAAACTTTAAAAATTTGGAGGAATTTGTGATGGTTAAAATCGTTGTGCTAGTTGCCGGGTTGCTAGTGATCGGCTTTATTGCTTGGTGGTTCTTTGGTAAACACACCACTAAGACGGTTCAAGCTCAAGTTGATCAACAACAACAAAGTATTGATATTGAAGTTAATGGTGGCTACTCACCAGAACAAATTGTCCTGAAAAAGGGTATTCCTGCGGTTTTAAATTTCACTCGCAAAGATGCCTCAAGTTGTTTAGATCATGTGGTCTTTTCTGACTTCGGGATTAATCAAGAACTACCACGCAATCAACGGCAAGCTATTAAAATCGATACAAGCAAGGCCGGCGAATATCAGTGGGCTTGCGGCATGGACATGTTCCATGGGAAAGTGGTGATTCGTTAATGAATATTCAAAAACGGTTCTGGGTGTCCTTAGTTTTATCATTACCAATGTTGGTGGCGATGGTTTTGATGCCCTTTGGCTGGCATTTACCTGGTGGCGCCGTCACTCAATTGGTTTTAACGACGATTATTATGGCGGTGGCAGCTTGGCCATTTATCCAAAGCGCCTGGGCATCATTTAAAAAACATCACGCGAATATGGATACTTTAGTTGCGATTGGGACCGCCACAGCTTACTTTTACAGTATTTATGCGATGTTGACTAATCAGGCCGTCTTTTTCGAAAGTGCAGCCTTTGTGATTACTTTTGTGCTGTTAGGACAGGTTTTCGAGGAACGGATGCGCCGCAATGCTTCTGATGCTGTGGCTAAGTTAGTTGATCTCCAGGCCAAAACTGCCGAAGTTTTACGGGATGGCGAATTTCAACAAGTGCCACTAGCCGAAGTGAAATTGAACGATATTATTCGCGTTAAGCCTGGGCAAAAGATCCCGGTCGACGGCGTGATCACTGAAGGCAATTCAAGCATTGATGAATCAATGGTAACTGGCGAAAGCATGCCTGTTACCAAGCATGTTGATGACCAAGTGATTGGTGCCACCATGAATGGCACCGGGACATTTTTATTCAAGGCTACCAAAATTGGTGATCAAACCATGTTGGCGCAAATCGTTGAGTTGGTCAAAAAGGCCCAAAATAGTCATGCGCCTATTCAAAAGCTGACCGATAAAGTTTCCGATGTCTTCGTGCCTGTTGTGTTAATTCTGGCAATTGTTACTTTCTTGATTTGGTATGTTTTGATTGGCGCGACGTTGGCTAACGCTTTGATTTTTGCCGTGTCAGTCGTCGTGATTGCCTGCCCTTGTGCTTTGGGTTTGGCTACACCAACTGCTTTAATGGTTGGGACTGGTCGTGGTGCCAAAATGGGGATCCTCATTAAAAATGGCGAAGTTTTAGAAGCCGTTAGCGATGTGAAAACCGTTATTTTTGATAAAACGGGGACGATTACTGCTGGTCAACCACAAGTCACTGACGTGGTAGGCGATCAGGAACAAGTTTTAGCAGTGGCCGCTAGTTTAGAGGCCGCTTCGGAACATCCGTTGGCTACCGCAATCCTGCAAGAAGCGAAGCAATATGAGATTGCCCCGCAAGCAGTCACTGAATTCCAAGCGATTGAAGGTAAAGGTGTTGCTGGCTTAATCGCTGGAAAAATGGCCTTTGTCGGCAATCAAAAATTATTAACTGATATTCAAGTTAGTCCAGCATTAGCAACGCAAATGCAAACCTTACAAGATCAAGCAAAAACAGTCGTCTTAGTCGGCCGCGAGCAACAAATTATTGGCTTGATTGCCATTCAAGACGTGCCCAAGCCAACATCTAAAGAGGCAATCGCCAGCTTAAAGGCACGGGGATTAAAGACCGTGATGTTGACTGGTGACAATCAACGAGTCGCCGCCGCAGTTGCAGAACAAGTTGGTATTGATCAAGTTATCGCTGACGTATTGCCTGGCGATAAAGCTGACCAAGTTAAGCAATTCCAAGAAAATGGTAAAGTCGCCTTTGTTGGTGACGGAATCAACGATGCACCAGCGCTAACAACCGCAGATGTAGGGATCGCCATGGGTTCAGGAACAGATATTGCCATTGATGCTGGCGGGATTGTTTTAGTGAAGAACGATTTACGCGATGTTGATCGTGCCTTAGCCCTTAGCAAAAAGACTTTCCAACGCATCAAGCTCAATCTTTTCTGGGCCTTCATCTACAATGTACTAGGAATTCCGGTGGCAGCTGGCGTCTTCTTCGGTCTTGGTTTAATGCTAAGCCCAGAATTAGCTGGCTTGGCAATGGCCTTCAGTTCACTGTCAGTGGTCACAAGTTCAGTGTTACTTAACCGTGCTAAAATTAACACCACAGTTTTAGCACCAGCGGTTAATTAACGGTATTTAAAAATTGTTATGTAGAAAAGCAGCGTAATATAATCAATCAAGTCAGCTTAACAATGCCTTCAGGAAACGGGCGCATTGTTGAGTTGGCTTTTTTGATGAGCTCTTGCTAAAAATGAAGAAGTTGAAAAACAGAATTGAGTCTGACTCCATTGCGGGCTTGCTGGTTGTGGAACGCGGCCGGCATCGATTGATGCCAATTGAAGACCAAATTGTCATCAATGCGAGCCTTTGTCTAACCGCTGAAGCGGCAAGACAAATTTGGCGGCTGACAACCACGCCCTCCATTCCGTCTGGAGTTGA
>NZ_RHOU01000032.1 GCF_003946645.1 Lapidilactobacillus wuchangensis
GCCTTTGTCTAATTGCTAAAGCAATAAGACAAATTTGGCGGCTGACAACCACGCCCTCCATTCCGTCTGGAGTTGAGGTGGTGTACTTTAATTTTTATTAGAGCTTGAGGTAATTGTAGTGGGGCTAATCAACTTGATTTAAATTGTGGTAACAATTGAACAGTGAACCAAAATAAGCCTGTTTGACAAGTTTTCTGGGGTAAAACCAGAAATTGTCGAACAGGCTTAGTTAATTTCTACAAGCTGTTTTTTTAAATAGTGGTGCTGAGTTCAGTTAGTTTATCTAGGCAGGGGCCGAGCGATTGGATCTAACTTTGCTTGTATTGCCTTGATATCGATAAAATCTGAAGTGGACTGGCCTAGCTCAAAACGCAGTGGAGGCCGCCGGAGTGTCAGCCGCCAAATTATCCTTGGCGCTTTAGCGCTTAGGATAAGGGTTGTATTTGAGATTGTTGCAAAGCAATAAGCTCAAATCAATCCCGGCCGCGTTCCACACTCCGCCGGCCGTAACGGAGTTGTCAGTTACTCTGCCCAAAACCAATTTAGGTTAAAATTCGGCTTCGCCGGGAGTTCGTGGATAAGGCACCACGTCGCGGATGTTGGTCATGCCAGTGAGAAACATGATCAGACGTTCAAAACCTAAGCCGAAACCGGAATGCACGGTTTCGCCATAACGCCGTAAATCCAAATACCATTGATATTCGGCAGCGTTTAGTTGCGCACTGGCGATTTTTTCGGCGAGGATATCTGGCCGTTCTTCACGCTGACTCCCACCAACGAGTTCACCAATGCCTGGCACTAGTAAATCAGCGGCGGCAACAGTTTTGCCATCGTCATTGCGCCGCATGTAAAAGGCCTTGATGGCTTCGGGATAGTCGGTGACAAAAGTCGGCCGCTGGAAAACTTGTTCGCAAAGATAGCGTTCATGCTCGCTTTGCAGGCCCATGCCCCATTTAACTGGGTAGGTGAAAGTTTGTGGCGCCGCCTGCAATAATGCAATCGCGCGATCATAACTAATGACTGCAAAGTCGCTGGTGGTGGTCGCTTTTAATTTGGCGATTAAGTCAGAATCAACGTTGTCGTTGAGGAAGGTCAATTCTTCTTGGCCTTTTAAAAAGACTTGGTTGATTACGTATTTGATCAATTGTTCTTCGACAGGCAACATGGCTGCTAAATCAACGAAAGCCATTTCCGGTTCGATCATCCAGAACTCGGCAGTGTGGCGGCCAGTGTGAGAATTTTCAGCGCGGAAAGCCGGGCCGAAAGTGTAAGTGTCACGAAAAGCCAAGGTAAATCCTTCATCAGGCAATTGGCCGCTAACGGTTAAATTGGTGGGCTTTTTAAAGAAATCTTGTTGGAAATCAACTTGCCCCTGGGCATCTTGGGGTAAATGATTTAAATCCAGTGCAGTGACTTTAAACATCTCGCCAGCGCCCTCACTATCGCTACTAGTAATAATTGGCGTGTTGACGTAAACGAAATGACGTTTTTGGAAAAATTCATGAACGGCCATGGCAGCTAAGGAACGAATTTTAAAAACAGCATAAAAGGTTGCCGTTCGTGGCCGTAAATGGGCTTGCGTCCGCAAAAACTCCAGACTATGTTGCTTCTTCTGCAAAGGATAATCAGCGGCAGACTGGCCAAGGATGTCGATTTGGTCAGCATGGATTTCCAAAGGTTGCTGCGCTTTCGGCGTTAGGGCGATTTGGCCAGTCACTTTGATGGTGGCGCTGAGATTTAATTTTGTCACGGCCTGATAATTTGGCAGTTTTTCACCTAAAACAATTTGAATGTTGCGCAAATCAGTGCCGTCATTTAATTCTAGAAAACTAAAATGAGCGCCGCGGCGAATAGTTTTGACCCAACCGGTTAAGAAAACCGGCTCATTACTAGCGACCACTTCTTGGTGTAATAAATCGCGTGCAAATACTTCTTTCATCACAATACCTCCATTTCGACAGACAATGAGATTGAGGATGTTTGCCAGTACCTGCGCGTTTGGGGCAATGTTTTCAGGGTAACAAAAAAATCTTCCGTCCCCAGACAAGGGACGAAAGATTCACTTTCGCGGTACCACCCACATTGTTAAATGTATAACCACTTTATTAGAGTACTAACATACTCCCCAATGGTAACGGATTGGCCACGTCGCACCCTACTTGAATGAACCCATTCTTTCAAGCCGAAACTAAGAAAGCGTTTTTCCAGAATCATCGTCTTGATTGGGCTTCCATCTACCCCAATTTGCTGTGCAGTCTGACGAAACGTACTCCTCTTTCTCATTGTTTTTAAACTGTCATATTTGATTGAAGTTAGCTTAACACTAAAGAATGGCGCTGGCAAGATAATTATTAAAATAATGTAATTAATTAGAAGATGCAGTGAATAGTAGATAATGAATGCGATGTATGCGCTTACCGTAGGGAGGATTAGTGATATAATGTGAGCTATATAACATCATTAGAAAATATAGATTTGGAGGATTTTATGATGAGTGAATCAATCAGTGAACGACGATTAAAAGATCAATCTGGTACGCCTTCCGCAAATGTATCTGACGTTTTTAAAATGTTAGAAAAAGCCCAGAATGTTTTTTTAGAGTTAACAGCGACGGATAAGAAAAAATATGAAGAATTAGCTACCCAATTTTTAAATGACAATCGAAGTTTAGATATTGAGGGTACTGAAGAATTACTAAATCAATTTAATGAAATTAATGAGCATAAGGTTGATTACAGCGTTCCATTACAGGATATACGAGCTGTTGATTTCCCACGATTAGGTCAAAATAATAAAATTGAATTTAAGTTTGATCTATTAACAGATGATCATACGGAAACACATGCAACAGCACTAACTATGTATGATGCTAGAAAACAATTTCTCACTAAAACTTTTAAGGCTAATACTTATTACGAAGAATTATTTAAGCGCGATGAGGTAGAATTTGCGCTGAATAATCTCAGACAATTGATTGAAAAATATCCTGATGAAAAGTATCGTTATAGGTTTGTGATTGATAATAAAGATGATGTTGAACAATATTATTTGAGAGCCGTGGTAGATGTCAGTCGTTATAAAACGTATGATAATGGTATGATTCTTTTTCTGGCTTTAATGGGAATGGAAGGATATCAGAATGATACGAAAAATAAATTTTATGTAGAGTCAGCCGTTTTGACGGATTCTAAAATTTCACTTGCATTTAAGTCCAAGAAGATTGTTAAATTAAAAAAAGGTGTTACTGTGCGTATTGGGGTTACCGTGCGGAATAGTGAAATTGCGGATGAAGCTGCAGAGTTTAGATTTATGTACTGGATTAGTTATAATGGAAAAACAATAACTTTGATAGATGAGCCTTTATTCAGAGTCAATCATGGATATAAAGTTGAAACAAATACACAGGGGCTAAAGCAACTTGGTAACATTTCTGAAAGAGAAAAACAGATTTTTCAGGCAATAGATGATGCTAGGGTATATGATCCAATGAAACCAGGTGCGATGGAAAAATTGTTTCAGTCATTGATTAATGCAAGACAGAAATTACCTGAAAATTATCGTAGTAAGGTAGAAGGGTTACATGGAAATACTGCGCGGAATACGTATTCATTACTTGAATTATTTGATAAATTTGAGGGATTTGCTACTGACTTGAAAAATGATGAGGTTTTATGGGATATTAGAGCACGGTTAAATAACTATATACTACACTAGCATTACTACTAGTGTAACAAAAGCCCACTAACGACAAATCGCTAGTGGGCTTTTTATATCACTAAGATTGAAATGGGAGAACTACTTCTTCAAATTCTTTTCGACGTAGTCCTTAACTTGTGCTTCAGTCATATCTAGGAATGGTTTCATAGTTTCCTCAGTCTTGATGGTGTCACGACCGTTGCTTTCCATGATGAAATCCCAGATTGCGTCGCGAACAACCGTCTTGTCGTCGCTCCATTCGAACACATCTGCCATAGGCAAATTCAATACTTCTGGTTCTGTTTCAATATTTTCAGCCATAATGAAAACCTCCTTGATTATTTAAACAAGTACATTATAAGTCATCTGCGCCTAAGTAGTATAGAAAAAGGCTCACGAATTTAGCAGACTCAGCAAAAGACTGCTAGCACGGCGTTTCGACGACTGCTAAAATAATAAACTTATTGTTTTGATTTGAAAATAATAGCAGTTTTGAAAGCGAATATGATTTAGGTCGTTCCTTAATGTAGAGCGGCAGGGGCACAGCGATTTAAAGGGCGTAGAACATGATGATCAACAAGTCTTCCTCAATCGGGAGAGGTGGTGGCGGCGTAATTTGAGGGGGCGTGGAACGCCATGGGCATTGATTTAAGCTTTTGTTACACAAAATCTTAAATACAAGCCTTATTCTAACCGCTAAAGCGGCAAGAATAATTTCATGGCTGACGCCAATTGCGCC
>NZ_RHOU01000033.1 GCF_003946645.1 Lapidilactobacillus wuchangensis
GTACTTACTGATTCAGAATCACTTAGTGATGTACTTGTTGATTCAGAATCGCTTAATGAAGTACTTGCTGATTCAGAGTCACTCAATGATGTACTTGTGGATTCGGAATCGCTTAATGAAGTACTTGCTGATTCGGAATCACTTAGTGATGTGCTTGTTGATTCAGAATCACTTAATGATTGAGAATCACTCATTGAAGTACTTACTGATTCGGAATCGCTTAATGATGTACTTATTGATTCAGAATCACTCATTGAAGTACTTACTGATTCAGAGTCACTCAATGATGTACTTGTGGATTCGGAATCACTTAGTGATGTGCTCGTTGATTCAGAGTCACTTAATGATGTACTTGCGGATTCGGAATCACTTAATGATGTGCTTGTTGATTCGGAATCGCTTAATGATCCAGAATCACTCATTGATGTACTTACTGATTCGGAATCACTTAATGATGTGCTTGTTGATTCAGAATCACTTAATGATTGAGAATCACTTATTGAAGTACTTGTGGATTCAGAGTCACTTAATGATGTACTTGCAGATTCGGAATCACTTAGTGATGTGCTTGTTGATTCGGAATCACTTAATGATTGAGAATCACTCATTGATGTACTTACTGATTCAGAATCGCTTAATGATTGAGAATCACTCACTGATGTGCTTACTGATTCAGAGTCACTTAATGATTGAGAATCACTCAATGATGTACTTACTGATTCGGAATCACTTAATGATTGAGAATCACTCATTGATGTACTTACTGATTCAGAGTCACTCAATGATGTACTTGCTGATTCAGAATTGCTTAATGATCCGGAATCACTTAATGATGTGCTTGTGGATTCAGAATCACTTAATGATTGAGAATCACTCATTGATGTACTTGCTGATTCGGAATCACTTAGTGATGTGCTTGTGGATTCAGAATCACTTAATGATTGAGAATCACTTATTGAAGTACTTACTGATTCAGAGTCGCTTAATGATGTGCTTGTTGATTCAGAATCACTTAATGATTGAGAATCACTCATTGATGTACTTGTGGATTCGGAATCGCTTAATGAAGTACTTACTGATTCAGAATCACTTAATGATGTGCTTGTGGATTCGGAATCACTTAGTGATGTGCTTGTTGATTCAGAGTCACTCAATGATGTACTTACTGATTCAGAATCACTTAGTGATGTACTTGTGGATTCGGAATCGCTTAATGAAGTACTTGCTGATTCAGAGTCGCTTAATGATGTGCTTGTTGATTCGGAATCGCTTAATGATGTACTTACTGATTCAGAATCACTTAATGATCCGGAATCACTTAATGATGTGCTTGTTGATTCAGAATCACTTAATGATGTACTTACTGATTCAGAATCACTTAATGATCCGGAATCACTTAATGATGTGCTTGTTGATTCAGAATCACTTAATGATGTACTTACTGATTCAGAATCACTTAATGATCCGGAATCACTTAATGATGTGCTTGTTGATTCAGAATCACTTAATGATGTACTTACTGATTCAGAATCACTTAATGATCCGGAATCACTTAATGATGTGCTTGTTGATTCAGAATCACTTAATGATGTACTTACTGATTCAGAATCACTTAATGATCCGGAATCACTTAATGATGTGCTTGTTGATTCAGAATCACTTAATGATTGAGAATCACTCATTGAAGTACTTGCTGATTCAGAGTCACTCAATGATGTACTTGTTGATTCGGAATCACTTAATGATGTACTTGCTGATTCAGAATTGCTTAATGATCCGGAATCACTCAACGATGTACTTGTTGATTCGGAATCACTTAGTGATGCGCTTGTGGATTCAGAATCACTTAATGATTGAGAATCACTCATTGAAGTACTTACTGATTCAGAATCACTTAGTGATGTACTTGTTGATTCAGAATCGCTTAATGAAGTACTTGCTGATTCAGAGTCACT
>NZ_RHOU01000004.1 GCF_003946645.1 Lapidilactobacillus wuchangensis
TATCCATGCCGAACACAGAAGTTAAGCTTCTTAGCGCTGAAAGTAGTTGGTGGGAGACTGCCTGCGAGGATAGGGCGTTGCCACGCTAACAAGTAAGGAATTGAGTTTAAAAACTCAGTTCCTTTTTTGTTGTCTTCAAAACGAATGACATATTCTGAATTTTGGGTCCTTTGTCAAATCGTCTTGGTGAAGATAATTTTTAGAGCCTTTCTCAACACGTCTTGCCAAACATGCCAGACCCACTATTTCTAAAGTAATCACTCAGAACGGTTGTTTTAGTTGATTAGAGCCGTTAAAATGTGAGTAGTCGCTTAGGATCAGTAGCAGTATCCGTGATTAAGACTGATTGATTAACTAACGGATTTCAATAATTGGAGGACAACCCAATGAACCAACCACCAGTAGCAATTTCAACTTATAAAATGGACCTTCTAATTGATACCTGCTTATTGACAGGCCGAATTATGATCGAAAGTGGCTCAGAAATGTATCGTGTCGAAGATACGATTAATCGAATTGCCAATAATGCTGGTGTGAAAAATAGTGTCATCTACACCACTCCAACTGGTTTATTTTTTGGGATTAAAGGCCAACCGGTTTCTGAATTGCGGCAAATCAATCAACGGACCATTAATTTGGAGAAGGTTCAACAAGTTAATACGTTATCGCGGCGCTTTGCGGCTGGTGAAATTGGACTGTGGCAATTACACTACGACTTGGAACAAATCGATCAAGAGTCGCTGTTCTTCCCGTTGTGGTTACAAACGGTAGCTGCCATAGTTGTTAGTGCGACGTTGATGATTCTTTTCTCGGGACAGTATGATTGGCGCGATTTCGTGATTACGGGCTTAATTGGTGGGTGCGGTTATCTAGCGAATTATTATATTAATATTTGGACGCGAGTTAAGTTCTTAAGCGAGTTTTTAGCGGCGTTAACGATTGGTATTCTCGGTGTGATGGCAATCAATCTGAATTGGGGCAGCAATTATAATAACATTCTGATTGGCGCCATGATGCCACTAGTTCCCGGCGTGCCATTAACAAATTCAATTCGAGACCTATTTGCTGGGCATTTACTGACTGGAACGATTCGAGCAGTTGAGGCAATTTTAACGGCTGCGGCAATAGGTACCGGTATTGGTCTGTGTTTTCGGTTCTTTTTCTAGGAGGTTGTGGTCATGAATATTTGGTTACAATTACTGATTCAAACAAGTTTCAGTTATTTGGCGACGATCGCCTTTGCAATTTGTATTAATATTCCGCGGCGGGCCCTAAATAGTTGCGGCATTTGTGGCGCAGCCGGCTGGTTAGCATACTGGCTATTGTTCAACTTAGGTATGGGGCGGATGGTGGCTAATGTTGCCGGCTCCTTGCTGTTAGGCGTCATGGGGATTGTCTTCGCGCGCCGTAAGAAAATGCCGGCGATCCTCTTTAATATTCCGGGAATCGTGCCATTAGTGCCCGGAGCCACTGCTTATCAAGCTGTCCATGAAATGGTGTTTGGCAGCGCTGATCAGGCGATTATTTATACCTTTCGTGTGGCAATGGTGGCTGGGGCCATCGCAGTCGGTTTCATGTTGACTTCACTCTTAGATGAAGTCTGGCGTCATTTCCATCAATATAACCAGCAGAACCTCTTGGATAAAAAATAACCCTGACAGCGCGACACAATTGTGCTAAAATAAAGTTATGCGATGAGTCGAGTAACCCGAAACATGGGTAAAAGAGTCGTGGCGTGTCCTCTACTTGCATGGTAGCTCACCGGATCGTGAGGCGACACGTTCATTAGGTGTTGTGGAGCAACTAATGATTGCGTTTAACGACGTACCACAGCGAAAAGGCATGTTTAATGAGTAATCATTAGATGTGCCTTTTTGCGTGCAGTCAAAAATCTAGCCAAGCCGCTTGCGCCGATGTTGTTGTTAATCAGATAATCAGCAATTTATTATTGTAACATGTTACAATGGGCCTAGAGGTGAGGACATGTTTCACAACATCGACTTAAAAACGCTGAGTGAATTAGAACTGACCGTTTATAATTATATTATTAGCCATCCGAAAACGGTTCAGAACCAAACGATTCGGGACCTGGCGAAGACAACCAATGTTTCTACGGCGACAATTAATCGCTTTTGCCAAAAATTGAATTTAACTGGGTTCCCCGAACTGAAATTTATGATTCGCGACGAACTCAATACTGAGCAGCAAACTTTTCCCACATACGACATTAGTACGCCCTTAACGGACTTCTTCACTAAAGTATCCCGTGACGAATTCGAACAACAAATTGCTAGCTGGCTACAAATGATTACGGCGGCCAAAACCTTGATTTATGTTGGTATGGGCAGTTCGGGTTACTTGGCTGAATATGGCGCCCGTTTTATGAATAATGCTGGTGGTTATGCCTTCGCCCAAACAGATCCGTTTCAGCCGCAGATTCTGCGCGATTATGATCTGAGTGATACCGTGGTGATGATCCTGTCAGTTTCTGGCGAGACCGAAAGAATGTTGATGCGCGCTGGCGAATATCAACGGCATCATGCCAAAATTATTGCGATTACTAACCGCGAGCAATCGGCCCTTAGCAAAGTTGCCGATCTAACGATTTCTTACTACATGCCGGAAACTAGTGGTCAGGCCGCTGGTAAAATGACCACGCAAATCCCAGTGGTTTATTTGCTGGAAACAATTGCCCAACGTTTTGCTGAGACCAGCCAAGATCAATAGTGTTCTCAATCACGTGTGCGCATCAAGCAGCCACTTTCAAAAATCGCCCTTTTAGCTTTTAGTTTTGACGGTGCTTTATGACATTTCTTAATAAAAACGTTGTTAAAGTATGTTATTCTAAATGTGTTGTTAAGTAATCGCTTCGATTTGTGAATTCGAAGACCATGATTTAACAATTTAAACAGTGATTAACAACAGATTAGCTAAGTTAATCTGATCAATCTAAAATTTAGAAAGAGGTTTCGTTAATGACAGGTTTACGTAAAGATTTTCTCTGGGGCGGCGCGGTTGCTGCTCATCAACTCGAAGGCGGTTGGCAAGAAGGCGGCAAGGGCATTAGTGTTGCCGATGTTATGACTGCTGGTGCGAACGGCGTGCCACGGGAAATTACTGACGGCGTTTTGCCCGGCAAGAATTATCCTAATCACGAAGCGATTGACTTCTACCATCATTATCCTGAAGATATTAAATTATTTGCTGAAATGGGCTTTAAGTGTTTCCGAACTTCGATTGCTTGGACGCGGATTTTCCCAGAAGGTGACGAAGCTGAACCTAATGAAGCTGGCTTGAAGTTCTATGATGACTTATTTGACGAATGCCATAAATATGGGATCGAACCGGTTATTACCTTATCTCACTTTGAAATTCCGTTCCATTTGGTTAAAAAATATGGTGGTTGGCGTAATCGTAAGATGATCGACTTCTTCATGAAGTTTGCCACTGCTTGCTTTGAACGTTTCTCTGGTAAAGTAAAATACTGGATGACTTTCAATGAAATTAATAACCAAACTAATTACGACAGTCCGTTTGCCTTAATGACGAACTCTGGTTTGACAGTTGAACCTGGCGAAAATATGGAACGCTTGATGTATCAAGCTAGCCATTTTGAATTGGTTGCCAGTGCCTTAGCCGTTCAAAAAGCCCATGAAATCGATCCTAACAACCAAGTTGGTTGCATGATCGCCATGGTGCCAATTTATCCATTAACAGCTAAACCTCAAGATATTATGAGCGCTGAAAAAGCTATGCAAGCGCGTTATTGGTTTGCGGATGTTCATTGCAACGGCCGTTACCCAAGCTGGTTACCAGTTCACTTCCAACATGAAAACTTCAATCTAGATATTACTGAAGCAGATTTGGACGTTTTAAAGGCTGGTACCGTTGATTATATCGGCTTCAGTTATTACATGTCTGCTTGTATCAAAGACAACGGCAACGGGCCAGAATATCACTACGACGAACAAAATGGCCAAACAACGAACCCTTACTTGGAACACTCTGACTGGGGCTGGGCCGTTGATCCTGAAGGTTTACGTTATGGGATGAACTGGTTTAACGATCGTTACAATTTACCACAATTCATCGTGGAAAATGGCTTTGGGGCGATTGATAAAGTAGCTGCTGATGGCAAAGTTCATGACAGCTACCGGATCGATTACTTACGCCGCCATATCGAACAAATGAAGCTTGCCGTTGAAATTGATGGGATCGACTTAATGGGTTACACACCATGGGGTTGTATCGACTTAGTTTCCGCTGGTACAGGTCAAATGGACAAGCGTTACGGTTTCATCTACGTTGATAAAAACGATGCTGGTGAAGGAACCATGGCCCGTTCACGTAAGGATTCATTCGACTGGTACAAACAAGTTATCGCTACTAACGGCGAAGATTTAGGCTAATAGTCAATCAGAACTGATTAGTACGCCTAATGGCTAAAGGCTAAATCTCTACAAATAACATTGAATTAACCGACATATCACGGGATCAAGTTCTTACTTGGTTCACGTGATATTTTTTTGTCGTTAATTTGGGTAAATATTCAGTCTGCTCAACTGACCTTGCAGTATAAATAATTGCTTGATATACAAGTAATATGCAATTGATGGCGCGAAAAAACAATAATTTTAAAATAAATCGAATATAAATGATAACCGTTTCCATAAATAGTCATTACTAATTCTATTATCAATCGTTACTGTAAAAAACTATTAATACGCGAATGATTAGATTATATTAACTGAATATCAGCTTGAAAGCTTGAAAAAATATTCGGTTTTTTTGATAAAAAGTAATGAAAAGTGAAATTATATTTGCTATAATCTTTTTTATGCAATATATGCAATCTGATGAATATTAATGCAGCAAATAATCAATTGCACTAGTCGGAAGAGGATAACTGGGAGGAACAAAATGACAACAAGGAAATTAGCAACGGTAGTAATAACTAGCGCGGCTGCCATTTTATTAGGAGTAGCAAGTAGCACCGCGTCAGTCCAGGCGGTAACCAATAGCCAGCAAGTGGTGCGGAACAATCAGTCAATTAAGACGGCCGTGAAGAAGTGGCCCGGAGATGTGATGGATCAAGATGAAGATAGCGAGGCCAGCTTGTCGGCAGAAAATTCTGAGTTTATCGCTGAACGGCATTTTTGGGACCCATATGATAACCTGGTGACAGTTACTGATGCTGAAGGAAATGATGTGGAGAATGAAGAAGTGACGGTGATTGGGACGGTTGATATTAATAAACCCGGGGTCTATCCAATTACTTACCAGTATGGCAAGCTCAGTGTCACAATCACAGTGACAGTCACAGAGAATACCTCCACTTTCATCGTTGCTGATCAGACAGTGATGGTTGGTGATAAGTGGGATCCTTATGATGCGATTGTTGAAGTGACTGAACCAGGCGGATTTGGTATTTCATATGATAAAATCTATGTCGTCAGTCTGTATGATTTGAATACACCCGGTGTGTATATTGTTGAATACCAGAGTGATTATCGTTTCGCCAAAATGACGCTAACCGTTTTAGCGAAGGAGTCAACTGGTGGGGATGAAGGTGGTCATACGACGAATCCTGACAAGCCTGGCAGTGATGGTGATACTGGTGCAGGGGATACCAATGAAGCCAATGGTGGTGGTGATAATTCGACCGGTGACACCAATGGCAACAGTAGCGCTGGAAATAATGCGGGCAACCAAACTGATACTAATGGTCAGTCTGGGAGTGATCAAGGAACGGCCGATGCCAATGATAATAATGGTCAACAATCAGGTAATCAGTCAGCAACTGATGCCAATCAGAATCATTCAACAGCTACTGCACCAAAGCAGCCCGCTACAGACAGTCAATCTAGCAATCAATCAGAATCAACCACAGTTACAAAAAAGGTTATTCGTCAGACAGTCACTCAGGATGCCACTAAGCAAGCAACTAATCGGGAAACATTGCCTAAAACTGGCGAAGGTCGGCAAGGTTATGGTGTGGCAGTGCTAGGATTGGGTATTTTAGCTTTAGGCAGTTTAGGCCTGATTTTTATTAATTATCGGCGCAACTAAATCCTTAATTTGTGGTGCTGACATAAGTTCTCTCAGTGAAATAAAATGATCTTTAATTGTCTAAATTTTCTCATAGGGGATTGTCGGTTCTGCTGACGACAAAAAGGGCGAACAATTCGTAAGAATTGCTCGTCCTTTTGTCATTAGTATTCATTTTACTTAGAATGGGTGAGGTTGTGGATCAGATGTTTACTTGCGGCGTGGCGTTGTGGGCAGCCAAATAATGATGACTGTTAAAAGTAAGATTAGTAGCAGAAAAACACCGCGTAAGTGGAATACCAACGTCAGGGTCAACAACAAGGCAATCATAATCGCTTTAAATATGCTATTCATGATTGCTGGCCTATTTGATCAGCGTCGCTGTTAAGACACAAGCCAAACTCAAAATCCAAAAGAGCCATTGCGGCCACTGATGGCGAAATCTTTTTTGAAAGCCGAGAATCAAAAATATCAGGCATAAGACGATTAAAACGGAAACTAAAGTTGGTTTCATGGTTAAAACTCCTCTATTTATTAACGAATTGATTTAGTTTGATTATAACTTAGGCTGGATTGTGGAGCAATTGAAGTTATGCTACGCCAAAACCCGCAGCCCCTCACACTCTGTTGAAACGTGTTCGGGGTGGTAAATGGCTAGGTACAATTTAAATATTCACACGATCGGTTGCACCGCTCATGCAAATATTTGAAATTGTACTACGCCAAAAGACCGCCACACTCTGGTTGAAACGTGTTCGGGGCGACAAATGGCTATGCCTAATTTGATAATTTGCTCGGTCGGTTGGCACCGCCCAATCAATTTATCGAAATTACGCTACGCCAAAAGACCGTCGCCCCTCACAACTTGATTGAAACGTGTTCGAGGCTGCAGCTGGCTATGAGTAACTTAATTATCTGTCCGATCGGTTGGCACCGCTCAGCCAAATAATTGAAGTTACTCTACGCCAGCTACCCGCAGCCCCTCACACTCTATAAATTAATTGCTTTTTCCTTAAGAAAGCGCTTTAATAATAATTGAACGATAACTTTTTGGAGGTCGTAATATGATTTGGGCACGGGATGTTAACACGTAGCTTATTTTATGTTCGTCAATAGTCGGGACTTCATTGATGATGACTTTAAAATCCCGAAACTTCTCAGTTTTTTTCTGTAAAAAGTGTCTAAAAAGAGTCTAATCATGATAAGATTCAGGTAGAAGTTATTTTTGACAATATAAAGGAGCGCAAACATGACAAAATTTGCAAAGTACTTTGATCATACCTTATTGAAACCTGAAGCAACTGAGGATCAAGTTCGTCAGGTGATTGCTGAAGCAAAGGAATATGATTTTGCTTCCGTATGTATTAACCCATACTGGGTTCGATTAACTGCAGAAGAATTAAAGGGTACTGATGTCACAACTTGTACCGTGATTGGTTTCCCTCTGGGTGCGACAACAACGATTTCTAAAGTTGCTGAAGCTGCTCAAGCCATCCAAGACGGCGCTGGTGAAGTTGATATGGTCATCAATATTGGCGAATTGAAAGCTGGTCATGATGAAGCCGTTCAACAAGATATTGAACATGTTGCCCACACTGCTCATGGTGGTGGCGCACTTTTGAAAGTTATTATTGAAGCTTGCTTATTAACTGACGCTGAGAAAGTTCGTGCTTGCGAATTATCAATGGCTGCCGGTGCTGATTTCGTTAAAACTTCTACTGGTTTCTCAACAGGCGGTGCCACACCTCATGATGTTAAAATCATGCGTGATACTGTAGGCGACAAATTAGGTGTGAAGGCTTCTGGCGGTGTGCACACATTAGCTGAAGCTGAAGCAGTGATTGCTGCTGGTGCTAGCCGAATTGGTGCTAGTGCATCTGTTGAAATCGTTAAGGAGGCCGAAGCAAATGGCAAAGACTGATTATCAATTTAAACGTGTATTTGGCATTGTTTTAGATTCAATTGGGATTGGCGAAGCACCAGATGCCAACAAGTTTGATGATGAAGGCGCTGATACTTTAGGTCACATTGGCGAATACTTCCAAGGTAAGTTCCAAGTGCCTAACTTAGTTAAAATCGGTTTAGGTAACATTCGTGAAGATAAGCCAATTCTCGGTGCTGAACCAATTGCCCATCCTGAAGGTCATTACGGCAAGATGTTCGAAATCTCTGCTGGTAAAGACAGTATGGATGGTCACTGGGAAATGATGGGTTTGCCTGTTACTAAACCATTAGGCTTCTTCCCCAATGGCTTCCCCGAAGAATTAATCAAAAAAATTGAAGACTTCAGCGGTCGTCATGTGATTGTTAACAAGCCATATAGTGGTACGGAAATTATCCATGATTACGGCGAAGAACAAATGAAGACTGGCGATTTGATCGTCTATACTTCAGGCGATTCAGTTTTACAAATTGCCGCTCATACTGGCATTATTCCTTTAAAGGAACTTTACAAGATTTGCGAATACGCTCGTTCAATTACGATTGACGAATATCATGTTGGTCGGATTATCGCCCGGCCATATAGTGGCCCTGACAAGGATCATTTTGTACGTTCAAGTGACCGTCATGACTACACTTTGGAACCAACTGAAGACACTGATTTAGACCGCTTGAATAAAGCTGGCTTAGATGTGTTGGCTGTTGGTAAAATCAACGACATTTTCTCAGGCCGTGGCATTTCTAAAGGTTGGCATACAACTAGCAATATGGACGGCATGGACAAAACCATCGCTGCTGCTGACGAAGATTTCACAGGCTTCTGCTTCACGAACTTAGTTGACTTTGATGCGATGTATGGTCATCGTCGTAATCCTCAAGGGGATGGCGATGCTTTGATGGCTTTTGACAAGCGGCTGGGCGAATTATTACCTAAGTTGCATGATGATGATTTATTGTTCATCACTGCTGACCACGGTAACGATCCTTGCTTCAAGGGCACTGACCATACCCGTGAATATGTACCATTGATTTGCTACTCACCATCATTTGCTCAAGGTGGCAGCTTAGGCATCCACAGTCCCTTTTCTGATTTAGGTGCGACTGTTTTGGATAACTTCAAGGTTGCTGGTAATGGTGCTGGCAAGAGTTTCTTAGCTGATTTGAAATAGGCGGAGGTTAATATGAGTACACATATTGGTGCAGCAAAAGGCGAAATCGCTGAAAAAGTTTTACTTCCTGGTGATCCCTTACGCGCAAAGTATATTGCTGAAAATTTCCTAACTGATATTCATTTGTATAACGAAATTCGTAATGCTTTTGGTTATACTGGCTTGTACAAAGGTGAAAAAGTATCGATTCAATCAAGCGGCATGGGGATTCCTTCAATTTCAATCTATGTGAATGAATTGATTCAATCTTACGATGTCCAAACCTTGATTCGTGTTGGTACTGCTGGCGGTTTAGGCGCTGATGTTAAAATCCGTGACGTGGTTTTAGGTCAAGCAGCCTCAACTGATTCTTCAATCGTGACCAATACTTTTGGCCCCGGGATCAACTTCGCCCCAGTTGCTGACTATGGTTTGTTATCACGAGCAGCACAATTAGCCGAAGCTGATAAAATCAGTTATCATGTCGGCAACGTCTTAGGTGAAGACCGTTTCTACAACGACGAAATCGATATGAAGAAGTTAATTGATTACGGTGTTCTGGCAACTGAAATGGAAACACCAGCGCTGTATTTGTTAGCTGCTAAATACAAACGTCGGGCATTGGCAATTCTGACCATCAGCAATCATTTGGTGACTGGCGAAGAAACCACTGCTGAAGAGCGGCAAACATCATTCAACGACATGATCAATTTGGCATTGCAGGTTTAATTTCACTGCTGATTATTCTTGCGAAAAATTGTGCTAAGACTTCCCCAATTGAGGAAGGTGGTTGCTGGGCGATTGTAATGGCGTGGAACGCTGTGGCCGTCGATTTGAGCTTATTGCTAGCGCAACAATCTCAAATACGAGGCTTTGACTAGCTGCTAAAGCAGCAAGACAAATTTCACAGCTGACGCCAATCGCCCAGCAACCACCTAGTTAAACTAACAGAATTGATCACCACTCTTTAGAAAAACAGATTGATGTAAACTAATGAGCCTGTTTGACAAGCTTTCTGGATAAAACCGGAGGAATGTCAAACGGGCTCTTTGATTGACTATTTAGTTATTATTGTAATTCAAATCAAGTTGATTAGTCCCGCTATAGCTGCCTTAACTACTAACCAAGATGAAGTGCACCACCTCAACTCCAGACGTAATGGAGGGCGTGGTTGTCAGCTGCCAAATTGTTCTTAGTGGCTGGGCCACTTAGAACAAGGCTTGTATTTGAGATTGTTGCAACGCAATAAGCTTAAATCAATGCCGGCCGCGTTCCACAACCAGCAAGCCCGCAATGGAGTCAGACACCAGTTTGTCCTAACACCTTCACTAAGGTTTTGAACTTTGCTGTAAATAGTCAGCGCCAACTTTTCAAATTAATCGTTAAATTAGAAAATGATGGTGAACTGAAGGGTGGATAGTTGAAAAAGTTCGTGATATCGTAGTTTAATGGATGTAGGAGGTAATATCACATGCAATTTGAAAAATTAAGTAATGGCGTTTCAATTCCAATGTTGGGATTTGGCACGTATCGCATTAAGCCAGCAGAAGTCGCTGACGCAATTTCTGAAGCCTTAGCAGCTGGCTATCGTCATTTTGACTGTGCTCATATTTATGGCAATGAGGTTGAAGTTGGCGAGGCTTTCAAGAAGTCTGCTGTTAAACGCGAAGATTTATTCGTGACCTCGAAGGTTTGGAATGCTGATCAGGGTTATGAAAGCACGTTGGCGGCTTTTGACCAGACTTTGAAAGACTTGCAGTTAGATTATTTGGACCTCTATTTGATTCATTGGCCTAATGAGGATAATTTCCAATTGACTTTGGATACTTGGCGGGCGCTTGAGAAAATTTATGCTGATGGTAAAGCAAAAGCTATTGGCGTTTCTAATTTTTCTGAAGCACAGTTAAAAGAAGTTTTCGCCATGGCAACAGTTAAGCCAATGGTCAACCAAATCGAGCGCCATCCATACAAGACACAAGTAGAATTGGCTGCTTTTGACAAGGAAAATGGGATTGTTAACGAAGGTTATTCACCAATTGGTCACGGCCACTTAATTCTTGAAGATCCCACAATCAATCAAATTGCGAAAGCTCATGGCAAAACACCAGCTCAAGTAGTTTTGCGCTGGCAAGTGGATACCGGCTTTGTGATTTTCCCTAAGTCTTCAAATAGCGCCCACGTAAAAGCAAACTTCGATATTTTCGATTTCAATTTAACGGACGCTGAAATCAAAGCAATTAATGCCTTGGATCAGGATAAACATCTTAACTACGATAAATAATTACGCCAAAGTAATGTCATATGTAAAATAGTGTCGGACCTTTTTAGGTCAGGACACTATTTTTTGTTGGCTTAGTCCAATTTTCTTTTACGCCACCGACAAATCTAGCACGCCCGTCAACTGGCGTCGTGTTGCTTCGGTGAGGTGGTGGGTGATCATGATTAGGGTTAGGTCAGGATCTTGGAGGAGGCGGGTTTCAATTTGCTGGGCGCTTTGTTCGTCAAGGCCAGCCGTCACTTCATCGAGAAAAATAATGGGTTTGCGATGAACTAGGGCGCGGGCTAAGGCAATTCGTTGGCGCTGACCGCCAGAGAGATTTTGGCCGGGCGACTGCCAATAGTCCGGCTCATGAATTAGTTAAGCAGGCTAGTCAATATCAGGAGCTGAATTTTGATTTTTTGGTTAATGCACTTTACAACGTTTTATTAGTCAATTTGGGGATTAGTCAGGAAGATTCGCGCTTTTATATAACGGCTTTGAACCGACTTGATTATGGTAGCGGTTGGATGGATGCCCAATTTATGCGACAGTTTAGCAACGCGCTTTACCAGTATTGTTATCGAAATAAAGTTGTTGCTAAGAAACGAATTGATGAACTTTTGGAAGTTTTAAAGTCACTGGAAATGACTGATTATTATCATGCGTTTAAGGACAATTTCAATGAAGTTGACCAGCAGTTTTATCAACGCTGATTTGAAAGATTGAACTTTATTGCGCATATGTTATACTAAAGATACAAAAAGAAGCGATCACAGCCATGACCGCTTCTCCCACAGAACCGTTTTAAACGGTGACTGCCTTTGGTTTGTTTTAATCAAAATAACCGCGAGCTTGTCGAAGCTAGAGTGCGGTTATTTTTTTGACCTAAATTTGATCAAAATTACAACTAGAGTTATCAGATGAATAACAAATTCACCAGCGATAAACATTAGCTGTAGTGCGTCTTTGACAGACAATAAATTGTCCTTTCCGTGTTGCTCACCAAATCAAAACTCATTGGCATCACCACACTTTCTCAAAGACTGCCACCGCTTTGTGCCAGGCAATTACTTTGGCCAACACAATTAACTTCTCTGTGTAAATACTACTCTAACATATTGCTCACGAATAATCATTAACCTTTAAAATAGGGCTTCACACTTTCGTCATGATTACTTCGGGAAAGGGACTTTTTTCTAGCACGATTAATTCATAGGCAGAGGTTATAGTTATCAACATAGAAAGTTACTTAGTTGCTTGCAACAAACTTTCTACTCCAAAACCCTAAAAACCCAAATTGCTAATTTTCTTCATTTTACTCCTCCCAAAATAAAATGAGACGAACACCACTTCCTGCCCAGAAGTGGTGTTTTTGTGTGTTAGGTACTGAAAAAACGCAGATGATTTTAAAAATAATATATTGTTATAAACCTAATTTAAAAAGTATCGGTAAGAAAACGCTTTATCACAAAAGATGATGAAATCAATTAGAGCTAGTAGTCATAGTCCAGAAACGAATTCACTAATAGTATTTTTAAACAGTCATCATTAGTTTTAACCAATAAAAATTAATTTAGGAACGAAATTTCAACGACTTTGTGTGTAAGAGAACTATTTTGATAAACCAATATTAATAATAAAACATGAATGCTATAATATAGGCATCTATATTATGTGATTTTATTATTAATTGGAGGAATTGGGCATGAAAAATCAGAAAATTGTGTCATTAGCAACAGTAGCAATTATCGCAGGGATGACGGGGGCAACTGTTAAACAACAAGAAGTGCACGTTCAGGCGGCGAGCACTGACAACTCAGCAACGGCTAAAACAGCAAAGAGCACCACTGAAACGGCTGTTAACTCCGCAAAAAAATCAGTTGATCAGGCAACGGAAGAAGTAAATGATTCTCAAAACAAGATTGATGATGCTGTAGCTGATCAGAATCAGGCCGAGGACCAAGTAACCAATTCAGAAGAAAATCTAATTGATGCTACCAATAATTTGGACGCAGCAGTTAAAAACCAAGAAGCAGCAACGCCAGAAGCAATTGAACAAGCTAATACTGACGCTGAAGCCGCGCAAAAACAATTAGAAACTGATCAGAAAGCTGCTGAGAAAGCTGGTCAAGATGTCGACGAAAAGCAAGCAGTGGTCGATGAAAAAGATGTCGCGAAGAATAAAGCTGACGAGGACTTAGCTGTTCAAGATCAAGTTGTGACTGATGCTCAGGCCAAGGTTGATCAAGTAACTGACTTACAGACAACAGTTAAGCAGGACCAGACAGCTGTGGACGAAGCTGCTAAGCAAGTAGCTGAAACAAAACAAGCAGTAGTTGACGCCGAGGCTAAGTTGTCGGAGATTAAAGAAAATGGTGCCAGCCAAGAAGATATTGCTGCTGCCGAACAAGCTGTTAAAGACGCTCAAGCTGCAGTTGATCAAACTCAGAAAGAAATTCAGGATTTGCAGGATAGTCAAGAACAGGCTGAGATTAAGTTAAGTGATTCTAGAATTGCTGCGATTAAAAGATATAAAGAAATTCAGCAAACTATGGATGGCATGATTGATGGCCCATGGGAAGATTTTGATGAAGCTAGTTATGATTTATTATATCAAGAGCAACAAAAGATAGAAGATACCTTAACTAATAAAAAGAACATAAATGATGGTTCTGTAATTAAGCAACAATTTCAAGCATCATCTGATGATAAAAAGCAAAATGTTAATCTAGAGAGTCTTAGTGACACTCAATTAATGGAAATCAATTATTTTATAAATAGAATATATGGTGATATAGCAGAACAGTTAGGAATGAGCCGAATATCATTTACTGATGGTACATTGGCAGTGATCAAAAAAACTAATAAATCAATTAATGAAAATAATATTGATTTAAGGTACGGTGCTAATCGTGAGATGTTAGAAGCAATTTGGTGGGAGCCGGAAGAAATATTTTCCAATTATTTGAATGATTTTAATGCTAGTGGCCCACTCGGGGACCTAAAACTTAATTTAAAACAATCCTATACTATGGCCGAGCTTAAAGAACAAATTTATAATTTTGTTTTTGAGAACATCCATAATGATGGCATTCCTGAACGATTCATCTGGAATAATCATAAGGGATCAGAGCAAATAATGGCATATTCTGTTGATAAATACGGTATGTTACATAGCTTCGGCTATAATTATGGTACACAAGAAGTGTGGAATAAGGATAAGTCTAGCATAGAAGATATTCCGGTATTACAGTATAGGGATGCAAATATTCGCGATGCTAGCTATAAAGTTTCAAGTACATTACAAAACGTGACAAGTTATAATGCTAATTTATCACAATTGCAAACTGAGTTGACGAATCAAAATTCAGTCTTAAATGTGGCTAAAACGAACTTAACAGTTTCTGGTATGCTGAAGCAGGCTCAAATCAACTTGGATAATGCTACCGCTACTTCCCAACAGGCTGTGAATGATCAAGTAATTGCAGAAGCCAAATTATCCTCAGACCAAGCTGATTTGGTAGAAGCTGAAAGTAATTTAGCAGATTACCAAGAGGCATTAACTGCTGCCCAAGATAAGCAAGCAACGCTTCAGGACGCCGTGAAGTTGGCTGAAGTTGATTTAGCTGCGGCTCAAACAGAGTTGAATCAAGTGACTGCAGCTGCTAAGGAAGCACAAGCAGTTGTGACAGCTGATCAAGAAGCTGTTAATGCTGCTGAGGATTATTTATATAATTTGCTTCACGCTGATGAGATTTTAGATGACGCAGAGGCTGCCCTAGTTATGGCACAACAACAGCTTAAGAGTGATCAGGCTGAATTAAAAGCTAAACAATTGGCCGTCGCTACTGCAAAAACAGTTTTACAAGGCGCTCAAACTAAATTAACAGCTGCTAAACAGGCGCTGACTCAAGTCCAAACTAAATTAGACCAAGAAAATGCAATTAAGGAAGCTGCGGATGCTGCGGCCAAGAAGCTGGCAGCTGATAAAGCAAGAAATAATGGTAATGGCGTTGTTCAAGCAGCTACCTTGGATGGCAAAAAATTACCTCAAGCCAGTGAGTCGCAGAATAGTAACTGGTTAGTTGCGCTAGGACTTAGTTTAATGTCACTTTTAGGGATTGAGATCGTTAATCGTAAACGTCGCGCCAATTAATCGCTAAAAAATTGAACTTAGTGAACATATGTTATACTGAAGATACAAAAAGCAGCAGTCAGTCAGGACTGCTTCTCCCACAGAACCGTATTTCACGGTGACTGCCTTTGGTATATTTTAATGCAAAAATAACCGCGAGCTGGTCGAAGCTTTTAGGCGGTTATTTTTTTGACCTAAATTCGAGCAAAATTATAACCAATGTTATCAGAGTGCGAGGAGCAGCAAACTTATTAACCGTTTTAAAAAGTCATCAAATGACAATTCAGCAAAATAGGGACACGACAAATTTAAAAATAGGCGCCGATTCACGAACGGCCAGTCATTTTCACAAAGAATGGCGCCTATTTAAATATTTGTCGTGTCTTTAAATAGCCACTTAGCGGAAAACGTACTTTATTTACCGGACCTGTTTAAATGGCACAATAACTTATTTCGTCAAATTCTGGCAGTAAATACAACCTTGGCACCGTTTTTTTGGAGAATGACTCTGGTATACTGGGGATATCATGTCATTATCTTAGCGGGAGGCTATGTATTATGATCGAAATTAAGGACCTTTGTAAGAACTATGGTGACAAAAAGGCACTACAGAATTTAACGCTGACGATTAAGTCGGGTGAGATTTTTGGCTTTTTAGGGCATAATGGTGCGGGCAAATCTACGACCCTGAAAAGCTTGGTCAGCATTATTGAACCGACTAGCGGCACAATTACCGTCGATGGGTTGGATTTAAAGGCCAATCGCCAAAAAATCAAAGAAAAAATTGCTTATGTACCTGACACGCCGGATATTTTCCTGCAATTAACTGCTGGCGAGTACTGGGATTTATTGGCCGCAGCTTATCAATTGTCTGAGGACGATGTGGCTAAACGCCGGCATGATTTGATTGAGTTGTTTGATATGGGCGCTCATGTTGATGAAACGATGGCTAGTTTTTCCCACGGGATGCGGCAAAAGTCGATTTTGATTGGGGCCTTGTTGTCTGATCCTGACGTGTGGATTCTGGATGAGCCACTCCAGGGCTTGGATCCCCAGGCAGCTCATGATTTGAAGGAACTGATGAAGGCCCATGCTGCTAAAGGCAAGACTGTCATTTTCTCAACTCATGTTCTGGATACGGCCCAACAATTATGTGACGAATTAGCCATTCTGAAAAAAGGCCAGTTGATTTATAACGGCTCCGTGGCTGATTTGCGGGCGCAACATGACAACCAATCATTGGAGGACATCTATTTGGGCATGGCTGGTCGCCAAGATGATGGTCATTTAGTTGATAACATTGAAGGTGACGAGCATGAATAAGCAACAATTGCGCGCATTGATGTCAGTTGACCTGCGCCTAGCCAATCCTCAAGTCACCGATCGTTACCGGAAAAAGGGCAAGACTGGCGCCGCCTTAACTAAGAAATTGACCAATCAATTTGTTTACAACACGATTATTTTCATTCTGATTTATGGCTTCACAATGTTCATGCTAGACTTTAGCAAAATGCCGGGGATGTTCACCTTTTATGTCGGCCTGTTTGTGCTATTGGGCATCTCGCAAAGCATTTCCAGCATTTATAACGTCTTTTTTGCCGGCAAAGATTTAGCATCTTACTTGCCATTACCTTTCCGGGAAAAAGAGATTTTCTTCAGTAAAACTTTAATCGTCTTTCTCAATGTAGTGCCGTTTACGCTGCCATTGCTGTTACTATTCTTCTACACCGGTTGGCGCTTTGGCATTTTCATTCCGCTGGCGATTATTTTAGCAATCGTGGTGTTCTTATTGATCATGGCGCTGGTTTTCTTGATTTGCGCCCTGATCGTGTTCGGATTAACAAAGACTAAATTATTCCAACATCATAAAAACGCCGTTATGAGCGGTTTAATGGCGATTACCATGATTATTGCTGTGGCCGGGATTTTATTGATGAACGGTTCCAACAACTATGCTGGCGCCGGTGCTAGTTTTGATCGAGCGCCAATTACGTTGTTGTTACCAATTTATCAGATTTTCAAGGCGCCAATTTCGTTGGCAAGTGGTGAAGGTTGGCTGGGCTTAATTGCCTTGCTGTCATTGTTTGCCGCTTTACTGAAGTATCAAGTCTTGCCTAATTTAAGCGAGCAGTTGACCCAAGTCAATACAACTGAAGTCAACAACGCCAATCCCCATAAAAAAGCTCGGCGCCGCCAGACAAAATTGGTGCCAATTCTCGACGCTTACAATCGGCAATTATTGAAAGAGCCGAACTTGTTGTTGCAAGTCTTATCAAGTTCGATCATGATGCCATTGATTTTCATTCTGACTTTTGCGATGAATGGTTCCGCCTTTAATTTCGGCCAATTGCCAGTTAAATGGTTCGGCGTTTTCTTCGTGGGTGGGTTGGTTTTTGCGGCAATGACGGTTAACCAAACAGCTTTGATTGCCAATCTAATTTCTCTAGATCGGGAAAACTTTGAATTTGTCAGATCGTTGCCGATTTCGATGAAACAATATTTGCACCGCAAGTTCCAGCTTGGTTTCTTCTTCCAAGTGATGATTAATATTTTGATGTTGTTGATTGCGGCGATTACGTTTAAGATGCCATTAGTGTTATTGGCATCCTTGATTGTCGGGGTTATCTGGGGCACTTATCTGATGTGTCTCCACTATTTTCGCCGCGATTATCGTCTGCGAATCACGAATTGGACGAATATTACCCAGCTATTCAATCGAGGCGGTGGTAATTTAGCCTTAGTTGCAACGATGTTTGGCAGCATTATCATTGGCGGGGTCATTGTTGCGGCCTATGCCGTCGTGGTGGGTACCACCAAGTTGGCACTGCTGGCCAATGTTATTGCTTTGAGTGTCGTCCTAATCGTTTCCATTTGGTTCTGGCTTCGTTCTCAAAAGAAGTTCTGGCGGTTATTTGATTAGCCACAACGCTGGGGCGTTTGATTTGAATTCATAGTTAGTTTCGGCAGAAGTCCGGACAACTCCGTTGCGGCCGGCGGGTTGTGGAACGTTGCCGGCGTTGATTTGAGCTTATTGCTGCGCAACAATCTCAAATACAAGCCTTCTTCTAACCGCTAAAGCGGCAAGAAGAATTTGGCGACTGACAACCCGGCGGCCTCCACTGCGTTTTGAGCTAGGCTGGTCCATTTTTGCCTTGATTGATATCAAGGCAATACTAGTGAAGTTGGCTGCTAATCGACCAGCAACCACCTTGATAAAACTAACAGAATTGAGCACCACTATTTAGCAAAACAGATTAATGTAAACTAATAGGCCTGTTTGACAAATTTTCTGGATAAAACCAGAAACTGTCAGACAGGCCTTTTGCACTACTGTTCAGTTGTGATAACAGTCTAAATTAAGTTGATTAATCCCACTGCAATTGCCTTAAGCACTAACAAAAAATAGTGTGAACCAAATCAACTCCAGACGGCGTGGAGGGATCTTGTCGTCAGCCGCCAAATTATTGTTGGTGCTTTAGCACTTACAATAAGACTTGTATTTGAGACTTTGTGTAGCAAAGGCTCAAATCAATGTCGGCAGCGTTCCACGACAAGCAGCCCGGAACAGAGTCAGCCGCAATTTTGTTTATTCATCTGCACAGTGATTTGACGATTTTGAACTTTGGTCCTTACTGAGTTCAGATCAATGTCGGCCGCGTTCCACGACAAGCAGCCCAGAACAGAGTCAGCCGCCATTCTGTTTTGAAATCCAATTTCATAGACTCCAGTGTTGATACTAATACTGCAAAAAAATACAATTTACATATTAATAAATATATATTGCAACGATTAATAATAACTAAATATAAAATTTAAAAACTTATCAGAAATTAAGATATTATAGTTGAAAACAATGAACGATTATTGTATGATTACTTCAAGTTAATAAAGCGGTTACCTTGCTGCTGGGGAGTAACAAGCAACCGACAAAATTATTGGACAGAATTCCAAGGGGGATTTACAAATGAAAAGTACAAAATTAGTGCTGGCGGCAGCAACCGCTTTGCTAGGTTTTTTTGCTGTTAGCGGTGTGAATGCGCAGGCGGCTGATATTACTAATAATACTGGTGATACAACGGCGACTGTGGGGCTTACATCAGATTCAGATGATGATAAGATTTCATTAACGAAGGCGCCAGTTTTTGATTTTGGGTCACAACAGATTGGCAGTCAACCGCTTACATTGCAAGCGGAGACTGTTACTGATCCGATAACTGTTGAAAATCCCGGTCTAGGTACTGGTTGGAATGTGACTGTTACGGGCTCAGATTTTTTAAATGGATCTACGAAACTAAATGGCGCGAAATTAGTTCTCAACGGTGAGGTTGCTGCAGAAGATTCTGAAAATCAAAGTGTTGCACCCACAACGAAGCCTATCATAGTTAATGATCAGGCTCAGAACATTTTCACGGCTACTGCAAATAATGGGATTGGCGGATGGTTAAATAATTTTGATACGGATTATGACCATCAACGTGCGGTCTTGAAAATCCCCGCTGGTAATGTTGCAGGTACTTATGTTTCCAACCTGACTTGGACTTTAACGGATGCACCAGTAAGGTAATAAACTATAAATAATAAGTTAGATTGCACAGTTTCTTAAGACTGCGCGAACTAACTTTTTTTATGTCTTAATTTGGTCTTCGTCCTGCTCTTCCCAAAAGCTATCAATCATGCGGTCGAGGCTGGTGTTGCTGTCGGCTTGGCGGAAGTTTTGCCAGTGGGGTGGGAAGAGTTGGCGGTAGCGGGAACTGGCGAAGCGTTGGTCGATCAGTAGAATCACGCCGCGGTCCTGTTCGCCGCGAATCACGCGGCCGCTGGCTTGAAGGACGTTATTAAAGCCGGGGAGTTGGTAGGCATAGGCGTAACCTTGGTGATTTTTGGCTTGGTAATAGTCTTTCAATAAGTTGTTCTCTAGACTTAGGCCGGGCAAGCCGACGCTGACAATGGCCACGCCAATTAAGCGCGTGCCTTGGAGGTCGATGCCTTCTGAATAAGCGCCACCTAATACGGCAAAACCAACTAGAGTTTCATCTGGATCAGTTTCAAACTGGGCCAGAAATTCTCGGCGCTCGGCTTCAGTGGCACCACTGATCTGGGTGGTGGTTTTGATTTTAGGGAACGTTGTTTGGAAGGCGGTGGCGACTTGGTCGAGAAAACCATATGAAGGTAGGAACACCAAGTAATTGCCTTTTTTACCTTGGGTTAAGCTGCCTAATGCGGCGACAATTTTCGGCAAATTCTCGGCGCGTTGATGATAAGTGGTCTGGATATAATTCGTGCCGATCAGCAGTTGATGGGTCAGCGGAAACGGCGATTGAATTCGGTAGACGAGGCTATCAGGATCCTCAGCCGTCAGCGTTTCCTGATAGTAGCTCAATGGCGTTAAGGTCGCCGAGAAAAGAATACTGGCATCGCCTTTGTGCAAAGAATCCTGCAAATATTCGCTCGGGTCCAGGCACTGCAAGGTCAATTGCCGGGTTGGTTGCTGGACCACAATGGTTTGGTAATTGGTGCCGTAGAAATCATAAATTTTCAAGAAAGTGTTCAGGGCGAAGAAGACATCCAGCACTGTTTCCAGAAATTCTGACTGCTGGAAATCTTGCAGCCATTTAGTCAGCAAATCTAAGGACTGATAAAGGGCTTCAAGGAAATCTTCGTCCGGTTCTGCCAAAACCACGGGGGCTGAATCGGCGTCGAATAATTCATCTAATGATTTAAAGGCCTGCTGCAATGGCTTCAGGGCGTGACGTAGTTTTTGAACGGCGGTGCTGCGATGACCACGAATATCCTTGAGAATTGGTTTCAAAATGGCCTCATTCAGCTGGCTACTATACATATCGCGGCCGCGGCTGACTAAGTTATGAGCCTCATCAATCAGGAAAATATTCCCTGGTTGCGGGTCAGCAAAGAAACGTTGCAGATAAACTTGCGGATCGAACAAATAATTATAATCACCGATCACCACATCAGCCAGCAGACTAGCATCTAAGCTGAATTCGAAAGGACAAATGGTGTGTTTCTTGGCGTAGCGTTCAATCGTTGCCCGGTCCCAAATATCCTCGTGGGCAAATAAATCTTTTAGCGCATCTTTATTGCGGTCGTAATAGCCGTCAGTATAGGGACAGTTTCCTGGTGGGCAATTGGCGGCAGTTTGAAAGCAAATTTTATCTTTGGCGGTGATCGTCACGGCCTTGAGCTTGGCGCCATGTGCGTTCAAGGCGGCAATCGTTTTTTCAGCGACTTGGCGGGTGCTATTCTTCGCCGTTAAGTAAAAAATCCGCTGGCCTAAACCATTGGCCAGCGCTTTGACCGCGGGAAATAAGGTGGCAATGGTTTTGCCAGTGCCAGTGGGTGCCTCGGCTAACAGAATTTTCTGAGCTGCAATCGTTTTGTAAACCACGCCGGCGAATTGATGCTGGTTATCACGGAAGTTTGGATAGGGAAAAGTCAGATCGGCGGCGGCTTGATTACGCTCGGCACACCAACTAGAACGCAAATGAAGCCAGAATTCTAATTCTTGTAAGACTTGGTCGACGAAAGTTTTTAAAGCGGCCCGCTGCCAAACTTCTTGCTTGCGCGTAATGATTTCCGTCGTGGTTTGGAAATAAGTTAGTTGAACCGTCACTTCATTAACATCCTGCTGCTCGGCCAATAACCAAGCGTAAAACTTGGCCTGGCCCCAATAGCGGGTTAAAGCATCCTGGGTCAGCTCGGCAAAGGCTGGATCAGAGGTTTTGATTTCGTCGACCATGACGGCGTGGGTATCAGGATTGATCACCACGCCATCAGCGCGACCTTCGATTTGATAGTCTTCACCATCAAGTTTAGTCTGATATTTTAAGTTGATTTCCTTTTGATAATCAGGGCCAGCTTGTTTCTGCAACTTGCGATGAATCCGCGCCCCCAGCAAGGCCGTGTTGGTGCTGGTGGTCGTTGGCGTTAAGTCGCCAGATTTTAATGTGAATTCAATTAATTCACGAATACCAATTTTTTTAACCATAACAAATTCCTTAATCAATGTGAACGAGGCGGCGGCTGGTGATGTCGAGTAACCGGGATTGTTTGAAGTTGGAATAGTTGCGAGACGGTGCAACTATTTGATGCAGGTCGAAGTTGGAAACAAATCATTGAGCAGCTATAACTATTTAGCAGTCCAATCACAGCAGGCTAGGCCATAAGTCGTGCGCTTATCATCACCTTGCAATTGCTGTCTTGAAACTTAGACTTCATCAAGTGTAGCATAGAAAATCCCATCTTGGCTGCCTGAGTCAGTCTTTTTTGCGACCAAAAAAGCAAGCAGTTCAGCTAGAATTGCTTGCCTTAGTAGCGGACGATTAATGATTTAATTCCTGATTGCATCAGGCTTTTGGTTGTTCGTCATTTAAGTTTTGTTGCCAGTTGGCAATGGTTTGATATTGTTGCGTAAGACTTTGACCAATGTTTTTCCAAAGCGGTAATAATTGACGGTAAACTTTCTGGCTGGCTGGTTGCGGTTGATAAGTTTGTTCTGACTGCGCCGGAATGCCGAAAGTAGGATCATGGCGCAGACTCTGCCAACCAACAATAGCCGCGCCTAAGCTAGAGCTTTCAACTTGCGTGGGAATCATGACGTTTTGGTCGAAAACATCTGCCACTAGCTGGCACCACAAAGTTGAACGGGCAAAACCACCGGCCGCGTGAATCGTGGTGACTGGGCCTGTTAATGCAATAATTTGTTGGTAAACCACGGATAAATTCAGCGTGACGCCTTCCAGAACGCTCCGCAATAAATCTGAACGTTGGTGGCGTTGAGTGAGGCCAATAAAACTACCACTGGCGGCAGCGTCCCAAAGTGGCGCCCGCTCGCCATTGAGATAAGGATAAAACAATAAACCATGGGCGCCGGCGGGACTTTCACTAGCGACTTGCCAAAGTGGTTGATAATTTTTGGTGGTGGTTGTGGCTAGGTTCTGGTCGGCCCACTGTAAAATAATGCCACCGTTGTTAACTGGGCCACCAATCAACCACTGATTTTTGCGGAGCTGGTAGCAGAACAAGCGACCTTCAGGATCTAAGTGAGGTTTGCTGCTGATCATCCGGACGGCACCGCTTGTTCCAATGGTCAGCGCGATTTGATCAGACTGACTAGCCGCCAAGCCTAAATTCGACAGGGCACCATCACTGGCACCCACAATAATAGGAAGACTTTTAGGCAAATGCAATTCTTGAGCCAGTTGTTCAGTCAAGGTTAACTGCTGGGTAATCGGCACAATGTGTGGTAGTTCGTCCGGCGTCAGTGCCAGCATATCCAACAGCGTGTCGTCCCAAGTCTCACGTTGCCAATTATAAAAGCCGGTGGCGCTAGCTAATGAAGTGTCGATCACGAATTCCTGCGTTAATTGCCAGCACAAATAACTTTTCAAATCACTGATATAAGTTGCCTGTTGATAAAGGTCAGCTTGATTCAATTGCAGCCAGCGCAATTTACAAAGGGGCGTCATGGGATGTACTGGCGTGCCAGTTCGTTGATAAATGACCGCGGCTTGTGGCCCTTGTTGCCATTCAGCAGCAATTGCCGCGCTGCGATTGTCAGCCCAAGTGATGATCGGCGTTAATGGTTGCCGTTGTTGATCTAATAATAGAACACTGTGCATTGCCGTTGAAATTGCCAAGGCTTCAATTGGCCAGCCGGCGGTTTGAGCTTGACGGCCAATTTCGCGAACGGTTTGTTTGACCGCTGCCAAAACTATTGCCGGATCTTGCTCGGCATAACCTGGTTGGGGTTGATCAAGTGAATAGCCCTTTTTTGCACTGGCCCAAGCTTTACCAGTATCGTCGAAGAGAATAGCTTTCGTATTGGTGGTGCCAACATCAAGGCCAATAATCATTGCGGTGCCTCCTTAGCGCGTCATATTAAGTTAAGTTTAGTGAATTTAATAGGTAGATGCAAGCAATCGCGTAACCTGCATAGCCGACAATTGCCATTATAAAAGTTGCCACGCTAAATAATTGCCAAGTTGGTCGACAGTTTGACTAGTATGCGATAAAGTATGGCATTTATATAGCAAGAATGTATAATTTGCGGCCAAACATTATATTTGCATTATGATTTATTAATTGATATATTACTCTTTGATAAATAAGTAAACGCTTCTAGTCGGGGGATTGAAGTTGTTACTTTAAATTTGTGCTTGTTATCAAAATTATATTGGGATGCGTCATTCGTTACTTACATTTAGTCGAATGGCGGCTGAGCGTTCTATTTATTTTCAGTACGGCTGAGTTTTACAAGACGTGAGTAATGCAAAGTTACTTAAAGATTGTAGAACTTTTTTTGTAGCAAAAAATGTAAAAAATGTTGTATGAACCAGCAATCACAAACAATAGATTTAATAATGAGGTATAAAATTAATAACTAATAAATAGTTATTAACAGTGTGTATTCACATTTCTCGTAAAAACGTCAACAGCGGGTATAATGTTAACTATACAGGTTAAACAAAGGGGAAAATGAACATGGGGAAGAAATTAACAGCTCTGCTAATGAGCTTGATCGTTGTCTTGCCACTAGCCACACAAGCATGGGCAGCACCACAAATTGCACAAGCGGCGACGGACATGACGGGCACAGTAAGTAAGCAAAGTACGCCGGCAACAGCGGAAACTCCAGCTACTGATACCAGCAAAACTAATATAGACTCAGCAAGCAGTAGTTCCAGTAGTTCGGCGACCACTAATAGCTTGCCGACGCCGGCAGCCGATACTCAAAAGTCGGATATCGCACCAGTCAATGCCGATACCAGTACTGGTCTAACTTCACAGCTAATTTTTACAGATGGCTCGATTGATTCAGAAACGACTTTTGAAGCACATCGGACCGTGCAATTGAAATTATTAATCAGTAATTCTGGACAAGCTCAACCATTTACCGGTGGTGAAGTTGTTATTAAATTGCCGAAAAAGCAGTTTATGCCACCGGCTATCACTGACTTTACGGCTGGTCAGGACTATATGACTAACAAGGTTGTTGATATCGACGCTGATAGTGACCCTGATAATTATTTAATCAAATACCAGCTGAAAACAGTTGGTGCCGGTTCTAAGGCGGAACTACCGTTCTATGTTGCTTTAGCGGGCAGCCAAGATGTAGGGACCAAAGCCACTATTACTCAGACGATTTATAAGTCTGCTGGTAGTACAGAAGTTGTTAGTCAAAATCAGGTTTTTCTACCATACACAGTTGAAATTTTAACTGGTTTTACTGATGGTGGTGTCACCCTAAAAAAAGAAAATTGGAACGGTATGACACTAGATAAGTCACAAGATATGGATATTTCTCGAATGCTACGTTTTTCGTACATGTACGGTTCTTATGAAGATCCGGGATCAACTAATTCACCGTTCTTTATTAATGTTACTTTACCCAAAGATAAGGTGACTTTTGATGCGGCTCAAAGTCCTGATTGGACTTATAACGCAACTACCGGAATTGCTACTTATCATACTAACCATAAGTTATCTAACACTTATCCAAGTAAATTAATAGTTCATCCAATTTTAAGTAGTCATATTCAAGCCGAAGAGAAAATACCATTTCATTTTCAAACTGGATTTGTTAATGATAATCCGAAGAATTATTTGGCAGAGGATCATGTTTATATTTTCAAACAACGTAAAACATCCTACATTTCCGATGTTAACGCAGTATATTCTAAATATAAGAATAGTGATCCAAGATTCACTGAGGTTAATAGTTTAGATGTTATTCAAGATCAGGTTAGCGACGCGACTACTTATAACTTTAAAATCACGCCAATTCAAATTAGTGATTTTGAAGAGGGCGATGTAGCGACCATTCAGAAATTTACGGTTAAGCCTAATTTGGATGATGGTAGTTTACATCTAACTAAACTACGCTTCTACCATCTGTATAATAATATGTCTGCTCTAGTACAGCAGGAACTGCAAAATAATACTGTCACTTTAACTGATCAAAATGGCAATCAGACAATTAAACACAACTTGGCTTTAGGTGAAAGCATTGATTTGGGTGGAAAGGTGTACAAGAGTATTGAGATCAAGTTTGCCCGACCGATAACGCTTGATAATACCTGGGACACGATGTTCTATCTGGACATTGGTGGCCATTTGGACCAGAAAGATGTGGATGACTTCAAAGCATCATCTGAAATCAGAAAGACTTTCACAGTAAATGAAGAAACACAGATTAGTGAACAAGAAGAACTTGTTAAATCAGCTGATTTGCTTGAGCTGAAAAAGTCTAGTGTAGAATCCGTTCAACCAAAAATTACTCGTGGCGGCGGTATCGGTAACGGCGTTCAAGTTCGTCCTTACAACTTATTATTTGGTCCAACTGCATTAGTTGATTTCGGCATTACAATTACTAATCCTAATCAACTGGCAATGAAGAATCCTCGAGTTTACTTCCTATTGCCACAAGGATTGGTTTATGAAGAAGGGCAATCAGCGCAAGTTAAGAATTTACATGATGTTCAAGTGACGCCTAACTATGTTGACGGACAAACTCTAGTTACCGGAATACCCAATGTTGATAATAAAACGACAGGTAATGTTATTTTTACGATTCCAACAACGGCAACTAAAACGTTAGTCAATACACTCAATAATATTCATGCTTACTTTGCTGTTGACAACAACTATTTTACAAAAGATGTTAATGATCCACGAATTAATGAAAATTTTGAAATGGATGATGTCAGCAGTCGTTATTACAATAATTATACTTTTTTTGACACAGCACAGGATCCTAAACGTGGTGTTAATACTGAAGGTAGTTTTAATTACACACCGCCGGCAAGCTTGTCAATCACTAGTACTTCAAGCTTGACCTTGACCAATTTTGTTGAAGATTTAGGTAACATTTTACAGCCTGATGAGAAATTCAACTATCAATTAAAGATTCTTAATAGTAACGCGTCCGCAATTAGCAAGTTTCGGGCAATAGATGTGTTGCCGTTTGTTGATGGTGCTAATGCTACTATGTTCAGCTTAGCAGATACGACTGAACCAGAAAAATCTGAATTTGCAGTTCAACTGACAGGCCCAGTCAAGGTTGTTGACGACTATGATGATTACTTTTATGGTCATAAGGATTTAACTGATCAGTATGATATTTACTATTCAACTGAGGCACCGGATGCTACACCAGAGGTAAATGATACAAAGGATGGTTGGACTCTGACACCTGCAGATTATAGTCAGGTTCGCATGATCAAAATTGTACTGAAAGACGGCCAAACAATTGGTGCACGTAAGGGTATTGATATTCAAATGCCAGTCATTGCACCTAAATCCAATCTAACTTTACCAGGCAAACAAGCTTTTAACAGCTTTGCGCTATCAACTGATGATGGGAAGAACTATCTTGATTCAAACAATAGTCGAGTTAGTATTCATCAAGAACAAGGTAATCTGAACATTACTAAGTTAGATAATCAAGATAAGCAACGGCCATTGGCTGGTGCCAAGTTTAAAATCTATGATGCTACTACTAAGCAAGAAGTTGATGAAACGGCAGCAACCAGTGCTAGTGGTACTGTTACCTCTTACAATTTACCGGTTGGTACTTACTATGCTGTCGAAAGTGTTGCACCAAATGGCTATACTCTGGATACAACGCCAACGGCAAATTTTGAGATTACTGATGGTAAAGATACGCCTTTAACTATTTACAATGAGCGTAATACCGAAGATTTTGGTACTGTTACCCTCAATTATGTTGATGCAGAAACTAAAGAAAAGATTCCTGGGTATGACAGCCAAGTGCTTTCTGACGTTATTGGCACTGAATATAATGTTGGTTTAACGAAGTACTTTATGACAATTCCTGGTTATAAGGCTGATAGTTATTTGACAACTGGACTGACTGATGAGAGCTATATCGGTAAGTTTACTAAAGAGCCGCAAGATATTACTTTCTATTATCATAAATACGCCAAGGTAACGATTGAGTCTCTTGATCACCAAAACAATAAATTGTTTGCTGATCAAACAATATCAGATATCCCTGGCAAGAGTTATGACACTAGTGAAAATGTTGTGCAAATAGAAGGTTATCAATTAGATAATCAAGCATTACCAGATAATGCTAGTGGTAAATATACGACAGCTGACCAAGTCGTTAAGTACTATTACAATAAATTAGCAGCACCAATCACCATCAATTATATTGATGAATTGACAAAGGATATTTTAACCAGTGCTCGTTTAAGTGGACTTGCTGGTGAAAAATATGATGCCAGTCAGGCAGAATATCAACTGACTATTCCTGGATATGAACTAGATTCTCGTAAGCTGCCAACAAACACTAAGGGCGTTTTCTCAGATGCATCAGATACGATTGAATATTTCTATCGTAAGTTTAGTTCACCAGTAACAGTTCAATATGTGGATGAAGCTGGCAAAGAAATCGCTAATGTTGAATCACAGAAGCTTTCAGGCTTTGTTGGCGATGATTATGATACTAATAATTCTAAATATCAATTAGCGATTCCTGGGTACGATTTAGATCAAGCCAAGATTCCAACTAACGCTGCTGGTAAATACAGTAATGACCCTATTACGGTTACTTATGTGTACAAACAAGTTGCCAAGCCAGTGACAGTTCAGTATCTTGACCAAAATGATCATGAATTTGCACCAAGTAAGCAGTTACCTTTAGCTGATCTTGGCACTAAGTACGACGCCACTACAATTGATTATCGTCAAGAATTTGCCGGTTATGAACTTGACCAGACTAAACTGCCGACTAATGCAACCGGTGAGTTTGGTACTGAACCTATCATAGTCACTTATCATTACAACCAAATCGCCAAACCAGTCAACGTTAAATATGTTGACCAAAATGGCAAAACGATTAAAACAGTTAAACCAATAACAGGTAATGTTGGTGATGAGTATAAGACTGAACAGGCCGAGATTTCTGGTTATAAGTTCGATCGAATGAAAGATGATACCCCAACCAAAGGTGTATTAGGTACGACCGAATTGACAGTTACCTACATCTACAACGAAATCGCCAAACCAGTCACGGTTAAATACGTTGATCAAACTGGCAAACCAATCTTAGATAGCAAGGAAATCAATGGTAACGTTGGTGACAAATACGATGCAGGTACGGCCGATTATAAGTTGAGCAAGGCTGGTTACGATCTTGATGAAAGCAAGTTGCCAAAGAATGTCACGGGTCAATTAACGAACGCAGCTCAGACGGTTACTTACGTCTATAGCCAAATCGCTAAACCAGTCAACATTAAATACGTTGATCAAACTGGTAAAGAAATTAAAAAAGTTGCGCCAATTACTGGTCATATTGGTGATTCATATCAAACAAAACAGGCAGAAATTGCTGGTTATGAGTTTGATCGAATGAAAGATGACACGCCAACCGAAGGTGTATTGGGTACGACTGAATTGACAGTTACCTACATCTACAACGAAATCGCCAAACCAGTCACGGTCAAATACGTTGATCAGTCTGGCAAGGAAATTTTATCCAGCAAGGTGATCAATGGTCATGTTGGCGACAAGTACGATGCCGGCACTGCCGAGTATAAGTTAAGTAAGGTTGGTTATGAGCTTGATGAAAGCAAGTTGCCAAAGAATGTCACTGGCCAGTTAACGAACGCGGCCCAGACGGTCACTTACATTTATACACAGAATTCTCAACCAGTCACTGTCAAGTATGTTGATCAAGCAGGTAAGACCATTCATGCTGATCAAACAATCGAGGGTGAGTTTGGCAAGGCCTATGATGCCACGACTAGTCAGTATCAATTGGCAATCTCTGGCTATGAGTTAGTCAAAGCACAGTTGCCAAAGAATGCTCAGGGGCAATTTGGCGCTAACGCAATCACAGTTACCTATGTCTACCGAGTTGTGACTTCGCCTGAAAAACCAACGAAGCCTACTGAACCAAGCAAACCTGAACCTGGCCAGAAGCCTAGCACTGATCAGAATGGTTCTTCATCAAATAAGACCAATGCTGCTAATCAGAATAAGACTTCTGAGTCAGCTGCAACTAAGCAGAAGAAGTTGCCCCAAGCTAGTGAAGCAACGAATGATTCATTGATCAAATTCGTTGTGGGGATGTTCTTAATGTTTGGTTTGTTGATTTACACAACTGTTGATTTTCGGAAGAGTTATCGTGATTAAGCAGTTGAAAAGTTATTTACACAAATAAAATAATTTTGGAAAAGGAATATTCGCATTGCGGGTATTTCTTTTTTTGCGCTCAGGTTGCTGGACAAAAAATTAATTTTAACAGGTTCGAAAATGACGCTGGTCAAGGCTGAATCTCTCTCGGCCTTTAGATGGATTTTCTCTAATTTTTAACTAAATATGGCCGAAATATTCGGTAATTGTCGTGATTTGTGGTAAATTCAAATTAGAGTAACCAATACGAAAGCTTGTGGGTAGATGAAAACAGTCAAACCGATTGAACAGCCAACAGATTTGCATACTGGATTGACCACAGAGCAAGTCAAACAACGTGTTGAACAGGGGAAGACCAACGTTCAATTAAAGAAACTCTCACGCTCAATTCCGCAAATTTTGGCTGATAACTTTTTTACATTATTTAATATTTTAAACTTTGTGATTGCGATTCTGATTTTTTGGACTGGCGCCTATAAGAATCTGTTCTTCTTGGGACCAGTGCTGATCAACCTAATTATTGGTAGCTATCAGGAAATTCGCTCCAAGTTAACTGTCGATAAAATTAGTTTGGTTAACGAAAGTAAACTAACGGTCACTCGCGATGGCCATGCCCAGACGATACCGATTGATCAATTAGTTGAAGATGACATTGTGCTGTTGAAGCGTGGTAATACTGTGCCGGCCGATGGAATCGTGCGCATTACCACGGGCTTGCAAACCGATGAATCTAGTTTGACTGGTGAATCTGATTCGGTTTCTAAAGAAGTGGGTGCGCCAGCCTACTCGGGCAGTTTCGTGATTGCTGGCCAAGGTTATATTCAATTGACCCAAGTTGGTCATGCCAGCTTTGTGGCCCAGCTGTCTAATGCTGTTAGTCAGGACAAGCCGGAGCTCAGTGTGCTGATGCGGATTATTAACCGGATTATCAAAGTCCTGACTTACACGATTATTCCGGTGGGATTAATTCTCTTTTTCCGTTCCTATTTACGCAATGGTGATTTAGTGAAAGCTATTCTGGGCACTTCCGCCTCGGTCATTGGCATGATTCCCGAAGGTTTGGTGGTGCTGACATCAATTGCTTTGGCGACAGGCGCGTATAAATTGAGTCAACGCCATATTTTGGTGCGCTCCTTAAATGCCATCGAAACTTTGGCGCGGGTGGATACTTTGTGTCTGGATAAGACCGGGACAATCACCACCGGCCAGTTAACAGTCAAGAAAGTTATTCCTTTTGGTCAAAGTGAGGCTCAGATTGACGCCATCGCCACGTTAATTGTGCAAGCCACTAAAGAGACCAACGCCACTGCAGCCGCAATTCTAGCCCTAGAAAAAAAGGCCCTGTCAGCACCTGTCCAAGACGTGATTGCTTTTTCTTCGGAGCGGAAATATTCTGGGGTCGTTACTGCTGATCATCATTATTTGATGGGGGCACCGGAGTTTATCTTGACTGATGTCAGCGCTGACCAGCAGGCGGCGATTGATCAAGCGACGACTGCTGGCTATCGGGTTTTGGCGGTGGTCATTGAAACGGCCGGGCGGCGTGAGTTGGCTGGATTAATCTTGATTGCTGATCAAGTCCGTAAGCAAGCCAAGGATACGTTTGCCTACTTGCGCAATCAAGGTCTACAATTGAAAATTATTTCTGGCGATAATCCTGTTACAGTCGTTAACGTCGCGCAACAGGCTGGAATCGAAGGCAGTGAACATTATGTTGACCTTAGTCAGGTTGGCGATAACCCGGATTATCAGCAATTAGTGTCTGACAATCAAGTTTTTGGTCGGGTGAAGCCCCAGCAAAAGGCCGAATTGATTAAAGCCATGCAGGCTAATGGTCAAACTGTGGGGATGACTGGCGATGGTGTCAACGATGTGTTGGCGATGCGCCAATCTGATTGTAGTATTGCCATGGCTGGTGAGAGTGATGCTGCTGAGGCGACCGCTAATTTTGTGCTGCTGGATCATAACTTTGATTCGATGATCAATATGCTGAATGAAGGTCGGCGAGTGATCAACAACGTGGAGCGGGTCGCTTCGATGTATTTGATTAAAACAATTTATTCGGTCGTTTTATCAATTTTGTTTATCATTCTTGGCACTGGTTATCCATTCCAGCTCTCACAAATGACACCGATCAACGTGCTGACTGTTGGTATTCCAACGTTCTTCTTGGCGCTGGAGCCTAACTACACGCCACCAGCTGGCCGCTTCATGCGCAATGTTATGGAAATTGCCTTACCTGCGGCCCTGTGCGATATCTTGCTGCTGGTGGGCATTAACATCCTCGATCGCTGGCAAAATTATTCTTTTGCGACCACTTCAACGTTGTCCGTCTTTACTATCGGCCTGATCGGTTTCTGTGCCTTAGTTTCCATCAGCAATCCGTTAGTGCCACGAAAGAAAGTGATGATTGGCGCCCTCTTCGCGCTATTCATCCTCACTTTCTTCTATGCCACGAAAATATTCGCCTTGCAATCAATCTGGCCACTTAACTGGTGGTACAGCTGGCTCTACCTCGCCTTACTGCTAATCAGCTGGCCCCTATTCCTCTTCATGCGCGAAGTTTTGGGACGGCGAGTTTTCTCAAGGATTAAGTGGAAGTAGCGAGTACGTTATTCGCTTATTGTTATCAACGAAAAGTTAAAAAGCATAAAAAACATTCTTCATAATAATATTATTGGTCTTGACCATAGACATATTATTAGTGAAGAATGTTTTTCTGTCTGCTATTAGCCCACGGAGACGGCATAACGAGTTAAGTTATAGGAATATTCAAATGAACTAGCTGGTACCCAATATAAGCCACCAGCAGGATCAGCGACATGATAGGCTCCGTCTTTGAAGCCATCCAATGTCATTACATGACTATTATCAATTCCAGTACCCCACCAATATTGATGATATTGTGGATTACTCCAATTCATTGTTACGTAAATGATTATTGGATGACCGGCTTTTAACTGTGTCTTTAGTCCCTCAGATGATGTTCCACTGATATTTGTTACAGTACCAAAGCGACTACCCCAGTTTGCCAATGCTGCGGGATAAATCGATTGGAATACGTTAGCAACGACTGTTTGATAACTTCCTCCAAAGCCCTCGTTTGGATTACCGCTTTTAGAAATTGGCATAGTGGCAATAAAACTAGACAGACTATAATTTGTTGCATAACCTTTGCCATGTAGTGCTTCAAGTAGAGCACTAGCCTCACAGGCCATTTCGCCGACCTGATATTGATTAATGTAAGGTACATTCAGCAAAATACTATTATTTGCGACTTCATTAGGCTCCTTTACTTGGGAATCGTTGTTAGTCTGAGAATCGTGATTACTGTCACTGAGTGTATCGGTGGAATGTGACGTTGAATTCGTTACCGTCTGACTTGATGAAGCTTTATTAGTTTCGGTCTTGACCTGGTTGGCCTTTTTCTCAGCTAAGTTAGCAAGCTGAGTAGTGGCTGATTTGAGTTTTTGATGCATTTTTTCTTTAAAAATAGTGTTTTCAGATTTATCAACTGATTTTAATGCCTGATCAATGCTGAGTTGTGTTATATTAGCAATTACTACTTGTTGAGTACTATCATCGAAAAGCTTGTTAACAGCGATTGATGCTTGATACTGATTGTTAGCTTCGTTGTATTTCAGCCTCAATATTTTATTGAATTTCTTTTTGCCATTAATGTAGGTGGGGTTACTCGGTTCTTTCGTTGTGTCTATTAAGCCTTCTGAATTGAATAATTTCTCAACTTTTTTCTGCTGTTCAAACATTTCTTCTGCAATTTGAGCTGATTGTTTACAGCTAATTAAACCAATTCTTTGCTTTTTGTTTAATTGGTTTACCTTGATTCTTTTCAGAATAGATTTTGCTTGGGCAAAATCCTTGGATGACAAATTTTCGACTATTAGCTCCTGTCGGTTATTTGTATAGAATTGTTTAACGATATTTGTATAACGAGTTAGCGCTTTTACTGAAGCGTTTATTTCAGCTTTAGCTGATTGATTTTCCTGTTTGGAACACCCTATAAGCGGAAATAGGAACATAATAAGCATTGTAAGATATATAATTAGCTTCTTTTTTCGTAAAACCATGGTTGCTCCTCCTTAATAACCAGTTATTCCTTAATTACTAATTTGTAGTAAAGTCGTTAATATTAAAAATGGGCCTGGTTACTGTTTTAATGTGAATAGTTTACTAATTTATATTATAGGCTAGTAAGTGCCGATAATCATTAGTAATATCACAAACAATTAAATGGCACAGTGCTCGATCCTAGTCAACTTGCCATTTTTGCGCTATGATACAACCCGTTTCAGTAATAGCCAGTTTTCAGAAAGGATGATGTTCATGTTACCATTAGGTCTTAAAGGCGATGATTCTCAAGCACAGCTGCAGGATCGGTTGCAGTATCATCCCAATACTTATGAGTTTTATTTAAGCCCGGCTGATTTTAGCAGCGCTGGTTGGGCTAAACTAACGGCAGCAGTCAACGATGTTAGAAATAGTGGTGTGCAACATGTGGTTTTGCATCAACCGATGAAATATCACGACCAGCACGTGGAAATGGCGACTAATCAGCAGGTCCGGCCACAATTGTATGAATTTTTGCATCGTTCTACGGAAATGCTCTTAGAGTTAGTTCAACAGCAAGATTGTCAGGTATTATTTCACGGTGCGTACAGCTTGACGCCTGCTGAAGCTTTGCAACAATATGATTCAGTTGCAGAGGCCGAGGACGTTATTTGGCAGCGACTGGCGAAAATTGACGCTGTCGCCCATGACCATGTGATGTTCGAGAATTCAATTTCGGAATTGTACCATTATGGCTTGCCGGCCAGTGATCAAAAAATTTTGGCGACCAATTATCGATTGGTTTATGATGTCAGTCATGCTTTTATTTACTTGCATGGCAATAATGAGTTGCTTCAACAGAGTTTAGCAACTTTACAGCCGCACATTGCTCATTATCACTTAGTTGATTCTATGGGGCTGTTTCACGATAGCTTGCCATTAGGTGATGGACGGATTGATTGGCGTGGCGTTTTACCGCTATTAAATCCCCAAGCAACTCGAATTTATGAAATTGATTTAGCTGATCCCAATCATTGTGCGGAAATGCTGGCCAGCCATCATTATTTAGAAAAAATTGCCGCCGAATTAAAGTAAGATATTAATTGAAAAATAAAATAGCAGGTTACTTCAGCAATTTCGAAGTAAGCTGCTATTTTTTTGATACTGAAAAGTAGTGAGCAATATGTTAGACTGATTAGTACACAGAGAAGTTGCGTGGTGGCTGTCTTTGAGAAAGCGTGGTGATGCCAATGAATTTTATTGGACGAACAACACGGAAGGGACAATTGATTGTCTGTTAAAGACGCATTGCAACTAATGTTTATTGCTGGTGAATTTGTTATTCATCTGATAACTTTAGTTGTAATTTTGATTAAATTTAGATCAAAAAAATAACCGCCCATAACTTTCGACAGTTTGCGGTTATTTTTTAACTAAAATACCAAAGACAGTCACCGTTTGAAACGGTTCTGTGAGGGCAGCGGTCCATCACAACCGCTGCTTTTTGTATCTTTAGTATAACATATTCACAAATAAGTACAATTATTCTGAAGTAGTTATCGAAATATTTGAAGTTACTCGACACCAAAAACCCACCGCCCGTCACAGCTTAATCGTGTTCAAGGTGACAAATAGTTAGGCCTAATTTAATTAATTGCTCGATCGGTTATCACCGCTCAATCAATTAATTGAAATTAGGCTACGCTAAAAGACCGTCATCTTTCACAACATAATTGCGTTCTGGTCGGTAAATGGCTATGGCTAACTTAAATATTTCGACGATCGGTTAGCACCGCTCATCAAAATATTTGAAGTTAGCCTACGCCAAAAGCCCACCGTCCGTCACAGCTTGAAAATACAAAACCACCACTTCTGGGCAGGAAGTGGTGGTTGTTTCATTTTATTTTGGAGGAGTAAAATGAAGAAGTAATGAAGAAAATTAACAATTTGGGTTTTAGGGTTTTTGGAGTAGAAAGTTTTGTGACAAGCAATTAAGTAACTTTCTATATTGACTACTATAACCGCTGTCTATGATGAAATCGTGGGGGAAAAATGTTCCTTTACTGAAGTAACTGTGACGAAATTATGAAGATGAGTTTTAATCGGCCGGGCTAAGGAAAAGTTCGGCACGTTAAGTCTCAATTAAGGAGAAAAAATAATGGCTTACTGTACGGTTTGCGGCACTAAGTTACAACCGAAATTTCTGGAACATGAGGGTGAGATTCCTTATTGTCCCAACTGTCAGGAATTTCGTTTTCCACAATATAACGTGGCTATCAGCGCGATTGTGCGCAATCCAGCAGCTGATAAAATTCTGTTGTTGCAACAATATGGCGGTCAGCGCAATATTTTATTGGCCGGTTATGTCAATCGCGGTGAAGCAGCAGAACAAGCCGTGGCGCGTGAGGTCCGGGAAGAAGTACAATTAGCGGTTCAACAAATCAAGTTTAACCGCAGTGAATTTTTCGAGAAAAGTAATACGTTAATGTTGAATTTCAGTTGTCAGGCAACTAGTGAGCAGTTTACGCGCAATCAGGATGAGGTCGACCAGGTGCAGTGGTTTAGTTTTGCTGAAGCTCGGCAGCAAATTGCTGCTGGATCGTTGGCGGAGAAATTCCTGGATGCCTATTTAGATCAGCTTTAGCAGCTGGTTACGATTATTTTTCTAAGAATAAGATCAACAAATTAATTGACGGCAATTTGTCAAGCGCTTTCAAATGTTGCATAATAGATTTGTATGTTTTTCCAGATATACGAATTTACAGATGAATCGGGGTTATTATGCGAACACACATCCAAAGTGCCAAGCTTGTCTTGCTCATATTGGGGGCGTTCTTGCTAACTGGTTGTCGTCATGCGGTCGCGGCGCAAGTGAAAGAAACCGCGGCACCAATTAAAATCACTTATTGGCATCGTATGACCGGCTCGTGGGCAAAGTCGCAGGAAAAGTTAATTAAACAATTCAATCATTCTCAGAAGAAGTATCAAATTGTCGCGAAGTCATGGGGGAGCTATCAAGCGCTTCACGATCAAATTGAAACTGCTGGAAAAAACAATCATTTGCCAGTTTTGGGGCAAACGCCGTATACCAATATTGGCGATTACGCTGCTCAAGGCTGGTTGGAACCATTAGATCAATTTATTTATCATGGCAAAAATGCCTTGACGCGCAAGCAAGTCGTTAATATCAACCCCAGCTTTTTAGCAACGGGTAATTATGACAATAAGCAATATGCGATGCCATTTGCCATGTCGACCCGAATTCTGTATTACAATCAAGATTTATTAGAGGCTTATCATTTAGAAGTGCCGAAAACTTGGTCCGAGTTGCTGGCCACGGCTGCTAAGGCAAAAGCGGCAGGTTTGACGCCGATTGTTTTGGATCATTCGCCGGACATGGAATTGGAAAGTATGGCGTATGGTGCCAATCAGCAATTAATTGACGATCAATTACACGTCAATATTGACACGGCAGCTACCCAGAAAATGAGCACGATGCTGATTCAAGGTAGTCAGCAGGGGCTGATTCAGATTGCTGCTCCTGGAAAATATTTTACGGATTCATTTGATCAAGGCAATGTCTTGTTCGGGATTGGGTCCAGTGCCGCAATTCCCGAGGTGTTGGCTCATGCACCAAAGATGACTTGGAATACTGCGCTGTTGCCAAAGTATGAAAATAGTAGTACTAATGCGTTGGCGGGCAGTGATTTAGTGATTTTCAAACACGCGTCGGCGAAGCAGCAACAAGGCGCTTGGGCATTCATTAAATTCTTATTGAAGAAAGAAAATGTGGTGAAATGGTCGCAAGCAACAGGTTATGTGCCCGTCACCCAAACGGCGATCGACAGTGCCAAATATCAAAAGTATTTGCAGATTTGGCCGCAATATGATGGTGCCATCAAATCAATTAAGACCTCATTTAGCTCGGAAATCTTTAACGGCTATCAAGATTATCGCCAAGATTTATTAATGGCAATTGATAACGTGGAGCAGCATCCTGAGCAATTAGCAACCACGTTAACGACCCTGCAGAAGCAAACTGAAACGATTATTTATGATCATCAGCAGCCTGAATAATGGTTGCAAAGTTCCATTGTTCAAGACTTTCCCTAATTTGGGTGGTAGTTGCTGGGCGAATTAGAGAAGCTCGGTAATAATTGATCAGTAATTCAAGGTAGGCTTCAGGCAGAATGGCGGACAACTCCGTTGCGGCCGGCGGGTTGTGGAACGCTGCCGACGTCGATTTAAGCTTTTGTTGCACAAAATCTTAAATACGAGTCTTCTTCTAAATGGCTAGCGCCATCAAGAAGAATTGGGCGGCTGACAACCCGGCGGCCTCCACTGCGTTTTGAGTTAGGCTGGTCCATTTTAGTCTTGATTGATATCAAGGCAATATTGGTAAAGTTAGATGTCAATCGCCCAGCAACCACCTGATGAAACTAACAAAATTCAGCACCACTATTTAGAAAAATAGATTGATGTAAACTAATGAGCCTGTTTGACAAGTTTTCTGGATAAAACCAGAAACTGTCAGATGGGCTTTTTGAATACCTCTGTTCAGTTATGACAACGATTTGAAATAAGGTGATTAGTTCCACTGCAATTGCCCAAATTTCTAACAAAAATAGAGGAAACTACCTCATCTCCAGACGGCGTGGAGGGATCTTGGCGTCAGCAGCCAAATTTGTCTTGCCGCTTTAGCGGTTAGACAAAGGCTTGTATTTGAGATTGTTGCACAGCAATAAGCTCAAATCAATGCCGGCCGCGTTCCACGCAAAGCAGCTCGGAACAGAGTCAGACGCAATTTTGTTTATTCATCTTCACTAGAGTTAAGGGTTTTGAACTTTGTTTTGCGGTAAGTATCAATCAGTGTTGTCGTCCAATGACAAACAAATCGAAATTAAAACATTAACTATCCTGCAGTTTCCACCGTCACGATTCTAGCGAATATGGTATGCTAGAGCCATGATAAATTTGCAATGAGGTGTAGATAAATGAAAATTGCCGTTGCTCAATTTCAAGCAGCTTTAAAAGAAAATCCACCAGTTGTGCGCGAATTACCAGCACAAGCTAAAATTACCGAAACTGACTTACCAAAAATAGCGACTGATTTATTGGCCGCCAGTCAAGATTTAATTAACGAGGGCCGTTTAGGGTACAGTAGTTATCAAGTGACCAGCGAACCAGCCGTGCAATTTACTGTGGAGTTAAGCCCGGTTAATTTACCAATGGCCGATGCCAAAAAGGTTAATCAATTCTTTGGTGATGATAATGATGTTGTGCCATTAAATGTCTATTTGGTGACACGCTCGACTTATTTGAATGTTTCCCATTTGCATATCGACTTGTTAGGTAGCAGCGAAGATGATTTAACGACTTTTCATGAGGAAATGTTGGCAATCATGACCCTTAACTGGCAAACAATTGTGGATCATTTCCAGAATCCACCGATTGAACCAGCCAAGCCTGCTGCTAAAGCAACGACGAAGAAGACCACGACTAAGCGCAAAACAACGCGTCGGACCACGAAGAAGACAACCGCTAAAAAGGCCACAACTAAGAAAGCCGCGACTAAGAAAACAACCGCCAAAAAAGCAACTACCACGAAGAAGGCCGCTGCTAAAAAGCCAGCTACTAAAAAAGCTGCAGCAAAAACCACTACGACCAAAAAGGCCACCACAAAGAAAGCCACAACCAAAACTGCCGCTAAGAAAACGTCCAGCAAGGCGACTAAGGCTTAATGATGACCGTTAATACATTCACGACTGTTATCTTAGAATTCTTTATTTATGCCATGGTTGGTTGGCTGTGGGAGACAAGTTTGGCGGCGGTAAAACGCCATAAATTTGTGGATACTGGTTTTCTAATTGGCCCGATTACGCCAATTTATGGTTTTGGGGTCGTCGGCGTCATTTACTTATTGGAGCCGTGGAAAAATCAGTTAGGCATGCTATTTATCTTAGCGACGATTTTAGTATCACTACTAGAATACTTAACTGGCTTTTTACTGGAAAAATTATTCCACACAAAATGGTGGAACTATGAAAAAGTGCCACTGAATATTCAGGGTCGAGTTGCTTTGCCGGTCTCAATTTTCTGGGGCATCTGTTGTGTTCTGATCATTCGCTTTGTGCAACCAGAAGTGGTCCATTTGGTTGATTGGCTACGCCGCTTCGGCTTATTATTACCAGTTGGCTTGATTGCCTTAGGGTCTTTCGACTTTGGCTTTACTTTAGCCAACTTACAATCTTTCCGTCAAAAATTAGCGAAGTTGGAATTGGCTGTTGAAGAACGGCGCACGCAGTTTAACAGCGACGTGACCAACTTGCGGACTGATGTTCAAGAGAATTGGGACGACTTCTTAGAACGTCATCCTCAGAATCAAGCGCATCTGTCTAATTTGAATTTCGGCCAGCGTCATTTGCTGCGTAGTTTTCCTAATTTACGGACTGATAATGCAAATGTCAGCACGCATCTCGATGAAATTCGCGAGTTAGTGGTGGCCTTACGGAATAAGAGCAAACGCGATAAAAAGAAACAATCCATTTCTAAATAATTTCTTGTAAAAATACCGTGTTGCCATTCTTACATTAAAGGATGGCAACACGGTATTTTTGTGGATTATTATTTTGATATGGATTGTGTTGTTAGAATAGTTAGCTTAATCTTCAGTATCAGCGGCAGTTGCGGCCTGCATTTTACCAAGAACCAAACGAGCGATTGGGCCAACAATCAATAATTGTAACGGTAAAGCCATGATCAGGTTGAAAATCCAAGTGTTACCGTAAGTGGCCCAAGCATTGCCAGCACCAAATAATTTACCTTCAACAATTAAACCGAACAGTGACATGAAAGTGACCATGCCAAGCACCATGCAAATTGAAATGATGATGCCAATCAACATTGGCTTGTTTTTCTTGATTTCATCAGTAATGAAATACTTGAACGCAACTTTCTTGGCAACAGGGCCGACGACAAATAAATCTAATAGAATTGCGACGATTAAGCCTAAAGGATAACCAGTGATGATCGCCATGGGCAAACCACCGAAAAATCCTTCAGCACGAACAATATTATAGGCAGTCATAACCAAAACCATTAGGCCGGCCATGATTGCTGTGAAAACAACTTCTTCTTTTACATTTCTAGGCATCTATCAAAAACTCCTCTTCCTTAGTGATTCGATTGGTTAGTATAGCACTAAAAAGGGCCGCTTCGTAAGTTACAAATTGATGACATTTATGAAAAAATCAATTTCTTTTCTGAAAGATAGTCTTATACAGGATGAAATGTGTAAACAGAACTGGTTCTAACTTCATTCCGGGCTTGCTGGTTGTGGAACGCGGCCGGCATCGATTTGAACCAATTGAAAACCACAATTGTTTCAAATACGAGCCTTTGTCTAACCGCTGAAGCGGCAAGACAAATTTGGCTGCTTCTCGCAAGCTCCTACGCAAATAAAACCCGATTGGCTGACAACCACGCCCTCCATTCCGTCTGGAGTTGAGGTGGTGCACTACAACTTTATTAGAGCTTAAAGTAATTCTAGTAGGACTAATCAACCTAATTCGAATTGTTTCGTAATTGAACGGCGGTACCAAAAAGCCTATTCGACATTTTCTGGTTTAACCAGAAAGCTTGTCAAACAGGCCTAGTAGTTTATCTCAATCTGCTTTTCTAAATAGTGGTGCTCAATTCTGTTAGTTTCCACAGGTGGTTGCTGGCGATTGGCGTCAGCTGTGAAATTTGTCTTGCTGCTTTAGCAGCTAGTCAAAGCCTCGTATTTGAGATTGTTGCGTTAGCAATAAGCTCAAATCGATGGCCACAGCGTTCCACGCCCTCTAAATCGCCCAGCAGCCACCATCCCAATTGAGGAAGTCTTGGCACATTTTTCATTAGCAAAGGTTGAATCCTTATTTCTGCCGGCCAATATTATAATCGTCGTCCTTCATTGCAGCGACGTGACCAAGTAGATAACCATTACCAACTTGCGAGAAGAAGTCGTGATTGGCCGTACCAGTTGACAGACCATTCATCACGATCGGATTAACATCGTCAGCACCATCAGGGAAGAGTGGGTCTTGACCGAGATTCATCAGCGCTTTGTTAGCGTTATAACGCAGGAAGACTTTGACTTCATCAGTCCAACCAACAGTGTGGTAAAGTGCTTCGGTGTAACGCTCCTCATTGTCGTAAAGTTCGTACAATAAATCGTACATCCAATCCTTCAGCTTAATTTGCTCTGCTTCAGGCAATTCTTTGAAACCTAATTGGAATTTATAGCCGATATAAGTGCCGTGAACGGATTCATCGCGGATGATCAATTTAATGATTTCGGCAACGTTGGCTAATTTGTTATTGCCGAGATAATAAAGCGGTGTGTAAAAGCCAGAATAGAAGAGAAATGATTCCAAGAAGACACTGGCAATTTTCTTTTCTAATGGAGTGCCAGTTTGATAAATCGTATTAATCTTCTCGGCTTTAAATTGAAGCTGCTCGTTGTGATCCGTCCAATCGAAAATAGCCGTAATTTCTTCGCTACTGCATAAGGTGCTAAAAATTGAAGAGTAACTTTTGGCATGAACGGATTCCATGAACTGAATGTTATTGAAGACGGCCATTTCTTGCGGCGTGCGAATGTCCCGCCGTAACTGATCAATGCCATCTTGAGATTGGAGTGTGTCCAACAGCGTCAAGCCACCAAAAACGTGATTGACCACCGTTTTCTCGTCAGCCGACAAACCACGCCAATCATCTAAATCATTTGATAAAGGAATTCGCGTGTCCAGCCAGAACTGCTCGGTTAATTTCTCCCAAGTCGCTTTATCAATGGCATCTTCAATACTGTTCCAATTAATGGCTTCATAATAAGTTTTGACCATGGTTAACTCCTTTATTGACTTTATTTGACTCTTTTTGAAAAAGTGCGCTGGCTCTCAGAACTTATTGAAACGTGTTCGGGTCGGTAAATGGCTATGGCTAATTTAAATAATTGCTCGATCGGTTGCACCGCTCAACTAATTATTTGAAATTATCCTACGCCAAAAGATCACCGCCCCTCACACTCTTAGATCGTGCAGCTTTCGCATTCGTTGCTGCCGATTTCTTGGGAGTTGTCGGTGAAGGTGCGGACGTAATAAATTGATTTGATACCTTGGTAATAAGCATAGTTGCGCAGAATGCTTAAATCACGGGTGGTTTGTTCAGGTTCTTTTTTCCATTCGTACAGACCTTCAGGCAAGGTTGAACGCAAGAATAACGTTAAGCTCATGCCTTGGTCCACATGCACTTGAGCTGCTGCATAAGTATCGATGACTTTGCGCATGTCGGTGTCGTAAGCAGACTTGTAGTAAGGCAAGGTCCGATTACTGAGCAGTGGTGCCGGGAAGTACAATTTGCCGTTCTTTTTCTCAGTGCGTTCTTCAATCAAGCGGGTGATTGGATGGATGCTGGCGCTGGTGTCGTTGATGTAAGAAATTGAGCCAGTTGGTGCCACGGCTAGGCGGTTCTGATTGTACAAGCCATCTTTTTGCACGGCCACACTTAATTTAGCCCAGTCAGCCGGTCCCGGGATAAAAATGTCCTTGAAGAGATCTTTAACTACAGCTGATTTAGGTTGGTAGTTGGTTTGTTGATAGCGTTCAAAATATTTACCAGAAGCGTAATCAGAGTCGGCAAAGCCAGCAAAAGTTGTTTGGCGTTCGCGGGCAATTTCGTTACTGGCAACTAAAGTCCAATAATTCAGGAGCATGAAATAAGTTCCTGTAAATTCTAGCGCCTCAGGAGAGCCATATTCGATTTCGTGATCGGCTAAGAAAGTATGCAAGCCCATGGCGCCAAGGCCAATGGCGTGACTTAATTGATTGCCATAAGCCACGGTTGGCACGGCGACAATATCAGAACTATCTGCTACGAAAGTCAGGGCGCGAACCATCGTATTTATCGATTGACCGAAGTCGGCACTTTTCATGAGATTCAGAATGTTTGTGGAGCCCAAGTTACAACTGACATCGCGGCCCATTTTGACATAATTCTGACCGTCATCTAGTTCAGCAGGTGTTTGCACTTGTAGAATTTCAGAACAGAGGTTACTCATAATAATTTTGCCAGGGACAGGGTTGCTGCGATTGGCAGTATCAATGTTCAGAATGTAAGGATAGCCGGACTCTTGCTGGAGCTTACTGATTTCATTTTCCAATTCGCGAGCTTCAATATAATACTTGCGAATTTCTGGATTAGCGACTAAATTGTCGTATTCTTTAGTGATGTCAATATACGAGAAAGGCTGGCCGTAGATTCGCTCCACATCATAGGGACTGAATAAGGCCATCTGCTTATTTTCGCGAACCAGTTCGTAATATTTGTCAGGCACGATCACGCCTAAAGAGAGCGTCTTGACCCGAATCTTTTCGTCAGCATTTTCTTTTTTTGCGGACAAAAAAGAAATGATGTCGGGATGAAAGACATTTAAATAAACGGCGCCAGCACCTTGGCGTTGGCCTAGTTGGTTACTGTAGCTGAAACTGTCTTCAAGCAGCTTCATAACCGGCAGTACGCCACTAGAAGCGCCACTGATGCCCTTGATTGGCGCTCCAGCCTCGCGGAGATTAGAGAGGGTAATCCCGACGCCGCCGCCAATTCGCGACAGCTGCAGCGCACTATTAATGCCACGACCGATGCTGTTCATATCGTCAGTAATTTGAATCAAAAAACAAGAAACAAATTCGCCCCGACGTTTGCGGCCAGCATTAAGAAAACTAGGTGTTGCTGGTTGATAACGCTGATGAATCATTTCATCAGCTAAGCGTTCGGCTAATTGTTCATTGCCATCAGCAAAATACAAGGCATTAAAAAGAACGCGATCATTGAAATCCTCTAAATAAGCGGTACCGTCATTGGTTTTCAACGCATATTGATTATAAAATTTATAGGCCGCCATAAAAGATTTGAAGCGGAAATTTTGGCTGATCAACCAGCTAGCCAATTTCTCGATGAAGGCTGGCGTGTATTTTGCAATAAAACCTGCTTCTAAATAATCATTGGCAATTAACCAATCGATTTTCGCGGTAATTGAAGTGAATGGTTTGGTATTTGGGGCGACATTTTCTTTTAAGAAGGCAGCCAACGCGTCTTGATCCTTATTTAAAGGAATTTGTCCGTTGACCGGCCGATTCAGTTCGTTGTTCAGTTTGAAATAGGAAATTTGGTTAAGATCGAGTGTTTTGAGACTCAAGCTGTTGCACCACCTTTTTAAATTTACGTACATCGGCCGGCGTGCCATTGAATTCAAAGTCGAAAACAACGGGCACATCAAGGCCTTGAGCGATGTCTTTGGCGTTGTGAATGTAGAGCTCGTTGAAATTGCGGTTACCCCCACCAGCAATTCCCATGAGTTGTTGATGATTACCGTGATAACCAAGAAATTCAACGACTGGTTCTAACATTTCGTCATCATAAGTTGGAATCACCAGAATGAAAGGCGTGCCCATCTCATGATAAGGATTCGCGTCAGTAATCTCATAAGCTGGTAGCCCGACTTTTTCGATGAAGCGCCGTGTTTGTCCGGTAATAGAAAAGTAAGCGAGTTTCATCAGTTAACCAACTAACTTTTCTAATTCAGCGGGGCGGAAACCGGCAATTGGTTGCTCAGATTTTTCACTGAAAACTAACGGCACACTGCTAAAGCCTTTTTCACGCAAGTAGTCAGCAGAAGCAGGACTCTCACTAATATTAATTTCTTTAAAGTCGACGTGATGTTCGTCAAGGTAACGCTTGGTCATGCGGCATTGCATGCAACCATTTCGAGTGTAGACAACAATTTTGTTCATCATAAAATCCTCCTGCAAATAATTCTTGAAGCTGGGATGTTTCGATTAGGAAAAAGCCACTTAAGATTGATTATGATTATAGGCGCTTTTGTAATCCAGCACAATATATTGTGTTTGAATCTGAAATGAATACCAATTATTGAGTAAAACGTGTGTTCTCCTACTTTATGCGGTTAATTGTTAAATAAGTGAATATTCGGAAAAACGGTTACTGCCTTGTCAGTGGCGATTTTAAAAAAGGTCAGGTTTTTTTATGATTTTTAAGTCGCCGTTTTTATGCGAATAAAGTGAATTAAGCCTGCCAACACGTGCCCAGTAGTGAAAATGGGTAGTTGCATAACTAATCGTTAGGACGAGAGAATTCTATTTGGATAAGCAGTGATTCCGAGGAATTGAAATTGTTAAAATTCTGGTGAAGGTGTTGAAACAGAATTGAATCTGACTGCATTACGGGCTTGCTGGTTGTGGAACGCGGCCGGCATCGATTGATGCCAATTAAAAACCAAATTGTCATCAATACGAGCCTTATACTAAGCGATAAATCGCTAAGTATAATTTGGCGGCTGACAACCACGCCCTCCATTCTGTCTGGAGTTGAGGTGGCTCACTTCAGATTTGTTAGTGCTTAAGGAAATTCAACTGGGATTGAGCAACTCGATTTAAATTATTGTCACATCTGAACAGTATTAAAAAAGTCTGTCTGACAGTTTCTGACTTAATTCCAGAAAGCTTGTCAAACAGGCCTATTAGTCTATTGCGATTTGTTTTTCAAAACAGTGGTGCTCAATTCAGTTAGTTTCCACAGGTGGTTACTGGGCGATTGGCGTCAGCTGTGAAATTATTCTTAGCGATTTATCGCTTAGAATAAGCCTCGAATTTGAAACAATTTGGTTTTCAATTGGGGAAGTCTTGACACCACACTACCAATGCGAAAACCTATTCGCTAAATTCCAAATCAGGCGTCAAAGCTGCACACAACATTTTAATACCACGCTCGATTTGTTCCTGACTAGTGCCGGCATAACTTAACCGAGCGCAGTTAAAGACATTCTTGTGCGCGTATAAATTCGTTGATGGCACATACAACACATGATCTTCTGGCGCAATTTTTTCACGCAACAATTTATCCAAATTAACATCAGCTGGTCCCATTAGCCACAGGAAGAAGCCACCTTCAGGATGAGAAAATTGATAGCCACTTGGCAAATACTTCGTTAAAGCAGCACTCATCCAATCACGATGTTGCCGATAGTCTTGTTGCAACTTCCGCCAATGTGCTTGGAAATCGTTATGGGTCAAGTAGTCGGTCACTGCTTGCTGAATGATTGCTGGCGTTTCTAAATCAGAACCGTCTTTTAATAAGCGAATTTCAGTGAGTAGTTCTGGCGTAGTGACCAGCCAACCAAGCCGTAAACCGGGCGCTAAGACTTTTGAAAAGCTGCCGAGGCTAATCACATGGCCGCTATCGTCTAATGCTTGTAAGGCGGGTAAATCTTCGCCTGCAAAGCGCAAATGCCGGTAAGGATCATCTTCAAGGATAATAAAGTCATATTTTTTAGCTAAGGCAATTAATTTTTGCCGTTTGGCTAGCGACATTACGAAGCCAGTGGGATTTTGGAAATTAGGAATCGTGTATAAGAATTTGATTTTATTGGTCGATAATAGCTGTTCGAGCAAGTCAACGTCTAAACCGTCAGCTTGCATTGGAATTTCTAAATAATCAGGTTCGTAAGCAGCAAAAGCAGCCAGTCCACCAATATAAGTGGGCGCTTCAATAGCAATTTTATCGTTTTTATTTAAAAGTAATTTCGCAACTAAATCAAGACCTTGCTGAGCACCTTGGGTCAACAAAATCTGACTAATATCAACGGGCGTCCCCTCGTCGGCCAGTTGTTGTTGTAAGTAAGCACGTAATGGCAAGTATCCCTTAGCGTTGTGGTATTGTAGTGGATTATCAGTGCCTTTAAGCAAAACACGTTGGAAGCTATCAGCTAAAGCAGCCTGCGGAAATAAGTTCGCATCTGGCAAACCGCCGGCAAATGAAATAGTGACATTATCAGGATCGGGGATTAAGTCCTCAATCCCAGTTTGACTAGTTGCGGCAATTCGTGAGGCAAATTCTTTGGTCATCATGGTTTACATCCCCCTTAAATTTCTTTCAATTGTATGTTAAACTATTTCAAAACAATAGTAAAATTCAAGGTTCTGAAATTAAGGTGAAAATAATTCACTTTTAAAAAGGGGCGTTTTTTGTGGCACTTTTCCAATATCAGGTTTTTGCAACGGTTGTGACTAACAAAACCTTTCGAGCAGCTGCCGAAACTTTACATGTGACGCCAAGCGCGATTAGTCATTCAATCAGTCAGTTTGAAACCGAGCTAGGTTTTCCGTTATTTGTCCGGCGGCGCACGGGGGTCGAACTCACAACCGATGGTGAAGCAATCTATCCACTAGTTCAATCGATTTTGAATATGGAAGCACGTTTGCAGCAGGTGGCAGCTAACATTCAAGGCCTGAATGCGGGATCAATTCGCATTGGCGCTTTCAGTAGTGTTTGTATTAATTGGCTACCAACGATTATTCAGAAGTTTCGCCGCCAGTTTCCTAAAATTGAAATCAGTATTGTTCAAGGTACATTTGAACAAATTGAAGAAATGGTCCAGCAAGGCCGTGTTGATATTGGCTTTTCAGCATTGCCGGTCGAAGATAATCTGTTGATTGAGCCTTTGATCCAGGACCCCATTTATTGTGTAACACCGACTAACTTTGTGCCCAAGAATAAAAAAAGCGTCACTTTGGCTGATATTGGCAAACGCCGCTTTATTTTACAGCAAGTAGATTATGATGGTGATACTAAGGCCGTTTTGGACCGTTATAACGTGACGCCAAACACGATTTCTTACTCAATTGACGATCAATCTATTTTATCAATGGTTGAAAGTGATTTGGGCTGGGGGATTTTACCGGAGTTGGCCTTGCAGAAGTTATCGGGTCGCGTGCATATTTACCCGTTCTCCGAAACGTATCATCGGACCATTTGTTTGGTAACGAATCGGGTTCAGGCTGAAACGCCGTCAACTCAGTTGTTTATCAACACCATTCACCAGCATTTAGCGGAAGTTTACGGCGACCGCTATATGGGGAAGAAATGATCTCAGTTACCAAATAATGGTAGTCAGCACTTCTCTGACGAAGTTGGTTTTTGGCAGAATTGAGTCTGACTGCATTCCGGGCTGCTTGGCGTGGAACGCGGCCGACACTGATTGAAGCCTTTTTTCAAAAGTCTTCAATGCAGGTCTTATCGTAAGTGCTAAAGCACCAACGATAATTTGGCGGCTGACGACAAGATCCCTCCATTCCGTCTGGAGTTGAGGTGGTGCACTTAATACTTGATAGCAATTAAGGCGATGTTAGCAAGATTCATTGGTCCAATTTAATCAGTAGTAATCGTTAAGTGGCACAAAAAATCGGTGTGACAAGTCCTATTTTTTTCAATAGAGATTGTCACACTGTTTGTGTTACCACGATTTGGTTTGGTCCAATAGTGCTGCTCGATTTTATTAGTTTAATCCAGTACTACTCTCGGGAAAACGGATTAGCGTAACCTAACAGCTTGATCAACATGGTTTTTAGATAAACGTAGTGATATTTCAATCTTCTTATACCAGCCATGGAATCAATTTGAGTGAGTTACTTGATTCTAACTTTATTGCCTTAGCTACTAGCAAGGATGAAGGACACAAACTTAACTCCAGACGGAATGGAGGGCGTGGTTGTCAGCCAATCGGTTTTTATTTGCGTAGGAGCTTGCGAGAAGCAGCCAAATTTGTCTTATTGCTTTAGCAATTAGACAAAGGCTTGTATTTGAGATTGTTGCGAAGCAATAAGCTCAAATCAATGCCGGCAGCGTTCCACAACCAGCAAGCCCGGAATGCAGTCAGAACGAATTCTGTTTTGGGCTCATAATTGATAGAACAACCAATTAATCGAAATTATCCGACGTCAAAAAAATCACCGGCTCTCGCAACTTTTTCGTGAATACGGTATAATTTAATAAAGGCTTTTTGGGAGGTATTTCAATGGGATCAGCATGGAATTGGATTGGTATTATTGCATGGTTGCTCGTTTTAGGCTACTTGATTTTCATCATTCATAACATCCGGCATCGTCATATTCGGATGATCATTATGTCGAAGAAGACATTTAGTTGGCCAGTGTTGGCGACTGATTTGGCTTTGATTGTTGTGTTCCTTGCTGGTTTTGTCTTTATGAGTTATCAGACCTTCTTCAATCAAGCTAGTGTTACTGAAGAACGTTTGGTTAAAGTGAAGTACACGACGGAGCCATTGGTTTTGCAGACGCAAGGTGATACTGGTTATATGGTAAAGGTTCAGCAAGGTGAGGGCCGGGCCGCCATCCAAACGTACACTTATTGGACTGAAGGTCATCAGAATCAGGTCAAGAGTATTCATGCCAGCATTGCTACTGGGAAAACACCGATTTCGATTGGTGGTAAGGTTTATCGCTGGCCAAGTAAAATGATTAAAACAGCCGATGAAGAATACAGTCAGGCGTTTGCTGCGCGGGTAGTTGCTACTTATAAACCAGGTTTCTGGAATGGTTTAGGCATGCGCGTTGGTCACAATGCCTTGGATTATACGATGATTCGGGTACCGTCTAGTACTTTTGTTAGTCAAGATGAGTAATTATTAAGCGCAATTAGTCATCATTAATGGCAGTTAATGATGGCTAATTTTATCTTGAAGTTCGCTCTTTTAGAAAGTTTTGGGGTAATTTGATTGGGAAAAAAGCAGTTTGGTACTCGTGACTTAATCTTCACGGGTTCATTGCTATTTGGTTTGTTTTTTGGGTCTGGAAATTTAATTTTTCCAGTTGCTTTAGGGCAAAGTGCCGGGGCTAATTTTTGGCCGGCATTATTTGGCATGTTGCTCAGTGCCGTTGGGTTACCATTGCTGGGTGTTTGTGCAATTGCCTTGACTCAAAGCAATGGTGTTTTATCCTTGGCCAATAAAGTGGGGCGTCATTTCGGCCGTATTTTTACGATCGCCTTGTATTTGGTGATTGGGCCGTTATTTGTTTTACCACGGTTGGCCGATACCGCCTTTGTCATTAGCTTTGGCACGGTAACCAACTCGCCTTGGTGGTTGCTGCTCTTTTCATTGTTGTTTCTAGGGAGCGCCTATTGGCTGGCACGACGCCCAGGAAAGTTATTGGATTATATTGGCAAAATTCTGAATCCGTTGTTTCTGATTTTATTGGCTTTGCTATTAGGAGCAGCCCTGATTAATCCACTGGGCGGCACTGGCCATCAACCTCAGCCGCAATTTGCGCAGCGGCCAATTAGCTCTGGCTTTAGTGTTGGCTATAATACCATGGATCTATTGGCGGCCTTAGCATTTGGCATTATCATTATTACGTCGTTACAGGTGCGGGGCGTGACGAAGCCGAAAGAATTAGCACTAACGACGATCAAAGCTGGCGTGATCAGTACTGGTCTAATGGCCGTTCTCTATGGCGCCTTAACTTATTTAGGGGCCAGTAGTGTTGCCAAATTTGGGGTGCAAGCCAATGGCGCTTTAACGTTGGCGTTGACCGCTCATTATTATTTTGGTCAATGGGGCCAGGTGATTCTCAGCGCCATCGTCATTGTCGCTTGCTTGAAAACGGCCGTTGGTTTGATTTCGGCCTTTGGCGAAACTTTCACTGATTTGTATCCGCAATGGTCTTATCAGCGCTTCATTTTGATTGCTACTGCTGGCGCTCTGATATTAGCAAATTTAGGGCTAAATCAATTAATTGCCTATTCAAATCCGGTTTTGATGCTGATTTATCCTTTAGCGATCACCTTGGTTTTAAGCAGTTTGATTTCCACCTTAACGCAACCGCCGCATTACTGGTCTTATCGTTTGGCAATGTTGTTTGTATTGATTCCAGCGATTCTGAATGGCCTGGCTAATCTACCAGCCAATGTTTTAGCGAAAATCGGTTGGTTGCACGGCTTCACGGATTTAAATCTGTTCTTGCCCTTTGCGGACTATGGCCTAGGCTGGTTGTTCCCGGCAATTCTGGGCTTAATGGTCGGCTTATTACTCGACAATTTCTGGGATAAAGAATTATAGTTACTAGGAATTTGTCAATGAAAGAAATTCACTTCTGATTTGTTAACCTGAAGTAATTGTCGTTAGTCCTAAATAATCTTAAAAGGCAGTCAAACACCGAACAATCCTGCTGGATTGTTCGGTGTTTTATGTTATTGATGACTGATCTTCCTGTCTTTTTAGGGCAATTTATTTTGAAAACTGGCTTTAAGCGCAATCTAACAGTCCTCACTAATTAGCGCAGCTTTGAATTTAGCGTACACATAACTATGTTTACCTATAATAATATGTTAAGATAACGGTGGAATAATAATTATGATGTATTTTTATATTTTATTAAAAAATAATTATTATCCGTTTCTGTAGTATTCCTTGCGTTGGCCAACTATTAAATGTAATGCCGTTTTGCCAATGATCTTAGCATGAATAATGATTAGTTTCGGGGGAAATTGATGATTATCTCTCTGCAAAAGTAGGCGCGGATTATTTCTTTTATATTCAGACAAGCGTATTCGTACTAGCCACTGGGGAGTGGCGAAAGATTAATTTGTGTAAATTCAAAATTATTGCAAAGTGATAATAAGGTCGGCGGTTATCAACACCGGCGGCTTTTATTGTCCTTTGCCAGGGGGGATTTTTTATGTTCAAAAAAAATATTGGTTTAGTTTGTACCTTGGTTTTATTAGCTAATGCTGCTGTCGTACCAACGGCTGCCACACAGGCGGCTACTGATGAAGCAACGCCAGCCGCTGTTGCCCAAACACAAGCAGCACCAACAAGTACACCTGTTAAGGCAACGCCTGCAGTGGCAACAACAGCCGCTGAAAGTATTGATCAATGGATGCCTAATAAAATTTTGCAACAAGTAGTTTTACGTTCATTAAATAGCAGTAGTTTAAGTACTGGACCACACAACTTCACCAGCGTTGACCAAATTACTCAAGCAGATATGCTTTATTTAACGCGAATTAGCGAAGGCGATATTACTCATATTGATGGTCAAACTTCTTTTTCATTGGAAGGTTTGCAGTACGCCACTAATTTAACTGAAATCATGTTACAGTCATCTGTTTCGACTGCTTATTATGGTGACATTACTGATGTTAGTCCTTTAGCTGGTTTAACGAAATTGACTGACTTGGAATTGACTGGTAATCGAATCACAGATGTTACGCCTTTAGCTGGGTTGACTAATTTAAAGCAACTTGGCTTGGCTTTTAACCATATTGGTGATTTTTCGAGTTTAAGCAGTTTAACGAAGGCCAGTATCAGTTATAACGATCAAGTGGTGATTTTGCCGAAGATTACAATTAATAGTCAAACGCGAACAGCGACTTTACCAACAGTGTTTAAGTTGACCAACGGGGCGGTAGCACCTTTGACCTACAAGTCCGGTGTCCTAACACCCGTTAAATATGATACTAGTAATGCCGCTGCACCATTCTACTATAGTATTTATTATGCTGGTGGTTACGCAACTCAAAATGCTGCTGGTGGGCTTGATTACAATACGATTCAAGATCAGTTGCCACCAGTAACAAGTATTCCTAGTATGCCTAATGTAACCGTAGTGCCTGTTGAAAATAAATATTATTTGATTGGGGTTGCCAGTACTGCTAATGGTGGGACTTTAACGCAAATTCAACCTTATTCATTAGCCACTAGTGCCGCTGATGTCACCGTTAATTATCAAGACGAAGCCGGCAAGGAAGTAGCTCCCTCTGAAACGTTAACTGGTTTAGTTGGCGATGATTATCAAAGTGAACTGAAGACCGTCGCTGGCTATACCTTCAAAGAGGTTAAAGATAATAACGCCACTGGCAAGTTTACCGACGCTGCCCAAACCGTTACTTATGTTTACACGAAGGATCCAGTCAAGGGTGCTGACGTCACGGTTAATTACGAAGATGAAGCTGGGAATGAGATTGCTGGTTCTGAAACGTTAACTGGTAATGTCGGTGCGGACTATGTTTCAGAACAGAAGGCTATTGCTGGTTACACGTTCAAAGCAGTTAAAGACAACAACGCCACTGGTAAATTTACCGATGCTGCCCAAACGGTTACTTACGTTTACACGAAGGACCCAGTCAAGGGTGCCGACGTGACTGTCAATTATCAAGATGAAGCTGGCAATAAAGTGGCTGATTCTGAAACTCTGAGCGGCAATATTGGTGACAGTTATACCACTGAACAAAAGACAGTTCCTGGTTATACTTTCAAAGAAGTTAAACAAAGCAGAATGGCAGGTATTTTCACTGATACTGCCCAAACGGTTACTTATGTTTATACCAAGGACCCAGTTGTTACCAGCAATGTTTATGCCCAGTATCAAGACGAAGCCGGTCATGAACTTGCCAAAACTGAAGCTTTTCAAGGCGCCATTGGTACTACTTATCAAACCCAACAAAAGACCATTGCCGGCTATCACTTCAAACAAGTGACTGGCGCCCAACCAACTGGCCTGTTTACTACTGCAGCCCAAACAGTGACTTATATTTATACGAAAGATCCAGTCACACCAACGAAGCCAGTAGTTCCCGGAACTGACGATAACAGTAATATTCTGTTACCTAAGACTGGTGGTAGTCAGACGGTAGCACCAAAGCAAGTTGCTAATCAGACTAAGCAACAGGCTGCCGCAACTTTACCAAAGACTAATGAAAAACGGCAACTTGGTTTACAAATTGCTGGTCTGGCTGTTTTAGTATTAACAGCAGGATTATTATTCGTACCAAAACGTCATCGCGATTAATTTCTGAGAATGGTATCAAGCCTTTCCTAATTAGGGAAGGTGGCGGCGGCGCAATTTTAAGGGCGTGGAACGCCATGGGCATTGATTTAAGCTTTTGTTACACAAAAGCTTAAATACAAGCCTTATTCTAACCGCTGAAGCGGCAAGAATAATTTCACGGCTGACGCCAATTGCGCCACCACCACCTGATGAAACTAACAAAACTGCTCACCACTACTTGGCCAAACCAGATTGTGGTGAGACAAAAACGGTGTGACAATCTCTACTGAGAAATAGAGAAGTCACACCGCTTTTTTATGTTGTTTAACTGTTAATAATGATTGAATTGAGTTTCTGAATTCCGCTACCACGGCCTTAAACGCTAAAAGTTGTGAAATGTGCTAATTCAACTCCAGACGGAATGGAGGGCGTGGTTGTCAGCCGCCAAATTTGTCTTGCCGCTTTAGCGGTTAGACAAAGGCTCGTATTTGAGATTGTTGCGTAGCAATAAGCTCAAATCGATGCCGGCAGCGTTCCACAACCAGCAAGCCCGCAATGGAGTCAGACCCCGTTCTGTTTCACCATCTTCATCAGATTTTAACGGTTTTGAATTTTAGTCTTCAGTTGGCTCAGATCAACGTCGGCCGCGTTCCACGCCAAGCAGCCCGGAATGCAGTCAGAACCGATTCTGTTTTTACATACTATATTTTATTGGAGAGAATGAGGATGTTTATTTCAACGACTCGTCTTTCTGATCAGCAAGAATCTCCAAGAAGCGCTGGCCAACTGCTGAAAGTGGTGCGTGTTTGAGCCAAATCAAGGACATTGAGCTGGTGATTGCCGGCGTGAAGGGGATGAATTTCAAGTTGTGATTATCAGTAATCAAATGGTTGATGCCCACGGCCCAGCCCAGTCCTGACTCCACAAGCAAATTCGCGTTGTAAACCAAGTTATAAGTCGCAATAAACTGTTTGTCTGGCAAAGAAGCACCAGCCCAACTTTCTAACATGGCGCGCACGGGTTGACGCTGGGAAATAATCAGTGGCTTGCCCTGGAGATCAGCGGCCGTAATTTGCGTCTGCGTAGCTAAGGGATCAGTTGCTGGCAAAGTGACGCCCCATTGATTGTTGCCGGGAATACTAGTGAAGGCATATTTGTATTTATCAGCTGGATCAATTACGACGCCAAAATCGGACAAACCATGATCTAGCCGTTCGAAAATATCCTCAGCATTACCACTATAAATCTGTAATTTAACATCAGGATATTGTTGGACTAAATTCTGGGCTGCTTGCAAAACAAATTGATTCAATCGCGATTCGCCCAGGCCAATAGTTAGCGTACCACTAAGTTTTTGTTCACGGTGTAAATCGCTGACGGCATTATTAGCCAACGTCAGGATCTGGCGAGCGCGATTGACTAAATAAGTCCCATCAGCAGTTAGCGTCACCGCATGACTTTGACGAATGAATAATTGCGTGTTCAGTTCGGTTTCTAAGTCTTTGATTTGTCGCGATAAAGCTGGTTGAGTGATATGTAATTGTTGTGCGGCGGCCGTAATCGTACCAGCATCAGCAATTGCCACCAAATATGTGAGTGTCCGTAATTCCATTGATGAAAGCTTCCTTATAATTTTTAGTAATATCATACCATTAAAGATAAGTATTAGCTATTCTCGACAACTGGTTGCATAATGAAGTCATTCAGAAAAGGAGTGTTCAAGTATGACAACACAACATGGTGGTATTTTTAAATTAGGTGACAAAAATGAAGCTTACGCAAAATATTTTATTGGTCAAAGTTATTTGAATTCATTGGTACCTGCTGACGATAACATTAATGTCAATGTGGCCAACGTGACATTTGAACCAGGCTGTCGCAATGATTGGCATATTCATCATAACGGCTACCAAATTCTTCTGGTCACTGCTGGTGAAGGGTGGTATCAAGAAGCTGGCAAGCCGGCACAATTATTGCATCCCGGCGATGTGGTTGCGATTCATGAGGGTGTTAAGCATTGGCATGGTGCCACTAAGGATAGCTGGTTCAGTCACATTGCGATTACCACTGGTAGTAGTGAATGGTTAGAAAAAGTAACTGATGAAGCTTATGCCAAACTTGGCAAATAATTCATTAAAAGAAAGGATGTTGACACGATGGCAAAGAAACAAACAGCAGGACATGAACAATTAGGCGAATTTGCACCACAATTTGCTGAATTAAATGATGAGGTCCTTTTTGGGCAAGTTTGGGCCAAAGAAGACGAATTATCCGCTCATGATCGAAGCATGATCACCATTGCTAGTTTAATGACCAGCGGCAGTTTTCCACAGTTAAAAGCCCATTTACAAATGGCTAAACAAAATGGTGTGACTAAAGAAGAAGTTGTCGCCGAGATCACTCATTTATCATTTTATGCTGGGTGGCCCAAAGCTTGGTCTGCCTTTAATTTAGCCAAAGAAATCTATGGTCCTGATCATGACTAAGGTGATTATTCTCGGGGCGGCTAGTCAGATTTCTCGCTACTTAATTCCTGATTTATTGACACATTCAGCAATTGAGCTAACGTTATTTGCCCGGCAGGCTAGTCAGCGTTTGGCCGAATATCGCGGCCAAGCGAAACTGATTGATGGCGATTGGAATCAGGTTGCAGATTTGGTACCGGCGCTCACAGGGCAAGGACTTGTTTTTCTAGCGTCATCAGAAATCAAGGGCAATACGGCGGTGGTTGCTGCAATGAAGCAGGCTGGTGTTAGTCGCTTGATTGTTGCTGGTGGCTTGGGGATGAATGATGAAGTTGCCGGTGAATTTGGCCGCTGGAACGCTCGCATGATGGGCGATTACTCGCAATATAAACAGGCGGCGGCCATTATTTGGCATAGTGGTCTGAACTACACTTATTTGCGGATGACCTGGTTATATGATCAAAAGGGGAATACCAAGTATCAAGTGGTGCCATTGGGTGAACCACTTAAAGGTACTCAGATCACGCGCCAAGCTGTGGCTGCTTTTGTCACCAAGTTAATCTTGCAACCGGACTTGTATCAACAGGATAATATTGGCCTGGTGGAACCTAACACCGAGTGGGATAAACCATCATTTTATTAAGCGCTACGAATAACGGCTGAGGCCAAATTCTCAAACCAGCACTGATTTGATGCTAAAATAGTACTATCAAACAGCAAGCTAGTCGGGAGGAACAACCAATGCAAATTTGGATTGTGATTTTAGGCGTGACCCTAATCATTGGCGGCCTTTATCAAATGCGGTTGGCTTACCAAGCTTTTAAAGTTTGGCAAGCCAAAAAAGACAAGTCATTTACGCTATTGGGATTATTATTTGGCCTGATTTTCGGGGTACTGATGATCGTTGCCGGCTTTGCGTTCATCACCGGCCACTCTGCTGCTTTTATGAGTCATTTTGGCGGCCGTTGATTTGAAGTGAAACTAGTTTCGGGCAGAGTCGCGGACAACTCCGTTGCGGCCGGCGGGTTGTGGAACGCTGCCGACATTGATTTGAGCTTATTGCTAACGCAACAATCTCAAATACAAGTCTTCTTCTAACTGCTAAAGCGGTAAGAAGAATTTGGCTGCTTCTCGCAAGCTCCTACGCAAAGAAAGTGCCCTTGGCTGACAACCCGGCGGCCTCCACTGCGTTTTGAGTTAATTTAATCCACTTTAGTTTTGATTGATGTCAAGGCAGTACTAGTGAAGTTAGCTGCCAATCGCCCAGCAATCACCTGATTAAACTTACAGAATTGAGCACCACTATTTAGAAAAAATTGGAGTAAAACTAATAGGCCTGTTTGACAAGCTTTCTGGATGAAACCAGAAACTGTCGAACAGGCCTATTTAAGACAATTATTCAATTGTGATAACAAATTTAAATCAAGTTGATTAGCCCCACTACAATTGCCTTAGCCTTTAACTAAGATGAAAGACATTAATTCAACTCCAGACGGAATGGAGGGCGTGGTTGTCAGCCGCCAAATTTGTCTTATTGCTTTAGCAATTAGACAAAGGCTCGTATTTGAAACAATTGTGGTTTTCAATTGGTTCAAATCGATGCCGGCCGCGTTCCACAACCAGCAAGCCCGGAATGCAGTCAGAACCTGTTCGACTTCAACATCTTCACTTGGTTTTGAACTTTCAAGCTAGTTAGTCAACTTGCCACTGTCCATCAAAGCTTGCACTTCAGGTTGCACATGAGCGTAGTTTTTAACGGTGTTTTCGTAATCAATAAAGTACAACTTGTACCAAGTTAAGAACGTGAAGATCGTCCAAACTTGACGCCGACCATCAATTTTGCCCTCGAAGTTGTCAGTCAATAACTGAATGATCTGGTCTTGATCGAAGAATTCGCTGACCCAGTCTTCGCTAAATAATGCTTTGACGTTATTGTAATATTTCTCTTCGCGCAACCAAGTCTTGATTGGTACTGGGAAGCCTAACTTAGGACGAGTTGCCCAGTCACTTGGCAAATGCCGAGCGGCAGCTTTACGGAAAATATCTTTGGTGTCATGGCTATTCAGCAATAGCTTAGAAGGAATGGTATTGGCTAATTCAGCCACTTTTTTGTCCAAGAATGGAACCCGTAATTCCAAGGAATGAGCCATGGAAATCTTATCAGCTTTTTGTAAAATATCGTTTAACATAAAGTGATGTAAATCGATATATTGCATTTGCTTCACTTCTTCAGCGTTGGCCACTTTCTTGAAATCTTGTTGATAGATGCCATTAACTGTGAGGTCATTTTGATAAGGCTTCTTGACGATGCCATTGGCTTGCTTGCTGGTGAAAATCGTTGGTTGATCGGGATCATAAATAATTGATTCACCCACGTAATAAGCAGATGGTTCTGCCGTGTGTGTATACAAGTGAGTTTTACCAGGGAAGTTACGCATTTTCTTGATATGTTTTGCCAAACGGTAACGAGAATTCTTAGGTAATTTCGCCAAGCCGTTAGCAAAAACCTTGATGAGTTGATGATGGGAGTGCATGCCGTAGTTAACATAGCCAGCAAACAATTCATCAGCACCTTCACCAGAAAGTGCCACGGTCACTTTTTGGCGGGCGATTTTACAGAGATACCATAAAGGAATCAAAGAAGGATTGCCGTCAGGTTCGTCCATGTGATATTGCATTTCGGCAAAATCGCGGAACGCTTCGTCGCCATCAACAGTTGTGGCGTTGAAATGTAAGCCTTCCTGATCAGCCAAGGCCTTGGCCGCACTAGCTTCATTGTAAGGACCATTATCAAAGTTAACACTGAAAACTTCTTTAGGTTTCAGTAATGAAGTGACATAACTAGAGTCAACCCCTTCAGATAAGAAACTACCCACGGGAACATCGGCAATGTTATGCATTTTAACTGAGTCTTTGATTGTGTCATCAATGGCGTCGATGGTTTGTTCTGGGGTCCGCTTATAATCAATGTTATAGCTAGCATCCCAATATTCATGCATTTGGAAATCTTTGCCGTGCAATTCAAACCAATGACCAGCTGGGAAACGATAAACATTCTTGAAGAAAGTTTCAGGCAAGTCATTGTATTGATTCATTAAGTACGGCTTCAAAGCTTCAGGATTAAATTCCTTTTGGAAATTAGGTTGCGCCATGAAGGATTTGATTTCAGATCCCACAATGAACGTGTCATCTTTTTGATAGTAATAAAGAGGTTTGATGCCAAAGAAATCGCGGGCACCATAAAGGGTTTGCTTGTTATTATCCCAAATTAAATAGGCAAACATTCCGCGGACCCGTTTCAAAGTGCCAGCCATGCCCCATTCTTCGTAACCATGAAGCAAAACTTCGGTATCTGCCTTCGTTTTGAAAACATGGCCTTTAGCTTGCAATTCAGAACGTAGACTTTGGAAATTATAAATTTCGCCATTAAAAGTCACGAGGATTGAGTTATCTTCGTTATAGATAGGTTGAGCGCCGCCCTTTAAGTCAATAATACTTAAACGGCAGAAGCCCATGGCAACTTGGTCATTTGTATAATGGCCGCCGCCACCAATGTTTGGTCCTCGATGGCGAATCAGTTCCATCATTGATTCAATGATGGATGTTTTGTCAGTAATTGTTGGATCGTTAAACGCAATAATTCCACACATATGTAGCCCTCCGTGACTAAAAACCGTACAATCTCTCTAGATAATGTTACCACTGGTTAACGATGATAACTGCTTTTAAAGGCCTTTTCAGAAAAAATTAAGTTTCCTACCTATTGTAATGAAAATGAAACAATAGTTAAACGAACAATTTTGTCACTTTAGGGAAACAATCCTTGATAGTAAGCAATTATCCGACCCATATTCAACTCATATTTTAGCAAATTCACGACTGAATTGCATTAAATAGCCCACGAGCGGGATTACTTGACCGCAAAGATTGCTAATTCATAAAAAAGTTACCCTTTAAAGTTGCGTGCGGATGATGATGTGGAATTTATGTTCTAGGCAATTTGACGAGGAAATTATTCAAAAAATATTATTTTGTAAGGGCTTGCAATTTTATTAGAATCAAATATACTTAATTCTAGTTAAGTATATTTGAAAAGGAATGATATTGATCATGAAGAGTAATTTAGATATTTTCCTTAAACAGTATCAGAAAACACGTTACGATGTGGCCAAAATAACTGGTATTTCTGAAGCGGCCTTGTCCAAAGCGAATCGGCGCGATCCGGAAACTTACACGGTTAAATTAATTATGGCCTTGAGTCAGACAGTTGCGATATCATCAGGCGCAACGTTAAATCAATTACTACAAATTCGCGATGATCCTCACAGACTGATGCAAGCGACAACTTATGCAGAAATAAAACAATTGGTTCATCAGAAAGAAGGGCGTTTTTTAATTTGTGGCGATTTCAGTAGCTTTTTGAAAGGTGTTCGGAATGCCAGTTTAGATGATGAAGTCAACGATTGGTTTCAGGTGGGCACTAATGGCACGGGCACGATTGAAATGTGGGTGATTACGCGAATTTTAACGTTACTGACGCCAGGCGAAAATCGGCAGTTGGAAAATTTGAAGCAGGATATTGCGACGGCCTATCAGGTTCACATCGTTGATCAGACGACAGCAGAATTAAGTCTGCGAATTTTAAACGAATAACTCGCAAACAACTTGTCCGCTGAGGCTGACCTAGCTTATAATGAAACTAAGTTAAGTGGATTCTGTGGCGGCCGAAATGTTGCACAGAATCTTTTTACATCAAAGTGATTGAGGGGAGTTCAGGATTTTGGCAATTAAAGTGGGCAATAAGTTGATCATTATTACCGGTGCATCAGGTTCGGGCAAAACAACTGTCAGCAACTACTTGCATGATAATTATGGTGTGTTACGGGTGATTACCCATACGACCAGGCTGCCCCGCCAAGGTGAACAGGATAAGATTGATTATTATTTTGAAACGACGGCTAGTTTTGCTAAAAATCACTATATTGAATCAGTCGATTACGCTGGTCATCAATATGGTTCTTCCCGTGAGGCCTTGCAACGAGCTTGGCGGAAACGGCGCGTGGTTAGCTTGGTGCTAGATACTAAGGGCGCCGAGGCTTACGTTAAAGTGATGCCCAAACAACTGATTGTTTTGTACGTAGCGATTACCAATCCAGAAATTCTGAAATCCCGCTTACAAAAACGCGGCGACACTCCGCAAGCCATTGAACAACGCTTGCAAAGTGAGGAAGCTCAACGTGACCTAGCCGTACCAGCTGGACTTAAAGAATCCGCCCACGTCATTTTGAATGATTCCTGGGCCGAAGCACAACAACAAGTGGATCAGGTGTTGAAAAAAGAATTGATGCGCCGCTAATCACCTCTCAATCATTGTCATCGGATTTTGCAGAGATAGTCGCATTTAATTTAATAACAATCAAAAAAGCACAACGACATTTTTTGCCGATGTGCTTTTTCTAGTGCTATTTTTCAATTGAATTAGTTGCTGTTGATTTAGTGATGATAATTGAATTGACCAAGTAATTCAAAAGTATCCATAATTACGGGAAATTACCGCACAATTTCATGAATCAATTCAGGTAATTCTGGTGCTTCAGCACTAATCGTAAAGCTGTTCAAGACTTGATCTTGGACTTCTTGTGGTGCTGGGGCGTTCAAGTAAAGGGTTGCCAGTGGTTCGCCAACAGTAATCTGGTCGCCAATCTTCTTATGCAGCATAATGCCGACTGCAGGATCGACTAAATCTTCCTTCTTAGCCCGACCGCCGCCAATCTTCATTGAAGCTAAACCTAATTCGTTTGTTTGCATGGCGCTAACATAACCAGTTTCTTTAGCAGTGATGTCTAAGGTAGATAATGCTTGTGGTAATTTGGTTGGATCGTCAACCACGCTGGCATCGCCACCTTGGTCGATGATCAATTGTTTGAAGGCCTGTAATGCACTGCCATCAGCAATTTTAGCTTCAAGAATTTGCCGAGCTGTGGCGGTATCTTTAGCAATCCCTGCCAAAATTAACATTTCTGCGCCTAAAACTAAAGTCAATTCAGTGACATCTTTAGGACCTTCGCCCTTCAGAACATCGATTGATTCTTTGATTTCTAGGGCGTTACCAATGGCATAGCCTAATGGTTGATTCATATCAGTTAAGAAAGCCACACATGGCACATCATTTTGCTTGCCAATGGCTACTAAAGTTTCGGCTAATTTCTTAGCTTGGGCTTCATTCTTCATGAACGCGCCATTACCAGTTTTAACATCAAGTACTAACGCATTGGTACCAGAAGCTAATTTCTTACTCATAATCGAGCTGGCAATTAATGGAATTGATTCAACAGTGCTTGTTACATCGCGGAGTGCATAAATCTTCCGGTCAGCAGGCGCAACATCTTTACTAGCACTAACAATTGCGGTGCCGTGTTCTTGAACTTCCTCAATGAAGTGTTCAGTTGTCTGATTGACATTGAAATTAGGAATTGATTCGAGTTTATCCAAAGTCCCACCAGTATGGCCTAAACCACGACCAGAAATCATTGGATTCTTAGCGCCAGCCGCAGCAACTAGTGGTGCTAAAGGAATACTGATCTCGTCACCAACACCACCAGTTGAATGCTTATCAACTTTAATACCTGGAATCATGCTCAAATCCAGTTTCTCACCGGAATCCAACATTGTTTTTGCTAGTGTGGCAATTTCAGGATCAGCCATTCCCTTCAGATAAATCGCCATTAATAGCGCACTCATCTGGTAATCAGGAATCGAACCATCTGTATAACCATCGATAATAAATTGAATTTCTGGTGTTGTCAGTGTTTGCCCATCACGTTTCTTGGCAATTAGATCAACCATCCGCATAGAAAAAACCTCCTCAATTTGTTGCTAGTCCTAGTTTAACAATAACTATGGCCAGACTCAATTAGAATAGTGAAACCTTTTTTTATTTAAAACGATGAAGAATAAAACAGTGGCCCGTCCCGCGTGTCACCTGCTTACATTCTAACACGGTCCAATTATAAATTAAAGCGCTACCATTGCTGCTAAAAATGCGTATAATAAAGTTGGATAACTACAATGACCTAGCAGAGTTGTCAGTACTTCCTGAGTCGGGCTGGTGGTTACTGGGCGATTTGAATTTTAACTAATTCAGAGCAGAATGGCGGACAACTCCGTTGCGGCCGACGGAGTGTGGAACGCGGCCGGGATTGATTTGAGCTTATTGCTAACGCAACAATCTCAAATACAACCCTTATCCTAAGCGCTAAGGATAATTTGGCTGCTTCTCGCAAGCTCCTACGCAAAGAAAGTGCCCTTGGCTGACACTCCGGCGGCCTCCACTGCGTTTTGAGCCAAGCTAGTCCACCTTAGATTTTTTCAATATCAAGGCAGCACTGGCAAAGCTATACGCCAATCGCCCAGCAACCACCTGATGAAACTAACAGAATTCAGCACCACTATTTAGAAAAATAGTTTGGTTCTGATTGTGTCACAGGTTTTCTAGTTGAACTAAGAGATGCACGTATCAATTGATTGGGTTTGCTATTTAACATTGAGCACTAATTGAATTTGAGTAATAGCGTTTTTACTAGTTTTGTCTTAAAAACTGGCAAAAGTTAAGGGCACTAACTTAACTCCAGACGGCGTGGAGGGATCTTGGCGTCAGCCGCCAAATTTGTCTTACCGCTTCAGCGGTTAGACAAAGGCTCGTATTTGAGATTGTTGCGTAGCAATAAGCTCAAATCGATGCCGGCCGCGTTCCACAACCAGCAAGCCCGCAATGGAGTCAGACGCCATTCCGTTTTAAAACGACACTTGGTTTGCTGGTTTCATTCTTTGTGGTGCTGAAATATTCGGGTTGCACGAGATATTTAAATCGGGTATTGTAGATTACAATATTTTTATTGAAGAGGTGGGTTCATGTTAACTGAATCAGAATTACGGGCGTTACCAAAAGTTGAATTGCACTGTCACTTGGATGGCTCTTTATCCTTAAAGGCGATTCATCAGTTAGCAACAATGGCGGGGGTCAATTTACCTGAAGATGATCATGAACTAAGGAAGTTGGTCAGCGTTTCTGATGATGCGCTGGACTTAATGGACTATTTGCGGCGATTTGATATTGTTTTGCCATTACTCCAGACAGCGCCTGCTTTGGAGCTGGCAGCTTATGACCTAATGGAACAAGCCGCAGCCGATAATATTCGTTACATTGAAGTACGTTATGCCCCAGATCTTTGCCTGGAGCAAGGTCTGACGGTTGGTGAGACAATTGAAGCCGTTATTCAAGGACTTGCCCGCGGTAAAAAAGACTTTGGCGTGGAAAGTGGCGTGCTAGTTTGTGCAATGCGTCAATTTCCGTTAGCCCAAGGGCAACAAATGTTTCAGGCAGCCTTACCTTATTTGGGTAAAGGCGTGGTCGGCGGTGATTTTGCTGGCAATGAGGCCGATTATCGCACGGAAATTATCGCCCCTTCAATTGATTATGCGAAAAAATTAGGGATTCCCTTAACTGTTCATGCTGGTGAAAGCCATTGTGCTCATAACGTGATGGCGGCCCTGGCAATGAATATTCGCCGCTTTGGTCATGGGGTAGCTTTAGGCGAGACGCCAACTTGGCAAGCGGAAGTTGCTGCCGCTGGTGGTGTTTTGGAAATGTGCTTGACTAGTAATCTACAAACTAAAGCCGTTGCGAGCATCGCTGAGTATCCAGTCCCTCAATTATTGGCTAATCATGTTAAAATAACGATTAACACTGACAATCGCACAGTTTCTAACACTGATTTAACTCATGAATATGAATTGTGGCAGCAATATTTTGGCATTACGAAGGCGCAATTTGGTGAATTTAATCAAAACGCCCTTGCCGCCGCTTTCTGTTCGGAACAAATTCGGCAACAAGTGCAACAAGAATTAACGCAAGCTTACGCTTAGTCAGGGTCGTCCCTTTACGGCGACGGCCGGAGAGGATTGACACAATGAAAAAAATTGGTTTTATTGGTACTGGCGTGATGGGCACTGGCATGATCAAGAACTTATTGAAAGCTGGTTACGCCGTGACGGTTTATAATCGCACCCAGGCGCACGCCGCCACGGTTATCGCCGCTGGGGCAACTTGGGCGGCTAGTCCAGCCGCGGTCACTCAGACAACTGATGTGGTGATCAGTATGGTTGGTTTTCCGCAAGATGTGGAACAGATTTATTTTGGCGATGCGGGAATTTTAAGCGCCGCTCGTCCTGACCAAATCATTATCGACATGACCACGAGCAAGCCCGCTTTAGCCGCTAAAATTGCCACGGCCGCCGCTGCCAAAAACATTCAAGCTTTAGATGCGCCGGTTTCCGGTGGCGATATTGGCGCTAAAAATGGCACGCTGACGATTATGGTTGGCGGGGCTGAGCCAACTTATCAAGCGGTCTTGCCAATTTTTCAAGCCATGGGGCAGCGAGTACAACTATTCGGCGGTCCCGGCAAAGGTCAAGCAACTAAAATGGCCAATCAGATTATGATTGCTGGAACGATGACTGGCTTAACAGAAATGCTGGTTTACGCCAAAGCGGCTGACTTAAATCTAGAAGAAGTTTTAAAGACAGTTGGTGCTGGTTCTGCCGCCAATTGGTCGCTGACGAATTACGGCCCGCGGATTTTGGCTGGTGACTATACACCGGGATTTTTCGCGAAGCATTTTCTGAAGGATTTACGAATTGCCTTAGAGGAAGCCGACCAAATGCATTTAGATCTGCCAGCCACAACTGAGGCGAAGAAGCTTTATGAAACCTTAGTTGATGATCAGGGTTTGGGCAATGATGGCACGCAAGCATTGATTAAGCTTTGGTGGGAACAATAAAAATAAAGAACCTATTAACTCCAATATTGAAGTTGATAGGTTCTTTTTATTTTTAACCAGTATTAGTAGAAATGGCCCGGCTTAATTTCATTGACGCTTAATTGGTGCTGTTCGATGAAACTAGTTAAATTAGGTGCGACAATTTGTAATAATTTTTGGCGGAAATGCGGTACTTGGCCAGCAATATGTGGCGTAATTAAGACATTATCCATTTGCCACAAGGGACTAGTTGACACTAAAGGCTCTTGCTCGAAAACATCAAGGGCGGCGAAGGCTAATTGCTTATTTTGCAAGGCGGCAATTAAGTCACTAGTTTTCACAGAAGCCCCACGGCCGACGTTGATGAAACTAGCTTGAGGATTCATTTGCGCGAAGAACTTTTGGTCAAAATAATATTTGGTGCTTGGCGTTAGCGGCATAATATTGACGATTGTCGTCGCAGCCTTAATTGCTGGCGCCACGGTTTGTTGCGTGAACATTTTTTGGAAGCCAGGTCGAGCTTCACCAGCAGTATTAACGCCATAAACCGTAATACCCAAAGCACTTGCTCGTTTGGCAAGCATTTGGCCAATATGACCAGCTCCGAAAATTAAAAGTTTTTCGTCGCTGAGATCAGTTAATGGTACCGAACCAGGTAACCATTTTTGCTGGGCCTGGTCTTTTTGATAGGCTAGTAAGCCACGACTGCGACCAAGCATGACGCCGAGAACGTGTTCGCTAATGACATTGACATGAATGCCACTGCCGTTGCTGATTAACACGTGGCGCTGGTTTAATTCAGCTAGGGGCAAATAATCAACTCCAGCTGAGATTGATTGCACCCAAGCCAGATGAGGGGCGGCCAAAATTTCGGCGGCCCGATTTTTCTGCCAACCAATGACAATGGTTAACTGGTTTGTCGGTATTTCAGGATGTTCACTAGCTAATATCAAGTCGTAATTAGGGGCAATTTGGCGCAATTGCGCTTGTTGTTCTGGTTTGAAATCAACGAAAGAATAAATAACTGGTTTAGTCATGACGGTCTCCTTTATTGATGAGTATTATCTCTCATTATAAACATAACCAAACTAGAAAGGGCATTTGCTGATTTTGCAAACAGCGGTCGCAAATGTGTTTGGAGCTAAGGAAGTTGCTGTTCAGCACCTGCTGAGAAATTAGTCGTGTGATTCATCATGCAACTGATTTCGGTGCTTTATGACGAATAAATTCGGTTCAAAAAAATATTTTGTGCAAAAATTTTAAAATTAATGGCAGTTAGACATAATGTGTCCATATTGAATGGTATTCTTGTCTGTGTCGATTTTAGTGACCTACCATGACAGTGCTTATCGCAGATACTGACCTAATAGAAGCTGAAATTGGTGGCTATCTCACAAGAAAATTTAATTGATAAAAAATAAAACATTGGCAATAGATTGAAATGTATTTACAAACAAAAATGATTCAGATACAGTGAGTTTAATCAACGAGTTGATCCCTTTTTGAGGTGCTAAATTGACAGGAAGGGAGGGACCGAGTTGGATAAACAAGTGGAAAGTTTATTGCCGAATTTAAAAAAACTGCAGGATTTAAAATTCGAAATTTATCTCCGCAGTCATCATCAATTAGATTTTCATTATTTTGGGTTATACACACTGGAAACGAAGCAGCAGACAATTGATCTGGGCGATTGGTATCATCAGTTCAAAGATCAATTATCGCTCACTGAGCTTGCCGACTTAATTATTAAGCACTACCAGTTATAATTTGATGATTCGCATTAAGGCGGAAGCGACTTCTTCGCGCTTTTCACTGGGCAGGGTAGCCAAGTATTTCATGAGTTCTAACGTTTGAACACCTGTTAAATTCGGATCAACGAATAAATCAGACATGCTTAGTCCTAAGGCGTTGGCAATATCGTTTAATTTCTTTAGTTTCAGATTGTCAATCTTACCGCGCTCTATTCTGGAGATAAAACTGTATGAGCTGCCCGAACGTTCAGCTAATTCTTCAATTGTTAAACCTAATGCAAGGCGGCGGTCACGAATCATTCGACTGATTGTTTCAAGCACTTTGGCGGCCACTTCTTTCACGTTTTACTGTAACGATAGAATATTTTTTTTAAGGTTGAAAGAGCTAAAAAAGTACATTTATGCTAATAATATAGCAATAACGATATACTGATGTTATAATTGCCACAGGAAAGTGTTCACATATGAGATTAGATAGTCTATATTTTATTCGGCTAAGTTGATAAAAAAATATCGACTTATTGCTGGCGTGGTTAGCTTTATTATCAGTGTCATTATTCGATAAAATATGAATTAGGCATGTATGATTTGTCATTTGTTAAGACAGAACTTGATTGCTAATTAATTCATTAAGGCTTTATTGCTTCAGAATGGCGCGAAACAATAGCGAGTTGTATCTAAGATAGGAGGCATTATTTTGCCAGAGCAGCACACAGAAATTGCGATAGCTTTTGCTCGAGACCAGGTTATCAAAGAAAGCTTTCGGAAGCAGATGGAGAAAGCAACTAACCTGTTACTTCAAGATGAATTAACAGCCTTTTTAGGATACGAGGCATTTCACCGGCCGGGCAGTACAACTAATTATCGTAATGGCTTCTATAAGCGGCAATTGTGGACGAGGTTCGGTTGACTGAATCTGCGGATACCGCGTGATCGCGCTGGTAGATTTAATGCGCGTACGTTTAATCGTGATTCCGAACAGAATCGTGAGTTAGAAAATTTAATTCTGGACCTGCGTCGTGAAGATGCCAAAACAACCGATATTAATCACCGACTGAAAGAACTTTATGGCCCTTATTATGAGACGCCGGCAGTGACGTCAATTATTAAATCGGTGAATAATCACCACGACATTCTACAAGCGCGGCGCTCGAACTATCGCTATTCTGGTGTTTACCAGCAAATATTGCCGGTGCTTCTGGCCGATGACTCAGCGGCGCGTTATTCAGTTAATGTAAAAATTAGTTCGGTGATCGATTCCGACGATGAAGTGTTTAGTTATTTGCTAAATACCTCTTATCAATCGCCTGATTTGAAATTGTAGACGTATTTTTATACTCACAGCATAAAAAAACATTATATGCCAAGTTAGTCAGTAAATATAAATTAAATGATTGGTTTAACGCAGAACAACCTGACAATTTTCCATTGCAAAAACGGTCAGTTGCAAAGACTGAAGTAAGCCAAGACCGGAATAGCCCTCCTTTCAATAAAATAAAAGTGGGCCTTAATAGCTTGATCTGTGCTCAACAGTTAGTCAGTTTCACATAACGCCAAAACAGCGAACAATTCTAATGAGTTGTTCGCTGTTTTGGTATCAATGTTCACGACCAATCCTTTTGGCAGCGGTTGTTTTTTAAGGCGTTAACCAGACTTTGCTACTAAAATAACCTATTTGATGATAAAATGAAGCATAACAAGCTAATTATCGGAGAAATTGCAATGTTGATTGCAGGGGAGCTTAGCTAGTATGTCGATATTTAAACGTAAGAAACATCAACCTAAAAGTGAAACTACTGATTCAGCGGTAACTACTGCACCTGAAGAAGCTAATTTTGACGGCAATCATCCGGAAGTGCCGTTGATTGATTACACGCAAAGCCAGACCAAACCGGCTGCGACGGCTGCTGATGATCATTTAGTGATTCATGTGCCGACGCCTGATTCATCGGCCGACACCGAAAAGCCAGTTAAATCAGCTGCCAAACCAATTGATTGGTCGGCAACTGAACAACAATTGAATCAGTTAGATGAACAACGCGATCAATTAGCTGACTCTTTGCGTGATGAATTATTGACTGCGCGAAGTATTGCCAAGTATGATTTGCGTCGTTTGAATCGGCCCAATCAAGGCGCTGATACACCGCTAGTTGATGATCATCAAGTTCATGCTTTAGAAAAGAAAATTGCGACTTTAAACGAAAAACTGACTCATTGGTATGGGACTGACAAAATGGCCAATGAGATCCATTTCGATCCCCAACGACCTTATTTATTATTGAATAATGGATTGGCGCATCAACCGACTGAGACTCAGCGCCACTCATTACAACGATTAGTCCAACTTTTTCAACGTGAACAAATTGTGCCCACGCAAGTAACGATTGATTATGATGATTTATTGCAGCCAACTTGGCAGCATTACCAAGCCGATCACTTAGCAGCTAAAGAAACCGTGCTACGGAATTTATTCCAAGATTTACAAGACCGCCAAATGAAAACTAGCAAGAAAGCTAACGAGCTCTTTTTCGCGCCAGGATTCAAAGTGGTTCAAGCTGGTGAACATGAGAAGGTTTACGACCCTCAGGAACAATTAAACATGATTATTCGCCATCGCCAGAACGGTAATTTGTTTACTGTTCAGCATTTCCTGAATGATGCGTTGCTCAGCCAAGATTTGTTCGATAATGACGGCGTGTTGTCGGCCACCCAATATTACGCTGCCACTGACGCCAAAAAAGTGGTGCGGGAAAACTTCTACCGGCCTGATGGGACCTTGGCAATGATCAAGAGTTATTTGCCCGATGAGCCTTACATTCAAGTATTGGGACCAACTAATGTGTTAATGGCAGTCTTTGATAGTGATTTAGAATTGATCAATTGGTGGTTTGAACATCAAGTGTTGCAAACTAACAGTGTGATCATCGTCTCGATTGATAGTGTGCTTTATCAAACCTTACTGGCCGCTCAAGATCAGGGGCTAGAGGTCATCCCGCTAGTCAGCGAGCTTGATCCACAATCGCCACAGCTTCAAGATTTGGCGAACCATCGTCATGGTATTGAAAGTATTTTAGTCGCTGAACCTTCAATCAAGCACTATTTAGAACAGAAAGCGCAAATTGATTTAGATATTACAGTGATTTCACCACTAGTCGCTACAGAAAAAGCAGCCGCAAAGTAGCTTGATATTTTCATTGATTTTAATTGGTTTTCATTTTCACCGGCCAGTGCTTTGAAAGATACTGGGCGTCAATCAAGATAATTGCTGAAATTTATCGTAAAATAGTGTAAAATACAAGTGTGAAATACCAATGAAAGAAAGAGGTTTCGATTAATGGCAAAATTAGTATTTATCCGTCATGGCCAAAGCCAATGGAATTTAAGCAACCAATTTACTGGTTGGGTTGATGTTGACTTAAGCGAAAAAGGCGTTGAAGAAGCAAAGAACGCCGGCAAGTTGATTAAGGAAGCAGGTTTGGAATTTGACCAAGCTTACACTTCAGTATTGACTCGTGCTATCAAGACTTTGCACTATGTTTTGGAAGGTTCAGACCAATTATGGATTCCTGAAACTAAGACATGGCGCTTAAACGAACGTCATTATGGCGCTCTTCAAGGCTTGAACAAGAAAGAAACCGCTGAAAAATACGGTGACGAACAAGTTCATATCTGGCGTCGTTCATACGATACTTTACCACCATTATTGAAAGCAACTGACGAAGGTTCAGCAGCAAACGACCGTCGTTACGCTGACTTAGACCCACGGATCATCCCTGGTGGCGAAAACTTGAAAGTTACTTTGGAACGAGTTATTCCATTCTGGGAAGACGAAATTGCTCCTAAATTATTAGACGGCAAGAACGTCATCATCGCAGCTCATGGTAACTCATTACGTGCCTTGACTAAGTACATCGAAAACATCTCTGATGCTGACATCATGGACGTTGAAATGGCTACTGGCCAACCAGTAGTTTACGATTTGGACGACAAGTTAAATGTTGTTTCAAAGACTAAATTAGGCGACTAATTCATTTAGATATTGAAAAGCATCCCGCTTTCGGGGTGCTTTTTTTGTGCTTATCGTTAGATAGCGTCCTTTAGAAATGGCATCAGTTGGCACTTTCTAGCAGACGCGGACGCTAATCGGACACTGCGACTAAAGCGGTGGTGTGTTATTAGCACAATATTAGAAAGTACCCCCGGGACCACCAGAACCACCAGAACCACCAATTTTGGTGATTACGTAAATATATGTTTATTTCTAGCAAAGACTAATAAATTATTGGTTAATTGTGCTTGGCCCACAGAAAGTTAATGATATTTTTGTCGACCGTTTTATTTTCATGTAATAGACTATGATGGGCCCAGTAGCCGGTTATTTTTAATTCTCTATACTGCTTGGCGCGACTAGCAAGATATTGGTATGATCTCGCTGAAGTTGATGTTACTTGACCGTCAGAGTGATAACGATCGCCAACGTCTCCGAAGATGTTCAGAACTTTTGCTTGTTTTGGGAATTTTTTCCTTAAGCCCAAAAGTCCGACATATTCCGGTGTCAGAATTGATGGCCGCCCTTTAGAATTTAACGTGCTTTTAACTGAGTAGGGCTGCATATCTTTAATGCCATCGTAGTGACCAGCAATGACAACTTGGTGGTCTACGATAGGTAAATTCTGATTAGTAGCATTGTCTAGTAGATAATAGGAAATTAGCAGATTTCCCATTGAATGACCAACAAAGTTAATGTGGTGTACAGAAAATTTGTTTTTTAACGCAACGACAACGTTTTTAACATAAGTGCCGCTCTGATGATAGAGTCGTTTTACTTGAGAACTTCTTTCAGTCCCCTCTGGAGTTTTGTTGTCAGCTAGATTGACTTCTACAATTGGATTCTTGTCTCTTGATTTAATTCTCCCTAAGAACTTAACCCGCCCTTTTTTAGAGACGTTTGCTCTGATGATTGTGTTGGTAACACCGGCATTTTTGGCAGCATTGGCCATATGCTTTTCTGCAAGATAGCTACTTCCCCAACCATGAACAAAAATGGTTACCGTTTGACTAGTAACATATTTCTTTTCGTTAGTTCTGCGTTGCCGGTTTAAAGCAACGGTTGCCAATAAAAAAATTCCTGCAAGTAGACTCACGATAAATAGGCTAACCCTTTTCATTTTTGTCATTCAGATTCTCTCCAATTCTGATATTGTGTTAATAAATAGTTGCAAGGCAAATAACAATGTTCTAAAATGAGTATACACTCAATATAGAAAATCACAACTATCAGATAATGAGGATATGGTAAATATGGAAAAAGTAACTTTTGGAAACAAGCTTGGATTAGCACTCTCAGCAGTTCTTTTTACACCAGAAAAATTAAATCAGCAGTCAAAGTACCCTGCCCTAATTGTGACAGGACCTGCTGGTGCAATTAAGGAACAGACGGCGGGTTTATACGCTAAAGAGATGGCTACATATGGTTTTGTAACCGTTACGATGGACGGTTCATTTGAAGGGGAAAGCGAAGGAACGCCGCACTATCAGGAAAATCCATCTGCTCGAGTTGAAGATATTCGTTCGGCTGTTGATTATTTGGTGACGTTACCGTTTGTTGATGATCAAAGAATTGGCATTATTGGAATTTGTGCGGGTGGTGGTTATGCAGTTTCTGCTGCCATGACTGAACGGCGAATTCACGCCGTTGCTTTAGCATCTCCCGTAAATGCTGGTCGTGAAATGCGTGCCGGCGGTCAGGAAGAAACAATCCAAGCACTTAAAATGGTTGCAGATTTGCGAACGCGGGAGGCCCGTGGTGAGGAGCCAACGCTCTTGCCTTGGATGCCAGATGAGTACCAAACATCTAATGATATCGATGAGCGCGAAGGCTATGATTATTACCGGACAAGTCGTGGCGCTAACAAGAAATGGATTAATAAGATGCGATTTTCATCGATGGACGCCGTTTATAGTTTTGATGCGTTCCAATTTGCAGAACTACTATTGACGCAACCACTTAGAATTATTGTTGGGAGTAAGGTGGGTTCTTTTAACGCGTTATTTGATGCTAAAGATGTTTATGAACGGGCTGCATCCCAACAAAAGGATTTAACCATTATTGAGGGTGCTTCACATTTTGAGTTTTATGATAAGCGCGTGCCAGAGACTGCCGCCGAATTTGCAAAGTTTTTCTCGAAAAATATGGGAGAGCAATAATATGGTAAGAAGAAAAGACCCAGAAAAAAGACAGGCTATTTTACAAGCATGTGCAGAATTGATTAGCAAGCGGGGGCTGGATAGTGTGCCAACTGCCGAGATAGCTCGAATAGCGGGAGTTGCTGAAGGAACGGTTTTTAGCTACTTTCCTAATAAGTCTGATTTATACAACACCCTCTATTTAGATTTACGTGTAAAGATGTTCGATTTTTTAGGTCAGAATTATCAAAAAGGCCAGTCACTAGAGCGACGTTTTGTAGTTCTATTAGACGATTATCTTGATTGGGGAATTAATCATCCCACTGATAATGTTGCCAGCAATCGATTAGCCGATTCAAAATTAATAACCCAAGAGACGGTCACGCTGGTTAATGAAAAATTCCCTGATTTAGAGGTGGGTCAATTATTTCAAAATCAAGTTTTATTGGCAGGGCACTCAGATTTCGCGGAATCAATTTTTACAGCGTTGGCAGATCTTGCGATTATTTATGCACAGCACGACCCGGAAAACAATCAATACTATCGAAAAGCGATTACGACATTAATCAGTCACTTTCTAAATATCGAAAATAACGAAAATAATTAGGAGGATAAAAAATATGGAGTATACAAAATTAAACAATGGTGTGATAATGCCAAAAATTGGGTATGGTTTATTAGATGTTGATGATCCCAATACATGTGAGCAGGCAGTTCAGATGGCACTAAAAGCAGGCTATCGACTGCTTGATACAGCGGTGGCGTATGGAAATGAAGAGGCAGTCGGGCAGGCGATTCAAAAAAGCCAACTTGACCGAGAAAGTCTCTTTATAACAACTAAGGTCTGGGTTCAAGATGCAGGTTATGAGGCAACTAAACAAGCAATTCAAAAGTCGCTTGATAAGTTGAAACTGACCTATTTGGATCTTGTGTTAATTCATTTTCCTTTTGGTGATTACTATGGTTCTTGGCGGGCAATGGAGGAACTTTATGAAGCAGGTAAGATTCGGGCAATTGGGGTAAGCAACTTTTATGCTGCTCGGTTGGTTGACCTTTATCTGAATGCCAAAATAAAGCCGATGATTAATCAGTTAGAAATGAATCCTCTGTACCAGCAAAATGATGCACTGAAGGTCATGAAAGATTTAAATATTCAAGGGGAGGCATGGCGACCACTAAGCAGAGGCCGACACAATATTTTTGGTAACCAGGTACTTGTTGATATCGCAGAAAAGTATCAAAAGACGGTACCACAAGTCATGCTTCGATGGAATGTGCAAAGAGGTGTCGTTGCCTTACCCAAGTCTTTAAATGCCCAACGTATGGCACAAAATATTGATATTTGGGACTTTTCACTTAGTCAGAAAGATATGGACAACATTGAGATGCTGGATTCAAAAGAAACGGATAGTCCATCATTGACGTCTGCAGAAACGGCCAAACAATTAAACGAATGGAAGATTCATGATTAGTTTTTTTCATCAATAAATAATAAAGAGCATCCCGATTGTGGGGGTGCCCTTTTTTGTGCTGATGTTGTTAGTTTGCTAAACCAATTCTTAGAATGATTGAAAAAAGTTGGTCGGCTTAAAGCTAGATTTTTTATCGTTAATGAAAGTTGTTTATAAATTCAAAGGATGCTTGCCAAAACAAATTGATGATATTTTGACATATATTGATCTTAATAATCCATTGTTGGCAGGTATTACGGGACAGCCCATAAGCGATGAGAGGAAAAGTTACCCAACTGTATTATTGAATACTTAGAAAACCATCCATATATCACTAGGGCAATTACAGAACTACTATTAGAGATGAAAGGAACTTAGGCAAACAATTACTTGAAGCAACTTGTTGATGCACAAATTCTAAAAAAAGTTGGCGTAGGGCCAACTACCAGATATGTTTTGACGCACCCAATTGCTGATAAATAAGTTTACCGGGAGATACCGGGAGATAAATGTTCTTTAATAGTTACCGCGATTCATTGAATAGCGTCTGGCATAATATGAGATGCTGACATCATGGACGTTGAAATGGCTACTGGCCAACCAGTAGTTTACGATTTGGACGACAAGTTAAACGTTGTTTCAAAGACTAAATTAGGCGACTAATCATTTAGATATTGAAAAGCATCCCGCTGGTGGGGTGCTTTTTTTGTGCTTATCGTCAGATAGCGGTCGCACTTATGTATGTGGATCAATATATTGTTGAAACTTTTCAAAAGACAAAGCTAATTGGCCAAAATGTGTGATACGCTGGGATTGGTATTATTAAGAGCCGGCGTTATCAATGACGCTGATTTAGTTGACATATTTGTAACCCGATTGCTATTTTATTTTCAATACGAAGATTGATTCAAGTTATGCAGGTATTTGTAAGGCACAAGATTAAATTAAATGTTAACTGGAGGTTTTATTTTGGATATGAAAGAAGTAGCAGATCGTTCCCAAGCAATTCGGGAGCGTTATCATCAATTAGAATTAAAACAGGATGGTCATGCCTGGACTACGGAACAGGATGCCTTAGCGTTTTTAACGGATGCTGGTCTTGTTGGCCGTTAAGTTATGGCACACGTGGGGAGCTGGCCAGCCGCCGAGGATGATCAATTATTAAGCGATAAAATTGGCGAATCCATTTGGTGGTTGGCTATCTTGGCCCAGGAGAATGGTATCGACGTTGAAAAGGCGACTGCTCATTTTTTAGAAACAAAAGAGGCTCAATTAAGAAGTTAAATATTGTTGTATGAATGGATTAGCCGATCAATTCATCAGATAGTAAAAAGCATCCCGCTTGCGGGGTGCTTTTTTATAATGATCATCAGATAGTATTTACGTGAAAATGGCATGAAGCTTTCCGATAGATGCTGTATTTGTGCCATCTGTTGAATAAGGTATGGCACAATATATCAATATCATGGCACGCTGAATCATTAATTCGTCACAGCTTGCCGGTTAAAATATAACTATTCATTAAGTACAGGAGGACATTTCAATGTCAGTTATTTTAATTACCGGAGCTAGTAGTGGAATTGGTTTTCAAACCGCCAAATTTTTAGCAGCACAGGGCCATACAGTCTATGGGGCCGCGCGTCGTATTGAACGAATTGAAGCGTTGCAGCAAGATGGCGTGAAAGCGCTCCAACTTGATGTCACTGATGAAGCCTCAATTAGCCGCGCCGTGACCACCTTGATCCAAAACGAAGGTCGAATTGACGTCTTAGTAAATAATGCCGGTTATGGCTCATATGGGGCGATTGAAGATGTGCCGATTGCCGAAGCAAAAAAACAATTTGAGGTTAACTTATTTGGGATGGCCCGCCTAACTCAGTTGGTATTGCCCTATATGCGGCAACAACACAGTGGCCGAATCATTAATACTTCCTCAATGGGTGGCCGACTGGTCAGCTACATGGGGGCGTGGTATCATGCAACTAAGTATGCAGTCGAAGCATTTAGTGATGCGTTGCGGATGGAAACTAAAGATTTTGGCATTAAAGTTTCAATTATTGAACCTGGCGGCATTAAAACAAATTGGGGTTTCATTGCTGCTGATCATTTGACTGCTACTGCAAAGGGCGGCGCATATGAAGCCCAAGCTGATAAGGCAGCTGCCGGAATGCGGCAACAATATTCTTCGAACATGATGTCTAACCCGCAAATAATTGCCAAGGCGATTGCTAAAGCTGTTAATCGGCGCCACCCGCGTTCACGCTACTTAATTGGCTTTGGTGCGAAACCGCTCGTATTTGCGAAAACAATTTTACCAACGCGCGCATTTGATTTTATTATGATGCATGCCAGTTAATGGAGTGACCAAGAATGAAGATAATGATATCTGAGCAATTTCAACAGTTTATGGCTAAAATCGGCATTGATTTAAATAATACTTTGGCAGCAGCCAATGTTAATAAAGTGATTTGGCAAGAACAATTGGAACTGACCGATAAAGAATATTGGCAGTTGATGAACGAGCTGGATAATGAATTGTCAGATGAAGTTGTGGTTCAGTTTGGCGACATTAACAATATCAATACGTTTATGCCTTCATTCTTTGCCGCATTAGCTGCTAAAAATGGTCGCCAAGCAATTGAGCGGCTGGCAACTTATAAGGCTCTAATTGGCCCGGTAAAATTGATCATCACAGCTGACGCTGAACTTGTCAGCATTCGTGCAGAAGGCACAAGTCTGGGAATTGAGTTGCCTCGTTTCACAGTGCTGACTGAGCAACTGCTGCTAATTAGTCTGTTGCGGGTTGGTACTGGTCGAGTGATTAATCCTAGTTTTGTGGGTAGCAAATATCACTATGGTCCGAAAATTAGCAACGTAATGGGTATTCAGCCACAGCGCCAAAATGAGAATTTAATTCAATTTCGAACTGCTGACCTTGAACAAACCTTTATTTCGACGAATAATTCAATGTGGACCTTTCTGCAACCAGAGTTAGATCGCCAAAAGTTGGCCAATGAACGCGACAAGTCCTTAGTCGCCAATGTCCAGGCAATATTACTTAAAAAAATTCCCAGTGGTCAGTTCTCACTTGATGATGTGGCGGCCAGTTTAAATCTTAGTAGACGTACGTTACAGCGGAACTTAAGTGCGTTAGGGACTACGTTTAATGATGAAGTTCAAATTGCGCGGCAAACATTGGTCTTGCCCTTAATGAAGGATCGAACGTTAAGCTTGATTGAAATTGGCTATTTACTAGGATATGCCGACCCAGAAACTTTCTCACGAGCGTTTAAAAAGTGGTTTCAGGAAAGTCCCTCAGTGTACCGTGTAAATAAATTTGCCGAATTAAAGTAACTCGATTAATAAGTTTAGCTTATCAATGACGGCTGAATTTCAAATTGTTTTCAGTAGTGATCCTTTGTAAAATACTCCTTGAAAGGTGAAATAAATAATTTAACCTTCGAACAATGGGCAAAATGAGAATAAGTTAACAGTTGATTGCCGCAGAGGCTATTTTAAGGAGAATAAAAATATGACTAAAGTTTTGATTATTGGTGCCACGGGGACTATTGGCAATGCTGTCCGTCAAACGTTATTAAATGAAACGACTGCTGAATTGACTTTGTTTGCGCGCAACGTCAGTCATTTGACAGCTGGTCCCAGAGAAACTGTGATTGCCGGCGACGTGACCAAAGATAGTGATTTGGATCAGGCAATTGCTGGGCAGGACGCTGTATTTGTTGCCTTAAGTGGTCCACTGGGACAATTTGCTAAGAAAATTGTTGCCGCCATGACACGTCATCAGGTTAAGCGTTTGTTATTCATTACCTCAATGGGGATTTATAATGAAATTTCCGCAGCAATTGGTAGTAATGGCAACTTGGCCGCCAATAGTGTGTTGCAACCCTATCGTGACGCCGCCGATGTGATTGAAGCATCGAGCCTGAATTATACCGTGATTCGTCCAGGCTGGTTCACCAATGGCCCGGTTAATTATGAAATTACACGGAAAGGCGAACCTTTTGGCGGGCACGATGTTTCGATCAGTTCAATCGCTGACTTTGTTAAAAACGCGATTGCGGATGACAATTACTATTCCCGCGAAAGTGTTGGCTTGAACACCAGATAATCTGTACTAAGACGAATGAATTTATTAAGTTATGTTTGGCTTGCTATTCAGCTTGAAACAATCCTGCTAAAATAAGCTTATAAAATTAATCGATTTGCTAAGGGATGTTCAGATGAAGAAAATGCTTACTAATTCTTGGCTATTAGGCCTTTTGTTATTGATTTTATTTCGGTTACTATTGTTACTCCTGATGGGACCAAGCCGAGATGGTAACTTCTTAATTCTAGTAATTGTGCCATTTTTCGGTTTCACGGGAATCGTTTATTTGTCTAAAAAGTTATTGGGGACACCCACAAATAAATGAGTGATTGCTGGTGCCAGACGTTAGTTAATGAAATAGTGACTAATTCTCAGGTAATTCCTTTGGCACAATATTTATGTAAATCACATTAAATGAAAAGCACCAATCAGATTGAAATAATCTGATTGGTGCTTTTATCGTGTGTTAATTTGTGGGGATAGTGTGGATGAAGCGATTAATTAAGTGGCCCATCTGTGCTGGCGTTTCTAGGCAGCCATTTTTTAACCATTGGATTGAAACGTTGACAACGCCGGCGGCCAACAAAGAGACATAGTAGGGCTGCTTTAATATTTCAGCGCTGGCAATGAGCCGCTTAGTTTGAGCCAGAACAGTGAAGGCCTCTTCGAATGTGGTGATTAAGGTGGTGGCGCGATCACAGTCAACGATTAATTGTTGTTCGGCCGCCGAGTCCGCGACGTATTGAAAGTATTGCACCATGGCGGCCGTCAGACCGATCGGCTCGTTAAGTGGTAATTTTCGAATGTAGGCTAAGATGGCTCGCTCTTGATATTTGGTAATAATTGTTTCAAAGTCACCGAACTCATGATAAAAATAGGTTCGTGAGACACCAGCATGTTGACAAAGTTTTGAGATGCTGATTTCGTTCATGTTTTGGTGGTTTAAAGTGGCCAATAAGGCCCGATAAATAGCGGTTAGTTTTTGATTCTTAATTTCTTGAGGGCTCATTGACTCAATCCTTTTTAATAGCAGTTGTCATATTTTTCGTTGCGAAATTGAACGAATCTTGCTGGGACTTTTAGTTTACAAGATTCCGGTTTTATGTCAATCAAACATTTACGAATAATTTTCGGCTGATTAAACTGTTAATAAATTGGAGGGTTTCAAATGATAAAAGAAGTGCTGCAACAACGTGGCATCGTTTTGACAATGGCGATCGGAATTTTTCTGTGCATGCTTGATACAACTGTGATGAACATTGCTTTGCCAGCAATTCAAACTGGATTAAAAACCGATTTAGGCCAGTTATCATGGGCTTTAAATATTTATACAGTTTTATTCGCCAGTTTAACAATTCCCTTGGGCCGAATGGCAGATATTTATGGCCGCTCGCGAGTATATCTATTGGGACTGGGATTATTCTTGGCTGGCTCGATTTTTTCAGGCTTGGCGCTAAACGTGGGCCTCTTGATTATTGGTCGTGGTGTCCAAAGTATTGGCGCCGCAATTGTTTTTCCGGCCAGCATGACCATTGGCATTCAAAATGTTACCCTGGCTGAAAGAAGGAACACAATTGCTATCCTGGGGGTGACTCAAGGACTTGCCGCAGCGCTTGGGCCAACAATTGGCGGTATTGTCGTTCAATTCATTGGTTGGCGGGGAATATTTCTAATTAATGTTCCATTTATCTTAATGGCAATGCTTCTTTGTTGGCGCCTACTTGATTTCAAGGAAACGCGACAAGCAGCTAAGTTAGATATTCTCGGTAGTCTCTGGTCGATGGTCGTGTTATTCGCGCTGACATTAACCTTGATCAAGGGCAGTGATTGGGGCTGGCGCAGTCCTAAGATTATCAGCTTAATTAGTTTAAGCTGTGTTGCCTTAATTCTCTTTATTTTAACTGAACGACGAACTGCTCAGCCAATGATGCCACTGCGTTTGTTCCGAGATCGACAATTTGTCGGGGCCAGTATTGTCACCATTATTTCAGGAATATTTTTGGTAGCCGTTTTGGTTTTATTGCCTAGTTTCTTTACCAAAGTTCAGCATCATAGCGAATTAATGGCCGCACTAATGATTACGCCAACTTCAGCAATGATTTTCATTTGGTCACCAATCAGCGGTCTATTGCTTGAAAAAATTGGCCCCCGATTAGTGATGCTGACAGGCTCGCTGGCAATAATTCTTGGTTATGTGGCCTTAAGCTTTGTCGATTTCAATGTTTATGGCCAAATTTTGCTGGGGCTGTTATTAATTGGGACTGGATATGGCATCATTATTGGTCCAATTACTATTTTGGCCGCCGGCGATTTCACCGGGGAATTATTAACGGCCTCGCAGAGTGTGATTGGTGTTTTTCGGCAAATCGGGACATCTTTGGCGGTCGCTATTTTTGTCACGGCGTTATCAACCAATTTGGTAAGTGCTCAGCAGACGGTTTGGCAATCCGCACAACAAGAGATTAATCAGTTAGCTGTTCCCAAACCAGTTAAACAGCAAACTTTGGCTCAAGTGAACCAGCAAATATTCGCGGCGCAATCAAACGAACAGCAACCAACAAATAAACGATTTATTAATAAAACACAGGAAAAGCGTTTAGTGGCGCAACAATATCAACAAGTGGTGCGCCAACAACATTTAGATAAACAGCCTAGTGCAGTCCAAGCAAGTGCCTATCGTCAGACTCAGCAGCAAGTGAGGGCAGAGATTCGTCAGATAAATCAGCAATTGGCACAAAGCATTAAGAAAATTAAATCGCAGATGACGCGAGCATTGATTGCTGCCTTCAAAAGGCCATATCAAGTTGCCATGCCATTTACACTGTTATTAGTGGCTTGTGTCAGTCTATTTAGCGCTAAATTAATTAAACACGATTGAGAAATTAATGAAATTTAGCAGGCAGGTAAAGTGATTCATTGCTCTTTGGTAAGTCTTAGCAGCAATCAGCCGAAATAAATAATCAGAGAATTTGTTCCTAAAGATGAACAACAGTCGAAATTAGTCCAGCGCAATTGTTAGCAGTGATGACATTCTCTGGAGAAATTCTCGGCTAAACGACTAATCGTTTAGCCAATAAAAAGGGCATCCCATATTGAGGATGCCCTTTTGTAGACAGATCAGGAAATTTATTTGCGGTGCGTGGTTGTCCGGTGGTACTGATCATTAATCAAATCGATGGCAGTATTCAGCTAAATAATTGCTGGTTAGTCCTTGAGGATTTTTGATTAAGTCGGTTGGGGTACCTTGGGCCACAATCTGACCACCATGAATCCCGCCACGAGGGCCGAGGTCCAAGATATAATCCGCATTGGCAATCAAATTTAAATCGTGGGTGATGGTCATAATTGTGGCGCCACGATCCAGCAGTTGCTGCATAACGGTTACTAGCGTTTTGACATCTAGGGGATGGAGGCCAATGGTGGGCTCGTCAAAGACAAACAAAGTAGTGGCTTGGTTGTTATTTAAGTGTTTGATTAGCTTCAATCGTTGTGCTTCGCCACCAGAAAGGCTCGGCGTACTTTCACCAAGATGCAGGTAACTTAGACCAACTTCTTTCAGCAGTTGTAATTCTCGTTCAATTTTTGGGACTTTAGTGAAGACTGCTAGTGCTGCATTAATATCAAGCTTCAGTAAATCAACAATGGAATAGCCGTGCCATTTCACTGCTTGGACATCTTTGTTATAGCGTTCGCCATGACAAACTGGACAGACTTGTTGCATATCAGGCAGAAACTGAATATCTAAAGTGACCACACCAGCGCCACCACAGTTAGGACAAGCGCCAGTTTTATTATTATATGAAAAATAACTAGCCGTATAGTGATTTTCTTTGGCCAGTGGTTGGCTCGCGAATAGTTTTCGCAAATTATCCATGATGGTGGTGTAAGTCGCGACCGTTGAGCGCTGGGTTTTCCCAATGGGGCTAGCGTCAACGCTGACAACGTCTTTAACCGGAGAATCTAATTGCTTAACTTGGGCTGGCAAAGCTTGACCTTGGGCTTGATTCTTAATTGCCGGCACTAAACTATCTAAAATCAAACTCGTTTTACCCGCACCAGAAAAGCCGGTAATTGCACTAATCTGATTAACTGGTAAAGCAGCCTGCAGATCTTTGATGTTGTAATAATTGCTGACTTCAAATTTAATTTTTTGATCATTGCTAGTTGTTGCAGGTTGCCGGGCCAATAAATGCGCTTGGCCACTTAAGTAAGGTCCGATTTTTGATTGTTTATTTTTAATAACATCGGCAACGGTTCCCTGAACAATGACTTGGCCACCGTCGTTACCAGAGCCAGGCCCGATTTCCAAAATCCAATCGGCCGCTTTGATAATGTCCACATTATGGTCAACAACAACTAAGGAATTGCCTTGGTCGATCAGTTCACGGAACACGTGCAACAAGCCTTTGATATTGTCGGGGTGTAAGCCAATTGATGGCTCATCCAAAATGTAAAGCACACCAATTGTCTGCGTGCGTAGGGTACGGGCTAACTGAATACGCTGCAATTCGCCAGTGGACAAGGTATTGCCATTGCGGGAAATCATCAAGTAATCCAGGCCTAATTCAAGCAATGGTCGTAAATCATCATCAAATTCCTTGAATAAATTGTTGGCGAGGGTGGTCATTTCAGGATTTAAAGATTTAAGTACAGTTTGCTTCCAGTTAGCTAATTCGCCTAAAGTCAGGTCACTGGCCTGAGCAATATTCAAGTTGCCGGCCAATTGGGTTAATAGCTCTGGCTTTAATCTGGTACCGTGACAAACTGGGCAAGTTGAGTAATGGAAGAATTCGCTAATCCGTTGTTGAGCGCGCTCACTTTTACTAGTTTTAGCCGATTCAAGGACTGCTGAATGAGCATTTTCGTATAAAGCGTGAAAGTCATGAAAGACGCGACCAGTACCAGACGTGAAATCCATTTTGTATTTTTTATGAGGGCCATTTAAAACAAAGTCTTTTTCTTTAGCAGTTAAATCTTTATAAGGCACATCACTGCGGACACCGGCATATTCTGCGACGGTCGGCATAAAGTTCCGACCAGGCAAGTGCCAAGCCGCGACGGCACCTTCAGCGAGGGTTAGATTCTGATCACCAATTAATTTGGTTTCATCAAGTTCACGGACGCGGCCAGTGCCTTGACAATTCGTACAAGCACCGGTTGAATTAAAGGCGAAATCTTCGGCACTGAAGGCAGCAAATTTAGCGCCACATGTGGGACAAGTAATGGTGCCCATTTGGTCGCCGGATTTAGCCATCGCCTGAGCAATTTTAAGACTAGGTGCGACACGATGGCCGTTGGGACAAAGTGGTGATCCTAGCCGCGAGAAAATTAAGCGAATGATATTAAAAAGTTCACTCATCGTTCCCACTGTCGCGCGTTCAGAAGGAATCGTCGGCCGTTGTTTTAAGGCTAAAGCTGAGGGGATGTGCTTGACACTGGTCACGTCGGCTTGGGCGCCCATTTTAATGCGGCGGCGGGTATAAGTTGATAATGCCTCTAAATAGCGTCGTGAGCCTTCCTCATACAGAATTCCCATTGCCAGGGAACTTTTACCAGAGCCTGAAAGACCGGAAACAGCTACAAATTTATGTAGGGGAATGTCAACATCAATGTTCTTTAAATTATTGACTCGCCCACCACGTACTTCAATTTTAGTTGGTAATTCTTGGACCATGAAAAATAACTCCCTTCAAAAGTAGTGACTGTCGACAAAAATTAGCGCTTGATTCAATGTTTTAACTGAACTAACTTTTGATGGTGTCATCAGGGCAATTTTAAACTAGATTTGGGGATAATACAATGTTGAAAGCTTGCTACTGTAAGCAGTCTGCCATGAGCAGAGCCTGTTTACAACAGGCTCAAATATTGGCGTTATTAATCAGTTAGCAAGTCGTGCCTGTGATTTCATTAGTGAATGAACAAGCGGTCGAAAACTTTCAGGATGTGCTGCTTAAAAAGGCTAACAAAAAGACCCGGTCAACTTTAAGGTTTTATTTCATCACCTTGGGGTCCTAGGTCTGTTGTAATTGATTTTTTCGGTTGTTAGGATTAGTTTTAATGGGTTCCCATTCAGACGGCCATTATTGGGTCAGCGATTACCTATAATCACTAAATGGCTAACAAGGAACGAATTAGCGTCTAATATAAACGTGTTGATAAGTGATATGAGAGAGAATTGCACAGACCACAATCAAGCCCAGTAACCAGCTCAGCAATAACTTCTTCTGGGTCAGCCACGTTGCGTAGCTTAGCAATTAAACGCAGATTCTCAATCCCACTGAATTCTTGATCTAGTGTCATCGTCTGACTGTTCAAACTGATCTGCTGGCGTACTTGCGCACCTTGAGTTTGAGGATTTAAGCCCAGAATCGTCACCTGGCCACTATCAGCACGCGATAAAGTCGTTAGAATGTTGATCAAGGTTGATTTGCCAGCGCCATTTTCACCTAGTAAAGTGAAAACTTCACCTTGCTGGACTTCAAGATCGATGCCGTTCAAAACAGTTAATTGACCGAAACTCTTTTTAAGCTGCTTAATTTTGATTGCGATCATCAGCAATAATCTCCTGGATTGTTTGACGCAAACGATTTTGATAGGTGATCAGCCATAATTCATCTGGGTATTGCGCCATAATATTGTCACAGAAAGCAACGGGATCAGAACCAATTAAACTAGTAATGGGCACCTGGTCGGCGGCATTTTCTTGGAACATCGTTAGGATGCCTTCTAGAACAGCCATGAAGCCCTCACCTTTAGCAAAATTCCACATATACTTTTCAATTGCCAGTAGCGTGTCGCGATAGTCAGCTGGCAGGGCAGCAACATCACGCTTGAATTGCCGATAACGTTTCTTATCACCGATTAATTTATTTAGAATTGTCATTTTTTTGTTCTCCTTCCAGAATAGCCATCTTATCAACTAAGAACGCCCACTTTTTCCAAAAAGTTGCTAAATAGTCGGCACCGGCGTCATTGAGTTGATAGAATTTTCGTTGGGGTCCCAGATCTGAAGGTCGGCGTTCAACTGTTAGCAGTCCTTTTTTTTCTAGCCGTAATAAAACAGTGTAGACAGTGCCTTCCACAATATCTTCAAAACCCAAATCAATTAAATAATGAGTGATTTCGTAACCATAAGTTTCGCCACAACTAATATGTTGCAAGACGATTCCTTCCAAAGATCCTTTTAATAGTTCTGTTAAACCTTGCATTGTTGCCTCCTAGATAGTGATACTAAGTAGTGAATCACTGGCAGTACCAAATTTGGAATGTTTGATACGGGTACATAGTATTACTCAGTAGCAACGATGTCAAGCAAAATCTAACGATATTTTTCAAAGGCTGCTAAAATAAAAATTGTTAAGACTTACTTATTATTAGTTGATTATTTTAAGGAGGTTAGCTAATGACTGAAATTAAACTAACATCAGCGTTTGTCGATTTATTGCGGCTAAAGAACTTATTAAATCAAAACCTGATTTTGCTAGCCGATGATGGTGGTGGCAAGTATTCATTGCATGGTGGGGCTTGTAGTATTGGCGAAAGCTTTACGATTGTTTCTTTACCTCAACCAGATCCAACCTACCCAATTAAACTGGCCAATCAGCAAAAGATTGCCTTCTGGACGTCAGACTATGATTTAACATTTTGTGAACCAGGACTGACGCTGGATTACCGTAACGGCAGCATTCAAATGAAAGACCGTTCGCGTTTCATTGACGGCGGCGTGCAAATTGCCGATGGTCAACAAGTATTGGCAGCGTTCAAACAGGGAGATAAAAAACCCGCGACTGATTGCTAAGTTGAACAGTTCATCAAAGCTAGTGGCAATGTGAAGTCGTCAGTCGACTTATTAATATCAGGGTAACTCGTCTTGAATCAAGATGAAGTTAGCCTGATATTTTATTATCTAAAGCATTACAGTTGGAATGATTTCAGAAAATATATAATTATTTTCAGATAATCAACTGGTGGAAAATGCTTCGAAATATCACCTTCTGAACCAACTATTGGCCCATTCTCTGCCGACTGTTTGCTGATTGATCAGCGCCTCAAACAGCTAGACTAGACATGATTCCTGATAAATAACGGCATTTGTGCTAGACTAGTATAAGTAGGAGTTAACAAAATCATCAAAAAATCAAGCATTGAGGTGTCCGAAATGGCGCTGAATATTCAGCGATTAAAGAGAAAAGATTTTGAAAACGCACGAAAATTTGCAATAGAAGGTATGCATTTACAATTATTTACAAACAATTTATTTGAACTTTATTTTTATAGTAAATATTTTGTTTTTTCTGAATTGAGCCAAGCAACGCATGCTTATGGTGCATATTGGCAAGGCGAATTAGTCGGCGTCTTGTTAGTCAATATGAAGGGTCAGCCGAAGATTTTCAATTTCCCAGTGATTTCCCGAGTGGTTAAGCTGGTTATGTGGTTGATCAATCACTTCTATGGTGAGCTGTCCGACGATTATGATCAGGCCAACGCGGAGATGATGCAGCAATATCGTTTGCGCCATCATCCCGCCGGTGAGTTGAGTTTCTTCGCCGTTGATCCCGATATTTTAGGCCAAGGTATTGGCACAAAATTATTGAAGCGATTAGCGCATGACGAGCCCGGCAAATTAGTTTATCTCTACACTGATTCCGGCTGTTCTTATCCCTTTTATTTCCACCGTGGCTTCCATAAAAAGGGCCAACAAGAAATTAGTTTGCAGACCGGTGTTGCTGAGCAGCCGTTGACCTGTTACTTACTAGATAAGCAATTATAATATTGAAGAAGTCATTTTTTTAACGCGTTAGCTTCACGTCATTATTGAATGATTTGAATTCTAAAACAGCGACCAATTTCTAATTGAAATTGGTCGCTGTTTGTTTGTCCTGATAATATTTCTTAGATATTGAACGAATGACCGCCAATTGTCCAATATTGGACAAATTGCGCTTGATTGCTTCTGTTTTTGTCGTAGAAATTTACCTACAATAAGGTCAATTAATTATTGGAGGTAGGGATAATGGTAGTCAATCACATTCGCATTCATGTTTTACATACTGGTTTGGTACAAGTTGATCGAGCGTTGCCGTTTCATGGGCAGTATCGCAACCCTCTGGCTTTTACGGGATTATTCAGAAGTGCCAAGAACAAAATTATTTTGCCAGTTTCGAGTTATTTAATTGAACATCCTCGGGGTTTAGTGCTAATTGACACGGGTTGGAATAAAACAATTCGTCAAAGTAATTGGCAGGAATTAGGCACGCAAACACAAATTAATACTGGTTATTTACCTGCTGGTTGGGCAGTTGACGAACGTTTAGCAAATTTAGGTTATCGGCCTGAAGATTTGGATTACGTGCTTATGAGTCATTTACACTGTGATCATGCCAGTGGCCTACAATTAATAAAAAATGCACCTAAAATTATGGTTTCGGCATCAGAATGGCAAATTGCCAATCGATTACCGCTGGTTTATTTACCCAAAGAATGGCAGGGGGTGAAAATTCAGACTTATCAATATCAGCATCAGGGCGTGGGCCCCTTTGGTGAAGCTTGGGATGTTTTCGATGATGGTAGTTTATTACAGATTGCTACACCAGGACACGCATCAGGAATGTCGACAACCTTGGTACGTGGTCGCGACGGACGCTATGTTTTATTGGCCGCGGATGTTGGCTACTCCCAAACTTCCTGGGAACAAATGATTACGCCAGGTATTTGTACCAGTCGTAAAAAAGCCATTACTTCCCTAGGATGGTTAGGAGCAATGGCTCAAGATCCAGCATGTTTAAAGGTTTTGGTGAATCATGATCCCCAGGTGCCACAACAAGTGATTGATTTACCTGCTTAAGAATTAGTCGGCTGATATTTTTGAAGTAGCGTTTTGGCAGTGGTGTTCATGAAGGTTGCGACTTCAGTGGGATCATTGTGGATTAACGACCAAGTTATGGCAGTTAAAGCATTAGTTGCATAAAGTTCCTGGAGTAATTCTGATGGGACTGGCGCGGACAAGGGGGCAATTAGTGGCTGGCTATATTGTGTCAAGCTAGTCAGGAACTGCTGCGTTAAATTAAATCCAGGCGTCTTGATTTTTAAAAGGGTCAGGATAGTGCGGCGATCATGATATAACTCGTGGTATAAATAGATTAACAAATCATCATCAACCGGTGCGACCAAGCGCTGGTGAAGTAATTGATCAAAATGCTGGGCTTCATCGTTGCTGATTTTTGCCATTAATTCGTATTTATCCACGTAATGATTGTAAAAAGTGCTACGTCCAACGATAGCTTGCTGGCAAATTTGATCGATCGTGATTTCCGTAAAGGAAAATTGTTGCAGTAATTCAATTAAAGCATTGGCCAAGGCTTTTTCAGTTTTTTGGACACGTAAATCTGGTTTGGACATCTGCGGTCACCTTCTTCAGAAATATTAGTCGGTAGCGACTTGGTGATGCTGGTCGATCAAATAAACGATCACGCCGGCGACAAACATGACGATGACTAGCCACAAATGAGTGGTGCTAATTAAATTGGTAAAGTTACCAGCGACAGTTTTATGGGCATATGAGGCTAATAGGCCAGCCAATTTAATCCCACGCTGATTGGCGATTCCGATCATAATTAGCCACAGGATCATTTGCAAGGTTAAACCACCTAATGATAATAATCGTGGTGCGACTAAATATTCTTCGTCTGGTGTTAATGGTGTTTGCGTGTCCAGCTCGCCAATGACTTCGCGATTTAATTCGCCGACGACAATTCGCAGGCATAAAATGCCAACCAAATAGACTGGCTGCCAGAAAGTCAGAACTAAACCCAAAGCCATTAGTAGCAAAGTCATGGTTGGCCGGCTGATCGCAGGTATTTTTTTAGCCAAAAAACTTAATAGTGGGGCACCGATTGCCATGGCCACCACGTACATTAAAATTACCCAAACATAAAAAGCACTGCCTAAAATGACGAAGCAGTAAATCGTGCCATAAACGGCGACAAAGTCAATACACATTCCTCGCAAAATACCACGAGCGCGAATGGTCCAAGTGATGCGATCATTGCCACGACTTAAATGCCATGAGAATAATAATAAACCAATTGGCAGAATAATCGCTAAGAAAATCAGGCCGTGCAATAACGTGGTTAAAGTGCCTTCATTACGCGTCATTCGCAAATTAATTAAGCCAATAAAAATCGCTGCCGTTAAAATTAAATTAATCGTAATTCGTTTGGCATTATGCAGACGGAAAGGCGTCCAAGGTTGGCGTAAAGGACTAGCCCAAAAGCCAACGCCACCTAATAATAAATACAGCAGCATTCCCGCAAAAGACCAAACAATATGATCACCGCCGGCTAATTGGATTAACAAAATTAATAATAGCAGTGCGCCGTACTGATAAAGAGCGCTGTGTTTTATTTTTGGCAGATGTTGTTGTTTCTGACGATGGCCGAAAACACGAATTGCTGGCGGTAATAGGGCGGATGCAATCCCAATACCAACACCAGCTAAGTCCCAAAAAATTGGCAGCCAACTACCAAATAAGCCTAAAAAGCTGCCTAAAATACCAGCAACGACGCCAATCGTCAGTAGGCGTTCAGCTCGCGGTTGGTAGCCGCGAAAAAGAAAGAGAACGGTTCGTCTGAATGTGTAGAATAAGACGAAAGGCAGGGCGTTAAGAATAACCACGTGTTGTCGTAAAATCAATTGTGGTAGTAACAGGTAAGGCAAGATATTGACAGTGAAGCTGGTAATGCTAAGGAGCAACGCCGAAAACGGTGCGGCTTGTTGCTTGAGTTGTTTCCAATTAATCAAAGTAAGATTCCCCATTCAATCATTAAGATACTTACTTTGATTATAAGCTGAATAGCTGTGAATTTGCATTAAAAGTCATGATAACTCGTAAAAATCAGTAAAATCGTAAGATCTGAGCGAGATGGTGAAACAGAACGTGTTCTGACTCCATTCCGGGCTGCTTGTCGTGGAACGCTGCCGGCGTTGATTTGAGCTTATTGCTGCGCAACAATCTCAAATACAAGCCTTGTTCTAAGTGGCACAACCACTAAGAACAATTTGGCGGCTGACGCCAAGATCCCGCCATTCCGTCTGGAGTTGAGGTGGTGTATGTCATCATTGCTAGTTTTTAAGGCAATTATAGTGGGACTAAGCAACTCTATTTTGATTGCTGGCATAACTGAACAGTATTGCAAAAAAAGTCTGTCTAACAGTTTCTGGAGGCTTATCCAGAAAAAATAGTTAAACAGACTTATTATTATTTGAATTTGTTTTTCTAAACAGTAGTGCGCAGTTCCGTTAGTTTGCACAGGTGGTTGCTGGTCGATTGACATCTAGCCTCACTGATATTGTCTTGATATCAATCAAACCTAAAGTGGACTAGCCTAACTCAAAACGCAGTGGAGGCCGCCGGGGTGTCAGCCGCCAAATTCTTCTTACCGCTTTAGCGGTTAGAAGAAGACCTGTATTTGAGACTTTCGATAGAAAGGCTCAAATCAGCGTCGGCCACGTTCCACAACCCGCCGGCCGCAACGGAGTTGTCAGCTGTTCTGTCTAAGACCAATTCAGATTAAATCGCCTAGCAACCACCTAACCCAATTAGGGAGGACTGGGCACGATCATTTAATCGTCGAGGGTTCGGGCACGGTTACCACGTCGGTATCGATAATGCCATACTTGATCTGTAATTGCCGCTCGATATTTTCGGCTAAATGATAACTCTCCAGGACTGTCATTTGCGCATCAACCGTAATCGTGACATCCAAAGTGATGACATTGCCATCATAGTGAGCTTTTAATTCACGGACGTCATGGACGCCATCAATTTGTTCAATGTAATCGTGAAATTGCTGTTCAGCAACCGGATCGAAATAATCCGCCAATTGCAAACTGCTATTGGAGAAAATATGAATCCCCGAATAAAGAATGAAGAAGCCGACTAAAATACTGGTGACACCATCAAGCCAGGTGACTTGCCAAAGAATGGCACCGATAATTGAGAGCAAAGTACCAATACTAGTAAAGGCATCGCTTAAACTATCTTGAGCCGAAGCAATCACGGCGGCGTTTTGCAGCTTGCGACCAGCGCGCCGGTTTAAATACCAAACGATTAACATAATCACGCTGGCAATTGCGGCCCCGTAAATTGTAATTGGCTTAGGAATCGTTTTTTCACCAGCGTGGGTCAAAGCTTGAATCCCGGTAAAAATAACGTTACCAGCAATCCCAATCATGATGATCCCGGTGACTAATGTAAAAATCGTCTGATAACGGAAACGCGTGAAAGTAATTCGTTGGTCAGCGCCATCGGAATTGCTCACCGGCGTCGGCAATTTCTTGCCAGCAATATCGTCATCGTCAACATCGCGGGCAATATGGATCCCAATCAATAATAAAATCGTCGAAATAATGCCGGACAGATTGTTTAAGGCATCAGCCCGTAAAGTTTGGGAATGACCAACAATGGCCAGCCAGTATTCAGCCACCGCGATGCTCAAGTAAGCCGCAACATTAATGTAGAGGTGGTGAGCCGCACTGGTTAATTTTTTGAGTTCAGCCGCTTCTGCCTGTTGCCAATCCGTTTTTTCTTCTGCAAAATGACGATCAATATCGTTCATTTTTTTAAGCCACCTTTTCCTAAACGCCTCTAGCATAAGGCGATTGTCTCAACGATACAAGTAATTTGAATAGTCGTTTTTTTTAGAGATTAAGTTGGCATTTTAGGCGCTTTTAAACTGTTTTGCAAGCCGTAATATAATTATTTAAACTTATTTATTCTTTAGTGCCGCTGTGGCGCAGTGAAGGTTCAGTGAACCAGAGCATCGCTAAGTTAACTAATAAAAGTCCAGCCGTGGAAATAAAGACGACGTTGTAATCAAAGATCCCGGCTAAAGTCCCGCCGAGGAGCGCGCCGAACATATTTCCTAAGGCCTGAAATGACTGATTCCAGGAGAAAATCGCACTAGTAGCACTCACTGGTGAATTCTTCGTTAATAAAGTTTGAATCGTGGGGAATAAAGCACCGTCAGAGACCCCAACTAGAAAACGCAGGATCCCTAAAACAACGACGCTAGGAATCAAGCCTTGGGGAATATAGACCAGGACCGCAAATAAATAGCCAGCAATCAACACTTTTCCTGAACCGTGTTTATCACCGTAATCACCAAGACGTGGTGCAGCAATAATGTTGGAAATACCTGGTAGAGCGGCAATGATCCCGGCGACTAAAGGCACGCTACCGTGACCGTGCATTAATTCTTTGACGTACAAACTAATAATCGGTGAAATTGAGGCATTACCTAACTGGACGAACATTGTTGACAGCAACAAGACAATGATTAAGCGCGGATTGTCGAACTGACTTAACAAGCCAGCCAGGACGCCTTTTTTATTAGGATTCTTGGGCCGTTTGATGGGGACAAAATGTTCGGTGACTAAAGTAGCGGAGAGAATGCCAGCCAATAGTAATAAACCGGCAGTAATAAAGAAGGTATTGCGAATCGTGAAGACTTGGGCCAAAATCCCACCAATAATTGGACCCATCAACATGCCGGACGTGGAGCCAGTGACTAAAGTGCCCAGTGCTTTACCAGAATTTTTTCGTGGCGTTTGCGAGGCAATTAAAGCTTGAGCGTTAGAAATAAAGCCGGAGAAAACGCCTTGTAACGCACGCAGGCCAATTAATTCCCAAACGTTAGTGGCCAAGCCCATCAGAAACATTGCTACGGCCATGCCCAAGGAAGCGCGGATCAACATGACTTTACGACCTTTACGATCAGCGAGGGCGCCCCACATTGGCGAAACAATCGCACTGACAAAGAAAGTTGCGGCGAAAACCAAGCCACTATAAAAAGATAATTGCGACTTTGTAAAATTGCCTAGTTGGCCGACATAAAGTGACATGAAAGGCATGATTTCACTAAAAGAAATACCGGCAATAAAAGTGCAGACCCACAGCACCGATAAATTCCGCCGCCAAGGTTGTTGTTCACGTTGCTGATCATCCATGTTTAATACTTCCTTTCTCAGTAATACTGGTAATTGCTTGACACAAAGAATTTTCAAATGAATCGGCAACAGGAACAGTTGCTAATTGGAAAAGCCCCCACAACTGATTTTGCACGTAACCGAAAATAATCGCTCTAAAATACCGAGCTTGGGCAATGACTTCAGCTTCTGAGGTACAGTAAGGCGCAATTAATCGATCTAAAACCAGAATCAATTGATGGAGATGATCACCAGCCTCGGCTTCTCGATCATAACTAATGCCGCCAAAGGCCAACTTGGTTAAATTGGGTTGGGCAAGTAACAAGGTATGTAATTGGTCTCCGAAAATGAAGAGCGCTTCTTTGCCGCTAACGCCGACTAGCGCTGCCTTTAAAGTTTCGGTTAAGCCATCTAAGTAATCGATAATTAAGGCAAATTTCAGTTGTTGGACATTGGGAAAATAAGCGTATAGTGCTTGAGAACGGACGCCCAGAGTTGCGGCGATTTTACTGAAGCTTAAGGTATCAGCACCGTCTTCATTGACGATTTGCCGCGCCGCTTGTAAAACACGAGCTTGATTTAAATTTCTTTTCTGCAAAATTAGTCCTCTTTTCAAAAAAGTTTCACCATCCATACTACTCCGTGTAAATACAAATTACAACTTGTAAATTAAACTTCGCCGATTTATTTTTGCTAATCTTAATGATTCAATAAATAGTCATGCTATGATAAAAGTAACGATTATTATTTGACTAATGGCACAATTTAAACGGTTAATCATTAAGATTTATTCAGTGGGGAGCTTAAGTTCATGAATTTTTACTCGTATCAGTATTTGGTTCAGCAGAATAATAATTATAAAACGGTCCAATGGATTATTATTGCGATCGTCGTGGTCGCGGTGAGTTTGGCCGGAGTGATGTGGTATCGACATCGCTCAGATTTAAAATATCGCGATTTATTAACGATTATGACCTTGCTGCTAGCTTTTTTGATTGGTCTGCAAGTGAATGAATGGCGTGATCTGAAATCCAGTTCGGCCCAGAAATCCCAAGCCACACAAATTATGCAGCGTGTCGCTAAAGACAAACAAACCACCGTGTCTAAAATTTGGTCGAATACCGCTAATGCCAATAGTGGGATGTTAGTTTTGGTCAAGGGCGACCTTTATACTGTCACGATTAATGCTGACGGTAGTAGTTTCACGTTGAGTGACGCCAAGCTGATCAATCAGGAGATCAATTATGTTGGGGGGAACAAATAATGTTTACCTATAGTGATGTGACCATTAAGTTAGCGCTAGGTTTACTGACGATTATTTTACAAATCAATTTATCTGGTAAAAGTAATTTGGCACCCATCAGTGCTTTAGATCAGGTTCAGAACTATGTGCTAGGGGCAATTGTCGGTGGCATGATATACAGTACGAGCGTGACGGTTTTGCAGTACATTTTAGTGTTATTGATTTGGATGATTCTGGTGGCGACATTGCGATTCTTGACGAAACATAATCGTTACGTCAAATGGCTGATCGACGGCCGCCCGCAATTGTTAATTGAAAACGGCCAACTTAAAGTTGCCACTGCTTTGAAAAATGGCATGAGCGCCAATGACCTGGCCTTGCGCTTGCGAACCGAGGGCGTGACTGATATTCGTTTCGTTAAACGGGCGGTGTTAGAACAAAATGGTCAATTAACCGTGACTAAAAAAGGCGATGACTCAATCAAATATCCGTTAATTGTCGACGGTCAACTGAATGTGGATATTCTTGATGACATTCACCGCGATCGTGCTTGGCTGGACCAGCAGTTGGCTAGCTATCATTGCGCCGTTAAGGATGTTTATTTGGCCACCTATGTTGATCAGAAATTATTGATTTTTCCGTACACACGCTAATCGAAAATTGGGTTGCAGAGATTGCTGAACAAAAAAATAGCGCACAATTCGTTAAGAATTGTGCGCTATTTTTATGCTGATATTCACCCGTTAATTTTTTAATCAATGTCATTTTGAGCGGTTAGTTATTTCGCATAAATAGCACGTAGGCCATTGATGTCAGCAGTTGATAAGGTGGTCAAGCCTTGGTCCAGGGGATACATCACAGAACTTTGGTCATGATTATGGGCTAAACCTAAAGCGTGGCCTAATTCGTGAATGGCGACGGACTCTTTAATGGCAATGTAAGGGTAAGCTAAGTTTAAGCCAGCACGACCACTATTTACGGCGTAGCTGTTCCAAGCCAGTGTGGTGGGACCACCATTGCCAAGTTCGACTGTTTCTGAGGCAGGATCGGTCAGCTTTTTATCATAAACAAAGAAGGTTACTTTGTTTTTGTTAGTTTTGCCTTGACCAGGCACCAATTTCACGAGGCCGGTCTGATTGTAGACGGTTACCGCCTGTTCGAAAACTTGACGAACGTTTGCGGGAACATCACTTTCGAAATAGTACTGGTAGGTGTTGCTGGTGGTGAGATTTTTAAGCGGTGATTCCGTGGGCGTGGTATCAGTGCTAGCTGCTTGAGCGGTTTCTTTAGTTAAGGGTGTTTTGAGACGATTGTTGATTGAGGCACGGACTAAATAGAAATACGGCTGTAATTTAACAGTTGTTTGTTTAACTGTGGCAACAGTGTTGGGCACAAGCTGCGGTTCCTTTTTAACGACGAAAAAGATCGCAGCAAGAACAATGACCCAAGTTAACCATGATTTTCTTTTCATCATTAGGGACTCCTTACAATTAGTTAGTTTCTTATTTTATCCAGAAAACGACTAATTGTCCAATTATATTTCTTTAATTTCATGAGTTAGCTATTCCTAAAGAAAACAGTTGAATAGTGCGAAAATCAGTCGCTAAGGTTATTAAATCAACGTTTAAAACGTACAAGATAGACTGGATTTTGCTGGTTTGGGAACGAATCTTAAGATATTTATAATATTATTTCATCATACTTTCAGAAAACACTGCGCTATTTAAGAAAATCAGTTCAACGATAATTTGCCATTAATCTGAACTTATTAGTTGAGGACAAAATTGGCATTAAGTTTTTCTCAATTGGTGGAGGGGGGTACTCTCTTGGCCGCTCTCTAGTTGAGAGCGGCAGGGGCCCAGCGATTTTATGGGCGTGGAACATGGTGGACATCGATCTGAGCTTATTGCTGACGCAACAATCTCAGATACGAGTCTTATTCTAACCGCTGAAGCGGCAAACGTGTTCAGAGCAGCAAACGGCTATGATTAACTGAAATAATTGCTCGATCTGGTTACACCAGCTCAATCAATTATTTGCAGTTACTCTACGCCGAAAAACCGCTGCTCCTCACACTCTATGAATAATTTCACCATTGACGCCAATCGCTGGGCCCCTGCCTGGATTAAACTAACAAAACTGATCACCACTATTTAGCCGAACCAGATTGTGGTGACATAAAAACGGTGTGACAATCTCTATTGATTGAATAGAGGAGCCACACCTGTTTTTGCTGTTCAACTATTATTACTGGTTGAATTGAGTTAATGAATTCCACTAGCATTGTCTTAAGCGCTAATAACTGTGAAGTGTGCCACCTCAACTCCAGACGGAATGGAGGGATCTTGGCGTCAGCCGCCAAATTGTTCTTAGTGGCTGTGCCACTTAGAACAAGGCTTGTATTTGAGATTGTCGCGCAGCAATAAGCTCAAATCAATGCCGGCCGCGTTCCACACCAAGCAGCCCGCAATGTAGTCAAAACCGGCTCTTTTTTACCACCTTGATCAGGTTTTAATGGTTTTGAACTTTGGTTTTTAATTGGTTTAATCAATGCCGACAGCGTTCCACAACCAGCAAGCCCGTGATGGAGTCAAACTCAATTCAGGTTTAACACTTTCGATTTTTTTATAATACGCCACTTTTGAAAAAGACAATCAAAAAAGTGACTGGCGGTCATTGACAGCCAATCCGTTAAGAACTAAAATGAAAAGCACTATGTAAATGACTACTGGTCATGAAAAAATAAAGCTAAAAATACTCGTTAAATGGCGGTGACATCATTTTTCTAGAGCAAATTTATCAATGAAAGAAGAAAAGTGAAGTCAATGAATCGAAATCGGAAATTATTAGTAACTTTTGCCTTGATCTTATCGAATACCATGGCTGGTCTGGATGGGACCATTGTTAATACCGCTTTGCCAGCGATTATTAGTGATCTGCATGGGATTCAGTATATGGGCTGGATTGTGGCAATCTTTCTATTGGGGATGGCAGTTTCCACGCCTTTGTGGAGTAAGTTTGGCGAACGTAAGGGAAATAAATTAGCTTATATTGTGGCGACAGCTATGTTTGCTATTGGTGCGTTGTTACAAGGGATCGCCCCTAATATTGTTTGGTTCGTCGCGGCCCGGGGGTTCATGGGTATCGGCGCTGGTGGGATGAACACCATTCCCTTTATTATTTATGCCCAACTTTTCAAAAATATGAAACGGCGGGCCCAAGTCATTGGCATTGCCACCGCTAGTTTCAGCACCGGTTCGATTATTGGGCCGCTACTAGGTGGTTGGCTGGTCGATACTTTTAGCTGGCATTGGGTCTTTTTCCTCAATATTCCCATTGCCTTAGTCTCAATTTTATTAGTCGCTATTTTCTTCCAGTTACCAGTTGAATTGAATCGTCATCCCGTCGATTATCAAGGCGCTGCTTTAATGGTTTTAGGTTTGAGTTCGATTTTGGTGGGGATTCAGCTATTAGGAACGACTTCGATTTGGGTGACTATTTTATTATTCGTTCTGGGCTTAGCATTATTATGGCGAATGAATCGCGTTGAAAATCGAGTCACTGATCCAATTGTCCCAAATCGCCTGTTTAAAAACGGTAAATTAATGTTGGACTTTACTTTATTTGCCATTCTTTGGGGCGCTTTTGTAGCTTTCAACATTTATATTCCCATGTGGGCTCAAGGTATTATGGGGCTGAGTGCTCTGATTGGTGGAATGACCCAGATTCCTGGTTCAATTACGAACTTTGTCGGTTCGGAAATCGGCCCCTTATTTCAGCGGCGTTTAGGCCGTTATGGCATTGTGGCTTGGGGAACCCTGGCATTTTTAGTCACATTTATTGGCATGGCGCTAGCCACTCAGCAGACTAGTTATGGTTTCCTATTAGTGATGGGCGTTTTCGAAGGCTTGGGCCTAGGTTTATGTTTTAATGTTTTACAAGTCGCCGTCCAAAATGATGCTGAAATACAAGATGTGCCCATTGCCACGTCTTTTGCCTATTTGATTCGTATTTTGAGTCAGACATTTATGTCGTCGATTTACGGCGTGATTTTGAATCGGGCGCTGCGGGCTGGCGTGGCAGCAAGTCATCAGCAAATCACCATGAGCATGTTGAATAAACTCAGTAATTCGAAAACTTCTGGTAGTTTGCCAACGCAATTATTACCACAAATGCGACGGATTCTTTTTCAAGGGATTCATCAAATTATGTTGACGGCTTTGGCACTAGTTTTAGTCGTAACCGTCATTTTAATTTTTGTTTTCCGGCATTTATGGCAACAACACCGCCATACCGCTAAACAACTTGAGGCGAGCAAATGACGACGCGCTCAGAGAAAGTTCAAGCGACACGACAGAAATTGATTCAGGTCACTGATGAGTTAATTAATCAGCGTGGTTTTGAAAATATTTCGGTGGCTGATATTACGCAAGCCTGTGGAATCGCCAAGGGCACTTTTTACAACTATTTTTCGAAAAAAGAAGCCATTTTTGCGGAAATTAGTCAGGCTCATTTCAGTCAGTTGGATGCGTTGATCACGGACATTCCCGCCGACCAAACGGCAACTCAAACTTTAAGTCATTATCTGATCGAATTTATGACAATTATTACCACGGCCGGGGTAACTCGGGCTCGCGATTGGATTCGCTTTGTGGTGATTCCTAGTCCGGCGCCCAATAAATGGGATTTTGATGCTGCTAAGCTAAGGACCTTGTTAAAGCAATTAATTGCAAAAAAACAATTGGCAGAAACGACGCCAGTTGAGCAACTGGCTGATTTCTTGGTGACTTATTTATACGGCTTGGTTTTTGGCTGGGGGATGAGTGATCAGGTTGAGCCCCAGTCGGCAATTGTGACGTTTTGTCAGCTGATTTTGCCGGTTATTTTGCAACCATATCTGTTGGCGTAATTGCTACTGGCACGCTGTCTAAAATTTTTTTGCGATTGCGTCGGGAAACTGTGATAATGGAGAGTAATACCGAATTCATTAAAATTCAGGAGTGACGCTTATGGATCAAGAAGATTTCGCCAAGATTGCTTTAGCGGTACGTAACTTACCAACTGTTCGCCAGCCTTTCCCTGAAAATATTGACCAAGTGGGGCTGCAGCGTGACATGAATCAAATCAGTCGCCTATTAAACCGTGATTTAGACGACGCTGAAGTGGCCATGAGTTATTTAGGTGAAGTCATTCTGTTCGAACGGCTCTTCTTCAATCGTAGTTTGCAACAAATAACGGTGGCTTCATTGGCCGATTTGGTTTTGGTAGCCTTGCCAGCTATTGGGACGACTACTGAAGAATTAACTGATTTTGTTGGCGCAATTTTTTATTTTTGCCAATTAATTGCTGCCAACGAATTAATTGCCAATAGTTCGTTAATGGGCGCCAACTTTATTGATGCAGTGCGACAACGACGGCCTGAACTGACGGATGACATTGCGGCAGCCGATGAGGACAGTGACAGTCGGTTGGCCATGGGGTTAAGCAATCATTTCTTTACGGAACAGTTAGTATTGCTGCCAGCTGGTCTGACCTCGTTTTATAGCCAAGATGCCCAAGGAACGGTTGACTTTGCTGAATTTATTGAACAGACTGAGCAGCAACAGGATCCGGCTTTGTTGGCGGCGACACTACTGTTATTTATTGGTGACGAACCAGGCTATTTGAAAATACTAGCTTGGGCGCCAACGTCAGACCGAGCAATGACAGCCGTCAGTACTTTTGTGTCGTTTTGGCGCTTGCCAGCACAGTTAACGGCTGCTGGCCTACTTACTGTGATGCAAAGTTACCAGAATTACTTAGATTTTTGCGTGGCGAAGCAATTATTGAGTCGCGCTACTGCTGAACAAATTCGACTGTTGGGTAATCATTATTTACTGGAAGAAGTTTATCATGATCCCGCTCAATCTCAAGCAATGGCTGCTAAAATCTTCTCCGGCGTTGGTCAGCGGTTAAATATCGCGGCTGGGCGGCAAGCACTGCTGCAAAACCCTTATCCAATCAAAAAGTCAACAGCAACCATCGACGGCATATTCCGAGTTCAGTTAAAATTAAGCACGAAATTGGATCAGCATCAATTAGATCTTGAACTAAATCGGGCCCGTAAATTTTTAGCAATTTTCACTGGTGATGTCACTGGTGACGAGCTGCCTGAATTAAATTTGTTTATGTCCTTCGTCTTGAAAATCCATCAAACGATGGTCAAGCAGTACAATCGGCGGCTAAGTCAGTGGACTTATCAAAGTTTATTGGATTGTTTAGAAACGCTTTTTGAAGCTGATACACAATTGGCGGCTAAGCCAACAATTCTGCGCTTTTTACAGTTATATCTGTTCACTTTAGATGATGAAGGCGCCGTTAAAAATGCCGACATGCTGTTCACCGCGATTGAAGATGCGGCCGATACTTATCTCTGCCACAGCGCTTCGTTGCTAGCAAAATAACGAACCTGACTAGTTAAACCAGCATAATTTTCCCCCTTAATCTTCGCCTATGTTAAACTGACAACACATTAATGATGTTGTCAGTTGGCGTTGCAGATTAGGGGGATTTTTAATGGCACAATCAGCGACTTATCGATTAGCAAACGGGGTTCAAATTCCGGTGTTAGGATTTGGCACAATTTTACCAGCGGGTCCAGTCACTGAGCAGGCAGTTGCTACGGCAGTCAAGGCTGGCTATCGCTTGTTTGACACTGCTGCGGCCTATCACAATGAAAGTAGCGTGGGGCGAGGATTGCAGGCGGCCTTAAACAGTGGTCAAGTAACTCGTGGGGAATTATTTATGAGTGGTAAAGTCTGGTATCAACAGCGCAGTTATCAGGCTACCAAGCAATCATTTGCAGAAACTTTGGCAAAATTACAGCTGGACTATTTAGATTTGTATCTGATCCATTGGCCGGCAAATGCACGCTGGCATCAAAACTGGCAAGCCTTAAATGCTGAGACTTGGCGGGCATTAGAAGATTTATATCATGCTGGTCAAGTGCGGGCCATTGGGGTGTCGAATTTTTCGGTGGCACAATTACAAGCCTTACAAACAACAGCCACGGTGCTGCCCCAAGTCAATCAAATTGAATATCATCCTGATTTTGCTCAAGTCGCCATTGCCGAGTATTGCCAACAGCACGAGATTGTTGTGGAAGCTTGGCGACCGTTTGGCGGTCCTGAAAGTTCTGTTATGCAAGCGCCAGTGATTCGTCAGTTGGCAGCACTTTATCAGAAACAACCGGCACAGATTATTTTGCGGTGGCTATTACAGAAGCAGATTATTCCGTTGCCAAAATCTAGCAATCCAGCGCATGCAGCTAGTAATACTGAAATTTTTGATTTTGAGTTGACTGCTGCCGAAATGTTGCAACTTGATCAGCTGAATCGGGGCACAACTAGTTATGATCCTGAGACCTATCATTCATAAATGGGCTGATATAAAACAATTGCGCAAACACCTTAAAACCTGATAATGATGCTGAAACAGAATGGTGTCTGACTGCATTCCGTGCTGCTTGGCGTGGAACGCTGCCGGCGTTGATTTGAGCTTATTGCTTCGCAACAATCTCAAATGCAAGCCTTATCGTAAGTGCTAAAGCACTAACGATAATTTGGCGGCTGACGCCAAGATCCCTCCATTCCGTCTGGAGTTGAGTTAGTGCACTTTACATTTGCTAGTGTTTAAGGCAGTGTTAGCGGGATTCATTAACTCAATTCAATCAGTAATAATTAGTTAAATAGCACAAAAGAATGGTGTGAGCAACTCTATTATCAAGTAGAGATTGTCACACCATTTTTGTTTCACCACAATCTGGTTTGGCAAAATAGTGGTGCTTTATTCTGCAAGTTTAATCCAGGCAGGGGCCCAGCGATTGGCGTCAATGGTGAAATTATTCTTACCGTCTTTAGCGGTTAGAATAAGGCTTGTATTTGAGATTGTTGCGGAGCAATAAGCTCAAATCAACGCCCACCATGTTCCACGCCCATAAAATCGCTGGGCCCCTGCCGCTTTCGACTGAGGAGCGACTAACATCAAAACTACGGCTCTAAAGCTCAAATCAATGTCGGCAGCGTTCCACAACCCGCCGACCGCAACGGAGTTGTTCACTATTCCGTCAAAAGCCAGTTAAGTTTTAAATCGGCCAGCAATCGCCTTCCTGAATGGAAAAAATGTTGTACAATTCAGCAAAATTAATCTTTGTTACTTAAACAGATGGAATGGCTCTGTCGTGAGGCCAAGATCTAGCGCCCGATACATGTACCGGGCAGCAACTGATGAGTATGGGCGCCATTTGGCACATTTTTTCTGAACCGCCTTGGCGTGGTAATCGTCGGTATGATAAGTCCAGCCATAGCCTTGTAAAAAAGCCAAATCTTCAAATGGCAGCACATTTGGCCGGTCCAAGGAAAAAATGAGATACATTTTTGCGGACCAATTGCCAATTCCTTTAATTTTAGTGAGCTCCTTAATGACTTCTTGGTCAGATTTTGTGGCCAATTCTGGTAATTTTAATGCGCCACTAGTGACGGCTGCCGTTAAATTATGAATGTAGCCAATTTTTGCATGGGAGATGCCGATTTGTCGAATTTCTGCAGCTGACAGTTTGGCAATGGCTTGGGGCGTGATTTGGCCGCCGCACAAATCTTCTAGTCGGGCGGTGAGGACGGCGGCGACTTTGTTGGATAACATTTGGCCGACGATTTGGCTAGTTAGGAAGGCATAGCCGTCAGTTTCGACCTGATAATCAAGCGGCCCGACCATTTTCATTACTTTGGCCAGGTGTTTGTCTTTTTGGACTAAGTACTGAACAGCTGGCGTGGTGGCAGATAGATGTTGGATTGTAGCCATATTTTAACCTCGGTTCTGTTTTTAATGGTTGCAGAATTGGTGTTTAATTGCAATTCTTTAGCTTACAAAAAGTATTGGTCTCGAATTTCTTTCTCAATGTGGTTAAAAGCAGCCAAAAGGTTTATGCTATGAGCAACGTTTCGTTGGTTTAAACTAATGAACCATCACAAAATGATTTGCGGGGGATTGACATGAAAAAAGTATTGATTGTGCTAACAAATGTGACGCGTTACCAGGGAACTGATGAGCCGACTGGTTTGTGGTTAGGCGAGGCGGCCGAATTCATCACTGCCTTACAAAAAGCAGGGATTGCCTATGATTTTGCTAGTCCTAAAGGTGGCTTCGTGCCATTGGATCCGCGGAGTATGAAGTATACAGACGCCGAGATGATGAGCGTTTATGAATCTGCTGATTTTAAAGAGCGCGCCTTGACGCATTCATTGGCCGCGGCGACGGTTGATCCTAGCGACTATCAAGCCATTTATTTTACTGGCGGCCATGGCGTCATGTGGGATTTCCCGGATGATGCGAATTTGCAGCGGCTGACTTTGGCTATTTACCAGAATAACGGTTGGGTTTTGTCGGTTTGTCATGGCATTGCTGGCTTGTTGAATGTCCGTGACGCCGCCGGCCAATATTTGATCAACGGCCGGACAATCACTGGTTTTACTAAGACGGAAGAAATTCTCGCCGGCAAAAAACGGGTGGTGCCGTTCTTGAATCAGCAAGTCGCCACTGATCATGGCGCTCATTTTATAAAAAAGCGTGCTTACAGTGAGTTTGCTACTCAAGATGGTCATTTCATTACGGGGCAGAATCCATTTTCAGTGAAAGCAGTCGCGAACCTATTTTTAGAAAATATTCAAAAGGAGCAATAATTGATGACCAATCAAGCAGCACTCATGACTAAGAAAAGTTTCGTTGAATGTCAGCCAATGTTAACGGCGCTAGGCGATGAAAATCGTCAAAATATTCTCTTGGCCTTAGTCAACACCACTTGCCAAACTGGTTTACGGGTTGGCGAAATTACGAGTCTGGTGAATTTGTCACGGCCAGCAGTCTCGCATCACCTGAAAATTTTGCGTGAGGCTGGGCTAATTAAGAAGCGTCAAGAAGGAACCATGAATTTCTATGCCGCCGATATTAGAACTAATTTTGCTAAGTTGCGCCAGCTATTAGATGCCGTTCAGCAATTGCAGGAGGCCCATGACCATGACTAAACTAATGTCAGCCCTTGTCGCAGCACACACTCATTCGCAACCACAAATAAAACAAATTCCCCGACCTGAATTAAAGCCTAATGAAGTTCTGGTTGCCGTGGCCGCCGCTAGTATTAATCCCGTTGATCAGAAGTATCGTTTACTGCATTACAGTATGAAATTGACCACAGTTTATCCGCTAACTTTAGGTAATGATTTTTCGGGAACGATTGTGGCGCGTGGTGCCCAAGCACTTGACTTTAAAGTGGGGGACCAAGTTTACGGGCGAGTTAATCATGATCGTACTGGTACCTTCGCGGAATATTTGGCAATCGATCAAACGGCAATTGCTAAAGTGCCAACTAATTTGTCTTTAACGGCGGCGGCTGCCGTGCCCCTGGTTGGCTTAACGGCTTATCAGGCTCTGATGGAAATTTTGGCATTGCAAGCTGGTCAAAAGATTTTTATTAATGCTGGTAGTGGTGGCGTTGGTAGTATGGCAATTCAGCTTGCCCATGCTCAAGGCGCTGAAGTTGCTACGACTGTTAGTGAGCGGAATCGGCAATTAGTGGCCGATTTAGGTGCTGATCATATTTCGGATTATCATCAAGTGGATTTTTCGACCATTTTGCACGATTATGATGCCGTGTTTGATACTCACGGTGGTGCTGATACCCAGAAAGCACTCAGTATTCTACGGCCTGGTGGTAAATTAGTGTCAATTGCCAATTTACCAACGGCTGAATTTGCCCGGGAACGCCATTTAGGTAAAATCCGCGAGTTGGGCTTTGCCATGGCCAGTAGTCAATTGACTAAAATCGCTCAGCAACAACAGGTTAGCTATCAATTCTTGTTGATGCACGCCAGCGGTCAACAATTAAATCAGCTAACTAATCTAATCGAACATCAGCAGTTGCGTCCAATTATCGACCGCACCTATCCTTTTGCTGAAATAAAACAGGCGCTGGATTATGCTGAGCAAGGTCACGTGACTGGCAAAGTGGTTGTTACCATGAAGTAATTGCACGTGATTAGTTGAAAGAAAAAAGTGTTAAAACAGAATTGAGTTCGACTGCATTGCGGGCTTGCTGGTTGTGGAACGCGGCCGGCATTGATTTGAGTTTATTGCTGCGCAACAATCTCAAATACAAGCCTTCTCGTAAGTGCTAAAGCACCAACGAGAATTTGGCGGCTGACAACCACGCCCTCCATTCCGTCTGGAGTTTAGGTGGTGCACTTCATCGTTGTTAGTGCTTGAGGCAGTTGCAGTGGGATTAATCAACTTATTTCAAATCGTTGTCACAACTGAACAGTAATACCAAAAAAAGTCTGTTTGAAAGTTCTCTGGTTAAATTCCAGAAAGATTGTCAAACAGACTTATTAATTTGCTGCAATTTGTTTTTCCAAATAGTGGTGCTCAGTTCTGTTAGTTAATACAGGTGGTTGCTGGGCGATTGGCGTCAGCTGTGAAATTTGTCTTGCTGCTTTAGCAGCTAGTCAAAGCCTCGTATTTGAGATTGTTGCGTTAGCAATAAGCTCAAATCGATGGCCACGGCGTTCCACGCCAGTAAAATCGCCCAGCAACCACCCTCCTCAATTGGGGAAGACTAACATAGATTTAAATCGTTAATCAGCTAAAATTTCAGTTAGTTGATTAATGTTGGTTGTGGACCAGTTGGCTGGCCCAGCGTGCCTTGGTAGAGCTGGCTCATTTGCGCGACAATGTTTTTTAAATCAGTGACCATTTTTTCCGGGCTGAGAACGTGGACCATGTTGCCTTGACTAAGCAACCAGAAGCGCAGGCCAGTATCGGCGGCGTTAACTTCAATGGTGATACTTTTCTGCTGGGGATGGCGGGCAATGACTTTGGCGGTGGGAAGGCGGTCCAAAGCCGCTTCCTCAATGCCCCAATATTCGAAAGTGACCTTCTCAACGGCGCCATTATACATAAACGGCTTTTCCTTACGTAGTTCACCTTCAGCATAGTCATGACGATGACCGTCGGGATGATAGTCGGCCAATTCTTCATAATTAATAATTCGATCCAGTCGATAAAAGCGGTCGCGATTATGGTAGGAACCAGCGGCAATCAAATAGAAATAATATTCGGAGAAAAAGATACTTTTTGGCTGCAACTCAACGTCGGTCCAATTTTTTAGATTGCGATTACGATACTGAATTTTAATGCGCCGTCCCGCCAAAATTTCATTGCTCAGATCCCAAATTAATTTGACCAAATCTTTGTCGTGATGCAAGGGGACATAATTATATTTTTCCTTATTCGTAATCCGACTGACCACTTGGCGATGACTAGGCGACACTTGATTCTGCAAAGCTGCAGTGATATCTTGCAGCTCCCGATTATTTAAAGCGCGACTAGCGAAGAGAACTTTCATAATAATCAAAATTTGCGCATCAGAAAGTTGCCCACCATCAGTTTGCTGGGTCATTTCAAAAGTCTTCAACTGCGTATTATAGCTAATTTCTTGTTGGCTTTTGGTGTCGTCAAAAAATTGATTGAGTTCGCTAATATCACGTTGAATAGTGCGAGCACTGACGTGAAAGTGCGTGCTCAGGTCGTTTTTCGTTAAAAATTCGTGATTATTTAATGCATTAAGAATATAAAGTTGACGATTTGCTGCCAGCGTCATTGATTGCCCTCCAAAATACTGTTCTGATAATTCCAGTATAACGATTGCCTTGGACAAAATATGGCTAGCAGTAGTGATTTGCCAAAATTAAATGATGAATTTTGGTTGAGGACCGTTATCTTCGCCTAATTCTTGCTGATAAAGCTGGCCCATTTGGCTGACAATGTCGTGGATTTCGTCAACTAAACTTTGGGGGCTGAGCACTTTCAGCATGTTGCCTTGGCTAAGCAGCCACATGCGAATGCCGTTATCTGAGGCCTGGGCCTGAATAATCACACTACCTTTGTCGGGCTTTTCTTGAATGACCCGGGCTGTGGGCAGTCGATCTAGCGCCGCTTCGACAATCCCCCAGAACTCAAAAGTAATGGTTTCCACATCGCCGTTGTACATTAAATAAACGTGTTTGCGCACGTCGCCATCCTCGGCACGATTTTGGTAACTATTAATATGAGGTAATAGCGAAGGTTCCAAGTGCTGAATGCGATCGATCCGATAAAAACGGTCCTGCTGAATCGTGATATCGGTGGCAATCACATAAAAATAAAATTCGGAAAAGAAGATTGATTTTGGCCGAATTTGCTTTTCTAAGGCGCGATGATGGCGATCTTCGTAGGAAATCTTCATGGTGCCGCCCTTCATGATCGCCTGGCTCAATTGCCAAATCGGTTGGACCAAATCTTGCTGGTGATGCAGGGGCACGTAATCGAAACTTTCAATATTCGTGATGCGATCGACCAAGCGTCGCTGATCCGCAGAAACTAATTGGCATAAACTACCAACTAATTCTTTCAGTTCCGGGACATTGAGCGCGCGGCTGGCTAACAAAACCTTGATCAAAATCAAAATTTGCGCATCAGTTAACTGCTGTTCTTGAGCCTGCAATTTAAAAACTTTCTCAGTGGCATCGTAATTAATTTGCTGGGATAAACTTTCATCATCGAAAAATTGATTCAACGAACTAATATCCCGCTGAATCGACCGGGCACTGACGGCAAATTTTGACATCAAGTCCGCCTTGGTAACGGCTTGCTGCTGACTAAAGGTGCTAAGTATGTATAACTGACGATAAGCTGCTGATGACATTTTATCTGCTCCAAAATTAAAAAGATATTTTTTGACATTTTCTGTCTAATGGACATTATGTGGCTAGGTCATAAGTATGATAATAACATGAAAGCGTTCTTCTTAGTAACTTATGTGAAAGAATACTTTTAATTTTATAGAATGATAGAGGAGAGAATCAATTATTATGGGTGAATATGTAAAAAGTAAAAAAAGTATGAAATTTAAAGATATAGAATCTTTGAATAGGGTGCAAAGCGTTATTGATGATGCGGATAAAGCGATAAAGCAAAAATCGAGAAAGTTAAAGGATTCTCCACTAGGTGAGACCGTGAGTGGTGCTTTGGGTGCAGGTGTAGGCGCTGGTATTGGTTTTGCGGGACTTTATCTTGGTGGATCAGTCGCTGGGTTAAGTGCTGCAGGAATTACTAGCGGATTAGCAACGGCGGGTGCCGTGATAGGCGGTGGAATGGCTGCTGGCGTGGCAGTGTTGGCAGCACCAGCTGTTGTTCTCGCAGGGGCAGGAATTGGAGTTGCTTCTCATCATAAAAATAAGAAATTACGCGCAGCAAAAGAATTAGTATACAAAAATGCAATCGCAAAACAAACAAAAATTCTTCAGGAGTTGAAAAAAGAATCCGATGCAGACAAAGAACGTTTAGATTATCTCAATGGATTAAATATGCTTTTGAAAGCAGCAATTAATGATTTGAAATTTGATTTAGGTGTTTCAGATAGTTTGCCGGCAGAATCATGAGCGAGTTTAAGTATTCTCGCGATGAACTAGATATGAACAAAGTGCTTAAAGTAAATCAAGACGTAAGTGCTTCTTTAGAAAAAGATACTGAGAAAACAAAAACTCGTAGCACAGCAGATTGTAATATTTCAGATTCGTTAGAGTTATTACAATCACTGAAATATGATAAAAAGGTTAAAGATTTAAAAGAGGCAACTATAAAAAATGGGTCAACATCTGCGACAAGTTCTTCAGACATGAAATTAGATGATTGGGATGAAATTGTTAAACAGGCCAATGAGTATCATCCTCAAGAAGTCTCAATTGAGGATATTATGTCGAAAGATGAGATTGACCAGTCATTTCAGGAACTCAAATCTATTAATAAAGAATTTTCAAGAAAGACAAGTATTATAAACAAAACAGACTTGGCTTTTCTCTCAATTGCTATAGCCTTACAGGTAACAAAGAGTCTCCTATTTCCTATTATCGCCGAGAAGTTCGACTATGGTAAGAGCTTTGATAAAAATGATCGGCTTGCACATAATGATAAGAGTATTGAGAGCGCTCATAAAAAGGCAAATGATTCATTCCGTGATAAACATCTTACGGATGATAACAAGGGTAAATGGATTAATATAGTTTATCAGACACCGCCATATGATATTACGAAAGGATCAAAATCGTTAGGAATAAATATGGGTGGCGCCTACCATCGAATGCACACACTTGGACACGATCCGATTTTAGGCTGGGTTTTTGGCACTATGAATATTTTGACAGATATTATCACATTTAATAATTTTAGTTCATATCGAGTAGTTAGAAATCCTATGAGAATTACATCAAACTTTGTTTCTTTAACCGGTATGATTGGTGAATCGTATGATGTAGTAAGAAGCGACAGATTAAATTTACCTGCTGCAATTTTTGCAGAAGCGCAGCATTTGAAATCTGATGAATATACAAAAGTTGGTTTACCAGTGCCCATTCTTGAAACAGTAAATGAAGATTTTGCCAGTAAATTATATAAGAGTAATTACGATGCACTTTGCTTTGCTCGCGATACTAAGATTGTTACTGCCTCTTTTATCGTATCCAAATTAATTGATGTTATTATAACGCTAACTCATGGTTTGTTTTACGATAAGGTTGGATCACGTGATATGTTTGAAGTGCGGACTAGGAAAATTCTGTTAATTTCAAATTCTATTGCATCATCTAGTTCTATTATTGAAGCAGCAATCACATCTAATCCAAAAAATCTCGATATTGGGAGTTTGTTAAATACTGTGTTGCATTTATTTACGGATGTCAGATTTATTTGTAAGATAAAAAAGGAATTTGTGGAGAATGAAATATCAAACCGTATGGAGAAAGAGCTAATTGCAATTGATGATTTGTACAAAACGTTCTAAATGAGATTTAACATTGAAGTTTAATTACTATATGAAATAGTTCAAAGTAGTTATCGTAAAAGATAATTTATACTTTGAGCTTTTTTTATACTCTTTTTCCTCCTGCGTCACTCACTGTCCACCCCACCGCTATCATAAGGGTATGATCACTTAAGTCATTGCGACATGTCGAAGTTCTTCCGGAGGGACAGGTATTTGGGTGGTCAACGACTTGATAATTAAATATTATTTCTTTGAGATTTTTTCGGTGCTGAATTGATGTGATTACGTTGTGAATTCTGCATGTTGTAGCGAATTATCTTGAGCAATAATGATTTGGTATATTTGCTTATAGGTCTAGAAATCGGGGGTTGGCAATGCAAGATGATATTGATGTATCAGCACTTCATCCAACATATCAGCAGCTGTATGACTTAGTTGGAAAAGAAACGATGCTGCAACTTTATGATGAGCTTAAGGGGCAGCAAGTAAGCTTTCCAATGCGGCTTTATGACAGCAACAAGGTGGAGCAAATCGTTCAGCGTGAGTATAACGGTGCTAATTTGAAAGAACTCACACAAAAATATGGGTATTCACAACGCTGGATGAAGCGGTTGATTAAAAATGACAATGGAGGAAAAGAAGCATGACAGAATCAAAAACTTTTCGGTTAGATAATGGGGTCGATCTTGAGGGAATCAGTCAGGGGTTAGTTAATTTCTTACAATTTGAAAAAAATCTTGAAGCCGAAGCAGTCCCAACTGAGCAGGGATATTTGGTGCAGGCTAAGAATCAAGAAAGTTGGAAAAAGTTCGCTGGCATGGACACTGCGATTCATATTCAATTGTTACAAAATGGCACTGATTTAGTCACAGTTAATATTGGCCAAGGAAAATGGGTCGATAAGGCTAGTGCGGCCACCATTGGCATGTTTGTTTTCGCACCGTTAGCGATTACGGCAGCAGTCGGTGCTTGGAGCCAGAAACAATTACCAAAAGAAATCTTCGAATGTATCGAGAATTATATTGTTTCTGGTGGCCGCTCGGCTAGTGGCTATGCGCAAACTGCTAGCGTCGAAGCCAGTCAACCAGCAGCACCACAAGCTACAACTGAAACTGCGGCAACTAAGTCAGACGCTACGACAGCACCTTGTCCTAATTGTGGTCATGACAATCCCGTCGACGCGAAGTTTTGTCCAAATTGTGGTCAGAAGTTACAAATTGAATGTCCTAACTGTCATCATCTAAATGCGGCTGGCACAAAGTTCTGTCCGGAATGTGGCACGAAATTAGCAACTGAGACGGAGGATTAATCATGACTTGTCCCAATTGTGGTGCCAAAAATGATCAAGATGCAGCTTTTTGTTGGCAGTGTGGTCAGAGTTTAGCAGCGACACCAGCCGATATTCCAGCAACAGCAGCAACTTCCGAAACACCGACTGAGCAAACAGTAGCAACAAATATTTGTCCGAATTGCGGCACACCCAATGAGCCCGGTGAGAATTTTTGCTTGAATTGTGGCACGCCCTTAACTGACGCACCAGTAAAAGCAGCATCGTCAAATTCGGTGGCGGCACCTGAGCCAGTGGTCAATACTGCTGCAGCCGCTAATCAGGTTACTCAGTCGCTGGTCAGTAATAATCAGCCAACAGCACCGGCAAATACGCCAACACCGAGCGCACAGTTAGACAATCAGCCAATGCCAGCAGCGTCCACAGGCAAAGTGCCACCTGCAGCTGCAGTTAAACCTAAACCAAATAAAAAAGGCTTGTGGGCAGCAATTTTATTATTGGTCCTGTTACTAGGTGGGGCTGGTTATTATTTCTATCAAAATAATCAGCCTAGCGCCAAATCGGTGGCAACAGCTGACCGGAGCTCTAAAAAACGCTCGTCGAAAAAAAGTCGGGTCTCTTCAAGCAAGTCAGCAAAATCATCGCAGAAAGTCACTAAAGCCGCGCCGAAGAAAGCCGCTCAATCTAATGAACCGCCAGCAATCACCAGTCTAGTGGAACCGATTCTGGATCGTGACTTGTCAGGTTTAGCTGGCAATACGTCGGCTTATGTTTCGCGAACAGATAGTGATGAGGAAGTCGTTCGCAACAACCGCGAGCAACGAGCTGCCAGTGACATTAAGATTTTTATTATGATTACAGCTTATGAACAGGCTAAGAATAATCAGCTTGATTTAGACGGCAAATATGAATTAAGCGATGATGACAAAGTTGGCGGTACTGGGGTTGTTCAAAGCATGCCGGCGGGGACGCGCTTGACTTTGCGGGAGTGTATTCAGTACATGATCGACGAGAGTGATAATACTGCGGCTAATATTATGATTGACGCTGTTGGTGGGCTTGATGCGGTCAACGATGAAATCAGTCAGTTAGGTCTGACTGACACGCAATTAGAGCGCAAGTTAATGGATACGGATGCGCTCAACGCCGGTCGCGATAACATGACTTCGGCCAAGGACCTCGGCGTTGTCTTGAAGCAAATGTACAATCATCAGCTAGTCTCATCAGGCTACGACACAGAAATGTTAAATATTTTAGCCAAAAATAAAAATCACAGTAAATTGTTAGCTGATTTACCAGCGGGCGCTAAAGGTTACAACAAGACTGGTGAATTCTCGACTTATGGGGTTCAAAATGATGCCGCGATTCTCGAAAGCAGCAAAGCGGCTTTGGTTGTCGTGGTGCTATCCGAAGATGGTCAAGAATCAACACAAATTCAGGCGATGAATCTCTTAGGTGCTGATTTGTATCAAAAATTATTAATTTAAAATGGAGGAGTTATCATGAAATTTTGTCCCAATTGTGGCGCTGAATTAAAACCCACAGCTAAATTCTGTACCACTTGTGGTTATCATTTGCCAGTCGTTGAGGCGGCCGCTCAGCCAGCAGCAACCACCCAGCAGAAAATTGTTGCGCAGCCAGAAATGGCGCCTCAGTCTAACCCACAGAATGTTACTCGCGGGTTATATGCATCGGCCACGGAGAAACTTAACCAATTTACTGGTGAGCAAGGTCCCGTTAAAATCAATTTAAAAGATCTTTTCTCACAGGTTTTTCAAAAGCATACGCAAGATGAGGCTGAAGAAATTTTTATTGCGGGGACTAAAACAACGACGCCAGCGCTGGAAAGTATTTCCAGTGATTGGGCCAAACCTTGGCTTTTCTCACGAATTCTCGCCGTGTTTGGCATTGCTTTTGTAGCCTTGTTATATATGGCTGGCAATTTAGGCAATGAAAAAGCAATTCCGGGATTGATTTTTGTGGGAGCTTTTGCCGTGCCATTAAGTGCTGTGATCTTCTTTTTTGAATCCAACGTTTTCCAGAATGTTAGTTTATATCAAGTGGCGAAAGTCTTTTTTATTGGTGGCGTGTTCTCGCTATTAATTACAATGATTCTTTATAGCTTTGTGACGATGAGCGTTCAGGAACAGATTTTTGGTGTGATGACGCTGGGCGATGCCTTGTCAGTCGGCGTTGTTGAAGAGGTTGGTAAGCTGGTTATTTTACTTTATTTTGTCAGCAAATTAAATATCCATCGTATTTTAAATGGCATCTTAATTGGTGGGGCCGTTGGTGCTGGCTTCGCCGCTTTTGAAACAGCTGGCTACATTTACCAAGCCAGTAAAGCGCAATTAGTTGATGTGGCAATTGTTCGAGCAGTTACAGCAATTGGCGGTCATCTTGTCTGGTGTGCGATTGCTGGTGGGGCTTTAATTATTGTTAAAAAAGCCAACCGGTTTGATTATAATCAATTATTGAATCCGAAATTTCTAGTTTTCTTTGTTCTCGCAGTTGCGATGCACGCTTTATGGGATTATGACTTGCCTGTTTTGCCATTATACTTAAAGTTGTTGCTGTTAACAGTTGCTGCCTGGCTGATTTTATTCGTATTAATCAATGCTGGGTTAAAAGAAGTCACTCATATTAAAAATGGTGAAATTCCGGCCTAACGCTACTAGACAATTTCTGAGCGCCAGTGCCAGCATAAAACTTGAAATCTTGGGTCAGCTATTCCTATACTGAGGTGAAAATCAAAGTAGGGGGTTCTGAGATGACTGAGAAATTCGATACGATTGTAATTGGTGCTGGTCCCGGCGGCATGGCGGTGGCCTCAGCGTTAGCCAGCAAGCAACGCGTATTAGTGGTTGAAAAAGGTGATTGGGGTGGTACTTGTCCTAATCGCGGCTGTGATCCCAAGAAGATCCTTTATGGTGTGGTCGACAACTATTTACAGGCGCAACGTTTTCATGACGATGGCATGCCAACCATGGGCCAATTAGACTGGTCTAAACTAGTTGCCTTCGAGAAAAGCTATACCAAGAATATTCCAACGAATATGGTCGCTGGACTTAAAGCCGCTGGTGCCAAAACCTTGGCCGGGGAAGCAGCGTTCGTCAATGACCATATGATTGCTGTGAACGGCGCGACTTACGAGACCGATAATTTTGTAATTGCTGCTGGTGCTGAACCAAGAATTCTTGATATTCCAGGCCAGGATTATTTGAAGACGAGTACCGATTTCTTAAAGATGACGGAAATGCCGAAGCGAATTGGGTTTATTGGTGGTGGCTTTGTTACTTTGGAGCTGGCTAACATTGCTAATGCTGTTGGCGCCGAAGTCCATATTTTCCAACATAATCATCGCTTACTGGAAACCTTGCCGCAAAGTGCTACCGACCGTTTAGCCAAGATTCTCGGTCAACGAGGGGTTAAATTCCATTGGCAAACTACCGTCAGTGAAATTAATAAGGATCAAGGCGCGTTGATCGCGCAAACCAGTGATGGTTCTGTTCCTGTGGACATGTTAATTAGTGCAGTTGGCCGCCCAGCTGCTTTAAATGGCTTAAATCTGCAGCATGCTGGCGTTGCAACTGATAATCATGGTATTAAGGTTGACGACCACTTGCGGACTAGTCAGAGCCATATTTATGCCATTGGCGATATTGGCTCCAAACGAATTCCCAAGCTAACTGGCGTGGCTGGTTTCGAGGGTGCTTACGTTGCGCGGACAATTCTCGGCGCAACGGCCCCAATTATTTACCCAGCAATTCCATTTATTGCTTTTACCAGTCCTCAATTAGGCCAGGTCGGGCTGACCGTCGATCAAGCTATGAAAGAGCCTGATCGTTATGAGATTAAAGTGAATGAAGTTGGCCAGTGGTACAATTATTTCCGCTTGCGTGATCAAGATGCGCAAATTACGACCGTGGTTGATAAAAAGACTGGTTTATTGGTGGGCGCTGTGGTTATGGCCCATGATAGCGAAGAGTTAATGAATCGCTTTGCCCAAATCATTAGCTTGAAACAAACGCCGGCTGATTTGGCCAAATCGATTGCTGTTTATCCAAGCTTTTCCAGTGACCTTGGTTATCTTTATTAAAATAAAAAGTGTTAAATGATCGATGAAGTGATGACATCGGTTTAAAACAGAACTGGTTCTGACTGCATTGCGGGCTTGCTGGTTGTGGAACGCTGCCGGCGTTGATTTGAGCTTATTGCTTCGCAACAATCTCAAATACAAGCCTTGTTCTAAGTGGCATAGCCACTAAGAACAATTTGGCGGCTGACGCCAAGATCCCTCCACGCCGTCTGGAGTTGAATTAGTACACTTTATCTTTGCTAGTAATCAAGGCAGTTGTTGTGGGATTGTGGCAAATATCTGGTTTATGTCACGACCTGAAGTGTGTGACTGCGGGGCAGTTAATGACGTTTATTTGAAATCTCGGACGATTCTTAGGAATTGTTCGGGATTTTTTCGTTTAAGTGGGGCAGTTGTCTTTTTACAGCTTATTTAGCCGCTATTTTTTATTTTTTTGATGAGTAGGTTATATTTAGGGAGGAACAGCTGATTCTCGCAACCTGAATTTTTTTATTGTAGAATGGATTTACTAAAACTTGATAAGGGATGCTTGATTGATGAAAACAAGAGTCGCAGTTTTTTCTGAAGGTGTATTGAACCTGATGGCTAATGCTGGCGTGATTTTGCCTTATTTTTTCTGCTTAACCTTTTATAATCAAAACAAGAATTTAGCAGCGGCAATTTATCCCTTTTTAATGGTTTATGCGTTTCGAACGATTGGGATGCTACTAACGACGGCGATTCACCAGCCAACTGTTAAAATGCTGATGTTGGCCAATGGTTTCGGTGTGGTGGGCTCATTGCTTTTGCTAGGCGCACAAATGCCGGCACTAGGGATTATTGGCGGGATTCTCTTAGGCTTAGCTTCTAGTTGGGTTTGGCCTTATTATTTGACTGTAAAATATCGCGGCCGGCAAAAGCACGAATTTAAATTAACCAAGATGCATTCATTGGCGTCGTTGATCACAGTGGTCTTACTTGGGGCAGTCGAATTTTTTGATGCCCACGATCAGCGCTTGTCGTGGTCGTTTCTAGTTTTGGCGGTGTTGTACGGTTTGTCGCTATTGGGCAGTTGGTTCATGGGCCAGAAAATAACCTACTATCAGCAAACGGATTTGCAGGAGACTGATTGGCGCCAGCACGTGACGAATAAGTTGCGCTTGGCTCGTAATACGCTGGCTGTTACGATTCTCTTGATTTTAGTTTTCGCTTATCGTTATACCCGCACCAAAGTGACACCTCATTATTATGATTTGATTTTAGCGCTGGTTTCCTTAGGCGTCTTAGCGCTCTTGATCTTTTATCAATTAGCGATTCATCAGAAATTATTCCCGCTCAGTTTAGATGCGATTAATCGTGGCGTGGTGATGAACTTTGTCATGCTCTACGCCGCCTTCAACAGCCAGTTACGCTTTCCCAAGCTCAGCACTTTAATGATCATTTATACGTTATATTTAGTTGGCCTGGAACTCGGCCCAGTTTTATTGAAAAAATACCCGAGTCAACGTTACTTCGTTTTGTTTGCCGGCTTATTGCTGACTTTGTTTAATTGGACTTATTTCTTGGGAATCTTTGCTTGTTCGGTCTTTATTGGGGCCGACAATCGCTTATTGAATGATGCCATTTATGTTGATCCTCGAATTGAGACCGAGCGCTCGTTCTTAGTGAAATACCAGTTCTCAAGTATTGGTAGTGTCGCACAACAATTGCTCTTCATGATGTCCGTTTATTTCGTCAGTTATTTCCAAAACGTCCGCGTCTTGTCGTTCTTTAATCCTGATGTGCAAGGTGTTACCAACTGGCAGCTCAACTTGATCAATTGTTTCATCGTGTTGTGTGTGGGTTTGAGTAGCTTAATGACTTATCGAGCACTGCGCAAGCACCAGCTCTTGAATGCGCCGACTGTCGATCATGATGCTAAATAGTTAAAATTTGGTGAAAGTGGTGGGACAGAACAGGTTCTGACTGCATTGCGGGCTTGCTGGTTGTGGAACGCTGCCGGCATCGATTTGAACCAATTAAGGACCGAATTGTTTCAAATACGAGCCTTTGTCTAATTGCTGAAGCAATAAGACAAATTTGGCGGCTGACAACCACGCCCTCCATTCCGTCTGGAGTTGAATTAGCGCACTTCACATTTGTTAGTGTTTGAGGCAGTGGTAGTGGGATTCAGTAACTCAATTCAATCAGTACAATAGTTAAGTAGCACAAAAAATCGGTGTGACAACTCTATTCAGTAGAGATTGTCACACCGATTTCCGTATTACCGCAATCCGGCTCGGCTAAATAGTGGTGATCAATTTCGTTAGTTTAATTCAGGCAGGGGCCCAGCGATTGGCGTCAATGGTGAAATTATTCTTGCCGCTTTAGCGGTTAGAATAAGACTCGTATTTGAGATTGTTGCGTCAGCAATAAGCTCAAATCGATGTCCACCATGTTCCACGCCTACAAAATCGCTGGGCCCCTGCCGTTCTCGCTAGGAAACGACTAGGTTCAAGGCCATGGTATTCCAAACTCTGCAAATTGCGCTACCACCATTTCCAATTGAAGTAGTTTTGGTATTACACCACTGTTTTGTGCTGGCGAGCCCAAGCCGTGATTTGCTTCGTTAGTGACTGATATTGATCAGGCTTATCAACTTGCCGACTGATCAAATAAAATTGCCGCTGATAAGGACTGCCCAAGGTCTGATAATTCAAATTCTGGGCGGCACTTTCAGAAATAATCGCTTTGCCGAAATTTTGATGCAGCAGTTGGACGATGATTTGATTATTGGCAATGGTCAACTGTGGCCCTTGAATATCGTGCTCGGCAAAATAGCGAGCCGTATAGTGATAGACGCCGCTATTGGCCTCACGAACTAGCCAAGGCTGTTCAGGCTGCTCACCGTTTACAAGTACGAGTTGGTCATTAAATAAAGTTTGCCGATGAATACTATTGCTGGACAGGGGCTTTTCAATAAAGCCGAGATCAATCTTGTGTTGCTGCAGCGCTTCAAAAACGGCCAAAGAATTCAGCATGGTGACGCTGAAATTGACTTGCTGATTGTGTTGATAAAGTTGGGGCAGCAATTCGGGCAAGAAGTAACAGGCGAAAGTGTGGGAGGCGCCAATGCGGCAGTTTAGTCGCTGGCTTCCAGGTAGATTCTGCTTGACAGTGGTCCACTCGTCTAAAATTTTGCTGGCTTGCCGGTAAAGTTCCTCGGCTTGCGGCGTCACTAATAATTGGGTGCGGCCATTGCGCACAAATAGGGTTGTTTGGAGTTCGTTTTCCAGTTGTTTGATTTGTGCGGAAACTGTTGGCTGAGCAATGAACAGTAAATCAGCGGCATGCGAGAAACTTTTTGTTTCATAAACCATTTTGAAAGTTGTCAGTAATTTAAACATGGGAACCTTTCCATTACAAATATCAATCGTAACTATTATCTCTATCAATCATACTAATGATAGTCTTCCGGTACAATATTAATATTGATATTTTGGAGGAAAAATAATGGAACGATTCGCAAAAATTTCAGTTGCTGCTCGGCCAGTTTTACCAGGACTGGGTTTATCAGTGGCCGTGGCAATTGCTGCTAAAGTAATTGCCATTTGGTTGCCTGATTTGGGTGGTGCCACGATTGCTATTTTATTAGGTATTCTGCTGGGTAACACGTGTTTTCGACAGGAAATATGGGCCGTGGGGACGAAATTCTCGGAAAGTCGCTTGTTGGAATACTCAGTTGTTTTATTGGGTTTTACAGTGACTTTTCAAACCATCAGCCAGATTGGGTGGCGCGGGGTGGTTTATGTTGTTTTAATGATGACCACGGTGATTTTCGCGGCTTATTGGCTGGGTCACTGGCTAGGCTTCGACGAGAAGATGTCGTTAATGATGGCCGGCGGTAACGCAGTGTGCGGTTCCAGCGCGATTGGTGCGATTGCCCCGGCGATTAAGGCTGATGAAACTGACAAGGGCCAGATTATTACGTTGGTGAATTTGCTAGGCACGGTAATGATGTTATTGTTGCCGTTAATTGGCGGCCAGGTTTTTGGTGATCAACTGCTGGCCAAAAGTGCGCTGCTTGGTGGCACCTTACAATCTGTGGGTCAGGTAGTGGCTGGCGCCAGTCTAATTAGTAGCGCTACCGTGCAATACGCGATGCTATTTAAAATTATGCGGATCATGTTGCTGGTCGTGGTCGTCTTGGCCTTTACTAAAAAAGTTGCCGCTCCAACGACTTCGGCGGCAAACACAACCCACAAAACGAAAGGGATTCGCATTCCTTGGTATGTTTTGGGATTTCTAATTTTTTGTATCCTAAATAGTCTCGTGTCATTACCAACGGTGCTGAATGCCAGTGCACATACAATTAGCACTTGGTTTGAAACGACGGCATTAGCGGCTATTGGGTTACGATTAGATTTTCGTAAGTTCATGCAGCAAGGGGTCAAGTTCCTACTTTATGGGGTTGGCGTTGGTTTTGTCCAGACGGTAGCGGCGATTAGTTTTATTCTGCTCTTAGGTTTATAAGGGTATTCAGTAAATTGGGGTGCAACAACTTTTTTTCGTCAAAATAAAACACAATAAGTCGTTATGAATATTTTTAAGTATAATTTATTTGGTAAAATTTATGATTAACAATTTAAATATCTCAAAATAATATACAAATTATTTTGAGATATTTTTTATTATTCTTTTATTTATCAAAGATAATACGACGAGGAGATTTGCTTAAAAATATTCATTATTCTGATTAATTATTAAAAATAAGCCAAAAAGCATTGACGATATTTTATTTTATAATGTATAATATTTTTTGCTTGGTAAAAATAACAGAAATTTTCAGAAAACGAGGGTAGTCATTTGAAGAAACTATTAGTGAGTTTAAGTTTAATTTTGGCGATGTTGGGCGGCACCTTAGCTGTAACGAAGCCGGTGGCAGCAGCAACGGACGATAATAAGGCCTTGGATTCAACAGCAACTGTTAATGTTGATGCCACCAATCCCGATAATCCTAATCCCGAGGATGGCCGGTTGCTTTTAAAATCAGTTCCTGATTTTCATTACGGTACTTTATCGGCTCGACAAATTTTCAATGGTTTTCAAGATCAGCAAGCGCAAGCAGATGGGCAATTGGTGATTGTTGATAATCGACTAGGCGACGATCAATGGCAATTATCAGTTAAAGCCGATGCATTCAAGCGGGCTGATCAGCAGTCTTTAAACGCCGGACTATTACAATTGATGGCCTTACCAATGGCCGCTGATCAGGCTGATACAACCGCGTCGATCAATGGCAAGGTGCCAACTGATGGTGCCACCCATGTGCTGACAACGAACCGCTCTGGCCTGCATGGCTTAGTAAAATATAACTTTGCTAAAAGCGATAACACGTTAAGCTTAGATGCAACCAATCGCTTGGCAATTAAGACCAATGATACTTTTACCGCCCCTTTGACTTGGACACTGGCGGCCTCACAACCAGCAGTCAAGCCTTTATAATCTGAACCTTTTGTGAGTAAGGTTGGGTCGCGCTGCCTTACTCCTTTTTCCTATTAGGAGTTGCGTATGAAATTTAAAATAATCTTAGGTGCCATTATTGTCGCTGGCTTAGTCAGCCTCGGCTTAATTGCACCGCGAATCAGTCAGGCTGCCGAAACTGGTGCTGAATTTTCAGTTCAACCGATTTTACCGGCTGCGCAAACTGACCAACAATTACACCATTTTGCAATTACACCTCAGGCAAACACAACTTATCCGTTAAAAATTGTGGTCGAAAACTTGAGCCCGACGACCAGTCACCAATTTCGGGTGCAGCTTTTGGCAGCCACAACGACTAGTGGCGGCAAAATTGACTACACGCCTTCAAATAAAAAACGTGATTCTAGTGCGCACGTGTTGCTACCGGATTTAGTGGCACAGCAGGCACCAGAACAGCTGATAACCGTGGCACCAGCCAGCCAAGAAGTTGTCACTTTCATGATTAAAACGCCGCAACCGTTAATTGAGGGCACTATTTTAGGCAGCGTTTATGTTCAACGGGTGACCGAACTGGCAGCAGCTGACCGGGAAATTGGCTTGCAAAATCAATTTGCCATGACCATCCCGGTGGTGCTGGAAACGCCGAGTAATCGCCTGCCCAAACTTGCTGTTGATGATGTCTATTTAGCTTCAGCTGGTGGCCGGGCGGGATTGGTCGCGGCGGTTCATAACAACAGTCCGGTGATGTTTGGCCAGATTAAACTTGATGCGAAGATTCGCCGTCAAGGCCAAAATCAAGTGCTGATCCATCAGCAGGATCATGATTATGAAATGGCGCCTAATTCAACGTTAGATTATCATTTGGAGACGGGGAGTAAGACGTTAACACCAGGTCGCTATGTGCTTGATTTGACACTGAATTCTGGCCAGAAGAAATTCAAATTACAGCGAAAATTTACGATTAAGGCCACTGATCAAGGTGCAGTTGAGCAACATTTAGTCGAAATTAATCAAACACGACCGACGCCCTGGTTGCTATTAATTCTAGGCACGTTGGCCGGACTGCTCGTGATCAGCGGCTTGATTATTTGGTTCGTCCGCCAACGACGCCGGTCTTAATTACAATTGTTGCTACCGATGGTTGAAAGGAGAAAGGCGGCATAGCGATGAAGCAAAAAAAATACTTGGTGAGACTCAGCTTGTTAGCAATGCTTTGGGGCTGCATCAGCTCGCCACTTCAGCCAACGTTGGCAGGCACAATTACCGCAGCAACTGCAGTCAATGACTCAGCCAGCCTGGCAGCTAATGAACCAGTTGCAGACGAAGACAAAACTAATCTGCCTCATGCTGGTGCACAAGAGTCAACAGCCAATGCAATCACAGATACAACCGCAGATGCAGCTCTAGATACAACTGCCAATCCCGAACGACCAGCCGAACCACTATTAACACTGCCATTAACGACAACACCAGATTCGGAAACGCAAACGTCCAGTGAACCCCCAACTGTGTCTGAGTCTGCTGATGAGTTAGCAATCGAACCGGCGGCAACTGATACTTTGCCAGCCACACCAATCACGGAGCCACCACTACCGCCAACAGCTCAGGATGGGGCCCGTCCGGCGGATAAGGCTGGCTGGGTTTTAGGTATTCCGTTATTTGCCGGCTTCCTCAGCCAGCCTCAGCGGCAACAATATGTTCAAGAGGGTGATTCGGTTGAATTGGATGCTCGTTTTACCGAAACCGAATGGCACCCCTCTGGCAGCGAAAAGGTTTTTCTAACCAAATGGTCGTGGAACGGCGAGCGTTGGTTAAAGAGTGATGATGGTTATGCCTACAAGGCAACTGATATAGGAAACAATAAATTTAAAACGGTGATTCGCTTTGGCCCTGGCCAGCATGATCAACTGCCAGTCGGCTACTATTATTTTCAATTGCGGTTCACCAATGGTAACTTGGTGCGCAACACTTACTATTCGCAATTGGCTAAAATTGTTGTTGAAAGTGATAGCAATGCTGCCACATCAGTTAATGTGGTGCCGGAGACGGAAATTATTTTCCCCAATGTTGAATATCAAATCGATGCCAATATTCAGCCAGCCCATTCAACCAGTGTTGTTGGCTGGCAAAGCGATGCGGCTACTTTGGACCGTAGTTTTGGCCGCAGTGCTAATTTCCATTTAGATGGTGGGACGATTAAAGACTGGGTCAACGTTGACACTAACCGGCCAGGCTTGCCAGTAACAGTTACCGCCAAGGCCAATGAACATTATGATACGACACTAGTTCACGCCGGTGGGTTGAAAGCTCAAGAATTGCCGCTTGACCGCGCTCGTGATCAAGGCATTCAGTGGCCCGTGGCCGGAATGGATAAGTTGCAGCGTGACTTGTACGCTGCTGACAGTAGTGTTGAAGTGAAGCGGACGAAATTCAAGTGGTCCTATTTCCAAAAAAATAATCGCGGGCGCTACACGGAACGCAGCTTTCCTAAAGAAGTTAAAAACGCCAGCGGCACACTTGATCAGCCCACTGATTTAAATAGCAGTAAATTATTAGCGATTCCTGGCGACAGTGCCTTCATTAACACGCTGCGAACTGCCAGCATGAATAATGCGGCCATTTACGCGAAGCTGATGCTGACGTTAACTATTAAAACTGGCCGTAATGCGACTAAGGACGTTAATTTAACCACGAATCAGGCTCGACTTTTGGTTAATCCACCCACAGGAAAATTGTATTTAGCAATGACACCGGATTTCAATTTTCCACCAGTGACTAGTCGTCAAATTTATCAGGGTAATCAACAAACCACTGCTGAGCAAATCTTGGCACCAATGACTGAACGCAGTTTTTTGGCGGTGGTCGATACGCGGCCGGACAATGCCGACTGGACTTTACAAGCAACGATGACGCCGTTTACAGCCGCTGATCAACAGCTGACACAGGTTGGCATCAAGTTGAAAAGCTTTGCGATTCATCCGGCAGAAGCTGTATTACGACCCAATCAGGCCCCACTAACGGTGGCGAAATCAAGTGATTGGCAGCAGGGGGCCTTTCCGGTTCAAGGCGAACTACTGCTCGATCCGCAACCACTAGCCCAATTACACGACCAACAAAAATTCCAGGCTAAAATTACCTGGAACTTGACCACCACACAGCCAGCCGCACCAATGCTGTAAGCGAACTAGTGATTCAACATTAGTTTGGTGACAAGATGTTAGTGTGAAACACGTTAAAAAAGCGACTCAATGCTGAATTGAGTCGCTTTTTTGGTGCATGTTGCAGCTGATTACTTTTTAAAACGTAAACTGATTTTACGGGCAAGGCTTTCATTACACACGAATACTACCGCAGCTAATGGCGTTAGCGGTACGGCTCATTTATTAGATTAATGACTCGCAAAAATACAAAAATGAATAATGATAATGAAAAACTATTACAATTATAAATATGATATCTTGAGCAAGCCTACTGAAAAAATATTTTTTAATTATTCATTTTTTACGATTTATTATCTAAAAAGTGACAATATGTAACTCAAAAAAGATGTCTAAACATCTTGATAAATATGATGATATGATTAATTTTTCAAAGTGACACAATGTAACTTAAAAACTATCATAATATGCAAAAAAATTACTGTTTTTTTGAAAGCGCAATTTTTTTAGTTGACGTACCTAGTAACTCTTCGTATACTAGGCTCATAAATTGATGTGACGGCGCTGTCAACAATCAAAAATTTGTGTTGAAAAAAAGAAATGGGGAAATCATTATGAAAAAAACAATCTCACTCCTGGCACTATCACTGGCAATCGTTGGTTCACTTGCATTTACAGGATCAACAGCTCAAGCAGCTTCAATTTCGGCGGACCAACTAGGGGGTAGTTCAACTGCTGATTTTAAGGTTACTGCTAAAGAAGATCCAGAAGATCCGGATCCAGATCCAGATGCAGGTAAATTAGTGCTTAACGAAGTACCTGATTTTAACTTTGGGATAATTTCTGCTAAAAATATTTATGGTGGTTTTACTGGCCGTGCAGCAACTGCTGATGGTAAAGTATCAATTAGTGATAACCGAATCGGTGCAACTGATTGGACTTTGAAAGCATCGATGACTGGTTTCACTGATGGCACAACAACTTTAAGCGATTCTGTGTTGAACTTGCAAGCAGCTGGTCAAACAACTGCACTTGACTTAAATGGGGCAATCAATGTTGGTACCCAAACACAATTAGCAACTAGTGATGGTACTGCCCATGGTACTTTTGATTATAATTTAGCCGCAGCTAACAATACCTTAAACTTAGGCGCTAACGGTGGTGCTGTCTTAACTGATGGCGCAACTTATACTTCGAACTTAACTTGGGAATTAACTTCAGGTCAACCAACGACTCAAGTTGCAGAATAATTTAGATTTCTTGGGGTAAAGCGGGTCGCGCTACTTTACCTCTTTTGAATTGGGGATGCGTATGAAACATTTAAAATCAATCTTATTTGGTTTGGCAGTGTTCATCGGGGGATGCATTGCAACAACCATTAATCAAACCCAAGCTGCTGGTTCTGGCGCTGATTTTACGATCAGTCCAGTTCTACCAGAGGCTCAAGCTGATCAAAGTTTAAACTATTTTTCGTTAAATACGGAAGCAAATCAGGTCTATCCGTTAAAAGTGGTCGTGAATAACTTGAATTCTGAGAAAGCCCAGAATTTCCAAGTGCAGTTGGTGACTGCAACGACGACTAGTTCAGGTCGAATTAGTTATATGCCAACTGCGGATAAACGTGATTCCAGTGCTTTGACCACTTTGCCAGAATTGGCACTTGATCAGCCAACGACTCATCGGATTACAGTGCCGGCAGCTAGCAAGCAAGAAGTGACTTTTACCGTGACGATGCCGAAGAGTAATATTGTCGGGACTGTTTTAGGCAGTATTTATGTGCGGCGAGTCGACGCTAAAAGTAAAAATGATCAGACGATTGGCATTCAGAATGAATTTGCAATGACCATTCCTGTCATGCTTCAGCAGAAAAATCTGCCCAAAATCACGCCTGCTTTGAACATTACCAGCGTTAAACAATCTGCTTCTGGGGGAGCGGCTGTTTTAAAGGCGCGGGTTCATAACAGCAAGCCAGTGATGTTCGGCAAGATCAACATGAAGACGCAAGTGTTTAAAAAAGGCAGCAAAAAAGCCCTGATCACCCAAACTGATCAGAACTTTGAAATGGCGCCGAACTCAACAATGCCTTATCAAGTTAGAACCGGTGGCGAAGCATTAGCGCCTGGTCGCTATGTTTTGAAGATGCGGTTAACTTCTGGCGAAAAAGTCTTTAATCTGGAAAAAGAATTCGGCATTAAAGCAAGTGAGCATCGTACCACGGAACAACAATTGGTCAAAGTAAACCGCAATATCTGGTGGCTTTGGTATGCAATTGGCGCTGGCTTAGTCTTAATCATTATTGGCTTAGTGATTCTGCTGATCTATCGCAAACGTCGTGCTCAGAAATAATTGTGCTATATTGGGGATAACTGAATAATTCAGCTATTGTGATCAGTCTAATTGCTCGGGGGGATTAGTCGTGAACTACTGGCAAAAAACAAGTAAGTTAATAGTTGCACTGGTTCTTCTAGGTGCAATTGTTGGCCAAATAACACCAAATTTAACTGCCGGGAGTGCAGTTACAACAACAGCAAAACAAAAATTAACCGGTGCTGATTCAAAATTAGTAGCGATTAATCAAGCAGTCAATCAAAACGAAGCGACAACTACTAATGAGACACCAAATGAAACAGGCAATGCGGAGACAGCTGCGGCCGACAATCATGATGACGAAGAATCTGTAAATGCTGAAGAGACAACAACGTCTGATGAAGCCACATCTGAATCTGAGGAAACAACGTCTGATCAAGAAGAATTACCAACGAATAGGTCAGAAGATGAACTGAATTTGGAAGATGAACCAGCTGCACCAACGTCAGCTGATGGCGTGAAAAGTGCTAGCAAGGGTGCATCGCTGATTTTTGATAGTATTGTTGTGCGTGATGGCTTTATTACCCAACCACAGTCGGAACAATACGTGGTCAAAGGAACGGCCGCCAATTTAAAACATCAGGTAATTAATTCGATACTTGCAGGTACCGTGGGGTCACAACCAACCATGTATGAAAATATGTGGAGTTATGATGAAGCAACACAAAAATGGATAATGACAAAGGATCGTAAGATTGACAAGAATAATGTGAATCAGATTCATAGTTTGGGTTCTCGTTATGATGTTACCGTGCAAAACACTCTGGACGTAGGTTATTACTATTTTCAGTATTATTACAGCAAGGGTTGGCTACAAGGCAACTACTACTCCAAATTAGTTAAAGTGGTGGTGGTCCCTGAAGAGATACCGGCGACTGATTTGAGTATTACACCAGAGTCGAACGTTGTTTTTCCTAATTTTGAATATGAGGCTCAAGCTACGGTGACACCGAACACCTCAACAAACTTTATTGGCTGGAATAAATCCAGTGATGTGGATTATGATATGTATACCGGCCGTGAGGTTGACTTTGAGCCGCAAGCTTCAGTTATTGATAGTGCTATTAATACGAGTACTGAGAATCCAGGAATACCAGTGACCTTGTCCGCGGACGCGCAAGATTTAACTGGTACGCCAACGGGAGTGTCTGCGGCAACTACAGTCTATGTTGGTGGCTTGAAGGCGAAAAGCTTGGCAATTGACCAGGCCCAAAAATATGGCATGTCTTGGTCAGTCGATGGCTTAGATAAATTAACCAAAGAATTCTACGAATCCGATACGGATGGCGAAGCACTTGATCAGCCTAAATCGGCTACGTATAGTTGGCGCTATTATCGAAAAGATAGCAGCGGCAAGTACGTGGCAACAAGCTTTAATACTTCCCAGACTGATAATAGTGATGGTATGTTAAATACTCCTGCTGAATTGAATTCGACTAAGCAACTCTATCTTCATGGCGATAGCGACTTCTTTCTAGGGGCCAACGTAGCAACGGCTGTGAATGATAATTTCTATGCTCAATTAACAATGGCGTTTAAGTTTAGTAAAGAAACCATTACTGTTAAGACCAACTTTGCCCAGATTTCAATTACTGGGGCGATTGGCGAATTAAGTTTGGCTAGCGTGCCCGATTTTAACTTCGGTAATGTTGCTGCTAAGCAAATTTATGATGGCAATTTAAGCAATGAAAGTTCACAACCAGTTTCGAAAAATAATACGAATAATCAAATCTCAATTAGTGATACGCGGCCAAATCAGGATGGCAAACCGCAGACTTGGTACTTGTCAGCTGAAATGTCATCTTTCGAAGATCAGGATGAGCAAACTTTGCCGGGAACTAATTTGAAATTAACTGGTCTACCTAATAGCTTAACGCCGGTGCTACCAAGCGATTCGGAAGAACATCAAATCCTGAGTTCAAATGAAATGGCTTCTGGCAATTACCCAGTGGCCGCGCAGCTTCAGCTAGCCGCCAATCCTTTGGCGAAGTTAACTGAGGGCGTGCAATTTCATTCGACCATCACTTGGAATCTCACCTCGGATACACCGACGGCTGCTGCACTATAACTAACTGAATGTCATCTTTTTAAGACAGAGTAATAAAAAAGTTCAATCTTAGGAGCGCTCCCCTGAGATTGAACTTTTCTGTTTATTTAGGTTCTCGTAATTGATTGGGAATAACTAAGACGACTAAAGTGATTAAAACTGAATAGATCATTGCTGGTGGATAAACAGTTAGCGCAATCACGAAGCCAACTAATTTGATGGCAATATCATACCAGGCCCAATCTAAGCGCCGGCGCATGTGGTGAATAAAGGTTGTATCTGCGGCGTTAGCATTTTGCAGCACGCGATACATGAACATATTCGAGAAGGTAATTAGCAAAACAACAATGCCGTAGAAAATTTGAGCCGTTCGATTGTTGAAATTAGAAGAAACAATGCTGGTGGCGTAAGGAAATAAAGAAGCAAAAAATAACATAACTAAAGTGGCCCAGATTGTTTTACGATTGATTTTATCTAGGGGATACCATTCGTTATGAAGATTGACCCACATGGCGCCTAACCAGAAAAACGACAAGCTATAGGCGAAGAAGTTTTCCCGCAAGTCCCAGAAAGCCTGGGGCGTAATTTGTTTGGGCTTCTCCAATTCCAAAACAAGAATGGTCATGACAATGGCTAAAACTGCGTCAATAAATGTGGTTAAACGTTCTTTTTTCATTAATATTCCCCCGCAAAAGATAGTTCTTGAATTTATTATACCGTGAAGTTCGATGTGATGCCATGCCGCTACCGCAGGTGTTCGCAACTTAGGCTATTCAATGTTATAATCAGTAGGATTGACAAATCATGCTTGGTTCAGTTCTTTTGGGGCTGGTCAAGAAATTCTGATTGAACGAGAGGTAGTTATCATGACAGAAGCAATTAGTTTACGGGCAGGTATGACCTTCGTTAAGGACGGCAAGCTCATTAAAGTTATCGAAAGTAATCACCACAAACCCGGTAAAGGCAACACGGTGATGCAGGTGAAATTATATGATGTTCGCGCTGGTTCAACGATTCAAACAACCATGCGTCCTAGCGAAAAAATCGAATTAGCCGTTGTCGAACGTAAATCAGTTCAATACTTATACACTCAAAATGACATGGCCGTTTTCATGGACTTGGAAACTTACGAACAATATGAAATTCCAGTGGCTTCAATCGCTCATGAAATGAATTACTTATTGGAAAACATGACTGTTGAAATTGAATTCTACGGTTCAGAAGTGATCGGTGTTACTTTACCAGGGACAGTTGACTTAGTTGTGACAGAAACACAACCTTCAATCAAGGGTGGTTCTGTAACTGGTAGTGGCAAACCTGCTACTTTGGAAACTGGCTTAGTCGTTAACGTGCCAGATTTCATCTCTGCTGGTGAAAAGATTCAAGTTAACACAAGCGATAACTCATATCGTGGCCGTTCTCAAAAATAATAGTCAATAAAACAGTTACTGACAAAATCACTTTTATGGAAGTGATTCTGAACAGTAACTGTTTTTTTGTGGAAAAATTTGGGACATAAATGTTTGGCACACTTCTTGTGATATGATGAGTTAGATGGCAAGGAGGTTTTCAAAAATGGGCTGGCTTTTGAAACGAATGATGTTAGGCATGACGATTACGATGATGTTGATCAGTGTAGCCGTTCTTTGGAGTGCACGTCCTACTAGTCATTATGGACCACCGCGTGCAACTGACAATGTGATGAAGGATTGTTTCATTAAATTACGCAAACCTTATGCTGGAATTGGTTCAGGAAACGATGTGACAATCGTCAAGGTTGACGACAGTGGCCAAGGGTGGCAGGACGTCAGCGTCCCACAGGTTGAAAAAGTAGGCTGGAATCACGACGTTATTGTTTATCGGGCACGAGCATTTTCTCAAAAAAGTCAGCAACGCTACTATGGCGTTATCTATCAAGAAAGTGGTTTGAACTATCAATACGACTCTTGGAAGAAACTGCAGTTGAAACAACCGGCTGTTAAAGGCATCAAGCTAAAATATGTTTATCAATTCCGAAAATATCGTTGGCCAGAAGATAATGATCCAGATTTTAGAATTTTTTACTATCACAAGGATTCTGATCGTCAAAATTTTGCTTGGTCTTAATTCTCTGAGCCTGCCATGGCGTGATCAGTGGGCGATAGGGTGGCACACTGAGAACCGCTAAGACGAAGAAGCCATATTTCGCGATTGATAGCACACTGCCAATTGGGGAAACGTGTGGTGAAATCACTAGCGGCAGGAATAGTTGATCGAATTGGCTCAAGAGACTGTGGGCCATGTCTTTATAAACTGAGGCGGTTGGCGTATAGGAGAAATAAAGAATCACGACCAAAATCAACACGGCCGTTATGCGCAAAGTCAGTAAGTAGTTGGCAATCCGAATATTCTTAATAATCAGCTCGACAATCGCTTGAATCGATAAAATCAAGGCAATTGTCAAAATAACATCCTGAACTTGAATGAAATTGAGTTGTTTTAAATTGGCACCACTGGATACCAGCAATTGGTGGTTAAGACCACTTTTCAAAGCAGCCTGATGTTGTTGCCGAAAAACGAAATCAGCAATGAACAGGCTCAGTGAAATAATCAAGCAGCCCCAAGTGTAATTGGTCAAGTGTGGCCGTGGCGGTATTGTTGACGATTTAGTTGACACCGGATTAACCTCCCTGCACGCGAATTTTACTTATCGTAAAGATGAAAAATTATTATGATTAGACTATTAATAATTTAACACTTAATCGCCTTGGAAAAAAGTGACAATTTGTTTCTAGGGCATTGTTTAATGCTGGCCAACAAAAAAGATGTTGCGGTACTCACGAATTCATGAGTTCACGCAACATCTTTTTATTCATTAATCTCAAAATTGTTTAGAAAATCTTCCAGCGATTCAGTGGCCAGTAGCGCAACTTCACGACACCATTGATCGACGACTTCTTAATGAAACCAATCTTCCGGCTATCTTTAGAAACCGGCCGATTATCGCCCATCACGAAATAACTATCAGCTGGCACAGTGCTCCGACCGAATAATTGTTGTAGCGAGAAATCTTCAGTGAAATCAGTCCCGGTATTATACTCAGATAAATACGATTCGTTTAATTTCTTACCATTAACGTAGAGCTGGTCGTTTTTGGCGTAAACTTTATCGCCAGGCAAGCCAATCACTCGTTTTATATAAAGACTGCCAGGTTCGTCGGGCGCATTCAGCACCACGATGTCGCCGCGTTTAATTTTGCCTAAACGATAAGTGATCAGTCGATCGCCATCGTAGAAAGTCGGTTGCATCGATGGCCCAGTCACCACATCTTTAGCGAGCACGTAATTGAAAAGCAGATTCACGCCGGTAAACATCACGATGGCAATAATAATTAATTCCAGTAGCCACTTAATAAAACTAGTTTCCTCTTTCTTTTGACCTTTTTTCGTAGTATCTTGTCCATTTGTCATTTAACTTACCCCAATAAAATTGTTCGCGGTCAAAAGCTTGGCCGCAATATCATTAGTTTCATTGTCTAATTTTCAGGCTCAAAAAGCAATTATTTCGCCGCATCTTATTGAAACTTTAGAGTTCTTGGCCGGTAAAGTGTTCTGAATTGACGGTTCTGGTGAGATGCGGTTAAATGAAAACAGACTCAAGGGTGGGAGGTTTATCGTGAAAACAATGAGAAAGTTTTTCAGTGGCTTAATTGTTCTAGGCAGTCTGCTTTTTCTAACAGCCTGTGGTCAGCCGACTAACAAGCCGGTTACTGCTAAAGCTGGTGCTAAAATTGTGCCGACATTATTTTTCCACGGTTACGGCAGTAGCATTAATGCAGAGAAGCAAATGGCCAATGCCGCGGTCAAGGCCGGCGTGACGCAAACGGTTATTCAGGCCCACGTGTCGAAAACTGGTCAAGTAACGCTGCAGGGCAATTTTCAGGCGGATGATCACCACCCAATTGTTGAGGTTGGCTTCGTCGATAATAAGAATCCCGATTATCACCAGGCTGGTAAATGGGCGCACAATGTTATTCGGGCGCTCCAGAAACGTGATCAGATTGAAAAGGTGAATTTAGTCGGTCATTCGATGGGCAACATGGCGATTGCTTTTTACATGCTGGACTATGGTCAAGATAAAAAGTTGCCCCAAGTGCAGAAGCAAGTCGATATTGCCGGGCACTTTAATGGTATTTTAGGGATGGATGATCAGCCTAATCGCATGAAGTTAGCGGCTAATGGTCGGCCGACGAAAATCAATCAGACTTATGGTGAGCTGGAAAAGCTGCGTGCTCAATCAACTTATCGCCAAGTTCAAGTGTTGAATATTTTCGGCGATTTAAATAATGGCACCCATTCTGACGGGGATGTCAGTAACGCGTCCTCACAGTCGTTACGTTATTTAGTAGCGGATCAAGCTAAGTTCTATCAAGAAAAAAAGATTGTCGGTCCCAACGCTCAGCACAGTAAATTACACGAAAATAAACAAGTTGATCAAATCCTAATTAAATTCTTGTGGAATAAGTAGAAAAGAGGAACTGTCATGAGTCAAAATCCAGCGATTACCGAATATATCCAACAATGTCCCCATGAGCGCCAAGACGTACTAAATCAAGTTCGCGAAATTATGTTGTCTTGTTTACCTGAGGCTGAAGAAACCATGAAATATGGCATGCCAACTTATTATTATCACGAAAATTTAATTCATTTTGCCTGCGCCCAGAAACATTTAGGCATTTACCCAACGCCCAGTGCCATTATTCATTTCGCCAAAGAATTGCAGAATTATCAAACCAGCAAAGGTGCGATTCAGTTTCCTTTTGACCAACCAATTCCTTACGATTTAATTCAAAAAATCGCGTTATGGCGGCGAGATCAAGTGCTGGCGAAAATAAAATAATAACAGTTTCACGAAAAGTCCAATATAGCTACACGATAAATTTTTAAATTTCTCCTGTGGTTACATTGGACTTTTGTTGAAGTGACTATCATTATTTTTAAGCTTAAAAATAGGAGATCAAGATGTCTGTTATTCAGGTGATTGTGTTAGCTGTTCGTTTTCTGCTTGAAGTTGTGACGGCGTTAGGTTTATTAAGTGGCGTTTATTTTGCGAACGGTAATTTAGCAAAAGTCTTATTTTTAATCGTTGGCTTATTGGTGATTGTTTTGTGGGCACGATATGGCGCCCCAAAATCAGACCACGCATTTGCAGGTACCGCTAAATTACTATTAGAGTTATTTGTTTATAGCTGTGGCATCATCGGGTTCTTTGTATTATTCGGTATTAAAATTGGGAGCGTTTATGCAGTCATCGTCGTGGTTGATTTGATTTTAATGTATGTGTTGAAACTTCAAGGGCACTAGCGGTTGGGCTGCAGTTGAGTCTTTCGACGAAGCAAAATAGATAGTTTCAATTGATGAACTACTTTGAGTCTTTGCGCTAAAACTTGCCGCATTGAATTCAGAACAATAAATTGTGGCATAAATCAACTCAACTCCAGACGGAATGGAGGGCGTGGTTGTCAGCCGCCAAATTATACTTAGCGATTTATCGCTTAGTATAAGGCTCGTATTTGAAACAATTTGGTCTTTAATTGGTTCAAATCGATGCCGGCCGCGTTCCACAACCAGCAAGCCCGGAATGGAGTCAGACTCAGTTCCGTTTTAAAACCTGAACTTGGATTGGTGGTTTTATTTTTTTGTGGTGCTGAAACGTGTTCGGAGCGATAGACTGCTATGCCTAATTTAATTATTTGCTCGATCTGGTTACACCAGCTCAATCAAATAATTGAAATTACGCTACGCAGTCTGACCATCGCTCCTCACAACTTGCTTGAAACGTGTTCGGAGCAGCAGTTGGCTATGGCTAACTTAAATATTTCAATGATCGGCTGGCGCCGCTCATCAAAATATTTGAAGTTATCCTACGCCAACTACCCGCTGCTCCTCACACTCTTTAATTTTCACTAGTCATCAGCTCGGTTTTCAATTATAATGAAGGGTGATAATTAAACGGATTGTTTTTAAAATTTCAGTTAAAGCTATTTGGAGGAACATATGGCAACAAGAGCAAATAATCGACACGCAATGAGATTAATTGCGTTGAATGGTAACTATGCATTGGCAGAGGCAATTGCTAAGGCTGTGGGGACACCTTTATTGTCAACTTCAGTGAAGCATTTTGCCGATGGCGAGATTCAAATCAACATTGATGAAACCGTTCGTGGTGATGATATCTTCGTGATTCAATCTGTTGATGATCCAGTAAATGAAAACTTCATGGAATTAATGATCATGTTGGATGCTTTACGGCGTGCTAGTGCCCATACGATTAATGTGGTGATGCCATATTATGCCTATTCTCGTGCTGATCGTAAAACACGTTCGCGGGAACCAATCACGGCTAAATTAGTATCTAATTTAATTGAATGTGGTGGCGCTGATCGAGTTATTGCCTTAGATTTACATGCGGATCAAATTCAAGGCTTCTTCGATATTCCAGTTGATCACTTACAAGGGTTACCATTACTGGCTAAGTATTTTGAGAAGAAACATTTAGACGATAAAGACGATATTGTGGTCGTAGCACCTGACCATAATTCAACGAAGCGGGCACGGGCCTTGGCTGAATATTTGAATGCGCCAATTGCCATTGTTGACAAGCGTGACAGTAGTCCAAGCGTTGATCCTTTAGATATCATTGGTGACGTTGATGGTCGAATTTGCATTATTGCTGATGATTTGATCGATACGGCGAACCGGATGGTTTGGTCGGCTAACTCCTTGAAAGCTGCTGGTGCTAAAGCTGTCTATGGCTGTGCCACTCATGCTGTTTTCTCGAAGGGTGCCCCTGAGAAATTACAGGAATCAATCATTGAACAAGTGGTTGTCACTGATTCAATTCGTGTTCCTGAAGAAAAAGAATTTCCAAAATTAGTGCGGTTGTCAGTTGCTGACTTATTTGCCAATGCGATTGAACGTATCTATAATAACGAATCTATTCATGATTTGTTTGACGGCAAGCATTAATTAGTTGTTCATTTTAAACATTAAATAAAACGAGTTAGGCTGAAATAGCTAAACTCGTTTTTTTATCGTAAATTTACCGCAATTTTGAAAGGAATCCGGTATAATAGTTGTTGAAATCGCTATCATAATGAAAAAAGAGGTGCGCAAATGAGTTGGGGAGTTATTGCAACTTGGCAAATGGCTCATGATGGAGTTGTGACTGCCAGTGAAATGTTGAAAGACGGTGTGACGGCGGGGGATGCCGTCGAGCGGCTGATTCAAACGGTTGAGAATTGTCCTGATTATCAATCCGTCGGTTATGGCGGCTTGCCTAATGAGGAAGGCATTCTTGAAATGGACGCGGCTTTTATGGATGGTAATACTTTCAAAATCGGTGGTGTTGCTGGTATTCAAGACGTCAAGAATCCCATTTCGGTGGCTCGCAAATTAAGCGACGAACAGTTTAATAGTTTTCGCGTTGGTGCCGGCGCAACTAAATATGCATCACTGGCCGGCTTCACCAAGCAAAATATGTTGACGGAGAAGGCCCATGCTGATTGGACGGAGCGTGTCAAAGAAGTCGCTGCCAATAATCTGAATCCTTACGACGGCCATGATACGGTTGGCGCGGTCACTTTAGATGCGACTGGGCAAATGACGGTCGGTACCTCAACCTCGGGTTTATTTATGAAAAAGCCAGGTCGAGTTGGTGATTCGCCACTATCTGGCTCCGGATTTTATGTGGATAGTGACATCGGCGGTGCTAGCGCCACGGGTTTGGGTGAAGATTTAATGAAAGGCTGTTTGTCTTATGAGATTGTTCGACTCATGGGGACGGGCTTGACGCCGCAGGCGGCCTGCGACCAAGCCGTTTATGATTTTGCGGCTAAACTGCGCCAACGCTATGGTAAGTGCGGTGCCATGTCACTGATTGCCATGAACAAAAATGGCGAGTGGGGCGTGGCAACCAACGTGGAATTTACCTTCAGTGTGGCCAATGATCAGCAAGCGGAGCGTGTTTATCTAGCTACTCCTGGTCCAGAACAGTGCACCGTGATTACACCAATGAATGAAAATTAGATTAATTTGGAGCAGCTAAAATAGTCGCTTATCGCCGGCTATTTTTGTGATTAATTTCTGATTAAATCATTAGTTTATAGGTACACAATCAACTCGATCTCTGGCATAATGAGAGTGTTGCCAACCACACGTTGTGGAAAATTTATCAACGTGGGGGAGGTGAGTTTATGTTTGACAAAATTATTGCGCCAATCATTATTGGTGTGGTTCTTGCGACGTACAATTACTGGCTAAGTAATCGGCATCGCAAGTAGTCAAGTAGGCAACATTAGCCTCACCCGTTCAATTACATAATTGCTCGCAAAAAAAGCCACCGACTACTGCAATAGTCGGTGGCTTTGGTGGTCTATGTTCGACAAAATTATACTTACAATATAACATTAGTAGCTAAATAAAGCAATCTTGTTCAATCGACCAATTAGGATATTAGCGATTCTTAGACATTCTTCATTTGGACTATCATATTTGTGAACCATCTGGCATAATGAATGTGTTGCCAACCACATGTTGTGAAAAAATTATCAGCGTGGGGGAGGTGAGTTTATGCTCGATGAGATTATTGCGCCAATAATTGTTGGTGTGATTCTGGCTTTGTTTAATTATTGGCTAAATAATAAACAGCATAAATAGTCAGTTTGGCAACAATTAGCCTCACTCGTTCAATTACATATTGTTCGCAAAAAAAGCCCCAGACTACTGAGAATAGTCTGGGGCTTCGGTGATTCATGCTCAATGAGATTATATTCATAATATAACATCAGTACACAAATAATGCAAATTGTGTTAATTAAAAGATGGTCAACCCGTTTGGCTATACCATGCAAACCGTATAACGCTGTTGTTGATGTTGGGGATTTTCAATTTCGTCCAACATGGCAATGGCATAATCAGCCATACTGATTTCGCTCTTACCATACTTACTGATCAATAATTGTTCCTGACCAACTTTATAGTGGCCAGTACGTGCACCGTTGACTAAGAAATCTTTGGAAGGACTTAAATAAGTCCAACGCACATTCTCAACATCGCGCAAATAATCCAAGCCCTTAGTCATGTTAGCTGCTGTTGGCTTGAAATCATCAGGAAAGTCATCCGTTTCGAATAGCCGCTTTTCCAATTTATTATCAACATACAAGCTACCAGCACCGCCGACAACTAACAAGCGAACGTTAGTGCCGTTCAGAATTTCAACTAAGTGTTTCATGGCTTCCAAGTGTAACGGCTCTTCATTAGCAGGTGCGTTGTAAGCACTGATGAGCGCATCGAAGTCTTGCACGTCTTCTGTGGTCAAGTTAAACAAATCTTTATTCAAGAAATGTAAATTTGGTTCGGTTGTTTCAGGCACGTGACGAACAATGCCCACAACTTCATGGCCGCGCCGTAATGCCTCTTCGGTCAGAAAGTGACCAACATGGCCGGTGGCACCAATAATTCCAATTTTCATAAGTGAAGACTCCTTATTATTTCAAATTTGGTAACGGTTTCATCCTCCTTAATCATAGGCGAAAAACTTATTTTTGACAAGTGAAAGGGCGAGAACATTGTCGAAAATTATTGATATTAAAAGTTATTTAAAGATTGCACAAGAATTATGCGACGCAAGCTCCCCATTGCCCTTCACACTCTTTTGAAATGTGTTCAGCGCAACAAATGGCTATGCCTAACTTAATTATTCGCTCGATCGGCTTTGCCGCTCAATCAAATAATTGAAGTTACGCTACGCCAAAAGACCGTTGTCCTTCACACTCTGTTGAAACGTGTTCAGAGCAATAGCTGGCTATGGCTAATTTAAATATCTGCTCAATCGGCTAGCGCCGCTTAATCAGATATTTGAAATTACCCTACGCAAGCTACCCATTGCTCTTCACACTCTGTTTGTATTAGAATGTAGCTACTAATTAAATATTTGGAGGCACTTATGACTTTTCCACAATTAGACTTGGCTAACGCAACTGGCAGTATGGCGACGATTAAAACTAATCATGGTGAAATTGAGATTCAATTGTTTGATGAACAAGCACCCAAAACAGTTGCTAACTTTATTGGTTTAGCAAATAAAAATTATTATGATGGGATTATTTTCCATCGCGTTATTCCTGATTTTATGATTCAAGGTGGCGATCCAACTGGCACTGGTGCTGGTGGTGAGAGTATTTATGGCGGTGAATTTGCTGATGAATTTTCCGATGAATTGTTTAATTTGACCGGTGCTTTGTCGATGGCCAATGCTGGTCCTAATACAAACGGCAGCCAATTCTTCATTGTTTCAAATGCGAATATGCCTAAGCGGATGCTTCAGAGTATGCGCGATGCTCAGTATCCCGATGAAATTATCGCTGCTTATAAAAACGGTGGCACGCCTTGGTTAGATCATCGCCACACGGTTTTCGGTCAAGTGATTAAGGGCATGGACGTTGTTCAAGAAATTTCCCGCGTTAGTCGTGACGGCAGTGACAAGCCTAAAGATGATGTTGTCATTGAATCAGTTACAATTACACCAGCTCAATAATAGCGCTTTGAAAAAATAGCCACCCATAATCAGGGCTGGTTATTTTTTTATCAAAGAATTTATGCTAGTTTGAACCAGTTTTGGGCAGAATAGCAGACAACTCGGCGGCCTTCACTGCGTTTTGAGCTAGGTTAGTCCACTTTAGTTTTGATTGATATCAAGGTCGAGTTGATGAAATGCGGATAGTGCCATGTTTTCCTCAATTAGAAAGGTGGTTGCTGGGCGATTTTATTGGCATGGAACGCTGTGGCCGTCGATTTGAACCTGAACGAGTTTTGGGCAAAATAGTGGACAACTTCATTGCGGCCGGCGGGTTGTGGAACGTTGCCGACATCGATTTAAGCTTTTGCAATGCAAAATCTTAAATACGAGTCTTCTTCTAACCGCTAAAAGCGGCAAGAAGAATTTGGCGACTGACAACCCGGCGGCCTCCACTACGTTTTAAACTAATTTAGCTCACTCTAGATTTTGTCGATATCAAGTCAAAACTAGTAAAGTTAGATGCCAATCGCCCAGCGACCACCTGTACTAACTAACAGAATTAATCACCACTAATTGGAAAATCAGATTGAGATAAAATACTAAGCCAGTTTGACAACTTTTTACTTTCGTACTTGAGTCGCGTTAAATCATGTCTAGATAAGGTAGCTAATTATTCTGTGCAGGGCTATACTTAGTTTTATTAATATCAAGGAGGTTCCCGTATGCATCTACCAGAACCGGCATTATTCTTAAACTTAGTCATGATTGAATCTGGTGATCAAGTTCTCGTGGAGAATCGGCGCAAGAAAGATTGGCCCGGCATTACCTTCCCTGGCGGACATGTGGAGCCTGGTGAATCATTCGTGGATTCAGCTATTCGCGAGATTAAAGAGGAAACTGGCCTAACGATTCGCAACTTGCAATCAGTCGGCTTATGTCAGTATCCTGACAAAACAGTTGAGGGTGCACCGTTTCGCCGCGTGATCTATTTCTATCGCACGTCTGATTTTAGTGGTGAGATTCACTCTGGACGTGAGGGCGAAATTTTCTGGATGAAGAAGTCTGAATTTGCCAAACTTAAATTGGCCGGTGCCTTAACAGATTTCATGAAGATTTTTAATGATCCGAAACTGTCCGAAGTCATTTACTATGACGAAGAAAGTCCGGCTGATTTTAATTAATGGTTCAAAAAAAGCACTGACAACTTAGAAATGAATTGTCGGTGCCTTTTTTTAAGTCGCTTATGCTTTGCGAGCAATAAACGTGATGATTTCTGAAGCGTGTTTGCCGTAGCCAATCTCATGGCTGATTTCCGAAAATCCGGCGGCTTGCAGCAACATTTCAAATTCATTTAAACCGTACCAATACATGATAAAGTGCGAAAGCTCTGTGGCGGTGACTGCGCCGTTGGTGATCAATTCATACTTACTCAAGGTTGATGTTTTCTGATTAAACCAGTCAATTTTTTCATGATAGTTGGTCATCATGATGCCTTGATGATCATCCAGCGGGAAAGTTGCTTGATCAGTTGTACCTTCATGGAAATCACTGGGCATTTCGAGATCAACAATTAATTGCCCACCTGGCGTTAATTGTTGGTAAAAAGCTGCTAAAACTGCCGCAATTTTTGCTTTAGGGAGCAGGCAAAAACTACCAGTTGGCATGACGATGGCTTGATAATGTTCAGGTAGATTTAACTTGGTCAGATCTTGCTCGAATAAATCAGCACTTAACTGATGGGCCTGTAGATTCTGCCGACATTGCGCCAGCATTTCCGCAGATATATCAACACCATCAACCGTTAAGCCAGCCCCCAGTAGCGGAATTAATAACCGTCCAGTACCAACGCCGGCTTCAAGAATGCGGCCAGAAGTGCCTTGTAGTTTTTCTAAATAATATTCTAAATCGCCATCGATGGAAGTACCGGCTGGTTTAGTGAATTCATAAAGCATTGTACTTAATTTGCCATATTCGGTAAACATGGACTTACCTCCGAAAATATTATTAAGTATTTGCGGCTAGTGTGTTATTGTCGCGCAACAGTTCGTTATTACGACAGTGTTTTACAAACATAGCTTATTGAAACAGGACTGATGTTTTCGAGTTAAAAATTTTAAAATGGGGCCTAATCAACAAGATCCTTGTAAAAAGCGGCGTAGGTGGCGTTTTGATAAGGAATCAACCAGAGAAAACCAATCCCCAAGGTCAGGCAAGCAAGAATATCCCAACCAATGAAACTTAATTGGAGGACGAACAAGCGCCACTTATTGCCAACCATTAATTGGCGACTTTTCGTAATACAATCAAGGTAACTGATGCTTTGATCAGAATCACTGTCAGCCAAATCCTTGAAGACGAAATTGGCCTGAGAATAAGCGTAGTTTTTAACGATTCCAGGAATAATCAACAATAGGGTCCAGAGGAAGGTGAAAATCCGTAACAATAAAGTTGTGGCGAACACGCCGATAAAATATTTTTTAGTGAAAACTGCAAAAGCACCCTTGATCGAACTTTCGGGCACTTGTTTCGTCCGCAACCAATTCAAGCTGGTATACATAATCCCTGTGGTCACTAAGGACGCAATAAAGCCGCCGAAAACACTACTATTAGAAGTTGATTGATTCGTATTAATATCGCGAATATTGCTAATTTCGAAATTATTGAAGCTGTCTCTAAGAAAATAGAAATAACCTTTGCCAGCCATGACGCCAATCATGATTAAAACAATAATACCTAACAACACTGGCACCAAATTCAGCTTGATTGCTTCCAACCAGTTACCGCGAAAGGCATCTTTCACTTCACGTTTTAATTCGCCCCGAGTTTTGTGTTTTTTTATCATAAAAATCCCCCATTTACATTGTATTTAGCCCAAACACTCGTCTTTGTTTATATCATAGGAAAAAAGTGAATACAATAGTTGCTGCTAATTTAAAACGACATTTAAACTTATCGGTCAAAAATCAGTCACAGTAATGAAAAAAAGCCACTGCCAGTTTTTAGCTAGCAATGGCTTTTTTCAATTGTCATCAAGGTCTATTAAATCAACGCAGCGAACAATCATTAGTCAACTAAATCTTTATAAAAAGCGGCATAAGTAGCGTTTTTATAAGGTGTTAGCCAAAGATTGCCGATACCAAAGGTCAGACTGGCTAAAATATCCCAGCCAATAAAGCTAAGTTGCAAGACGAACAGGCGCCATTTATGACCGACCATTAATTGCCGACTTTTCGTAATGCAGTCGAAGTAACTGACGTTGGTGTTGTTATCATTATCGGCCGCGTCTTTGAAAATATAGAGTGCCTGTGAATAGGCATACTGTTTAATAATCCCGGGAATAATAAATAATAATGTCCAAAGGAAAGTAAAAATTCTAACTAAAATGTAAGTCAATAAAGTACCTACGAAATATTTTCCAGAGAAAACAGCAAAGGCATTTTTCAGCGCACCATCAGGTTTTTGCTGAGTTCTTAACCAATTTAATGACGTAAACAGAATCCCAGTGCTAATTAAAACCATGATAATGCCGCCGATAGCACTGCTGAAAAAGCTGCCAATCACCGTGAAGACTGAACTAGTGGCAAATAAAATATCAGCTGCCGACAAATCTGTGGTGGCCATCGACATGGAAATGATGCCCATGATGCCCACAATTATCAGGACAAATGCCGCCAAGATCGAAATAATGACCGGCACCAAATTCAACTTAATCGCCATCCCCCAATTACCGCGATAAAGATCCTTAACCTCACGTTTTAACTCCGCCCGAGTTTTATATTGCTGCTTCATAACTTAACCCATCCCCAAATATATTTTTGTGCAAAAGCCTATTAATTTATAACATAGTGATGAATTAAATACAATGTGACTAATGAATCCATAATCAAGAAACGAGAGAGGTAACATTTTTGAATGAGTGTGCACAAGTGTTTCTAAAAATGGTATTCTTAGAGATAACTAATGAGTGATGGAGGGTTCGCGATGAGCTTAATCTATATTAAACAGGCGCGACAGGCAGATTTGCCAATGATTATGCCGATTATTAATCAGGCTAAAGCGCAATTGAAAGCTGATGGTAGTCCTCAGTGGCAAGATGGTTACCCCGATGAAGCGGCGCTCACCCAAGATATTTCAGCGCAACAATGCTGGTTATTAATGGTCGGCAATGAAGTTGCGGGCACTGCGACCATGATTGTTGGCAATGATGCCAATTATGCAGAAATTGAAAATGGCGCTTGGCAAAATGTCACCGATTCATATGCAACGATTCATCGAATTGCCATTGGCGGCCAATTTGGTGGTCAACATTTGAGCCATTATTTCTTTTCCGATTTAATCAGCCAGGCTTATGCACAAGGCGTTCGCAATTTTCGAATTGATACTCACGAACTTAACAAACGCATGCAAGCCGTGGTCACAAGTTTCGGCTATCAATACCGGGGCAAAATCTATGTAGATGAGCCTGCTGAAAATCATGAAGATAATGCAAGACGAGCTTATGAATTGAATTTGTAAGGTCACAAATAAAAATAGTTCCTTGACTGATTTCGAAATGAAAAGGTCAACGAACTATTTTTTATTTAGTAATTTTAGCTGATGCTTTGGTTTAACTCAATTAGAAAGTAATTACCCCACTTTGGAAAATGTAGGGACTATCGACAGTGGTATTAATACCACTGGTGGTAAAACTTGTTAATAAGCTTTTTTCATCAAGGCGCTGGCTAGATTCAAGAATTGTTTGACTGAATATCCTGGCATCATAAAAATTACCGTCAATCGCATAATGCAATTGATTAGGGTCGGTTAATTCAATCAAGAGATGGCCACTAAAATCTTTTTTAACTGAACTTTCTTTCGTTAAGAAATTGACGCTGGTAATCTGTTTAATCGCTCGGAAATTGCCACTTTCACTGGTGATACAGTGCAAAAGAATAGTGGCTTGATAATTGGGCATAATTTGAATTGTTGATTTAAGCTCGCGATGATGACCGGTTGCTGGAAGCGTTGATGGGGTTAATTCTGGTGCAGTATTAGTATCCGAACTTTCTGAAGCAACTGTACTTTCAATTGCTGTTGCCTCAGCATTTTCATCATCTTGCGTCTCCAAATAAACCACCGTCAAATTATCATCGCGAACCTCACTAACCTTAGGCGGCTGTTCTGCTGGTAAGTCCGGATAAATAATGGTCACGTGATCATCGGTGATTTCTTGTGCAGCCGACGCTACTTCAATTGTCGGTGCTGTGACTGCAACCAGTAGCAATAATCCGCTTAGACTACCTAGTGCTAATTTTAAAGTTCGCTGCATATTGCTTAACTCCTTTCCAAAAAGCTTGCCCACTAGTTAACTTGATTTCATTATCCCACTGACTGACAGCGCTTGCAATTTGATATAAAACACCGTCATCAGTAAATAAATAGTATCATCGCAATCTGATGAATCTAGCGTCTGTCAGACAGGTTTATTTGTTTGTTTTTCTATGCTCTGTTCGGTTGTCATCACAATTCGAGTCAAGTTGATCAGTTCTACGATAATTGACTTAACATCCAATATTGATGAATTGCACTAACTCAACTCCAGACGGAATGGAGGGCGTGGTTGTCAGCCGCCAAATTATCCTTAGCGATTTATCGCTTAGGATAAGGCTCGTATTTGAAATAATTTGGTTTGTAATTGGTTCAAATCGATGCCGGCCGCGTTCTACAACCAGCAAGCCCGCAATGGAGTCAGACTCAATTCAGCTTCGTCGCCACTCTTCACGCTCTGCTGAATCGTGTTCGGAGCAGCAGCTGGCTATGATTAACTTAATTATTTGCTCGATCTGGTTACACCAGCTCAATCAAATAATTGAAGTTACTCTACGCCAGCTACCCGCTGCTCCGAACAACTTATTTTTTACTAGCTTGTATAAAATTCTTACAGTATAATAAAAGAGTTATTCTAAAAAAACCGATAGGGGGTTCGGACATGAAAACTTTGGGTCATTACTTGAAAAAGTACAAATCTGATGTGATTTGGTCAACTGTGGCCGTAGTTATTATTTCTTTTGCCACATTATGGCAACCGCATTTATTGCAAGATATGCTAAATGCGATCATCAAACGTGACAGTAGCACTGTTACCAAGCTCGGGATCGAACTGGTGGCGTTAGCGATTCTGGGGATTATCGCCGGGATTGTTAACACGATTTATTCAGCGCGGGCGGCGCAAGGTGTGGCAGCTGATATGCGTGAGAAAGCATATCGGCAAATTCAAACTTTCTCATTTCAAGATATTGAGAAATTCTCAGCTTCAAATTTGGTGGTACGACTGACAAACGACATCAATCAAATGCAAATGGTTGTCATGTCCGTGCTCCAGCAATTAACCCGCGTGCCAATTTTATTTATTGGTTCCTTTATTTTGGCGATCATCACCTTGCCGAAATTATGGTGGGTCATTATTTTAATGATGATTTTAATTTTCGTCATCAGTTACTTCTCGTTCTCCAAGATGGGCAAGTATTTCGAGAAAATGCAGACCATGTTGGATCGCAATAACACGTTGGCCCGGGAAAACCTCATGGGAATTCGCGTGGTCAAGTCCTTCGTTCAAGAACAGAATCAAATCGAACAATTCTCTAAAGCTTCTGACAAAATGACAAAAGTTACAATTATTATCGGGAACTTGTTCTCAATTTTAATGCCAGCATTCTTCTTAATTGGTGACTTGGCAATGGCCGGCTCAATTATGTTAGTCGGCAGTATGGTCACTAGTGATCCTGGTTCATTAGCTGCAATCACGGCATTTGTCAGTTACTTGTATCAAATTCTGTTTGCGATTGTTAACGGTGGTTTCATGTTGACTGGTGCTTCACGGGCCTTCGTTTCTTTACGACGGTTACAAGAAATCTACGATACGAAACCTAGCTTAACTTTCCCTGATGTGCCTGAAGAGAAATTATCCGGTTCGATTGAATTTGATCATGTGACCTTCACTTATCCTGGTGACGAAGCACCAACTTTACAAGATATCAACTTCTCCGTGCAACCGGGGGAAATGATTGGGATTGTTGGGGCCACAGGTTCAGGTAAGTCTAGTTTGGCTCAGCTGATTCCGCGGCTATTTGATCCAGAAACCGGGACTGTTAAAGTCGGCGGTGAGAACGTCAAGGATGTTAACGAACAATCCTTGCGGCAAGCAGTTTCATATGTTTTGCAACGGTCGACCTTGTTCTCTGGAACGATTGCTCATAATTTACGGCAAGGTAAAGCTGACGCCTCAGTTAGTGATATGCGCTGGGCCGCTCATATTGCCCAGTCGGCTGAATTTATTGAGCGTTTGGACCAGCAATATGATGCGCCGATTGAAGAACGCTCGGCTAACTTCTCTGGTGGTCAGAAACAGCGCCTATCAATTACTCGAGGGATTATTAGTAAACCCGATATTTTGATCATGGATGATTCGACCAGCGCCCTTGATGCTCAGTCGGAGAAACTCGTCCAGGAAGCTTTGGCCCGTGACTTAGGCCATACGACTACGGTGATCATCGCTGAAAAGATTGCTTCGATTATTAAGGCGGATCGTATTTTAGTGCTTGATCAAGGGAAGATCGTCGGCTCAGGGACGCACCACGAATTAGTTAAAAATAACGCGGTTTATCAGGAAATCTATCGGACGCAAAAGGCGTTGGAGGAGGTTTAAGATGAATGATTTAAAAGGAGCCGGTAAGTTTTACGCTCATTATTTACGCAAATATTGGCCAGGTTTATTAATTGTTTTAGCGCTAACGATTCTGGCCTCATATCTCCAAGTAAAAGCGCCAATTTACATGGGTGACGCGATTACAGCCTTGACCAAGTATCTGCAGGCTTGGTCGAACCCAGCAACACGCGCCCAAGCATCACAAGCAACTTTCAATAGTGCGATTATTAAAATGGCTTGGTTCTATATCTTTAACGCGGCCGCAATGTTGATCAGTTCGTTGATCATTTCCCAGATTGCTGGTCGTTCTACCGGGACAATGCGGATCGGTTTATTCCGTAAAATGCAACGGATGCGGGTGAGTTATTTCGACACTCATTCTGATGGCGATATTTTAGCGCGTTACACTTCTGACTTGGATAATATTTTCAATGCCATGAATCAGGCGATGTTTGAAATTTTCGCAAGTATCACGTTGTTTGTCGGGATGATCATTATGATGTTCCGCCAGAATGTGACCTTAGCTTGGGTGGCGGTGGCCTCAACACCGGTCGCAGTTATCTTAGCTGCGGTGATTATTGTCAAGGCACAGAAATACGTTAACGAGCAACAAGACGATGTTGGTAAATTGAATGGTTATATTAACGAACAGATTACTGGTCAGAAGATTATTATTACCAATGGTTTACAACAGGAATCGATCAAGGGTTTCTTGAAACACAACGATGAAGTTAAAAAGACAACTTTACGTGGTCAAGTTTGGTCAGGGATTTTATTCCCGTTGATGCAAGGGATGTCATTGTTTAACACTGCCTTGGTTATCTTTGTTGGCTCAGCGTTAGTGCTACAACAAGGGATGTCGGTTGCCGCTGGGTTGGGCTTAGTTGTCATCTTCGTTCAACTAGCACAACAATATTACCAGCCAATTATTTCTTTGACCTCACTGTACAGTATGATCCAATTGGCCATTACTGGGGCGCGGCGGATCAATGAAGTTCGCGAACAGCCTGACGAGATCAATCCCCAGAATGGTAAAATTCTTGATGGCGTTCACGATAAGATTGAGTTAAAGGATGTTCATTTCAGCTACTTGCCTGGGAAAGAAATCCTTCATGGCATCAATATTGAAGTCGATCGTGGCGAAATGGTCGCCTTAGTTGGGCCAACCGGTTCTGGTAAAACGACGGTCATGAACTTGCTAAATCGTTTCTATGATTTGGATTCAGGTAGTATCACTTTTGACGGCGTCGATATTCGCGACATGGATCTGATGTCCTTGCGGGAAAATGTCGGGATTGTGCTGCAAGATCCGCAACTATTCTCAGGAACAATTGCTGAGAATATTAAATTCGGGAAGCCGAATGCCACTGATGAAGAATTGTATGATGCGGCTAAACAAGCGCGAATTCATGATTTCATTATGACTTTGGATGACGGCTACGACACGATGATCAGCGATGAGAATACGATTTTCTCAGCAGGTCAAAAGCAATTGATGTCAATTGCCCGGACGATCATCACCAATCCGCGGTTGCTGATTCTTGATGAGGCAACGTCCAACGTTGATACTGTCACCGAAGCGCAGATTCAAGAAGCGATGGACAACGTGATTCAGGGACGGACCAGTTTCGTGATTGCCCATCGTCTGAAGACGATTCTGAATGCTGATAAGATTGTGGTGCTTCGTGATGGCAATGTCATTGAAGAGGGCAGTCATAAACAGCTGCTCGCCGAAAAGGGCTTTTACGCTGAGTTGTATCATAACCAAATGGTGTTTGAATAAGCTTTGTTTTGAAACAATTGAATAATAAGTAATGACAAACCATGCTGCCTAGTTTTACGGGCAGCATGGTTTTTTGTATATGAGTAGTGCTTAAAGTCTTCCCCAATTGGTGAAGGTGGTTGCTGGGCGATTTTACTGACGTGGAACGCTGTGGCCGTCGATTTGAAGCTGAATTAGTTTTGGGCGGAATGGCAGACAACTCCGTTGCGGCCGGCGGAGTGTGGAACGCGGCCGGGATTGATTTGAGCTTATTGCTGCGCAACAATCTCAAATTCAACCCTTATCCTAAGCGCTAAAGCGCCAAGGATAATTTGGCGGCTGACACTCCGGCGGCCTCCACTGCGTTTTGAGTTAATTTAACCCACTTTAGGTTTGGTTGATATCAAGCAATACTAGCGCAGTTGGACACCAATCGCCCAACAACCACCAGATGAAACTAACTGAATTGATTACCACTGTTTTGAAAAACAAATCGCAATAGACTAATAGGCCTGTTTGATAAGCTTTCTGGAATTAAGTCAGAAACTGTCAGACAGACTTTTTTAATACTGTTCAGATGTGACAATAATTTAAATCGAGTTGATCAATCCCAGTTAAATTGCCTTAAGCACTAACAGATCTGAAGTGAGCTACCTCAACTCCAGACGGAATGGAGGGCGTGGTTGTCAGCCGCCAAATTATACTTAGCGATTTATCGCTTAGTATAAGGCTCGTATTGATGACAATTTGGTTTTTAATTGGCATCAATCGATGCCGGCCGCGTTCCGCAACCAGCAAGCCCGGAATGGCGTCAGAACCAGTTCTGTTTCAATACATATACTAGATTTTAATTGTTCTAGATAGATTTAGTCCCTATAATCGGCCTAAAACTATTTCCAATAAAAAAGCATTGCATTAAGATTAAATGTGAATTAAAATATTTCTAACCAGATGAGAAGATAAATATTGAACATTTATTCTGATATGGGTTGAAATCGGCTTTAAATCAGCAAAACAGCAATTAAGGAACATTCAAATAATGAGAGATGATGACATCGAGACAATAATTAAATGAGATATTAATCGATGGGAAGCGAGAAAGTGAGTCATAAAATTATTATTCGCAGTAAAAATCACGCGAAACAAATTTCGTTTCGAGTGACGAGTCAGAATTTGGCAGTCATTAAACAGCTTCGTGATCGATTAAATCTGGAAATTACGCGGCTTGAAACAGCACCACCGCCAGATCAGCGGCTGAAATGTACGCGAAGGGATGATTAGCAATGAAACGTTATTTGAAGATGTTTCGGGGAACTATAATTGGGTATACCGTTTTAACAGCAGCAGTTATTTTTAGTCAAACTTTTACTAGTGTGGCGATTAGCAAGGTGATCGATACCTTGATCAAGAAAAATCAGCAGCAGTTTTTCTTTTGGCTGTTATTGAGTATTGTTACGAATCTTTTTATGGTGTTGGCGGATTTGTATAGTGAAGTTTGGCAGCAGAAAATTACGCAAAGTGTGGATACCGCAATTCGAACTGATTTAGGTACTGGGATTGCCAATATGGATTATCAAGCCGTCACTAAACGGACCACTGGCGAATACTCGTCGTGGTTTAATAATGATATTAGTCAGATCGAACAAAAAGGATTGCAGTCGTTATTTAACATCATTATGTATGCTTTTGGCTTATTGTTTCCGATTATCATGCTGTTCTCTTATCACTGGCTAATTGGGTTGAGCGGCATTATTTTGGCAGTGCTGTCGACGATTATTCCGCGCATCACAACGCCTTGGGTCACCAAGGCGACTGAACGTTTGACCGTGCAGAACGAGAAAATGAATAATGTGGTGCAAAATGTGCTTGGTGGCTTTGAGGTGCTCTTCGCCTTTCATAAACGAGTCGAGATCCCCCGGCTAATTAAGCAGCAGTCAGAAGAAACGAAAGCGGCAGCCGTTAATCAAAGTGTTAAAACAGCCCAAGCTGGTTTGGTCAATGGACTGTTTGGCCAAGTCTCGCAATACGTGATTATTATTACCACTTCGTTATTAGTACTGAATGGTCAACTAACGGCCGGTTCTTTTTATGCGACGGGTAACTTGGCCGGTATTTTCGTGACTTCTTTCGCTGGGTTAGGCAATGCGATTGTTAGTTTTAGGTCGGTTAGTGCGATTTTCAAGAAATATCAAGGGTTGGACTTTACGCCGCATGTTGATCAAGCATTCGATGAAGCAGCCCGTCCTGATTTGGCCGTTTCGTCGCTGTCCGTCGGTGATCGTGACAATACTTGGTTGGCCCCGATTAGCTTCCAAGTGCCATTTGGTCAGAAGGCATTTGTCACTGGTCCTAGCGGTGCTGGCAAAACAACTTTGCTGAAAACGTTGGCCAGTTTAGTCACGCCGAGTACCGGCCACTACTTTTGGCAAACGGCGACCATTTCTGATCAGCAACAAGTGCTGTATGTGCCGCAAGCAACGCATATTTTCTCTGGGAGCATTCGCTATAATTTAACATTGTCTTCAAACATTTCAGATAGCGAGCTGTGGCAAGTCTTAAAATTAGTTCGACTAGAAACGCGAATTAAGCAATTACCACAGCAATTAGATACGGAAATTAGTGAACTGTCCAATGAATTGTCCGGTGGTGAACGCCAGCGTTTGTGTATCGCCCGGGCCATTTTGACCAAAGCGCCGGTTTTATTATTAGATGAAGCCACCGCCAATGTTGATCAGGCGACCAGCACCGCCATTGAAACAGCGATTCTCCAAGATCCCCAGCGCACGGTATTGTTTACATCACATCGGGCTGAAGATGGTGCCAATAATTTAGTCGATCAAACCGTGACGGTTAAACCAGTTGCCTAGTGCGATCAGGGGCTGGTTGATCCGCTGTCGTTCATTTCTTTGCTGAGGTTAGGGTTAGTTTTTTAATGACTATCTTACAGAATTGTCATATAATCCTTACAATTCATTCATAACTTCATCGCAAATTTCATTATCATTTCATAACTTTTCTGTATGATGAAAGCTATTGGAATGATATGTCTGGAGTGGTGATAGTTCGTGAAACATCGAAAAAAATTTAAAATCTCATTATTAATTGGTTTAGGAAGTACGTTATTATTTTTGGCTGGTTGTCAGCAGCAAACCGCTAATGCAACGGAAAATGTGCCCTTATCAAGTTCGGAAATCACAGACAATTTAGGCAGCAAGTTAGTTACAACGCGGGCTGATGCCCAAGCAACTGCAACGAAAACTTATCAGGCTGCTTTGGCTAATACGGCATACACAATTGATACGCCGTATGTGAAAGTCAATCCGTATAGCACTTCGCCGTTAACGGCTTTAGTTCTTTTCACGACCACTGAAAAAGCCAAGGTTAGTTACACCGTAGTCGGTAAGACGGCGAAAACCAGTATTACGAACACAGTCAATGGTGGTTACCAAACCCAGCATCAAGTACCGGTGGTTGGTTTGTACGCTGGTAATAATACCGTGAAAATTACGGTCACTTATGAAAATGGCAGCACCACCACGAAAACTTTAGCAATTACCACCACGTCCACTTTGCCGAAGTACATTGCTTCGACCAAGATTACTGTCAGCAAGAGTAATAAGAGCGAAATGGACATTGGCGATAATAAGTTGACCTTTTTAGTGCGCACAACTAAAGAGTCCTTCGCAGTAGATGCTGATGGCGCCGTGCGTTGGTATTCAACCTTGTACGTTCAACATATGCTGGAACCGATTTCCAACGGTCATTATTTGATGCTGACGAAGAATGATCAGTCTGGCACGACTTATAATGATTTGGTGGAAACTGATTTACTGGGTCGCGTTTATAAGGAGTACACTTTTGACACTAAAACTGGCCACAGCGAAAACGCTAATTCTGATAAGACCGTTATTCACCACGATATTTTAGAATTACCTAATCATGATTTGCTGGCCACCGTTAGTGATGGCTCCAAGTATGTTGAAGATACCATGGTGGTGATTTCTCACACGACTGGTAAAGTGACCCAGGTGATTGACTTGAAGAAGTTGTTGCCGAAGTCAATGTATGAAAGTTACAAGGCTAGCAGCGATGGCACCGTTGATTGGTTCCACCAGAATGCCGTTGATTACGACAGCAATGATGGCAGCATTATTATTTCTGGTCGGAATCAGGATATGATCATGAAGTTGGACCTGAAGACGGCCAAGATCAAGTGGATCTATTCTGGCAAAAAGAAGAGCAGTTGGCCGACAAAATATCAATCTCTGCTGCTGACTGGTACGGTTGGTACCACCATCACTGGCGGGCAACACGGCGTGACCTTATTGAACGACGATAATAACGATCCTAGCAGCGAAAACATTTTGCTTTATAACAATAATATCAACGTGACTAACGGCGACGCCAGCACTTCTGGCAAGTATTCTGAAGGTGTCCAGTATTATATCGATACTAAGACGATGACCATTAAACAAACCTGGTCTTATGGTAAAACGCTGGGTAAAGCCAACTTCACTGAAGTCATCGGCTACACGCAGAAATTAACCGGCAACAATTATTTAATTGATTTCGGTTATAAAGGCAGCGGCACCGAAAGCAACATCATCGAAGTCGACGGCCAAAATCAAGTCTTCAACCTAATCGTCTCCAATCCCTCGGCCAAAGCCTACGTCTACCGCGCTTATCGCCTGGCAGTTTATGATAGTAGTTATGTGTTTGATTTGAATGACTAATAAAATATTTAAAATATAAAAAATCGATTCTCCGTCATCTGGAGAATCGATTTTTTTACATTATTAATTCGTATTACTTTTTATTTTGATTAGGTTAGAGAAATATATATTTTTGCGCTGTAAGTGCCACCAAATATTTGGCACCAATACCATTACTATACAAATTGTCGTAAAAATCCAACTATACAAAATATGAAGATGTAGGTTAGCAACGATAATGAGGGCCATTATAATCACAGCGAACGGCCAACGTGTCTGGGGAATGGTAAAAAGATGACCAGTATTTTCGCCAGACTGATGACTATAAAGTAAGTAGGATAGCTCAGCACTGCCAATAATCATTACGACATAAAAGGCAATCAGGGGCCATAAGCGAGTGTGGCTGGAACCAGCCAACAGTAACCCAAGAACATTACTACGGGGATTACCTATCTGAAAAGTAATTTGGATGCGTTTAACTGCCTGATTAACTAACCACCAGAATAGACTGAAACCCATCAAACCTAAAATTTGATTGTTAAAGAATAGCCCAACTAGAAACGAAAAACTCACTACCGCCTGATTTAATAAAAGGTTGACTAAGAAAATCATTATCAAATTTGGCACTCCGAGATTTAACGTTTGCCAACTTGTTGCTGAGAGCCAAATTAATAAAGAACTAAACCAAAAAATAAGGGTCATTAGTAAAATTGGCCAAGAATTTTCCCACCAAATCGCTAGAAATATTTTTCGTGATGGCTGACCAGTTGATTTAAGCCAAGTATAAAATTGACTTTGGTGGTTCCAACTGGCGTTTAACCAACCCCAGATAGCAGCGATAATAAATAAAAAGCCATTAGAATTAGCGACATCATATGTTTCACGGAAATATAGCCAATCGTCTTGTTTACTGCTGTGATTATTGACGAATCGCGGAATGATCCCTTGGTTGTGCAGCGAAATACTATCTACAATACTGAAACCAACTACAATCAGCAGAGCCATCAGTAACCCTAATAAAAGAAATTTTTGACGTTGCCGAATGATTCTTTTTATTGAAACAGTCATGATGTTTCTCCTCCAAGATGCAATTTATGATTTAAGATTGTTAAGATTCATTAGACTGAACGGTTGAAATGTGTTTTAGAATGGAATTTGAGATAAGGTAATATTCGCCGTTGAATTGTTGACCAAAAATTAGTGACTGTAATGACAATGAACAAGAGAATGACAATAAATGTTGAAGAAACTACTGGCATTAAATAAAAGACTGTTGCCACTAAAATCATCATTAAAATCGAAAATAGCCAACGTGTTTGCGGAACACTAAAGAATTCGCCAATATTTTCGCCGGAATAATGTTGAAATAACCAGTAACTTATGAGAGTACCGAAAACAATTAACCCCAGATAGATTCCAAATAACGGCCAAAACCTTAAATCAGTCATTGGATAAAGAAAGTTATTCCAAAGATCAAAGTGAGGATGGTCAAGATAGTAAATTGTTTGACCGGCTGTCCACCAGAATGCTGCCAGAGCTAGTAGACTGAAAATGATGTTACTAAAAAATAGGCTAACTAATGTCATCATAATCCAGGCTGCTTGGTTGATTAATAAATTTGTAAAAATAATCAAAAGTAATTGTAACAGGGTCATTTTTAAAGTTGACCAAGAAAGGCTCAGAATCCAGATAGTTGTTAAACTACCCCAGTAGATCAGACCAAACGTTAAAACTGGCCAGGCACGTTCCCACCACAATGTTTTAAAAATTGTTTTACGACTATAGCCTTGAGTAGTAAGAAAGTTGTAGAAACGCCCGACATTATCACGAATGCCATTTAGCCATCCCCAAAACAAACTAAGAAAGAAAAGACCATAGGCTTGAGCAGGAAAGTTAACATAAACATTAAAGTACCATTGATGGTGCTGCTGCGGCTTGGCAAGATGCATTAATGGCGCAGCTTGCTGATAGGCTGGCAGTGTTGTTAGCTTGAGAAGCACAAGTATGATGACAATCAAGAATGAAATGATAAAAAGCGGGCGTTCACGAAGGCGGATTTCTTTTTTCAGAGCTGTCGGCATCAGAGATCATCCTTTCCATAAGCATATTCAACTTTAAATAAATCGCTCAGACTCAGCGGCAGATTTTCCATTAACACTGGATCGAGTGTCTTTAAAGCTTGATCAATTTCTTCCGTGTAATCTTTAAAGAAAACTTCAATCACACGACCGTGAATTGACAGAATTTGGCCTTGGTCGCTTAATAATTGAGGTACTTGATTTTGACGAAAGACGAGTTGTAACTTTTTACTTTGCGTCCGAAAAGTTTCCAAACTGACATCAGCCACCAATTGCTCATGCTTCAGAAATAAGACACGGTCAGAGAGACCATCTAGTTCGGTCAAATTATGCGAGGCAATTAGAAAACCTTGTTGGTGATCAGTGTTGGCCTTAATAATTAATTTGATGATATCTTCGCGAACGAGCAGGTCCAAACCGTCAAAAGGCTCGTCTAGCAGAATAAACTTAGCACCACTAGTAATTGCTAAAGCAATCGCAACGTACGCTTGTTGTCCCTTAGATAAATCACGGAAGCGTTTTTCGGGGGCTAATTTTTGTTGCGCCATTAATTCACTGAAGTGTTTTTGGTCGAAGTGGGGATAAAGCTCGGCATAAAAAGTTGCGACTGTTTTTAAGGCATAGCCTTTGAAGAAATTCTGCTGAGGATCGACCATAATTAATTCTTGGCGACCAGCTGGTACGGTTGAGAACGGTTGTTGATCAAGGGCGATTTCACCATGATCGGTCCGATATTGGCCCGTTAAACAACGCATTAAAGTCGTTTTACCAGCTCCATTACGGCCCACTAAACCGACGATTTCACCAGCTGCCCACTGGAAAGAAATCTCTTTGAGAATTTGATGGTGCTGAATTTGTTTGGCTAAATCTGTAACGGTTAATTTCACAGTTACTCCTCCTGAAATTGCTCGGTTAACCAGGCTTGTAGTTGGTTTTGCGTCAAACCCTGAGCGCGCGCCTCAACGACAAACTGTTGGAATTGATGATGTAATTTAATTACTTGCTGCTGATTGACTTGTTCTGGTGGGTGGCTAATAAATGAGCCACGGCCCGGTTCGGTATAGATTTGCTGTTGACTTTCGAGCAAACGATAAGTTTTGGCCACCGTATTCGGATTCAAATGTTCTTGGGCGGCCAGTTCCCGCACTGAGGGTAGCTTGTCACCAGGCTGCCAAATCCCCTGCAGAATTTCCGTCTTAATCTTGAAGGCAAGGCGTTCGTAGTAGGCCTGACCTGAAAAGTTAGGTGCCATTGGCATTCAGCTCCTTTACGTGTACTATTATACCTAGTACACTTCGAAAAACAAGTGCAACTTTTATTTTATTAACAATAAAAAAAGTCGTTGCTGAACTCACTTGAGTTTTAGCAACAACTTTTTAGATGTCGATGTATTTGAAATAACGCTTAATTTTTTTGACGAATTAATTTTGGTAGATAAAGGAAAATCACTAAGCCAATCACGAACAGAATACTTAAGGAAGCAGCACCGATAGTTGAGCGGCCGGTGATTTGGGTGACCACGCTGACAATGACCGGGCCTAAAACAGCGGAGAATTTACCAAGGATATTGTAGAAACCGAAAAATTCACTACCGGATTCTTTGGGAATCAGTTTACCAAAGTAAGACCGGCTTAAAGCCTGAATCCCACCTTGACTGGTCCCAATCAGCACAGCTAAGAACCAGAAGTCGGCGGTGGTGTTCAGCTTCAAGGCATAGAGACAAATAAACAAATAAATAATGATCCCAGTTAAAATTCCCACTCGCGTTGAGGTTTTATTGGCTAGCCAACTATAGAGTAATGAGAACGGAAAGGCAATTAGCTGAACAACTAGGAGAACAATCATCAAAGTAGTGGTGGTAATGCCAATATCCATCCCAATTGACGTTGCCATGGTAAAGATAGTATCAACACCATCAATGTAGAAGAAGTAAGCAATCAAGAACCAAGCAACCTCTTTATACTGACGAATGTGCTTCAAAGTTTCCCAAACGCGTTTGAAACTATCACGAACGGGATGACGATCTGGTTCGATTGCATAAACTTGTTGGACGTTTTTTAACAGTGGGGCGTAGAAAATGAGCCACCAAACTGCTGCTAAGGCAAAACTCCACCGAGCGACACCGAAGCTTGATAACTGACCAAAGCCCTTGGTCAATTGCAGAATCAAGAACAGAATGAACGCCATAACGCCGCCGAGATAGCCGAAGCCGTAACCATAGGAGGATAAGGCATCCATATCATTATCCGGCGCGACATCGGTCAAGAAACTATCGTAGAAAAGGTTGGCCGCCGAGTAGCCGATAATCGACAGAATATAAACGGCTAATAACCAGCGCCATTGGGAAGTAGGAATAAAACTTAAGCCTAATGTCGTGATAATACCGACCCAAGTAAAGAAGTTGAGCATCTTTTTCTTGAAGCCGCGATAATCAGCTAAGGCGCCTAAGACTGGTGCTAATAGTGAGACAATCAAAGTGCCGAAACTATTAGCATAGCCCCAATAAGCCGTTGAGTTAGCCGCACTGACACCGCTGCTTTGTGCCACTGCCTTGAAATAGACTGGTAAAACGGCGGTTGTAATAATAATGCCGTAACCAGAGTTGGCCCAATCATAGAAAATCCAACTCCATTGTTGTTTATTAAATTTATTCTTCATACGTCCTCCTACTTGAAAATCTCGTGTAAAGCATGACCAGGTAATGGTTCAGGAAATTCGAGACCAAGTAGCTGGGCGAAAGTTGGGGCTTCATCGACTAAATTAGCTCGATTGATTTCAACGCCTGGCTTAACAGCAGGGCCATTGAAGAGAATCGTTGTTTGGTAATCAGGTTTATCAGGATCATAGCCGTGAACGCCGTGGTAACGGTCAGGTGTACCTAGACTGGCGGGATCAACAGTTTCAACGATTGCGGGACGATCACTTTCGTCAGTGAAATAGTAGCCTTCTTTGGCTTCAACCATCAGCGTACATTCAGGATCAGCGCCACGTTGATTAGCTGCTTTGCGACTATAAATCTTTTCCACGCCTTCAACTTGACTGATAGCCTGACGTAACTCAGCCAATTTTGTAAAGTTTTTAGTGTAAATATAAGTGCTACCGTCACAAGTTTTGGCCATGACCGACCATTCTTTGAAGGTCTGATCAGCTGCTGGTGTCAGCCAACCTTTCTGCGCAAACAATGTGTTCAGATGAATCATCTTATCGACATTGATTTGATAATGATCGCCCAGAATAACGAAATTCGTGTCCTCATAAAAACCACCATCTTTAGTCGCTTGAATTAATTCGGCCACTTGTTGGTCTAAAGTGCGTAGGGCCGTCATTGCTTCCGCCGAACGAACGCCATAACGGTGACGCATGCTGTCCATGGCAACTAAATGAATCATTGTTAAGTTTGGCCGCTTATTCTTAAGCGTATCAACAGCGCACGCCGTGATGAACGCATCTAATTGTGGTTGATGAATGCCATCGCGTAACTTACCAAACTTGTGATTCAACTCAAGAATAAATAGTGGCGAACTGGCTTTTAATGACACCAAAACTTGGTTAGTCCAAATCCGGTTAGGAAAAATCTCGGCCAGATTATAATTGATCTTGCTACCAGCAGTGACCGGCCACAAAAAAGCGGCTGTTTTCAGTCCTTTTTGACGGGCTAAGTCGTAAAGTGTTGGCACCTTCACGTCTTTTTGATACCAATACCAATCTGGCGAACGCCGCTCTGGCTGAATCTTGGTGTTATTGACGATACCGTGCACGCTTGGGTACTGGCCAGTAATAATCGTCGTGTGAGAAGGATAAGTCAGCGTCGGATAAATACCGGTGACCGATTTAGCCCAAGCCCCAGTTTGCATCAGTTTTTTTAAGGTCGGTAATTCATCTTGATGTTCGCGCAAATCACGAAAGCCTAGGGAATCCAATGAAATGATGACCATATGTTGATTTGTCATACTGAAAACTTCCTTTTATCAGGTGATAAATAATTTATTAAGATTACTTAAATTATACGCCACTTGTGGGGGAGATGTAATGACCAGTTGGTGTCATCGTGCTTTGAATCGGGTGAAACGGCAAATTTTAGTAAGTAGGATTTAGAGTTTGGTCGACTAGATTATTTTGAAATTATGATAATTTGGTGACTGGTGTCATTAACAGAATTTACCCAACAAAGACAGCAAATTATTTCTGAATGACGGAAAAATAAACGAAAGTCTTATTAAAGCATAAAAATACCAAGTAATTATCTTGGCAATAAGCTTTTCATTATGGTAGTTTAGCTAGTATAATAAAGTGAACGAGTATAAAGAGACTATCACTAATTATGAGATAAGTTCGTTATGGAAATAGTATTTAGCGAGCTGTTAAATGATTTTGAATCTGGGATTTATGACAATTAATGAATGATTATTGGGGCAATAACTTTTGAGCAATCTTGATGTGGGTCAAGATTTACTGAATAGCAATTACTAGATTTTCGCTTAACTATCAAATTTCAAATTTATCAGTGCTCAGTCATCTTGCAATTCGCTTGCTGGTATGACTGTTTTTTTGTGTGAAAAAACAGGCTTTGTTGTTTGCAAAGTAGTTTTTGGAGAATTAGTTAGCTTTTGAGATTTTCCAGCTATTAGTGAACGAATTTGTTTCACGGCTATTTAGCCTGAAATCGTAATGAAGTAATTACGAGATATATAATTGGGGGTTTTATGATGAAACAGGCATTGAAGATTAAGGTATTAGCTGCGAGCCTATTATTATTGGCCGCGATTGGTATGAGTGCCAATGCTAATAACGCGACTGTGTTCGCAGACACAGATTCGACAATAGTTGATAATACGACTGAGCGAAGTATTACGATTCATAAGTCTGCAGGAACAGCTGCTCAAGCAACTGGCAAAAGAGCTAAGGATGATGTTGCTACTGGGACAACTGCTGACGCACCTACAGATAATTCTACACCGCTAGCCAATGTCCCCTTTAAAATTCAAAAAATAGCGCCACTGGCAAATAAAAGCGATGCAAGTATTGTAGCAACTGATTCAAGTACTTATACAGTTAGTAAAGAATTCACTGGTGTAACCGGTACGGAATTCGATGCTACAACTGGCGTAAAAAACAGTCAATATGGTATTTATAAACAAGTGTTAGGTAATGATAGTAGCGTAGATGGTCTATATTTGGTTACTGAATTAGCATCTCCATCAATTACGACACGAACATCAGCATTTATCGTGAAGGTACCGCAACCTAAAGATAATGTGAATGAAAGCACTGATGGTTCAGTGACTTATGATGTTAATGTATATCCTAAAAACGAAATTGTCAGTACTGAGTTGAATCCCACGATTGCCTTTCCGGGTCAGGATGGTGGCGCTGATAGCCAATCAGCATCAGGCATGTCTCAAACTCAGTTTACTTATAAGTACACGATCAATACTCCAAAAGATATTTCTTCTGCTTCAGAATTGAGTTTCGCAAATAAAGATATATCTACTCATTTCTTTAATTCTTATTTGAATAATTTGGATATAACCCAGGCTCGAGATGTGACAGTTAGTGGCGAAGATGCTACGGGCAGTCAAGTTAAGAAATTAGTTTACTCAACCGATTTTGAAGTTAATCAATCAGGACAAATAAAAGTTTCATTAACTAAGGCCGGAATGGCGAAAGTTGCTACCTCTGAAAAAATTATTGTAACAGTTCCTGTTACTGCGAGATCATTTGCCGCTACAGACAATACACCTGCTACAACCCAAGTTCCTAGTAATTATACGGTCACTTACACTGATTCAGTGGGAGTGACCACTACAGGAAGTCCAGCTGAACCAGCTACTATTTATTTTGGTAATTTAAACGCAAAAGTAGTTGATAGCGATGGTGTGGGTATTTCTGGCGCAACATTCAGAGTGGCCACTTCGCTTCAAAATGCCAAATCCGGAAAGTGGGTTAACTTGATGAAACTTGTTGGTACTTATGGCCAGACAGCTCCAGCAACGGTTACTTCAGATGCAGATGGCAATATTTCATTAGATGGCTTACAGGTTGATCCCACTAATAAAACTCAAACCTATTATTTAGTACAAACGATTGCACCAGCTGGTTATGATCGAGATAGCGGCATTCGTGAAGTAACGGCGGCAGCAGATACAGATCTTGACGCTACTTTCGTGGATAGTAAATCATTTTTACCTGACTTTCCTTTATCTGGGTCTAAGATGAATCTTTACATGATGATTGCGGCCGCATTATTAGTTATTATTGCTGGCACATTGATCGTTGTTTACAATAATCGTCGGCGTCATAGTGATCATCATTCAGCTCGTTAATCCCTCGTTTGGTAGTCAAGCACCAAACGGAAAGCGGAGGTGAGCAAATGGTATTTCGGGGTACAAATGATCTAGAACAATATCGAAGAATCATCAGGAATTGGTTACTTGTCAGTTGCCTCTTACTGATTGGCTTGTGTTCTTATCGACCTGCCCAAGTCACCCAAGCGGCGACTGTGAGGATTGATAAGCTAGTGACCATTAAGACCTCGAATCAAACGGCAACACAACAAACAGCGCCATTAGCTGGCGTCCATTATCGGTTACAAGCAGTGATGCCAACTATGCCAACTAATTCGCAACAGCAACCAACCGCGGCTGATTCTAAGTCTTATCAGCCTTTGACTGGTAGTCAGGCATTTGCGATAACGTTAACGACCAATCAAGCTGGTCAGGTCAGTTATCAAAATGATTCATTACCAGCGGGCTACTATTTGCTAAGCGAGCAAGCTTCAGCAATTGTGCCTCAGCCAGCCGCACCAGTTTTGCTTTATTTTGCTGACCATGGCCAAGCGGGCACGGCTAATGATGTGTTCGATTATGTGCCGAAGTCTGGTTTAACAGCGGCAATTGAGCCACACAAGTCGACAATGACGTCTAGCAAGACATCAACCGCAATTGCCAATGTCAATGAGCTAAGACCTAATGCCAAAATCATGCAGTCTGGCGGGCGAGTTTTGCCGAGCTGGTTGATTTTCGTCATTAGTGGCGGCTTTCTATTAGCCATTCAGAGCTTAATTTTTAAATTAAAACGACAGAAAAATTCTTGATAAATAAACAACGTGTGACAAAAGGCAATTTAGCCGGTGCGCATTAAGATAAAATAACGAACAATTCGTTAGAATTGCTCGTTATTTTGTCGTTAAGCAGAGCTGGTTGCTTTTTGAGAACACGTTTCAACAGCGAAAACTCATTTTATTTTGAGTAAGAGGACTGAGATCACAGCCTCTTTCATTTAATTTGTCACTTGGATTAGGAGGGCGTGTTCTAATGAAATCGGAAAATTCAACTCAGCAAAAACGCTCACCAATACTATTAGCGGTCAGCCTGGTTCTGTTATTGTTAGCAGCAGGCCTATTGCTCTATCCATATTTACGCACAACTCAGCAAATGACTGCTAATCAAAAGGCAGCGCTTATTGTTGAGAAAAATGCTACCCCAAAAAAGAGCGCTTCTGAAAAACGACGTCAGCAGGCAATTAATCAGTACAACCAACTCGTGGTCCAGCAACAACAGGCCAATCAAATTGGCGGGACCAATGCCAGCCGTGATCGCCTGGCATTAGTCAAAAAATTTCAACCACAACTACATCATCCCTTAGGCTTTGTGACGGTGCCAGCAATTAAAATGAGCAGCATGCCCTTTTATTATGGTGATGATGATTGGGCGTTGACTCATGGCGCAGGGTTGTTACCTTGGACCAGTATTCCTAATGGCCGCCGGGGGACTTTAGCTGAAATTACTGGTCATACCGGCATGAGCCAAGTTTTCTTCGACAATATTCGGTATTTGAAGAAGGGTGATTTGATTTATGTCACCGCATTTGATCAAGAATTTGCCTACAAGGTTACTGGCCGCGTCGTCCTTGATCCTAATCAACCGAGCAGCATTCGTACATCATATGCCCAGAAAAATCAAGATCAGATTGCCTTAATGACTTGTACACCGCGCTTCATCAATAATCGCCGGTTAGTGATTTACGCGCGGCGAACTAAATTGAAACAGGCCAAACATCGGCCAGTTCAAATTCGTTCGCAGTGGACACCTGAGTCGATTATGGCTTTGCTTAGCATCATTCCTTTGTTAGCCATTATTGTCATTCTCTGGTTGTGGTGGCGTAATCGGCGAAAAGACCGTGACCAAGATGAATAATTTTTGCAAATGGCTCATGATACCCTTGTTGCTGACACTAGTGGTGACCGGACTTTATTACTGGAGTTATCAGCGTTTATTAACTGGTCAAGATCAAACACAATACCAATTAACTCAGCAACAAATTAAGCGGAACTTGCAACGAACTGCTTCGGCCAGTTCGAAACAACTTAAGCAGTCACAATTAATTAGCGCTGCCAATACGCAAGATCTGTTGGCAGCACGAACCCAGTTTCAACAATTAGTGGCAACTCAAGGAATTGGTGAGTTAAGCATTCCTACAGTGGCAATTAAGTTACCAATATTTAGTACACCAACTATGGCCACTTTGAGTGCCGGCGTCGCTCGCTATTTCTCGCAACGAGCGCTAGGTGCGAGGGGCAACCAAGTATTGATCGCTCATAATTTCGATGGCGCTAATGTCCTACTCCAACGAATTAATCGTTTGCAGGTGAGAGATCATCTTTATGTGGCCGACCAAGCAAATGTTTATGATTATCAAGTTCAACAAAATCAGGTTGTGGCGCAGACAAAGGTAGCTGTCTTAGCTAATACTAAAGCTGCTAATAAATTGACCTTGATTCGGTGTGAGGGTGGTCCGCAAACGCCTTGGCGTCGGGTTGTTGTCGGGCGTTTAGTCGCACAACACGCGCTTGCCAAGAACGGCGGGCCAGTAGTTATTGGTACTAAAAATGGTCCTAATCAGCCACAAATAGCAGTAACTAGAACTAGCTTCAAAAAATTAACCACCTTTGTTAGCAGTCATGTTTTCAAAGTGTCGTGGTTAATCAGCTTGTTGGGATTGCTATTACTCAGCTGGTGTTGCGGCATTTGGGGTTATTTGCGGACAAACATTAGATAGAAAAGGCCAGTTGAAATTAGGCGGGAATATTTCTAACAATTAGTTGAAGAATAACCGACAACAGAATGAGTAAATTAATAATAAAAACGTTATGACAGTCATCACTTGATTGGTTGAGTGACGAGGTCATAACGTTTATTTTAGTTATTTTAGATTGTTATTAACTTCAGATTTTTCAGGAGTTGCCACGGTTTTCGGTTTGCGAAAGACCCAAATCCGCATCAACACAAAATTAAATGGGATCGTAATGATCAGTGAAATCCAAGGGGCAATTTTCGCAGATAGGCCCCAGACGTTGACCCACAAATGAGGGATGTACATGCTGATCAGCATGGCAATACCGTAAGTAGTGTAATACTTAACCAAAGTCCAAGCTGTGAAATGATCGCTCTTGAAGACGTATTTGAAGTTTAAATAGATGCCTAAAATTGAGGTCAGGAAAAAGCCCAGGCCATTGGCAAATGATGGGCCAATATATTGATAGGTCAAATAGTAGATGATCATGGTCAGAATGGTATTTAGACCACCCACCAAGCCAAATTTTACGAATTGTTGAATCAGTTTATTTTGGAGCAATCGTTTGATAAATGAATTTTCTTTCATCGATGAACACTTACTTTCGTTATTTTAAGAGTTGCAGTGAATTCTTTACAGAATAAGTTAAAGATTTCTGGATTTTCTAGTAGGGAAGTGCCACGTAAAATGATTAATTTGTGGCAAAGCACTTATTTAGCAAGCATAGCATGAAATAAATTGAAATGAAATAAAGAATACCATTTGTCTTGACAGGAAAAAGTGTGTTAGCAATCTTTGAGGTAATAAAATGGTGCTTTCGCAGCCTGAGATAATTTTAGTCTACGTTTGCTGTTATGATGAAGTTAATCACTGACAGTATTCTCTGGGAATAAATTCACTGTTCAACGTTGACGATGAATTTCTGAATAGAAAGAGGTTGTTCCTATGAATCAGATCATATTAACTACACAGGATTTACGAACTGAGCGCAACGAGTATCGCGATATCGTGGAAGAGGCAGTAGTTGAGTTAGATAGTGTTAAAGATTTGTTGACGATTTTAGAAAGATACGTTGAAGACACCACTTCTCGGGTGATTGCTTATCAACAGGGTGAGCCGTCTGCGGAAACTATGTTGGTCTACGGCGAAACGACTGAGGCCCAATTAAAACTGGTTTTGCTCTATACAATTAGTGAGAAGTTAAGAGTCCCCATTGCCCGTTTGGAAAAAATGGTGACGACAATACCATGGACGAACTTGGCGGAAGAAACCGATTGAGGATCTTATAGCGCTCCTCGTTACAGCAGTAAGCAATAAAGTGCAGAATATCGCGCGTTGTTGGGCGATAAGGATTATTAATGAATTAAGATATATAAGCAATAATTTGAAGGTAGTCTCCATTAGGAGGGTACCTTTTTGCTGCCTGATATTTTCATTTTTAAGCACCGCATGCTATTAACCAAAACAAAAAGGCAATCACCATAGGCTTTTGAAGACCTACAATAACCACCTTTTTCACGTCAATGGATCCTGGCGGATTCGAACCGCTGACCTCTTACATGCGAAGCAAGCGCTCTCCCAACTGAGCTAAGGACCCAATACGTGTTTTATTTTACCGCAAATTATTAAGTTTGACTAGTCTTTCTCGTCAGTTGTTGCTGTTGATTCAGATTCAGTGGTCACAGGGGTTACTGTAACCGTAAACCAATTCATAAAGCCGTGTTCGATTTCCGTCAACTTAAAAGTGAATTGGCCAATTTCCTCGGTTTCATTCACTTGGAGATTAGGATAATTCTCCATGAAGAAACCGCCGACAGTAATAATATCGGATTCTTGGAAGTCGGGCAGCTTAGTGTGGAAGTAACGTTCAAAGTCATATAAAGTTGCTTTGCCGCTAACTTTCACCGTGCCGTCATCTTGCTTGATAATATAATCATCAGAGACATCATCGATCTCGTCGTGGACAGCGCCGAATAATTCTTCGTAAATATCCTTATCAGTTACAACACCACTGGTACCACCGTATTCGTCAACAACCACGACAATTGGTGTTTGTTTCTTCAGCATTAATTGCAAAATTTCATCAATTGGCATACTTTCGGGAACCGTGATCAAAGCTCGTAAAATTCGGCTCACGCCTAAATCACCATTGACCTGATTTTGTTGAACGATATCATGGGAGTAAATATAACCGATTAGATTATCCTTGTCGTTGTCGCGAGTGACCGGTAAGCGGCTATATCCTTCCGATAAATAAACGCCTAATGCTTCGTGAACGGTTTGTGAGACGTCAATTACCGTCAATTGGGTCCGGTCGGTCATAATATCCTTGGCCACGCGGTCATTTAGCTCGAAAGCCCGCTCCATATAAAGGAGGTCGTTTTTATCCAAACTCCCACCAGAAACGGCGACTTTTGATAAATTGAGAATTTCTGATTGCGAGAAGACTTCATTTTCTTCGTTAGCCACTTGCATACCTAACATCCGCACGATTCCTGATGCAGATACGTTTAATAACCAAACGAACGGATAGAAGATCTTATGGAACCAGAATAACGGTGTGACCACGGATAATAAAACTTTTAAAGGCATATCAATACTGATATTTTTGGGCACAATTTCAGTAATGACGACTTCCAAATAAGTCAGGAGAATCACACCAACGACGGCTCCCAGAATACTGAGCGAATTACCAGAGGCAAAATGAGCCCAGCCAAAGAAATCAACTAATAATTGTTCAATGGTCGTTTCACCGATCCAACCTAAAATAATCCCAGTTAAACTTGTCCCTACTTGCGTCGTTGATAAATACTCGTTCAAGCTTTGAACCATCTTTAAAGCACGATTAAGCTTACGCTGATTCCCTTTGCCTTGATCAAGTAATTCTTCGATCTGACTGCTACGCGTTTGTACTAGCGCGAATTCCGCCGCCACGAAGAAAGTCGCCGCAATGAACGTAATTACAATGATTAATAAATTTGTCGATATGGTATTTGCACTCACAGAATAAAGCCCCATTATTTATAATAATTACTGACCAATTGTCAGTGATAACGCCTATGTTTCAAGCTCATAGTCATTAGTCCTTACTTATTTTAACATGTTTTAGGGGAATGGTTCAGTTTAATCATAGGATGCCGACCGGGAAGCGGTTCATGTTAGCCTGGTTTCAATTTAGTCAGGCGCGCTGATGGCACTAATGACAATATTTTAGTTTTTGCCGGCGGTTGTTTTGTGACGAGTCGCCTTAATTCGACAAATCTTGACAGGCTAACGGTTGCACGGCGTTATAACGGACGCTATAATGAAATTAGTTAAAATTACAGGGGTGAAACAATTGGCAACCGAAACAAACCAACAATATATGCCAGCCGATTTGGCAAAACTGCTTCATATCAGTGTGCCGACTTTACGGAAATACTCACTACTCGTTGAGAAAGTCACGAGTAACACGAACTACTTTACGCGTAATCAACAGAATGTGCGTTCATACTCTGAGAAGAATCTCGCTGATCTACAAAAATTAGTTGAACTGAGTAAGCAACGAGATATGACTTTACAGTCAGCAGCACAACAAATTTTTGCCACTGGCAGTCAACAGCAAATTATTACTTCAGCTGATCAACTGAATAACCGCAATGACCAAACGCAATTATGGGAACTTTGTCAGCGATTGAAGGGTGAAGTTTTAACAACGCGGCAACGAATGATCAAACTTGAAGAGCGCATTGCTAAATTAGAGGCGCAACAAACCTTAACGACTGCGCAAACTCAGGCAACGACTAGCCCTGTTGATGACGTCTTAGCGGCTAATCCAACTGATGCGGCCGCTGATGCAGCATTAATTGAGCGGACCGTCGCCAAAAATGCAGCCGTTACTGAAGAAGCAATGGCCGCAGCCGACCAAGACCAAGCTGCTGATCAAACAGCAACCACTGATCCTGAGGCTGAAGCAGAGGATGAAGCGGCAACTAACAGTGGCCTGAAATTTACTGAGCCTCTGCCTAGTGATGACCCCAATGCCGCCGAAAGTGCCACCCATCATTTGGTTTTTGGCGATGAGAAAGATCAGGATCACCAGGTTCAAGTTTATGATCATCCTCATGGTTTAGCCGAGATGCAGTTACCCGATGATAATAAAACGAAGAAGCAATCTTGGTGGCATCGGGTCACCGGTAAATAATTACTGTCATGACGACCACTAACGCTACCCAAATAGCCGTTGCACTGATGGCGACTAACTTGCCTGAGCTCCAACAACAATTACGACAATTAGCACAACTGCAATTGCAGCACGCCTTGCTCGTTGAATGGCGTTTAGATTATTGGCAAAATTGGGCCGATTTGCCGGCAGGTTATCAAGTTATCTGTCAGCAAGTTCGGCCCGGCCAATTAATTATGACACTGCGCACCAAAGCAGCTGGTGGTGAGCTGACGTTGACTGATCAAGCATATCAACAGCGTATTTTACAGTGGCTGCCGCAATTACCGGCGGCTTATTGGGATATTCAATGGTCAGCGACGGCGCAGCCTTTTTATCAGCAATTACGTGAAATTGCCGGGGCTCAGCAGCGGTTTATTTGGAGTCACCATAGTTTAACAGTAAAATCTTATTTGCAAATGCTAACCATTTTACGTAAAATGGCGACAACTGCCAGTGCAGTTGATTATTTGAAACTGGCAGTTGTTAGTCAAAGCAGTGCCGATACCTTAGCGTTATTAACGGCGACTTGGCAGGCACATCATGAATTTCCCCAACCATTAATTACGATGGCCATGGGACATGAAGGCCAAATTTCACGTATTTTAGGACCGTTGTTTGGTTCGCAGGTGAGTTTTGGTGCTTTGACAACGACCGGCTCAGCGCCGGGGCAGTTGCCTCTTAGCCAATTGGATCAAATTCTCCTTGATTAGTTCTGTTTCGCCAGAAAGGACCATTATGAAACAATTCAGAAAATTTCTGTTAGTATTATTACCTTTGTTTTTCCTATTAGCCGCTTGCCAAAGTCAGCCGGCAACTAAAACCAGCAGCCAGTCAACGACTAGTAGTAAAAAAGCCACCACTTCCACTAAGAAAAAAGTACGCAACAAAGTTAAATTGACGGCTGTCCCATTAATTGGCACCTGGAAAACCAGTGACGGCATCCAGTTTACGTTTAATCCTGATGGCAAATGGGTTTATGAGACCAGCAATGGTGCCAAAACTGATGGGACTTTCCAAGTGGCCGGTGGCTATGGCCGTGATGTTTTATTGAAGCTACACGGCTTGGACCAAGGTATCGGTGGGATTGGTAACTATTTAGGCGTGCGGTTTGACACCACTCACAAGAAGTTGAATATTGTTGGTTTCGGACATTTCACGCTAGCTGGTGAGGCCAGTCATATTACGACTGATTTGTTGATGACCAAGGCTTTCTCAGGTACTCCGAACACGTTGCGTGAAGAATTAGTCGGTACTTGGATGAATACTGATGAGAATGCGACGGATGCCATTACGACTAACTATAATCCCGATGGCACTTATGAACGTTACAGTAGTGCTAACAAAGAGGTTGAAGAAGGCCGGTTTGCCGTTGTGAACAATCACAGCGATACCAAGAAGCTGGAAATCAAGCTATCACCATCCAATAGCAAGGCTTACACTTTGAACTTTACTCGCGATAACGGTATTAGCCAGTTAACCAGTTCCAGCAAGGGCGTCGCCACAACCTACGTTAAAAATCAAATGCCTGAGTAATTCCGCTCAATCAAAAAATTACCATTAGTCAGGAAATTTGTTAGCTGACACGGCCAGAATGACGGGTGCATTACTGGTGTCACTGTTGAAATTCACTGACTAAGCGAACAACCAAGTTTGAAATTAAAGTGGCTTAATTCAAAAAAACCCAATCGATAATCTTGCTAGTTTAACTAGCAATTGTCGCTTGGGCTTTTTTGATACTTTCAATTGTCACGGAAGCTGAAAGCAAAAATGCAGCTAATTTCGATATTAAGAATGTTCTCAATTAAGGGCAGTTAATTTAGTTAGGGCTTGTTGATATTCTTGAACAATTTCAGGATTCTCAGCGTCTTCTTTGGTCAAGGCTTGTTTTATAAAATCAATTAAATCAGGATTGGCTTGCAGCGCTAATTCGCCTACCGCCCAAGCAGCAGTAGCCCGAATCACAGGCCGGGGATCGTGATCAATAACTGCCAATAAATTTGGTACGGCACTGTGGTCATGGAGATTTACTAAAGCAATAATCGCATTGCGTTGTAACGGCTTTTTACCGCGCCAAGAACCAGCCATGGGACCAAACTTCACTTTAAAATCGTGATTGTTCATAGTCAGTAGCGGCACTAATTCCGGCATGACCGCTTCAGGATCAGGTTCCATATCTTCATGAAAGTGAAAATCTTTTCCTTTATTAAAAGGACAAACGATTTGACAAATATCGCAGCCGTAAATCACATTGCGAATCATTGGCCGAAATTCAGCCGGCATGATCCCCTTGGTTTGCGTTTGATAAGAAAGACAACGTTGGCCGTTTAAACGGCCGTCACCAAGCAATGCCTGTGGTGGACAAGCTTCGACACAACGTCGACAAGTCCCACATTGACTGGCCATTGGTTGATCCGGCGTGAAGGCTAAATTTGTAATGATTTCGCCTAAATAAACATAAGAACCAAATTCTGGCGTAATCAGCAGGCCATTTAGCCCAATAAAGCCTAAACCAGCACGCTGCGCCACTGCAACATCAATTAACTCACCAGTATCCACCATCGGTTTAAAATCAATTGTGGTGTCGTTATTGGCCAAATCTTTGATGCGAGCAATTAAAGCGGTCATTTTTTCACGCAAAATGTTGTGATAGTCCTCGCCCCACGAAGCCCGGGCAAACTGTCCGCGACGATATTCGGTTCGTGGTGGTCGCTGCTTCATTCGTGTTGGATAGGCTAAAGCAATGGCAATAATTGATTGCGGCTGATCAAAAATCAAATCTGGATTTAAACGTTCATCTAAGTTTTGATGTTCAAAGCCAGTGGTATGCCCGGCTGCTTTCTGAGCGACTAAGCTGGGCCGCAAGTGTTCAAAGTCAGCGGCAGTGGTGAACCCAATTTTATCAATGCCGATTTCTTTGCTGGCAGCAATGATTGCCTGCTTAAGTTGATCATTAGCCATTTAATGGTGCTCCTTTCGAGCGAGTTCAGGAATTCGTCGCTGTAATAATGGTTGCAAATAACGATCCATGAAATAATAACTGATGCCTGTGGCTAAACAGTAGGCGGCATCAAAAGGTAATCCTTGTAAATAATAAACCAAGAAATTTGGTAGGTGGTAAAAAGGCACATTGAGCAGGGCGTTCCAGAAACCAAAACTAAACGCTAAAATTGCGGCTACGATGGTTTGACTCCAGCGCCAGCGCTTTAAGGAAGTTTTACCTAGTAATTCCCAAAGCAGGAAAATAATCAAATAGGCCGCAATTTGGAAAAGTGTCCAAGGACCAACGCCACCAGTCCGAAGATTAGACGCGAGTACGGTAATGAGCATTGTTAGACTTCCAACGGTCCAGCCAGCAAAGGTTAGAATTAATAGAAAAAATGCGAGAATCATGGAAAAGTTTGGTAAGGCAATCGTTAAGTAGTTGAGACCAACGCCTAACGCGCCCATTAATGCCGTAAACGTGAGCAACCGAACTGCTTGTGTTTTCATTTTGAGCTAACCTCATGATTGTTTATTCTTTGAATGATGCAAAATTAAATTTGCTGCAACTTTTTAGCTGCTTACCTTGAAAAGTATACACTACTTTGTTATGATAGCTGTAGTGAGTTTTAGCTAGAAATAAATAAAAAGTGATGTTCACAGTTTCGTCACAAAATCTTCACAATTTCTTCACATTTTAAAATGACATCTTAAGTCAGTGCTGCGGCCGATCGCAGCGCTGTTTTTTATGGTTAAATAAAATTGGTTTTTCTAAATAGACATGATCAATTTGAAACTGAATTAATTTTGGGCTAAATAGCTGACAACTCCGTTGCGGCCGGCGGGTTGTGGAACGCTGCCGGGATTGATTTGAGCTTATTGCTAACGCAACAATCTCAAATACAACCCTTATCCTAAGCGCTAAAGCGCCAAGGATAATTTGGCGGCTGACAACCCGGCGGCCTCCACTGCGTTTTGAGCCAGGCTGGTCCACTTTAGATTTAATAGATATTAAGGCAGCACTGCAAAGTTAGATGGTAATCGCTCGGCAACCACCTGATTAAAACTAAGAGAACTGATTACCACTATTAAAAAAGCAGATCGTTATAAACTAATGAGCCTGTTTGACAGTCTTGTCTGGATGAAACCAGAGGAATGTCAAACAGGCTCTTTTAATATCACTATTCAAGTATGAGAACAATTCAAATCAAGTTGCTTAATCTCACTAAAATTGCCTCAAGTACTAACAAAGTTAAAATGCACACCTAAACTCCAGACGGAAGGGAGGGCGTGGTTGTCAGCCGCCAAATTTGTCTTATTGCTTTAGCAATTAGACAAAGGCTCGTATTTGAAACAATTG
>NZ_RHOU01000005.1 GCF_003946645.1 Lapidilactobacillus wuchangensis
CTTGCTGGTTGTGGAACGCTGCCGGCATCGATTGATGCCAATTTTTCAAATTGTCATCAATACGAGCCTTTGTCTAATTGCTAAAGCAATAAGACAAATTTGGCGGCTGACAACCACGCCCTCCATTCTGTCCGGAGTTCATTTAGTGCACTTCAACTTTTTTAGTGCTTAAGTCAATTTTAGTGGAGTTGAGCGGCTTACTTAGAATTGTCATCACAATTATTAAACAGTAGCACCAAAATAGGTCTGCTTGACAGTCTTCTGGTTTAATTCAGAAAGCTTGTCAAACAGGCCTATTAGTTTACTTTAATCTGTTTTTCTAAGTAGTGGTACTCAATTCTGTTAGTTTCATCTGGTGGTTGCTGGGCGATTGGCGTCAGCTGTGAAATTATTCTTAGCGATTTATCGCTTAGAATAAGCCTCGAATTTGAAACAATTTGGTTTGTAATTGGTTCAAATCGACGGCCACAGCGTTCCACGCCCACAAAATCGCCCAGCAACCACCACTCTAATTAAGGAGGACTTGGCACTATTTCATCTGCTTAGACTTAAAACCAATTCAGATTGAAATTATCAGCAACTATCTTGGCAGCTAGAAAATCTTGATTGAACCACTGGTCGTTTTGGCAGTAACCGTGATTTGCGGCCGTTCGCCAACTTGGCCACTTTGTTGTCGCTGCTGCCGTGGTGTTAAGAACGTGGCACCATAAGGTAAGTTAACCCGACCAGAGTTACTCGTGGTTTGGAAATGATAGGCACGATCAGTCGGCATCTTAATGATGACTGAACCACTAGTAGTGGTGACCGCCAAATCAGCATTGATTTGACTGAAAGATAAACTCAAATTGCCACTGCGACTTTCAAAATTACCGCTACCGACTAAACCTTGACCTTGAACATTGCCAGAGTGATCAGTCAAATTTAGTTGTTTAGCGGTTAGAAATTCGCTTTCCACATTACCGCTAGTGCAATCAACATTAATTTCATCGGCTTGCAAATGCGCAAAATGAATCTGGCCACTTTTTACTTTGCCACTGATCATGCTATTGTCACGAACGCCAGTGCTTTCAGTCAACTTAAGATTGCCAGAATTACTGATCAATTGAATTTGTTCAGCCTGCAAAAAAGCGCCTTGAATCGATCCTGATGTTGTTTGTAAATGGATTTGATTAAGTTGTAAATTGTGGCTAGTAATGGTGCCACTAGTTAGACTGGTTTCAAGAATATAAGCGCCAATTAAATCGTCAATTTGTAAGTTGCCATTTTTATTCTGGAGGTAGACAAAACCGGTGAATTGGGCGGGAATTAAAATTTCAATTCGTTCACGTAAAATTGCTAAAGGAATCCGTCGCGGTTGTTCAACTTTCAATTTATCGCCCACGATTTTACCAGTGGCATAGCCGGCTGGGCGGTCAGCGTTCATGTATTCGTTGATCACCAGTTTATCGCTAACCGCAGGCGCCAAAGTAATCTTGGCATAGCGATAATCAATAAAAATTTGATTTAATTGGTCGACTGGATAAGTGAGGCTGTTGACCAGTTTAGTGGCGAAGAACCGATCATAAAGGCGGTTAAGTTGATTATTATCAAAATGATCTTCATGTGGCTGGGTCGTAATCGTGGTCAATATTTGATCAAGATCGGTTAAAGTTGCGAGTGATGCGGCCACCGCTTGCTCAGGAGTTTCACCTTGCTTGATTCGATCTTGAGTGGCTTCATTTAAGTCAGCCAATAAGTCATTATATAGTTCCGCTGTTTCTGGCGTGGCATTGAACTTTGAAAAATGTTTTTTTAAAGTTTCTTCGATTTCTGGAAACATAAGGCAACCTCTTTCAATACTTAAATTTGGATGAGACGATAAAAAATAGCAATAGAATTATTCAAGAAGTCTTTTTCTTTAAGATAAGATTTGGGTATACTAGATTTAACTGCTAGTTGAGGAATCTCAGATTGATGGAGACTCGCCAATATTTTAGCATAAATTTGAAGCGCTGTCGTGGCGATAGCGCTAGGGGAGTTTAATGTTTTGCCAACACGTCGGGAAAAAGTTTTTTTAATTTTAGCAGTCGTTATGATGCTCATTTTATTTATTAGTTCCGCCATGACTTATCAGCAACAAACCATTGTGCCGGAGTTAAAACATTTCGATTGGCCTTGGTGGCACCGAATCTTAGATCAAATGAAATTTACGTACGCTGGAAAAACAATTAGTGTAGCGGCTCAAGGCTATGCCGGCATGACTGAATTTTTGTTGCGCAAGTTGGCTCATTTTGGTAGTTATTTCTTGTTGGCTGGCTTTGGCTATTTGGGCCTACTGTCAGTGATTCCAGTTTGGGGATTCCGCTTGCCTTTAACTTGGCTGGCGGCAACAGGTTATGCAGCGCTTGATGAATTTCATCAGTTACTTACCTCGGGCAGATCACCGATGATTCAAGATGTGATGCTGGATAGTTGCGGTGCGCTTGCCGGCTTGTTGTTGGCTTTATTGATTGCTTATTTACACCAACGGCAACAAGTAAAACGTTTTGGTGCGATTAGTCAATTTTCAATGCTTAGGCCAATTGGTCGCTAGAAGTTATTGCGTCAAGGTCGATATTCTGGTATGATAGACAAGGTTTTTATCTAGTTTTACCAAGTTTGTTAATGAAAGAAGGAGAAGCGAATGTCAGGACATTCCAAATGGCACAATATCCAAGGTCGTAAGAATGCACAAGATTCAAAACGTGGAAAGATTTTCCAGAAATTATCTCGGGAACTTTACATGGCCGCAAAGGGTGGTGATCCTGATCCCGCGAACAACCCTTCATTACGCTTGGTAATGGACAAGGCGCGGGCCGCTAATATGCCGAAAGACAATATTGAGCGGGCAATCAAGAAAGCCCAAGGTGGCGAAGGCGAAAGTTACGACGAAGTCACTTATGAAGGCTATGCACCAGGTGGTGTGGCTGTCTTAGTTGAAGGTTTGACTGATAACAAAAACCGGACTGCTTCTGATGTGCGAGTTGCTTTCACACGTAATGGTGGTAGTTTAGGTGCAACTGGTTCAGTTAGCTACATGTTTGATCGTCGTGGTTATTTCGCCATTGATCGTTCAACGACTGATGCTGACGAAGATCAAATGTTAGAAGACGTGATGGATGCCGGTGCTGATGACTTACAAACATCAGATGATGTTTACGAAATCTACACTGATCCGACTGATTTTGCCACTGTTCGTGATTCATTAGAAGCAAAGGGCTACAAGTTTGCTGAAGCTGAATTAACGATGGTCCCACAAAATACTACGCCAGTTCCCGAAGATAAAGTGGAACAATTCGAGCGGATGATTGATTTACTTGAAGATAACGATGACGTGCAAAATGTTTATCACGCTGGTGTTTTGCCAGATGATGAAGACTAAATTTAAAATTACTGAACGTCTGTCCTGAAAAGGTCAGGCGTTTTTTTGTGCCTAAAAACCCCAATTTAATTAAAATATTTTGTTCGCGACCGCGTAATTAACTTTAAGGAGGTGAGGAAGTGACGATTGCAGATGAAGTGGACACACTGTTGCAACAGGCACATGGACGTGGCGATCAAGATATCTTTTTTCAAGGCATTGCCCAAGGCTGGTTAGTATTTGGTCGTCGTGGTCAGGAACGCCACTTTATGACCCAATTGGATTTGTCCCCGGGTCGAGCAATTTTAAATTATTTTAAATATCAGGCGCAAATGGATTTAAGTGAGCAACGACGACCGCAAATCGGTGCTTGGCACTACCGAACAGAACAATTGGAACTTGATTTACGCTTGGCCAGTGTTGGTGATTTTCGTCATCAGGAAACCTTGGTGATCCGTTTATTAGCCCAGATTCCTACTAAGTATCAGTTTATTAATAGCCAACGTTTTACCACGTTGACTCATTTATTGGATCAGCGGGGCTTAATTCTATTTTCGGGGCCAACTGGTTCAGGGAAGACTACTTTAATGTATTATTTAGCTCAAAAATTGGCGGTTGAGCAAACGATTTTAACAATTGAAGACCCACCAGAAATGGTGGCGCCGGATTTTATTCAATTACAAGTCAACTCGCAAGCGCTGATGTCTTATCAGTCACTGTTGCAAATCAGCTTACGTTTGCGTCCTGACGTGTTAATTATTGGTGAGATTCGCGATGAGTTGTCAGCCCAAATGGCGGCTCAGGCGGCTTTAAGTGGCCATTTAGTTTTAGCCACAGTGCATGCTCGCACTAGTGGTGGTGTGATTCAACGATTACATGAATTGCAACTAAGTCAAGCCACCCTTCGCACTTGTTTAACTGCTTGCTGTTACCAACGGTTGCTACCACTGACTAGCCAACAACAATCTGCTGACAAGCAATCACCAATTAAACTAGCAGTTCATTTGGATTTGTTATTTGGTGCCACCTTGGCAACGACCATCGCGCAGCCAGCACAATCTTTGCAAAATTGGCGCGCCGATCTGCAAACGGCACAACAAGATGGCCTTATCAGCTCAGAAACTTTCCAGAAATTCCAATACGGCTAACCAATTATTACTTAAGCCGCCAGCCTTAGTCGACTTTTTAACGCTTTGTGGCCAATTATTGGCCAGTGGTTTTACCCAAAATGAAATTGTCTTGATTGCCAATGATCTAAAAGTATTTAATACTGAGCAAATTCAAATTGTTGAACAGCAATTACAAGCTGGTGCCAGTTTTGCGACCGCCTTAAAACCTTTGATTCAATCGCCAAACTTGATGGCCCAATTACAAATTGCTGAAGGCCAAGATGCGTTAAGTCGCTGCTGCCTAGAAAATGCTAATTTATTGGCAGAACAGCAGAAACAGCGCCGCCAGCTCCACGGTCTGCTCATTTATCCAATGATTTTATTCATATTGTTACTGGGCCTAACTGGTTTTGTGCGCTTCTTTTTACAACCACAATTAACGGATTTAAATGGCGGTCAGGCAGTGACACCAATTGCTGTTCAAATTGTGCGCGTTGGCGGGCTTATTTTAGTGACGTTAATACTCCTAGTGACGCTTTATTATGCGTGTTTACCTAAATTGGCTCGACTTCGTTGTCAGATTCGTTGGCCAATTTTAGGCCAATTATCGCGGCATTATTTAACTTACGTCATTTGTACTGACCTCGGTCATTTACGAAATAGTGGTCGGCCATTGGCAGAAATGCTAACCTTACTGCGCAATTTGCCAGGGCAATCCCTGCAAGCTAGTTTGGCCCGGCAAACACAAGAAAAATTGTTAGCTGGTCAATCCTTAAAGGCTATCCTGCAAGCCGAACCATTGTTGCCAGCAGAATTAAATTTACTTTTAGGTGCTCACGCGACTGCGGAAATACAGGCCGTTGAGTTACAAACCATTGCCCGACAAAACTATCAAAAATTGATTCAGGGTCTTGAACGCTTACTAGATCAAGTTCAACCGATTTTATTTATACTGATCGCATTATTCTTAGGCGGCACTTATTTACAAATATTATTGCCGATTTATCAAATTATGAAAGGATTTTAATCATGAAGCTGACCTACTTTAAACGACAACAACAACGAAAAGCTTTTACTTTAATTGAAATGAGTTTGGTGCTTTTAATTATTGCACTGTTATTACTGATTATGATTCCCAATATTGCCCAGCAAAAAAATAAGGCTAGCGCCCAAATCGACCAAGCCTTTATTAAAAATATGGAGACACAAACGACGTTGTACCAAACTTCGGAAACAGAAAATGCGAGTTGGGCGGCTTTAGAAAAGTCTGGCTATATCAGCAGTGATCAGCGCCAAAAAGCGGAGTCACTTAACTTAGTCATCAAGGGTGACGGTAGTATTGCTACTGGTAAATAAGGCTCGGCGTTGTGCTGGCTTCACGCTATTAGAAATGAGCTTGGTGCTACTGATCATCAGCAGCGGCTTATTTGTCTTGGGCACAGCGCACACTTGGCAGCCAGCAACACAACTAAGAGAAAAATTAGCCGTGCAACAATTCAGGAGATTGTATGAAAACGGGATGAATTATAGTCTCACGCATCAAACCGGTGTGGCCATTGCTGTGCACGATAGTCAAAAAGAAGTCTTAGTATCTGATACAGCTGAAAAATGGCACCAACAAATGCATTATCCCGACAGTCTGAAATTTACGAGTCAAGGTAGCACGAAAATCCAAATTTATGCCGGAAAAGTTAAAAAGCCCAAGACACTGACTTTTACTGGTAAATCTAAAGAATATGTGCTGACGACACAATTTTATTGGGGGCGATTACGTGCGAAATAGTCGTCAAATCCCGGCGTTCCTACTGCTAGAATCTTGTCTGAATCTGAATATCATGCTGGTACTTAGCTTATTGTTATCAGGAATGGTGCTGACAAATGAACATCAAATGCAACAAAATCGACAAACATATCAAGCATTGGTGGCTGAAAATAAACAACTTAAGTTGGAATGGGCTCAAAAGCAAATGGTGCCATAAGCAAGGTGGCTTTACTCTGTTAGAAACGGCGCTTGCCTTATTTATCGTTTGCTTGTCACTACAGCTGGCCTGTTGTCACATGGCGTTGGCCCAAAAAATGCAAGCCAAAGTGACGAAATCTGACCAAGTAGAAGTGCAATTAGCTTTAATTCAATTAGAACAATTCTTGCAGGATATGGTTGTTATAAAAATTGATCAAAATGGACAAGAGGTTTGGTTAGTTGATCAGCAGAAATCGGATAAGAAGTATAAATTGAAACTTCGCAAACGGCCTTATGAAGTTGTTGTCACTAATTTGGAAGATAAGGGCTATATGCTGTTGTGGTATCGCGTCAATACGGTGAAATTTTCCTACCAGGAACCGCTTTTAAAAATGACATTGTCCATGGCTAATGGCACCAAAATACAACACTATTTTCTAATGGCCCCGCAAGAACTGGTGGAGGAGTGATGAAACGAAAACGTGGTAGTTTAACCATCTTAACTTTAGTAATGCTAACGTTCAGCCTATTGTTAATTTATTTTGTCAATGATTACTACGCCCGCCAAAATTTTGATTATCAAAATTTGATCTATTATTATCAACAGCAAAACGTTAAATTAAAGCGCTTAATCAATGATGACCATTGAATTTTACTGCTGAGTAGTTTGGGAATGACGCTTGCATATCCGTACACTTATCGGTAAAATGGCTACTAGGTTCATCATTGATTGGAGTGACTGGATGGCAACGCATTTAAATGACATAAAAGGGATTTATCAACAAATTGATGAAGCTGTCAATCTTTTACAATCAGCGTTGAATACTGATTATCTAACAGCCTTAAGTGAGACTTTGGCGAATTTAGTTCAAAAAACAGTTCATGTTGAGAACGAGGCGCCAAATCATGAAACAGTGACAAAATTGCAGCAATTATATCGGGAAATCCAGTGGACTAAGCTAACTGCTGAACAACGGTTGTCTTTAGGACAATTGTTGGTTTTTCGGCGGCAACAAGTGGATAAACCACAAGCTAACTTTCAAGCTACACCCAGTGCAGTCGGTATTCTCATTAGCTTGGTGACAACGATTATTCTCGGTCGTGAACGCACCTCTTTACAGATTACTGATCCAGTTGTTGGTACAGGAAGTTTGTTATTAACTGTTGGTCAACAATTACGCCAAACTTATCCGGAATTAACATTGACTGGTTTGGACAATAATGATGAATTGTTGTCTTTAGCTGCTTCTTGGGCAGATTTTCTCGATGATAGTTTGACTTTAGTTCATCAGGATGCAATCACACCTTGGCTAACCGAGCAGAAACCAGATTTAGTCATTGCGGATTTACCAGTTGGCTATTATCCAGTGGATTCACGGGCTGCCGAATTTGAGCTCCACGCCAAAAGTGGCCATTCTTTTGCCCATTATTTATTATTAGAGCAAAGTATTGAGGCTTTACCAAATGATGGCTGGGGTATCTTCATGGTACCTGCCAATTTATTTGAAAGTACTGGTGCCGTGGAGTTATTGCATTGGTTAACCAAACATGCTTTCTTACAAATGTCGTTAAGCTTACCGACCACAGCTTTTCAAAATGGTGCGGCTGATAAGGCGATTATTGTGTTACAAAAACATGGTGGCCGTGCAAAACAAGCTAAGGAAGTACTAATTGCTAATGTACCTGATATGAATCAAATTGATGCAATGCGCCGTTTTTCTCAGCAAATGCAGCTTTGGGCAACGGAAAACTTATAGAGGAGATTGACAGATGGTTAAGATTTTAGCAGTAAACGCAGGTAGCTCAACTTTAAAATGGAAGCTTTTTGAAATGCCAGCTGAACAAGAAATTGCTTCAGGAATGGTTGACCGTTTGGGGTTACCAGGTTCAGTTTTTTCAGTTAAATTTAATGGTCAAAAAACAAAAGATAAAATCGACATTCCTGATCAAGAAACTGCAGTGGCAATGTTGTTGAAACGTTTGTCAGATTCAGGTATTATTTCTGATTTAAGCGAAATCAAGGGCGTTGGTCATCGGGTCGTTGCTGGTGGTGAATTCTTCAAGGAATCTGCCGAAGTAACCCCAGAAAATTTGCAAAAGATTGAAGAATTGGCTGACTATGCACCATTGCACAACCCTAATGAAGCAAAAGGGATTATTGCTTTTGAACATAAATTGCCACATGCTAAACAAGTTGCTGTCTTTGATACATCTTTCCATACCACCATGCCTAAAGAAAACTATTTATATAGTATTCCTCTGGATTATTACCATAAATATGGTGCTCGTAAATATGGCGCTCATGGGACTAGTCATCGTTACGTTTCTGCCCGGGCTGCTGAAATTCTCGGTGTGCCTTTAGCACAACAACGGATGATTACGATGCACTTAGGTAGCGGCGTTTCACTGACTGCCATTAAAGATGGCAAATCTTTTGATACTTCAATGGGCTTTACACCATTAGCTGGTGTGACTATGAGTACTCGTTCTGGCGATATTGATGCTTCACTAGTTGCTTTCTTAATGGAGAAATTAAACATTAGTGATCCTAACGAAATGGTCGACATCTTGAATAAGAAATCCGGGTTATTAGGCATTTCTGGTTTGTCACCTGATATGCGTGACTTGTTAGCTAGTCGCGACGAACGTCCAGAGTCTGATTTAGCAATTAAAGTTTTTGTCAATCGGATTGTGAAATACATTGGTTCTTACGTTGCTGAAATGGGCGGCGTTGACACCTTAGTGTTCACTGCTGGTATGGGTGAAGGTTCAATTCCAGTTCGGAAGATGATCGTTGATCAATTAGGTTTCATTGGCGCTAAGCTTGATGAGAAGGCTAATGAAGTTCAAGCCGTTGAACAAATTATTTCCGCTCCTGATTCCAAAGTTAAAATCATGATTGTGCCAACTAATGAAGAATTAATGATTGTTCGTGACGTGGTACGTTTGACTGGTTTAGCTTAAAATATTTTCAGAGTAAAAAGGGCAGCTAGCTCAGCTAATTGAGTTACTGCTCTTTTTGTTTTAGACTATAAGTAATGACTTAGAAACAGGTGTCGATTTTGTGGGGAGTGTTGTTGATGTCACCAACTTATTTATGGCTGGCGTTAGTCATTGTGTTGTTTGATTTGGTTGCGCTAATTACCAACCTGGGCAAATTAACTTACCATGCTCATTGGTCAGCCACTCGGTTGATCATTGGGGCTATCCTTAGTTTGGCCTTGCTTGCTTTAATTATTTCGATCCAGCAACGGCGAGATGTAGTTCAATTAATCATTTTAGGAACTTTTCTACTCACCGTGATTACGTGGATGTTGATTCGCAAGGGGGTGGGGCAAAAGTATGTGTTGCTTTCACTGAGTACGAATGGTTTAAAAGATTGGCGAGCAATTCGTGATTTTCGCATTACAAAGTTGAGCGAACAAACAAGTCAATTGGTTTTAATTGATTTTACGCAGCGTGAATATAAATTAACGATTAATCAGAGTGAGGCTACATTGACTGATTTTGTGCAGCAACACTTACCAAAAACAGATTTGCAATAGTTTAAACGCAGCATGTTAATGGCGCCAGTCCAGAACAGGTAGTTGTATTTTTGACTGGTGGTTTTATGATTTTAAAAAGTAGTGGAGGATTTAATTTGAATACCGAATATCGTGGCGTTGTTTTTTTCGACTTAGATGGCACTTTGCTCAATGAAAATTCCGTGGTTAGTCCAGCGGTCGGTCAAGCAGTCAAGCAATTGCGTCAGAATGGCTATTTACCAGTGATCAATACGGGGCGCTCGCCATTAGAAATTGTGGCAGCTCGTGAAGCCACGGGAATTGATACTTTTGTTTCGCTGAATGGCAGTTATATTGAGCACCGGCACCAATCGCTTTATCAAGGCAAGATTGAAACCGAAATTGTTCAACGAGTTGTGACGTTGGCTGATAAATTAGGGGATCAAGTCGCTTTTTATACGACTGATCAAATTAAAGCCAGTGCCCATAGTCAGGATTTGGCGGATGCGTATAATTTGATTCATACGCCAATTCCGGCAGTCGTACCTGATTTTTATTTACATCATGATATTTTGATGTTGCTGTTGTTAACAAGAACCAATGACCATTTTTATCATGAGCAATTACCAGAGTTGACTTATTATCGGAATAGTCCGTTTTCAATTGATACGGTGCGCAAGGGTAATTCTAAAATGCATGGTATCAAAACTTTAATGGCTAATTTGAATTTAGTTGGGTTGCCAACTTATGCCTTTGGTGATGGGCCTAATGATTTGCCAATGCTCAGTTATGTGGATCATCCAGTCGTCATGGCCAATGGCATTGCTGAGGCTAAGGCCCAGGCTGAATTTATTACGAAAAGTAATCGGGAAGATGGCATTGTGACCGGATTACAACATTTTGGCTTGATTAAGTAGTGCTGATAATGGCGAAAACAAAAAATGTCCGGCCATTAAAATTGTGTTTAGCTGTGGTTGTCACGGCTGCTTCTTTAGTATTAGCACAACGACGAATCCCGCTGCGGCGAGTAAAATAGTTGTTAGGTTATTTGTGCTAGCTGGGTAACCACTGCATTTTTGGCGGCTTCATGTTATAATATTAGAGTGCCGAATTTGGGGGTGTTCTGGATTCGACATGTGTATCTGTGCGCGAATTGCATTCCGTAGGTTACGTCTACGCTAAAACGTTACAGTTTATATAACTGCAAACAAACAAAATTCTTACGCAGTAGCTGCCTAAAAACCAGCTAGCGTGATCCTGCTGAATTTGCCTAAGGTTCAGATTCTGGGTCTCAAATTAATTAGGCTACACTTAATTACGCGGTCCGAATAATTAAGAAGAGCTTATCAGACTCGTTGTTGATGGTTAGCCAGGTGGTGCGGCGCGCATCAACGATTAAATTTTAAATAGTACTACTATGAATGTAGACGTTGGCGTGGCAGTATGCATGGACAGGGGTTCAATTCCCCTCACCTCCATACAGCTTTATACAATTGATAACAGGAATGGTACAAATGCTTACAGTAGTAAGTGTTTGTGCCATTTTTGTTTGGCAGGAATATCAATAATACATACAGAAAATGTGGCAAATGTGGCACGTATGTGGCAAGCCAAAGTCAATTTTATTCAAAAACTATTCAATTGCTTGGTTAATTATGTTGGAATAAATGACCTCGGCGTTGTTAATTCCGACGTTAGTAGGGTGAACATATTGTTTAGCAGTGAAGTTACTATCGGCGTGACCAAGGATCGCGGCCAAGTCAACCATATTGGCGCCAGCTTCACTTGCTAAAGTTGCCTTAGTGTGACGTAAACCGTGAATGGTGATACGTCTTATACCTTTAGCTTCGCATAGGTCAACCATCCAATCACGAGGCGTATTTTCGCTTAGGGGCATATCAGGATGGTTACGGTTAGTAAAGATTAATGTGTCGGGTGAGATAGCAGGGCGACCATACTCGTTCAGCCATTTGGCCTGATTAATGTGCCAATTATTTAGAGCAACTTTAGCGACCTCATCAAGAGCGATTGTACGGTTACCTGCTTTACTTTTAGTGCCGCCAATATAAACACCCTCTTCACCGCGCTTCTCTGCGTGAGCGATGATTATTTGGCCATTTTTAAAGTCAATATTCTTCCACCGCATAGCAATAGCCTCACCACGACGCATGCCAGTTGTTAAAACAAGAAATAGATACGCTCTAGCCATTGACCAATCATGATTGATACTCGTATCCTCGTTTGTAATTGAGTTTAACGCCTTGATAAAATCAATTAACTCAGTACGTTCATAATAATTTTTAGTAACGACTGGGATAAATTCTTTCTTCTTACGTGGGGGCTCAACACTATCAAACGGATTGCTAGGCATAAATTTCATCCGTACTGCAAATCTAAACATCATTTCGGCATAAGCTGTTACTTTGCGATAGCTGGACATTTTCTTAGCTAAGCTACTCATCCATTGTTGGCACGTTAATATTTCAATTTCTTTGATATACATTTTGCCAAATTTGGGCAAGATATGATTTCTAAATATTCGCTTAGTTTTTAAGGCGGTACTATCTTCCAAGTCACTAACATATATTGGCCACCAAAGATCATACACTTGTTGGACTGTGTAACCGCGTTTACGTTGGACTTGCTTTTCAACTGACTCTTTCTTTTTGTGAGTACCATGTTTTAACTCGTACTTAGCATCATCAAACGCGGTTTTGGCAGCCGTCTTTGTTTTAAAGCCATTGAGGGATGTGTCAATACGTTTACCTGTGTGTGGATCTAGACCAAGATAGCCCTTAACTTTCCAAAGAGATTTTCCATCTTGTGTTTTATAACTTTCTATTTTCATTTTATATTTCTCCTTTATTCTTGCTTGCACGCGCTGAATTTAGAGAAAATCAGGCATCACCTCCTTAAATTGTGTTAAAATTATGTATACAAATAGCGTAGCGTATTGCTATGCTGATTTGTCAGTTGACGTATCCCAAACTTTGGTCGGTGAGGGGATACGTCTTTTTTATTTGTAAAGATTTAGAATTGCTTTAGAAAATTTATGTGAGAGATACGGTGGCACAGCGTTACCAATTTGTTTAAAAGCACTGGTACGTGAAGTTTCAAAGTAGAAATTATCAGGAAAAGTTTGAATTCTGGCCGCCTCACGGACAGTAATGGAACGATTCTGCTTTACATCAGGATGAATATAATAGTGACCGTCTTTGCAAATATGAGCGACTAGTGTATGTGATACAGCATTACTGTCTAGTGCCTTATATCTGTCTAAGAATGAGTGCTTATTCTTATGAGTCTGGTACTTTTTATCCAATTCATTATAGTGTAAATTAATACCCTTATTTTTTGCGTCGGCAATTAACTTATAAATTTCCAAATCATTTGGTTGATTAGGACGAGCAATGTTTTGAGTTAGGGGAACTTCAGCAGTCTTTCGAATATTAGCTTGGACAAATTTACTTGGCTTTCTATTACTATATGAATTGACCTCTTGTCCACTATGCAATTCTGGAAGATCCTGGAATAGTTCTCCAACTGTATTAGGTGTTTCATGCAGTGTGTTGAGCTCTTTAAAGAACTCAGAAGGTTCAATAGACCCGTCTGTCCCAAAAATAATTAAACGTTCACGCTTTTGCGGTACACCGTATTTTGAAGAATCAATGATTTGCTTTTCAAGATGATAACCAGCTTCATTGAATTCACTAATCATTTTTGGAAGTAATGGTTCATCAAACTGATCTTTAAACGATAATAGGCCCTTAACGTTCTCGAAGATAAAGAATTTAGGGCGATATTTCTTCAAGAATTCAATGTAATAGCGATATAAATAGATACGTTCATCCGAATCTTTCTTACTTTTGTTACGAGCTCTACCAACAGTTGAATATGCCTGGCATGGTGGCCCACCAATAATACCATCAATGTTTTTGATATTATTTTTAGCAATTTCATCATCAATTGTTGAAAAAATACCTGCAATAGTATCAGAGTTTATTTCTTGGTTCAGTGTTTTATTTTGTTGATCTAAGGGGATGTTACTGAATAGTTGATCATGATTAATTTTCTTGGTCAAATATTGGCAGTATAAGTCTAGTTTATTATTATTCTTTAGATAATAGTAAGCATCGCGTAGTTTGAGCGTTTCTGCTGCTGCAATATCCATCTCAACGTGATTGAGAATGTTAAATTCATTTGTTCTAAATCCCTCAGTAAGCCCGCCGGCTCCCGAAAACAGATCGATTATGTTCATTGTGATTCACCTCTTAGACCAGGATATCAGGTTAGAAGATAAAAGTAAACTTTATCTTTTAGGGGAAGAACTCTCGCCTTTCAGCACATTAATGAAACCCTCCGATAACTCTAAAAAAAGAATGGTATTCTTTGCAAGGTCCTTAATACGACTCTCTGTTAATGATGCTGGATTATGTGCGCCAGAATGTCCTATTTTTAATTGATCCCCGAAAGTTATGCCATCACTCATTGGGATAAAAGCACGGAAAAAGTTATCTTTCCTATCACTGTTGGTTAGGCCCAGTTCGTTTGAAATTTTATTTTGTAGTTCTTTATCTCCCCTAACTTGACTGATTAGGCTATCAATAGCTTGAAAGCCACTTCCCAGACTTTTGTTTTGAAACTTGTTTGCTTCACTATTCTCCGGTCGAAGTCTTTCTTCAATTTCAACATCTGTAATTGACCTCATGGCCGCGCTAATTACATAATTAAAACTTGTGTCGTTTGAAACCCATAGGGCGTTTAGTTGCATCATGATGGTCCGAAAGAAGTCATTAGTTTCATTCGATTGAAGTTTAAAGTACTTACCGTTCTTCAAAGGGAAAAGCTCTGATTTTGAAGTTTTACCGTTTTTTTCAAAACGAAGTATAAAGGTATCAGACCAATTTCCTTTGGGGTATTTAACAACAATACATGTTGATTGAGGAACATCACGTTCAGATAATTGACCGTTTAACACCTCATTTCCTTCCGATTCATAAAAAGTAAAGTCGCTCGAGTCCAGTCTTTCACCTGAACTTGAATGTGACCTTTCTAAGTCAATATAGTCGAGTAGGTTAACTGATTTAAAACAAGGGATTGGTTTCGCAATTTTTGAACGCCTCAGTTTTATCTGGAAAGGCAATGTGTGACCACTTTCTGTTGGTTTAATTGAAGAAGTGAAGGATGGCCCATTGGTTTCTTTACTTGTCTTTTGAGCAATTTCTTTTGTGGATGTACCGACGTCAGGCTGTGTGGACATAACGGTCTTAGGTTTCAAAGCAATTTTTTCAAGTTTCGCTTTCACTTGTGATCGCTCTAAATTAACTTGGACTATAAATTCGTTAATAAGATTTTTAAATTCCTCAAAGGATTTTTTAGTCGTTTGTAAGCCCTCACGATTAGTTTTTTCTGTTAAATATTGACTTGAACTATTTGCAAGGACGATTTGTCCGGCAGATCGGGTATTTGATATTTTTTTTGAGTTATTTCGTGCTGCGTTCTCTAGTGCTAGCCAATCCTCGAGTCCGTAACCAAATAGTTTAAAGTTATTTCGGTAAATATTTATTCCTGCATCGTACGATAAAAAATCCTTGGTGATTTTACTAGGTGTAACAGAGCTGTTTTCGTATTGAAGTTGAAGATTGGACGGCTCATAAAAGTTAAATAATTTAAAGGTGATATCACCAATTTTGCGTAGCTCAGCTTGTTGCTTTTTAATATAATTTTTTATTTTGGAGAGAGTTTCATTGTAACCAATAATATCTGTCATTGTTTCTTTTTCGTCTAGTATTTTTGCGTATGCTAAATGTTTCAGGGTAAAAGACTGCTCATCCCAAGTTAGGTTAAATGTTGACTCAAGTGTTGCGTACCTCGTTGCTTCGCTAAAGCTCATAAGGTTAGTCGAATCTTTTTCGGAGTCAGGTGAAAGAATATTAATTTCAAAGTTTGTATCATCCAATAAAAGATTCGTTAGATTTTTTCTTAGCTCATCTATGTGGATAACCTCTGGTAGTATGTCTTTGATTGTCAAAATAGTACCGTTTTTTTTATTGCTACTAAACGTTAAGACATGAATATTGGCATTTTCAACACTGGTAGCGGTTTCTAATTCAGATTTTAGTAGTTTAAAGTGAGTTTCTATCCCAGTGGAAATGGTATGTACTTCGATGCTATTTCCTAGAGCAAATAAAGTGAAACGCCCGATTCCTTTACCACCGAGTAAACTAGGATTGTTAGTTTTAAAATTAGTTCCGGCCCTAAACCAAGTTTCACTAATGTCTTCTGGTTTAATTCCTTCACCATCATCTGAAATGGTAATCTGTTCAGGAAATTGCGATAAATCAATTGTGATTTCAGAGGCTTTAGCATCCTTAGCGTTTTTAATTTGTTCAGCAAAAACGATTGAAAGGTTCTCAGTTAGATTACTTCCTAAGAGTTCTGTCAGAACGTTAGGGGCCACTGAAAAGTTTCTTGTTGATATCTCTGGTGCCATTGTCTATTCCTCCAACCCAGACCCAAAGTCTGCTATAATATTTTTGTACTGAATTACTACCCAAAGACACTGTGCCCGCAGTGCCTTTTTATTTACATAAATATTTAGAGAATAACAATTCCGTGAATTTCAAATTCATCATCCTTAGTTATTTCAATTGGCTCATATTTTGGATTAAGTGAAATTAATTCGCACTTATTATCTTGACACCAAAATTTCTTTACATAAGCTTTTCCATTCAAGTAGCCTATAATAATTTGGCCACTGTAAGCCTCGGTAGCACTCTTTACAAAAATAATCTGCTGATCAGCAAAAAGTGGTTCCATTGAATCACCGTTAACTAATAAAGCATAGTCATGTGCTGGGACGTGGCCATGATAAGAAACAACATTATGCTCCTCATCCATTAAGACTTCACCGACGCCGGCACTAGCGGCACCATAGATAGTTACATCAGTATATGTATTACTATCTTCATTGATATGATCAACAAGATTAATTACACCATCTTGCTCCTTCAGCTGATTCTGAGCGTAAGTATAGACTTTGTGCTTACGATTCTGATCTAATTGCCTAATTATTAGAATGTGATCCGATTCTTCGGAAGATATTTCAGATGGTTTAACGTTTGATTGTTCTAGTTCTTGATTATTAATATCTGATGATGAATTATTATTGTTTGACCAACCCATTAAGAATTGCGGAGTGGTATGAAGAATTTTTGCTATTTCTGAAATAACTGAAATTGGAACTTTATCTATATCGCCATTTTCATAGCGAAAAATTGTTGATCGAGAGACGCCTAATTTATCGGCTATTAGGTCTGCACTAATATGAAGTACTTTGCGTCTCTGCTTAATTCTTTCTCCTACTGTGGTCATAAGATAACGCACCTCCAACAAAGTTAATTATAGTAATATAGTTGCAAAAATGCAACAAGAAAAGTAGCAATATTGCGATTTTTATATTGACAAGTAATTATGAATGTTGTAAATTGTATTTGTTGAGTCGCAATAATGCTACAAAATCAAGGAGATGATGAATTGGTTGACGTTGATAAATTGAAGAAAATAATTAACGAGCGATCATCACAGGAGATAGTTGCAAAAAAAATCGGTGTTGACCGAAGCACTTTTTATAGAAAGTTAAAAAAGGGTGGCAATTTCAAGGTGAGGGAAGTTCAGCAATTAGTCAGCGTAATTCCTTTGACTGATGATGAAGCAATTTCCATTTTTTTTAAACCTAAAGTCGCAAAAACGCTACTTAATAAAGGTGGTGAAAAGGGATGAATGAATTGCTTGCAACTATTAATAAAGCAATTGACTGCTACTTGATTGATTTACAAAGTAATAAAAAAACCTTTGCAGACGTAAGCAGAGAATTACATCAACAAAGGTTTGATCATAGCAAAAGTGATTTAGAGATTGCAGTTTTAAACGAGCTACAAATCAGAAATCAAGCTAACGCTATGAAGAAAATCATTTAGTTTCTATTCGAACAACGTTATTGCTTGAATAGATTGTTTTCGGATCATCATGAGTAAAGAAAAAGAAGTAATTTGCTAAGATTTCCGTAAACGCGGGGATAAGTCCTTCTTCCGCATGACGCCAAAGTTCAAACGGTCCGTTATAGCCGGTTGTTTTGGGAAAATTATAAAGGTATGCAGTTGCTTCTTGCTCAGTCATATCAACTGGTACCTTGTCATTTTTTCTGGGCCTAATACCAAACAACAATTCATTTTCATGTAACTCGATTTTTGATCCATCACTAAAGAATACTAATGTTTGCAATTTATTCACCTCCTTTTGGCTTGATTATCTCACTTGGAGGTTGAAAACAAAATAGTGGAAAGGTGGTGAATAGGGATGAATAAAGAACGAATAATACATTCAATTATTATTTCAATTTTTTGCGGAGTAGTAGGAGGAATAATTGGAGCCGCCGTCATACTTGTACCTTATTATTTTAGCTTCAAGTAGGCGGCTAACCAGCCAAGAGCAAATCCAACTATGGTTCCTATAATTCCAGAAATAACGGATGAGCTTAACGGAAACCAAAAATTATTTTTCTTGTCGATTTGCTTGGATTTTTGCTCTAGTTCTAATTCATTCTCACCATCGGCAGTTAAAAATATTCTTTTGATAGTTGTTCCATATTGACCGTTGGATGTTTCAATTTCTGTTTCTAGGTCAATTAATTTTAGGTCATAAAGCTTTCGTAATTGTTCATTGTTATTGAAATAATCATTGTTGATTGGGATGTTATGTTCTTTAACATCATTTAGTAGTTTTAGTTGAGTATCGGATAAGTTCATTGTGATCGCCCCTTTAATATAAGTATCTCACTTATAGATTGAGAGCGAAATACCAGAAAGGTGGTGAATAGGGATGAGCGATAAAAGGATGAGTATGTTTCTTAAAGATTATGTTATGGAACCAGTTGCAAATAAATCAATTGATGATGAGTTTAATTTTCCAGTCTCAGAACTAGGAATGGAAATTGTTGAATTGATTAATAAAAAAAAGCCCACATATGTAGCAGCATATGCAAGCTTGCAATGGGCCTATGATTGTTTGAAATATCAGTCTAATTTTGTACAAGTCCCAGATACTCGTATTCTTCCTTCACAAAATGAGGAAGAATAAAAGTTTTTCTCCCATTAAATAGAGAAAAAGCCAGATGAGTTGGCTTGTATGATTCATATTCCGAAATTGGTAATGGGTCGTTTCCATAGGCAACATTATTGTTTATGAAATTAACTCGAATAAATTCACTAAGAGCTTCTGCAGGGCTAAGATTAGTCCCTAACTCAAATTTATCATGTAATTCTTCGATTGTACTATAAAAAAGAATTGGTAAAGTTCCAAAAGTTTTAATTGAACCTACGTGATCTTTATTCGAGGCACTAAAGAAACTCAGCGTATTATCCGAATTTTCTCTAAAAAAATTAACGGTGAATTCGTTCTTACCATCAGAATACCATGGTGTTGCATCAATTTCGTTATGCTTAATTACAAATTCAATTAATTGCATTTGGGTAATGGATAGTTTCATTTTTATCACCTCCTTCAAAGCGATTATCTCACTTGGTGGTAAAAAACAAAATAGTTGAAAGAAATGAGAAACATGACTGAAGAAGCATTAAAAGAAATACGGTTAATTTTCCGTGATGAATTACTTCATGCGAATGCTCGCTGGCTTGATACCAAAGCAGCTATCGCATATGTGAATGGTGTTCGAGCCTTACAGCACTTACGTGAATCAGGATTATCTCATTCAAGAGTTGGCGGCAAGCTTCTATATGACCGTCAAGAAATAGATCGATTACTCGAAAAAATGAAAAAATAAAAAATGCTTGCACGCGTTGAAATTAGAGTAATCAGAATACGAGGAATGAAAATGTTAGTTCTTGATACAGTATCCGTATTATTTACAGCAATAATTGCAATCCCAGTCGGTTACATAATTGCAAAGATTGATTGGCACCATTTAAAAAAATATTTTGGTTAGGTGAATTATGAAGCACTTGGATTTAGCAACATTAGAAACAGTCATGGCATCAATTGATAACTTAGCAAAAACTCAGCGAATTAAAACGGACAGTGGTGCCTTAAAAGGCGTCTTAGCTGCTTGGGATGAAGTTGAAGGATTAGCTAATGAAGAAAAAGAATTGAGACGTCAAGAATACGCTAGATAAGTAAGGAGGAACTATTTATGAAGGCACAACAAAAATTATCATTATCAATTAATGGCGAGTATGTCAGTTTGATCTTGCCCGAATTACAAATGGCACTTTGGAATAAATTTCAATTACGAGTCAAGTTTGAAAATGGCAATTTTCCTAGTGATCCAGTTCAAAAGATTCAGCTCTTATTTATGGGCACAAGCGATCTTGCTAAAAAGGTCAAAGAATTCATTGAAACTGATTACGAATTGTATCACGAAGAAACTAATGAAAAGTAAAAAAATGACAAAAAAATAGCCGTTGCCAAGGCAACGACCATCCATAACTCTTCCAAGATTCAGTATACACCTGTTGTGGATTTGGTCAATAGAAAGCTTGTTCTGCAAGCTTTTTCTTTCGCCCCGGTAACGACTGATGCGAGCTTGTATTGGGTATTAACGTTAGCACGAAACTAAGGCAAGGAATTGAAATCATGTTATTTTACAGGGAAAAGAAGATTGATACTGGATCGTATAGAGAAGTGGATATCATACCGAGGACTTCAGCAGCAGAAGAAGTAGCCAAGCGTGGAACTCGTTCGAAGAAGAAAAAGGTTAGTCGTCCACAACAGCAATCTTTGAATGAGAAGAACTCTAAAAGATATTTGCTTGAGTTAGCTAATGGCAATTTTGGTGAAGGTGATTTGCATGTGACTTGCACTTATTCAGATGAATTTTTACCGAAGACTGTCAAAGATGCTGAACGTGAGATAAACAACTATTTACGTAGAATTTCCTACCGAAGAAAAAAGCTTGGTTTAGATCCATTGAAATATATTTTAGTAACTGAGTATAAGTTAAGCGATGAAGGTTTCACCAAACGAATTCATCATCACATCATTATGTCTGCTGGATTGAATCGGGATGAGGTTGAGTCGATTTGGTCAAAGCGTGGCCAAATGCTTGGTTTTGTAAATGCTGATCGAATTCAAACTGGTAAGGATGGTTTGGAAGCATTAACACGTTATCTAACAAAAGACCCACAAGGTAGAAAACGTTGGACTTCATCCAGAAATCTTGTTCGACCTGTTGAGCGAACAAATGATTACAAGTACCGAATTTCCAAAATTGAGAGTTTGGCCAAACAGGTAGATAAATCATGGCAGTATTTTGACGAAAAATATCCTAAGTATGAAATTACCAAGATTGAGTCAGTCTTTTACGAGGACACTGGCTGGCACATTTATTTGCGCATGTGGAAAAAAGAAAAACCGCGAGGAGATATTAATTAATGAAAATGGAAGATAAAGATAAGTTGGCTTATTTGAATGAAGACCAAAAAGTCTATTTGCGGCTAGTTAGAAAGTCATTACCAATGCATGATTTTGATATGCAGCGGACTTTGGTTTATTTGGCCAAACATGGGGATGTTATCAAACCGTTTGAGCGTGAGGCAACTAATAATTTATCAGGGTTTCAAAAGAATCAAGTTTTATGTGAGTTACTTTTGCCATATTAGGGGATGAGGAATTGATCAACAGTGTTGTTTTAATTGGACGACTGACTAAAGATATTGAACTGAAATATACGGTCAGTGGCATTGCAGTGGCGACTTTTATACTGGCCGTCAATCGTCAATTTACGAATGCCCAAGGTGAGCGTGAAGCTGACTTTATTCAGTGTGTTCTTTGGCGTAAGGCGGCGGAGAACTTTGCCAAATTTACACACAAGGGATCATTAGTAGGCATTAATGGCCGGTTTCAGACTAGAAATTATGAGAATAATCAGGGCAATCGTATTTATGTATCTGAAGTGATGGTTGAAAACTTCAGTTTATTAGAACCCAAAAATAGTAGTGCTAATAATCAACTAGCAAATCAGCAAAATAATGTGGCCAATTCGACCGATTCTACAAGTAATCAATTCAGAAATCCTTATCGGGATGAATCTGAGCAGGCCAATAAATCAGCCTCAAAAAGTGATACTGGAAATCTTTTTGAAAAGCAAGACGATCCATGGGCCGCTGGTTCTGAACCGATTGATATTTCTGATGATGATTTACCATTTTAGGGAGGTAGTAGACAAATGACATTACATGATAGTTGGAAAGGTGGTTTCACCTTAAATTTTAGTGGCGATTCAATGTTTGATGAGGAGTGGCTACTAGATGAGCGCAATAAAGAACCAGATGAATTACATTTTATGGGCTATGATGCCAATTTATATCCGTTACCGAATCTTTCTAAAATTCCATCACAGCATCGGCAAGAAGTAATTAATCAAGCATTATCTCGATTTAGAAAAGTGAATGCAGATGTTTGGTTAGACGATTGTCAAATCAAGAATAGGGTCAAGGAAAGTGCGATTGATGATTAAGACGGATAGAGTACCAGATATTACAGCCTCGCCCTATGAAGATGAAAATCTCTTTACCTATCAGGAAAAGCAATGTGATCGTTTTTGGTGGCAGATTTTAAGTAAAGAAATTCATTTTGCTGTTTATTATAAAATTAAAAATAAAGGGTCAATGATTCTGAAATATCGCTATACAAAGAGTCCGAGATATCATATGCTATTTCAGCTAACAAGCTATGACACCAATGAACTACCAATCAGTCATTTTGACATTACCAGAAGTATTCTTGATGGCAATCTTTTACACGAGTCTGAAGAGATTATGATGAGAATGCCTTATAGCGATAATTTCTTAACTTATTATGTAAAACTCTATTTACCGGAGGAAAATAAATGACAAAAATTGCTTGGCATTGTGCGACACAGAAAGACTTGACCGATTTGACAAAAAAATTAACTCAAAGGGACTTCATTATGTTTGGTGGTGTTCTACCTACTACATTAGTGATGGATAGAGAGTTCAAACTAGGAAAACGGACAATGAAGCTTCATACCGATATGGTAATCAATAATACTATGGGACTTGAGAATATTCTTTCCACAAGTCGCATGGATGAATGGGTGAAACATAAAGGTGATCCAGATTACGATTGCTATACAGTTGTCGAATTTGTGGCTGGAGATAATCCGGAAACATCACATTAAGGTCATATAGTTATTGTTTAAGTAAATAACATAAAAAAGCCCGCACTAGGCGGACTACTCAACAACTTATCAAAACTTATTATATCATGGGAGTGGTCTCTTGGAGCGAGTAATATTTAATCATATCGTAAGTATTTTACGTGACTATCCTTATATTGATAGTTATGTGAAAGACCGCGAGGATGAACTAATGCATCCTTGGAAGGAATCAGATAGGAATGTTGGCGGCGGGCGTTCTAATATTCCTGGTAAGCCAGTTGAAGCAATGGCAATTACGATTGCAGATGATCGCCGCTTATCGAACTTAGAAAGAAATAAAAAGATTGTAACAAGATGTTTGGAAAGTTCCGATAGTTCGACCCAAACAATCATTCATGAGTTGTATATTAAGCAGCACCCAACACTAACAATTCAAGGTGTGGCCAACAAAGTGAGCCTCTCATTATCGGCAGTAAAAAAACGGCGTGAGCATTTCTTTGAAGATGTTAGGCAACAATTAGGCTGGTAAGTAGAAGTGTCCAAATTGTATCCTAATTGGCTATAGTAAGGGACTATTATTGTATTGTTGATAGTTGAGACGTGAGTTGGTGTTTACAAACATCTTGGTTCGATTCCAAGACGCGTTTTAGCCATGCGATGACCTCCTTTAAAAAATAAATCTAATTGCCTTAGTTTTAACAGCGAGCGTGGCAAGTGACGGTAAAACTTCATCTCATTATTGGGATGAAGTTTTTTATACATAAAAAAGCTAGGCTTAAACACCTAGCTTTTCCTTTAATGCTTCAGTTAAAGTTGCACTGAAATTAATACCTTGCTTATTTCCTAGTTCATTTAAGTAATTCGGAATGGTCAAGGTTTTCTTTATCACACTGTTATCGTGGCGCCGTTGATAGTCTGATACGTTGACTCTAACAAAGCTGGCTGATTGATTAGTGTTAACAGCCGGAAGTGAGTCATCATCAGCTGGTAAATCGCTTTCTAGACTAAAAGTGCCGATATAATCTTCTGCCATTTCTAAAGCGTCAGCAACAGATTTACCCTCAGTCAAACCATCAAGAGCGGGAATGCTAACAGTATAGGGATAATTTTCATCATTATCTTTGGTTAATATTACGGCGTAAACAACGATCTTATCTTTGGTTTTCATAATAAAACTCCTTTTCAAAATAAGTTAGTGCAAAGATTGGATAACAAAGCAAGGGCTCATTTGAGCCCGTGCTTTTTGATTAGTGCTTTGGCAAGTGATTCTTTGATTTCAGGATGTCGGGGAATTTGTTCTTTAAGTTTTCCGTTTGTCCAAATATCATGATTACCACCGTGGTTTAACAAGTACCAACCAGCTTTTTTAAACTTCTTTTCCAACTTGAACCTTTGCATTTCTAACTCCTTTCCCTTACCACACTTATTATAATACACGTATTTAATACATATGTCAACGTATTTAATACGTATGATTAAACTTTTTTAGTTAGGAAGTGCTGCCTTGCCAAGGGTTCACAGATGTCGGGCAATGGGTTGCCATGTGATGGTTCAGTGGCCAGCTCATTATTGTCAGCAACATAAATCATTAGAAGTTAAGTTAGAACAACGTGACCGCAGTTTTTATAATCATGTCACGAGAAATAGAACTGTTAGTAAGCGTGAGCAGTATCAGTTTTATAAAACAAGACTGTGGCGCTCGTTGCGTCTGTCAATTCTTGCTAGGGACTTACACTTATGTCAGTACTGCAAAGCCATGGGAGTTATCACAGTGGGCAATACTGTGGACCATGTAGTGCCGTTTGAAGTTAAGACTGAATGGAAAGACAAAGAGGACAATTTGCTAACGTGTTGCCCTGATTGTCATAAATTTAAGACACGTTGGGAACAAAGTTACTATGGCACAGGCCAAGGCAATGCTATCAGGGATGTTGAGCCAGTGACCGACGTAAAACGGGTAGCAAGTATTATTTTTGGAATGAAATCAGCTAAAAATGATTTTGATACCCCCCCTCAAAGCTAATCTAAGGGGAGCCACACCGAGCTGTAGTCTCGTAAGTTTTGCCAATTTTGAATTTTTTTACCCCGGGGGGTGTTAGAAAATGAAGGGAGGTGGGTGCAATTGTAAAAAAGTCATTCAAAGACCAAGACAATGGGATGTTACCAAAACGCCCACCGTCTTATTTAGGAAAAATCGCGGCGGCAATGTGGCGGAAAGTTGTTCCCGTTTTAGAGAGTCAATCAGCAGTTCAGCGAATTGATGCCAACTTAGTGGAAACTTACTGCAGTGCGTATGAAATTTATCGTGAGTCTTATCAGTCTATCAAAGAAGATGGCATTCAAACTGAAATTTATGTCAGCCTGCAAAATAATAAAGGCGAAATTGTTGGTAGTGAATTTAGAGGTTACAAAAAGAATCCAGCTACTGGAATTTTTAACGATGCTAGCAAGCAATTGACTCTGATTGGGACTCAATTAGGATTGTCACCTAAGAGCCGCGCCGAATTAACTAATCTTAGAGGCGTAAAGACTAAGAATAGTTCGGGTAACGTTAAGCAAATGAATGCTGAAAAGGCTAAGTTCTTTGGTTAGGTGGTGAGATACGATAGATAAAATAGATTTAACTCAGTCAAAAGATGTTATTGGCGCTTTTAAGTCACAGGATTACAGTCAAATTTTAAAGAAATATGATGATCCAGGTACTCAATATGCTTTAAGCGTACTAATGGGCAAGCAAATTGCTGGTTATAAAATGCAACTGGCCTGTTTTCGTCACTTGCAAGACTTGCGCCGAGTTGAAAATAAACTTGATAATTTTAAATATGAGTATGACTTGAAAAAGGTCGATTCTATTTTAAACTTTGCTGCTGTTTGTCCTGATGTTGATGCTGGTGAGCCGTTACCTTTAATGCCATGGCAAAAGTTTATGCTGCTTCAAGTCATTGCTTGGCGGGATCAATACAACAATAAGCGATTTACCGAAGGCTATATTAGTGTTGGCCGTAAGCAAGGTAAAACATATTTGATGGCGATTATTAGTTCATACTCCTTTTTTGTTGAAGGATATGGGCTGTTTAATCAAGATTATTTATTGGCGTCTAATACCGCCGACCAAAGCACTAAATTATTTAGTTATGTTTCGTTTATGATGCAATATTTGATTGACACAAATGATTTCTTTGGCCAAATTGCACTTGATGAAAATATTGAGGTTCAAGCCAATCGTGTTATTGCTAAGAATCAAGTTAATAGGCTAGTAAAAATCTCCAATGAGTCTGGTAAGTATGATAGTTATCACTTTACGAATGCTATTTATGACGAATCTGGGGATGAAAAAGCTGGTAAATATACTTCAAGAATTATTACTGGTCAAGCTGATGTTAAAAATCATCAATTTTTAAAGATTTCAACTGCTTATGAGTTTCTAAATACAGAATTTTATAATGATATTAAGCGCAGCGTTGAGAATATGGAACGCGATTATGACCGTACTTCGGAAAATGAACTTTGTTTGGTTTGGAGTCAGGATAATGAAAATGAGGTTTATCAACCTGAAACTTGGGTTAAATCTAATCCATTAATGGATTTGCCGGGTAAAAAAGCAAAAAAGACGAGTGATCTGATCACACTTCGCGACACAATGATTAACAAGGGCAAGCTTAATGAGTTTCAAAATAAGAATATGAATATCTATTTGCAGGTAAATACGGATAGCTATTTGAAGTTGAATGATGTTGAGAAAGCAATAATCCCAAAATTTACGTTAGCAGCGCGTCCGGTTTATATCGGGTTTGACTATTCTTTATTTAGCGACAATACGGCCTTGGCCTTTTTATTCCCGTATCTTGACGGTGATAAAAGAAGATGGTTCATTTATCAACATTCCTTTATTCCATGGCAAAAGGCCGGTTCAATTGACGCTAAAGAGAAACAGGATGGTATTAATTATCGTGAATTGGAGAAGCAAGGCTATTGTTCGATTACACGGCACCCACAAGGAATTATTAATGGTGATCAGGTCTATAGCTGGTTAACTAATTTTGTTGAGGATAATCAACTGGACGTTTTGTGCTTCGGCTATGATGCCATGGGAGCAACCACATTTACAAAGCGCCTCGAGCAAAACACAGAATGGAATATTTTACCGGTTAAACAGCGGACTGGTGAGCTTAAAGATCCAACTAAGTTTCTACAAACCGGATTTATTGAGGGCTCGATAAAAAGATTTGACGATAAGATTATGGAAAAGGCCTTATTAAACGCCCAAATTTATGAAGATAAAGTTGGTATTCAAGTTGATAAGGCCAAGGCCACTCTAAAGATTGATGTTGTTGATGCCTTAATTGATGCATTATATCAGGGGATGTACCATTTTGAAGATTTTGCTGAAGTAAACGATCCGTCCAAACAGGTTGAGCGAATGTCAGCTGAGCAAGTAGCTGAATATATTAAGTCAGGAAAATTTGGGTTTGGAGGTGATTAAACTGGTGAAACAAGTAAATAAAGCAATAAAAGTGTTGGTGAGTTATCTGCCAACACTTTTATTTTTGGCCGGAATTTTGGCACTAGTCATTAGTGTATGGTTATGGAAACCGATTGTTGGTGGCCTTGCCTTGGGCGTTGCCTTAATTGTTTTAGGGTTAATGTGGGATCGTGCTGCTGACTTGAAGCAGAAAGGGGGTGATTAATGATGTTATTTCGCCCTGCTACGCGCCTTAATAGTTTGTCACTTGATAGTGGTGATGAAATTGACTTTACTGATCCACGAATTGTTGATTTTTTACATGCCAATGATTATACAAGTGCTGATGAAGCATTGAAGAATAGTGATTTGTATGCATTGGTGGCCAGAGTGTCAGCGGATGTGGCGACGTCACAATTTATGGCTAATATGCCACGTGCTCAGACACTTTTAGATAATCCGACACCAACGGCTAACAAACATGCTTTCTGGCAGTCAGTAGCTGCCCAATTGTTATTAGATGGCAATGCTTACGCTTATATGTGGCGGAATGTGAATGGTATTGTGGCGAGATTGGAATATTTAAGACCTTCTCAGGTATCAGCGTTTTTATTGGATGACGGTTCTGGACTAACCTACAACATTACATTTGATGAGCCCTCAATTGGTATTCTTAATAATGTGCCGCAAGGAGATGTCCTGCACTTTCGACTATTATCGACTAATGGTGGCAAAACTGGTCGAAGTCCACTACTTTCGTTACAAAATGAATTAAATATTAAGCACAATAGCAATAAATTGACGTTAGAAGCACTTGGTAAAGCAATCATGCCTAATGGTATTTTGCATATTAAGGGTATGGGTTTACTTGATAATAAACGAAAAATCGCTTTGTCCAAGGGATTTGAGAAACAAGCAAATGGTTCTAGTGGCCCAGTAGTCCTAGATGACCTTTCAACTTATGATCCACTAGAAATTAAATCTGATGTTTCCAGTCTATTGTCATCAACCGATTGGACTTCACGACAAATTGCTAAAGTTTATGGCATTCCTGACAGTTATTTAAATGGGCAAGGTGATCAGCAGTCAAGTATTGTCATGATTGGCGAATATTATGCCAACGCACTGCATCAATACACAGCTGCAGTTGAATCTGAATTAACTCAGAAATTGAATGTGACGGTTTCAATCGACTTGATGCCTGCAATTGACCAAGACTTAAGTTCATATGCAGCTACCGTCGGTGATGCGGCCTCTAAGAAAGTTATCACTACAGAGCAAGCCAATTTCATGCTACGAAAGAAAGGCTTCATTCCATCGGATGCGCCTGATTATGATCAAGGGCAACTTGCTAGTACAACTTTGAAAGGTGGTGATAATAAAGATGACAGTAATTAATATTAAAGGTGATGTAGTTGACAATTTAACTGGTCAAATCTATTCTTATTTACAAATTCCTGCGGTTTATCCAGCAACGGTTCAGCAAGGTTTGACTGATGCGAATGGGGATGACGTGACTTTACAAATTGCTAGTAATGGTGGTGATGTTTTCGCTGCCAGTGAAATTTATACGATGCTACGCCAGTATAGTGGCAAGGTTAATGTTGAAATTCAGGGTCTAGCGGCGTCAGCAGCTTCGGTAATTGCAATGGCCGGCGATAATATCAAAATGGCGCCGACAGCGTTATTGATGATTCATCGGGCTTGGTCAGTGTCACAAGGTAATACTGATGATATGCAACATGAAGCTGCAGTTCTCAACAAAATCGACCAATCAATTGTTGGTGTTTACGAAGCAAAAACGGGGATGGATGAACAGAAACTACTTGATTTGATGACTCAAGAAACTTGGTTAACAGCAGATGATGCAACCAAACAAGGATTTGCTGATGAAATCATGTTTGTTGATGAAAACAAACCCCAGGTGCTTAACAGTGTTAGCCCGGTTGCTAGTAAGAACGCTGTTAATAAATTATTAAATTTAATCAATAAAGCCAGTTCTTCGGAGAAGAATTCAACTCATAAACATGAGAAGAATCTTCAACAAAGTAAACTGGCTATTTTAATGTCAAAAAAGGAGTAATGAAATGAACAATATTAACAAAATTAATGATGCTTGGATTGCATCAGGACAAAAGGTATCTGATTTAAATGCCAAACTAAATGCCGCTGTTTTAGATGACAAATTTGACGAAAAAACATTCACGGAAATGAAGAACCAACGTGATCAAGAAAAGGCTCATCGTGACGCACTTAAAGACCAACTCGATGAAGCACGAGCTCAAGATGTTTTGGCAATGGATGATAAGGATAAAAAGCCACTGACGCCAGTTGAGAAAAATCTTAAAGATAAGTTTGTTTCTAACTTTAAGGCCATGATGCGTGGCGATGCTAAAGTTTTAAATTTAGCCACTTCTTCAACAGATGCTGAAGGCAATGCTATTGGTTTAGTCATTCCTTCAGATATTCAGACGGCTATTCACACTTTAGTTCGCCAAATGGCCAGTTTGGAACAATATGTAAACGTCGAAAACGTGACGACAGCAAACGGTTCTCGTGTGTATGAAAAAATGTCAACAATTACGCCACTTACTGCGCTTGATGACGAAGATGCTGAAATTAAGGATAATGATGATCCTAAATTACAGTTGGTTAAGTATGTTATTAAACGGTTCGCTGGGATCACAACGGCCACTAATTCGTTATTGAAAGATACAACTGAAAACATTCTAGCTTGGTTGGAAGGTTGGATTGCAAAAAAGGTAGTCGTTACTCGTAATAGCGAAATTACTAAGGTGCTTAATAATGCTCCCAAGAAGGCCTCAATCAAGAGCTTTGATGATGTGAAGGACTTGAACTTAAACGGCGTTGATCCTGCTATTGCCGCGACATCATTTTATTTAACAAATCAAACTGGTTACAGCATTTTGTCAAAGGTCAAAGATGCTATGGGTCGTTATATTATGCAGCCAACAATTGCAGATCCCACCATTAAGCAAATCGATGGTAAACAAGTACTGTGTATCGCCGATCGTTGGTTAGCCGATCCTGCTAAGGATACACACCCGCTTTACTTTGGTGATTTAAAGCAGGCTATTACATTGTTTGACCGGGAACAGATGTCAATTTTAGTAACTAATATTGGCGCCGGTGCGTTTGAAAAAGACCAAACAAAAGTTCGAGTAATTGATCGCTTTGACGTTCAACCAACCGATACTGATGCAGTTGCGGTTGGTTCGTTCAGCACTATTGCTGACCAAAAAGCTAATTTTGCTGCTGCAGCAGCTACTACGGACGCAACTACGACTGATACAACAAAAGCCTAGATTAAATAATAGTCGCTAATAAATAAACAATTCGCTAGGCGGGCGGCTATTAAGGAGGTGGTTGAGTGCCACAATATCTAAAGATTGATGGACTAAAAACATCTTTACGTATTGTTGATACTGGTGATGAAGTAATTGATAAAAGTGTTGATGATCGCTTGGCTAGCTGTTTGGGTGCTGCAGAAATCTATGTTCAACATTCAGTTGGGGAAGATGTTACTGATTTCTTCAATGATGATGGTGTTAAGGAACTATATGAGATTGCAGCATATGCCTTGGCCACTACCTACTATCAAAACCCAGCAACGATTACCACAGGCCAACAAACTAATGTTGATCCAGTAATGAACAGTATCATTGGCCAATTGCGTGGCGATTATGCTTTACGGAAGGATAGTGTTGCTGATGATGGTTCAATTAACCAACCCAGCACGTTTGGATAAACTGATTCATTTTGGCAAGCAAGATAGTTCAAAAATGAATCAGAATGGTATTCCTATTTTAGGCTTTGTTGAATCCTTTAAAGCATGGGGTGGTGTTTGGCAACTAACGACAACACAATTACTACAGATTTCAGGGATGAACCTTAGTGATAATCAAATTTTTGTGGTTCGACACCGTGAATCTTGGACAGATGTAATTGATGCCAAGATTGGAACTAAGGTATATCACGTCAAGAGTATTGTCCCTGATGTGGCTGATACACCCACTAGTTATGATCTGGTTACTTTGGAGAAGGTGATTAAGAATGGCTGATGAATTTGCTTCTTCAATTGAAGAATGGATGAATCAGGTTGATTTTGCTATAACTCTAACAAATGAGGATAAGGCAAAAATTACTGGTGCTGGTGCTGAAGCATTTACTGAGGTACTGAAAAAGAATACGCCAAGGTCAGACGTAAATTATAATGCTAAAGGTAAATCAGCAGGTCACGCCAATGCTAAACATGGAAACAGCCACAGAAAGAAGCAGCACTTGGCCGATTCGATTACTTACAAAAGTGGTCATACTGCTGATAACTTAGCAACTGGTGATACTGATGTTGGTTATAGCGAACACTATTACGATTTTTTGGCACGAATTATCAATAATGGTAAAAAGAAAATGTCGCCAAAAGAAATGGCCAATATGTATTACTCAGATAAGTCTCAGCAAGAGGCACAAAAACCAGTAGAAGAGGCCATGCTGAAAGCCTATAAAGAGGTGCGGGGTCAATGACAGCGGTAATGGATGCAACGAATTTACTGAAATCAGCGTCTGTCAATGATATTGATGGTGTTTATCCCAATTTATTGTCAGCTGATATTCAGGCCGATACTTCAAAAACAGTAATTCTAGTTACGGATGTTAATGAACGATACGGCAGCTTTGGTTCAAATCGCAGTACAACCAAGGATTCAACGATTGCACTCAATATTTTTTATGGCATTAACTCAAACGCAAGTAGAGACACAGTGGAAGAAACCATTGTGTCTCTTTTTGAAGACAATGACTGGCGAATTATTTATTCGCCTGGTCAGACAATCGATCCAGACACACAGCAAATTACCAAAATAATGCAATTTTCAAAGACGAAAGGACGTTAAAAAATGGAATTAAAAGGTTTAGCAGATTTTATCATTGGGCTTTATGGGCCAGACGGAACTTTATTAAAGGATAAAGACAAGGGATTAAGTGAAACGGGTCTTTATAAAGTTGATTTAAATAGTTCAAAAGGTGCAACACAGGCCAATATGACTGGATTAGCGCCAACAGTGACCAAGGTTTATGGTTCCAATGCAGTTGCAGAACAAAATATTGGGACACCAAGTCCTGCTATCGCTTTAGCAGCTAATGATATTCCACACACTATCTACGATAAAACAGTTGGACTGGAGAAGGATGAGGTTAATACAGGTTATGCTGCCAGACCCGGTCAAACTTCCATGGGTGGTGTTATTGTTCACTCACAAAGCGCCGATGGTACCGTGGATGCATATATGGCATTTCCACAAGGGACTATCACACCTGGCGAAATGAATTTGCAAACTAATACAGAAAACCCAGTTAGTGTTCATGATGCGCTAACACTTTCAACGCAGGCGCGGGGATCAGATAAGTTAATGTATCAAAAATTTTATTCGGATGAGCCCAATTTTGATTATGAAAAAATGCTGGCGTTTATTTTTCCAGGTTATGTTGCTAAAACAACATCTGAAGCAGCTCAAACTAGTGGCTCCAGTGAAGCAGCTGGCTCAACACCAAAAACTGATAGTACTACAGCATAGTTAGTGCTGAGAAGTGAATTCTAAGTAAATTTCAGACAGAACGATGAGTAACTAATCGTTTGGGTGGGTGTGGTGGCATGTCTAAAAGGAGATTTTTTAATGAATTACGCAAAAGTAGATGTAACACGAATCGGTATCAAAGAACCAATCTCAGTTCCACAGACAAAAGGGAATTTTCGTCGTTGTTTAGTTGCACTTCGTGACTTGGCACAGACAGACGTTGATCAAATCAAACGTGATCACGAAAGTAATTCAATTGAAGTTGATGATGATTCATTTGCGATTTCGATGCTTGATGAATTCCAAAAGCAGTTGGATCATCTTGATAATATGAGTGATTTTATTATTAAAATTTTGCATTTGAAGAAAAAAGATGTCGAAAAACTGGATGATTTAAGCGCCGATGAGATGGGCGAATTTGTGGGCGAAATTGCCAGTACTGTGATTGGGATTAATAGTCAGGAACCCACAGAAGCTGATTTAAAAAGTAACGCCTAGTCAATATGTTAATGAATTGAATGGTGCCATTGAAGATGCCGACTATTTGGAGCAGCAGGCGTTAGTTGATTTTGGTATTTTACCTGAGGATTTTGAAAAATCTGATCATATCAGAATGAATGAAATTCTGAGTGCAAAGCCTAAAGATAAACGTGCCGTTGATGCTTTTGAATTTATGAATTCATTAAGAAAGGGAGGAAGATAATAAATGGCAGGTAAAATTCCAGCTGGTGAATTTAATACTCGTGTAAGTCTTGATGGTGAGCAACCTGTCAAAACACTGAAGCAAATGCGTTCAGAGGTCTCCTCTTTGACAGCATCTTGGCGAGCCCAATCTGCTGAGCTAAAAACTGCAGGTGACATGGTTGGTTCTGCAAAAACAAAGTTTGAAGGTTTATCAAATGCAGTTTCTAAGCAGAAGGATTATGTTGCACGTTTAAAAAAAGAGCAGGATGCTTTAGACACTTCAACTAATAAAGGTGCCGAAGAGTCGGCAAAATTAGAAAAGCAGATTTCATCAGCAACCATTAAACTTTCTTCATTGACCACGCAGCAATCTAAGGCCAAAGATTCATTGAAGTATTATGAGTCCGGATTAGCTAGCGCCCAGACCGAATTACGCAGCATTAGTGAAACCTCACGTTCTTATGTGACTCGATTACAGGCTGAGGGTAAACAAACTGCTGCTAATAAGGCTGAAATGAGTGGCTTACGTGGCTCTTATGAAAAGATGTCATCAATTTATAAGATTCAGTCTGAGGAACTTGCTAAGATTGAACGCGAGTCCGGTAAAACGAGTGAAGCTTACTCAAAGCAGTCAGTTCGTGTTAATCAAACTGCCACTGATATGGCCAAAGCTAAAACTCGAATGTCTGAACTTGATAGCGAGATGCGAAAGGCTAATCCATCAGTTTTTGATAAGTTACGTTCGCATTTGAAGAGTGTTAATAGCGAAGCTGATAAGACGCCGGGACTTTTTAAGAAGATCGTTGCTGGTGGTGTTGTTAGTAATGCAATTACCAGTGGCTGGCAGGCATTATCTGGTAGCATCAAATCTACTGTTAAATCAGGGCTGGCATTGAATGAGGCCGGCGAAGAGCTTGGTAATACTTGGAAAAACATGGGTAAGTCCAGCAATGATATTGGTATTATGGGTGACCAACTTGGTTATTTACGGTCTCAAACAGGTGCAACTGGTATTGAAATTAATACTTTGCAGAAGACAGTTGATACTTTTACTGGTGGTGTTACTGAAAAGACAGTAGTTATTAGTGCCGGACTTGCTGGTATTGCGACGGCTAGTCATATTGGCGGCGAAGGTATGGACGGCTTGTCCAAATCTTTGGCCCGTGTATTAGCTTCTGGTAATTTAACGACTTCTGGCTTGGCCAAACTTGAAAAATTAGCCCCAACTTTAGGCGAGCAGTTATCAAAGGCAGCGGGCGTTAGTCAGACTGCTTTTAATGACATGGTTGCTAAGGGAAAGATTAACGCTAATGATTTAAAAGATTTACTGTATAAGATTGGTACTACCAGCAGCAAGACTTTTGATGAGTATGGCAAGACCTCTAAAGGTGCCATGGCTCAAATTCAAGGCGGCTGGACAACTTTAAAAGCAAATATGACTAAACCACTGTTGGATGTTAAGAATAGTGGGATGACCAATTTAGCTTCTTTGGTGAATAGCCCGGTACTTCAAAAAGCGGCCACTAGTTTAGGTGTTGGTGTCGCAAATATAGCAGCCAAAGGTGAAGCATTCTTAGCTTATATTGCCAAACATAAAAGTGATGTGACTGGTATTGCCGGCGATATTTTCAAAATTGGCAAAATTGCTGGTGAAGAAGTTTGGTCAATCTTTAAAGACGTAATCAAGGAAGCCGCCGGTTGGCTTGGTGTTGGTGGTAAAAATGCTAAGACCATGAAAGATCCTTTGGAGGCTATTCACGATGTTCTTGATGCGATTGTTAAGAATAAATCTGGCATTGAAACGACTACTAAAGTTGTGATGAGCCTTTTTGCAATTAAAAAGGCATTAGGTTTTGCTTCGGCTCTGAGTCATGTAACAGGCGGGCTAGAAAAGCTAGGTAGCTCCAAAATTGTTGGTGGAATTCTGAACCTTAACAAAAGCCTTGTCAATGGCAGCAAATTAGGTGGCGTCGGCCAATCAATCAAGTCGGCTGGTGGTTTAAAAGGTTTATCAACAGCTGGCAAAGTTAGTACTGGTCTGGCCGGGGCCGGAGTTGCCTTGGATGCCGGAATTGATATCTACTCAGCCATCAAAGAAAAAAATCCAACCAAGAAATTTGAAGATTTTGGCTCTGGTGCCGGTAAAGCAATTGGTGGTGGACTTGGCCTGTTTTTTGGCGGCCCGCTTGGTGCTGCTGTTGGTGCCAAAATTGGTGGTGTTATCGGTAAATGGGGCGGCTTAGGTACTAAAAAATTTATGGATGGCTGGAATAAAGCGGGTTCTAAGAAGAAACCGGATGACTGGCTTGAAGGAATTGGCTGGAACGCCCATAAGATGTCGACCAAAATTGGCAAGTGGTGGAATGATAACCAAAAAGCCAATGAGAAGGCCCAAAAGAAACAACAAAAGGCCCAAGATAAAGCTAACAAGGCTGCTCAAAAGAAATGGAATTCCTATTGGTCTAATGTTAGCAAGGGTTGGACTAAATTCTGGGGTAATGTTGGTAAGAATGATGATAAGTCAGTTGCTAAACGTAAAAAAGCCCAAGAAAAAGTCAATAAAACACTTCAAAAAAATTGGAATTCTTACTGGTCTAATGTTGGCAAAGGTTGGAACAAACATTGGAGTAGCGTCGGAAAAGCCAATGATAAGGCCTTTGCCAAACGGAAACGTGATCAAGCTGCGACTAATAAAGCTATCTCAAAGTCAATGAGTGCCTGGTGGTCAGGTATTCAAAAAAATTGGAATAGTTTTTGGTCTAGTGTCGGTAAAAAAGGTAGTTCGGGGATGAATTCACTTCATTCCACAATTACTAGGCGAAATAACCAGATAGGCAAGAGTTGGCGTGAGATGTGGTCAGGTCTTGCAAGTTGGTTCGGTGGTATTTGGTCAGGAATAAAGAAACATGCAAAGTCTGGTATGAATGGTGTAATTGATATTATCAATGGCGCAATTGGTGGTATCAACTTTGTTTGGGAGAAATTCACCGGTAAGAATGCTATAAAGAAATTACAAAGGCTATCAACTGGTGGTGTCGTTGGGTCAATGCAGAAAGTCATGTTAAATGATGGCGTTGGCTCCAATTGGAAAGAATTATTTGTCACGCCTAGTGGTCATGCTGGAATGTTTAAAGAGCGCAATAAGATTAGCTATTTGCCTAGGGGGACCCGTGTTTTCAACGGCGACGAAAGCAAGTCAATTATGTCATCAATCGGTATAGAACACTTTGCAAACGGTGGTGTTATTGGCGATATTGGCAACTTCTTTAAATCTGGTTGGGACAAACTAGAAATGGTTGGTAAGTGGCTGTCAGCACCACAAAAGTATGTTTCAAGCATGATCAATAATGCCGTTAATGGCGCCTTTGCAGATGTACAAATGTTTACTGACTTAGGAAGAGGTATTGGACATCAAATGATTGGTGGCGTTGCCGACTGGTTCAAGAAACAGTTAAAAGGTATAGAGGATAAACTCCAAGAATCATCTGCTGGCAGTGGGGCCGCCTATAGTCCTTCGTTAATCAAAAAGGCTGCGGCACAAATGCATGCAAATCCAACTGATGCTTATATTAAGATGCTTGGCCAAGTTATTATGAGTGAATCTGGTGGCAAAAGTGTTGTCCAGCAAATTCATGATGTGAACTCCGGCGGTAATGAAGCTAGAGGTATCTTGCAATACACACCACCAACCTTTGGCTATTATGCCGTCAAAGGTCATAAGAATATTATGAGTCCTTTTGATCAGTTACTCGCTTTTTTCAATAATTCTGACTGGAAGAATGCCATTGGTTGGACGACGATTTGGGGTAAGCGCAAGGTTGATTGGTTACATTCAGGGCCTCAAGGACACAGAAGATTTGCAAATGGTGGTTTTACTAATAAACCGGCTATATTTGGTGACCAGGGGCTTGAAGCAGCAATTCCAATGTCTGCCTTAAAGTCTAGTCGCGGCTATGAAATGCTTGGTAAGACAGCTGCTGCCATGGCTGCCCGCGACAATATTTCGGACAATTCAGAAAATAATAAAGAGTTAAATAACAAGTTGGATGATGTTATTTTGCTTATGAAACAAATGATAAAGGGACAGAATGAATTGCTTACTGCTTTGGTTGAAAAGAATTTGACGATTAATACTAAAACCTTAAATAAGGTAATGGCTCCAGAACAGTCATTTACTAATCGTCAACGTCAAGTCTTGGCTCAAAGGGGGATTGCAATTGACACAAGAATCTAATCAATATGGGTTTAGATTTAATGGCCATCATTCAAGTGAATTCTCAGTTTATGTTGTTTACGGCTCAGAAACTGAAGGCTATCCTGCCAAGACTAAGGATTTGGTAACATTACCAGGATCAAGTCAGGTTCTTGATTTGTCTAATCTATATGGTCCTGTTTACGGAGAAAGGACTAAATCTTTAACGCTGGTGCTTGCAGGTGAAGCATTACTTGGCCGTGAACAGATGACTCAAGCATGGACACGAGTGATTAACTGGTTAATGAAACCAGACCATAAGGTGGTTTATCAGAGTGATTTAATGCCTGAATATCATTATTTGGCCGAGGTACAGAATGCACCTTCATTAAGTGAAGTGAATGATGCCGGGCAGTTAACGATTGAATTTCAATGCTACTCTTTCCGAATCAAAAACAAACCTGAATTTGATGATATATGGGATGATTTCAACTTTGATACTGGTGTGGCACAAGAAACTCATTATATTGGTTCAACCTCAACTCCTGGTGTTTTAATTAATACTGGTGTTGCCGAAGTGCCGACTACCGTTAAAGCTAGCGAAGCAGTCACTTTAATTATCAATAGTGAACAATATGAACTACAAGTCGGTGACAATTCTTCAACAGAGTTAGTCCTAATGCCGGGTGAGAATGACATTACGATTAGGGGAAGCACTACTGCGAAGGTAGATTTCAGCTGGTATCAAGAGGTGATTTAATGTATCAAGTCTTTATTAAGCAATCGTGGAATGGTAAAGAACTATTAATTCATAGTGCGCATAATAATATGTTAAAAGTGGCTAATGGTGTTGTTACTCTGGATGTCGCTGCTATTCCATCTTTTACTTTTACTATTTACGCAAATAATCCTGGTTATGATCAGCTGCATTATTTAACGACATTTGTTAGAGTGTTTGATACAAGAAATCAAAGAAATATCTTTGAGGGCCGCATTTTAGTTCCCAGTGAGCCCTTGGAAAGCAATGGCCAAATTTATAAGGAATATACCTGCGAGGGCTACGAAGCATTTCTGCATGACAGCAGGCCTGATTTTGTAGATTTTACAAATCAAACACGAGCACAAATTCTTACCACGCTAATTAATAAGCATAATCAACAAATGAAGGATGGCGGTAATGATTTTAAATGCATTAAGCTGGGAAATATTGATTTGGGAAGTTCCGCCATCTCTTACCGATATACTGATGACAATGTTGATACCTTTGAAAATATTAGCAATCTAATTCTTGCTGATGGCTTTGAAATGGCGCTTCGGGTAGTCAATGGTGATTTATATCTTGATGCCGCTAAATCAATTGGTGGCAAAGGACAGCAAAAAATTGAATTAAAAAAGAATTTATTATCATTTACCAGAAGTATTGATCCTACTTCCTTGGTGACCGCATTTAAGCCGTTGGGGAATGTAATTGATACTAATGATGATAATACTGACAAAGGGACTGCCAGACTGACAATTGCATCAGTCAATAATGGCAGTCCTTTAATTCGTAACGAAAAATTGATTAGTGAATTTGGCTTAATAGTTGGTAGTAACACTTGGGATGATATTACAGATGCAAATTTATTAAAAAGTACTGGGATTAGTTACTTTAACGGTCTATCAGTGGCTAGTGTCACCACTCAAATACAAGCAGTTGATTTATCCCTCGTTGATCAGAGTAAAAAGCAAGACCCGTTATTGTGTGGTTGGTCTTATCGGACTGTAATTTCGGTAAAAGGGATTGATGCAGTTTTTCGAATCACTCAGCAAACTTTAAATCTTAATAATGTCGAGCAAAATACTATTACAATTGGTGATCGGGTTGTCGGTCAGGAGAGTTATGATGCTTTATTTGCTGCTGATGTAAAAGCAATGGCAGATATCAAAGCAAAAGTCGATTATCAGAACAAAAAATTAGCTGAAATGAAACAGTTGTCCACTGATTATCGAACTGCCAATGATAAACAGATTGCTTCGCTGCTTGAAAAAATCAAAGAGCTAGAATCAACAGGTGCCAGTTACTTTGAGGGCTCAATTATTGACGTCTCTGAATTTCAGGGTTCAATAAACTGGAATCAAGTTGTTAGTGGTGGCTTAGCACTAGGGATTATTAGAATTCAAGACGGTAGCGACTATCAGGATAAAACCTATCAAGTGAATGTACCAGGGGCTATTGCAGCAGGCGCTAATTATGCGGTTTATGCTTATTTTCACGCCTTGAATCCAAGCGATGCGGTAACTGAAGCAACGGATTTCTATAATCGAACCCAAAAAGTAATTACTGGAAATGTTCAACCGCGTTTCTATGCAATTGACGTTGAGGCGCCAACTGTCACTAACGGAACCATGAGGGATGCTGTTAATTCTTATATGAATGCACTGAACAATCTTGGCGTAAGTGATGCTAAGATTGTTCTTTACATTTCTAATAATTTATACAGCAGCTTCAATCTTGATGTTTCGCGAGCAGGGGCAGTTTGGCTGCCAACATACGGCGCCAATGATGGAAATATTCCAACTAATTACAAACCGAATTTTGCTTATGACCTTTGGCAGTATACCAGTGTTGGCAAAGTTTCTGGTATTAATGCCAATGTTGACATGAACACTAGCCCAAGCAGTCGCTTTAAAGAAAATTATCTAAAAAAGGGGTGAGATGATGGCAGAAGTAAGTGGAAAAACTGAGTATCAGGATCCAAGTTCAATACCAGAAAAACAAACTTTTTCACCTGATAATATTGATCCAATTGCTTTAGATATTGCACGTTTTATTAGAACAAAAATGTATGGTGCAGATGTCCGTGAATCGTTAGCGCGTTGGGTTGAAATTACCCAAGCTGTTTTGGATTACTATGGTGTCGATTCCATTAAGTTTAAAAATGACTTAATGGTTCAACAAAACAAAGTCACTCAGCGGCAAGATGATGTTACCAATCAATTTACTCAGATTCTAGCAAATATTACCTCGGACAGTGAACTGATAAATGCTAGAACCGACGTAACTGGCAAAAACTATCAAACGCTAAAAAAGCGATTAGATACTATGCAACTTGAAACAGCAATTTTGTTAGATGCTGAGGGAGTAACTGAAATCAGAACGCTGCAGCTAACTGGGTTAACTACCACAAGCACTCCGTATAAGTATGAACTAATTAGTACTGTAATCGGTGACAGCTTTAACAAAAATAATCGTGGATTGATTATCAAGAACTTGTCTAATATTAATTTTGAGAAAGTAAGTGATATTGCATGACAGAAATCGTTAAGGTAATGCAGACGGATACGACCGGTAATCAGACGCAAGTTTATCCACAAACTCATGTGGATGCAATTGTTGGGCTGGATGATGAAATTAAAAATCATATTACAGCACCGACAGCTGGAAATGACGGATTATCGGCCTATGAAATTGCAGTTAAAGATGGTTTTAGTGGAACAGAGGTTCAATGGTTAGCAAGCCTAAAAGGGACTAACGGTACGAATGCTACTACAACCAGTGCTGCTACTTCGGCTGCTAACGGCCTAATGAGCGCCGCTGACAAAAAGAAACTTGATTCTGTACCGGTAATTTCTTTTGTAAAGGTAAAGGATGTGTAATTGATGGCTAGTTATGTAGCAAATATGAAAGATGAGCAAAACAATATTATTTATCCAGTTGCGCGATATGATGATCTGATTAATCGCCCAGCAGCGCCAATTGATACTGGTTGGGTTGCATTGGCAATTACTAATGCTACTGGTAATCTATGGATTCGTAGAATTGGTAGTCGCGTAATCGTCAATGGTAAAATTCATTTCTCAAAGGATGCGATTCCAACATCTCCAGTAAATTTATGTACAACTATCCCAGACAATATGGTTTGGCACGACACTAACAAAACAGGGCGCTATAGCTTTTTCTCGGCATTTTCTCCGTTGACAGAAAATATGGCCCGGTTACAACTAAATGCTGCTACAATTGCAATTTTGAATTGTACGGCATCAGCAAATGATTATCAGATCGATATGGAATGGGAGGTAGATTAATAATGAAAATTCAATATGAAATTGATCCTAATGGCGCATTAACTGGGCATACTCGTTTAGTTAGTTTAGATACTGATTCCACAGAGAATTGGCATGATGGCTGGGTGAGTGACGGATTTAGTCAGCATAAATTTATTAATGGTAATTGGGTAGGCAGTGATGATGATTATGAAAAGCCTGTACCAGTATTAACTGATCAGGAAAAAGTCAATATCGCACTAACCAAGGAACTAGCTGATACTAAATTACAATTGGAAACCGCCAATAATGGTTTAATCGCCTTAAAAAAAGAAGTTGCTGAAATGAAAGGAGCGCAAGCATAATGGCTTATCTTTTAACTTATTACCAGATGAAGAAATTTAATGATGATGATATGAAGTTGTTCGTGACTATTGGCTGGATTACTCAAGAACAATATGATTCTGTTAAAGCCTAAATTATTAAGAATAAGCCAAGGGAGGAATGCAAATGCCACCGCACCAAATATTTGGCCTATCATGGGCTGAAATGCTTTCCATTCTTAGCATTCTTGGCATAATTTATGCTGGAATTAAGGGACTTTTAAGAAATTTTAGAAATACTATTATGGATCCGCTCAATCGGCAAATGAAGCAGCTATCAGATGCTATCAAAGAGCTATCAAAAAATTCTATTTCTGAACACCAAAAGTTGGAAAACCATTTGAATGCGCATGATATTCATTTTGCCAAGAATGATGAGGATATTAATCTTTTAAAACAAACAGTAGGTATCAAGAAAAGGAATAGGGATGAAACTAATGAAGAAAATTGATTGGGCATCAAGAATTAAGAATAAAACTTTTTGGCTGGCGTTAGTGCCGGCTATTTTATTGCTCGTTCAAACTGTTTTGACTCCATTTGGGTATAAGTGGGATTTTGGTGTATTAAATGCAGAATTAGCCGCAATTATTAACGCTGCTTTTGCAGTATTAACTATTTTAGGTGTTGTCAATGATCCAACTAGTTTGGGCTTTACTGATAAGGAGGGAAAGAATGAAGTTAAATAAAAAAGTTGTTACTATGATGACCGCTGCTGCAGTGGTTATTTTTATGTCTGCACCAATTAATCAGGTAGCAGCTGCCAAGGGTGATCATGGTGTTGATTGGTCAAAGTATCAGGGCTCACATGGTGTATATGGCTATCAGCAAGATAAATTCGTAATCAGCCAAGTTGGCGGCTATTACAATGGTCAGTTTATTGACCAACTGACCTACCAAACCCAAGTCAGTTCAGCAATTGCGGCCGGGAAGCGTGCTCACACCTATATTTATTCTCAATTCTCAGGTCGTGAACAGGCTGATGCAATGCTAAATTATTATCTACCAAAAATCCAGACGCCAAAGGGCTCAATTGTTGCTTTAGATGTTGAGAGTGGCCAACCAGACACTGATTCAGTTATTTATGCCCTGAATCGTATTAAGGCGGCTGGATATACTGCAGTATTATATGGCTACAAAAATTTCTTAGTTAGTCACATTAATTTGAGCACAGTAGCAGCACAATACCCGCTTTGGTTAGCCGAATATCCAGACTATAATGTTACACCTGACCCAAATTATAATTATTTTCCTAGTTATGATAATGTGGGTATTTTTCAATTCACTAGCACCTATATTGGTGGCGGTTTGGACGGCAATATTGATTTAACCGGCGTTACTGATAATGGCTATGGCGGTAATATTAAAACCAATTCAGGAAAAGTCGTTGTTAAACCAAATTCAACGACTTCTGCAATTAATGTGGGGCAATCTGCAAATAATACTGCTAAAGCAAACATCAAGTCGGGTGATACTGTAAAAGTTAACTTAACTGCCACTAAATGGGCTAACGGTGTTGGGATGCCAGCTTGGGTTCGCGGCAAGACGTATCAAGTTCAGCAAGTTAGTGGTAACAAAGTTTTACTTGCCGGCATCATGAGCTGGGCCAATAAATCTGACGTTGAGTTGTTGAGCGTTGGCAGCACAAGTACACCAGCAACTAACTCTGCAAATAGTTATACCGTGCAATATGGTGACAGTTGGTGGGCAATTGCTAATAAGTTTGGAATTAATATGTATTCGTTAGCGGCAGTCAACGGCAAAACCATTAACACAGTGATTTATCCTGGGCAGCGTTTAACTATCGGCTCAGCCACTGTAAGCTCTGCACGAACATACACTGTCAAATACGGAGATAGTTGGTGGCTGATTGGCTCTAAGCTTGGTATTAGCATGTATACACTAGCTGCCAAAAATGGTAAAACCATTAACTCAATGATCCATCCTAATCAAATATTGATGTATTAAAATAAGCCTACTTCCTAAATTGGAGGTAGGCTTATTTTTTATTTGAAATTGGATTACTTAGGGGATTATAGAGCTCTTTTTCAGTTATATGAATTCGATTTTTCATACTGATTGACCTGGAATATCCTTATTTTCATTTCCAATCAGTGGTGTTGACATTTTTACGAAAAAAAAGGTAATCTATTAACATTGCACCGCCTATGTAAACACCAAAAGTACGAGCTAATCCATTTAACAATTAAAGCCTATCTCATAGTTGAGGTAGGCTTTTTATTTGCAAACTCAATCTAACATCTCACTTAGACTTTGCAAATTTCGGCGATATTCTAAAAGTTTGCGTATATGTATGTGAGCGCCTGATTAACGCTCAGATTTTTGGTGGCCATCTTTTAGGGCAAGGGTGGCTGTTTTTATATGTAAAATATTCAGTGCGTGCAAGACTAATTTTTGGTCTGTTTTATGTGGCAAATATGTGGCACATAAATGACATTTTTTTCACTATCCTATTATATAGCGGGTTGCAGAATTTCCACCGACTCCCCTCACCTCCATAATAATAGTTTTATCCGTTTCGATTAAGACCATGAATGCTGATTTAATAACATTTATGGCCTTTTTGTTTTTATTAATTTTGATTGGTTTTTGAACCGATGTGTACAAGATGTGTACAAATTCAAAGTGCAGATAGCGCGTCAACAGTGGCTTTTACCTCGGTGTCTTCCAAACTCTTTAATAGATGAGTGTACACATTCTGAGTCATGGTAACATTACTATGACCTAACCGCCGAGAAATATAATTAATGTTGATGTGTTTGTAAATCAAGAACGAAACATGAGTGTGTCTTAAGCCGTGGAAAGTGATTGGGTCAGATATACCTAGCTCTTTTTCTAGTGCCTTGAGACTGCGATTTATTGACGAATTAGAGGGTACCTCGTGTCTGGCATTACGAAAAACCAAATTATACTTATCACGGTATCCCTGATACAGATAAACCTCAGACTGTTCTTTTTTTAACCGATGTAGCGCAATTAAAAGATTGTCGGAAACATCAATTATTCGAACGCTTGATTTATTTTTTGTTTTGGTGAATCCAGACCTAAATTGGTAATCCCAAGTCTTGTTAATATTGATTTGCTTATTCTTAAAATCGACATCTTTCCAAGTTAATCCAAGAATTTCGGAATATCTTGCGCCCGTCAGTGCACCGGTTGCAATCAGATAATAGGGGAAATGCTCAGAATAATTGGCAAACTCAGTTGTAGTGTTGATTAGCTTCTTAAAATCATTCAATTCTAAATACTTAATTTTACTTTCTGTCTGATCATCAGGTATGCTAACGCCATTGGTAAAATTGGAGTAAACAATCTGGTCATCAATTGCGTTATTGACCATGCTGCGAACGTAGCCATTAAGCTTGCTAATTGTATCTTTTGAGCGCCGTTTTGGAATACGGCGGTCCTTACCAGTAGAAAAGTCATTGATAAATTCTTGCCAATCGCTTTTGGTGATGGTCTTTAATTCCCGAAGTGGACCAAAGTATTTCATTAATTGGCCACGAATAATGGTATAGCGTTTTTCTGTTATTTCTGCATGCTTGCCAGCCTTAAATAATTCTATCCAGCGGTCCCAATAATCCATAAAAGTAATTGTGCTATTATCTAATGTCGCGCCGTGGGCATATTTAGTTTCAATTTCTAGGCTGGCATTTTCGGCTGACCGTTTTGTTTTAAAACCCGACTTACTTACATATTTACGCTTGCCGTCTTTATCGATATAACTAACTCGATATTGCCAAGACTTTCCACGTTTCATAATATTTGCCATAGCGTTTCCTCCAAATTATGTTAAAATTGAGTACAGAAAGAGCCTATACCCTATGTATAGTTTTTTTCGTGGTTGACGTATCCCAACTTTGCACGGTGGGGGATGCGTCTTTTTTTATTATCTAATTTTATACTGACCAGGACTTAGAGTTTTACTAATAGCAAATTCCTGACCATTTTCAAATCTGAAGGAAACAGTTATAGGTGCAACATCACTGTTACCAGCGGTGTGGGGCTTTTTTATGCCCAAGCGTATTCTTCTGATATTTTAACGCCATCAGTTAGGTCAAACATAAAGCCCTTGTGCCAAAATTTTTCGCCAAATGTTTTGCGAAAATAGTCAAAGGCTGACTCCAGAATCCATGGTTGCACATCCATCTCACGAGCAACATCATCCAGTGTCATAGAATCACCACCTAATGAGTTTACAACGTCATCCAGGGTAACAATGCGGCCACCAGCTATCATGCGAGCACGGCGCTCAGATTGAGCTGTTTGTGAGTCGTCATAATCCATTTGAATACCGACCGACGTTAGATAATGGCCATATTCTTCATTGATAATTGACACTTTTTCTTTTTGTGTCAGCTTGGGATTGATAAAAATATAATCCTCGCCATCTGTGTTTTTCCAGAGACCGTCAACACCAAATTCAGTAATTCTTTCCGTTTCAATAACAGAGATATGATCAGTCTCAATTTCTTCAACTAAGGTATCATATTCGTTCATAGACTATTCGTCGTCCTTTTTATTCTGAGCTTTGAACCCAGCAATTAGAGCGTTAGTCATTTCATCTAGCTGTTGGATTTGTTCCTTGGTCAATTGGCGAGTTCCTTCAGCATAGTGAGCCGCCATTGCATTTGTATGCATCTTTTTGCCTGCTATTTCGGGGTTGTCGGTGCGACCTAAAAGATAGTCGGTAGACACGTTAAAGTAATCAGCAACCTTAGTTAAATTTTGCCCGCTTGGAATTTTCTTTTTCCACGAATAAAGAGTATTCGTTCCTAATCCTATTTTTGTTTCTACTGCATTTACAGATAATCCTTGTTTGTCAGCCAATTTTTTTAGTCTATCAAAAGGCGTCATTAAAGCATTCCTCCTGATACAGAAACAGCATTTTAAATAAAAGTCTAAAACAGAGTTGACTTTTAAAACAAAGACTAATATACTGTTTTTGTAAGCTAATTTGATAGCTAATTAAACCATTAAAAAGTAAGCTATAAAACCGTTCCCCAACGTCCTTTTAGTTTAAAAGTGGCTTATTTAACTATGCTTTGATTTTAAATCAAAGACTAAAATAAGTCAACTATCTTTTAATTTGGCTGTCGTTTTAGCTTACATACATAAATAGCGAAAGGAGGTAATGAGATGAGTGAGGATTTAAGTGAACTTGAACTATTAAAAAAAGAAGTTAAACAGTTAAGAGCAACTGTCAACTTCTTAGTTGGATATATGAATGCAAAAGACCCTGATTTTACTTATCTTCCGAAGTTAAATCAACACCGAACATTTTAGCTAATTCTGCTACCTTTTCTAATTTAGAAAGATCACCAGTTGCGATAGCGTTCATAAGTAATTCAGCCCCCATTTTTTCTCCCAAATTATTTAAATCGTTGTTTGTATCTAACTGTGTTTCAGCAATAACTTTAATCATTTGTTCCAAACGTAATTGAAAATCATCGATGTCTGGTGCAGTAACTGTATATTCAAGAGCACGTATTCCTTTAATGTCGAACGGAATTTCCTTAATCGACTGGGTCAGTATTAAGTAGGGTTTTTTAGTTGAGAATCGATATCCAAGTTCAAACATGACATTGGGATTGGCGTTCGTGATATCAGCAATTACCAAATCCGAATTATCTAATTGTTCGAGAATGGAGTCACTAATATCAGTTACAGATTGGATCAAGTCAGCACGTAGAACATCGTAATCGAGCTTTTTTGCAACAGGATTAATAAAGGTATTCATAACAAAATCTGCATCACGACGTTCATTTGAATTTTTGTCACCAATTGGTGTTACAAAAAATATTTTCTTCATTAATTTTTCTCCCTTGATTTGATGAGTTAATTATCTCATGAGGAAAATTAAAAACAATACGAAAGGAGGAATAACATGCCAACAACATTACCCGGTCGAGAGTTGATCAAGAAATATATCGACCAAAATAGCATCAGCGTTGCCAGTCTGGGTCGCATGTATGGCGTCGGAAAGATGTACATGGGTGAAGTGTTATCGGGAAAGAAATCCGGGCCATCTGCCAATGCTTTGATTTTAAAGATTATTGATGACCTGAAAATTGTTGATAAATAAAAGGAGAAAAAACAATGATACATCACTATTTGACGAAATATGTAGATGAGCATGACCGATTTATTGCCGAATCTTGGATACAGTTTAATCTTTTTAAATGGTCATTCTGCTTTTCAAAGCGACAAATGATATTAAAAAAGCCGTCCGAAGACGACTAATTGGATTACTTCTTTTCCCAGCCATTGCCGGGTTCTGTGGTTGGTGGTAATCGGTCACCTTTACCAATGGTTGCATTGTGACCACCAGAGACTTTTCCGCCACGGGGACCAACTTCCGTATATTTGCCAGGGCTTTGATTATCAGTACCTGGCTTGATAGGTTTTGTCATTTAACCACTCCATTCTACTTTGAAATGTGTTTTAAGAACGACCGGCGAAGGCGTGTTCTTAATACGTCCTAATTATATAACTAACATAATTAAAACGCAACATGTTGCGCAATTGTACTTGATAATAAACTGTATGGTGTGCTTGGAGGTAATTAAATGTGGGATAAAGTGCAAGTGATTTTGAACGATAAAGATATGACAATTAATCAGTTGTCAAAGTTGATTGGCTATAAGAGCAACTCTATTTTGTACTCATTCAAGCACGGGAAAATTAAGAAGCCAAGTTTTGAATTGATGGAAAAAATAGCCGACGCCTTAGATGTCAGCTTGGACATATTTAGAGAGTAAAAGGAGGAAAAGTAATGAACGAATTAATTAAAACCATCAAAAAAGAGGATGGGACGATTGCAGTAAGCGGTCGAGATCTACACGAGTTTTTAAAAATCGCAACTGAATTCAAGAAATGGTTCGGTCGAATGACAGAATACGGATTTAATGAGAACCAGGATTATATAAGGGTAACCCAAAAATGTCCTACCCCTGGTGGAGTCCAAGATGTTACAGATTTTGTCATGACAATCGATATGGCGAAAGAAATTTCAATGATTCAACGAAATGAAAAAGGTAAGCGAGCACGTCAATATTTTATCGAAGTCGAAAAGAGATATAAGCAAGGTCAGATTGATATGACTGGCCTAAGTCCTGAAACGCGAATGGCAATGGCAACAGCTCAAGCATTGGCCAATCAAGAATTGAAACTCAAAAGTATGGATACAAAGCTAGATAGCATTGCGGATATCGTCGGCACGTCAACAATGGATTGGCGCAAATCAACTCAACATCTGATTAACCGCATTGTCCAAATTCAGGGCGGTGAAGTCGAGAATTGGAAGTCAGTCCGCAATGACATTTATGACGAAGTTGATCGTCGTGCCGGTTCATCGCTCAGCATTCGATTAACTAATCTCAAACGGCGAATGGCTGAAGAGGGCGTCACTAAATCTAAGCGAGATAAAACGACCAAGGTCGACGTGATCGGTAACGACAAGAAATTAATTGAAATCTATATGGCAGTGGTCAAAGATTTCGCAATCAAATACAGCATCTGGAAAGAGGAATACTAATGGCTAAGGATAAAGAAACAATTCGTAATGTGCTATATATGCTTGAAGAAATCCAAAAAATCGACCCAAACAAGGTTTATACAATCGAATATATCGACGCTCCATCTGAGCAAGTAACACCGTTGGGGCGCGCCAAAGATTTAGCGGAAACAGCCGTCGATATGCTTGGAAACAGTGAAGAATACGGCGACATTACTACTTATCCAACGGTTGATTAGGAGATGATCTAAATGCCATTAAACAAGATACACGTCACAATCAGCGACTTAGCAGTTTCACTGCCAGAAGGTTTCGAAATCATTGAAACTAAGCGTCGAGAAGAGCTTGAACGCAAAGCAGATATGGACGGTTGGTGGACGACAGCTGATGTGGTTGAACGATATAAGCGGGCACCAACTTGGTTCACTGATCACGTTTTAAAAGTTCCACGGTTCGAAAAAATCTTGCGCAACAACGTGGTCATCTATGCGGATACAGGTGGCAGTTATCTTTTTGAGCCAACAAGCTTTGCAAGGTTCATGCGAGATTATTTCCCGGAAATTTCGTCAAATCTAGAAAAACAGAAGGTGCGGTAGTGGATGTTTTAGTTTTTATGGCCGTGGTTTTCGGTGGTCTCTATGTATATGACGCCATCAAAACACATTCAGTGAAGAAGGCCGCTCATATGATGTTTGAGTTAGGAGATGAAACCAATGAAGCTAACCAAAATTGAAGAAGAGGTAATCAAGTTAATGCGCCAAGGTGCTGACGTTGAGTTATATCTTACTAATTGTGAAACAGAAACCGAAGCTAAAGAATTTGTAAAGCCGATTGCTGATTTGGTAAACGAAGATGTTCGGCGAATTCACGCAAAGTCTGATATTGTCGGTGATTACTTTAAAACTGGCGGAATCATATCAGATGAATCATATGGCTCGGTAAGTGTTATGGCTTTCCTGGTAAATCGAGATGACCGCCTATGACACAATCCTTAGAACGTTTGAACACGTTGCAAGACGTATACAACTGTCTCTGGAATTTATCTAAAACCAGTGGAATTAAGCGCAACTGCGATAAATATAAAGGTGTTTGCCTATCAATCGCTGAAGTCAGAGGCCTAATTGAAGAAGAAAGGCGGCGGTTGAGTGTTTACTCAGGATAATTTTTCAGCAGCAGAACGTCTCTGGGAACGTCAAGAAATGGAAATGGCTGAGAACGGTGAGTCAGGGCCTTTCCCGCTTGGTGATTATGATGAAGATTAGCCAACAAAAAAGCTAACTACGGTCGCACCCGAAGTTAGCCATGACAAAATTATGCAAGCTCATTGTAACAGATTGAGGTTAAAAAATGAAATTTATTAGAACAACAAATATGAGCCGCCTTGATTGGCTAAAGCTCAGGACTCAAGGAATTGGCGGTTCAGATGTTTCCGCAATTCTAGGAATGAATAATTGGCGGTCGCCGTATCAAGTATGGGCCGAGAAAACTGGCCGATTGATTCTCGATGACACGGAAGACAATGAGTTCATTCACTGGGGAAACATCATGGAACCAATCTTGGCCAAAGAATTCGAGGACCAAACAGGAAAGAAAGTGTTCCGGCCTAACAAAGAATTTATCCACCCTAAATATGATTTTCTCCGTGCCAATATTGACCGAGATATTGCCAAAGAACCGGGCTTTCTCGAAATTAAAACGGCTATGGAATACAAGTCATCAGAGTGGGATGGAGATGAAGTTCCAGTCCCTTATATCCTACAGGTCCAGCATTACATGAATGTTTTAAATCGCCCTTACGTTTACTTTTGCGCCTTGATTGGCGGACACAAAACGGTCATCAAAGAAGTTGAACGTGATCAGGAATTGATTGATACATTTACGCCGAAGCTTGTTGATTGGTGGCAAGAATATGTGGTCGCTGATAAAAAACCGCCAGTAGACGGAAGCAACTCCACGACTCAAACACTACGCGAGCTCTTTAAGACAGACGACGGTGAGACCATCAAATTAACGGAGTCGCTGAATGGCCAGCTCAGAATCAGAAAGCAATTAAAGCAATCTGGGGATGAGTTATCGAGCCAAGTATCGTTAATCGACAACCAGATTAGAGAAGCAATGGGGACGGCGAGTGAAGCTGAGAACGACAGCTTTAAAATCACTTATCGTGCCAACAAAAAAGGCACTCGAATTTTAAGAATAAAGGAGAAATAAAAATGGCAGTCAGCAAAGATATTACAAAGGCGATTAAAAATGAGCCACAAAAAGTAGATCCAAACACGCTAGGCATCAAATCGTTGATGGGTATGCCATCGATGAAATCTAAGTTTGAAAGTGTCCTCAAGGAAAAATCAAACGGCTTTATCACATCAGTTTTAAATTTGGTCAATAACGATACCTATTTGGCCCAAAGCAATGCGATGTCAATCGTCACATCTGCAATGGTAGCAGCAACTTTAGATTTGCCAATTGATAAAAATTTGGGATATGCATGGATTGTGCCATTTAAGGATAAGAGTCATGGTTTCCAGCAATATGCCCAATTCCAGATTGGCTACAAAGGCTATATTCAATTAGCCTTACGGACCGGCCTTTATAAGCACATCACCGCCACCGTGGTTTATGAGGGTGAAATCAAGAACTGGGATCGCCTCAAGGAGAGCTACGAGCGTGGAGAACGAACGAGTGACGAGGTGGTCGGTTATCTAGGCTATTTTGAGACAATCAACGGTTTCCAAAAAACGGTTTATTGGACAAAAGATGAGATGGAAGCTCACCGGGTCAAGTTTAACAAGGCTAAGAACAAGAACCAGTTGACAGGCGTTTGGGCGTCAAACTACGACGCGATGGCAATCAAAACCGTGCTGAGAAATATGCTAAGCAAGTGGGGGATTTTATCAATCGAAATGCAAAAAGCTCAAGGCGCTGACGGCCAAGTCATTGATGATGCTAATGATATTGACGACTCAGGAAACATCTTAAAAGATGTTACTCCAGAAGACGCTGCCACGGAACCAGAAGAATTAGATGAACCAACCGGAACTGCTACACCTGAGCAAATGGATTTCAGCGATGTTGATAAGCAGCTTGGCACGAAGTAGGCGATCACATGGATGATGAATTATACGTATGGTGCGAAATCTGCGGTAAGCACGATGCCATGTATATCGGCGAAGGCGACTTTTTATGTGATAGCACCGGTCAAGTTTATAACGCTTGGTAAGGAGTGATCTGATTGGCCAACCAAGACGGATTTATCAAATCCTATCGGAAGAATGTTGGTTCGCTTGCTTGGTCGAGTGGAGATTTATTTAAACTTTGGCATCTATGTTTATACAAGGCTAACTTTAAAAATCGAGTCATTACTTTTAACGGTCAGCAGATACCGTTGAACAGGGGTCAATTCGTCACAGGGCGCAATGCACTGCGGGATGAGATGAACGTCGGAGTTAAACCTGAACAGCAAGTGAACAGCAGTTTTGTATGGAGAGGGCTAAAGAAATTTGAAAAAGCCGAAATGTTGCACATCAACTCAACTCACCAATACAGCGTCGTGACGGTCTTAAACTGGGATACCTATCAGCAAAGTGAACAGCTACCGAACAGCTATCGGACAGCTACCGAACAGCAAACCGACACAGACAAGAACGTAAAGAATGATAAGAATGAAAAGAATATAACAACAACATCATTAAGCGAGAAAAATTTGAAATCAGTTTTCGATTTTTGGGAACAAAGTGGCTTTGGATTATTATCGCCAACCACGATGCAAAACTTTGAATATTGGGTTGATGACTTTACGAAATTGGGAGCCACTGAATCAGACTCTTTCCAGTTGCTCAAAAAAGCAATCCAGGTATCTGATCAGAATGGCGTTAAAAAGTACGCCTATGTAAATTCAATACTCAAGAATTGGCGAGAAAAAGGATTCAAGCAAGTAGCTGATGTGGATGCAGCGGAGGCTCAAAGAAATTCTCAAAAATCGAAGAATACTCGTCAGCCGACTGAGGCGGTTGGCAAGTATTTACAAGGTGATGATGATGACCTGCCATTTTAAGAGGTGGTGAATGAATGGATAGCGTTGAAGAGGCTCAAAAAGAGCTTGAATACAATCGAAAGATTAATGACGGAAAAACCAAAATTAAAAGTGATGTCGGTCGTGCAATGGAAGCAGCCATGAGAAGGCTGTTTGAACACTACGGCGCGAAATGTCCTGAATGTGGTGCGTTAATGTGGCGGCCAAAGCAAAGACATCCTGATGGCAGTCCAAGGCCTGGTGCTTGCGGAGTATGTGGCTATATGGAGCCGATTAACGGCAAGAGTGAAACAAAAGAGCAACGTGAGAAACGATTGAAGTTTCAGGCCGAGAAAAAGAGCACCAAAATTACGGCAATTGCCTATTATGGAGCTTACTCTTGCTTTGCTACAGAATTACCACAAACTGCCCGATTTACAAATTTTATTGTTAAAACCGATCAACAGCGGCGAGCTTTTAATCAGGCGCAAGCTGTCGCCAATAAGTTGATTCACGGCGAATTAATTCACAGTTTTATCGTCGGGACTACTGGAGCTGGTAAAACTCACTTGGCCAGTGCAATTGCTTGGCAAACCTTAATGGCAAAGCAGTACCGCTACAAGATGATATTCATTGACTGGCCAGGATGGATTGGCAAGGTAAAAAAGGCAATGAACGACCCGAAAACGCAAGTAGAAGTCGATAAGACACTCAGTGAAATCAGCCTTGCTGACCTAGTGATTATTGATGATATCGGCGCCGAAAGAAAGACCGATTACACCGTGGAACAAATCGAAAAGATTAGTCGTAAACGGGAAGATAAAAGATTGCTTTTAACGACAAATCTTGCTGCCAAAGAACTGAAAGAAAAATATGGCCAGAGAATTTGGTCGAGATTTAGAGTTTTTCTTGGTGATAACACTATTCTGATGAACGATATTCCTGATTATCGAGTACACCAGACGAAAATTATGTAGATTTGGGGTTGAGCAGATGATGAAAAATAGTTCGCCGACGGCCTTAAATAAACGAGGAATCAAGGTCAGCTTTGACGGATACAAGTTTGATTCCCAAAAGGAATACTTGTTTTACTCGAAGTTCGTTAAAGATTCAGGTTATAAATTCGACGTTCATCCAGCCTATGAGTTGGTCGCGACGACACCGATTGAGCAGGCTAAAATTGGCTCAGCAAGATATACGCCTGATTTCGTGATCTATGATAATGAGGGCAAAATTAAGCACGTTTACGATGTCAAAAACAGTTTGACTGTTTATGGTATCGATGCATCTGCTAAGCTCAGATTCCGATTGTTTGCTGCTAAGTACGGTATTCCCGTTGAGGCAGTTGTGGTCAGGGCTAATGATTTTAAGACAATTGCACAATGTGTGACTAAACCGCTCAACGAGAAACAACCATTAATCAAAAAAGATTTTAACTATAACTGGCTTGAGGCCACTAATTATTAGGAGGGAATAAATTATGTCATTAAACTTTTATTCAGATATCGACGCACTATCAATCGACGGCAAGGACAATCTTGCTATCAAGCTCAAGACACCAAGTGTTCGGTTGCAAGACAAACTGGACGAGTTAAACGCCTTAAAATCAGGCGGTTCAGTAAATATCTTAATTGAATCAGCAGTTGTCACATTCGAAGAAGAAACACTCGCTGGCTCAGATGATAAACGGTTTGAATATTACCAAAATGACGATGGCTTATGGGTACGCAAAGAGAATGCCCAGACCGACTTAGAACTTGAAGGCGTCGACCAATATGATACTCACAAAGTTGAAATAACGGCTGATGTTATTGATCAATTTATCCTATCTCAGAAGGTCGAATATCTTGAAGACAAGAAGTTTAATCCTAAAGAAATTCTTGCCAAAATCTCAGAAGGCGAAGAGATTGATGAAATCTCTCAAAGTATGAAACTTGCAACCATTGACTTAGTTAAGAAACTCAATAAGGCCCGCAACTACTTTGCACCATTTGCCGCTCAATGGATGAGCGACAAGGAAAGCAAAGAGGATAACGGCTAATGACATGGAAAGCGGTAGTTTTAATTATCTTTGGATTCTGTATGTTGGTTGCAGTTATTGCAGCTATTGCTGGAGTGATCATGGCTCATAAAGTGTCGAAGCGAATCAATGATGAAGTTGACGAGTTTGACTGGTCAGATCGGCACAACCGACTAGAAAAATAGGCAACAAAAAAGCCCACCTCGCAAGGCAGGCATTGGTTTAATCGCGTTAAATCAATTATAACACGGGGTGGCGTAATGAAGTATAGCGTTAAAAGGTTTAGTTGGTTGGAAAGTTACCTCGAAAATGAGGAAGAGATCGCCAGTCTGCAGATCAGTTTGAATCGTAGTCGAATTGAGTTAACTCGTTGGGTTGAGGGTGACTTGGCCAAAGTACGACTTGAAAAAGGATCCCGGGCTTCAAGACTCGAAGAGATTATCAGTGAGAACGAACGACTGCTGAGGGAAGACATATCGCTCCGTGAGCAAACACTCGATCTGATCAATCACTTTGATGGTATTGAGAATGAGATTCTCAAACGCAAATACGTTAAGGGTATGTCATTGATTGAAATTGCTGACTGTGATGATATCGGATATTCTTATTCGACGGTCAAGAAGATTCACGCCGAACTCAAGCGAACACTGAGATTCTTGGACAAATGGGACCTGCCGGAAAAAAGTTCCAAAAAAGAGTAACCAAAAAGGTGCCGACAGATTGAAATAGGCGTGTTATGGTTATAGCATGATAAATTTAAGTGAGAGCAACTGTTTCCGATTTGGAAATGGTTGCTCTTCTTATGTTGTTAAGGGAGGTGATAGCCATTGCAGAACTAAGAGCTGACAGACAAGGACCACACCGTGTTGCTTTCAATAAGAACAAGAAGATTATACTCAAGACTCAATCAGTCTGTGGCATCTGTGGTAGGCCAGTTGATAAGACGTTGAAGGCGCCTGACCCAATGAGTCCAGTCATTGATCACATCATACCGATTAATAAGGGCGGACATCCAAGTGACATTAACAATCTGCAGCTGGCTCACTGGAGTTGCAACCGACAGAAGTCTGACAAGTTGTTCAACGTCGTCAAGGAAGAGCCGAAAGTTCTTGGCAATCGAAACCTTCCACAAAGCTGTGATTGGTCGTCTTACAAGGGATAAAGAATAGTTAATATTATTTATCCAATTGTTTTTAGAACGTTTCTGACGATAGATTAGAGGGGGGATACCTCCACCTCCTCAGCGACACGCGACCTTCACGCTGTCACTGTACATATTTTCTCTTGAGTGAGAAAGGAGTTGGTAAATTGAGTTATCGAGGTATGAATTATTTAAGAAATAAGCTTAATAGCAGGCGTTCGCGTGTTAATATGCGCTATCGCCAATATGCAATGAAATATCAGGATGCGGAGGTTGGTGTCACGATTCCGACACAACTTCGCGGTCGCTATCGCTCAGTTTTAGGTTGGTGTGCGAAGGGCGTCGATTCACTTGCTGATCGTTTGGTTTTTCGAGAGTTTGATCATGATGATTTCGAAGTAAACGAAATTTTTCAGCAAAATAATCCGGATGTTTTCTTTGACAGTGCGGTATTATCCGCTTTGATTGCCTCATGCGCCTTTATTTATCTGTCAAAAGATGAAAATAACCAGGTTCGGCTGCAGGTTATCGAAGCTAGTAATGCGACTGGCATTATTGATCCAATTACTGGACTGCTGACCGAGGGTTACGCCGTTTTGAGTCGTGACGATTATGGCAATCCTACTTTGGAAGCTTATTTTATTCCTGGCATTACATGGTTTTATCCAAAAGATGCGAGTCCGTTCTCAGTTACAAATAATGTTAGCTCGCCACTGCTTGTTCCAATTATCCATCGACCTGACGCCGTTCGCCCCTTTGGCCGTTCGCGCATTACGCGTTCGGGGATGTATTATCAACGATATGCGAAGCGAACACTTGAACGTGCTGATATCACGGCCGAGTTTTATAGTTTTCCGCAAAAATATGTTACTGGTATTAGCAATGAAGCAGAGCCACTTGATGGTTGGAAGGCGACTGTTTCTAGTATGCTTCAATTTACTAAAGACGGTGATGGCGATAGACCGACGCTGGGACAGTTCACGACGCCGGCGATGACGCCGTTTACCGAACAATTGAAAACTGCAGCAGCTGGTTTTGCTGGTGAAACTGGATTGACAATGGACGACTTAGGATTTGTGTCAGAAAATCCGTCAAGTGTTGAGGCAATTAAGGCAAGTCATGAGAACTTGCGATTGGCCGGCCGTAAAGCGCAGCGCTCATTTGGTTCCGGATTACTTAACGTAGCGTACTTGGCAGCTTGTTTGCGAGATGATTATCCATATTTGCGGAATCAGTTCGCATTAACTTTACCAACTTGGGAGCCATTATTTGAAGCTGATGCTAGTATGCTGAGTCTAATCGGCGATGGTGTTGTTAAGCTAAACCAAGCAATTCCAGGATTCATTGATAAGAACGTAATTCGAGATTTAACCGGCGTGAATGGTTCAGCAGCTGCTGGACAGCCAGCAGCTAATTTAGGAGCTGATGCGAATGGACAATGATATTGTTCCTGGGCTATTAGCAGATATTCAGAAGCAATTTTACCTCGAGACAACTCAGTCAAAAAAGTTGAAGGCTGCATTATTAAAACTAGAAAAAAATAAGGCTACTTATCAGGATGTCAATGAATTTGCTATTGAGGTTGGAGAAACTTTATCAAAAGTTCTAAGCGACAATATTTATAGTGAGATCCTACCTGATCAAAAAATGTATTATAATATCGCTCAAAGAATTTTAGAGCCAACCTTGAAGAATAATTATGATCTGATTTCTGGCTATGCTGCAGACGTACAAAAAAGTCTGAATCAAGCAGCAAATCTCAATTTAAAAGCCCAGGTGCCAGAATATAATCAAGATCGTACGAATGGCATTATCAACAGAGTTTCATCAGAAGAAAATTTTGACGATATTAAATGGATTCTTGATGATCCTATTGTCAATTTCTCTCAGAGTGTGGTTGATGATTCGATTAGGGAGAATAGTGAATTTCAGGCGAAAGCAGGGTTAAGACCAAAATTAATTCGTAGGGTATCAGGACATGGTTGCGCATGGTGTCGTAATTTATCGGGATCATATGATTATGGAGATGCCCCTGAAGATATTTATCGACGCCATGATAATTGCAGGTGCACAGTTGATTTTCAACCTAGTAGTGGCCGCCGACAAAATGTTTGGTCGAAGAAGTGGTATAAATCACAAAATGATGCTAAAATCGAAGTAAGAAAGAATATTGGCGTCTTAGTTGAAAGCGGCGCTAAAAATTATGCGCGGGACGAGAGTACAGATTTTCTTTTTTCAAAAGAACATGTTCGAAGGCAAAAGTATGCCTTTACTCAATACGACGAAATTAAAAATAGTGATCAGAATTTAGAAAAGAGAAAAATCTATTCAAACATTAGGAAGTATAAGTCCATGAGTGATTTCTCTAAGCGTGATGTGGATATTGCGTTTGATCATGTTTTTAATGACATTCATGATTTAGAAAATGGTAAGGGGCTTTTTACTCCGGACCCTGATATGGCATATTCTTGGACCCGCTTAATAAATGATGAGTCAATACGAGAGCACGATTTAATTCTGTTAAGACATGAGCGCTGTGAGAGAGATTACATGAAAAAAGGCATGGACTATCATAAGGCGCATGTTGAAACGGATAGTAAGTTTGATTATGCTGGAGCATTGAAAAAATATAAAGAAGGGAGAAAATGATGCTTACCTATAAATTGATTGATATTGTTGACGGCTTTTATCATTATGAGATTTATCCTGAAGGTAAAGTTGCCGACAAGGGAACGCTTATTTTTAATCCCCTCACTAAAGTTGTAAAAACACTAATTGAACCTAATAGCCCATTTGATTGTTTGGGTCATTTTGCACAAGATTTTGTTGGCAAAAATGGTGAGTTTAAGGAATCAGGAATGGTAGCGTGGTATTGAATATCTATTAAGTAATTCAACAATGGAACGTGTTAAAGACACGTTGAAAGATATTAAGGAAATGATTCTTGAATGTAGCACTCGACAAAATATTGAGTGCTATTTTTGTACCATAAATTTTTGACCCAAGCATGTCATTAAACTGCGGTGGAAACATGATTGAAGGGGGATTTGTATGACTACTAAAGCAAGACTTGGTAATCAGCATCCTACTCAATCGGTGATTTTACCATTTACTAATTCTTTATATGAAACTGCAATTGAGACTTACGAGAAATCGGGTCGCAAAGCCCAGGAGTGGCAGGTTGAATTAACCAAAGATATTTTTGCGGTGAATGATGAAAATTTGTGGACGCACACAAAATTTGGTTACAGCTTGCCGCGGCGAAATGGGAAAAATGAAGTTGTGGCAATCCGTGAAATGCAAGGCTTACAAAATGGCGAACAAATGCTTCATACGGCACACCGAACGACTACTAGTCATTCGGCTTGGGAACGTCTACTGAGGTTACTTGATAAGGCAGGCATTTATTATGAGTCGTTACGCGCAACTGGACGAGAAAAAATTGAAATACCTGATACTGGTGGTCGAGTTGAATTTCGAACGAGAACTTCAACTGGCGGTTTAGGTGAAGGTTTTGATTTATTGGTAATTGATGAAGCTCAGGAGTATACAGCTGATCAAGAATCATCGTTAAAATACGTTGTAACCGACTCAGATAATCCTCAAACGATTTTTTGCGGGACACCGCCAACGCCTTTATCTTCTGGAACTGTTTTTGTAAACTTTCGGAATGAAGTGTTAAGCGGAAAATTGCAAAATGCGGGTTGGGCTGAATGGGGCGTTTCAAAGCAATCTGATGTGAGAGACCGTGCACTTTGGTATGAATGTAATCCTTCTTTAGGAACGGTTTTTACAGAACGTTCGATTCAAGACGAAATCGGCTCTGATGTGATTGATTTTAATATCCAGCGGCTTGGTCTTTGGATTAAATACAATCAAAAGTCAGCAATTTCTGAAAATGAATGGGATGAATTGCAAGTGAAGTCATTACCAATATTAAGAGGACCGTTGTTTGTTGGTATCAAGTATGGCAATGACAATGCAAATGTGGCCATGAGCGTGGCCGTTAAAACTTTATCCGGAAGAATTTTTGTTGAGGTCATTGATTGTCAGTCGATTAGAAACGGTAATCAATGGATCATCAACTTTTTGAAGAAAGCTAACGTTGCTAAAGTTGTTGTTGATGGTGCCAGTGGCCAAAATATTTTATCAGGCGAAATGAAGGACTTTGGAATAAAAGAACCTTTATTACCGACTGTTAAAGAAGTGATTATGGCCAATTCGTTGTGGGAGCAAGGTATTTACGGAGAAAGTATTTGTCACGCTGATCAACCGTCGTTAAAAACCGTTGTTACTAATTGCGCCAAGCGAAATATTGGCAGTAACGGCGGTTTTGGGTATAAGTCGCAGTTTGATGATATGGATATTAGTTTAATGGATAGTGCGCTGTTAGCGCATTGGGCTTGTGTAACGCTCAAACCCAAGAAGAAACAACAAATCAGGTATTAAACGACTCTTTAATTGGAGTCGTTTTTTAATACCAAAATTACCGAGACAGCCGGGTAAGCTGGAGAAAGGATTGACAAATTATGGCAGATTTTAAAGCAATTGAATCACAGGAAGAATTAGACAAGATTGTACAGGAGCGTTTAGCACGTCAAAAAGAAAGTCTTGAGAAGAAGTTTGGTGATTACGACAAAATTAAGGCTGAAAATGCGACATTACACCAATCTTTAGAGGAATCTAAGGTAAAGACTGCTGGCTTTGAGAAGAATATTGGCGAATTGAATAGTAAAGTTGCTGGCTTCGAAACGGCCAATTTACGAACCAAAGTTGCCTTGGAACACGGCCTACCTTACGATCTCGCCAGCCGTTTAGTCGGGGATGACGAAGAAAGTATTTCTGCTGACGCTGAACGTTTATCTGGTTTAATTGGGAAACAGCAACCGGTACCACCACTTAGAGATTCAGAAGGTACTGGCGATGATAAAAATGGCGCCTACGAATCATTAATTCAAGGGCTTAAATCAGAAGGAGAGTAATAAAAATGACAGTTCAAAGTAAAGCAAACTTATTTGATCCAACATTAGTTACAGATTTAATTAATAAAGTAAAAGGGAAGAGCTCATTAGCAATTCTTTCTCAGCAAGTACCAATTCCTTTTAATGGCCAAAAAGAATTTACATTTACGATGGATTCCGACATTGATGTTGTCGCTGAAAATGGCAAGAAATCGCATGGTGGGATTAGCGTTGAACCAAAAACAATTGTGCCAATCAAGGTAGAATATGGTGCGCGTATCAGTGATGAGTTTCTAATTGCAACGGATGAAGAAAAAATCGATATTATCAAAGGATTTAATGAAGGCTATGCGAAAAAGCTTGCCCGCGGTCTTGATATCATGGCTTTTCACGGCCTAAATCCACGTTCAGCTACTGCATCAACAGTAATTGGCGATAATCATTTCGATAGTAAAGTTGATCAGACGGTTGAATTTTCAAAGGATGATCCAGACGCTAACATTGAGGCAGCCGTTGCCATGATTCAAGCTAATAGCGAAACGGTCTCTGGCTTAGCAATGAACACGGCCTTTTCAGCTGCTTTAGCTGGGATGCGCACTGGTGGTACGACTAACATTCGCCTATTCCCAGAACTTGCTTGGGGTGCTAATCCTGGTAGTATTAATGGCTTGCCTGCCGATATCAATACAACCGTGGGTGTCGGTCAAAAAGATGAGGCAATTATCGGTGATTTCGTCAATAACTTTAAGTGGGGCTACGCTAAAGAGATTCCGATGGAAATCATCAAATATGGTGATCCGGACAACTCTGGCCAAGATTTACGCGGGTATAATCAGGTTTATTTACGGTCAGAAACTTATCTTGGCTGGGGAATTATGGACCCTAAAGCATTTGCTCGTGTCATTCAACCCGCAGCTGAGGCCTAACTATGGAATATCGTAATAAGCACACTGGCATCACTATCAATACGAATTGCAAAATTGCGGGAAATGATTGGGAGTTGGTCGATAAGCAAAATTCGGCTAATCAGCAGGTGACTGTGAAGCAAGAAAATGTTACTAAACCAGCTGATCAGCCAGATCAAACTGAAACCGATGAGATCCGTGATGAAGAACTGGATGCGGCTAATGCAGCTGGTATTGAGGATGTAACAGTTAAAGAAATCAAGGCGGAACTTGATGCCCTTGGTGTTGAATATGACCCTAAGGCTAAAAAGCCGGCCCTATATGCTTTGATGATGAAACACGGGAAGTGATCTGATGACAAGTTTTGCCACAACTGATGATGTAACCAAACTTTGGCGGTCTCTGACAGCTGATGAAATGGTTCGGGCCAAATCATTGCTTGAAGTGATCTCTGATTCATTGCGTGAAGAGGCCAAAAAAGTTGGTAAAGACATCGATACAATGGTTAAGGATAGCCCATCGTATGCTAATGTTGCCAAATCCGTCACGGTTGATGTTGTGGCCCGAACTTTAATGACATCAACCGACCAGGAACCAATGACCCAGACGACTGAGAGCGCCCTGGGTTATTCTTTTTCTGGATCCTATTTGATTCCTGGTGGCGGCTTATTTATCAAAAATTCTGAGTTAGAGCGTCTAGGCTTACGTCGGCAAAGATATGGGGCGATTGATTTCTATGACACGAATTAAAGGAATCACGGTTACGTTAGTCGACAAAGTGAAAACGGGAACTGATCCATTTGGCGCTTCCACATATGATGATGTAGAAGTTTCAATTGATAATGTTCTTGTCAGCCCAACATCATCTGCTGATGTGACTAATCAATTGAGCCTCACAGGTCGTAAAGCAGTTTATGACTTGGCGATTCCAAAAGGCGATAAGCATACCTGGGAAGGACGTAAAGTAAAGTTCTTTGGCCAGACTTGGCGCGTGATTGGCATACCGCTTGAAGGAATCGAAGCGATGATTCCATTAGACTGGAATAAGAAAGTTCAGGTGGAGCGCTATGAGTAAAGTCTTTAAATTAAATCGTCAAGGTATCGCTGATCTAATGAAGTCGCCATCGATGCAGCAGGTTTTACGAAACAAAGCAACTGAAATTCGTGGCCGTTGTGGTGATGGCTACGAACAAGATATCTTTGTTGGGAAGAACCGCGCCAATGCGATGGTGTCGGCTACTAGCTTTAAAGCCAAAAGAGATAACTTAAAAAATAACACGTTATTAAAGGCGGTGCGTTAGTTGATTGAAATAATTGTTCAAGAATATTTGGCTGAACAGCTATCGGTTCCAGTGGTTTTATCACACGAAACTGGTTTGCCGGATAGTTATGTTATTCTTGAGAAAACTAGTAGTACTAAGGTCGATCAGGTCAAATCAGCAACCTTTGCCTTTCAGTCATATGCGCCATCTTTATATGAAGCGGTTAAATTAAATGAACTCGTTAAGTCAGCTGTTGAGTCGTTGATCGAATTGAATGAAATATCTGGCGTGCATTTCAACAGTGATTATAACTATACAGATACAGAAACCAAACAATACCGATATCAAGCTGTTTTTGATATCGGTTTTTTTTAGGAGGATGAACAACAATGGCAGATGCAAAAAATGTTTCCACTGCTAAACCACGAGTTGGCGGGGCTGCGTTTACAGCACCTTTGGGGACCAAATTACCAATTGATGCAGTTGATACCTTGGACCCAGCTTTTAAGGAGCTGGGCTATATTTCAGAGGACGGTCTAGTTAACACGAATACGCCATCCAGTGAAACTATCAAAGCCTGGGGTGGCGATGTGGTGGATTCCGTTGAAACAGAAAAGGAAGATACCTTTAAATATACATTAATTGAAGCATTGAATATTGCGGTATTAAAGGAAATTTACGGTGAAGACAATGTCACAGGTGACTTGAAAACCGTCGTTAAAATCAAGGCTAATGCAATTCCGTTACAAGCACATGTTTTAGTTTTTGATATGATTTTGAAAGACGGTATTGTGAAGCGGATTGTCGTGCCAATGGGCAAGGTCTCAGAAGTAGGCGACATTACTTATGCCGATGGGGATGCACTTGGTTATGAAACTACTTTAACCGCCATACCAGATGATACTAAAAACACTCATTATGAATATATCCAAAAGCCTCAAGCTGATGCGGGAACGGAGGAATAATTGATGTTAAAAGGAAAAACAAAATCCGGATTTGTATATCAAATTGCCGACGCTAGATTGCAAAATTATGAATTGGTTGAAAAAATCAGTGCTTATGAGGATAACCCTTTGGAACTGCCAAAAGTGGTTAACCTTCTATTAGGCGAAGAGCAAACTAAAAAGTTAAAAGACCATCTGCGGACTAAAGATGGGTTAGTACCAGTTGATGCAATTGGTAAAGAAATTGCAGAAATTTTCCAGGAGCAAGCTAAGTTAAAAAAATCTTAAGCCTTGTTGAGATGATCAAGACTGATGAGGATGCCTTAGTTTGCGACTTAGCAGAAACATATCATATTTTTGATTACCGACAGCTACCTTTAGTAAAGGTGGCTGTTTTTGCATATGGCCTGCCAGATAAATCGAGAATTAAACTAAAACTAAATAATTTGAAAGTTGATCTAGATACTTTGTTACTTGCAACCGCGGTTGATCGTCTGAGCCTTTTGGTCTGGAGCAAAACCGTTGACGGTCAAAAGGGTCGCCGGCAGCCTAAATCATTGGCACAATTATTGCAGACGACAGAAGTTGATCGGCAAAAATTATCATTTGCGAGTGGTCAAGAATATGAGGCCGTTAGGGCACGGCTAATTCAAGGAGGTGGTAAGTAATGGCAACAGAGTTAGGACAAGCCTATGTTCAAATTATGCCTTCTGCTAAGGGAATTTCTGGTGCAATTTCGCGGCAACTTAATCCAGAAGCATCAGCTGCTGGCCAAAGTGCCGGCGGTTTATTAGGTGGTAAGCTAGTGACTGTCTTGAAAGGCGCGGTTGCAACAGCTGCAATTGGTAAAGCCATCGCCACTTCGATTTCTGCTGGCGCTGATTTACAACAATCCCTTGGTGGTATTGAGACCTTATTTAAGGGTAGTGCTGACAAGGTTAAGAAATATGCCAACGAGGCCTATAAAACTTCTGGACTATCCGCTAATGATTATATGGAAAATGTCACTAGTTTTAGTGCGTCATTGTTACAGTCGTTGGGCGGTAATACTGCCAAAGCTGCTGATCAAGCTAATACCGCGATGGTCGATATGGCCGATAACTCAAATAAAATGGGCACGTCCTTGGACTTGATTCAAAACGCTTATCAAGGCTTTGCAAAGCAAAATTACACCATGTTAGATAACTTAAAACTAGGTTACGGTGGTACTAAGACCGAAATGGAACGTCTGTTAAAAGATGCGACGAAACTAACTGGTGTGAAGTACGACATTAACAATCTTAGTGATGTCTACAGTGCAATTCACGCAGTTCAAGGGCAATTGGGAATTACTGGTACGACAGCCAAAGAAGCGGCCTCGACCCTGAGCGGATCCTTAGCTTCAATGAAATCTGCTGCATCAAATGTACTTGCTGGTCTTTCTTTGGGCCAGGATATTACACCGGCCTTACAGTCCTTAATTTCAACAACATCGACATTTCTGTTTGATAATTTGATACCAATGATTGGTAATATTATTAAAGGTTTACCAACGGTTATTTCCACGTTCCTAACTGAGGGTGTTCCACAGTTGTTGGAATCGGTGATGAATTTGATTACACAGGTTGGTGCCGGAATTTCTGAGAGCATACCAACTTTTATCAGTAAGTTTAGTCAGCTGATTCCAGCAATCACAACTTGGCTATCAACTAATCTACCGACTTTCCTAAATACTGGCGTGCAAATACTGACCAATATTGGAAATGGTATCATTCAGGGATTACCACAATTAATTGGTGTTGCTAGTTCCTTAATTGATACCTTCGTCAGTTTTTTGTTCGAGAATTGGCCTAAAATTCTAAATTCAGGGGCGACGCTATTAGTCAATTTGATTAGTGGCATTGTCCAGAATTTACCAGCCATTGGTACCAGCGCTATCCAAGCGGCAGGTAAGTTCATTGATACGATTGTCCAAAAAGCACCAACTTACGTGCAAACTGGTTTTAATATTTTGGCAAAGTTAGTTTCTGGTATTTTGAACAACTTGCCGTCGCTCATTTCAACAGCATTTTCCCTGGTAACAAAATTTGCTGGGATGATTATCCAAAAACTACCGAGTATCATTGCTGCCGGTGTTGAAATCTTGCTAAGTCTGATTGGCGGAATTTTAAAATCTTTACCTAGTCTGTTAAAGGCGGTCGGCAGAATTGGTAGTACGATCATCGACAATGTGACAAAAATTGATTTACTAGGTGCTGGCAAAGCCATCATGGAGTCCTTACTTGAAGGTTTACAAAAAGCTTGGGGTAAAGTGAAAGAGTTTGTCGGCGGAATCGCTGACTGGATCAAGAAACATAAAGGCCCAATCAGTTATGACCGTAAATTATTGGTACCTGCTGGTAATGCTATTATGTCAGGACTTAATAGTGGCTTGATCGATGAATTTAAAAATGTTAAGCGGACAGTTGCCGGTATGGGATCACAGCTTGGTGTTGAACTACAACCACAAATCGCAACAACTGCCGGCCAATTAACCGCCCAGTTAAATGCTGATACAACCAGATTTAACAATTTAGGGAGAGATGATTTTTCTGATACCAATAGTACTAAGGCTTTAGAATTACTGCAGGCGATTGCTGATAAGCGCACAGTAATTGATGGCTCAAGCGTTAGCAGTGGTTTATCTCCATATATTAGCCAGAAATCCGTATCACGGACACAAACAGTAGAAAGAGGTGGCGCGGTTGAGGTCAGATTCTAGGCAATACGGAGTAACTTTTTGTGGCCAGCATACTTGGAATGATTTAGGTTTGGTGGTTCTGGACAAAAAGATTACTTTTCCTAAAAGAGACAAGGCTCAAATAGCGCTACCTTATTCAAGTAAGATTATTGATTTGAGCACACTTTATGGATTACAGCCTTATGTAGAACGAACCATTGAATTAACTTTTTTGATCATCGACCAGGAAACTTTATCGAAGGATGCTTTGTATAACCGCTGGACTAAAGTAATTAATTTATTTGAATCGCCTGAAGGCAAGTCACCACTGATTGATGATATTATGCCGGAGTATTACTATCTGGCCGAACTGGTAGATCCGCCGACGTGGGATGAATACCGATATCATGGCAAGTTCACGTTAAAGTTTGACGCGTATCCATTTCGAATTCATGTCAAGCCTGAGGGCGATGATATTTGGGACACATTTAATTTTGAGAGCGACGTGGCACAAATAACCAAGTATGAAGTTAATGGTTCTAAGGATATCGAACTAATCAATATCGGTACAAATGAGGTGCAACCAACAATTGTTGCTAATGCGAATTTTGTTTTGATTACTTCTACTAAGACAATCAATATTTCAGCTGGCACTACGAACCCTGATCTAGTCCCTTATCCCTTTGTTTTGCCAGTCGGTGAAAGCAAGATTCAGATTCAGGGCACTGGGACAATTGAATTTCAATGGCAGAAGGAGTTGATCTAATGTACGAGGTGACACTCAGAAATGGGTGGAATGGCGAAGAGATATTAATTCATTCTGGTCACAGTGGCCGACGACTCCTTAAAGGTCAAATTGTTAAAGCAGTTGGATCATATGATTCTTTCAGTGGAGCCGTCGATCCTACAAACATTGGATACAATCTACTTCGTCCAATGCAAACTTTTATTAAAGTGACTCGCACTGACAAAGAGCGAGTTTTGTTTGAGGGACGGTTGCTTGATACTCAGCCAGCGATGAGTTCTGAGGGGATAGTTAACCAAGACTTTTCTTGTGAGGGTTTAGAGAGCTTTTTACATGATTCCGTTCAACCCTGGGCGGAGTTCCATAACATTTCACCGAAAGATTTCCTTCAGTCACTGATTACTGAGCATAACAAGCAAGTTGAATCATATAAGCAGATTAAGCTTGGTAATGTTACTGTCACCAATTCAACTGATAACGTTTATCGTTTTAGTGATGATACCAAGGATACGTACGATAACATCAAGGAAAAGCTACTTGACAAACTTGGCGGGGAAATCCGTATTAGACACGAATTAGATGGCCTATATCTGGACTATGAACCGGTGATTGGAGAGCAATCTAACCAGGTCATCAGGCTTCAGTCTAATTTGATTTCCATTACACAAAAATTAGACCCAACGCCAGTTATTACAGTATTGAAACCATTAGGAAAGGCCGAAGAACGAACCACAACCGATACCGACACGACTCAGGCCGTCTCAACGCCCAGATTAACTATTGCGACGGCTAATAGTGGCAGTGAATTTTTACGAGATGAAAACCTCATTAGTCAGTTTGGTATTCTGATCAGGAGCAAGACCTGGGACGATGTGACCAATGCGACAATTCTCAAGACTAAGGGTCTAGCGTTTATGAACAGTCAGGAGCCTGTTAAACAGCAAGTCCAAATTAAGGCCGTTGATTTATCGTTAATTGACAAACGGATTGATGATTTTATTTGTGGAAATTACTATCACATCATCAACCCAATTATGGCGTTTGATCAGGTACTACGAATTGTCAGTCAGACGATTGATATTTGCGACGCTAATAACTCAGTCATTGGTGCCGGCGACGTTCTAATGAGTCAGGAATCTTATAATTTGCAATTAAAACAGAATGCAGAGAACGCTGCTAGAATTGCTGAAAACTTAAGGCTGACAAATTCGTTGCAGGCTTCTGAGTTAGCTAAACTACAGGCCACGGCGAAGACGCAATCCGAAAAGATTGATTCGCTTGATAAGGCCGTTAAAGAACTGCAAACACCGGTCGATAAAGGCTATTACGAAGGCTCGATTATCGATGTTAGTTATTACCAGGGATCAATTAATTGGACATCGGTTAAAAGCGCAGGCCTTGCCCTGGGAATCGTTAGGGTTCAGGACGGCACGACAACGATCGATGCCAACTATAAAACGTATCTTGCTGATATTACTAATCTTGGCCTTAATTACGCCGTTTATGCGTTCTTCCGTGGCCAGTCTGTTAGTGATTCTGAGCAAGAGGCGGTGAACTTTTACAATCGAACTCAATTGGCAGTCGCTGGAAAAACGCAGCCAAGATTTTACGCTATCGACGTCGAAACAATTGAAATGGGCGGCAGCGCAAGCTTGATGCGTTCTGGAGTTGAGGCATACATGAATAAGCTCAACGAGTTAGGTATCCCAGATAGCAAGATTGTCCTGTATATCGCAAACAACCTATACGCTAGCCTGAATCTTAATGTCAGCCGCGCCGGATCAGTTTGGTTGCCAACTTATGGAGCAAATGATGGGTCGATTCCGACTGATTACAAGCCAAGTTATCCCTATGACCTGTGGCAATACACGAGTAAGGGAACTATTGCTGGTATATCAGGAAATGTCGATATGAGCACGAATCCAAGCAGTCGATTTAAAGAAGCATATCTTAAAAAGTAAGGGGTGAGATGATGGCAGAAGGTAAAGGTGAAGCAGAATATCGCGACCCTGAACACGTTCCGGAAAAACAACAATATGATCCAGACAATGTTAAGCCGCTAGCCCAACAGTTAGCGGCTTTTCTGCGAACTAAAATGTATGGCAAAGATGTTCGGGAAACACTAGCGCGTTGGATAGAAATAAACTTGGCAGCACTTGAATTTTTGCGAGATGATCAGCAAACGTTTAAAGTTGATTTAACTGGCAAACAAACGGCCGTAACCAATCGTCAAACGGAAGTTGAGAAGCGACAAACTAATCTCGAAGGACGTTTTACTAATGTTATTGCTAATGCCACTAAAGACAGCGAAGTAATTGATGCTAGAAGTTCCGCTATTTATGGCTCATTTGGTGTGCTAGATCAGCGGCTAGAAAATATCGAACAGGCACTAGCATTATTAGCACCGACTGGTTACACAGTAACGATTAACCACGGCCTAGGTCGCAATCCGACAGTAACGGTTGTCTATTATGAGTATGCGCTGGGCACTGAGCCAAACGGCCTGGGAACTGGCCCTGAAGGCACGTTCGGCGGCACACCAAGTAAGACGCTTGAATCGACAGTCAGCTATCCGGACGCCAATACAGCCAAGATTGATTTGCCAGTTGGTTTTAAATTGACAGGTGATCCGGTATTTCAGCCGGCGGATAATCGCTGGTATATCATTGACGGCTATCGAACGTTAAGATTTGACCTGGGAGTTACTGCAGACGACACGCCAAACACTGGTGACCAAAGCCAACTGTGACGGCGCCTAGCAATCTAGTGGTAAGCCCGGATGAAGACAGTGTCAAACTAGAATGGGAGTGATGGAATGATTTATTATATTTATCAGAATAATGAAAAAGTGAAAGAAGTCGAAAATGCTAAGACAGTAACCATTACCGGATTGGCGCCGAATACCAAGTATACTTTTGCAGTCAGCGCATGGAATGGTATTCGCGAAAGTGCTAAGTCTAACGTTGTCACTATTACGACTGCAGCTATCCCTGTAACAGCCATTACGTTAACCATTGACAAGACAATGGAAGTTGGCCAAACAGTTAAGGCTGCTATCACATTGACACCAACTAACGCAACTGATAAGACGGTCACTTATAAGACGAGTGATACATTAATTGCGACAGTTGGGACTGACGGGTCGGTTAAGGCAATTAAACCGGGAACTGTAACGCTGACAGCCACAGCTTCGAGCGGCAAAACGGCCACGGCGTCGATTACGATTTACGAAGCCTTAGTGACAGTTACTAATTTGGCCAGTTCGGCCGTTACTTCCAGCGGCGTAACATTAACTTGGTCGTAAAGTGAGGTGAGAGCCTCATGCAATATAAGGTTTATCAGGGCACGGTGCTGAAAACTACCGTCACTAGCAAGACTGCTAATATCACAGGACTGGCGCCACTGACCAGTTACACATTTGGCGTTGTGGCTAATAATGGGTTGAGAGATAGCGCTAAGGCTAGTCTGACCGTTAAGACACGTGGTGTTAGGTTTGTTATTCCAACAACGTTAACAGTCGGTGCTACTATTACATTGCGCTATCAGGAGTATTCACTGGGACTAGTTCCGCTGGGTAACGAACCAGCGGGGATGTTTGGTGGTGGCAATAATGCCAATCTATTGGCTAAAGTTATTTCGACCGCCAGTGGATCAAGTACGGTCGAGTTAACAGTATCAAATGCAAGTTTTGCGGACGGCACTAAATTAAATAAGTTAGAAGACGGTAGCTTTGGGGCCTTTAACGGTGCTAAAGCTATTTATTTTGGATAGAGGTGATCTTATGGATACCAGTGATTTAAATGTTATTGCCAAAAATCAAACGAAGTTAGCAAAAGCTACTTTAACAGCCATGCTGATTTGCTTACAGCCAACTGATACAATGTCAGTGAGGAGCGTGAGAAGAAATGAAAGCAAAAAGCGAAAAGAAAATTAGTCTGTTTTTAAGGATAATTGGAACTTCTATTTTGGCAGTTTTACCATTAGTAGCATTTTTACTAACTAAGGAATCGGCAGTTTTATGGCCGGTTACAGTTTTATCTGTGATTGGGATCATTGGAATTGATATTAATTGGTACTCGTTATCATTGCGATATGGTGATGCTGGTGTGGTTATTGTCAAACAATTGGCTGAAGCACAGAAAACTGCAGATCAGATTAATGTTTCTCTGGATAAATTCAACAAAACGGTATCTTTATTCTTAGATACTAATATGGCCGAGATTGAGGCAACGAATAGATTTGCCACTGGACCAAGACCTGATTATCTGATGAAATTTATTAAATCCGCAGAAGAAATGATGGTGGACTTTGGTGGTGGCGATTCAGAACAGCAAACCTTATTAGAGGGGGTTAAGGCAAACCTGATCAACTCATATGATGCTGAACTCAATGTCGCATTTCCAGAGATTGCCCAGGAAGCCAAACAGTACTTTTTTGATGGTTCCGTGAGAACAGATGATTTTTCAGAATACAATTCTAAAAGAGCGGTTGTTGATTTTGATAGATTACGCAAGATAGATTTAAGTTCGTTAACCTGGCAGAAACAGATTGCTTACAAAAAAATGTTAGATAAACTTGAAACATTCATGGAACATTATTTTAATTAATTATTTTTAAAGACGCCTAATCAGCGTCTTTTTTGATACAGAAAAGGAGAGGTAACTATGGCAGAGTTATCACCGATTTTTAACGGAATGGAAAACGGCCCGACAGCTATTGATACGAATTTTAAAAATATCAATACTGTTTTGGCCACGTTGAGCGCGACAAGTTCGATGCAAGAAATTAAAGGAGTTAACGGTGCGGCAAAGTCCGCTTGGCTAACGGTGGATAAGGTATCTCATATCTGTGTACTTGTTATCTGGTCTAAATTGCCCAAAAAAACTACTACCATGTATTGGATCCCAGCAGAATATGCGGCACACGCTGATAGAATTCCAGTGATTAAATGCGGGGATCAGGCGACGTTATCAATTAACGGTAATGGGAACGTTCAACTTTTAGGTAATACAAGCGATTCAGCAGATGCAATCGGTTTTGCGGTTTGGGGGTATTAGGATGGACAAATTAATTTATTTTTACAAAGATGATTTAAGTTTTGATCATGTTGGTGTGATTGTAAAAGGTGAAAAGGTTCCTGAAAATGCTACTTTAGCGGCACCACAAGGATATGAACCTTTTACTTATGATCAGGCAACAGATACTTGGTCAGGAATTGATGAAAAGACTTGGAATGCAAGTCATCCTGATATTAGTCCGGAACCAACCGAACAAGATAAAATCAACGCGATGGTTTTCGAACAAATCGCAGCACTTCAAACTGAAAAATAAGGAGAATATTAATATGAATATTTTAACCGTCCAAAAAGTCGGGGGGGGGTAAAAATACCCTAACCACGGGCTTTATAGCTTGTATAAAAAATAAATATCGTTCGGGATAGCACTGATTAACTGCCATAGTCAGTGCTATTTTTGAACTCAAAAAAGGAGAAAAAATAATGGCACTGATTAAAATTTTCAAGGGCATAGAAAATGGTCCTGAGGCAATTGATGATAATTTCAATTTTCTAGATCAAAACAAACCTAATAAGACCGACGTCGAGTCAAAGGTAGATATCAGTATTTGGCATAATGAGCCAATGCGTAATGGTTTTACAGGAAGCGTTCACTGGCGAGTAATGAAGTTTGCATCATCGGATGCAAAATTAGTTGAAATTATTGCAACTGTGGGTAATTTGGCTGGTAATTCGGGGAAATATTTGTGTGACTTTCCTGCAGAGTTAGTACCCGCCAGAGAGATTCCGTTGAATTGGGCGCAATCTCGTAACAATGACTTTGATAAGGTCGGAGTGAGTCTAGGGGGAGAAAAAACCAGTTTACGTTTAAATTTTACTGTTGGCGGCCCTAGCAATCTTTCTGTTGATATCCATCAGATGTATTGGACTGATCTTATTTAGGAGGAATCTAGAAATGAATAAATGGTATTTATTTGATAAAAGCACTGGAGCATATGAGTTTAATTATTTGGAAGCTACTAAACAGCCTGAAAATTCGACGGACGTTGATCCTGGTGATCTAACGAATCCTGTTTGGGATGGAAATCAATGGGTTGCTGGGCAAAGTGAAGTGCCAGAAGAACAGCCTACTCAGCAGGAACAGCTAAATGCTAGTGTGCTGGCTCAGATTGCCCAGAACAAGGCTGACCAGGATAAATTCAATGCTCAAATTCTACTGGCAATGGCCAAAGGAGGAAATTAATATGTATCAATACATTGTTAAGTATTACAAGATGGGTCTTTACGAAGACTCACAGTTAGATATTTTTGTATCAGCAGGGATGATGACTGCAGACCAAAAAGAAGAGTTAATTACTGAAAAATCATAAGTTTATTTTTGCAAACGAAAAGAGGTGAGGGACTTTGTTTGCAAAATGTAAAAAGAGTCCGATGCACGTTGCGCTTGGATTAGGAATGATTGCAATTGGGATTTGGCTGATCATGAATGACCGCTTCTTCATTTGGCCGCCTGAAGCAGTTGAAGTTGTAAATGATGATATCTGGGGATTCATGTTTGCTTTAGTTGGTGTTGGCCACCTTATCTGGGTGTATGACTCAGGCAAATCCGTAAAGTGGAACAGGGTTTTGCTCACATTGACTGGTGGTCTTATGGGCTTTCTGACTGTATATCAATTCTTAATATGGAACGCAACAGGGCATTACATGAGCTGGATTAGCAATGCCATAATCACAGCCTTTGTGCTGATCTTAGCGCGAAGGAGTGATTCGGGTAATGCATGAGTTATTGATTACTTACGCACCGTATATTAGTGGCATTATGGGTGCAGTATTAGCATTTTTAACCTATCGGGAATCAAAACGAAAATCGCAGCATGACGAACTTCATGAGTTATATGAGGAAATGAAGAAACAGCGTGATGATGCGCTAAAACAACTAGATGAAATGAGGAAAAAGAATGATTGAAATTATCCAAACAGCCAATGCCAGCGCAATTGTAATGATTGCGTTACTGGTAGTCCTGATCACTTGGGCAATTAAACAAACTCAGATTGATAATCGCTGGTTGCCATTGTTAGACATGGCAGTCGGCTTTTTAATTGGAGTCGTAGTTTACTTTGCTTGGCGAGCAGCCTTTGACAGTATGTTAGTTGCTGGCTTAGACGGAGCAATTGCTGGGCTGGTAGCCGCTGGTGGCTATGATGCTGTCAAATCACTTTTAGGAGGTAGTAAATAAATGAACGCAGATGAATTTTTCGAAAAAGGTAAAAAAATGGTGGCTGATTATGCCAACAAACATTTGGATAAATCAGATGAAAAGCAGATCACTACTGATGATGTTTACGTGGTTTGGTCATCTAAGGTGTTGCAAAATAGTAAAGCGTTACTCAGCACTACGTTGCCAGATGGGATGTATTACGAGCTCACTTACAACGGCGATAAAGATGAATTTTATCTTGACGCCTATAAAAAATTTGAAAATCAATTAATTAAAAATCAGGAGGTAAAATAATATGGCAAAGATTGCAAACTGGATGGGACACGCAGGTAGTGAGCCTGGTGCCGTTGGTATCGTGGTCGAAGATGATGTTACTCGCCAAGCGCGTGCTTGGTCAGTAGCGTATATGAGAGCATGTGGCCATACAGTGATCACAGACAACGATGATATGTCACTAGTTCAACGTATTAGTGCTTCCAATGCTGCTGATGCAATCATCGAATGGCATGGGAATTATTTAGGTACTGGTACCGCGTATGGGACAGAAGCCTGGTATTCTCAATTTGACAAAGGCCCAGGTATTCGTGCGGCACAGGCTATCACAGCAGCAGCCGCTAAATATGGTTTTGCTAATCGTGGGGCTAAAAACAGTTCTGCAAATCGCTATGGCCGTTTAGGAATTTTAGATGACCCTAATCCTGTGGCAGTATTGGTAGAATTATTCTTTATCGACAATGCTGGTGATGTAGCGCGTTGGCGTGCAAACGGTAAAGCCTTTGTTGAAGCAATGAGCGCAGCGTTCCTTGCTAGCTTAGGATTTAAATCTACTCCTGACGGTGCTGTTGCTACACCTAAGCCAGTGGCACCAAGTAAACCGGTAGCTAACAGCAATATTCCCGCCGGATTTACGCCACAGGATGCGACATTTGTTAATGGGGACACACCAATCATGAACCGCATTGGGTCACCATCTACAGCGGCAAAAGAAGGTGGGTATCTACCGGCGTATGGTACGTGGAAATATGACTCATATGCTAAAATTGGTAGTTATACTTGGATCCATCACGTTTACAATGGGGTGCACGTTTATTTACCAGTACGTCAATGGTACTGGAATGGGACATCGACACCTTGGGGAACATTTAAATAATACAAACTAATTAAGAGTTATATCAATTCCATTTAACGCAAAAGCCTATCTCTCAAATATGAGGGGTAGGCTTTTTTATTTGGATAAATAGTGGTTAGCAACTAATATTTGCAGACCATTAAAAATATTATTTAGATTTAGCGTAATTAAATATGAGCGTCACTCACCGCGCTCAAAGTATTGCTTTGAGGCCGTCGTGACTAAGACGGCCTTTTTGTATATAGGAACTAATCTTTTTGAATCATCTTTGGTAATGTGTACAAAAAGTGTACAAAAGACTATCTAGGGTCTATAAAACAATGATGTGTAAAGCCCCTCACCTCCATCAATAAATCAGCTGGATCCCGAAGAGGGGTTCAGCTGATTTTTTTAATAATCAGTAACGATTTTTGAGGTCACTTTATTTATAGCTTAGTGGTGCTATAATATTTACCATTCAGATTGCTTCAAGCTGATGAGCTGATTTGCATAAATATGCTTCAGACAAGGAAGTAAACGGTTTATTTTTTATAAATTACTGAGATTCAGTTAATAATTTAGCGGCCAAACATGATATACTAAGAATATCTAGGAGGAATTGCGTATGATCAATGCTCTTTTTGGTGGTGGCTTATTGCTATTCGGTCTGGTGTTCCTATTCCATCCGGCCAAGCAACCATCCAATGTGTTAAGTTATAAAACGGCTTTAGCAACGAGTACCTCCAGTGGCTTTTATTTGGCACAACGTTGGTGCCGCAATACTTTATTATTACTAGGGATGATCCAAATCAGCCTAGGCGTGATGATCAATCATTTTCAATTAAATAAATTTGTTTTATTATGGGTCTTGGCAATTGTTTTAGGGTCTTGGTTAAGTTTCCGTTATTTGGAACATAAATTACGTCAATATTTAATGCGGATTGGTCATTTGCCACAAAAGTATCAGTTTCGTAAATAAATCGTCAAATATTTTTCATATCAGGCTGGCTTTTTGAAAAAAACTGGGTATTTGCATGAATATCCCCAAATTGCCGGCTTTTTTATTTATAATGAACTAAACGGGGGCATGAAAAGTTATGAAGTTACTTATGGTGGAAGATAATACATCAGTTTCAGAAATGATGGGTATGTTTTTTCAAAAAGAAGGTTGGCAAGCTGAATTTGCTTATGATGGCAATGAGGCGATGGATAAATTTAAGGCCGATCCTGATGGTTGGGATATGATTACCCTAGATTTAAATTTACCTGGTAAAGATGGCATGCAAGTTGCCAAGGAAATTCGTGAAATTTCTAAAGCGGTGCCCATTATTATGTTGACGGCACGGGATAGTGAAAGTGATCAAGTACTTGGTTTAGAATTAGGTGCTGATGATTATGTCACCAAACCATTTAGTCCGATTACTTTGATCGCGCGGATCAAAGCGATTCATCGGCGGGCTGACTTGGCCAGTGACCAACATGAAACAAGCTCTGAAGAAGTTGATGTTAATCAAGGTCAGTTTGATGTAATGACTGATCACTTTAAATTAAGTTCTAACACACGGGAAGCCTTTTTAAATGGCAAAGAAATTCCGGGATTAACACCGAAGGAATTTGATTTGTTGAAGACTTTGGCGAAGAAGCCACGTCAGGTTTTCTCACGGGAACAATTATTAGAGTTAGTTTGGGATTATGAATATTATGGTGATGAGCGGACGGTTGATGCCCACATCAAGAAATTAAGACAGAAAATTGAAAAAGTTGGGCCACAAGTGATTCAGACCGTTTGGGGGGTCGGTTATAAATTCGATGATTCGGAAGTAGGTCGTTAATGAAACTAATTTATCAACAAATGATTGGCTTTTTTGTCGTCATTTTTACTACCCTGTTAATCGTTAGTGCCGCTATGATTAATTACAATAATCGTCAGGCTTATGAAACTAATTGGCGGCAATTAGAAGGTTATGCGCGAAACTTTGGTGAAATTTTCACTGAAAAGGATTCGCAAACTGGTAGCTACACGCCAATTTCAACGGAATTTCTAAATGAGGTTCAGGTTGTCTTGCAGGATGATCAAGTCGTTTACGTTGTTTATAATGCCAACAATGAAGTGATTTATCCTAATACGGTCATTAACAAAGCTTTGCCCAAAGCGGTCTGGAAAGAGTTGAAGGCCGGCAAAGTAATTCGCATGCAAACGAACCGTAGCACCAATCAAACGACCACTGAAAAGGGGCCAGCGATTGGTAATGGTGCAGAATTATCTTATGTGATTTATCCGTGGTTCGACAGCAATAAGAAATTTGTCGGGGCGATGTATATTGGCTCGCGCGTAACGCGAATCAAGTCAAGCATGCGGGAAATGGAACGTAATTTGTTGTTCGCGCTCGGCATTTCCTTGCTGGTAGCCCTAGCGTTAAGTTATTTATTGGCTCATTTCTATATTCGGCGTATTAATCGACTTCGTTCGGCAACGCGAGCGGTCGCTAATGGTAATTTCGACGTGGAACTGGTTTCGCGCGGTCGCGATGAAATTGATGATTTGGCCAGTGATTTCAATAAAATGGTTCATTCACTAGACGAGTCTAATCGCGAAATTGCCCGTCAAGAGGAACGGCGGAAAGAGTTCATGGCTAATGCCGCCCACGAAATGCGGACGCCACTGACGACTATTAATGGTTTGCTTGAAGGTTTGGCTTATGATGCGATTCCCGAAGAAGCTAAGGGTAAAAGTATTCAATTAATGCAGAATGAAACCAAGCGACTCATTCGATTAGTGAATGAGAACTTGGATTATGAAAAGATTCGCGCTAATCAAATCGTTTTGAATAAGCGAACGTTTAATGGCACCGAAGCTTTGAGTAACATTGTCAGTCAGCTCACTAAAAAGGCTGAAGCGGCTGGTGATGAAATTGTGTTGACGACGACTGAGCCGGTGAAAGTCTATGCGGATTATGATCGTTTTGTCCAAGTGATTTTTAACATTGCTCAAAACGCTGTCCAGTTTACTGAGAATGGCCGCGTAACCTTGACCATTAAAGCGTTGGCTACTGCTACTGAAGTGACAATCAGCGATAATGGTATGGGTATGAGCGATGATCAATTGCAAAACATTTGGGAACGGTACTATAAAGCCGATCCTTCGCGCAAGAACACTAAGTATGGTGAATCTGGTTTAGGTTTGGCGATTGTTCATTCATTAGTTGAACAACATCATGGTCAAATCACCGTGGCCAGTGAACTTAATCAGGGTTCAACATTTACGGTGACTTTCCCTAATGAAGTCGAGGCTAAACGACTTGATGACCATTCTCAGCGCATTAAACCAGCTGATAAACAAAAAGAAACCACTAAGTAGTATCTGATTTAAAAGTCGATATCAGCTTAAATAAAAAAAGCAGCGAACAATTCAATCGAATTGTTCGCTGCTTTTTTTGTAGCTAGGATGATGAGCCCGAGATCGTGCCTGCTTCTTAGGAGCAATCTGGTAGTCATCGTTATTTTTTCTGCGAGGTTGTTTTAGCCGTTTGGCTGTTTTCTTGAGCTTGGGAATTGCTGGTGTCGCCGAGGTCAGGGAATTCTTCAATATCCTTTTTAGCATCAGTAATTTCTGGTGCGTCAGTATGATACATTGACGTTGAGGAATGACCTAATTGACTGTATAGCGAGGTTGAGGCATTGCCTAATTGAGTACGTTTGTTTAAGAGTTCGTTGATTTGATCCAAATAATTATAATTTTCCGGATTAACTGGTACAAATTTATTTGGCGTATAGAAACGTAGTAAGTTCTTGTAGTTTAAGGAATCTGATAACGACAAGGCTTCTGTTACTTGGTCTTGTAATTTATCGATTTCGTCAACTTGGCTATCGGTGAGATCAGTTAATTGTTCACCAGTCTGATTATCATAGACAGCACTTTTAGCTCCTTTGCCGCCAAGGACGGTATATTTGTCCGACACAAAGTTGTTATTCCGAAAGGCGACTAGTTGTTGATGCTGCTTGGACAATAAATCTTGGCCGAACATCACATAGTTGCTGGTATCTTGGCCCAACAAATGCAACAAGGTTGGCAGAACATCAATTTCGCCACCGTATTGCTTTTGAATGCCACCTTTAAGACCAGGCATATGGAAAATCAAGGGAACGCGCTGCAATTGAGTGTTGTCAAAGGGGGTCCAATCATCGGTATCTTGAATATCCTCATCGCTAGCCGCCTTGTTGTCATCACTGTTAAGCAGTGGCGCCAAGGCAGTATTGTTCTTGCTCGAGAGACCGTAGTGATCACCATACAACATGATCAGTGAATTTTTCGCCAGGCCAGAACTGTCCAGGTAATTGAAAAATTCTTTTAATGATTCGTCGAGATAATGAGCGGTTTGGAAATAATTATTGACGGTTTTATCGGAGGTGTCACTAGTTTCAAAGGGATTATCTTCTTTCGAAAGCACGTAAGGCGTATGGTTCGAAACAGTAATGAATTTTGTGTAGAAAGGTTGTTGCAGCTGTTCGAGATACTTAATACTTTCCGCAAAAAATAATTTATCTTTGATACCATAGGTGGTCATTGCATCAGGGCTGGAATTGTAATAGCTTTGATCGAAGAAATAATCATAACCGATGTTTTTATAAACATGGTTCCGATTCCAAAAACTACCAACATTACCATGGAAAACTGCGCTGGTGTAACCAGCATTCTGTTCTAGGATTGCCGGTGCCGCCTGATAAGTATTGTCAGAACCTAATGTGGTAAAAGCCGTGCCTTCTGGCAAACCGAAAACACTATTTTCCAACATGTTTTCCGCATCGGCGGTACGACCTTGACCAACTTGGTGGAAGAAATTATTGAAGCTCAATGAATTTTGATCATGATAGAGACTATTTAAGAAAGGCGTCACTTCTTGACCATTGACTTTGAAATCAATTAAAAATTGTTGGAAACTTTCTAAATGAATGATAATTACATTCTTGCCTTTAGCTTTGCCAAAGTAGTTCACATTGGCTGGGACTTGATGGGCATTGGTGTAATTGAGAATTTTGTTAATATCAGTGCCATCAGCTGAAGCGCGAATCTGATTATTCTGGGCGGTTTTAACACCGTCGTAAACCAGAAAAGTATCAATGCCCAGATATTTAACGATATAATTACGGTCAAAAGTTCGGGTCAAAAGTTGGGGCCGGTTCGCTTCACTCAAAGTCAAATTCAGGAGGAAGACGAAAACACCGACTGTGGTGACTGTGAAAGCATGCTTAATTGCAAAAACACGCTGGTCGATTTTCAACCAACCGCGGACTAGCGCAAAAATCAAAATCACGATGTCGCCGATGAGAAAGACGTCATGCCATTGCAACAGTGAGGCGGTACTTTTGCCTAAACCCTTGGCCACTTTACCGGCACTTAAGATCGTGTTGAAAGTAAGAAAGTCAGTGGCTGAACGATAATAAACAATATTACTGAAAAGCAAGATAGTACTAAGAATATAAATGGTCAGCATTGCCGCATAACTAACTTTTGGTCGCTTGAAATACAAGCCAAAGGAAATCAATAACACGGAAGTTCCCACGGGATTAAAAATCATCAGCAGATGTTGGAGAATATCCGCGGCGCCCAGAGAGAAATCGACGTAATAAGCAAATGCTGTTTTGAGCCACAGTAAGAGGACTAACAGACTAAAGAAACCGAGGCGCGTTTGGAGCCAGCGAATAACTGGATTATTTTTCAAAATTAAAACCTCACACTTGTATTGGTACATATTAATAGCTAGATACTAATAGTCCTATTTTACAATTTTTAGGGACTGCTTAGCAATTTTTCCGAAAAAACTGTTTGTTTCTTAATGATTTTACAAATAATTTTACCTAGCGCAGCTGATTAGTTAGTCATTGCTGGTGTGAAATGTTTGTCTAAAATCAGAAAAATCTTTATTTTTTCTAAAATAAGTGAAATCTAGCTGCTTTTTAAGTTAAGTTTGGTAAACTTAGGCATGACAAAAGGGATGGGTTGCCATGTATTTATTAGGTCCGCTTTATCGCGTAGTGGCTGAGAACTATCAAGAACGAATTAATCATTTTCCGTTAATTCGGCTTATTTTTTATAGCTTGGATAAGGCTTTGCTTTATTTTATCTTATTTTTAGGGTTAAGGATTATTTATTTACGACTAAAAGGGCGACCATGGCGCTGGGGTCCAGAAATTCTGCGCGGAATTTTTACTTTCTATTTATTATTGCTGCTGGCGCTAACCGTTTTTCGCGGAATTTATTTTCCCTGGCAAGTTAAAATTTATTGGCAGCGATCTTTGAGCGTGATCAATTTACAACCGCTGACAGAGACGATTAAACTGCAGTATGGTCAATCGATTATTGATTTTATTTATAACTTCTATGGCAATATTCTCTGGTTTATTCCCTTTGGCCTCCTCCAGCCACTCCTTCAAAAAAGGCGACCGCATTTTATCAGCACTGTCTTGCTGGGGATGCTACTTTCGTTCTCAATTGAAACGATGCAGTTTTTCTTGGCAACTGGGGTGGCTGATATTGATGATTTGATTTTTAATACATGTGGCGCGGTAATTGGTTATTGGTTGTATTGGCTTTTTATCAGGCCATTTTGCCGTCGAAACAAGTAGGTTCTAAAGCGGTTTTCTTCTTGGAAACTTGTTTTAAGTCGCTCCTTAGGTTAGTAACGGCAGTGGCCCAGTGATTAGGAGGGCGTGGAACGCGGCCGGCGTTGATCTGAGCCAATTACAAACCAAATTGTCTCAGATACAAGTCTTATTGTAAGTGCTAAAGCACCAACAATAATTTCACAGCTGACGCCAATCGCTGGGCCCCTGCCTGTGTAAACTAACACAATTGAGCACCACTATTTAGAAAAACAGATTGTAGAAACTAACTAAGCTTGTTTGACAATATTTCTGGATTAATCCAGAGACTGTCAGATAGGCTTTTTTAGTACTACTATTCAATTATGAAGGCAATTCGAATTAGTCCACTCAGTTCCACTAAAATTGACTTAAACACTAACAAATGTACAATACACTAACTCAACTCCAGACGGAATGGAGGGATCTTGGCGTCAGCCGCCAAATTGTTCTTAGTGGCTTGGCCACTTAGAACAAGGCTTGTATTTGAGATTGTTGCGAAGCAATAAGCTCAAATCAACGCCGGCCGCGTTCCACGCCAAGCAGCTCGGAATGCAGTCAGACGCAGTTCTGTTTCCACTATCAGCATCTGTATTTAATAGTTTTGAACTTTGGTCTGTGATCAATTCAAATCGATGCCGGCCGCGTTCCACAACCAGCAAGCCCCGAATGCAGTCAGAATCAGTTCTGTTTTAAATGCTCATCAGGTTTTAATGGTTTTGAATTTTTTTCAACTGGCTTGTTCAGATCATGCCGTCAGAACCCATTTCTGTGCCAACAGCAGCGAGAAATTCTGTTTTCATTGATAATAACTGGTTTTGACCGCTGAAATGCAGGCGTATTTTCAGAAACGAAGCATTAAATCAAAAAAGTTTTTCAAAATATTACCATTTTGGCTCAAAAAATGATAAAGTAACATTGTAGGTAAAATTAGATTTACTAGGAGGATTTTTTTCAATGACATTAGTACATGGTACAGAAATCTTCGCCGCTGCACGTAAGGGCCATTATGCAGTTGGTGCGTTCAATACAAACAACTTGGAATGGACTCGCGCAATTTTGAGTGCTGCTCAAGAAAAGAATGTTCCCGTTTTGATCCAAACATCAATGGGTGCTGCTAAATATATGGGTGGCTACGAACTTTGCCAACAATTAATTGCTGCTGAAATGAAGAGCATGGCAATTACTGTTCCTGTTATTATTCACTTGGATCATGGTAACTACGAAGCTGCTAAAGAAGCTATTGCTGCTGGTTACAACTCAGTTATGTTTGATGGTCATGACTTACCATTCGAAGAAAACTTAGCTAAAACTAAGGAAATCGTTGAATTGGCTCATGCTAAAGGCATTTCTGTCGAAGCAGAAGTTGGTTCTATTGGTGGTGAAGAAGACGGTATTATCGGCGAAGGCGAATTAGCTGACGTTAACGAAGCTAAGCAATTAGCTGCAACTGGTATCGACTTCTTAGCTGCCGGTATTGGTAACATTCATGGTCAATACCCAGCTAACTGGAAAGGCTTGCACTTCGATCGTTTACAAGAATTAGCTGACGCAATTTCTATTCCATTAGTATTGCACGGCGGTTCAGGTATCCCTCAAGACCAAGTTGAAAAGGCTATTTCAATGGGTGTTGCTAAATTGAACATCAACACTGAATGCCAATTAGCATTTGCTAAAGCAACTCGTGAATATATCTTGGCTAACAAAGACCAAGAAGGCAAAGGTTACGATCCTCGTAAGTTATTGGCTCCTGGTACACAAGCTATCAAAGATACTGTTGAAGAAATCATTGGCTGGATGGGTACTCGTCCAATCAAATTGGTTCCTGAAGAATTATAATTCTTTGATGTTAAATTAAAAAAGTCTAGGACTGGTCCTAGGCTTTTTTTGTTTGGTTGAGGAGTTCAATTGCACACAATCTTTGTAAACTTTCACGCAAAAAATGAAAGCGATAAAATGTTCCCGGTAACTTTTTGCAAGTATCTTGCATTTAGGCGAAAAAACGGCTAAAGTTAGTTACTGAAAGAGAGTTTACTTTTCATTAGGAGGATAATTAATAATGGCTCATATTTCTTTTGATAGTAGTAAATTACGCCCATTTGTTCATGAAAACGAATTGGCAGAAATGCAAGCATTAGTCACAGCTGCTGACACTGAATTACGTGAAGGTACTGGTGCTGGTAATGATTTCCGTGGCTTCATCGACTTACCAGTTGACTATGATAAGGATGAATTTGCTCGGATCAAAGCCGCTGCTAAGAAAGTTCAAAGTGACTCTGATGTTTTTGTTGCCATTGGTATTGGTGGCTCATATTTAGGTGCTCGTGCTGCTGTTGATTTCTTAAACAGCACATTCTATAACATGGCACCAGATCGTAAAGTTCCACAAGTTTTGTTTGCTGGTAACTCAATCAGCCCTAACTATCTTTATGATCTATTAGAATTAATTGGTGATCGTGATTTCAGTATCAACGTTATTTCTAAGTCTGGTACAACAACTGAACCTTCAATCGCATTCCGTGTTTTGAAGGAAAAATTAGTTGCTAAGTATGGTGTCGAAGGTGCTCGTGGCCGAATTTATGCCACAACTGACCGGGCTAAAGGCGCTTTAAAGACCGAAGCTGATGCTGAAGGTTACGAAGAATTCGTTGTGCCTGATGACATTGGTGGTCGTTTCTCAGTCTTATCTGCTGTTGGTTTATTACCAATTGCTGTTGCTGGCTGTGATATTGACCAATTAATGACTGGTGCTGCTGATGCTCGTTCTGAATACTCAAGCGCTGACTTGAATAAGAACGAAGCTTATCAATATGCTGCTTTACGGAACATTTTGTATCGTAAAGGTTACACCACTGAATTGTTGGAAAACTACGAACCAAACTTACAATACTTTGGCGAATGGTGGAAGCAATTAATGGGCGAATCAGAAGGTAAGGATCAGAAGGGTATCTACCCATCATCTGCTAACTTCTCAACTGACTTGCACTCATTAGGCCAATACATTCAAGAAGGCCGTCGTAACTTAATGGAAACAGTTGTTAAGATCGACGCTCCTCGTCATGATGTTGCCATTCCTAAGGAAGAGTCTGACTTAGATGGTTTAGGCTATCTTGAAGGCAAGACAATGGACTTCGTTAACAGCAAAGCTTACCAAGGTGTTGTTTTAGCACATACCGATGGTGGCGTGCCAGTGATGACAGTTCGGATTCCTAAGCAAGATGCTTATACTTTAGGCTACTTGATGTACTTCTTCGAAATCGCTGTTGGCATTTCTGGTTACTTGAATGGGATTAACCCATTCAACCAACCAGGTGTTGAAGCTTACAAAAAGAACATGTTCGCCTTATTAGGCAAACCTGGCTTCGAAAAGCTTGGCGACGAATTGAACCAACGCCTATAATATTGTGTTAATAAAAACGACCTCTGAATTGAGAGGTCGTTTTTTATTTTGGTTTTTATTGAGCAGAACTGGTGCCGTCTGCGTAATTAATATTGTAGCCAGTTTCAATATTGAAAATATAGGCGTTGAAATGAATATCATTATCGCCAATTGATTGGGCTTGTAATTGGACGCCACGAGCAACCAATTCATCGCCACGATAAATTGGCGTGACGCGATAACGGACATAGTGATCAGCACTTTGCTTCAAGTAATAGGCTAAATCCATTTCATAATGCAACATGCCAGGATTATTTAAAGATTGGGTGCCAGTGATGAGATTCTTGGGATTATTATTCTCACCAGCCAATTGGAAGCCAATTAAATGACTGCGGTTATATAACCAGCCATGACTAGTTTTTTTGTTATGCCAACCTGTCGGATCCCAAGTTAAGGCCGTACGTTTACTAGTTGGCATGAGTGATTGGTTGAGTAGGGCATCGGCTTGCACGGCTCGATTATGATCATCCAGATTGGCATAATTCTCCCAAGCGCCTTTATCCTTACTTAAATCTGCCGCACTAAAAGTCGGATTGTTATTGTTAACGGTGATTTCTTGATCGGTTTGGTAATTGAGCTCGGCTAGTTTGTTGGCGTCACTATTTGGTTGTGCCGGTTCTGCTGTAGCCGCACTAGTAGCTTGTTTAGCTGCCGCCGATTTAGCTTGCAAATCAGTTAGCTCTTTTTTCAAATCAGTAATTTGGCCTTTGGTTACCTCATTATCGGCTTGTAAGTCACTAATTTTTTCAGCTAACTGTTTATTTTTCTTAGCTTGTTTTGCGACGACCTTTTGTTCTTTCGTGTAAGTGGTTTTGTGTTTTGAAGCTAGACGGTACGAAGATGACGAGCGGGATTGAGCTAAGGCCTGTTTTTGCTGGGCCTCGGAATTACCACAAGCGGCTAACAAACCGGCCAGTAGCAAAATCGTGGTTATCTTTGTTATTTTAGCTAAATGACTGAATTTTTTAATTTGCATATGTTTACCTCAACGCCTTTCGATAACCCCTTGCCTGGGCTTCCTGTTCACTATTAAAATAAACAGTATTTGCAGAACTCATATGATAGCCAGCTTGGCCCGGCACATGGTAAATTTTAGAGCGTGAGTTTCCAATAATTTGTCCGGCTTGACCAGTGGTGACATCACCTTGAGCACCACCGCCACCACCAGTACCAGCAGTGGTGGTAGCTGCAGCATTCGCAGCTGCTTGAGCCGCGGCTTGGTCGGCTGCGGCCTTGCTACTTGCTGCGGCACGACTGGCTTCAGCAGCTGCTGCTTGTTTACTGGCTTCTTCAGCGGCCACTTTGCTGGAACTAATGCTGCTGGCCTCACTACTTGCAGCCGCAGTGGCAGTTTCTTTATTGCTACTCAATTGATCAGCTTCAGCACTTAATGATTTAGAAGTTGATTTAGCTAAAGCATATTCTTTGCTTAAATCGCTTGATTCATTTTTTAAACCAGCGGCCCGTTTCGATAATTTATTATGTTGTGCTGGCGTTATTTCGGCGATGATGGGGTAATGCTTTTGATCAGCTTGGCTAGTCTGACTGCCAGACATGCCGGCCCCAAAAACTGAAATAATCGTCACAGCTGATAGCCCAATCAGCCATTTACTTGTGCTTAAGCCAACGAAGGCCGTTGCTTGATGTCGATGACGCTTGACTAGTGCTCGTGCTGGTACGAAAATTAGCATGATGATTGCTAATAAAAATAGAACTACAAAAAAGTTACTCATTTGACTCCTCCAAATTTTTCTACGCTAGTGTGATAAAGTGCTTGTTGCAGCGCTTACAACTTTACTAATGCTACTCTAAATTAAATCTTGTGTAAATATTGTTTTGAGATTTATTTACTAAAAAGTTTTTTTAAAAAATGTTTTAATTTAAATCAATCGGCTTTTAATCGAACCAGGTCAGATGGTATTCCAGTTGAAATTGCGAGGATCGCCTTAAAATTGACGTTCAGGGGAAAACAAAAACACATTGATTTCAAAATTAATCAATGTGTAATCAGTAGTAATCCCGACTTATTTTTAAAATTTAGGTTAGGGTTGACTCAGATGTTGGCGAATTTCAGCAGCATTGCTCAGATTGATCCCATTAGTGCGAAATCCCTGGGCTGTCGGCGTTAAAATAGAAACGCTGGCATTGCGAAGTAGGTTTTTCGGTAGGTCGTCGGGCGCAACTAGATAGATAATCATACTTAATAGCACGCTATGGGCAACTAACAACACATTGCCTTGATGCTGATCGTCATGCATGAGTTGTAAAATCTTTTCGGCACGGTTTTTGAGTGCGGCAAAACTTTCCGCTTGTTTCGTCGGGTCAGCCGCCGCAAAACTTTCAACCATTAATGGAAATCCTTGATGACGTCGCCAGTAACTAATGGTATTTTTAAGGCCATAAGTGGTCACGGCATGATCGAAAATTTGCAGGCCAGGCTGACCTTCAAGGCCACCGAAATAATATTCTCTTAATAAGGGTAACTTCTGTAATGGCACCACTGGCTGGCGGTTGTCCAAAATAATTTCTGCGGTTTCAACGGCACGGCTGAGATCGCTGGTGTAAGCTGCCGTTAGAGAAATGGGGGCGAGAATTTCCTGAACTCGCTGGGCACTTTGGCGGCCCTTTTTGTTTAGGGGAACATCCATTAAACCTTGTAAGCGACTCTTGGCGTTCATTTCGGTTTGGCCATGCCGGACTAAAATTAAATTTTTCATGCGAACCCGTCCTTTTTAAAGTAGATATTAACGTTGAGTATGCTACAATTTAATAGTAATGAAAGGAGTTGAATTGAAATGACTCGTTTAGAAATTGTTCAAGCAATTATGTCGTTTATTTTAACTAATCCAGATGTTGTTCGCGAACCACGTGTTTATACGAATCAAGTGACTTTTGCTTTTGATGATCGTTTACCTGTTGCTGGTAAAGGGGTTTTGTTCCCAGAAATGCGGCTACATGTTTTTCGTTTAGATCCTAGCTTCGTGAAAGAAAACCGTGAGCTGGTGAATCAAGTGTTTGCTCAAACTGAAGAAGGACCAACCGCCAGCTATGATCAGGTTTGGTTTACGAGCTCTCATTTAAGTGATCGTAAGTTAAACTTAGTGGAGTTCTCTTTTGAATAAGTGGCATTTATTTGGTGATAGTACCAGCTCAGCAGTTTCCTTAGCAGTCCTGACCATTGTCCTTTGGCTGATGGAACAAATGTTGGGCTGGTCTTGGTTACGTTTCTTTGTTTTGGCTGGGGCAATTGCAACAATTCTGATGACCCTATGGTTAATTCTACAACAATGGTTACGGCATCGCGATTAATTTAAGTTTTTAGCGGTGAATAGGCAATTTGCCCTTGACGTGTCATTTTAGATACGCTAAAATATTTCTTGTGCCTTGATCAATTGCCCGTTGGTCAAATGGTTAAGACGCCACCCTCTCAAGGTGGAGTTACGGGTTCAATTCCCGTACGGGTGATTTCTTGGGATATAGCCAAATTGGTAAGGCGGTGGACTCTGAATCCATAATTTCTAGGTTCGAACCCTAGTATCCCAATTAATATAATTCAGTTAGCAGTCGTTTTAGTTGACGACTGTTTTTTTATGCTTTAAATTAGTATAACATATTAAGGCTGTTGCTTGATTGGCTAATAGTCGGATTCGTTATGCGAATGGCTTGTCACTTTTATTAATGGAAATTAAAAGAAAAATGGAAATAGTTCTTGCAAACGAAAAGCAGCGTGCTATAATGACACAGTGTCATGCGACACGGTGTCATTTTTTATTATTTACAGAACTTAATTGAGAAAGGAGTCGCTGTTATGCCGAGTAGTACCTTTTATGGACTCCCTGAAGCTAAGCAAGCTAAAATTATTGCTGCTGCTAGGGAAGCTTTCACAAGAGTGCCAGCATCGCAAGTTACGGTAGCGGATGTGGTTCAGTTAGCGCAGATCCCCCGTGGTAGTTTTTATCAATATTTTAAGGATAAAGATGATCTTTATTTCTATTTAGTGTCAACATTTAAACACCATTTCCAAGAACGATTTGTGGAAATTCTTGATCAATTACACGGTGATCTGTTTGCTGCGTTGAAAGTGATGTTTCATCAAGAAATACTGACATTTGTTAGTGGTCCCGATAAGCAATTGTTGCAGAACTTATTTATGGATTTGGATTATCGCAACTACCAACGGCTATCGCCAATGCATACTCGGCCACATCATCATTTCTCAGAATGGACCGAAGAAATTAAGGCGCATACGGATCTGAGTTTGCTAAAAGTTGATGATGATCAATTTGATTTATTGATTCATATTCTCTTGGCTTTCTTAGGCCATTCAACCGCGCGTTATTTTGTGCTTCAGAAACAAGAAGCGCCGACGACTGCTGATGATTTTGATCAGCAATACGACTTGGTGTTAAGTTGGTTTGCCAACGGTGTTTTAAATTCGAAAAGGGGGAATCAGGCATGATAAAAATTGCCAAGAATCGTGTGTCCGTTTGGGCAGTTATTGGTGCGATTCTCTTTATGGTTGGTCAAGTTGTGACTAACCTGTATTTACCAAATTTAACTTCTGATTTGGTTAACTATGGTGTCGCTAAAGGCGATGTCAGTTACATTTGGGGTGTTGGTGGCAAGATGCTGTTAGTCTCCTTGCTCGCGGTTATTTTCGCTTTTGGGAATGTTTTCCTAGCCGCCCGCACTTCACAAACTTTAGGTAAAAATTTACGCCGTGATATTTATCAGAAAGTTCTAAATATGTCTGACGATGAATTTGATCAAGTCGGTACGTCATCATTGATTACTCGGACGACCAACGACGTTATCCAGATTCAAAACGTGGCGATGATGGCTTTACGAATGATGATCATGGCCCCAATTACTTTGATTGGTGCTAGTTTCATGGCCTATCAAAAAGATGCCCAATTAACCAGCATTTTCATTGTTGTGATTCCAATCATTGTTGTGTTTATTGGGATCGTAATGTACTTCGCAGTGCCGTTATTCAAAGCGATGCAGACCAAGACCGATAATTTAAACTTGGTTTTCCGTGAAGGTTTAACTGGTGTGCGCGTTATTCGGGCTTTCGTTCGCGATAACTTCGAACAAAATCGCTTTGATGGTGTTAACCGTGATTATACCAACAATGCGCGCAGGGTCTTCTCAATTATGGCCGTCATGTTCCCAGTAATGACTTTAGTCATGAGTGGGACTAATATTGCGATTACTTGGTTTGGTGGTCATTTAATTGCCAATCAAGCGATGCCAATTGGGAATATGATTGCCTTCATGACTTATGCAATGCAAATTTTAATGAGTTTCATGATGTTAGCGATGGTCTTTGTCTTTATTCCTCGGGCTCAAGCGTCAGCCGATCGGATTCAGAAAGTCTTTGATTTAAAGACTCGGATTTTAGAACCGAAAGATCCACAGAAGTTTGCTGCTGATCAGCCTGCTCAATTAGACTTTGATGATATTGTCTTCCGTTATCATGGTGCTGAAAAGCCTGCCTTAACTGGCGTCCATGCCCATATGCAAGCTGGTCAGACTTTGGCGGTGATTGGTGGGACAGGTTCAGGTAAGTCAACCTTGATCAATTTGATCCCACGTTTCTATGATGTGGAAAAGGGTGCAGTTCGTGTTAACGGCTTAAACGTTGAAGCTGTCAGCAAGCATGATCTGCAGGATCAAATTGCATTAGTGCCACAGAAAGCCGTTTTATTTAAGGGTAGTTTGCGTGACAACCTATTATATGGGAACGCCAAGGCAACCGATGATGAATTATGGCATGCGTTGGAAATTGCTCAGGCAGCTGACTTCATTCGCGAAAGTGATGGTCTTGATACTTTTGTTGAACAAGGCGGGGATAACTTCTCAGGTGGTCAGAAGCAACGATTAGCCATTGCCCGGGCTTTGGTTAAACATGCCGCTGTTTATATCTTTGATGATTCCTTCTCAGCCCTTGACTTCAAGACTGATGCCATGTTGCGTCAAGCTTTACGTGAAGATGAAACCGTTAAGCAAGCTGTAATTGTGATTGTTGGTCAACGAGTTTCCACTGTTGCTGATGCTGATCAAATTATTGTGCTCGAAGATGGCAAGATGGTTGGTTTAGGTACACATCAAGAATTAAAAGCTAATAACGAAGTTTATCGTGAAATTGTTGATTCACAAATTAAGGAAGGGAGTGCTTCTAATGAGTGAGCAAAATAGTCGTAATAATTCGCGGCCAGCACGACCAATGGGTGGTCATGGTCCTGGCGGCGGCATGGCCCTTCCTGGTGACAAAGCTAAACATTTCTGGAGTACAGTTGGCCGTTTATTCAATTACATGGCCAAATATCGGATTGCTTTAATTATTGTCATGATTTTTGCCATTGGTTCGCAGATTTTACAAGTTCAAACACCGAAGATCTTAGGGAAGGCCACCACGGAACTGTTTAAAGGTGTCATGAGTGGTACCGCCATGCAAAAAGCGGGGATTGGGATGAAGGAATACCCAATCAACTTTACCAAGATTGAATCGATCATTATCACGGTGATCGTGATGTATGTGGCTTCTGCTTTGTTGAACTTCATCATGCAATTTATGATGACCCGGATTTCTCAGGAAACTGTTTATCGGTTACGTCGAGAAATGAAAGCTAAAATGAAGACTTTACCAATTAATTATTATGATACCCATTCAAATGGTGATATTATGTCACGGGCCATCAACGATATGGATAATATTGCCGGGACCTTGCAACAAAGTTTGACCCAGTTGATTCAAAGTACCGTGATGTTCATTGGGACTTTGTGGATGATGTTAACTATTAGTTGGCAACTGACTTTAGTGGCGATTGCGACGATTCCATTAAGTTTAGTTGTGGTTGGGGTTGTTGCTCCACGTTCGCAACGTTTCTTCGCCGCTCAACAGAAGAGTTTAGGATTATTAAATAACCAAATCGAAGAAAATTACGCTGGTCACATTATTAATCGGAGCTTCAATCATGAAGCGCAATCAATCAGTGAATTTAATGAAGAAAACGAACGTCTTTATGCGGCTTCTTGGAAAGCGCAGATGATTTCTGGCTTGATCATGCCGCTGATGACTTTCATTAATAACTTAGGTTACGTTTTTGTCGGCGTGCTTGGTGGGATTCAAGTGGCCAATGGGAATATGTCCTTAGGTAATGTTCAAGCCTTCTTGCAATATACCCAACAGTTCTCGCAACCAATTACGCAGTTGGCTAACTTAACCAATACCATTCAAGCCACGGTTGCTTCAGCGGAACGTGTCTTCGAGGTCTTAGATGAAGATGATATGACGGACGAAGGTGTTGATGTGCCTGCATTAACAAATTCTGAAGACATTTTGGCAATGGAGCATGTTCAATTTGGTTATCAAGGGAAAGACTTATTGATGACGGATTATAATTTGGCTGTTAAACCAGGCCAAATGATTGCCATTGTCGGTCCAACTGGTGCTGGTAAAACAACGATTATCAATTTACTTGAACGTTTCTACGACGTTTCCGGTGGTTCGATTCGGCTTAAGGGCGTCGATACTCGCAATATGAAGCGTGAAGATTTACGGCACCATTTTGCCATGGTTTTACAAGATACTTGGTTGTTCACTGGTACAATTTACGACAACTTGAAGTATGGTCGGGAAGATGCCACTCATGATGAAATTATCGAGGCGGCTAAGGCAGCCCATGTTGATGAATTCGTACGGCAATTACCAGATGGTTATGACACGGTGCTGAATGAGGAAGCGTCAAATATTTCTCAAGGACAACGTCAATTGTTGACGATTGCTCGGGCGTTTGTGGCTGATCCTGAAATTCTGATTCTTGATGAAGCAACGTCTTCAGTTGATACGCGGACAGAATTACACATTCAACATGCCATGGGTCGTTTACTCAAGGGCCGGACGAGTTTCGTTGTCGCCCATCGATTATCAACGATTCGCGATGCCGATAATATTCTGGTTATGAATCATGGCTCGATTGTTGAAACTGGGAATCATGATCAGTTAATGGCCAAAAACGGTTTTTACGCTGACCTGTATAATTCACAGTTCACTGGTAGTGTCCAAATTTAACTGAAAGGGAGTTTGATCATGAAAATGAAAAAAATTGTTGCTAGCCTTGCCCTTTTAGTATTGGGAGTTGTTGGTCTGGCTGGTTGTCAAAGTCGTCAACCTAGTCTGAAACCAAGCGCCCAGACTTTCAAGCCAGACGGGATTGTGACGGTCGTTAAGGGAACTGCTTCTAAAAATGCTGATTTAACTTATCAAATCGGTAATGAAAATGCTAAAAAAGTGACCAATCAAGGTGGTACTTTTGTCATTCAAGTGCCGAGTCAACTGAAAGCCACTAAAGTGAAGCTGACAGCCAAGCATAATGGCGCGACTACCACTAAAACTGTTACCGTTGCCAAAGCAAAAGCACTAGCCAGTTATCCGAAGTTTGCGATGACCTATAATGTCATCAACCAACAAATGAAGACTGGTGCTGAAGTGCTGCCAATGCAACTCAAAGATGGCTTAACTGATTTGGTCAACGCTGACGGCATGCGGATTCGCGTCAATGTTCAAAATCAACAATTAGTTGGCGTCGCTTATGTTTTCTCAGTCAATAAAATGAAGTCGAAAACAGAAGTTAAGAAATTTGCCATGCAGTTGGTGGTCTTATCAAATAGTGTTGGTGCTGATGGTAAGCAAGTTCTGAAAGATTATCAGAAGTTAGCCAAGAAGGCCGAAAATGGTCAGACGACTGTGGACAATATTCATAGTAAGGGCGTTACTTTTGAAACTAATTTCTCGACTAAAGCACTTTATATGTATTTAGTGAAGAAGTAATTGATAAAATTAAAAAATCTCGTTGACGGTAAAAGTCGGCGAGATTTTTTTGATGCCTCTTTTCAAAAATAGAGGCTGTTGGTTTAGGTTGCTCCTTAGAAAAAAAGCAGGGGCCCAGCGATTTTTCGTGCGTCAAGTCCAAGTCTTCCCAAATTTGGAGAGGTGGTGGCGGCGCAATTTGAGCTTATTGCTGACGCAACAATCTCAAATACAAGCCTTATTCTAACCGCTAAAGCGGCAAGAATAATTTCATGGCTGACGCCAATTGCGCCGCCACCACCAGATGAAACTAACAGAACTCAGCACCACTATTTGACTGAACCAGATTGTGGTGGCACAAAATCGGTGTGACAATCTTTACTGAAATAGAGTTGTCACACCCTTTTTTACTGTTCAACTATTGTTACTAATTGGATTGGATTATTGAATCCCACTAACACTGCCTTAATAACTAACAAAGATGAAGTGCACCACCTCAACTCCAGACGGAATGGAGGGATCGGGTTGTCAGCCGCGAAATTATTGTTGGTGCTTTAGCACTTACAATAAGCCTCGAATTGAAGACTTTTGAAAAAAGGCTTCAATCGACGGCCGCCGCGTTCCACAACCCGCAGCCCGAAATGGAGTCAGAACTAATTCTGTTTTAGAATTGCTGTGCCCTTACTGTTACCAACTAAATAATCATTTTGTATGCAGGTTAGGCGTGAATTTAAGGCATAGTTGAAAAATGCTATACTAAACAGCAAAGGGTGATGTTGATGTATCCACGAACGCAAGCATTATTAAGTAGTTTATTGCAACAAAAAATTATACCTGGACTGAGTTATGCCATCATTGACGGCCAAACTGTGCTTACAAAAGTTCAAGGAGACAAACAGTGGCTGCCTGATCCTGAACCTTTACGACCAGGGTTGCTTTATGATTTGGCTAGTTTAACGAAAGTTGTGGGCACGGCTACGGTGATTTTTGAATTGTTGGCGGCTGGCAAATGTCAGTTGGATGATCCGGTCCAACGTTATTTGCCGTCATTTCAGGATCAACGCGTCACTTTGCGTCATTTATTGACTCATACTTCGGGCATTGCTGGGTATATTCCCAATCGTAACCAGCTAAGTGCGCCTGAGTTGAAAAAAGCTTTACTGGCCTTGCCAGTGACTGCTACTTTTGAACAAAAAATGGTTTATACCGATGTGGGCTTCTTATATTTAGGTTGGATTGTTGCGGCGATTTGTCAGCAGCCGATTCAACAAGTGATTACTGAGCGGGTCTTGCAGCCGTTACGGCTAACCAATAGTAGCTTTACACCGACAGCAGCTCGTTGTGTACCGACAACTTATCAAGCGGGCCACTTACGTCAAGGCCAAGTTCATGATCCGAAAGCACAAATATTAGGAGCTGATTGTGGCTCGGCCGGACTTTTTGCTGACTTAGCAGACTTAATTACTTTCAGTCAATGGTATTTGGGGCAACGTCCAGATTTACCAACGTTAGTCAGTGAACAGTTTCGGCAAAATTTAGCCCAGGATTGGACTGGTCATCAGCTAGGACGTTCGTTAGCTTGGGACTTACGTACAGCCAGTGATGGTCATCAGCTATTATTTCATACTGGCTTTACGGGTACCTTCCTACTATTAGACTTGCAGCGCCAGCAAGCGTTAATTGTGCTGAGTAATCGGGTTCATCCTCAACAAAAAAACGACCGCTTTCTCGTAGCTCGAGAAGCAATCGTTCAATCGTTTATTCAAGAATTAACTGATTAGTAACCAGCGGCAATAATGCCTTGTTCGGCTAATTTTTTCCGCAGGGCTAACATGGCGGTGTACGTTGTTAAGATGTAAATGTGTTGATTAGGAATAATTCCCGCTTGGTCAATGAAGGCTTCTAAGGAATCGCTAGTAATCAATTGGTCGTCACTGGCACCAGCCACTTGGAAGCGTAAATGAATATCAGGTTCCCGCTCACCACTTAAGATGATTTGCGGGATTTTTTGATAGGGCAGATTTTCGAACTCGCCATCCCAGATCCAACTGGTGTCGCGACCGTCAGCTGGGTTCGCGTTTAATAAGAAACCTAATGAGAACGGTTCTGGATCAGTTTTAATTAAATCGAAGACCTGATTTAGGCCTACCGGATTTTTAACTAAAATAATCGTCGCGTGTTTGCCATTTAATTTAATCACTTCTTGGCGACCAAAGACTTGTTCGTCGTGATCAAAAGCGGCCACAATTTTTTCAGTCGGAACATTGAGAAAATGAGCGGCACTGAAAGCGGCTAGCGCGTTGTAGATATTGTACATGCCACCAACATGAATTGTGACGGCGGTGTTATTGATCAGAAACTTAGAAAAAGTTGGCCGTAATTCTTCAACAGCCGTGACTTGATCAGTTAAGGCAGGCCGTTTGAAGCCACAATTAGGGCAGAAGTAGTCGCCTAAATTGGCATAAGTGATACTGTGATAGTGGAGAATATGCTGGCAGACGGGGCACAACACACCATCGGAATTAAAACTGGCGCGCAAATCTTCGTTAGAGCCATTTTTATCAGCAAAACCGTAATAAATAACCGGGTTCTTTAATTTGGCATCGTTAAAAATTGGCGCATCGCCATTGACAATCAAGGTTGCCTCAGGGGCTAATTTGACACCATCAATAATTTTTTGATAAGTGGTGTAAATTTCGCCATAACGATCCATTTGATCACGAAAGATATTGGTTAGCACGAAAGCTTTTGGGGTGATTTGGGCGCAAACGGGCGCCACATTGGCCTCGTCGACTTCCAAAATAGCTAGCGGTTTGGCGCCTGGTTTAGGCGCTGCTAGAAATGACGTCACAATTCCTTGGAACATATTGGAACCACTGGGATTAGTGAGCACTTCTGGCTGAACTTGTTTCATGATTTTGGTCAGTAGTGAGGTAGTCATTGTTTTGCCATTAGTACCAGTGACAATGATGACATCATATTTGGCGCCCAAATGTTTCAGAACTTGGGGATCAAGTTTCGTCGCTAATTTACCAGGTAACGAACTCCCGCCACTGCGAAAAGTGTGGAGAAACCAGTAACTACTTTTACCTAAGGCTTTAGCTAGTGCAGAATTTAAAGACATGAGATTTTCCTCGTTTATTAGAATTTCTTGGTGATGACTTGTTTCAATTATGGGGCAACGTCGATTAAGTCAGCAGTGTTGTCCCAAACTAATCGCTCTTCATTTTACCATATTGACTCAAATTTTTTTACTGTTAGCTCGTTGGTGAAGGTGGAAATGTGATTATTAGACGCTGTTTAAGAATAGAAATGAGACATTTAAAAACATTCCGCGTTGAGATTATACTAGCATGAATATGATGAGTTTTTCGAGGTGAAGTCTGGCGCATCAATCAAATCTGACTGACAATTTCTCTAAATAAATTGTCAATTAAGATATTTTTGCCGACTATTCTGATATGTTTGCAATTGAAATTTTTGTCAGCTGCTCCCACTACGGTTACCTCAGACACTAACGATGATGAAGTGCACAACTTAACCCCAGACGGAATGGAGGGATCTTGTCGTCAGCCGCCAAATTATTGTTAGTGCTTTAGCACTTACAATAAGACCTGTATCTGAGACAATTTTGGTCTGTAATTGGCTCAAGATCAGTGTCGGCCGCGTTCCAAGACAAGCAGACCGGAATGCAGTCAGACGCTATTCTGTTTAATGGCCGCACTTGGTTTTAATTTTTATGGTGTCGAAACGTGTTCGGGGTGACAAATGGCTAGGCTTAATTTGATAAATTGCTCGGTCGATTGGCATCGCCCAATCAATTTATCGAAATTACGCTACGCCAAAAGTGCGTCGCTCCTCACAACTTGTCGAAACGTGTTCGGGTCGGTAAATGGCTAGGTACAATTTAAATATTCACACGATCGGTTGGCACCGCTCATGCAAATATTTGAAATTGTACGACGCCAAAAACCCACCGACCCCCACAACTTGTTGAAACGTGTTCGGGGGTGATAGATAGCTAGGCCTAATTTAAATAATTGCTCGATCGGTTGCACCGCTCAATCAATTATTTGAAATTATGCTACGCTATCTGACCATCACCCCTCACACTCTGTAATTTTAGTTAGGCAATTTGCTGAAAATCGTTTATACTTAAAAACGAATGAACTTCAGGAGGCAAACTAATGGCACAGTTATTTTATCGCTATGGGGCGATGAACTCTGGTAAAACGATTGAGATTTTAAAGGTCGCCCATAACTACGAAGAAGAACACAAACCAGTTTTATTAATGACCAGCAGTGTTGATTCACGCGATGGTGTCGGTTATGTGGCCAGTCGAATTGGCTTGCGTCGTAAAGCTGAACCAATTTTTTCTACAACGAATATTTTTGAAGTTGTCGCTCAGATAACGCCGAAACCGGCATGCGTTTTAATTGATGAAGCCCAATTTTTGGAAAAGCATCATGTTTATGAAGCCGCACGTGTGGTTGATGAACTTGGGATTCCCGTGATGACTTTTGGCTTGAAAAATGATTTCCGCAATGAATTATTTGATGGTTCTCGTTACCTACTACTTTATGCTGATAAAATTGAGGAAATTAAAACAATTTGTTGGTTCTGTCAACGCAAAGCGACCATGAATTTACGAGTTAACAATGGCCGGCCAGTTTATGAAGGTGCCCAAGTCCAAATTGGTGGCAATGAATCTTATTACCCAGTTTGTCGTGAGCATTATTATCATCCTGATCTGCACGAGTTTGAGGAAAGTGAGGCTGATCAAGCCTAATGGACAAGATTTTAGCACAATTAGATGGGTTAGTTGATCGTTACGATGAGTTAACGGAAATGATGGCTGACCCCGAGGTTATTGGCAATACCAAGCGCTATTTGGAAGTTTCTAAGGAAGCTGCCGGGATGCTTGACGTTGTGAACAAATACAAACGTTATCGCGAAGTGATTCAAGAAATTAAAGACAACGATGAAATCATGCGCGAAAGCAATGATAAAGAACTAGCTGATTTGGCGAAGGCTGAAATTGATGATTTGACTAGCGAACGTGATCAATTGGAACACGAAATCATGTTGTTAATGATTCCCACTGATCCCAATGATGACAAGAATATTATTATGGAAATTCGTGGCGCTGCTGGTGGCGATGAAGCCTCATTATTTGCTGGGGATTTATTGAATATGTATCATCACTACGCTGAACGGCAAAATTGGCAATTTGAAATTGTTGATGAAAACCGGACTGAAGTCGGTGGCTTTAAAGAAGTTGCTGTGATGATCACTGGTGAGAATGTCTACTCGAAATTAAAGTATGAAAATGGCGCTCATCGGGTTCAGCGAGTACCAGAAACCGAATCTGCCGGTCGGGTCCATACCTCGACAGCAACTGTTGCGGTCATGCCTGAATATGATGCCGTTGATTTGGATATCGATCCTAAAGATATTCGGGTCGATGTTTATCGTTCATCTGGTGCTGGTGGCCAGCATATTAACAAAACGAGTTCTGCCGTGCGGATGACCCATTTACCTACTGGGATTGTCGTTGCCATGCAGGATCAACGTTCACAGCAACAAAACCGTGAAAAAGCGATGCAGATTTTGCGGTCACGGGTTTATGATTATTATGAAAGTCAGAATCAGAATGAGTATGATGCCAATCGTAAGTCAGCGGTTGGGACTGGTGACCGTTCTGAGCGGATTCGGACTTACAATTATCCCCAAAACCGGGTAACTGATCATCGGATCGGTTTAACTTTGAATAAACTTGATCGGATTATGAGTGGTGGCCTTGGTGAAGTGATCGATGCTTTGATTGTTTGGGATCAAACCAAGAAGTTGGAGCAAATTACTGATGACGCGACCGACGTATTATAAGGCCCTTAATTGGGCTTTTTTGTTGCTAAAAGAAAAGAATTTGGATGAGCAAGCCGCCGAATACTTGCTGTTAGAACGACAAAAGTGGACCAAGACCGATTTGATTTTCCATGAGCGAGAAATAATGGTACCAGCTGTTTGGCAACAGTTTCAGACAGATGTTCAGGAACTATTAACTGGCCGGCCAGCGCAATATATTTTAGGCCAGGCTTGGTTTTACGATTTGCAATTGCAAGTGACGCCAGCAACTTTGATTCCACGGCCGGAAACTGAATTTCTCGTGGCTTGGTTATTAGAAAATGTGCCAACGTCAACAACGCCTAAGATTCTTGATCTTGGTACTGGCTCCGGTGCAATTGCTTTAGCAATTAAACATGAATTGCCTAATAGTGAAGTTTGGGCAACTGATCTTAGTGAGGCTGCCTTGCAGGTGGCTCAGGCCAATGCTCAGCGTTTGGCACTGCCCATTCATTTTGCCCAAGGTGACTTGTTGCAGGCAGTGGCTGGGGAGAAATTCGACTTGATTATTTCTAATCCACCTTATATTAGTCATGATGAAGAAGCTGTTATGGATTATTCCGTGAAACATTTCGAACCTCAGTTGGCACTTTATGCCGACAATCGGGGGCTAGCGTTGTATCAACAATTGGCACAAACAGTTGCGGCCCATTTAAAAACTGGTGGGCAATTGTTCTTGGAGTTTGGTTATCAGCAGGCTCCAGCTATTCGTGAAATTTATCAGCAGGCCTTACCAACAGCCACCATTACCATCAAGAAAGACTTGGCTGGTTGGCCGCGAATGGCGCGCATCCAATTACCCGATTAGGCAATCGTTAATTGTCGTTAATTATTGTTAATCGATGAAATTCATGCTCAAGAAAGTTGTGAGGTATTTTTATGGAAACAAAAATTTTTAAACCACAGGAGATTTCACAGGCGGCGGCTTTATTACGTCAGGGCGAACTCGTTAGTTTTCCCACAGAAACTGTTTATGGTTTAGGCGCAGTCGTGAATAATGAAGCTTCAGTTAAAGCTGTCTATCAAGCCAAGGGCCGTCCCAGCGACAACCCTTTGATTGTTCATGTTGATTCACCAGACATGGTTTGGCACTATGCCGCTAAAAACGCGGACGCTTTAGCCTTAATGAAGGCATTTTGGCCAGGTCCTTTAACGATTATTTTGCCAATTTTACCAGGGAGTTTATTACCTTGTGTGACTGGTGGTCTACAAACGGCGGCCTTTCGCATGCCGAATAGCCCCGCAACTTTGGCCTTGATTCGCGAGACAGGCATTCCAATTGTGGGGCCTTCTGCAAATACGTCAGGTAAGCCCAGTCCCACCACTGCTCAACACGTTTATCACGACTTAGGTGGTAAAATTGCCGGTATTTTAGATGATGGTCCCACCAAAGTTGGCTTGGAATCAACAGTGATTGATTTAAGCGTTAAGCCAGCAGCTATTTTACGGCCTGGTTATATTAATGCTGATGATTTAGCCCCAATTATTGGCGCCGTTGAAACTGAACAACACCACGTTAAGGCTAACGAAGTTCCTAAGGCACCAGGCATGAAATACAAGCATTATGCACCTAGCGCCCAAGTTCTAATTGTCCGTCAGCAACAGGATTTCACTGCGGCAGTTCAAAACGAACTGACCAAGGCTGATCGTCCGTTAGGCGTGCTGGCCTTCGATCAACAATTGGCTCAATTGAATTCATCAGCAAACTCTCATCAAATCTTAACTTATTCATTAGGCGAAAATATTACCACGGCAGCTCAAGATTTATTTGCTGGTTTACGCTTCTTTGATGATCATCCGCAAGTGAAAGTGATTTTAGCAGCCGGGGTCACTGAAGAAAAGTTAGGCTTAGCTTATATGAATCGGTTACGCAAGGCCGCTGGTGGTCAATTCTATCAGAAATAGCGCAATTATTTAGTTGCGCAAGTCAGCAATTAGCGCGTTTGTGATTGCTGGTTTTTTTAAGTAGGCAATAACGTTTAGAATTGGTTAAAATATCAGTATAATGTGAATCAAGGAGGCTATTGAATGGAATTTAACAACCACGATCAAGCTGTCTGGACAGCAATTCATCATGAAGAGGCACGTCAACGGCAGAATATTGAATTAATTGCATCAGAGAATGTTGTTTCTAATGCAGTTAGAGCCGCGCAGGGAAGTGTTCTCACCAATAAATATGCTGAAGGGTATCCTGGTCATCGTTTCTACGGTGGCTGTGAGTATATCGATCAAATTGAACAATTAGCGATTGATCGGGCGAAGACACTTTTTGGCGCTGAATATGCTAATGTCCAACCTCATTCTGGTTCCCAGGCTAATGAAGCAGTTTATCGGGCGTTATTACAACCAGGGGATGCTGTTTTAGGCATGGATTTAACTGCTGGCGGTCACTTAACTCATGGGTCACAAGTGAACTTCAGTGGTGAAACTTATGACTTCCATAGTTATGGTGTTAATCCCGAAACTGAGCAATTGGATTATGAAGAAATTCTGAGAATTGCTCAAGAAGTGCAACCGAAATTAATTGTTGCTGGTGCGTCAGCATATAGTCGGACGATCGATTTTCCTAGATTGCGGGCAATTGCTGATCAAGTCGGCGCCTTATTAATGGTCGACATGGCTCATATTGCCGGGTTAGTGGCAGCAGGGGTTCATCCTAGTCCCGTCCCATACTGTGATGTGGTGACCACGACAACCCACAAAACATTGCGTGGTCCCCGTGGTGGGATGATTTTGGCCAAGGCGCAGTATGGCAAGGCAATTAATTCGGCGGTTTTCCCAGGGACACAAGGTGGGCCATTGGAACACGTCATTGCTGCTAAAGCCATTGCCCTAGGCGAAGCAATGACACCAGAATTCAAAGTTTACGCCCAACAAATTGTGGCCAATGCCCAAGCAATGGCGAATGTGTTTAACGAAGACCCAACTTTCCGCGTGGTTTCTGGCGGCACCGATAATCATTTAATGTTGCTTGATGTGACTGGCACTGGTCTTTATGGCCGGGATGTGCAGGAATTACTGGATTCATTGCAGATTACCTTAAACAAAAATACGATTCCCTTTGAACAAAATGGTCCTTTTAAGACCAGTGGGATTCGAATTGGTACACCAGCGATCACTACTCGCGGTTTCAAGGAGGCTGATGCCGTCCAAGTTGCCCATTTCATTATCACGGCGATTCAAAATCGTGATGATTCCGAGAAGTTGAAGCGGTTACATCAAAAAATCAATGATTTTGCCGAAAGTTTTCCAATAAATTGGGGCTAATCAGGTAGATATTTGAGGTCAACTAGCTTATCATTGATATGATTTGGAAAATGAAAGGTGGCAAAGGTATGGGGAAATTTACCGTTTTGAATCATCCATTGATTCAGCACAAGTTAACGATCATTCGTGATAAGTCAACGGGGACAAAAGTATTTCGTGAGGTTGCGAATGAAATTGCTGAGTTGATGGTTTACGAAATTACCCGCGATTTACCTTTACAGGATGTCGAAATTGAGACACCAATGGGTAAAACTGTGCAAAAGCAATTAGCAGGTAAGAAATTGGCGGTGGTGCCAATTTTGCGTGCTGGTTTAGGGATGGTCGATGGTGTTTTAGAGTTAATTCCAGCGGCGAAAGTTGGTCACATTGGGATGTATCGTGATGAGAAGACTTTGGAACCGCACGAATATTTTGTCAAGATGCCACCTGATATTGATCAACGGATTTTGTTCATTGTTGATCCAATGTTAGCAACTGGTGGTTCAGCCAATATGGCCATTGACGCGTTGAAGAAGCGTGGCGCTAAAAACATGCGTTTAGTTGTTTTAGTTGCTGCTCCTGAAGGTGTTAAGGCTGTTCAGAAGGCTCATCCAGATGTTGACATCTATGCAGCAGCCTTAGATGATCGGTTAACTGAAACTGGTTACATTACACCAGGCCTTGGTGATGCCGGTGATCGGTTGTTCGGCACAAAATAAAACACTGTGCGATAAAGCCTTTTCACGCGAACTTTCCTTTGAATTTTAGTTTTGTTGGTGTTAAGATTTAGTCTGTGTTTTCTGAACTTGTTTAGAGACTGAAACACCAGTTTTACTGATTAAACGTTAGTTGATCGGCAAAACTTTTAGATTGTTTTGGGAAGGAGGCGCGCTTTGGACGAGAAATATCAATACCTAACTATCATGGGGCTCAAGTTTAACACGGCTAACTGCATCTCGACCCTATTGACGGCACTGCTGGTATTCTTGTTTGTTTTCTTCACATCAAGGAAATTAGCAATGAAACCGGGAAAAGGTCAAAACTTGTTAGAGTATTTGATTGATTTCACTAATGGGATTGTCAAAGGTATCATGCCTGGTGATGAAGGTAAGCCATTTTACTTCTATATCTTCGTGTTGTTTACATTTATTTTGTTCTCGAACACGTTAGGATTGTTCTTAGAAGTTAAAATTAATGGTGTCACTTTCACGAAGTCACCAACGGCTGATCCAATGGTCACAATGCCATTAGCCATGGTTACCCTGTTAATGTCACATTACTACTCTGTTGAGAAGTGGGGCTTTAAGGGGTATCTCAGTAATTATATTCGTCCGGTAGGATTCCTGTTGCCAATTAACTTGATTGAAGAGTTTACGAACTTTTTGACCTTGTCATTACGGCTTTATGGTAATATCTTTGCCGGCGAGGTTTTGATCGGTTTATTGTTAAACGTTGCTAGCAGTTTTGGTATTTTGACTGCAGTAGTGGCGGCACCAATGACCATGATTTGGCAAGGCTTTTCAGTCTTTATCGGTGCCATTCAGGCTTATGTTTTTGCAATTTTATCTTGTGTTTATTTTTCACGTAAATTAGAACGTGAGTAGGATTTCAATTTTAGGAGGAATTTCGAAAATGATTAAATATGTTGCCGCAGCCATCGCTGCAGGTTTAGCTGCCTTAGCTACTTCTTATGGTAATGCGAAAGTTATTTCTAAGACTGTTGAAAGTATGGCTCGCCAACCAGAATTATCTGGTCAATTGCGTAGTACAATGTTCATCGGTGTTGGTTTGATTGAAGCCGTTCCTATTTTGGCTATCGTTGTTGCCTTCCTGATTCTCTTTGTTTAATCTTGGCAATTTTGCTTGTTAATTTTAAATAGAAGGGAGCGTTGTTCATGGCGAATGGATTAGTTATTGCTGCTAATGCCAGTTTAGGCGATTCGATTTTCTTAATTGTGACTTTCATTCTGTTAATGTGGTTAGTTAAACACTTTGCATGGGGTCCAGTTACGAAAATGATGGATAAGCGAGCCCAGAAGATTTCCGATGATCTCGATGGTGCCGCTAAATCTCGGTCCCAAGCTGAACAAATGGCAGCTCAACGGCAATCTGAATTAAAGAATTCCAAAACGGAAGCTATTCAAATTGTCAATACAGCCAAAGAAAACGGTGAGAAGAGTCGTCAAGAAATTGTCACCGGTGCGCAAACTGAAGCTGCCCAACTGAAGTCGAAAGCGAAAGCCGAAGCGGAACAAGCTAAGACTGATGCACTGAATAGTGCTCGCGAAGATGTTGGACAAATTGCGGTCAATATCGCCGAAGCGCTCATTAAAAAGGATCTCAACGCAGATGATCAGAAAGAGTTGATCGATGCCTATATAAAGGGGTTGACGAATGCCGATGAAACTCGATAATACGACAGTTAGCAAACGTTACGCCAGGGCATTGTTCGAACTTGCTAATGAGCAGCACGAGATTGAACCACTATTTCAAGAGTTATTAGTTTTGCGGCAAGTGTTACAAGATAATCCTGATTTTGATGCGGTCATGGCTAGTTCTAGTGTGACAGCAGCGGAGCAGGCCCAACTCGTTAACACATTGAAAAAGCCGTTTTCACAGACAATTCAGAATTTTCTACAAATGCTTTTCGATTACAGACGGATGGAAGACTTAGGGTTGATCATCGATGAATTCGAAAAACGTTACGACGCTGCTAATGGTCGCATTCTGATCAAGGCAACGACGGCAACACCAATGACTACGGCCCAATCAGAAGCATTAGGCCAAGCCTTTATCAAACGGTTTGATGGGAAGACGGCTAATGTCGCCAATACTGTTGATCCTGAGATTATTGGTGGTGTGATTGTTCAAGTTCAAGATCGTCGAATTGATGGCAGTATCCGCACTAGATTAGATCAAATGCGGACGTTATTAGCTCAGCCATTAAGTTAGTATTTTAAGAGTAAAGCGAGGTGAATCGGTTGAGCATCAAAGCTGAAGAGATTAGTGCATTAATTAAACAACAATTAGCAAATTATCAAGACCAGCTAAAGGTCGATGAAGTTGGGACTGTTACCTACGTAGGTGATGGGATCGCTCGGGCCCATGGTTTGGATAACGTGATGTCCAGTGAGCTGTTACAATTCTCTAATGGTTCATACGGGATCGCTCAAAACTTGGAAGTCAACGATGTTGGTATCATTGTTTTGGGTAAGTTTGATGATATTCGCGAAGGCGATACAGTTAAGCGGACAGGACGAATCATGGAAGTTCCTGTTGGTGACGAATTAATTGGTCGTGTCGTTAATCCTTTGGGCCAACCGGTTGACGGTGCCGGTCCAATTAAGACAACTAAGACACGTCCAATCGAATCACCTGCGCCTGGTGTTATGCAACGTCAATCTGTTGATGAACCATTACAAACTGGTTTGAAGGCTATTGATGCCTTAGTACCAATTGGTCGTGGTCAGCGTGAGTTGATCATTGGTGACCGGAAGACTGGTAAGACTTCGATTGCCATTGATACCATTTTGAACCAAAAGGGCCAAAACATGATTTGTGTTTACGTCGCTATTGGTCAGAAGGAATCAACTGTTCGTGCTCAGGTTGAAACGTTACGTAAATTTGGTGCGTTAGACTATACAATCGTTGTGGAAGCCGGTCCTAGTGAACCAGCACCACTATTGTATATTGCCCCATATGCTGGTTCAGCAATGGGTGAAGACTTTATGTATCGTGGCAAGCATGTGTTGATCATCTTTGATGATTTAAGTAAACAAGCTTCCGCTTATCGTGAAATATCATTGCTGCTTCGTCGTCCGCCTGGTCGTGAAGCTTATCCTGGTGATATTTTCTACTTGCATTCACGTTTGTTGGAACGGTCTGCAAAGTTGAGTGACGCCTTGGGTGGTGGTTCAATGAGTGCTTTGCCAATCATTGAAACTCAAGCCGGAGATATTTCTGCTTATATCCCAACTAACGTTATTTCAATTACCGATGGTCAGATTTTCTTGGAAAGTGATTTATTCTATTCAGGAACTCGTCCAGCCATTGATGCCGGTGCTTCCGTCTCTCGGGTCGGTGGTGCAGCACAGATCAAAGCAATGAAGAAAGTTGCCGGGACCTTGCGGGTTGACTTGGCTTCTTATCGTGAATTGGAATCATTCGCTCAGTTTGGTTCTGATTTGGATGAAGCTACTCAAGCTAAATTAAATCGTGGTCGACGGACTGTCGAAGTATTGAAACAGCCTTTGCATCAGCCACTACCGGTTGAAAAACAAGTTATTATTCTATACGCCTTAACTCATGGTTTCTTGGATAGTGTCCCAGTCGACGATATCCAACGTTTCCAAGACGAGTTGTTCGCTAACTTTGATAGTAATCATGCTGATTTGTTGAAGCAGATTCGTGAGACTGGTAATTTACCAGCAGATGATGATATGCAAGCAGCTCTTAAATCATTTAGTGAAGGCTTCAGCGCTAGTGCTGCTAAATAGTTAGTTTGATACTAGTTGCCATATAAGTTAGCAAAGGAGTGGTGAGATCATTGGCTGAATCATTAATTGATATTAAACGGCGAATTGCTTCCACCAAGAAAACTGGTCAAATCACCAGTGCCATGCAAATGGTTTCTGGTTCTAAACTAGTTCGGTTGGAAGATAAGTCTACTAATTACCAAGTTTATGCCAAGAAAATTCGCGAAATCGTCACCCATCTTGCTGCTAATAAAGTTTTGGAGCTTGCTCTCATGCGCCAACATGCGAAAAGCAAAACTGGGACCACCGAAGAGGATGTTTTATCGTTAAACAACCTCTTAGTTGAACGCCCAGTTAAGAAGACTGGTTACTTGGTGATTACCAGTGATCGTGGTCTAGTTGGCGGTTATAACAGTAATGTACTCCGCTCAGTAATGGATATTTTGTCCGATCATAAAGATCCTAGTGAATATGCCGTCATGGTTGTTGGTGGTATGGGCGCTGAGTTCTTTAAGTCCCGGGGTGTTCAATTAGCTTATGAGTACCGTGGTGTTAGTGATTCACCAACTTTTAACGAAGTTCGGGGAATTGTTAAGACGATGGTTACCATGTTTGATGATGGGGTCTTTGATGAGTTATACGTTTGTTATAACCATCATGTCAATTCACTATCATCAGCTTTTCGAGCTGAAAAAATGTTACCAATTACTGATCTTGATACTGATAAGGTCCACAATACGGCGGCAACTGAATATTTAGCTGATCCGTCAGTTGATGTGGCTTTAAATGCCATTTTGCCTCAGTATGCTGAAAGTTTGATTTTCGGTGCTATTATGGACGCGAAAACGGCCGAACATGCATCGTCAATGACTGCAATGAAGAGTGCTACGGACAATGCCAATGACTTGATCCGTGACCTTTCCACACAGCTGAACCGGGCAAGACAAGCACAGATCACAACGGAAATTACAGAAATTGTTGGTGGAGCTGCGGCTCTTGAATAAAATTTAGAGAGATGGGAGGAATTATAACGCATGAGTGTTGGTCATATTGTTCAAGTTATTGGACCAGTTGTTGACGTTGAGTTTCCCCTCGACGAAGGGTTACCAGACATTAACTCTGCATTGAAAGCAACTAAAAACGACGACTCAACAGTTGTCCTTGAAGTTGCGCTTGAACTTGGTGATGGCGTAATGCGTACCATCGCAATGGAGTCGACAGATGGCCTCCAACGTGGCATGGAAGTTGCTGATTCCGGCGCACCGATTTCGGTGCCAGTCGGTAAAGAAACTTTAGGTCGTGTCTTTAACGTTTTAGGCGAAACAATCGATTCAGGTCCAAAATTTGGTCCTGACTTCCATCGTGAAGGTATCCATAAAGCTGCTCCTAAGTTCGAAGAATTAAGTACTAGTTCGGAAATCTTGGAAACAGGGATCAAAGTTATCGACTTGCTTGCCCCATATATTCGTGGTGGTAAAGTTGGGTTGTTCGGTGGTGCCGGTGTTGGTAAAACCGTTTTGATTCAGGAATTAATTCATAATATTGCCGAAGAGCATGGTGGTATTTCGGTCTTCACTGGTGTCGGTGAACGTACTCGTGAGGGTAACGACCTTTATTTCGAAATGAAGGGCTCCGGTGTTCTGGAGAAAACCGCCATGGTGTTTGGTCAGATGAACGAGCCGCCTGGTGCCCGTATGCGGGTTGCCTTGACTGGGTTAACCATTGCGGAATACTTCCGTGATGTTGAAGGTCAAGATGTTCTGCTATTCATCGATAATATTTTCCGATTCACACAGGCCGGTTCTGAAGTTTCTGCCCTTTTGGGTCGGATGCCTTCAGCCGTAGGTTATCAGCCAACATTGGCCACAGAAATGGGGCAATTGCAGGAACGGATCACTTCAACTAAGAAGGGTTCTGTTACTTCAATTCAAGCCATTTATGTGCCTGCCGATGACTATACTGACCCTGCACCTGCAACAGCGTTTGCCCATTTGGACGCCACAACTAACTTGGAACGTAAGTTAGTTGAACAAGGTATCTATCCTGCTGTTGATCCACTGGAATCTTCTTCTAGTGGTTTGGATCCACAAATTGTCGGTGAAGAACATTACGCTGTAGCAACTCGTGTTCAGCATGTTTTACAGCGATATCGTGAATTACAAGATATCATCTCCATCTTAGGGATGGATGAATTATCCGATGATGAAAAAGTTTTAGTTGCTCGTGCCCGGAAGATTCAGTTCTTCTTGTCACAGAACTTCTTCGTTGCCGAAGCCTTCACTGGTCAACCTGGTTCATATGTGCCTGTTAAAGACACCATTGCTGGGTTCAAAGCTATTTTGGATGGTAAATATGATGATTTACCTGAAGATGCTTTCCGTAGTGTTGGTAAAATCGACGATGCCGTTGCTAAAGCAGCTAAAATGGGTTACAAACATCAAGACAATTAAGGAGGCATAAGCAATGGCGGAATCTGTAAAGATGTTCACCGTTAACATTGTGACTCCCGACGGTGTGGTCTATGATCATCACGCCACGCTACTTGTAGCTTGTGCCGTTGATGGTGATTTAGGTATCATGGCTAACCATGAGCCGATCATCGCACCACTTGCGATTGGTGAAGTTCGTGTTAAACGGACAGATAACCCTGATCATCAAGATGCAATTGCCGTAAATGGTGGTTTTCTCGAAGTGAACGATAATGTTGCCTCAATTGTGGCCGATAGTGCCGAGCGTGCTCGGGATATCGATGTTTCTCGGGCTGAACATGCTCGGGAACGGGCTCAACAAGAGATCAAAGCTGCTGAAGCACAACATGATATTGACGAAGTTAACCGCGCGCAAGTTGCTTTAAATCGGGCTATTAATCGAATTAACGTTTCTAAGCGTCATCATTAATTTGAATAAAAGGGATCATCGCATTTTGCGATGATCTTTTTTTGTGGATAAAATTATTGAGAGGAGGACGATAAAACAGAATTCAGTTTGACTCCATTTCGGACTTGTTGGTTGTGGAACGCGGCCGACGCTGATTGAAGTTGTTCTGACGGAAGTCTCCAATACAGGTCTTATTGTAAGTGTTAAAGCACAAAACGCGTTCAGAACTGCAAACGGCTATGATTGACTGAAATAATTGCTCGATCTGGTTGCACCAGCTCAATCAATTATTTGCAGTTACTCTACGCCGAAAAACCGCTGCTCATCACACTCTAACAATAATTTGGCGGCTGACGACAATGCTCTCCATTTCGTCTGGATTTGACTTTATCTCCTTCACTATTGTTAGTGCTTAACGCCAATATAGTTGGTTGTATCAACCAATTTAGACAGTGATTACACACAAATACTAAGATCAAAATTGCTGCTTAACACTTTGAGTCTTATTCTGTTTTCTCAATCAAACTATTAATTTATGCCAATTAGGTTTCCTAACAGTGGTGCTGAATTAAACTGTTTTATCAGGCAGGAGCCTAGCGATTGGCGTCAGCTGTGAAATTATTTTTAGTAATTTATTGCTTAGAATAAGCCTCGCATTTGAAACAATTTGGTTTGTAATTGGTTCAAATAGATGGCCACAGCGTTCCACGCCCACAAAATCGCTGAGCCTCTGCCAATTCTAACTAGGGAGCGACACCGACTAGATTGAGTTCAAATTTTGAGCGTTTCTTAAAAATAAAGTATTGACAATCAATGGAATAGTTTTTCTCAGTTAATTGGCGTAAGATAGTGAACAACGAATAGTTTCACAAAAAATGATTTCAGCAGATCAATAGGAGTACAATACTTTGAAAAGTAAAGATTTCAATCGTCGACTTGGTTATTTAATTTTTGCGATTGCCTTAGATGCAGCTGCTAATGCCTTAATGATCCACAGTAATTTAGGTAGTGCGGTTTGGACGGCCTCCGCGGTCAACTTAGCTCAACTGTTAAAAATCTCCAACGGCACCACACTATTTGTTTATGCTATTTTGGTGTCAATTACCAATCAATTCTTGTTAAAGCATTTTGATGGTCGTATTTTTATTTCAAATTTGATATTTGCGCTACCGTTTAGTTATTTAGTCGATCTTTTTGTCTATCTATTACAACCGCTGAATATTGGCCAGCTTAATTTTCCTTTACGGTTACTTTGCGATGTGACTGGATTAATCGGAATTGCTGTGGGGATTTCGATTTATCAACGTTGTAATATTGTCCAACATCCTAATGATGAATTAGCTTACTTGTTGCGTTTTAAATATCTTCACGATTCGGCTGGTTTGGGCCAATTGATTAGTTATGTGCCGCCATTTTTAGTAATGCTGATTTGTTATTTGGCAACTGGACATTTGGTGGCTGTAGGAATTGGCACGATTTTAGCGATTTTCACCCAAGGTTGGATCATTGGCTGGGCCGATCAGTTAATTGTACCGTCATTAAAACATCACTTTCGCGAATAACTTGCTTCAGTTTGGTAATAATTACCAAGTAATCGCAAATAATTATCCGAGTTTTTATGTAAAGTATGATAGACTAAGTAGTAAATCAAATTGGGAGGATCAGTGATGAATTCGGTTAATTTACAAGCATTATTTTCAATTCTCAGCTCGTTAGCATTTATTTATTTAAGCTATCAAGCCTTGTCCGTGGTTCGATTTGATATTTTTTTACACGATCATCAAGAAGCTAAAGCACGGATTCTCAAATTATTATTAGCCATTTGTATTGGTTACACAGTTAGCTCTTTCTTAATTTCGATCATTATGAACATTCAGAACGTTATCTTCGGTTATTAGTGAGGGATTAGAATGGAAGAAATCATCATCCAAGGTGGTCATCAACTTCAAGGTACGGTTAAAATCGATGGTGCTAAAAATGCCATTTTGCCAATTATGGCTGCAGCATTACTAGCAGAGACTGGCACCACGGAAATTGACGCGGTGCCGATTTTGGCGGACGTTTTTACGATGAAATCAGTCTTAGCAGCTTTGAATGCTGAGGTGGACTTCGATCAGCAGCGGCAGCAGTTGCGGATTGATGCTAGCAAGCACTTAGCCGTTGAAGCCCCCTTTGAATTAGTTTCCAAAATGCGCGCCTCAATTGTGGTCTTAGGCCCTTTGTTGGCCCGATTAGGTCATGCTAAAGTGGCCATGCCTGGTGGCTGTGCGATTGGTTCACGACCAATTGACTTGCACCTCAAGGGCTTGCGACAATTAGGTGCTAAAATTACGCAGAATAGTGGCTATATTGAAGCCGAAGCGACGAAGTTGATCGGCGCTGACATTTATTTGGATTTTCCTAGTGTTGGTGCAACTGAAAATATTATGTTGGCCGCTGTTTTGGCTGAGGGCACGACTTTTATTGAAAATGCCGCTCGGGAACCAGAAATTGTTGATTTAGCAATTATGCTGGATAAAATGGGTGCTAATATTTCTGGTGCCGGTACCGAGACGATTAAGATCGTTGGCGTTCAGCATTTGCATGGCGTTAATCATCAAGTGGTTCAAGATCGAATTGAAGCTGGGACCTTTATGATTGCCGCCGCCATTACTCATGGTGAAGTTTTAATTAAAGACGCGATTGCTGCTCATAATCGGCCCTTGATTTCTAAGTTAGTGGAAATGGGGACGACGATTGTGGAAAATGATGCCGGTGTTTTAGTTAAAGGACCAGCACAATTGCAAGCAGTTAATGTGAAAACAATGCCGCATCCTGGCTTTCCAACTGATTTACAACCGCAAATGACGATTGCCCAATTACAGGCTGCTGGTGTGAGTGTCATGAATGAAACGGTCTTTGAGAATCGCTTCATGCATATGAATGAACTACGGCGAATGAATGCGGATTTTGAAATTGAAGGCAACACGCTTTTTCTGCATGGGCCGGCGCAATTAAAAGGTGCCCAAGTTGATGCCACTGATTTGCGTGCAGCGGCAGCATTAGTCTTAGCCGGACTAGTTGCTGACGGCGAAACGCGGGTGACTCATTTACAGTATTTAGATCGTGGCTATTATTTGTTACATCAAAAGTTAAGTCAACTTGGTGCTGATATTCGGCGCAGTGAGGTCTTTGAAGATGGCGCTGAACGACCAGTTTTAACGGCATATTAAGCAAATAATGAGTTGTATCGGCTAGTGGTCTAGTCAGGTACACCTCATTTTGTTGTGTTAGGGCAGTGAAAGACCATCGCCCCTCACAACTAAGTGAAATCGTGTTCAGCCTGATAGCCCGCTATGGCTAATTTAATTAATCACTCGATCTGGTTGCACCAGCTCAAGCAATTAATTGAAATTAGCCTACGCCGGCTGATCATCAGGCTGAACAACTACTTATTATTAAGCTAATCTAAAGGCGCATTGGCGGTTTAATTGAAGTGTGCTATAATTTTTCAGTGAATAGCGAGAGGAGTAACAGGCATGGCAAAAGATATCGGAATCGATTTAGGAACGGCTAATGTGTTAATTAACGTACGAGGGAAAGGTATCGTTCTTAATGAACCATCAGTTGTTGCAATCGATACGACCAGTGGCAAAGTAGTTGCCGTTGGTGAAGACGCCTATCGAATGGTTGGTCGGACCCCCGGCAACATTAGGGCAATTCGTCCTTTGAAGGATGGAGTCATCGCTGATTTTGATATTACCGAAGCGATGTTAACTCATTTTATTAATAAATTAAATGCGAAATCATTTATGTCTAAATTAAATATTTTGATTTGCTGTCCAACAAATATTACTTCAGTTGAACAAAAAGCAATTGTTCAGGCAGCTCAAGCAGCTGGTGGGCACAAAGTTTATCTTGAATTAGAACCAAAAGTAGCCGCTGTTGGTGCTGGGATGGATATTTTCAAACCTCAAGGTAATATGGTCATTGATATTGGTGGTGGTACTAGTGACATCGCTGTTTTATCAATGGGTGAAGTGGTCACTAGTCGTTCGTTACGTTTGGCCGGTGATAAGATGGATGCTTCGATTGTCAACTATGTTAAACAGAAGCATAACTTATTGATTGGTGAACGGACTGCCGAAACGATTAAGAAAGAAATCGGCACAGCTTATGAACCAGACCAAGACAAGGAAATTGAAGTTCGTGGTCGTGATTTAGTTGATGGCTTACCAAAAGAAATTACGATTAATGCCAGTGAAGTTGAACAAGCTTTACATGAAAGTTTGATGAATATTGTGGCGGCGGCCAAAGAAGTTTTGGAACAAACCCCACCAGAGTTATCAGCTGATATTATTGATCGTGGCATTATGCTGACCGGTGGTGGCGCCTTATTACAAGGAGTCGACCGCTTATTCTCTGACCAATTAAAAGTTCCCGTCGTTTTGGCCGAAAATCCTTTGGACTCAGTGGCTTTAGGAACAGGGATGTTGCTGGAAAATATTGCACATCACCAACAGTATTAAAGCGGAGTGATGGTTGTTGAAATTTAAAGTTGATCAGAGTCATGTGTACTCGGTTTTAAAATTTTTAGCTTGGATTTTATTAGCAATTGTGCTGGCTTTTGTGATTGGCGCCTTGATTGGTTACGGGATGTCTGGTAAGGGCAGTCCTTTCGCTGTCTTTTCGCCGCAAACTTGGCAGCATGTTCTTGATTTCTTGCGTTGATTTTATAATGAGGTGATTTAGATGCGACGAGTATTAATTGGGCTGATTCACGCCTATCAGCGTTATATTTCGCCATTGTCGCGGCCTCATTGTCGGTATTATCCAACCTGTTCAAGCTACATGTTGGGCGCTATTGAAAAGCATGGTGCTTTTTTAGGAACACTCATGGGGATTGCGCGGATTTTACGGTGTAATCCCTTTGTCCGTGGTGGCTTTGATCCAGTTCCAGATTGGTTTACTTTGCGCCGCCATCCTCATCCCGAATTATTCGAAGATGAAATCATTGCGGCTAAGTTTCATCCTGATAAGGTAAATAAAAAGGAGTAGTTTATGGCAAAACAAACACAACCAGTTGAAGTTAAACTTGTTGATCAAGACGAGACTCACTGGCAATTAGAAACGACTCAAGGCCGGTTAATCGGTCGGATTGTTAAAGATGGCAAGCGTTATTTGAGCTATTTTGGTCTGGAGACCCAAGCGGGACGGCAACATAGCCTAGAAGAAGCAACTCAAGACTTACTGTTGCAATATAATCTCCATCAACATTAAGTCACGTTAGAAACAATAAAGGTGGTTAGTTATGCCGGTAGAGCAACATTCAGAAGAAAAAGGATCCAATCGCATTGATTATGGGATTTTATTTTCAGTCTTAATGCTGGCATTGTTCAGTATTGTGGCTGTCTACGTGGCGACCAGCCATGACAGTAGCGCCACTTCTAGTCCAGTGCGAGCAGTCATCATGCAGATTGCCTGGTATACCATTGGGGCAATTGCTGTTGTGGTGATCATGCAATTTGATGTGGAACAATTGTGGAAAATTGCGCCATATGCGTATGGCGCAGGTATTTTCCTGCTAATGGCGGTCCTAGTGCTTTATGATAAACAACAATTTATTATGACTGGTGCTAAAAGCTGGTTTAGCTTTCATTCCTTTACTTTTCAACCGTCGGAGGTAATGAAACCGGCCTTTATTATTATGCTAGGTCGGGTGGTTACCCAGCACAATGTTAAATATCCAGTTCATAGTGTTAAAAGTGACTTTATCCTTTTAGGGCGAATGTTAATCTGGACAGCGCCAGTTGCCGTACTATTGAAGTTACAAAATGACTTTGGGACGATGTTGGTCTTCTTTGCCATTTTTGCGGGCATGGTGCTGGTTTCTGGGGTTTCGTGGAAGATTATTGTCCCGGCTTTCTTGGCAGTCGTGCTTGTCGGCGGTGGGACTATTTACTTGGTCACCCAAGATTGGGGTCAGCAGATTCTCGGCCATTTTGGTTTCAAAACTTATCAATTTCAGCGAGTTTTAAACTGGTTAAATCCCTCGCAAGATACAAGTAATAGTGGGATGCAGTTGTGGCAGAGCATGAAGGCGATTGGTTCTGGACAAATGACTGGTCGCGGCTTTAATCAGATTAAAGTTTACGTGCCCGTTCGTGAATCAGATATGATCTTTTCCGTGATCGGCGAGAATTTTGGCTTTCTAGGCAGTTGTGCTTTAGTTTTACTTTATTTCTTGCTGATTTATCAAATGATCAAAGTGACTTTTGATACGAAGAACGAATTTTATGCTTATGTCTCCACTGGTGTGATTATGATGATTCTCTTCCATGTTTTTGAAAACATTGGGATGAGTATTGGCTTACTACCACTAACGGGGATTCCATTACCCTTTATTTCCCAAGGTGGTTCGGCCTTACTGGGCAATATGATTGGGATCGGCCTGGTAATGTCAATGCGTTATCATTATAAGAGCTATATGTTCACGAATCGCGAAGATCAAGATTTTCAAAATTCGCAAATTTAGTTGAGCTTAAGTGAACTTTTTCAAAAAGAGTTGTTAGATGTAGAAACTGTGCTGATTTTTTAAATCAGTACAGTTTTTTAATTTGGCTTAGTCAGCTAACAAATGCTAGTAAAAATAATTAAACAGAATAGTGACTGGCGCCATTGTGAGCTTTTTAGTTGCAGAACGCGGTTGACGAAAAAATCCCGCCGTTTTGTTTGAGGTCGAGGTGGCTTATTTTACTTGTTAGCGCTTAAGGCTAATAAAATGAGATGACTCAGTTAAGTTAAACAGTGGTTACATTTGAACGGCACAAGCGAAACGACTGATTGACCATCTTGGCGCTTGTGTTGATTTTAAATGTCGTAGACTTGCCAATTAAACACGTATTTCTAAAAGTGGTGTTGAGTCGAACTATTGAATCAGGCAGGGGCCCAGCGATTGGCGTCAATGGCCAAATTATTCTTAGTGGCAAGGCCACTTAGAATAAGACTTGTGTTTGAGATTGTTGCGAAGCAATAAGCTCAAACCAATGTCGGCCATGTTCCACGCCCACAAAATCGCTGGACCCCTGCCGTTTTCTAACTAGGTAACTTTTCAACTCGTTTTTGGAACCAACCTTTTTTTCGTACTTTTAATAAGTAAAAAATATAACACCGTTAGTGGATGTGTTATAATTCAACTATCAAAAACACTAAAATAAATTTGAAGATTCCTAAATATGGAGGTTTTATTATGGCTACAGAGAATTATTTCTGGACGAATGAATTAGCAGACGGCTCAATTCAGTTAGGTTTAAATGAAGCTGGACGTGATTTGCTTGGTGAAATCCGCTTTGTCGATTTACCAAAAGTTAACCAACAAGTCACTGCTGGCGAAACTTTAATTGAAGTTGAAGCTGAAAAGATGGTTCAAGATTTGCCAACGCCAATTACTGGTGAGATTGTCTCAGTTCATCAAGAATTAAAAGATCAACCAGAGCTTTTAAGTGACAGTGATCAACAAAAAAATTGGGTTGTAACTTTAAAAAAATAGGGAGACTATGATGGCAACTTTAACGATTAAAGACTTACATGTGCGGATTGACGATGAAAGTGGTCACAAAGAAATTCTTAAGGGTGTGAACTTAACCATGAAAACTGGGGAGATTCATGCCATCATGGGCCCCAACGGTACTGGTAAATCAACTCTTTCAGAAACAATTATGGGCAATCCGCGCTACAAAGTAACTTCTGGCGACATTTTACTTAATGGTGAAAGTTTGTTAGATCAACCGGTTGATGCCCGGGCCCGGGCCGGATTATTTCTAGCGATGCAGTACCCTGCTGAGATTATGGGTGTTACCAATGCTGAATTTATGCGGGCAGCGATTAATTCACGGCGGCCTGATGATAATCCGATTTCTGTGCGAGAATTTATTAAGCAATTGGATCAGAATTTAGCGTTATTGGACATGAACGAAGCCATGGCGGAACGTTATCTTAACCAGGGTTTCTCTGGTGGCGAAAAAAAGCGTAATGAAATTCTGCAATTATTAATGATCAAGCCATCATTTGCGATTCTTGATGAAATTGATTCCGGCTTGGATATTGATGCCATGAAGGTGGTTGCTAAAGGGGTAAATTCCATGCGTGGCGATAATTTCGGCTCCTTGATCATTACCCATTATCAACGGCTGCTTGATTATATTGAACCAGATGTGGTCCACGTGATGATGGGCGGCCGAATCGTGAAGTCCGGGGATGCCCAATTGGCTCAGAAACTTGAAGCTGAAGGTTATGCCGGCTTACGTGATGAATTAGGATTAGATATTAAGTTAACTGACGAAAATTAGGAGGTCAAGATGAGTAGAAAAAAGGCTTTTTGCGAATTAAGTGACCTCCAACAATACAGTCAACAATTAAATGAACCAGCCCTTGCTTGGCAATTTCGCCAGGCTGCTTGGCAAGCTACGCTGACGGCGCCAAAACCTGACTTTGCTAAAATTAATTATCGCCCTTGGGCAACTTTGAACGGTCAGCTTGCAGTCGATTCAACGACGGCAGAGCCAGTGGAATCCAGTGCCCAAATTTCCCAAGTCGCAGGTCGACCGGTTCAAATTAACTTGTCAGCTGAGGCTCAAGCCGCTGGTGTTGAGGCCCTTGATTTAGTTGCGGCTTGGCAACAGTGGCCAGATTTGATGGAACAGTATTATGGCCGAGTTTTACCAGCAGCTAGTCAACAGCTGGCGGCAACTCATTATGCCACCGTCAATAGTGGGGTGGTGATTCGAGTTCCCGCCAAGGCGAAGTTGACCACACCATTAACTTTGGATTTTAGTGAGAACGGTTTGGATCAACAACTAAATAGTCAGCATGTTTTGTTAATTGCTGGCGCTGACAGTGAGTTTTCAATTTTAGAAACGCGGCAAACTTTAGGTGATCAGCAGCCTAGTGCTAGTATTGTTGAAGAATTGGTGCTGCTTGCGGGCGCCAAAGTTCGTTTTGCGGCGATTGATCAACTGGCTTTAACCACCTATTTGGCGCGCTATGCCCAGCTTGCTGATAACGCCCGCTTAGATTGGGCGTTAGGCATTATGAATGAAGGCGACATCCTAGCTGATTTTAATACTGATTTAAATGGTCAGGGGAGCCAAAGTGAAGTTAAAGCGGTGGCAATTTCTACTGGCAGTCAAAACCAAGGTATTACCACCCGAATCACGAATTATGGGCAACATACGAAAGCTAATATCTTACAACATGGGGTCATTTTAAGTGACGCGACCTTGATTTTTAATGGGGTGGGCCACATTGTCAAAGGTGCTCGTGGCAGCGACTCCCAACAAGAAAATCGGGTGCTGATGTTGTCAAGAACCGCTCGTGGCGATGCTAATCCGATTTTACTGATTGATGAAAATGATGTTCGTGCTGGCCATGCTGCGTCAGTGGGACGTGTTAATCAAGAACAAATGTATTATTTAATGAGTCGGGGCTTGTCGAAGGATTTGGCTGAGCGTCTCGTTATTCGCGGCTTTTTAGGATCAGTTTTAAGTGAGATTCCTGCTGCTGATGCGCGACAAATTCTGACGGATACAATTGAAAGGAAGCTTATCGATGGTCAAAGACATCGCGACCGCGCGCAATGATTTCCCCTTATTAAAAACACAAATGAATCAAGAGTCGCTCACTTATTTGGATAATGCGGCCACCACTCAGAAACCGCAAGCGGTGATTGAGCGACTGGTTGATTATTATCAAACTGAAAATGTTAATGTTCAACGTGGTGTCTACGCTTTAGCTCAGGCAACGACGGCCAAGTATGAACAAGTTCGCCAGCAAGTGGCGGATTTTCTTCACGCTCAGGCAGATGAGATTATTTTTACCCGGGGGACGACCACCAGTTTAAATTGGGTCGCGCAAAGCTTCGCGCCAACTGTGATTCAACCAGGCGATGAAATCCTGATTACGATTATGGAACATCATAGTAATTTAGTGCCGTGGCAGATCGTCGCTAAAAAACTGGGTGCGCATTTGCGCTATGTTGAATTAAATGATCAAGCGGAATTGGATTTAGCCCAATTGCAGGCCAACCTGAATCAACGGACGAAAATCGTGGCGTTGACGCAAGTTTCTAATGTTTTAGGCACGATTAATCCAATTAAGCAGATTACGGCTTGGGCACACCAAGTTGGGGCTTATGTGGTCGTTGATGGTGCACAGGCGGCGGGGCATATGCCAGTTGATGTGCAGGCACTTGATTGCGATTTCTACGCTTTTTCGGGGCATAAAGTTTATGGCCCCACTGGTATTGGCGTTTTATATGGTAAAGCAGCCTTATTACAACAAATGCCACCAGTGGAATATGGTGGCGAAATGATCAATCGGGTTACTCGCCAAAGCACTGATTTTAAGGCGGCACCGGCAAAATTCGAAGCTGGCACGATGCCAATTGCCCAAGTGATTGGTTTAGGGGCAGCACTGGACTATTTAACCAGCTTAGGTTGGTCGCAAATTGAAGCACAAGAACAGCATTTAGTGCAGTTGGCCGGTTCACAATTACAAGCCATTCCCGGGATAACTTTGTATGGCCCACCATTGTCAAAACCACATGCGCCGGTGTTGTCCTTTAATTTAACTGGTGTCCATCCTCATGATTTGGCGACTGTGCTTGATAGCCAAGGGGTAGCTGTCCGTGCTGGCCATCATTGTGCCCAACCTTTGATGGCTGCCTTGCAAGTAAGTGCTACGGCTCGGGCTAGTTTTGCTTTTTATAATAATGATCAAGATGTCCAACGATTAATAACGGCCGTTAAATTGGCTAAGGAGTTCTTCCAAGCATGAAAATTTCGCAATTAAATGATTTATATCGACAATTAATTATTGACCACGCCCAACATCCTCATCATCATGGGCAGTTGCCCCAAGCTGATCAAAGTGTTAATCTCAATAATCCCACTTGTGGTGATGTGATTGACCTGCAAGTTGTTTTTAAGGATCAGCAAATTAAGGAGATTGCTTTTAGCGGTGATGGCTGTTCGATTTCTCAGGCGTCGGCTAGTATGATGTGCGATTTGGTCAATGGGCAGACCATTAGTCAGGCTAAACAAGAGATTGCCGTTTTTCTAGAAATGCTGATGAATAATCCGGATGAACCAAGTGATATTTTAGGGGATGCGGCGGTTTTGGCAGCCGTCGTTAAATTTCCCGCTCGGATCAAATGTGCCACATTGGCTTGGAAGGCGCTTGAACAAGCAATTACACAGGAGGAACAACATGCCGGAAACTAAAAATACCAAGAATAACGAAGATATGTTGGCCAGTGTGCCAGCCTTCGTTGATTACGATTATGGCTTTAGCGACAATGTTCAACCTGTCTACAGTACTGGCCGTGGTTTAACCGAAGCGACGGTGCGCGAAATTTCTGCCGCTAAGCACGAACCAGATTGGATGTTGCAAATTCGCTTACGAGCTTATAAAACCTATTTAAAAATGCCGATGCCTAATTTTGGCCCTGATTTATCCGGACTTGATTTGGATAACATGCTTTATTATCAAAAGGCCACTGATCGGCAATACCGTGATTGGGATCAAGTGCCTGATAAAATCAAAGACACCTTTGAACGGTTAGGTGTGCCCGAGGCAGAACGAAAGTACTTGGCTGGTTCTTCAGCACAGTACGAATCGGAAGTGGTCTACCATAATATGCGCCAGGAGTTCGAGAAGCTGGGCATTGTCTTTATGGATATGGACTCAGTTTTGAAGGAATATCCCGAGATGGTCAAGGATTATTTTGGCACCTTGGTTCATATGAATGACAACAAATTTGCCGCTTTAAATACGGCGGTTTGGTCAGGTGGTACTTTTATTTATGTGCCGAAGGGGGTTAAAACCGATATTCCTATTCAGGCTTACTTCCGGATCAATGCGGAGAATTCTGGCCAGTTTGAGCGGACTTTGATCGTGGTGGATGAAGATGCTAGCGTGAACTACGTTGAAGGCTGTACGGCCCCTAATTATTCGTCTGACAGCCTCCATGCCGCCGTGGTCGAAGTTTTTGTTAAACCACGAGGCTATTGTCGTTACACCACCATTCAAAATTGGTCGAAAAATGTCTATAGTTTGGAAACAAAACGAGCACAGGCCTTAGATGATGCGACGATGGAGTGGGTTGATGGTAACTTAGGCTCAAAAATCACCATGAAATATCCCAGCGTTTATTTGGATGGCCGTGGTGCACGGGGCACGATGCTTTCGATTGCCGTTGCCGGCGAAGGTGTGATTCAGGATAATGGTGCGCGGATGATCCACGATGCACCCAACACCTCAAGCTCAATCGTTTCGAAGTCGATTTCTAAAGACGGTGGTGCAGTAAATTATCGTGGCACGGTACGTTTTGGCCGTAAAAGCGATAATTCTTTCGCCCACGTTGAATGTGATACGATCTTAATGGATGAGAAGTCCAGTTCTGACACAGTGCCTTATAATGAAATTCTCAATGGTAACGTGGCCATGGAACACGAAGCTAAAGTGTCGAAAATTTCTGAAGAGCAACTTTATTATTTAATGAGTCGTGGTATTTCAGAAGAGAAAGCCACGGAAATGATCATCATGGGTTTTGTCGAACCTTTCACCAAACAATTACCAATGGAGTATGCTGTCGAGCTAAATCGCTTGATTAGTTACGAGATGGAAGGTAGCGTCGGCTAGCCCTTAAATATTAACGCCAAGTGCTGGTAAAACAGGACTTGGCGTTTTTTTATTATTCAGAACAAGTGGCGCTTTGTCAAAATTAATGGGTGAAAATAGTAGCGAACGTTTTACATTTACATTTCCTAAATGTGGCTTTTTATCGAATTATTTTTTAGGAAAAAGGTCGCAGTTTGCCTTAAATAGCGGTATGGCCGTGAAGTAAGTTAGTGTAAAATACCGGCTTGGGAGGTGTGGTAAATTGATTTATATCATTAGCTACTTATTTTTCGGAATATTATCGTTTATCTATGCGTATTTTAACCAAGGTAATGGCCAATCGTGGTACTACAATCTGTTCTTAATTCAGTTAGTGGGCAACATTGGCTTCTTTGGCTTGTTTAATTTTATCGGCCATGTTCTTTTACGCCGTAAAGTTGCCAAATCAATTGGCTGGCAATCAAATGGCTTTCAAATTGAATTGGGCTTGGTTTCGTTAGGTATTGGCATTTGTGGTATTTTAAGTTATTGGCTTCGCGGCGGCTTCTGGTTGGCGACGCTGATTCCGATGGCAGTGTTTTTGATTGGTGCGGGGCTACTACATATTTCGGAAATGATTCGCGCTAAGAATTTCAATCCGGGTAATGTGGTCATTGTGGTGCCAGATTTTTTAATTCCACTAACATTGGGTATTCTTTATTGGCTGGCAATGATTAAGTAGATTAGTAAAATTGCTGAAACTAAATTATCGCTGACGTTGTTTTTGTTCACTGTACGGTAATTTAAGTTAATTGGCAGTTTTTCAATCGCCACAAACGAGTAATATCACAATCAGATAACGACTAGATTTCATTCTGATAACAAGTAAGAAAAGGCGCTGACAGGGCTATTCAGCACTGGGACTCTTGCGGTACACTGAACTTGTGAGTTCGCAATTGCATGTTGAATCGTGCGGTATTAAGAATAATCTGACAGTAGGTGAGCTTAATGGCAAAATTTGTGGGAATAGCACTTGGCTTAATGATCGCCATCAGCGTCTATCGACTTAATTGTCGCCGCTATGCCAAAACGGTTCTCGCTTTGTTATTAACACTTTTTCTGGCCATTTTAGGGATCATTTGGTTTCGCCAAGGCCTATTTGCTGCTGGATTATGGCTATTGGGTAGCTATTTGGTCATCTACTATTTGCAACTGATGCATCATAAATGGCAAAAATATTTATTGCTGATTACTGGCTCGTTATTAAGTTTACTATTGATTTAATCAGCAGGTGGATTTAATTTTTGGGAGAAATCATTTTATGGAGAAACCAACTCGGAATTATGTATTATTGACTATTTTGTTTGGTTGCTTATTGCTGGGCTTTGTTGTGTATCGCGGGTTAAAACCTCAAGCACCACAAAATTTAGTTTTAGCCAAAACGCAAAGTCAACGTGCCAAACAAGAAAAAGCTGCTGCAACAAGTAAAAAAGCATCAACGGCTGACGTCAGTAGTAAGTCCCCAAAGAACTTTACCAAGTCGTCATCAGCTCAGACTAGTAAAAAGACCATGCCCGTTGATTGGCAAGGCCCCTCAGAGACTAAGCCTTATCCCACACTGCAGCCAACTGATTGGATCAAAGTGTCGTTAAAGAACCAGCGAACTTATTTGATGCGGGATCAGACAGTTCTGTATACTATGCGCTGTTCAACTGGTTCTGGTGGTGATCGGGCTACGCCGGCCGGAAACTTTGCTATTCAAAGTGAACGTGGCGAGCAATTTTTTAACCAGCAATCTGGAGAGGGTGCTCGTTATTGGGTGTCTTGGAAAGACCATGGTATTTATTTGTTTCATAGTGTTCCCATCGATCACGAAGGGAACTACATTGTTTCTGAGGCCGAACAGCTAGGTAAAGTTGCCAATTCCCATGGCTGCATTCGCTTATCCGTAGCGGATGCCCAATGGTTATATAAGTCCGCAATTACTGGTATGAAAGTGGTTGTGGCCTAAAAACAATATTTTTTGAAATTTATTATTGCCGTCAGCGTTAGTTTTTGGTATGATAGATGACGTTGTGTTAAAGCAATTAGGTTAATGAAGGTTTGCCATCAGACAATTATTTAGTAATAGTAAGTTAATAAATAATTGATTTTAACTTTTAAAAAGATTAAAAATAGCGTTGACAAATTGTTCGTTTTCCATTATCATTGTTTAAGTCGTCTGATGTTATTACTTAGTTCTGAAGCGACGTTGCAATAGTATGGCCCCTTGGTCAAGTGGTTAAGACACCGCCCTTTCACGGCGGTAACATGGGTTCAAATCCCGTAGGGGTCATTGATATAAATTTTATATTTTTATCATTTTCAGCATGGAGGATTACCCAAGTCCGGCTGAAGGGAACGGTCTTGAAAACCGTCAGGCGGGTCAAACCGCGCGTGGGTTCGAATCCCACATCCTCCTTTAGTTTCATTTTAATATTATCGCGGGATGGAGCAGTCTGGTAGCTCGTCGGGCTCATAACCCGAAGGTCACAAGTTCAAATCTTGTTCCCGCAATTGGTTCCATGGTCTAGTTGGTTAGGACGCCTGCCTGTCACGCAGGAGATCACGAGTTCGAGTCTCGTTGGAACCGTTAGCTTAAATGGCTCGGTAGCTCAGTTGGTAGAGCAATGGATTGAAGCTCCATGTGTCGGCGGTTCGATTCCGTCCCGCGCCATTGGAGGAGTAGCGAAGTGGCTAAACGCGGCGGACTGTAAATCCGCTCCTTCGGGTTCGGTGGTTCGAATCCACTCTCCTCCATAAATAGGGATATAGTTTAAAGGTAGAACTATGGTCTCCAAAACCATCAGTGTGGGTTCAATTCCTACTATCCCTGTTTTACCGATATGGCGGTATTGGTGAAGCGGTTAACACACCGGTTTGTGGCACCGGCATACGTGGGTTCGATCCCCACATACCGCCCTTTTTTATTGGGTTATAGCCAAGCGGTAAGGCAATGGACTTTGACTCCATTATGCGCTGGTTCGAATCCAGCTAACCCAATTCCAATTATTTTGGATATTAGCTGTTTAGTTTTTGATATTGTGGCGGTATAGCCAAGTGGTAAGGCAGAGGTCTGCAAAACCTTCACCACCGGTTCAAATCCGGTTACCGCCTTTTGGCAACAGCCACAATAAAGAATTACTTTTTTGCCGGTGTGGCGGAATAGGCAGACGCGCTGGACTCAAAATCCAGTGCCCGTTGAGGGCGTATCGGTTCGACCCCGATCACCGGTATATATATTGTGGTAATTGTCTTAAATAAAAAGAACACTGATTAGTCAGTGTTCTTTTTTGTTGTCTCTAAATTGTTGTCCTTACTTTGATGGTTTCATATCCCAAATTATTCTCGCGAAATCTTATCTTTATCAGTAATCTCTCGAATAACGCGACAAGGGTTTCCGGCAGCAATCACGTTTGCAGGGATGTCTTTATTAACTAAACTCTTGGCTCCGATAATACTGCCTTGACCAATTGTGACGCCAGGGGTGATGGTGACGTCGCCGCCAATCCAAACATCATCTTCAATCACGATTGGTAAAGCAACTTCCAAGCCGGTACGCCGTTCAATTGGATCAAAAGCATGATTGGCGGTATACATGCTACAATTGGGGCCAATCAAACAATGCTTCCCAATGGTAATTTTGCCACCGTCCATTAAATAGGCATTTCTGTTGATAAACGAATCTTCACCTATGGTTGAATAAATACCGTAATCTGCCCAAACTGGTTCCATGATGATCACATTGGCAGCTTTTTTAGGAAACAATTTGGCTAGTAATTTAGGACGTTCGGGACTATTCATTGGTAATAAATTAAGTTGGTGACAAAGCGCCATTGCTTGGTCCCGTTCAGCAATTAGTTCAGAATCGCCATTAGGATCATACCATTTACCAGCAAAACTTTTTTCCTTTTCATTCATGTTTAGGTGTCCTTTCGTGTTTACAGAGTTTGTGTCGAATAAAAATACTTCTATCTAAACTAAAGCGGATGAAATCAAAAATCGGTCAAACAGCGTTGGCCAGTTATCGATCTAAAGATAGCTTATGCGATTAATGACAAAATTACAACAACAATAAGCGTAGGTAATGAACAACATGACGTTAATCAATTAAGTAGTAAGGCAGTCAGTCTGAGTTTTCTGAATAAAGTGCCAAGTTATCGATGAGACGATAGCTTTTCAATGATGTTTTGCAACATTAGTTCTCTGTCGTGTGAGTTGGTCAATTTTTTGACTAAGTTCATTATTTTGTTGCTTGAGGTCAGTTAATTCGTGAAGAATTTCTGTCATTTGATCTTGAGTATCATCTGGTGTTTGTTCGGTGAAATAACTGGTGATTGAGCTGGTTAACATGCCGATAAAGCCAATGCCAACGAACATTAACATAATTGCGGCGATACGACCAATAATCGTGTACGGCGAAATATCGCCATAGCCGACTGTTGTCGCAGTGGCAATTGCCCACCAGAAAGCATCAGCCAAGGAAACTTTCTCAGCTAATGAGTACATTACTGCAGCAATAACTAAAACAATCATAGATAGATAAATCAAATAAATAAAGCCATTCGTTTTTAAAAACTTACTGGCATGATTCTTTAATTTTCCTAGTAACCCAACTAGACGCGTAAAACGAAGCACCTTAGCCAATCGAGTTGCTTTCATTAGGCGTGCGACCCGAAACAAACGACTGATTCGGAAAAACGAGAATAAAGTATTAAAAGGAATAATTGCTAATAAATCAAAAATATTTGTCTTGAAGAATTGAAGTTTGTCCTTTGCCAATGCTAAACGTACAAAATAGTCTACGGTAAAGATGATGAGGATTGTCAAGTCAAAATAAGCGTAGGGCGGTTGATCGAGATTGATCGTTGAGCTGTAGTCAAGGATGACCAGAACAATCGAAATAACCGCTAGTAGTGAGATTAATACATGATAGATTTTTTTGAGTTTATTCATGGGATGTCAACAATTCTTTCAATAGTTTTTATGTAATCATTTTTATTTTACCTGTTAAAACAGTGGAATTGAATAACAACTAAATATTTATTTACCAGCAGTAATCAATACTAACGACATTTTTCACGACCAGACAATCATCATTAACGACTTTGTGGGTAAATCCGTCGTAAAGCTGGTTATCATTAAGATGACATTTAGCCAAATAACAGCGTGACAAAAATTTAATTATTGGGGAAATAGTTATTAAATAAAGCGGTTACGCTGTTTATAAAATGCAAAATAAGTATTATTTGATTTTTTGCTAATTCATAAATGTCAATTTATCTTATGGTTTACCTATGTTATGATAGAAAAAAAGTTTGTGAGATGTTGGGGGTTAGTGATGCTACTGATTCGAATTATTGAAGATAACAAAAATGATTATCAAAATTTAAAAACACAATTATTAAAGTATGCCTTTAGTCACGATGTTGAGTTAAAAACTGAGGTTATTCACGACTATCAGCATTTAAATCTACGAACTGCGCCTGAAGATGTGGCCGTTTATTTTATGGACATTCAATTAGGAGCCAGCAATGGAATTGAGTTAGCCAAGGAACTCCGGCAATATCAGCAGAATACTAAAATCGTCTTTGTGTCGGCTTTTCCAGAATATGTGTTTGATACCTTCGTGGTTCATCCGGAGTATTTTTTGCGTAAACCAATTGATTACACCGAATTGGAAAAGGTGATGTTGGCCTTAACTGCCGAGTTGACGGCTAACAATGAAGAAGAATTAACTGTTAAAGCCGTTCCTGATAACAGCGTCCAGGTCATTAAATTACAACGATTAAAAGCGATTAAGTTGCTGGACTCTGATAAACGTTTATTGCAGTTTATCACCACCGATCAAGAAATTTTGGCTCGGGGACGACTGGATCATTTCAAGAATGTGCTCAATGACCTGGCGTTTTATCAGTCCTACCGCAACACAATTGTTAATCTGAGCTTTATTCAAAAGATTGATCATGATGAGATTGAACTGGATTCAGGGGAACGATTGCCTTTGGCGGCCACTAAACGGTCTGAATTGTTGAAGAAGTTTATTGTCTTTCGAGGTCAAAACTAATGCCAGTTGGTCTGTTGAAAATTACGTTGTTATTAATGACGGCGGCGCTCTTAAATGTTGTCTTCATGACCTACTTAACTTTGTTTTTTCGCAAAAAAGCAGCACTGCGGCAATCCTTGGTGGTGCTTATTTTTCTCTTCAATTTAGGCTTGACCTTTGCGACGACGATGCTTCAATTACCAATTTATTTAAATGATTTGGTGATTTTTGTTGGCTGGTCACTATTTCTCATGCTCTTTCAGGGGAAAGTTTTCCTGAAGGGCTTATCGACTGTGCTTTTCTTCAGTGTTGAGGCAACTTTAGAAATTTTGATTCGGTTCATGTTGTATCAAAATAAAGCCGAATTTCGTGATGTCCAGCTGGATATTTATGTGAAGGTTATTAACGTTTTGATTTTGGCAGTGCTGGTAGTCATCGGTAAGCTGATTTTCCGGCGGCAATTAGGTCACTATCAGAGTCGTAATCTATATGGGTTACTATTCTTGCCGATTTCCAACTTAGTTATTTTGGCCAGTGTTTTCGGCGGGCACTATTATCAACGGCGCTGGTTGTTGTACTTGGTGGTGGTAATCGTCCTGTTGAATACATTTGTGAGTTATTACTTGGTTAGCGAAATCGACAAGTCAATTGCTGAAAGTGAGAAGAATCAAGTGATTGAAGCACAATTAAGCCATATTAAAATTCAGAACACGCAATTGGCGAATCAATATCAGTTAATGTTTGACCTGATCCACTCGGAAAATAGTTTTTTCTTGAATATTGATCAAGAGAAAATCACGAAAGCTGAGTTGGTTCAAGCAGTTGAACAGCGGTTGTTAAAAGTTAATGCGGTCTTGGTCAAGTTGGATAAGCCTGATAAAATCTCGGGTATTCAAACCGTCATGGATTATTTCGTCCGTGACGCTCAGAATCGGCAGGTTGAAGTGGTCCTCAATCAAGATACTAGTGGTTCTAGTTATCAAGACGTGGCTTCAGTTGATATTATGGCGATTCTGATTATTTTATTGAGTAACGCAGTGAAACAATCCGTCCGGGCCAAATATCCGTTTATGGGGATTAATTACATTCAAAATGAGTATGGCACGATTTATACCATTACCAATAGTTTCGTTCGTCGCCAGAAAATCGGTAAATATGACGTGAGTTCATTACAGCGCTATGGCTTAGATTTACAGCAAGTTGCGAAACGCGTTGCCGAGCTGCACGGTGAGTTTCGGATTTCCACAGAAAGTGATTTCTTTAAAGCAGAAATCGTGATTCCGACCACAGCTTAATGCACTGAAAGTAGCGGTCAGATCCAGCACTAATTGCGGTTGCTTAAAATAATCAGCAAGTAGGTAAATTCTGCAACGAATTTACCTACCTTTTTTGTTTTCGGAATTACCAAGCTGACGACGCGGATTTTTGAAGAATACACGTTCACCAATAATCGCTGGTAATCAAGAACGGCGGCGCACTTTTGAATCACGGTTGGGCAAATGATGGTCGTGTCGTTGAAATAAGCCTGATCCAGGTCAGTCGAATTAATATATTTTGAATGATTAGTTATTTTTTTAATCTAGAAATGCTGAATCAGTCACACTTTCGTAAGTGCTTACAATAATAAATGAATGAAATTTCTGAATTTCACCGGCAAAAAATTGACTTTCACCGCAAGTTTTTGGGATAACATTTTGCAACTAGTACAATAAGTCCTACTTGAAAAAATTCACGATCATCAACGCGACCTTGGCGTGACTGATCGTTGATGACTAAGGGGGAAATTATTTGACCAAAACAAATTATCAACCAAATTTGGATTTAATTAGGAGTGTGGCGGTGTTATCAGTCGTCGGTGTACATTTCTTTTTAAACTCGAAATTTTATGATGAGCCAATTAATTCTTGGCAAATGATCATGATGACTGGGTTGCGAACGGCCTTGATGATTTGCGTGCCGTTGTTTATGTTATTAACCGGTTATCTGATGCACCGCAAAACTTGGTCGGATGGCTACTATTTGAAGGTTATCCCGACAGTTAAAATATATTTGCAAGCATCAGTCGTGATCTTTTTATTCCGAAGGTTTTTCTTAGCCGAAAGATTAACGATCAACGACGGCCTTCATGGCATCTTAGATTTCTCAACTGCACCATATGCTTGGTATGTGGAAATGTATTTAGGCCTGTTTCTGTTAATTCCGTTTTTAAACGCTATTTGGCAGTATTATGATCAGAAATTTCAGCGCCAGTTAATCACGGCCACGTTTGCATTATTATGTATTTTGCCGACTTTGTTTAATTCTTTCGGTAAGTTGCTGCCAGATTTTTGGCAGGGGATGTATCCATTGGCTTATTACTTTGCTGGTGCTTATCTCGGCGAATATCAAGCCGATCTCCGTAAGTTACCGGTGGCCTGGCCGTTGCTGGTGGTGATGATCATCAATTGGTCAGTAAATTTAAACCATAGCTATGGTCAGATTTTCAAATGGGAAGATTTCAATGATTATTTTAGTTATCAGCAGTATTTCTTCGGTATTTTAGTTTTTATGGCCTTATTACGGTTGAAAATGAAACCGTGGTTAATTCGGCTAACGCGGTTTATTTCTAAATATGCGTTACAAGTTTATTTACTCTCGTTTATCTTTGATCAACTTTTTTATCCGTTGCTGAAGCGAGCAGTACCACAAGTAAATCAAGAGCTTTATTATTTTCCAATGATGGTGATCGGTGTGTTTGGGGCCGCCTTAGCCTTAGCTTGGATCGTAACACAGCTTTTTTCAGGATTGGCACGTCTTATACATAAGCTTTGGTCACACCAGCTTTAGTAAATTATTGGGGAGGCAGTCGATGGCTGATTTGATTGATCTTTGTTTTAATTTGTTTGAAACTTTTTATCCAGTCGTAATGTCACTATTTTGGATTGTGGGGAGTTTATTTTATTATTTCCAAATGACGAAGCGCCAAGAACGATTGGCAGCAATTACTGATTTTCCTGGCGTTAGCGTGATTGTGGCGGCGCATAATGAATTGGCCACCTTAGCAGAAACCGTGGCGGCAATTGCCAAATTTGATTACCAACGTTATGAATTGATTTTAGTCGATGATTGTAGTGATGACGGCACACCTGAATTAATTGAGCAGTTGCGGGCCCAATATCAAGGCCAGTTAGTGATCCGAGCAATTTTGCTGAATCAGAATCGGGGGAAGGCGCATGCACTGAATAAAGCCCGCGGGATCGCCAATTATGATTACTACTATGTGATCGATGCTGATTCGTTACCTTTTCCCGATTCGTTAACTCATTTAATGCGGCGGATGTTAAGCGACACCAAGTTAGGTGCGGTAACTGGAAATCCGATTGTTCGTAATCGCAGCACGCAATTGGCCCGCTTACAAACGTTGGAATACATGGGCATCATTAACAATATTAAGCGCAGTCAGGATTTCTGGCTGGGCCGGATTACCACGGTTTCTGGTGTGATGGTCGTTTACCGGAAAAAAGCGCTAGAAACGTTAGGCGGTTGGAACGAGCGGGTGATGACCGAAGATATTGATGCGACCTGGCATTTATATCGTCGTGGTTGGCGTGTGGGGTATCAAGCGGACGCTTACACTTATATTTTGGTGCCGGAAAGTGTGCGCGGTTTGTATCGGCAACGTTTGCGCTGGGCGGTTGGCGGTCTGGAAGTGATGCAAACTAATTTGCATGAATTTCGCCAGTTCGGTTGGGCGGAAAAGCTGATGCTGAGTGAAATGCTGATTAGCCATTTGTGGGCTTGGTGTTTTATTATTTCAACGCTCCAGTATTTGGTGATTGGTTGGTTTGGCGAATCCTGGGTTAAGCTAAATGGTCAAATTATTTTGATTTATTTATTAACGGGATTATTGACCTTCTTTGTCGGCAAATTAACCGCACGACAGCAATTTAAGTTTAGTTTTAATGATAGTCTATTATTACCGTTTTACTTCTTTTTCTATTGGATTCTTAATTTAATCACTGCTTTGGCTTCAGAATTTGTGATCGTCTTTGGCAAAACCAATCAAGGACGTTGGCAAGCTTCAGATCGGGGGAAATAATTCATGACAGATCAAACGATTATTCGTAAAAAAGTACCAGCAACCGCGTTTTACCAGCCACTAAATGTTTTTTTAGCGCTTGTTTTATTGGGATTATTGGCCATTGTCTTGGCGGCGATTGCGAAGATATATACGGATGGTTTGGTGACCTTATATGTCTTATTTAATTTTGACGGTTTCTATATGGCCCGTTTAGGCAAAGAGTTATTGGCCGCTTTTGGCATCTTAACTTTAGCTGGAGTGATTCGTTTGCGGGTGATTCAGTGAAGCGGCGTTTAATTTATTTAGGACTATTATTGATCATCGGCATATTTGGTTTCTTCGAGGTGAATCGGACCGGGCAAACCATTCGTGAGAGTCAAGCGGCGAAGCCCACGTATGCTTATGATAATCTCCGCCAAAATTCCGAAGATGGGATTGCGGTCTTGTGTTATCATCGGGTCTTAAATAATACGAAAACAGTCAAGTTAAGCCGCTATTTAAGTGGTGATGAGCAGCTGCATATGTTTAATGTGCCTTTAGATCAGTTTGCCGCGCAAATGAAATACTTGAAAACGCAGCGAGTTAAAGTCATTTCGATTGCGGAAATGTTGGCCTTAATCAAACAAGGCCCAATTAAAGGTAAGTATGTGGTGATTACGTTCGATGATATTGATCGGAGTTTGCTGGACAATGCGCTGCCAATCTTGCAGGAATATCAGTTTCCTTTTACGGCTTTCGTGGTGACTGGGATGACTTCCTACTATATAGATGGCTCCCAAATGGCTTCTTGGGACCAAATCGGTGAAATTGCCGCTTTACCTGGCGCCACCATTGGGCTGCATACCCATGATCAGCATTATCAGATTGATGGCCAGCCCATTTTAGCAAAAACAAATCAGTTGCCGGCTTTTAAAAAGGATTATCGCAAAAGTCAGCAACTGATTGCCCATAAAATTTTGGCGGCGCCAGCCCAGTATTTCGCCTATCCTTATGGTCAAACCAATCAACCTTTATCAGATTATATGATGCGTGATGGTATTCAGGCTATTTTCACCCTAGACGGTGGCATCGTTACGGCTAAATCTGATTTGGCAACTTTGCCACGGTATGTGGTCAACCAGCATTCCTGGCGCAATATTCAGCATTGGCTCCAGTCGTGACAAAGTTGTTCGCTGAAACCATGGTCAAATCCGGTTAGCTCTGTTAAGCTCAAGTTAAAAAGATGAGGTTGGGTGAATCATGAAGAAATTTATTGGACCTTTGAGCTTAGTTTTAATTGCCTTGGTACTACCATGGTGGGGCACCAGCTGGACTTATGTTGATCACCAAGGGATTGTTCATGAGCCGGGGTTCTACACAATTCCTGTGGCGGAACTGCTAGTTTTGATTGCGGCGATTTGGTCCGGTTATCTACTCTGGCGTCGCCATCAGTTAAAAAAACATCAACAATCATAATTGCTAATACTGTCTTGTTCTTCGTAATTGAAGCGCGAGACGGTTTTTTTGTTTTCCCGCAATTATTTGTGGTGGTAAGTTCAAAAGCTAAATCGTGTGAAGGGGATAAAACAGAATCGATTCCAACTCCATTACGGGCTTGCTGGTTGTGAAACGCTGCCGGCATTGATTTGAACCAATTTGAAGCTATAATTCAAAACCGTTAAATCCTGATTGTGGTGTTGAAGCAGAACTGGTTCTGACTGCATTGCGGGCTGCTTGTCGTGGAACGCGGCCGACACTGATCTGAGCCAATTACAGACCAAATTGTCTCAGATACAGGTCTTATTGTAAGTGCTAAAGCACTAACAATAATTTGGCGGCTGACGACAAGATCCCTCCATTCCGTCTGGAGTTGAGGTAGTTCACTTTAACTTTGTTAGTGGTTAAGGCCATTTTAGTAGGACTAATCAACTTGATTTGAATTGTTATCATACTTGAATAGTCGTATCAAAAGAGCTCGTTTGACGTTTCTCTGGTTTTATCCAGAAAGGTTATCAAACGAGCTGATTAGTTTATAACGATCTGCTTTTCTAAATAGTGGTAATCAGTTTTGCTAGTTTACACAGGTGGTTGCTGGACGATTGGTATCTAACTTTACTAGTTTTGACTTGATATCGACCAAATATAAAGTGGACCAATCTAGCTCAAAACGCAGTGGAGGCCGCCGGGGTGTCAGTCGCCAAATTCTTCTTGCCGCTTTAGCGGTTAGAAGAAGACCTGTATTTGAGATTGTTGCGTAGCAATAAGCTCAAATCAGTGTCGGCAACGTTCCACAACCCGCCGGCCGCAACGGAGTTGTCTGTTATTCTGTCTAAAACCAACTAAAGATTCTTATTATTAGGCCCCGGCCATTCCAACTAAGAAACGACTAACCCAAAATCCTAGTTGCAATAAAAAAAATAGAAAAAGTAAGCGTTTTTCAACACAACTAGTCATTAAACCGCTAAAATGAATTTAGATGTTTTTGGAGGTTTAATGATTGCATAAACGTAGTGAAGCAGAAATGTGGGCGTTAATTCGTCAGGTAGCACAAGAACTAGGCGTTGTTCAAGCAATGGCCTTGAATGGCTCACGGGCCAATCCTCAGGTGGTGCCTGATCAATTTCAGGATTTTGATATTGTTTATTTCGTGCCTGATGAAGCGATGGAACCACTGTTAACTGATCGATAATGGTTGGATCAATTTGGACCGCGAGTGGTTATGCAGGCGCCTGGTGATTTTGATCGTCAGCCGGATTATCAACATAAATATAACTTAATGATGTTGTTTACTGATGGTAATCGTCTTGATTTAGGATTATGTCCTTTAAGTGGGATTGCTGATTGGGCGGCCGATGACCCGGTTGCGCAAATTCTAGCTGATCCCCAACATTTATTACCGACTAATTTGCAACACTCTGACCAGATTTATTGGACGACAGCACCTTCAGCTCAAGCTTTTCGTAATTGTTGTAATGAGTTTTGGTGGGTGACTCCCTATGTGGTTAAAGGGCTGCAGCGTCATGAAGTCTTCTTTGCCACTGATCATAGCTATCAGGTTTGTTTACAGGAATTGCGGCGTCTGCTGGATTGGCAGGTTGCTGCCCAAGCAGGGTACCAGCTCAATCTCGGCAAAAACGATAAATATCTTTGGGCCCATTTAACACCTGCCTTGCAAAGTCAATTGCAGGTAGGCTTAGATTTATCGTCTGAAACGCAGATTGCTAAAGGTTTAGTGCAATTAAATCAGACCTTTGATCAACAAGCCCGGCTGTTTGCCAGTGCTCAGGGGTTTGATTACGACACTGAAGAGGCAACAGCGGTTCAACAGTATGTCCACCAAAATCTAGCAGCTTTGCTAAAGTAAGCCCGTGCTTGCACACTAACTGCACATGCCAAACTTTGATCTAATAGGGTTTTAAGTAATTCAAAATTAACGTTGCTCACCATTTTATAAATTGGAACGTATTACTTAGAAAAATGTTCGGATTTTGAAACAAAGTGGTTGACCTCGGTAATAGAAAGCGCTATCATAATGTTACAGACATCACTCAACATTCACAATTTGCTGATGAACCGGCTTGAATGTTAAAACGGTTACTCATTTTGGACCGCTTGTCTAAATTTGTTATTTAATTGTAAAAAAAAGACTCTTAATTTTGCGAAATATCGTGTATACTAGTTACTAATAACTTTTGTTAATCAACTGTTTTAGACTATCTTTAAATTAGTTGAATGTTAGAATTAGAAATTAATAACGGAACTATTTTTAGTTGAGCCTAATTCGTTTCCAAGATTTTAAATCGGAAATAATCGCCATTTAATTTGCAAATTGCTGATTGATTTTTGTTTGACAAAAGCTAACATTTCTGGTACTTTTGATAAAGATTGTTCGTACATTGCTGACTTTTAGTAACGTACTTTTCCCGAGTCAATTCGACGACTCCGCACCTGAGTTATATCTCCTAACGTAACTCACTTAATTAATTCGGTTTCAATAATCACTAAACGGTTATTAGACAAACTTTTTTAGGAGGGCTTTAGGTAATGAAGAAGGCAAAGATTTTCACCATGGGTATTTTAGCGGCGGCAGTTGTGCTATCACTGTCAGCTTGTGCAGGTAAGAAATCCGGAACTAGTAACTCTGGTTCAAGCAAGACAACCAAGAACACGGTAGCCTTGATCACGGATACTGGTGGTGTTGATGACCGTTCGTTCAACCAATCAGCATGGGAAGGATTACAAAAATGGGGTAAGGAACATGACCTCAAACGTGGTAATTCTGGTTTCCAATATTTCCAATCAGATAACGAATCATCATACATTCCTAATATTGATCAAGCAACTCAAGCTGGGTTCAAGACAATCTTTGGGATTGGTTACAAGTTGAAGGATGCCATCAAGCAATCGGCGAAGAAAGATCCTAAGACTAACTTTGTTATCATTGATGATAGTATTGATGGTGTTAAGAACGTTGTTTCGGCAACATTCAAGGATAACGAATCTTCATACCTTGCAGGTGTAGCAGCAGCGTACACAACTAAGACTAATACCGTTGGTTTCATCGGTGGTGTTAAGGGTGACGTTATTGACCGTTTCGATGCTGGTTACACTGAAGGTGTTAAAGCCGGTGCTAAGGAATTAGGTAAGGATATTAAGATCATTAATCAATACGCTGGTGATTTCAGTGCTCCTGATAAGGGTAAATCGATTGCTCAAGGGATGTACCAACAAGGCGCTGACATTATCTTCCATGCTTCCGGTGCAACTGGTAATGGTGTCTTCCAAGAAGCCAAATCAATTAACCAAGCCGGCACTAAGAAAGTTTGGGTTATCGGGGTTGACCGTGACCAAACTGCCGAAGGTAAATACAAGACTAAAGATGGCAAATCAGCCAACTTCACTTTGACTTCAACACTTAAGGGTGTTGGGACAGTTACTGAAGACTTAGCAAACTTAGCCATGAAGGATAAATTCCCTGGTGGCAAGCACATGATCTACGGTTTGAAAGATGATGGTGTTGGTTTAACTAAAGGTCAACTTTCAAGCAAGGCGCAAACAGCAGTTGATGCCGCTAAGCAAGATATTATTGATGGTAAAGTTAAAGTTTCAGAACATCCAGCAAAATAACAGCGATCAATTGATGACGACATTTGCTCCTTGCTCAGATAGCTGGGCAAGGAGCATTTTTCGTAAGCGATTGAGAGAGAAAGTGAGGTAACAATGACTAATCCAGAAGAATATGTCATTGAAATGCGAAAAATTACCAAAGCTTTTGGTAGTTTTAAAGCAAATGATCAAGTTGATTTAAAGGTCCGCAAAGGCGAAATTCATGCCTTGCTCGGCGAAAACGGTGCCGGCAAATCGACTTTGATGAATGTGTTATCCGGGTTGTTGGAGCCAACATCCGGCCAGATTTATCTTAATGGTCAACCAGTGCAAATTGACAGTCCTAATACTGCAAATCGTCTTGGTATTGGGATGGTTCACCAACATTTTATGTTGGTTGATGCCTTTACGGTTACTGAGAATATTATTCTTGGTAGTGAGCCGAACCGTGGTGGTGTTATTAACCTGCAACAAGCGCAAAAAGAAATTCAAGAGCTTTCTGATCGCTACCAATTAGATGTTGATCCAACAGCACGGATTAGTGACATCTCTGTGGGGATGCAGCAACGTGTTGAAATTTTAAAGACCCTTTATCGGGGCGCCAATATTTTGATTTTTGATGAACCAACTGCTGTCTTAACGCCTCAAGAAATCGACGAATTGATCGCCATTATGAAGGGCTTAGTCGCGGAAGGTAAATCAATTATCCTGATTACCCACAAATTGGACGAAATTCGTCATGCTGCAGATCGTTGTACTGTTATTCGGCGGGGGAAGAGTATTGATACAGTGGATGTTGCTGGCACGACCAGTGAAGAACTAGCCGAAATGATGGTTGGTCACAGTGTTGTTTTCAATATTCCTAAAGAACCCGCTAAAATCGGGGCGCCAATTCTAAGTGTTAAAGATCTTCATGTTAATGAAAATCGTGGTATTCCTGCAGTTAAAGGTGTTAATTTTGAGGTTCATGCTGGTGAAATTCTTGGTGTCGCCGGAATTGACGGTAATGGTCAGTCCGAGTTAATCGAAGCATTAACGGGACTGCGTAAAGTTGTCAGTGGCGATATTCAAATTAAGAACCAGGATTTAACCAATGCCCCAGTCCGTAAAATTACGGAAACTGGTGTGGCCCATGTGCCTGAAGATCGGCAGAAGTATGGCTTGGTTCTACAATTGACTTTAGCTGAGAACTTAGCTTTGCAAACTTATTATCGCGCTCCATTAAGTAATCACGGTTTCCTTGATTATTCAAAAATGCGGGAACATGCTAAACGTTTGATTAAAGAATATGATATTCGGACGACTAACGAACAATTGCCAGCGGGTGAGTTATCTGGTGGTAACCAACAAAAGGCAATTATTGCTCGCGAATTGGATCGCGATGCTGATTTGATTATTGTTTCGCAACCAACACGTGGTTTGGACGTTGGTGCCATTGAATATATTCATCGCCAATTGATCAATCAGCGTGATGCTGGCAAGGCAGTCTTATTAGTTAGTTTTGAATTAGATGAAATTATGAATTTATCTGATCGAATTATTGTTTTACATGATGGCAAAATTGCTGGTGAAGTTCGTCCAGAAACAACTAGCGAACAAGAATTAGGCTTATTAATGGCTGGTTCTCACGCCAAAACAGCCAGTGAAACGGAGGGGAATTAGATGCTAAAAGTTAGTCAACGAACTCGTCAAATTTTAGTACCATTAATTTCAATCTTAGCTGGTTTCTTAATTGGCGCGATTGTGATGTTGATTTTCAGTTATTCACCATTACAAGCTTACGGCTCGATGATCAAAGGTTCCCTTGGTACCATGGCCAGCATTGGTGAAACTTTGCGGCAAGCAACGCCTTTAATTTTCACCGCTTTAGGTTTTTCGATTGCCAATTCAGCTGGTTTCTTCAACATTGGTCTTTCTGGTCAGGCACTAGCTGGCTGGGTCGGCAGTGTTTGGGTTGCGTTAGCTTTTCCTAATTTACCAACATTTATTTTATTACCACTTGCTATTATCGTTGGTGCAGCTGCTGGTGCTTTAATGGGTGCTATTCCTGGATTTTTACGGGCTTTCTTCGGCACTAGTGAAGTTATTGTCACCATCATGTTGAACTATGTCATGCTCTATTCAAGTACTTATATGATGCAAAGCGTGATGCCTAAGAGCTTCCGAGTTAGTCAAGATGCGACTAAAACAATTTCATCCCATGCCACTTTACACGTGAACTGGCTCAGCAATATGTTTGGCGGTTCGCGGGTGCACTTTGGCTTGTTCTTAGCATTGATTGCTTTGGTCGTTGTGTGGATGATCATGAAGAAGACCACGCTAGGTTTCGAAATTCGTTCAGTGGGGTTAAACCCATATGGTTCTGAATATGCGGGGATGAGTAGTAAAAAGACCATTATTATGTCAATGGTTCTTTCTGGTACTTTAGCTGGTTTAGGTGGTGTTATGGAAGGCTTGGGTACTTACCAAAACTTCTTTATTCAAACCGCTTCGTTATCAATCGGTTTCGACGGGATGGCCGTTTCCTTATTAGGTAGCGGTAGTGCTTTAGGTATCCTGCTCTCAGCCTTATTGTTCAGTGTCCTTAAAATTGGTGGTTTAGGTATGCAAACTGGTGCCGGCGTGCCATTTGAAATTGTTAATATCGTGATTGCCAGCATTATTTTCTTCGTGGCAATTGACTATGTGATTGGCTTACTTTTCAAACAAAAGAAAGCTGAAAAAGCAATTCCAGAAACGCCGATTGCTGTTGAAACAACCGAAATCAAGCAAGATGAACAAGAAGGGGGTCGGTTATAATGAACTGGGTTAGTATGCTAGCTTTAATTGTTTCTGCCACCTTAGTTTATTCCACACCGTTGATTTTTACGGCTTTAGGCGGCACTTTCTCTGAACGCGGCGGGATCGTTAACGTCGGTTTGGAAGGCATCATGGTAATGGGTGCTTTCAGTTCGGTTATCTTTAACTTGACCTTTGCTGATACTTTTGGTGCGGCGACGCCTTGGTTAGCTGCTTTAGTTGCCGGCATCGTTGGTGTTGTTTTCTCCTGTATTCATGCGGTAGCAACGATTAATTTCCGCGCTGACCATATTATCAGTGGGACAGTTATTAATTTATTGGCCCCAGCGTTAAGTGTTTTCTTAGTCAAAGCGATTTACGCTAAAGGACAAACTGATAATATTGCCCAAAACTTCGGTTATTTCACTTTTCCAGGATTAGCTAAGATTCCGGTTTTAGGACCAATTTTCTTTAAAGATACGTCATTGATGGCTTATATCGCGATCGTGGTTGCCTTTATCGCTTATTGGGTGATGTTCAAAACCAAATTCGGTTTACGGTTGCGTTCCGTCGGTGAAAATCCCCAGGCTGCAGATACATTAGGAATTAATGTGTATCGTTATCGTTATGCTGGCGTCTTATTGTCTGGTTTCCTTGGTGGTATTGGTGGCGCGATTTTTGCCCAATCTATCGCCGGCAACTTCTCAGTCGGGACAATTGTTGGTCAAGGTTATATTTCGATGGCCGCAATGATCTTTGGTAAGTGGAATCCAATTGGTGCCATGGGTGCGGCTTTATTCTTTGGCTTTGCGCAAAGTCTAAGTATTATTGGCGCCCAATTACCAGGAATTTCCTCAATTCCATCAGTTTATCTGCAAATTGCACCTTATATTTTAACTATTGTGGTATTGGTATTGTTCTTAGGTAAAGCCGTTGCCCCTAAGGCTGATGGTACCAACTACATTAAGTCTAAATAGTCGTTATTATTGAATATTTAAAAAGACGTTACGCCGAAGATAAGCATCTTCGCGGTAACGTCTTTTTTTGTTCTGTCTCAGAAAGTGGGTAAATCAAGGGACTTGGACGACTAGTTGGATATTGATTTGGTCGCGGCATAGTTGAAAACGGCAGGGGCCCAGCGATTCTATGGGCGTGGAACATGGTGGGCATTGATTTGAGCTTAAACTAGTTTTAGACAGAATAGTGGACAACTCCGTTGCGGCCGGCGGGTTGTGGAACGCTGCCGACGCTGATTGAAGCCTTTCTGCGAAAGTCTCCAATACAGGTCTTCTTCTAACTGCTAAAGCAGCAAGAAGAATTTGGCGGCTGACAACCCGGCGGCCTCCACTGCGTTTTGAGTTAATTTTAGCCATTTTAGATTTGGTTGATCTCAAGGCAATACTAGCAAAGGTAGACAACAATCGCTCAGCAATCACCTAATTAAATTAATACAATTGAGCACTGCTACTTGGCCGAACCAGATTTTGGTATTATAAAAACGATGTGACAATCTCTACTGAAAAATAGAGTTGTCACACCGTTTTTTTGCTATTCAACTGTTGTTACTGATTGAATTGAGTTAATGAATCCTACTAGCATTGCCTTAAACACTAAAAATTGTGCAATGAACCAAATCAACTCCAGACGGAATGGAGGGATCTTGGCGTCAGCCGCCAAATTATCGTTGGTGCTTTAGCACTTACGATAAGGCTTGTATTTGAGATTGTTGCGCAGCAATAAGCTCAAATCAATGCCGGCCGCGTTCCACGCCAAGCAGCCCGGAATGGAGTCAAAACTGGCTCTGTTTTACCGTCTTTATCAGGTTTTAAGGATTTTGAACTTCAACTCATAAATAATATCTGCCAGCTTAAATCTTATTTTGAGCCAACTCCTTATTAATCATTGCTGCTCTAGGAAAATAGTCAGGCAAGGGTGCTAGCACCGTGACTGGCTCGCCAGTAAAAGGTTGCTTAAAGAATAATTGGTAACCATGCAACAACATTTTTTGGTCCGGCATCGCAGTGGGGTTATAGAGCGGGTCGCCGACAATTGGTAATTGCAACGCTGCTAAATGCACGCGGATTTGGTGAGTTCGGCCAGTCAATAAGTGGAGGTGGATCAATGCCTGTTGCTGATCCTGCTGAAGAATCTGGTATTGGGTGCGGGCATTTTGGCCTGCCTGCCAATCGATTTTGCGTTTTCGCTGATCAGTATCGTCCCGACCAATCGGTAAGTTGATTTCACCGCTATCAGCTAAGGGCTCAGTTCGTAGCTTTGTTACCCAAGCCAAATAATCACGGCCCATCGTTTTTTGACTGAGCTCTCGATCAAGGATTGGCACCACGACCGGTGTTTTAGCAACTAGGAGGGCACCGCTAGTTTGTTCATCGATTCGATGCACCATTAAAGGCGGCACGGCAAGTTGCTGGGTCAAAATATTTAACACTGTTCCAGTTTCCGCAGTTCGATTGGGGTGGCTTTTGATACCGGCTGGTTTATTGATCACCAGTAAATCATCATTTTCATAAATAATTGGTAACGCGCCTGCGCTTGGTAAATAGGTTTGCGCTTGATTGGCTAAGAAAGAAAAATCTAGAGAAATGGTATCTTGGCCATAAACGGGCAAATGGAATGATCGATAGACACCGTTGACCAAAATCTTCTGTTCGATTCGTAGAAAATGCTGCCATTTTTTTGGAATTAACCAGCTTTGTAGCAATTGCCGCACGGTCCGCGGCTTAAAATCAGCGGGTAAAATAAAGACGAATTTTGTTTTCAAAAACAGGACCTACCTGACTTGATCTGTAAGATTTTTATCCGATTGAAAGCATAAAAAATAATTAAATGCGTCGTTGGCCTGATGGCAGCCATTAAATCCATGGTAAAATATGACTAATGGTGGTAGATAAAATGAAACGTGAGCAGACAACGCGGGCAAGCCGCAGTCAGAATGCAACGACGCAGCAACCTAAAAAACATTCTAATCGATTTTGGACCAATTTTAAAGCTTGGTGGCATCGCTGGGAGTTGACCCGCTGGTTGATTGCCGTCTTTTTAACGGCTTTTTTAATGATGTCGACCTTTTTTATTGTTAAGGCCAAAACGGCTGATGTCGATAATCTTAAGGCAACTTTGAAAACAACCACGACGGTGTTAGACCGTAAAAACGAAAGTGCCGGGAATTTATATGCCCAAAAAGGAACCTTCGTGGAGCTGACCGGTATTTCTAAGAACATTCAGAATGCCGTTATTTCAACTGAAGACCGAAGTTTCTACAAAAATCCCGGCTTCAGTGTTAAGGGGATTCTCCGTTCCGCAGTAGGTTACGTGATTCATCATGGTCAAATCACCGGTGGTGGTAGCACAATCACCCAGCAGCTAGCCAAAAATATGTTGTTGACTCAGCGGCAAGCGTTAAGTCGTAAAGTTTCGGAATTGTATTTGGCCGTCGAAATCAATCGAGTCTATAGCAAGGCTGATATTTTAACGATGTATTTGAATAATGCTTATTTCGGTAATGGTATTTGGGGTGTTCAAGATGCGTCACAGCGATATTTCGGCTGCGATGCCAGTCAAGTTACCGCTGCCCAAGGCGCAACTTTGGCAGCGATGCTCCGCAATCCCACGTTCTATGACCCAATTAAGCAGAAATCAAATAATGTTAGTCGCCGTAATTTGATTTTGGATTTGGAAACTCAGACCGGCGATTTAACGGCGGCTCAAGCGGCCACAGCGAAAAAAGATGAGTTGACCATTGTCAATAATTATCAGCAAAGTAGCAGTTATCGCTATCCATATTATTTCGATGCCGTTATTAATGAGGCTATTAATGAATATCATCTGTCTGAAAGTGATGTTTTAAATAAGGGTTATAAGATTTACACGAGTCTCGATCAGAAATATCAAACCCAAATGCAGGCTGCGTACAATCAAGATTGGGCTTTTCCAGCCAATGCTAGTGACGGCACCATGGCTCAATCTGGATCTGTGGCAGTCGACCCTAAGACCGGTGGTGTCTTAGCAGTTGTTGGTCGCCGTGGTGATCACTCTTTCCGCAGTTATAATTATGCGACGATGATCAAGCGCCAGCCTGGGTCCACAATCAAGCCCCTGGCAGTTTATGCGCCGGCCTTGGCTAACGGCTACCATTATGATTCGACTTTAAAAGATGAAGATATGACGTTCGGCAAAAACAATTATCATCCGACTAACGCCAATAACCAGTATTTAGGTAAAGTACCAATGTATGAGGCTCTGGCCCAAAGTATTAATTTACCAGCAGTTTGGTTGTTGGACCAAATCGGTGTGAATAAAGGCGTCAGCTCGGTCGAAAATTTTGGGATCAAAGTCCCAGAGAACGACCGTAATTTGGCTTTAGCTCTAGGTGGTTTGGAAACCGGGGTTTCGCCAATTCAGATGGCCCAAGCTTATACAGCTTTTGCTAATCAAGGTAAGATGACGACGACTCATTTTATTACTAAGATTGTTGATGCGACCGGTGCGGTAATTGTCGATAATACTAAAACCAAGGAACATACCGTCCTTAGTCAAAAGAATGCCAAAGTCATGACCAGTATGTTGCTCGGCGTCTTCAATGAAGGGACAGGGCAAACCGCTAAACCAAATGGCTATGCTGTCGCTGGTAAAACCGGTAGTACTGAAGTGCCTAGCAGTTATGGCTACGGCACCAAGGATCAGTGGGTTGTTGGCTATACACCTGACATTGTAGTGGCGACGTGGGTTGGTTTTGATAAAACTGATCAGAATCATTTCTTGCAGGGAACAAGTGTGCAGGGGGTCGCGCCAATTTTCAAACTGGAGATGGAGAACATTCTGCCTTATACCGATCAAACTAGTTTTGGCACTAATGATGCAGCGACAATTGCCAAGCAGAATTCTGAATCTAGTGTGGGCAGTAGTGACTGGTTCGATGATATTGGTTCCGGTGTTAACGACGCCGTAGAAAAAGCGAAAGATGGACTCGGCAATGCCAAAAATACCATTGATCAATGGTATAATAATGTAAAAGGCCTATTTGGCCAATAAAGGAGAATACTAATGACAGTCAACGTTTATGATAACGCTAACGAAATGGCAGCAGCACTACGCCAAACCGACCAATATAATGCTTTGAAGGGTGCTTTTACGAAAATGAAAGCTGATCCAATTGCTTATGGTTTGTTCCAACAAATGCAAAAATTACAAGGTGAATTGGAACAAAAACAAATGGCCGGCACCCAAATTGGTGACGACGATATTCAAAGTATGCGTGATTTAAGTGATAAGTTAATGAAAATTGACGTGATGACGGAATTGATGAATAGCGAACGTGCCATGAATCAATTAATGGACGAAATGAACCAAATCGTTTCCAAGCCAATCACTGATTTATATCACGACTAATATTAGTTTAGGTTAAACAATTTCAGTCGAATAATCGATAGTTTTTCAAAGGAGGTTAATTTTTGTCTACACAATTAGCCGATAGTAAGAATGGCGAATCCCTGAATTTGGTTGTTTTAATTAAACATGCCGAAGTACGGGTCGCAAAAAATGGTAAGAAATTTATTTCGTTAACCTTCCAGGACCAATCGGACACGATTTCTGGTATGTTTTGGGATGCTCAGGATGCCGATATTCAACTGTTCACCACTGGTAAAATTGTTCATTTAAGTGGTCAACGTGAGACCTATAATGGCCAAGCGCAAGTGAAAATCAGTGGCCTAAAATTGGCTGATCCTAGTGAAGGCTTACAAGTAGGTCAATTTGTTAAGCAGGCACCAATGACAGCTGAGCAAATGGCAACGGTGATCAACCAGGAAGTTTTCAATATTGATAACGCCAAGTGGAATCGAATTGTCCGCTTCTTGTTGCAGAAACATCAAGATACGTTCTATCAACATCCAGCTGCTAAAAGCAATCATCATGATTTCACTGGTGGCCTGGCTTTCCATACTTTGAGTATGATGCGTTTGGCCAAGGCTATTAGCCAGCAGTATGATCAAGTGAATTATGCTTTGCTATTATCTGGGGTGTTACTTCATGACCTTGGCAAAACGATTGAATTAAGTGGCCCAGTTGGTACGGAATATACTTTGGCCGGTAATTTGATTGGCCATATTGTTCTGATTGACGAAGAAATTGTTGAAGCTTGTCAAAGCTTAAACATTGATCCCGCTGATGAAGATGTCATGTTGTTGCGCCATATGATTTTGGCCCACCATGGGTTATTGGAGTATGGTTCACCAGAACGGCCTAAATTATTAGAGGCAGAAATCTTGCATCATATTGATGAACTGGATGCATCTATCAATATGATTACTAAAGCACTGCAGAAAACAGCACCAGGTGACTTTAGTGAGAAAATTTTCGGGTTGGATAATCGTAGATTTTATCAACCAACCATTAATCAGAAATAATTTTATTAATCATCAAGCCATGAGTTCATCTTAGTGGCTTGATGATTTTTTTATGATTATCAAGTTGATTTTGGAGTGGTTGTAGCGAAATGAAATAGAAAAGTTGAAAAAAGTTTTTATTCAGTGCCTGTTTTGAAGCCTATGATCATAGGTAATTGACTAGTGATTCATGCCAAACTTATTTATTAAGTTCAATTAAGTCAGTTTTACTTAAATTTTCCCTTGTACAAAGTCAAGATAGTTGCTATACTAGTCAAGCACGCGTGATTAAGAAGTTCTTTTAAAGCCGACAGCATTTGCTTATCGATTAGATGAGTTGAAAATAGTTCTTGACTTTGAAGAATGTGCGTGATATATTAATTGAGTTGCTGTTACAACGACAACAACTTGGTAGATCTTTGAAAACTGAACAAAGTTTCGAAAATGTGCAGGGCTCATAACAACTTCGGTTGTTGTGATCAAGTA
>NZ_RHOU01000006.1 GCF_003946645.1 Lapidilactobacillus wuchangensis
TACTTGATCACAACAACCGAAATTGTTATGAGCCCTGCACATTTTCGAAACTTTGTTCAGTTTTCAAAGATCTACCATTGTTGCAACAGCAACTTAACTATCATATCAAAGCGCTTAATCAATGTCAACAACTTTTTTCAAAACATTTTTCAACGTGATAAGCAAGTTATCAGCTCGTTTTGCAACACAAACTATCTTATCAACTCAGACTCAGTTCGTCAATAAGAAATTGAAAAAAAGTAAAAATTACTTATTAATTTCTAAGGGAAATCTCGCAATGCCGCCGCCAGCCACTGTTCTTGAACGTCGGCAATCGGCTGAAAACCAGTATCAGTCCGATGATTCGTCCAGAAATGGGTCTTGCGACGGTAAGGGCCAACATAGGGATCAGGTTGCAAAGCTCGAATCGACAAACTAATCTTCTGCGAATACTCGTCGATATCCAGAACCACCACCCGAATGCGATCACCTAAGCGAACAATTTCATGTAAATCTGTCACATAACTATGGGTACACTCAGAAATATGGACCAGTCCCTGAGTTTCCCCGCCAAGTAAAACAAAAACCCCATAAGGTTGAATTCCCGTGACTTGTCCAATCAAAATATCACCGATGCGATATGTCATTTGCGCTCACCTCGTTACACTATCATTTTATTTAAGACTATCATTAACCACAGACTTCAGCCACTGATAGCCATTCCCACGTTTCACAGCCAAGCCACACGATTACTACTCGTGCGACTCACCTTAACATTCACTTTAACGCTCACTTTGTCTTTCATTTTAACATTAAATTGTGCTAAAGTTGTTTTGCAAGCTGTCAATATTACCAGTTTTCGCAAATTCTTAATAGAAAGTGTGACCACACCTTGACCCATACTTATGATCTACTAATTGTCGGCGGTGGCCCCGTAGGATTATTCACTGCCTATTTTGCCAGTATGCGCAACGCCGACGTGGCAATTATCGAAAGTTTACCGCAAGTGGGCGGCCAAGCCAACGCTCTTTTTCCAGAGAAAGAGATTTATGATGTTGGTGGTATTCCAAAAATAAAAGCCAAACAACTGATTCAACAACAGTTGACCCAACTCAATCTTTTTAAACCCGATATCAAATTAAATACGACCGTCAACAATATCATTGAACAACCTGATGGTAGTTTAGTCGTTGCGACTAATCACGGTGATCTGCAAACCAAAGCGGTGATTATCGCGATTGGTACCGGCTCCTTTGCACCACGAAAATTAAATAACGTTTATGACCCAGCACTAGAAACTAGCGGCCAAATCACGTACTTCGTTAAGAACCTCGCTGATTTTGCTGATCAGGATGTGATGGTTGCCGGCGGTGGCGATTCGGCCGTTGATTGGGCCTTAGCCTTAGAAAATGTTGCCAAATCCGTCACGATTATTCACCGGCGCGATCAATTCCGCGGTCTTGAATCTAGCGTCGAGAAATTACAAAATTCAACCGTCAATATTATGACGCCCTACTTACTGAATCAAGTTACAACTAGCGCCGATCAATTAGAGGTTGATCTTAAAAAGGTGAAGACGGAAACACACCAAACCTTAACCGTTGATAAATTGTTGATTAATTATGGTTTTGTTGCGGATAGTCGCTTGCTACGCCAATGGCAGCTTGATTTGGCGGGAACTAAAATTAAAGTCAACACTAAGATGGAAACAAATCGGCCCCGCATTTATGCCGTGGGTGATGCCGTCACTTATCCTGGGAAGCTTGATTTAATTGCCGTCGGTTATGCTGAGGCGCCCATTGCCGTCACCACTGCGCTGCAAACAATCTACCCCGAAAAGATTCAACCGTTACACAGTACCAGCTTATTCAATTAGAGATAGGAGTTGTTCATCATGGAAAAACATGAAATGTTATATCAACACGTAGTTGGTTTACTAAACAAGCGTGGCGTTACCATTGATGACATTGCCGACTTGGTGATTTTCCTCCAACGTGATTACATTCATGGCTTAACTCGCGCTGAAGCAGCCAAAAATGTCGAAATTGTTCTGCAAAAACGTGAGGTTCAAAATGCGATCATGACCGGCATTCAATTAGACATGCTGGCCGAAAAAGGTGGTCTCACTGAACCGTTGCAGACAATCGTCGCTGATGATGAAGGCCTGTATGGTGTCGACGAAATCATGGCCTTAAGTATTGTTAACGTCTACGGCTCAATTGGTTTCACTAATTACGGCTACATTGATAAAGTTAAGCCTGGTGTTCTGGCAAAACTAAATGCCCATGAACCTGGGATCATTCACACTTTCTTAGATGATCTCGTTGGTGCCACAGCTGCAGCAGCTGCTAGTCGGTTGGCCCACGCTCATCCCGAATTAGAAGATGACGAAGCTATTTACCAAGATCAATAAAGCCAAGCAATCGCGCATGCCATCATCAGAATTGAAAAAGCAGCCCCAACAATCATCCTAACTTGATTGTTGGGGCTGCTTTTTATATTTGTTCATCATCAAAGAAATAAACGTGAACCACGCCTAAAATTTTAGACCAAGTAAAGCTACTTTTTACTGCAGTAGCTGCATAGATTTGCTTAACGCCAAGAGCGGCGGGCGCGTATGATTCCGGTAATCATTAAAGCTTCAAATATAACGAAGGCTAAAATAAAGCAGTGACTAAAAAATGATTCTGGTAACACTAAAATAATGGGGTCAGTGTTGGGATCAAACAGCCAATTACTATTTCGGAAAAATAAATGATGAAAGGTCACAAAAAATTGATCAAAATTCAAGCTGGCAATCAAGGCAATTGCTACTGGCAAAAGTGCCCCAACTTCAGCCGGATATTTCAAAAGATCTAATTGCCGTCGTTGCCGCAGTTTTCCGAGAAAAGCTAGCGCCCAAGGAACGGTAACGATCAATAAGGCCCAAGCAAGTAGAAACAACCGTTTAACATCAGCAAAATGAGCGGCGCCACTGGCAGACGTGGGAAAATCACTCATCACTAATTTACCCACCCAAGGGAAATTCAAGTAAGCCATTAACTGCTGATAATTTGCATTCAACTTCGTCGCACTCAAACCATAACTGGTTAAATGCTGACCTTTAATTTCCAGTGGATACATGATTAATGTTAAAAGAATCGTGGCAATCGCGGTGAAACTAATACAAGCGAAAATTAAAGCCACCCAATTAAGGACGGCTAAACTGTTTTTTTTCATTTTAGAGCTCCCAGTCGTCAAGCGAATCAATTTCGTGAGTTGGTTGAACTGCTTCTTTAGCGACGACTTCTTTCTTGCTGACCCCGGTGTAGACCAGCAATGTGTCCACATGGGCATTGATGCCAGCCCGAATATCCGTATCATAGTTGTCACCAACCATGACCGTCTGTTCAGCGGTTGTATTCAAAACACTCAAGGCCGCCTGCACAATAATCGGCTCCGGTTTACCAATATAAATGGCTTGTTGCTGAGTTGCATGCTCCACTAAAGAAATAACTGAACCGGCACCAGGCACTAAGCCCCGCTCATTAGGTAAATTCTTATCAGCGTTGGTGCCAATAAATGTTGACCCGGCCCGAACGGCTAACGTGGCGATTTCAAATTTGTGATAGGTCACGTCATAATCCAAACCAACCACTACATAATCAGGATTAGTTTCCGCCAGGCGCATCCCCGCACCAAGAAGCGCCGATAATAGGCCAATTTCACCAATTACATAGACAGTCTTGCCCTGAACGCTGCCGTTATTCTTGGCTTTCAAATAACTGACCGTTGCCAAAGATGGCGTATAAACTTGCTCGGGCTGCACATGAATATCATGATTGTCGGCCAAGTTTTTAACGACAGCTGCTGGTGTTTTGGTGGTGTTGTTTGTTAAAAATAAAAAGGGAATCCCCTTTTTTTGCAATCGCTCTACGAACCGTTTTGCTGCTGGAATTCGTTCACTGCCACGATAAATTGTGCCATCTAAATCAATTAAATAACCATTATAATGTTTCAATTACTTGTCCCCCACTTAATTAAATTACTGATTGTTCACATGGCGAATCCGAAACGGATGGGCCTTAGCTTGCTTAGTTGTTGCTGGTTTTGCAGCTGACGCCGGTGAGGAATGACGAGCTGTTGCTGACTGATTACTTTTAGGTGAGTGAACCGTTGCTTGATCAGCCTGTTTATTGGTTGTTGCCACCTTGCGACGCCGACTATTGCGTCGATTAGATTTCGCCGGTGTTGATTTAGGCGTTGCTTGCTTCGACGTCGTTGGCTTAGTCGCCGTTTTGCCGGTTGTTGCTGGTTTCGTCGATTGATTGGCGGTTTTCACATTTGGCTTAACTGGCTGCTTGGCTGTCGTCGTGGCTTTGTTGCCATGATGCTGACTGTTATTATTATTACTGTTATTACTATTGTTTTTATTGCTATTGTTGGTGTTGTTATTGCTATTTTTATTGCGGCGATTACGATGATTCTTCTCGTGATTAGGTCGTGACTGTTCCGCATTGGTATGCTTATTCGTCGGCTTTGCTGGGCCACCTTCGCGTTGCAACACAAAGAACGCACAACCGAAATTACAAAAATCGTTGATATAGTCTTCCAACGTGGTAATAATCTGATCACGATTAGCTGTGCGATTCTGGCTTTGATAGAAGCCACGCAGCCGCAACTGTTCAAAGCCCCAATCACCAACAATATAATCATATTTATTGAGAATTGTTTCAAACCGTTGGCCGAAACGTTCAGGATCAAAACCAGCACGATAATCATAAACCAGTTGATAAGCATGGTTATTCACCATAATTTTATCAACGGCCACTTGTTTCACTGCCGCACCCCGATAATCGGGATCGTCATCATGTTTAACATTGTAAATGTGTGGATAAATCACTGGTGCTACTGGACCCACACTAGCTATTTCTGAATTCAAATTAAGACTCCTTTGACAAGGGATAATGTTGTTGTAAATAATGGCCAAAGATATTGCGTAAAAAGTCGGGCATGAGAAATTCAACTTGCCCTTTGATAGCGACTGTTGGGAAGAACGGAATGAACATAAAATTATCGACCGTCGCCAAAGTATACGTTTGTTCCGGCTGAATCAGTTGCTGCTGCACCCAAACTTGCCGATTGACTGGATCGATCCGCCAATCTCGCAAAACCAGCTCACCATATATTTTACCGCGAAAGCTCATGCCTTTCAGCGGAAAATGTTGCACGAAATGACGATTCTTTTCAATTTCCATCGCTAACCGCCACAAGTCGGCGCCCGTTAACTTCACCGCAATCACGTGCATGGGATGGGGCAATTGTTGATGAAGGTCGTTTGCGGTCACCACCCCTTGGGGCAAATCACTCAGAAATAAGCCACTATTCAAGATCGCACAGTCAGCCTGGGCCGCCTGTTGAATTGCCGCCAAACAAACTTTAATGGCGGCATTGGGCGCATGAGGATCTGACGTCAATGCTTGAGGCAGTTGGGCCAAATGTTGCTGACTCAATAAAGCCACCCCACGTTGCTGATAACCGGCAATTTCCGCAGCATCATTGGCCAAAACCGGCAGTTCCGCCGTGGCTTGGACTGTTGCCGTGGCCGTTTGTAAATGATGTTGCGAATCGATTGTCAACGAAATTTTACCAATGTACTGGCCAAACTTACCTGCCGCTGCCAACAAAGTCGTGCCTTGTCGCTCACCAGTTGGCAACAAGTGATGGGTATGGGAACCAATTATAATCGCAATTTCAGGAAACTTTTGTGCTAAAAAGCGATCAACTGGTAGGCCTAAATGTGATAACAACACGACAAAATCAACTTGTGGGCTTAACTGGTCCATAAGAGCTGGCAACACATCAGTCGCGCGCTTGATTTGCCAGCCCAATGGTTGGTAAGTCGCGGGAAAGGCTGCTGTTAAACCGAGAATGCCAATCCGCGTGCCTTGTTCAGTGGTGATAATCAACCAAGGTTGGGCGAAACTAGCCAGTTGTTTCGTATCAGGGTCATACAAATTACCTAGAATCACAGGAAAATTGGCCTGTTGGTATAATTTTAAAAGTTGGTCCTTGGCATTGCCAATACCTTCATTATTGCCAATCGTGACACCATCATAATGAAGCTGATTCAAAAGTTCAACATTAAATTGACCGTTTGTCGCTTCAGTTAACGGATGTACCCGATCCATGGCATCCCCTAAATCAAAAGTCAGCGGCTGACTGCCAGTCGCCCGCGCTTCCGCCTGCTGTGCTAAAACATAGCGCCGTAAACGGGGCCAGTTCTCTAAATGCGAATGAAAATCATTTGTATGCAGTAATATTATTCGTTCCATGATAATTCTTTAACCTCGTCACTTAAAAGTCAAGCCAGCTAAGTCACATTTGGGTTGGCTGGCAATCACGGTTATAATAGACTGATGTACTTGGCAACCCTAATTGGCTTAAATTTTAGCCAATGTGATTAGCCCGCAAAATTTCTTTAACTGCATCAGCGATTTTACCTGCGGGTTTCTGCCACTCGACCCACTCCGTAAAATCCTCAGCCGGCATTTGATAATGATCATTAATATAAGTTTCATACGTATTAACGGCCGTTGAATGAGGAATATTCAACTGTAAAATCCGCACTTCTTTCAGAAAGCCGCGAACAACAGCTAATTCAGCCCGACCATTCATGAAAATATTGGCAATTTCATAATACTTGGAACCATCATTGCGCGTAATTTGTTCAATTAAATCAAGATTTTGATATTTTTCTGCCATTGGAATTCCTCCAAACTCTTATATAGTGTAACATGTTTTTTAGTTGTGTTGGTCATCAGTTCTACTCGTCATGATCACTAATGTTGACGGCTGCAGCAAGGCAAGTGACACCTAGGCGACGCAGCCTAAACCGCCAAAGCAAGTTTTCAGCCAAAAAAAGCCTGATTAGCTTGCACGCCAGGTTAGAATCTAAGTTAGAAAGTTGGTTACTTTTTTGATACGAAAATTATCGCTCTTACTGTTTATTTCTGGGCTCTGGTTACTGACCAGCGCCTTCACTGTTGTTGGTCACCGTGGCGACCCTTTGCGCGAACCGGAAGAAACTTTTGCCAGTTTTAACTCAGCCTTTAAAAGTGGCGCTGATTATGTAGAATTAGATTTACATGTCTCCCAAGATAATGTCCTCGTCATCTCCCACGATCGCAATTTGGAACGAGTCACTGGTCACAATGCCATCGTTTCGCAAACACCTTGGGCCGAAATCAAAACTTTCACCCAAGCCAATGGCGAACCGATGCATTCTTTAGACGAGTTATTCGCCTATTATCAAAATCGACCCAATACCAAATTCCTAATTGAGACTAAAAAAACCAAAAAAGGCAATCCTCAAAATATGGAAGCCTTAATTAAAGCCAGTGTCACCAAATACCAAATGGAAAATCGGGTCATGTTTCATTCTTTTTCACTGGCTAGCCTGCAAAATCTTAAAGTCGAATTACCACAAGCGCCGCGTATTTTCATCGCCGGCTCACTGCAACGTTTAAATTTCGAAGTTTTTCAAACGACGACTGGGGTTAACATTTCTTCCAATTTAGTCAATGAAACGTTAATCAAACAATTGCACGATTTGAATCAACAGGTTTACGTTTGGGACGAGATGAGCGAAAATGCGAAACAATGGAATTGGTTAGTGAATTTGCCAATTGATGGCGTGGTAACCAACTATCCGCAAACTGGTAATGAATATCGTGAACAGAAAGCAGCCGCTGATATTAAGGCAGTCGATTTTCCCGGCGTGCTTGTTAGTCTCACATCTGAAACTAGTTACGAAAATCCTTATAATCTTGATTTAGTTCGCCAGCAAGTGCAACCATTGCATCCTTTCGAAGTGAGCAACTTAATCATTAAACACGGCGAGCCATTTTATCAAATTGGCGCTAATCGCTTTATTCCCGCGGCTGGTTTTAATCGTGTGACTGATTTGGCAACAGCTTTGCCTTACTTAGGTTTAACTGTCAAACCAATTAATCAGAGTCGCGAACACACCCAGCTTTATGACCGACCACTGGCGCCGCGGCCCATTAATCAGTCCCTCAATCCTCAGCAAACTTACCAAATTCAAGCAGTGCAAATCAATGGTCTAGCTACTTGGTTCCAAGTCGCCGGACACTGGATCAATGCGAAACAAGTTTTAGTTGATTTCCGCGAACAAACTAGTCCCTGGCAACAATATCTGGCTATTTCTCAGAAACATCGCGCCGCATTACCTAATTTACAGACTTGGTTTCACCCTTGGTTAAAGTCAACCACCACCGCCGCTAATTTCAAACCAACTGCTTTACCGCAACCAATGATTTGGCAAACGAATTTGTGGTGAAATGGTAGCCCGATTGGTTGGTTATCCGCTATAATATAACCAACCACCGAAGCAGTTATTTCCGCAAACAAATATTTGAAAAGAGGTTATCCAAATGATTGATTGGTTAAATGAAGCCAAGAAATACCAAAATGATTTATTCCGTGATTTAGAAATGATTTTAACGATTCCTAGTGTTCGTGATACTGAGCATGCGACTAAGGAATTTCCGCTAGGACCTGGTCCCGCTGAAGCCCTAACAACCATGTTAGATTTAGCTGAACGTGATGGTTTTACCACGAAAAATGTTGAAAACGTGGCTGGCCGCATTGAATATGGTGATGGTCCAGAAACATTAGGCGTCTTTGGTCATTTAGATGTGGTTCCTGCTGGTGATGGCTGGCAAACCGATCCTTTTAAGCCAGTCATTAAAGACGGCAAACTTTACGCCCGGGGCAGCGCTGATGACAAAGGACCAGCACTGGCTGCTTATTACGCCCTGAAAATTCTTAAAGATTTGAATTTGCCCGTTAATAAAAAAATTCATTATATTCTTGGCACTGATGAAGAAAGTGAATGGTATGGCATCAATCGTTATTTAGCTGTTGAACCGACACCTGACTTTGGTTTTTCACCTGATGCTGAATTTCCGATTATTAATGGTGAAAAAGGGATTGCTTCATTTAAGGTCACTTTTAAGGCTGGACCAGCAATCACTGGGGCTTTACAATTACGCAGTTTCGACAGCGGCATTCGTGAAAATATGGTGCCTCAAAATGCCCAAGCAGTGCTAGTTGGTCATGATTTGGATGATTTAAGCGCACAATTCACTGATTTTGCTGCGGAAAACGAACTGATCGGCGACGCGCAATTAGAAGATCGTGGACTAATTCTTTCCTTAACTGGTAAAGGCGCTCATGCTTTGGAACCTGATGCTGGTGTTAATGCTGGCACTTATTTGGCAACTTTCTTGAATCAATTACCATTAGATGAGGCTGGTCAGCAATACGTCCGCGCAATTGCTCAAGTAATGCAACTGGACTCACGTGGTCACAAATTAGGCGTTGCTTACCAGGATCAATTAATGGGTGACTTGACAGCTAGTCCTGATATTTTCAACTATCAAGCTGGTGAGAATAACAGCGTCATCATTAACATTCGCTATCCTCAAGGCACCACCGCGGAAACAATCAATCAACAAATTAACACGACCATGGCTAAGTTCGGTGACAATATTGCTAGCGAAATTTTCGGTCATGCTCAAACACCTCATTACGTACCCGCCAACGATCCGCTGGTTCAAACTTTGTTGGCTGTTTACGAACGTCAAACTGGCCTGAAAGGTCAAGAACAAATTATCGGCGGTGGGACTTACGGTCGGCTTCTTAAACGCGGTGTAGCCTTCGGTGCCCAATTCCCAGGCCAACCTAATGTCATGCATCAAGCTAATGAATATATGCCAGTTGCCGATATTCTGAAAGCCACTGCCATTTATGCTGAAGCGCTGTATGAATTGACTAAATAAATTCTGCAAAAACCGATAAATATGATGAGACAGAATTGGTTCTGACTGCATTCCGGGCTTGCTGGTTGTGGAACGCTGCCGGCATCGATTGATGCCAATTTTTCAAATTGTCATCAATACGAGCCTTTGTCTAACCGCTGAAGCGGCAAGACAAATTTGGCGGCTGACAACCACGCCCTCCATTTCGTCTGGAATTGAGTTAGTGCATTTCATCATTGTTAGTGCTTAAGACACTTCTAGTGGAACTGAATCAACTATTGTTATTTTAACTAAAGAGTAGTAGCGAAAAAGCCCGTTTGACATTCCTCTGGTTTTAAATCCAGAAAACTTGTCAAACGGGCTTTATTAGTTTATTTCAATCTGTTTTTTCAAATAGTGGTAATCAGTTTTGTTAGTTTCATCCGGTGGTTGCTGGGCGATTGGCGTCAGCTGTGAAATTATTCTTAGCGATTTATCGCTTAGAATAAGCCTCGAATTTGAAACAATTTGGTTTGTAATTGGTTCAAATCGATGGCCACAGCGTTCCACGCCTTCTAAATCGCCCAGCGACCACCGCCCAAATTGGGGTAGTCTTGGTACTATTCTTTATTAACATTCTAAGGTATCAACAAAAGTACCACCAAGCAGTCGCAACTTTCCACAACCAACCGGCCGGAACGGAGTTGTCCTCAATTCTGTTCGAAATCAGTTTGAGTGGCATCAATTCTGTGCCAGTTCAACTGATCCGGGAACCACTTTGAACAACTCACAGACGACCAGATCATGTTCGTTAAATTGATAACGTGCCGCCGCGGATTCGTGGCTGAAGAATTGCCAGTGCACTTCCCGCCAATAATCAAGGCTGAGATCACCCTCACCTTCAGCCGCCGCATGTTGGGCGGTCACATCAGCAAACGGGACCACATCGATTTTCGTTGTTTGGATAATACAACGGGGCTGTTGACCACCGTCAAGAATGATACTGTAATCGCCAACTTTAGGTAGCGGCTCATTGGTCCAGCGATACAATTGATATAATGAAGCCGTGCCGACTTTTTTGCCAGCCAAAACTAAAGCCAGCAGTTCATCGGCCTGTTTAGGACTATTACCAAATGACCAGGCTTGAAACTGATCACTTAATTCGGGATTTTTTTCTTGAAAACGGCGCCAATATTCAGCCGCAGATAAATGAACCATGACGATCACTCCTCATCAATCAGTTTAATAGATTCTGTCAAAAAAGACAATCCAAACCGTGGCTCGACTAGACGGGCAATTAAAATCCCCTTGATTTTCTGGCCACGATGCCAATTGAAAGATGACATTCTAATGACAGTTTATCGGTTTCTAACCATTTAACAGTAAAAATGTTATATAATTTCAAAGAGTAACTATTAAAAAAGGTGGCGCTCCTCTTGAATAAGCCTCAAAATTGGTGGCAAGCATTTCTGAAAAACTTGCAACAGTTGGGCCAACGACTGGCAACCTTCTTCCAGAACCTTGGTCGTCGACTAACGCGTAACCGCGGGCAAGCTCAAACGAAAACCACATGGCAATTTAAAGTCAATGTGTTTATCCAAACCATTCGTTCCTTGTTTATTTATATCTTCTCAGCGTTACTAGTTGTTGGCGCTTTAGCATTCGGCTTACTATTGGGTTATTTCGGTGGCATTATGAGCCACGAATCAATTCCATCTTATGCCAGCATGAAACGACAAATTGAAAACGTCAATCAATCTTCCAGTCTTTATTTTGCTCAGAAGGTCAAGTTGGCCGATGTTAAAAGTGACTTAATTCGGACGAAAACTTCTTACGATGATATGTCACCCTACTTGATCAAAGCCGTGATTGCCACGGAAGACGATGACTTTTATGAGCATCGTGGCGTGGTGCCCAAGTCGCTGATCCGGGCCGTATTATCTGATGTAACGGGCATGGGCGCCCAAACTGGTGGCTCTACTTTAACGCAGCAATTAGTTAAAATGCAATTATTATCTTCAGAAACAACCTGGCGTCGTAAGGCCACTGAAGTCATGTTGGCATTACGAATCGACAAATACTTTTCGAAGCAACAAATTATTGAATCTTATCTGAACGTGGCAACGTTAGGCCGCAATAATGCTGGTCAAAACATTGCTGGGGTTGAAACGGCAGCCCAAGGATTGTTCGGCACCACTGCTAAGAATTTAACTTTGCCTCAGGCGGCTTTTATTGCTGGCCTGCCCCAAAGCCCTTCGATTTATACCCCTTATCAACAAGATGGTACTGTCAAAAAAGATTTGACTTACAGCATGAAACGTAAAGATGTGGTCCTCTTCCGGATGTATCGCCACGGCGACATTACCAAGAAGCAGTATAACGAAGCCAAGAAAGTTGATTTGCGGGCGCAATTTCAGGCGCCAACGACGGCTAGCAGTTCCACAACTGAAGGCTATATGTATAACTTGTTGTTAACGCAAGCCCGTAGTATTTTAATTGACCAATTGATCGAACAAAACGGCCGTAAAGTGGCGACAGTTAAGAAAGATGCCAAACTTTATGCCCAGTATTATGATCAAGCTGATGAATTACTGAAACAAAAAGGTTATCGAATTGACAGCACGATCAACAAGAAATTATATGATGAATTACAAGACGTCACGGCAACTCAAGGCACAACTTTCGGCGAAGATTACACCGAAACGGCTTTCGATGATAATCTCAATAAGAATGTCACCATTACTGAAAAAGCTCAAACAGGTAGTGTCTTGTTAGATAACGAAACTGGTGCGGTCTTAGCGTTCGTTGGTGGTCGTGATTTCAACGATAATCAAATCAATCACGCCTTTGACACCCAACGTTCGCCTGGTTCTTCGATCAAACCACTGATTGCCTATGGACCTGCTGTGGAAAACAAGGTGATCAATAGTCAGACGATGATTGCTGACTTTGCCCATAACTTCAACGGTTACAAACCAACCGACTATAACAAGTCGATTGAAAACCGGTTTGTGCCAGCAACTGAAGCCCTGGCTTGGTCCTATAATTTGCCAGCAGTTAACCTTTACAATCATTTGAAGAATGAAACCAAGGTTGACGTCAGCACTTACATGAGCAAAATGGGTATTAACTTAACTAGCAATGAGTACTCACAATTAGGGATTGCCCTTGGTGGGACTGATAAAGGGATTAGCGTCGAGCAAAATGCCAGTGCCTTTACAACTTTCGCCAATGGTGGCAACCATGTTAATCCTTATGTCATTGCCAAAATCACCGCCCCCAATGGCAGCGTGATTTACCGGCATAAGACTAAAAAGACCAAAGTTTTCAGTAAATCAACGGCCTACATCATGCAACAAATGATGAAGAGCGTCATTTCCACTGGTACTGGGACGCAACTTGCTTGGCAATTGAATTTCAATACCAGCAATGTTTATGGTAAAACTGGGACCTCAAATGATTACCGCGATATTTGGTTTGTTGGTTCCACTCCCGGCGTTACTTTAGCTACTTGGATGGGTTACGATAACTTCTATGGTAACTCCCACAACTTAACCAGTGCCTCCAGTAATACCAATATGAGTTACTGGGCGAAAATGGCCAATGCCTTATACCAGACCCAACCTGATCTTTTCAAGTTGGAACAAACACCGGCGAAACCGACTGGCGCTGAACAGCATCAAGTGCTAGCTAGTACTGGTACTGAAGCTGGTAGCATCACTTATGGCAGTAGCAAGATCAATTTAACTGGCGCTAAAACTAACGCCTGGTTTAATGATGGCGCCACCCCAGCTAAAGCTTCGGCTAATTTCGCCATTGGTGGTACTGAAGAGAATTACAAACTATTCTGGGATCATTATCAAGGTAAGAGCAATGACTACGGTGTGGTCCAAAATGTCGACGACAATGGTGATGTCATCAAACGAACCACAACAACGACTGATACCACTAGCGATAATAACAACACAACCAGCGAAGCGACCACTAATAAGGATGTTAATAATTCCAGTGGTCAAAATACCGACAGTGCGAATAATGCTACGGATAGTAATACGACGACTGGTGGCACTGGTAGTAATCCTGATACTGGCACTGAAGATACCACGAATCAAGGTAACGAAAATACAGGCAACACCACCGATACGACTACTGATCAAGGCAATACTGGCACTGGCAACACCACTGATCAAACCACTAATAATCAAGCAGCCACAAATTAACCAAGGTCAAACAAAAAAGCTTCAGTCGCAATCAAATGATTGCTGGCTGAAGCTTTTTTACAAGGCTTATTTAGTTGAATTACGAGTAATAATACTGTGTGGTAATAAAACTGTCTTTTGTTCGATTTCTTCTTTGTTCATCATCTTGGTCAACAGACGCATAGCAACGGCACCAATATCATAAAGAGGTTGCGCAATCGAAGTTAACTTAGGCCGAACAATTTCGGTTAACATCGTGTTGTTGCTAGTAATAATTTCAAAGTCTTCCGGAATCCGCACATGAGAATCATTGGCACCATTTAAGAAACCAACGGCTAATTCATCATCAGTAATGACTGCTGCAGTCGCACCAGAACGTTTAACCGCGTCCCAAATTGCCTCACCAGCACGATAACTATATTCAGTTTCAAAAACCAAACTTTCATCATAAGGAATTTTGGCATCAGCCAAAGCTTCTTGGTAACCCTTCAAGCGGAATTGACCATTGATTGGATCATCTAAGGCGCCAGTGACAAAGGCAACATGTTCGTTACCAGTTGAAATTAAGCGTTGCGTTGCCTCACGAATGGCAGCCACATAGTCAATATTGACACTACCTAATTTGTTTTGTGGATCAACTGTCCCGGACAAAACAACTGGTGTCTTGCTCCGTTCCAATTCCTTACGCGTTGAATCTTGTAAGTTTTGGCCCATGAAAATCAAACCATCAACTTGTTTAGCTAAAATACTTTCCAAAACTGTATTTACTTTACCCTTAGCAGCGTCAGCACTAGCTAAAATAATATTGTATTTATACATTGTTGCCACATCATCGATACCACGTGCTAACGAAGCATAGAAAATGTTCGTCAAGTCAGGGATCAAAACCCCAACAGTAGTGGTCCGATGACTAGCTAAGCCACGAGCTACGGCATTTGGCCGATAATCTAATTTTTCAATCACTTTTAAAACTTTTTCCCGAGTATCAGGACGAACGTTAGGGTTGCCGTTTACAACCCGCGAAACAGTTGCCATGGAGACATTTGCTTCACGTGCCACATCATAAATCGTAATCGTTTGTTTTTCCATTTAAAGTATCTCCCTGTCATTTTCATATTTCCAGTTTTCACTTTAGCACTAGCCTAGTGGAAATGCAAGCGTTTTTACATAAATGTAATGAAAATGAATCGTTTTCACTCCATCCGCTTTCAAATTTCTTTTTCATTTGTGCTGTGATCAATTATGTTATACTAGCATTATCAGTACAGTATGAAAGGAAGCCCTATCATGACTATGACAAAACTTGAGTCACTGCAACAATGGATCCAAGAACAACAGCTAGATTTGGTTTATATTAGTGATCCCGGCAGCGTTGCCTACTTCACCAATTTCATTTCTGATCCCCACGAGCGAATCCTCGGTTTATTTGTTTTCGCTGATGCCGCACCTTTCCTATTTGCGCCTGAATTAGAGGTCAATTCCGCTAAGAAGGCCGGTTGGGATGGCGATGTTTATGGTTATCTTGATCATGAAAAGCCATTTGCCTTGATTGCTGAACACATTAAGGCACGCACTAGCCACTTCAAAAACTGGGGCCTTGAAAAGGATAGCCTTTCGGTGCAACATTATGACGCGGTGCGCCAAGAATTTCCTAACGCTGAATTTCCGGGTAATGTTTCTCGCTTTGTTGAACATCTCAAACTTTTCAAAACGCCTGAAGAAATCAAAATTATGGAAGAAGCCGGCGAAGAAGCTGACCTCGCCTTTTCAATTGGTTTCAATGCCATTCAAGCCGGCCGCACTGAAGAAGAAGTTGTCGCCGAAATCGAATATGGTTTAATGAAACAAGGCATTATGAAAATGAGCTTCGACACCATCGTGCAAGCCGGTGCCAACGCTGCGAATCCTCACGGTGGCCCCGAAAAGAATCCGATCAATCCTGGAGAACTCGTTTTATTTGACCTTGGTACTGATCACTTAGGTTACATGAGTGATGCTAGTCGGACGATTGCTTTTGGTAAATTAAGCGATAAGCAACGCGAAATTTATGATGTCTGTCTTGAAGCCCAACTAACTGCTCAAGACGCAGTGAAACCTGGGTTAACTGCCGCTGAATTAGATAAAATTGCTCGCGATATTATTGATAAGGCTGGTTATGGCAAGTACTTCATTCACCGGTTAGGTCATGGGATCGGTACTTCCACTCATGAATTTCCATCAATCATGGCTGGCAATGATTTAGTCTTGCAACCGGGTATGTGTTTCTCAATTGAACCTGGTATTTACATTCCTGGTTTTGCTGGTGTTCGAATTGAAGACTGTGTTCATGTTACTGAAAATGGTAGTGAGGCTTTCACTCATACCTCTAAAGAGTTGAACCACATTCCTGTTCATTAGTTTAAAGGCGTAAACCAATTAGTGGCAAGTCTTCCCCATTGAGAAAGATGGTTGCTGGGCGATTTAAATCTAAACTGATTTTAGGCAGAATTGTGAACAACTCCGTTGCGACCGGCGGGTTGTGGAACGTTGCCGGGATTGATTCGAGCTTATTGCTTTGCAACAATCTCAAATACAACCCTTCTTCTAACCGCTGAAGCGGCAAGAAGAATTTGGCGACTGACAACCCGGCGGCCTTCACTTCGTTTTGAGCTAATTTAAATCACTTTAAATTTAGTCGATCTTAAGGCACTACTAGTAAAGCGAGCGGTCAATCGCCCAGCAACCACCTGAATAAACTAATGGAACTGATCACCACTATTTGAAAAAACAGATTGATGTAAACTAATAAGCCTGTTTGACAAGTTTTCTGGAATTAAAACCAGAAACCGTCAAACGGGCTTTTTCGATACTACTCTTTAGTTACAAACACAATTTGAATTTAGTTGATCAGTTTCGCTAGAAATATCTTAAGCACTAACAATGATGAAATGTTCCACCTCAACTCCAGACGGAATGGAGGGCGTGGTTGTCAGCCGCCAAATTCTTCTTAGCAATTTATTGCTTAGAAGAAGGCTCGTATTTGAAACAATTGTGGTTTTCAATTGGTTCAAATCGATGCCGGCAGCGTTCCACAACCAGCAAGTCCGCAATGCAGTCAGAACCTGTTCTGTTTCAACACTATTACTTCAGAAACATATCTCGCAACTGTTCTTGTAATGCACCTGGTAAATAATCATTGGTTTGAAAATGATTGGCAGCTGGTCGATAGGCATAGCCAATCAACTGCTGATCATCCTAAAGTCCATATAATTCGGGAAATCCTGGCTGCTGGACTTCCTTTTGAAATTGATCAAACCGTTGCCGCACATCACTTTGCCAAGCTGCTGAGAATTGGTGTTGTTTGAAATAGTCTTCAATTTGCGTCCACGAGGTCAACTTGGCATTATCATCCAAATTCATTTGGACAAAGGCGCGAACTAATAAATCCGTTTCACCTTGATAAGGTCGCACTTCAGTCATCACAATATCCCCTTACTTTTGTTTTTATGTACTAAAAAACTTCATTCGCTCTTATCACGAATGAAGCTCATTAATTTTAGAATTACTTGTCAGAAGGTGTTGCACCCAATTTAGGGTCACTGTCGTCAAAACTGAATTTGTCAGTAGTCTTTTCAGCAGGTTCCGCAGGTTTTGGTGCTTCAGGAGCTTCTGGTTGAGCAGGTTCAACTGGGGTTTCTTCAGACTGATCATTGTCATCATTGTCATCGTTCTCATCAGCTTCAGCTGTATCAGCCTCTGCTGGTTCGTCGTCTTTAGCTTCTTGGAAAGCTGATTGACTGTCTAAGACGATATCATCGAAGTCACCATTATCTTGGTCGAAACTATCTTTAGTTTCTTCAAAACTGCTCTTCAATTGTTGGCTAGCATCGCCAAATTGAGATTTCAATTGATCAGTTGTGCCTTGGAAGTTGTCTCGCAATTGGCCTAATTTCTCACTTGAAGTGGAAACAGCTGATTGCAAACCTTCATGTTCATTTAAGACCTGTTCAACTTTGGCAGCAGCATCTTCGCGCCAGCTAGCCGTCGCTTCATCGGCAACTTCATATAAATCCATTGCGCGCTCTTTGAAGTCGTCGCATTTTTCAGCAACTTTTTTCTTCAAATCAGCTGCGGTTTCTGGGGTTAACAACATTGAGGCGCTAACGGCCGCCGCACTACCAATAATTAAACCTAATAGAAAGTGTCCTTTTTTTGCCATGTGATAATCTCCTTCAATAAATTAATCGTTGTTCCGCGAAAAAATAGAAGTTAACATTCGTTTACCTAATCGAGCCTTAGCAACCGTACCACCAGCATTGGTGATGCGTTCAGCCAAATCCCGAGATGATGCATTCAAATCAGAAACAGATTCGCCTAAGTCACCCATTGCTTGGAAGACCGGATCCAAAGTGGCCATCTTACCGTTGACGTCATTCATTAAGGTATTGCTCTTGACCAATAGGCCCTCGACCTCACCTGATAAAACGTTCACGTCTTTCGTGACAGACTGCATGGAAGTATCCAAGTTCGCAACCGTCTTTTCAATATTCTTTGTCACTTTACTTAATCGAGTTAAGAAAATCGAAATAAAGATGACTAGGATCAAAAGTGCACCTGCAGCAATTAAGCCTGCAATTTCTCCACCTGACATAATGGCCTCCTCTAGAGTAAAAACTTATATAGCTTTAGCATAACACCAATAAACCAAGGGGGCAATTGAAAAACGTGAAATCGCTTTTCATTTTTTTAAAGCTAAAAAATTGCCGCCGAATTTGGTAAAATAAAGCTATTAGCCGAAAATATCTTGGGCTGTGATATTCGAGTAAAACAGAATGGCGTCTGACTCTGTTCCGGGCTGCTTGGCGTGGAACGCAGCCGACGTTGATCTGAGCCAATTAGAAACCAAATTGTCTCAGATACAAGTCTTGTACTAAGCGGTAAACCGCTAAGAACAATTTGGCGGCTGACGCCAAGATCCCTCCACGCCGTCTGGAGTTAAGTTGGCGCTCTTAATTTTTGCAAAATTTCAAGGCAGCAACCGTAAGACGGTGGCATATTTTCTACTGATATCACAGCCTGATTGAACATCACATTAGTAAGGAGTTTTACAAACATGAAATTGAATCTTTTCGAAAAATTTGATTGGAGTCAGCTGGGAACCACTATTTTAACACGTGTGATTCAACTCGTTTTGATTTCGTTACTCTTTTATTTCTTGAATTTCTTTGGTCAGAAGTTGATCAACAAAGGCATGGATCATTATGCTAATCTAGAACAAACTTCTAATAACCGCAGCTATACGCTAAAATCACTACTTAAAAACATTTTGCGTTACACCTTAATGATTTTCTACATCTACACTGTTTTGAGCTTGTTTGGCATTCCTGTTGGTACTTTAGTGGCCAGCGCTGGGATTGTCAGCCTAGCCATTGGTCTTGGTGCCCAAGGATTCGTTAACGACGTGGTGACTGGTTTCTTTATTTTGTTCGAGCAACAATTTCAAGTTGAAGATTATGTTCAAATCGGTGATATCACCGGTACTGTCAGCGCTGTTGGTATTCGGACCACTCAAATTCGCAGTTTCGATGGCACCCTACACTTCATCCCCAACCGCAACATTACGATTGTTTCGAATTTTTCTCGCGGTCAACGCCAACAAGTGATCAACTTACGGCTTGATCCAGAAACAGATCTTAAAAAACTTGAAGCAGTTTTGACACCAATCAACCAAGCTGTTTTCAAAGAAACCAAAGACTTATTGGTCGAGCCCCAGTTGTTAGGCGCTAATTTATTGGCTAATGGTGATTTGGTTTATCAAATTCAAATTACCGCCAGCCAAGGCATGGACATTCCCATGCAACGTTTGTTATTAGGCAAATATTTACCCGCGCTGAAAGCTGCTGGGATTAACTTGCCCCAGAGTTTACTGAATTTGCAATAACGTCACTATTTTATATTTTACGCAAAGTTCGTCTGAGCATGATTGAATCAACTCAGACGAACTTTTTATTCTGCTTTTTGTTAAATCTTATTCAACTAAAAACGACTTACGCTACTTGATTTTCATTATTGTAGCAGCTATATTGTTCATAGATAAACTATTCAGTTAAACAAACTTCGAACTGGAGGCATTACCCAATGCGTAAGGGAAAATTAGACCTTGGTAGTTTAGGTATCCTGTTTTTAATCGTCTTTCTAGCACTAGAGGCCATTTGGATTAACGGTCAAAATCTTGCCATGATGCTTTTCGGGAATAATCACGGTGTGGCCTTAATATTTTTATTTGCCGCCCTGTTCTTCGCCGCTGTTTTCCCCGACGACCGCTTCGCCAGTCTTACTCGGAAAGCTGTTGGCATTACCATGCTGGTTGCGCTGATCTGGTTGTTAATTCCCGTCATTATGGTCAAATTACATTCATAAATTAAAGCAGCTGTCCATTTCTGAATCATTACTGAGAATGATCAGGAACAGACAGCTACTTTTTTTACTTGCTTCATTTAAATGTTGCCGTTGATGACGACCGAAAAATAGCACCAGTTTTAACAAGTTGCCTAAGCGTACCAGAGCACTTGTCAGCCAACTCGACCAATCGGTTAATCGTTTGCAGCTCTTTGTCGATAGTGGCGCGCATCAGGTTCGCGATAACGATAAATCGCGTCTAAATTACGATCTGGTCGCTGGGGAAATAGTTGCTGTAATTGATTGATTTTCGCTATCACCTCACGACCGGCAGTGGCGTCGCCAAAATACAATTGCCAAATTGCTAGCCAAAAGCGTTGTGAAATCAACGTATCCCAACTGAGACCAGTATTTTCAAACTGCGTAAAAGCTGATTGTATTGACGCAGCCGCCTGATAATCATGCCGATTCAAGTATTCTTGAAATAACATCGCATTGAAATCAACTAATTCACTTTTAATTTGAAAAGGATCACCATTCTTCACGAGGTAGATTTGGCAGTTGGTCATCATTTTCTGCTGCAATTTGTTCAAAGCCGTTGGATCTGACGTCAAAACTCGTAAGGCCGGAATCAAATAACGAACCAGCTTAATCTCCTGTAAAGTCCAAGTTTTGGTCTGACTTAATTGCTGCCAAAGCGCCTGCATGCTCGGCGTGGGCTCACCAATAAAACGATCGTAACTAATCAATAAAACTTCAGCCAAGGCCACCAATGTTTTCACTTGCGGATTGGTGGCGGTTTTCTGGTCGCTGATCCACTGACTCAGTGCTTCAAAATTATGTTCCCCATACCAAGTATCAATCTGCAAACGAGCTGCCACTACCGGCGAGACCTGATGTCCTTGTAGCAAATATTGAAATTCATCAGGACTGACCCCTAAATTAGCCAAGACCGCCAAAAAGCTGGTGGCTTTCATGTCATTGCGTCCTTGTTCGAAACGAATCGCAAACGAAGGTGAAACCACACCTTGATAAACTTCTTTTTGAGTTAATCCCTTAATCGTTCGAATAGCTTTAACTTGTGGTCCAATTTTCAGCATTTCTAATCCAACCTTGCAAATATGCGACATTTTTCTTTAATAGTCAGCTTAGCACGCCGGTAAAATGAAATCAATCTTAGCAAAAGGACTGATTTTCATGATAATTAACCAGCACGATACCAACATTCAAATTTTCAAAGCTGTTAGTAGCAGTTTAATTAGCGGCATTAGTGGCAACATGTTTTCTTATGGTCTAGGACTAATGCTACTGGCAACCACTGGCTCCGCAATTAGTTTTGGCTTAAGTATGGTGATTACACCGGTAGTCGATCTGTTGGTTCTGGTACCCATCGGCAATTTAGTCGACCACGGCACTCATAAAAAATTAATTCTCAGTGGCATGTTAGGCCGTTTGCTGGCCCTTGCACTACTAATGACAGTCATTGACCGCTTCAGTGGTCAGCAGAAATTAATTCCAGTAAGTATTTTTCTGGTGGTCAATGCGGTTTGCGTGAATCTCTATACCACCGCGCAAAATTCGGCCATTCACGAATTAGTCAATGCCGAGCAGATTCAACGATTGAGTTCATTAAATAATTCTGCTAGTTCCTTAGCCGCGATTATCTCGCCAACTTTAGGGGTGGCACTTTATAGCTGGTTAGGCTTTGATGCCTTCTTAGTCTGTGAATTGGTTGCTAGCCTGATCAGCCTAATCATTACCGCGGCCATGAAATTTCAGGTTAGTTCAAACACAGAGCAGATTCAGCACCAACAACATTTTCAGCAATTGCAGAATTTTAAAATGGGCCTTGCTTATTTAAAACAACGCCCCTTAATTCTAAAATTAATCAGTATTTCCGTTTATTTAAATTTCATCTTCTCAGCTTTAAACATTGGCTTGCCCTTTATTGTGATCAAGCAATTGCACTTAGGTAACGCGGCCATTGGCTATTTAGACACTTTTAACGCGATTGGCATGCTAACTGGCAGTTTACTGTTAAGTTGGCGGCCGCAGCAAAAACATCTCCATCAACAAATTATTGGGCCGGTGATCATGCTAACTAGTTTGCTGGGCTTATTAGGTCTAGTTTTGCGCCAAACAACCTCATTGAGCCAAGTATTGACCTTAGGCGGGAGTTTGTTATTCATTCTAGGATTCAGTTTGGCGATTTTAAATGTCACCAGTCAGGTCCGAATTCAAACGACTGTGCCTAGCCATTTATTAGGTCGAGTTTCGGCGACCATGACCACTGCCAATACAGCAATATTTCCATTGGGCACCTTATTTTTCACGGCTTGTTTCCAAAATTTTCCATCAGGTGCTTTGATTCTAGCCTTAACTGGTGGGATCGGTTTGTTGATCAGCCTGATGATTTTACCGAGTCTGCGCCATGACTTAATTCAAGATCAGCAAAAGTTTGACCATTAAGCTAACTTTATCTATCTGGAAAAATCGATATTGTTGCTAACTTCCATCGCCACAATTAAATTGCACTCAAAACAAAAAAGCAGTTATGCCTGACAATTATCATTCATTGAAACTGATGATTGCCAGGCAACTGCTTTTTATGAATTTAATTTAACTGTTTCCACCAATTATTGATGGTCGTGGTTTCATTGCTAAAGCTACTACCACTTAAACCCAAGCCTTTGACGACACGAGCAGCGGTCAACTTTTGAAAATTGGCCTGATACTGCTCATCCCCACCGGCACTGGTATAAAATGGGGCAATTATTCCGGCATAATTTGCAGGTACCTGCTTTAATAACTGCTGAACTGGCGTGGCTGGTTCACCACTCCAAACTGGCCCACCAACTAATAACAAATCGTAATCATTTAGATCTGGTAATTGGTTATTTAGCATTGGTAAACTTTCCGTTGCCAATTGTTGCTTCGCAATATCCGAGGTTTGATACATGTCAGTTGAGAAAGTGCCTGGTTTAACCGTTAACTCAATGGCTGTAGCTTGACTGACTTTCTGTAAAGCTTGCGCCATTTTTGCGGTGGTACCTGACCAGGAATAATAAAGAATTAACGCTTTTTTTGCCATTTTAATGACTTCCTTCAAAAATTTCGTTGATTAATCGTTGGCATGAACATCGAACGCCGATAATAACATCTCGCCTACGCCGGGTGCATCAGGATCATGACGGCCATGACCTTGATCAAGTTCCTTCATTTGCGCCATTTCAACATTCGTCAATTCAAAATCAAAAATATCAAGGTTACTCTTAATGCGTGCTTCGTGAGTTGATTTTGGCAAAACAATCACGCCCAATTGATTCTCAAAACGCAAAATAATCTGGCCGGCATCTTTATGATATTTAGTTGCTAACTGCTGAATAATTGGTTCCGCAAATAATTGACTATTCCCCTGACCTAAGGGACCCCAGGCTTCAATTTTAACATTAAGTGGCTCAAGAATTTGCCGCAATGGTTGTTGCTGGAAATAAGGATTAAATTCAACCTGATTCACTGCCGGCATCGTCTTAAATTGGGGCACAAACTGCTGCCATAATTTTGGTGTCATGTTGCTCACACCGATCGATTTGATCTGACCCTGTTGCTGACCTTCTTCTAGTGCCTGCCAAGCACCAGCCACATCACCATATGGTTGATGTAACAAATACAAATCAATATAATCTAATCCTAATTTTTTAAGCGAAGTGGCTAAACCTTTCTTGGCAGCTTGGTAGCCATAATCTTGCAACCACAATTTGCTAGTGACGAAAATATCTTCCCGAGCAATGCCACTGTCTTTAATCGCGCGGCCCACTTCGGCTTCATTGAAATAAGCCACCGCCGTATCAATATGACGATAACCAGCCTTGAGCGCTGCTAGAACTGCTTGATAAGTTGACCCATCAGCAGGAATTTGGAAAACGCCAAAACCAATTGCGGGAATTAAGTTGCCATCATTTAATAAAATCTGTTCCATTATTCATAACCTCTTTCTTTAAGTTATTACTAAAAACATTCGTGATTGATTACTTTGCTTGTAAAATCGCTTGAATCTGATTAAGTCGCTCCCTAGATAGTAACGGCAGGGGCCAAGCGATTTAGAGGCGTGGAACATGGTGGCCATCGATTTGAGCTTTTGCTATGCAAAATCTCAAATTCGAGGCTTATCGTAAATGCTAAAGCATCAACGATAATTTCACCATTGACGCCAATTGCTCGGCCCCCGCCTTTACTAAGAAGCTGGATTGAGCACCACCTTTTAGCCAAACCAGTCTACAGAAACTAACTGAATTTGAATGCACAACTTTGACAGCTATTAGTCCTAAGTTTTTTTATTGCAACCGATATTGGCTGACTAAAACCCAAAGACCTAACTTTACTAGTTTTATCTTTGCACTATCTCATCTAAAGATGGCCAACTAAACTGGGCAGCGACTCCGTGGAGGGGACTGGCGTCAGCCGCCAAATTCTTCTTGCCGCTTTAGCGGTTAGAAGAAGACCTGTATTTGAGATTGTTGCGTTAGCAATAAGCTTAAATCAGTGTCGGCAGCGTTCCACGCCAAAAGTCCCTGGAACGGAGTCGTCGCCAGCACAATTTCGTTTTAAAACTTTTTTGCAGCGTATTTAATAAACCGGACGTGTTTCGCCTTGCGTGTCAGCATCAGCAATGCCGACACTATCATTCTTCAAATAGTCAAAATCGGCAATGATCATCACAATCACATCAGCCATACTTTGCCGTGAACCAGAAACACCAAGATAAGGTTCATGGCGATGCGTAATCGTGTACTTGACTTCATCACGATCATTTAACCATGGGAAACGTAACGTGGTGTAATCTAAACCAGAGTTAGCCAACAATTGATCAGCTTTGATTGCTGCTGGTAATCCTGACTTAACCATTTGGTAATTCCAACGACCGTATTCACCAGGCACCTCATTATAAAGGCCGAGCAAGCTGGAAGCGACCACGCGTTGAACGCCATTAGCTTTCATGGCTTTAATGATATTCTTGGTCAAGACATTATCAGGGGTATGATCAACCAGCGCCAAATAAACGAGGTCTTGGCCTTTCATGGCAGTATTAACGGCATCATAATCTTGAATATCGCCATCAATCAAAGTTACCCGATCATCCGCAGCTAATTCATGCAAACGAATAGCTTGCCGTAAAAATAGCGTTAGATGGACATCCAGTTGTTCATTTAATAAGCGTTCTTCGACAATCCGAGCAATTTGCCCGTTGGCACCTAAAATCAAAATATTTTTCATTTTAAAAACTTCCTTTATCTTAATTTTTTAATCGTGCGAGACTCGCACCGAAAATTTGTTCAATGGTCACGGGATCGCGATGGTCGAAGAATTGACTTTCGTGACGATCAAGACCTGCAATCAAAGTCATTTCAGCCGCTGTTAATTTAAAATCAAAAACGTCGATATTCTCGGTAATTCGGGCGGGATGAACCGACTTAGGGATCACCACAATGCCACGCTGCAACAACCAACGTAGAATAACTTGACCAGTGGTTTTATGGTATTTCGCGGCAATGTCAGCCAGGACTTCATTGGTGAAAATATCATGCTTGCCTTCAGCAAATGGGGCCCAAGCTTCAACCGTCACTTGCTCCCGTTGGTTAAAATCAACCTCAGTCCCCTGTTGGTACCAAGGATTAACTTCAATTTGATTAACGGCCGGTTTAACCTCACTAGAAAGTATCAAATTCTGCAACTGGTCAGCGTAAAAATTCGAAACCCCAATCGCTCGGATTTTCCCCGCGTGATAAGCTTCTTCCAAAGCTCGCCAAGCACCAGCCACATCACCATAGGGTTGGTGGAGTAAATACAAATCTAAATAATCCGTTTGTAAATTCTTCAAAGAACGATCAATGGCAGCTTGAGCCCGCTGATAATTGGCATCAGCCACCCAAAGTTTCGAGGTGACAAATAGTTGTTGGCGATCAACACCGCTTTGTTTGATTGCCTGACCAACAGCCGTTTCATTTTGATAAGCGGCGGCCGTATCCAATAAGCGATAACCTGCTTGAATGGCCTCGACAACCGCAGTCCGACATTGTTCTAAATCGGTGATTTGAAAGACACCAAAGCCTAATTGGGGCATGGCTACACCGTTATTTAATTGAATTTCTTGCATTAACTTAACCTCACTACTTACTTGATGAATTCATTCTAACCCCAGTCGCATCGCTTGAAAATTACTAGATAAGCATGCTACTATACGTCTGATGTATACAAGGAGTTGAGGCCCATGATTGATAATTACTTACTGGAAGAATTGGTCACGTTTGCCAAGTATGGTACCTTGGCAGCAACGGCGGAACAACTAATGGTAACCCAGCCCACCGTGACTCGCGGCATGCAAAAGTTGGAAGAAGAATTAGGCGTCACGTTGTTTGTCCGGCAACCTAATCGCATTTCTTTAAGCAAAACCGGTCAATTTGCAGCAAAGGCAGCGCAAAAAGCGCTCGATCAAAATCAGCTTTTCATTGATGAGGTGCGTAAATATGAGCTTAATCAACGCGTCATCCAATTAGGAACGGTGGCCCCAGGACCGCGAATGGTTGTCAATAGTTTGAGATTAGCCAGCAATACCCGGCTTGAGCAACAGTTTATTGCACCAGAAGCTGTGGCGCCAAAGCTATTAAGCCATGACTACACCCTAATTATTACTAATCAAGAATTACAAACTGAGCAGATTGAAGCCCGATATTTAGGGAGTGAAAGTCTGTCAGTCAATTTGGATCAATTTACTTACCTCGCTAATCAACCAATGGTGACTTTTAAAGAGCTGAAGGGTCTGAGCTTCATAGTTTTGACTGATATTAGTCTGTGGCGTGATATTATCCAAGCCAATATTCCCCAGGCTAAATTTCTCTATCAAGCCCAAACGACTGCATTTACCGAAATCACTAAATATTCGAACTTTCCCTATTTCAGTACGAACTTATCTAAATTGGCCCCAGAAAATCATCCCGATGAAAATGATGACCGTGTGCGGATTCCAATTAGCGATCCAGCCGCAAAAATGGATTTTTACGCGGCTTATCTGCAACAAAATCGAAAAATAGTAGCACCCTTAATCAAACAACTTACTGCCGCTTGGCTTTAATTCAAGCAACGGCACTTTAACTTGCACCAGCAGTTTCTGAAGAAGATAAAAAAACTGCTAGTATTCGCGTTATACTGAATGGGTAATTCGTTAAACTAATTTTTACAACAATCAAAGGAGCAAACAAAATGAAATATGCAGAATTTGAAGGCGCGGGACAATTAACAATTAAAGATTATCCGCTGCCAAAAATTGAACAGCCCGACGATGTTATTTTGAAAGTTGTTCGTACTTGTGTCTGTGGCTCAGATCTTTGGGCTTATCGTGGTTTCGAAGAACAAGGTCCCGAAAATGATGGTCATGAAGCACTGGGAATCGTTCAAGCAGTCGGCGCTGAAATCACGACGGTCAAGCCTGGTGATTTCGTCATTGCGCCCTTTACGCATGGTTGTGGTCATTGTCGTGCTTGCCTAGCTGGTTTTGACGGCGATTGTCAAAATCACACGGATAATTTCAGCAATGGCTGCCAAGCCGAATACATTCGTTTCCAACATGGTCAATGGGCTTTGGTTAAGGTTCCCGGCCAACCAAGCGATTATTCTGAAGGCATGTTGAAATCCCTGCTGACCCTTGCTGATGTCATGGCAACTGGCTATCATGCTGCGCGGGTGGCCAATGTGCAACCAGGCGATTCTGTGATTGTCCTTGGTGACGGTGCTGTTGGACTTTGCGCAATTATTGCCGCCAAGCTTCGTGGTGCAACGCAAATTATTTCGACCAGTCGCCACCCAAGTCGGCAAGCTTTAGCCAGTGAATTTGGCGCCACCATCAATATTGCTGAACGTGGTGACGAAGGCATTAAAAAGCTCATTGCTGCTTCAAATGGTGGAGCTGACGCGGTGCTTGAATGTGTTGGTACTGAATTATCAACGAACGAATCCCTAAAGGTTGGCCGTCCTGGCGCCATTATTGGCCGCGTCGGTTTACCTCATGGTGACAAAATTGACCCCAGCGAAACTTTCGAACGAAACAATAGTCTCGCTGGTGGCCCCGCTTCAGTCACAACTTACGATAAAGCCTTATTATTAAAGGCCGTTCTCGATGGCAAAATCAATCCTGGTAAGGTCTTCGATGGCACCTTTACCCTTGACCAAATTGAAGAAGCTTATCAGGCCATGACTGATCGTCAGGTTATTAAGTCTTATATTGTTTTATAATTAATGCCAACTAGAGTGATATTTGCTTTGAATCCGAATTGGTTTTAGGCAGAATAGTGGACAACTCCGTTACGGCCGACGGAGTGTGGAACGGTGTGGGCATTGATTTGGGCTTATTGCTAGCGCAACAATCTCAAATACAAGCCTTATCCTAAGCGATAAATCGCCAAGGATAATTTCACGCCTGACACCCCGGCGGCCTCCACTGCGTTTTGAGTTAGTTTAGTCCACTTTAGATTTGATTGATGTTAAGGCAGTACAAGTGAAGTTAGATACCAATCACCGGTATAAACGAACAAAATTGAGCGTCACTATTTAGAAAAATAAACTGTGACAAATTAATAAGCCTATTTGACAAGTTTTCTGGGAATTAAACCAGAAACTGTCAAACAGGCTTTTTGGATACAGTTCAATTGTGATAACAATTTAAATCAAGTTGATTAGTCGCACTAGAATTGCCTTAAGCACACTGACAAAGATGAAGTGAACAAAATCAACTCCAGACGGAATGGAGGGATCTTGTCGTCAGCCGCCAAATTTGTCTTGCCGCTTTTAGCGGTTAGACAAAGGCTCGTATTTGAAACAATTTGGTCTTTAATTGGTTCAAATCGATGCCGGCAGCGTTCCATGACAAGCAGCCCGGAATGCAGTCAGAACTAATTCTGTTGCAACACTTTTATCAAGCGATAAAACTTCACCTAAAATCTGCTAATCTTTGTCAGCAGGTTCTTTAGCAACGACTTCATATTCCTGCTCAATATTATGGGCCACATAATTGAAAGCCTTCATCATTTCCCGTCGCGTCAAAATACCTTGAAAAACATTTTGCTCATCAACGACTGGCAAGAAAGGATTATCTACTAATAAATGTAAGGTCAAATCCATATCATCAGTCACTTTAATCGTATCAAATTCCGTTTGCATCACGTCTTGCACAGTCATTTCCGCAATCGGATCAAAACTTAATTCCTCTAAGCCTAACATTGATTCCGTAATCATCGGCATAGTCAGTAAACCAGTTAAATGTGAATCAGTATCTAATACCGGAATTTTAGAATAACGCACTTTGGTTAATAGCATAAAGGCATGGGTCAGTGGATTAGTTGCTTGCAAGGTGGCAACGCGATCGGCCGGAATCAAAAAGCCGGTTTGTTTTTTTAGTAACATTTCTTCAATCGATTTGGCAATCATTTAGCAAAAATTCCTTTCTGTTTCCATACTTTTTATTATGACACAGATTGCTTGTCGTGCCATTAACAAGTATAATATTTATCTGTATTTTAATTTTGGAGGAAGAAAATGACTTATTCGTTATTAACGCGGTTAGCCGCGGAATTCATTGGAACGGCCATCATGGTAATTCTTGGTAATGGGGCCGTCGCCAATGTTGATTTAACTGGTACTAAAGGTGAACATGGTGGCTGGGTTTTAATTTCATTAGGATACGGTTCTGGCGTAATGATTCCTGCACTTATTTTCGGTGGTATTTCCGGAAACCATATCAACCCTGCCTTCACAATTGGTTTGGCCGCTAATGGTTTGTTCCCCTGGTCAGAAGTGCTCCCTTATATTTGTGCCCAAATGTTAGGTGCCTTCATTGGCCAAGCCATTGTCGTTTTGATTTACAAGCCCCATTACGACATGACGACCAATCCGCAACATATTTTAGGGACGTTCTCAACGATCGATGCTACTTCTAGTCGTTTCAACGGTTTCGCCAACGAATTTGTTGGTACTTTTATTTTAATTTTCTCAGCGCTGGGCATTACTAAGGCGCCATTTTTCCACAACGATTTGGGCACGGCTCATTTAGCACTTGGTTTCCTAGTGATGACTTTAGTTGCCTCATTAGGTGGCCCAACTGGACCAGCCCTGAATCCGGCTCGTGATTTAGCACCTCGGATTTTACACAGCTTACTGCCCTTGAAAAATAAAGGCAGTTCAGATTGGCGTTATTCTTGGGTACCGGTGGTTGCACCAATTTGCGCCGGTATTCTCGCCGCGTTAACCTATAAGTCAGTCTTCATGTAAACCATTAATTTAAGCTTACAAAAAAGCAACTCAGAAAGCAATTCTCTGGTTGCTTTTTATTTTGGCTAAAATAGTGACATCCTTTCAAAAATACGTAAAGCCTTTCTATTTTCACCAAAAAACTACTCAATCAATTTTGATATGTTGGTAAAACAGAACTCGTTCTGACTGCATTGCGGGCTTGCTGGTTGTGGAACGCGGCCGACACTGATTGAAGCCTTTTTGCAAAAGTCTTCAATGCAGGTCTTATTGTAAGTGCTAAAGCACTAACAATAATTTGGCGGCTGACAACCACGCCCTCCATTTCGTCTGGAGTTAAAGTGGTACATTTAAGAATTATTAGTGCTTAAGACAGTCGTAGTGGGATTCAATAACTCATTTAATCAGTAGTAATAGTTGAACAGTAACAAAAAACGGCGTAACAACTCAATTGTCAGTCGAGATTGTCACACTGACTTTTTTTACCACCACATTCTGGTTCGGCCAAGTAGTGGTGATCAGTTTTGTTAATTTAGTCCAGGCAGGGGCCCAGCGATTGGCGTCAATGGTGAAATTATTCTTGCCGCTTCAGCGGTTAGAATAAGGCTTGTATTTGAGATTGTTGCGCTAGCAATAAGCTCAAATCAACGCCCACCATGTTCCACGCCCTCTTAATCGCTGGGCCCCTGCCGTTCTCAACTAGGGAACGACTTAACTCAATTAATTGCTTGAAGGAAATGCTAATAAAACTGTAAAGTATTCAACGGCCAATAGCGCATTTTAACTGTGCCAATGATTCGATTCTGTTTAATGAAGCCGATCCGTCGACTATCACGGGAAATCGGGCGATTATCGCCGAGGACAAAATAACTGTTAGCTGGCACCTGATCGACGCCAAGCTTTTCTTTTAAAGTAAAGTCCTCCGTAAAGGCACTCCCGGTCAAATAACGCTGCAAATACGGCTCTGGTGTTAAGTGGCCATTGATGTAAAGCCGATCTTGATTCATTTGCACGCGATCACCTGGCAAACCAATCACCCGCTTTATATATAACGTGCCCGGATCATTAGGTGCATCAAAAATAATGACACTACCATGAATAATTTTTCCGTGACGGTAGGTCAGCACTTGATCACCGTCACGAAAATTCTGGGCCATGGAAATGCCAGAAACAACATCTGTCGAAATTAAACGATGCAAAATAAACTGGGTGCACAAAAACAAAATCACCATGCTGGCCATCAATTGTAGCCACCAACGCCAAGTGATGCTGTCATCGATCTGAGATGTTAATTGTTTCGCCATGATTATTAACCCCTAAAATACCGTTAGTTTTGTAGTCGACCGGTCACACCACATCTATTTGTGTATTACTAATCATTATAATCATAGTATACCACTAATTGCTCAATTCATTGCAATCATTTTAACGGCTAATTTTAGTGATTCATGACTTTCAACTAATTTTCCCCATAAAAAAAGCGCTGACTTCCGCTAAAGAAATCAGTGCTCACTAAGCTCATTCAATTAATTAACGTTTGAATTCAAAGGCTAAGTCACTGACTGGCGTTAAATCGCGCGTATAGTACTGTACCTTGATGTTTTCAGGTGTGGTAGTCACAATGGCATAGGTGCCACCTAAAACGGCCCAGTGACCTCGAGGTTGGCTAATTGAACCAGGATTTAAAAACAAACAGCCCGCCGCCATTTCACAGGCCAATTGATGACTGTGACCATAAAAAGCTAAGGTGGCGCCAGCTTCTTGGGCCGCCAACTGCATTTTCGTCAAATCATAATTAATGCCCAGACGATGACCGTGCGCAATAAAAACGGTCTCGTCACCAATCTTCTCAGTTAAACTAGCCGGAAATTGTTGATCAAAGTCCATATTACCACCAACAATTAAAAACTTGCTGCGTAAATCCGCATCATAAGCCAACTCAGAATCACCACAATGGATCAATGCGTCAACATTGTTTTGATAGTGGTGAACTAATTTTTCAAGAATTTTTTGATCGCCGTGATTATCACTGACCACTAGAAACTTCATTTTACCTGCTCCTGTTCTTGCCACCATTGCTGCCAAACGGGTAATAAGTTCTTAATAGCAGCGCCACGATGACTGTATCGATTTTTCTCTGCGGGATTCATTTCTGCAAAAGTCTTCGCTAATTCTGGTAAATAGAACAATGGATCATAACCAAACCCATCATCCCCGCGTGGCACACTGAGAATTTGTCCCAGAACATCACCAGAAATCACTAAATCAGCAGTTGGTCGCTCTGGCCAGGCCAAAACCAAGGTGGTATGGAAATTGGCAGTCCGTTGCTCTGGTGGTAGGCCACCAAGTTCAGCTAAAAGCCGGGCATTGTTGGCAGCATCATTATGATCACCAGCATAGCGGGCAGACCGAATTCCAGGAGCACCATGTAAATAAGCTACTTCCAAGCCAGAATCATCGGCTAAAACCGGTTGTTTTAATAAGGCCGCAAAATGATCCGCTTTTAAGCGCGCGTTTTCTTCAAAAGTATGACCAGTTTCCCGGACTTGTGGTAAATCAGTGAAATCATTTAAAGTTTTGATTTGCCAACCGGCTGCCGCAAATACCGCTTTAAATTCTCGGGCCTTACCTAAATTATTAGTGGCAATGACTAATTCGTGCTTCATTACTTCGACTCCTTCACATTGACTTGTTGTGCCTGGATATCATTGAGACCTAACCAATCCCCAGCAATTTGATCGAACATTTCTGGTGAAGCCGTGGTATAAAACGAGGTTTGTCGCGGTCCTTCGAGATGATGGTTCGCAATTTCAAAGTAATCCAATAAAACCGACACTTCTGACACAGCTTCAGCGCCAGAATCAATTAAAGTGACTTTTGGTCCCATAAAATCTTGAATTAAGGGCCGCAACAATGGATAGTGCGTACAACCAAGGATCAACGTATCAATTTGAGTTTGTTTCAATGGTGCCAATGTTTCAGCCACAATTTTGCGAGCTAACTCGCCTTGATACTGATTACTTTCCACAAGCGGTACAAATTTCGGTGCGGCCAAGCTCACCACATCCAGATCAGGGTCCCGTAATTTGATTGCTTTCTCATAAGCATTGGAGGCAATCGTGCCTTCTGTGGCGATGACCCCAATCTGACCATTTTGCGTGGCCTTAATTGCTGCCCGCGTCCCTGGTAAAATCACGCCGACAACGGGAATTTGTAAATGTGGTTTGATCACCTCTAAGGCCTCAGCTGTGGCCGTGTTACAAGCAAACACCAGCATTTTAATCTGCTTCTTTAATAAAAAGTTGGTCAATTGCCAAGTAAATTCCTGCACCTGACTAGCTGGCCGTGGTCCATAAGGCAAACGCGCTTGATCACCAATAAATACAATATCTTCTTGGGGCAACTGCCGCAGTGCTTCTTTGACAACAGTTAAACCACCCACACCTGAATCTAAAAAACCAATTGGTTGCTTTGCCATAATTATCCCTTCAAATCTTGAATTAAACTATATTGTCGCTTTTTTAGCGACTAATTTCAAGTGGCACCCTGTAAAAATCCCTGTCAAAACAGAATTGGGTCCGACGCCATTGCGGGCTTGCTGGTTGTGGAACGCGGCCGGCATTGATTTGAGCTTATTGCTAGCGCAACAATCTCAAATACAAGCCTTGTTCTAAGTGGCACAGCCACTAAGAACAATTTGGCGGCTGACAACCACGCCCTCCATTCCGTCTGGAGCTGAGTTGGTGCACTTCATCTTTGTTAGTGTTTAAGGCTGTGATAGCATGATTAAGTGATTCAATTCAATCAGTATTAATAGTTGAACAGTAGCAAAAAATCGGTGCGACAGTTCTATTCTTCAGTAGAGATTGTCACGCTATTTTGTTACCACCACCTCATCAAATTAGGGAAGACTTGATACCCTCTAAATCGCTGGGCCCCTGCCGCTCTCAACTAAGGAGCGGCCAAGTTAGTTACGATTCATTCGAAAACTTTCTTCTAACAATCTTACCAAATAGTTCAATAGTTTCCTTTGTCAGACCGCCATAAAACCAGTATAATAGTGGATAGCTTGGAGGATGAACAATGAACTGGGAACAATTACAACAACAACTTGTTAAAGATCCAACTGCTTTTCAAAATGAATTCAGTCGGGAAATTGTTTTACCTTTATTACTAGGTCAAGACACTGCTGACTTAACTTACTGGTTAGGTAAAGAGATTGCCCGCCGCTTTCCTTTAGGTACTTGGTCTGACCTACAACAATTCTTTACCGTCGTTAATTGGGGTCGTTTAGAATTGACCCAACAGAAGAAAGCCACGACCACTTTGAAGTTAACTGGCGCGATTGTTGAGCAACGTTTAGCCAATCCTAAGAATACTGGGTTTAATTTAGAGGGCGGCTTTTTGGCGCAGTCATTACAGCAGCAATTAGGTTTCTTAACCGAGGCGGCTTATGAAGTCGATAAACGTCATCAACAGATTAATTTCACTTTGAAAACCGATCCCCACGATCCAACTGATGATAAGGTGACCGATTTTCTAAAATTTCAAGACCCAACAACGACCGAATAACCACGAAATTAAAAAAGAGTCACTCAACTGCGAAGTTGAGTGGCCCTTTTTTTAAATGCTTATTTGTATTTAGCCAATGTTTCTTGAAGTTGCTCTTTGCTGTGATAGCCAACTAATTTATCAACAACTTCGCCGTCTTTTTTGATGATCAAAGTTGGAATTGCCATAATTCCAAATGATTGAGGTGTTTGTGGGTTTTCATCCACATCCATCTTCGTAAATTTAACTGTCTTGTCTTCGTTCTCCAAAGCCTCGACCACAGGTGATTGCATCCGACATGGACCACACCAAGTTGCCCAGAAGTCAGTTAAAACAACACCATGATCAGTTTCTTGCGCGAAAGTTTTATCAGTAATTGCTTTTACCATTTGATTGCCTCCATTCATGACTACTTTATAATGATAATCAGCCTGATGCAGAAAAGCAATCTTTTTGCTTACTAATAATAACCTTATTATTTCATTGGAAATTAAACGTTATTAGCAACAACTGAAAAAACACTAACCAGCGATCAATGAAAATGGCTACCATTAGATTGCCTTGTCGCACTTATTAGACTTGCTGACTTAATCACGTCGATTTTGAGCAGCACCGCCCTGACCTAATCGTAACTAACGGCGTACAAAACCAGCTGCTAAAACTTTTTTCGGCTTAAATTCAGGAGAAAAGGCGCTTCGCTGAGCTTATTTTTTCGGCCCACTTATCGTATAATTTTTGCTGCTGCCTTTACTTGATGTGGAAAATTCAGTTAATGACTGCTAACGGAGGAGAAAAATGAAGCAACCGCAAAAGAAGAAGCCAATTTATCAACAACTTTGGCTTTGGTTATTAATACTCGCTTTTATTATTGCTGGGGCCTGGAATAGTCAAAGGCCGAAAAAAAGCGCCGACAGCTCGCAACCTAAATCAACGCTGATGGCAAAAAAAAAGCCCGTCAAGAAAGAATTTGGAAAAATCGGCGATTCAATCACGGTCGACAAAGTTACCTACACCTTGAATTCGCTCAATAAAAGTGATGAGCGCAACCTGTTTGACGACACGCAACCTAAGAATGTTATTTTAGTTAAGTATACAGTTAAAAATAACACTGATAAAGAACTGCTAGTTGGTTCAGACATTAATATTTATGGCCCTGACGGCAAGAAGTTACATAGCTATGCCAGTGGGCAAACACTGGACACAATTGCAGTCGGAAAATCGATCGATGCTTATCATCATTTTGGTACGGAAAACCTTGGTAATTTCGAACTACAATTCGCGCCAACTTTCAGCTTAGCTAAGCCTGGTAAATTTAAAGTTAATCTACAATAATTACCAAAAAAGACAGTTAATTAGCGTCTGGCTAATTGAACTGTCTTTTTTTTAATTTTCATTTACTTAAAGAAAACAATCGTGGCGCCGTTACCACCAGCCGAAGCCGGTGCATACTCAAAACGTTTAACCCGCCGATTCTGTTTCAAATAATCTTGAACACCTTGGCGAATTGCACCCGTCCCTTTCCCATGAACAATTGTAACGGACTCATAGCCAGCTAGTAATGCGGAGTCAATGTAACGATCGAGGTTAGCCAAAGCTTCCTCATAACGTTGGCCGCGCAAGTCCAATTGCGTAGCGACATGATGATCACTACCACGAACCGTGACGACTTGCCGACTTGGTTCTGATTGTTTGGGTTTAAGTTTCTCTAATTCGCGTTCTGGCAATTTCATTTTAATAATCCCCATTTGGACTTCAAACTCATGGGCATTAAATTTCTGAGTGACGACCCCAACTTGGCCATAGGAAAGCACCCGGACATCATCACCAACTTGAATCTCTTGTTGCCGTTTAGCTTTTTGTAAAACCCGATTTTTCTTTAAATTATGATCTTGATGTAAACTATTCAACTGACTTTTAGCAGCGATCAGCTTGTCTTCTTTAATACCAGAGCCACCTTGGAGCCGTAATTGTCGCAATTCATCGATAATTTCGGCGGCTTTTTTCTGGGCTTGATCGACTAAATCATTGGCCTTATCTTGGGCCGCTGCTAAGCGTTGCTCTTTCGTCTGATTAAATTCTTGCCAAGCTGAATCCAGTTCTTGATGTAACTTGGTGGCAGCCTGTAATTCCTCTTGCAAATCTTGATCAGTTTGCTCAGTTTGTTTACGTTGCTGTTCCAAACTACTGATCATATTATTTAAATCTTGGCTAGCGCCGTTCATTAGGCCCTTAGCTGCTTCAACAATGGCATCAGGCATTCCTAGTCGCCGTGAAATGTCAAAGGCGTTAGAACGGCCCGGAACCCCAATTAACAGCCGATAAGTTGGCTTTAGCGTATTCACATCAAATTCCATACTGGCATTAATTGTATCTGGTCGTTCATAACCATAGACTTTCAATTCCGGATAATGGGTTGACGCCACAACATAAGCACCAGTACCACCAAGATAATCCAAAATAGCAATGGCTAAACTAGCCCCTTCTTGTGGGTCAGTCCCGGCACCTAATTCATCGAGCAAGACCAGATCCTGATCATTTACTTGATCAAGCATACCAATAATATTTTCCATGTGGGCGGAGAAAGTACTCAAGTTCTGTTCAATCGATTGTTCATCACCAATATCAGCGAAGACTTCGCGGAAAATACCAACGCGACTTTCTTCCCGAGCTGGAATAAACAAGCCTGATTGTGCCATTAACTGAATCAAGCCCAGGGTCTTCAAAGTAATTGTTTTACCACCAGTATTAGGACCGGTGACCACAATTGTCTTGTAATCAGCGCCAATGGCAATATCATTACTAACAACTTTCTTCGCATTTAAAAGTGGATGCCGCGCTTGCAACAAATTAACGTGATTTTCTGAGTCAATCAAGGGCTCAGTTGCTCGCAATTGGGCAGCATAGTGTGCTTTCGCATCAATGAAATCAAATTGCCCTAAAAGATATTCATTGCTTTTTAATTCGTTGGTATAAGGGGCTAATTCAGCTGATAATTCCGCCAAAATGCGTTCAATTTCTTGCTTCTCAGCTAATTGAACTTGACGCAATTTATTATTCATTTCCAAAACACTTTGTGGTTCAACGTAAACTGTTTGCCCACTAGCACTTTGATCATGGATAATCCCGCCGAACTGGCTGCGATATTCAGAACGAACAGGAATAACATAACGTTCATCACGAATCGTCACGATTGGCTCACTTAAATATTTTGCCTGACTACCACGCGTGTAGCCATCCATTCGCGCCCGAATTTGGCTTTCTTGACCGTGCATTGTTTTGCGCAAATCCTGCAAACGGCCTGAAGCGGTATCCAAAACGGTGCCGTCTGATTCTAACGAACGCCGCAACAATTGGCTTTGTGTAGGCAGACTGACTAAATTAGCTGCCAATGCTGGTAAAGCTCTTAATTCAATATCTTCATCTAAATCACGGAAGAAATTGATCACGGCATTCGTCGCTTGCAAACTGCGACTAATCGCGGCCAACTCCTGGCCATTTAAACTGGCACCGATTTCCAGTCGCCGAACTGGCGCATCCAAATTAATTAATTGCGCAATGGGTAAGCCGCCCTTTAAACGCAAGATATCAGCGCCATCTTTAGTTTGGTCTAACCATAATTGCACCGTTTTGGCATCATGACTAGGCGCCAGACCATTCAGCGTTTGTTCGCCCATCTCCGTGCGGAGAAACGGCCGAATTTGTTGTTTAATTTTGTTAAACTCGAGTATTCTTAATACACGTTCATTCATTTAATTGTCACCACAATTCTTCTAATCTATTTCATTGCTAAAGGTTCACTAAACAGTGCTAGCACCAACCGCGGTGTTAATGGCAGTCAGTGCTAACAATGAATTCAATTGACAAAATTACGCAGCCACGATCCAAATTTGCGTCGCCCAATGAGTCAAAAATGGTGTATAACGCACGATTAAAGTTGCAATCCAAGAATTACTTAACATACTTTGAATGCCAGTTACGGGAATTAAAGCCGTTAAATAAAGTAAGAAAAATAACGCAATATAAGTATTGACGAAGGCCAAAAAAATGCCACCAGCCAAACTAACATGCCGATCAATTGGGTAATAAGCCAAATTATTCAAGAAAATCATAACGAAATGAGTCAGGAGCCAACCTAACAGTAAAATAATCATAAATGCACAGCCCCGATAAAAAGCAGTATCCAAACCAAGCCCAACCTCTGTCGAGAAGAAGGCAAAATGGCTATCTAATGAAGCTGATGGATAAGGAATCAGCAAGGTCAACTTACTGCTCAGGCCTAGATAAAAAATCCTGGCAAAAATCAATGTCAGGAGAAAACCAATGGTATAGGCACCTTCCAGCAAAATTCCCCGTCGCGCCCCAACGTATAAATTATAGGCAAAAATCAAAATAATTAAAAAACTTAGCATATTTTCCTCGTTGAAATTAGTCTATCGCATTATTTCTTGCGACGTTTTTGCTTGAGTTCTTCATGAGCAACTTGCTTGGCTGTTAAATTAAAAGCCAACAAAATTGCCGCATCCTCGCTACTCAAAAGTTGATCATGTTGCTTAATTTCTTTTAATTGCTGACTCACCTGAGCCGTCACGCGATCCAAAAAATCAACTGACCCTGGACCAACAATCTGATACTCACGATGATTAATGATGGCCTTATAGGCCCGATTCTGCTTCGTCATAGTCCACTCAATCACCATTTCTATAAACTCTATTACATTTTATCACTAAACAGACATTCCACCAAATCAGATTAGAGTGTGAGGGGCGACGCACTTTTGGCGTAGCCTAATTTCGATAATTTGATTGGGCGAGAATTCGACCGAGCAAATTATCAAATTAGGCATAGCCATTTGGCACCCCGAACACGTTTCAGCTCTTTCCAAATAACAAACAAAAACAAAACCCAAAAACATTTGTACTGGTTTTAAAACAGAATTGAGTCTGACTCTGTTCCGGGCTGCTTGGCGTGGAACGCGGCCGACGTTGATTTGAGCTTATTGCTACGCAACAATCTCAAATACAAGTCTTATTGTAAGTGCTAAAGCACTAACAATAATTTGGCGGCCGACGCCAAGATCCCTACACGCCGTCTGGAGCTGAGGTGGTTCATTACACAGTTGTTAGTGAGTAAGTCACTGCTAGTGGGACAAACCAATTAAATGTCAATCATTGTCACTTCTGAATACTAGTTAAAATTAGCCTTACGGACAGTTTTCGCTTAAGCTAAACAAATTGTTGAGCAGACTTAGCTGCTATCAGAGTATGATTTTCTAAATTGTACTGTACTTAATTTTCTTAGTTTCATCCAGTGGCTGCAAGGCAATCGGCATCTAGTAAGACTGGTATTGCCACGATATCAAACAAATATTGAGTGGGCACCCCTAGCTCAAAACGCAGTGGAGGCCGCCGGGTTGTCAGCCGCCAAATTATCCTTGGCGCTTTAGCGCTTAGGATAAGGGTTGTATTTGAGATTGTTGCGTTAGCAATAAGCTCAAATCAATCCCGGCCGCGTTCCACAACCCAACCGCCGCAACGGAGTTGTCCGCTATTCTGCCTAAAACCAGATCGACTTCAAATCGCTGGGTCCCTGCCGTTTTCAGCTAAGGAGCGTCACAAAGGTTTACCAGTACCATGATCATTAAAAAAAGATTCGGCTCTTCACCGAATCTTTCTCTAAACCATCTTAAACTATTACTTCAATGACAACAATTAATTATTTAAATTCTCGTCATTTAAGAAGACATCAAGGACACCTTGAACCATATCCCATTCAGCGTCATCTTCGATTGGTTGTAATTCGCCATCAGTCGCGTCACCGTTCTCATTAGGTGTGTAAGCAAATGGATAAATATCCGTTTCCTCATCTTCAGCGGCATCAGCAGGAATCAACAAGACGTAAGACCGATTAAAGTCCTCAGAATCAAAAGTGAACAACACTTCATATAATTCTTCGTTACCTTGATCATCAACTAAAGTCACTTGACGATTATCTTCGTCAAAGTTACTGAAGTCAGTAATATTTTGATTGTCTGACATAAATCCTCCTATTTTTGTTGCGTCAAAGGACCATGAGCGTCCAAATAGTTTTGTAAAATAACCACACTGGCCAACTTATCAATCACTTGTTTACGTTTCTTTCGTGAAACATCACCAGCAATCAAAACACGTTCAGCCTGAACGGTGGTCAAACGTTCATCTTCATAGTCAACTGGTAACCCAAATTTATGGGCCACGCGATCACCATAGGCACGACTACGAGCAACTCTGGGGCCACTAGTATTATTCATATTTTTCGGCAAACCTAACACAAAACCGGTGACTCGATATTCCTCAACCAACTTCTTCAGCCGTTTCATGCCGAAGTTCTCGTTGGCTTCATCAATCGCAATAATCTCCACGCCTTGAGCGGTCCAACCTAATTCATCACTAATTGCTACGCCGACTGTTTTCGAGCCAACGTCTAGTCCCATTAAGCGCATCTTATCGTTCCTTATTCAAATATTTACGTACCAATTCTTCAATGATCTCGTCACGTTCATGCTTCAGAATCAAATTACGCGCATCATTATGGCGAGGAATGTAAGCTGGATCACCGGAAAGCAAATAACCGACGATTTGATTGATCGGATTATATCCCTTTTCTTCGAGGGCTTGATAAACACTTTCTAAGGTATCTTTCACATTTTTTGATTCATTTTCATTAAAAGAAAAGGACATTGTCTTATCCAATTCACTCATGACTGTCACCTCACTCTAAACAAAATCATACCTGAAATCGCTTGAAAATACAATGATTGTTATTGATACTTAATCTTGTTTTGCTAAAAATTCTTGAGCTGCTTGTAAAGCTTGTGGTAATTTATCAGCTTCTTTACCACCAGCCTGGGCCATATCAGGACGGCCACCACCGCCACCACCAATAACTGGAGCGATTTGCTTGATGATCACGCCGGCTTTAATGCCCTTAGCAACTGCCGCTTTTGCAACCGCGACTAACAAGTTCACTTTAGCACCTTGGGCCGTGCCTAAAACTAACACGTCATCTTGACTTTGATTACGCCAATTATCAGCTAATTGCCGCAATTCATTCATAGACACGTTCGGAATCAGAGCCGTGGCTAATTGATAATGGCCAGCTGTCACGACTTGTAACTTGTCTTGAGCTTCTTCTTGAGCCATTTTAGCTTTAATATTCTGTAAGTCACGTTGTGCATCTTTCAGATCTTGTTGTAACCGACTGATCTTGTTAGGCAATTCTTTTAATTGCTTCACTTTCAAATCAGCAGCCACATCTTGCAACATTTGATCATGGTCGTTCAAATATTGATAAGCTTCTTTAGACGTGACAGCTTCAATCCGCCGTACACCAGCACCAATTGCTGACTCAGAAGTAATCTTCAACAAGCCTAATTCAGCCGTGTTCTTAACATGAGTGCCACCGCAAAGCTCCATTGAATAATCGCCAGCCTTAACAACCCGAACGCGATCACCATATTTTTCACTGAATAACGCAATTGCACCTAGCTTCTTAGCTGATTCCAAATCAGTTTCTACAGTTGTGACCGGTAATTCTGCCCAGATCTTCTCGTTAACTATTTGTTCAACTTCAGCTAATTGGGCCGCGGTAACTTGACCAAGGTTCGTGAAATCAAACCGTAAATAGTCAGGTTCAACTAATGACCCAGCTTGATGTGTATGTTCGCCTAAAACATCGCGCAAAGCTTGATCTAATAAATGAGTGGCCGTATGATTACGCCGAACTTTACGCCGCCGTAATTCAGCAACAGCTAACTGATATGATTGACCCACAGTTAAATCAGCCACTACTTCAACCGTATGCAGGTTTTGACCATTTGGTGCATGTTGAACATCAGTTACTTTGGCTAAAAGATTGCCATCAGCATCTTCGATTGTTCCCCAGTCAGCAACTTGGCCACCCATTTCGGCATAAAATGGTGTCCGATCGAAAATTAATTCAGCGGTGCCACTAGTCAAAGTCTTCACTTCTTGACCATCTTGCAAAGCCACGACTAATTTTGCATCAGGAATAGTGAGATTGTCATAGCCCACAAATTCACTAGGTTCTTTCAAGGCCATTAAGGTTTCATTTTGAGAACCCATTGACTGTAAATCACCACGAGCAGCCCGGGCCCGATTCTTTTGTTCAGCCATTGCTTCATCAAATTCAGCCTGATTAACGGTTAATCCTTCTTCATCAGCGTACTCAACGGTTAATTCAATTGGGAAGCCAAAAGTATCGAACAATTTGAAGGCATCGCGACCATCGATCACAGTTTTGTTAGCAGCCTTTTGGGTAGCAATTAATTGATTTAATAATGCTAAGCCATCAGTCAAAGTAGCACTGAACCGCACTTCTTCGGACTTAATGACTTTGGCAATGAAGCCTTCTTGTTCTTCAACTTCAGGATAATAGCTGTTCATGATTTTGCCGACAACTGTTACGAGTTCATACAAGAATGGCTTGTCGATTCCTAAACGACGACCATTCAGCACTGCCCGGCGAATCAAACGCCGCAAGACATAACCACGGCCTTCATTGGAAGGTAAAGCGCCGTCACCAATGGCGAAACTAACGGCCCGGGCATGATCAGCAATAATTTTAAAAGCTACATCGGTTTTTTCAGAATCGCCATATTTCACTTGGCCACTGATTTCTTCCGTGCGATGAATAATCGGCATGAATAAATCAGTTTCAAAGTTAGTTGGGGCATTCTGCAAGACTGAAACAACACGTTCGAGACCCATCCCCGTATCAATATTCTTATGAGGTTGTTCAACGTAACGGCCATCAGCTAAATGGTTAAATTCAGAGAAAACAATGTTCCAAAGTTCCAAATAACGTTCATTTTCGCCGCCAGGATAATTTTCGGGATCATCTTCAGCAACATTATTGAACTTTTGACCACGATCGTAGAAAATTTCTGAGTCTGGGCCACTAGGACCTTCACCAATATCCCAGAAGTTATCTTCAACTTTAATAATGTGGTCTTCAGGCAAGCCAACCACTTCATGCCAAATACGATGAGCTTCAGTATCTTTAGGATAAACAGTGACATACAATTTTTCTGGATCCAAATCTAGCCATTTAGGTGATGTTAAGAATTCCCAAGCCCAAGGAATGGCGTCTTCTTTAAAGTAATCACCAACTGAGAAATTCCCCAACATTTCGAAGAACGTTTGATGACGTGCCGTTTTACCAACATTCTCAATATCATTGGTCCGAATACTCTTTTGGGCATTGGTAATTCGAGGATTCTTGGGAATCACGGTACCATCAAAATACTTCTTCAAAGTGGCTACCCCTGAGTTGATCCACAATAAAGTTGGATCATCATGAGGAACTAACGATGCACTAGGTTCAACATCGTGACCTTTTGACTTAAAAAAGTCTAAAAACATTTGCCGAAATTCGGCACTGGATAATTCTTTCATCAGTAAAACTCCTTCTTGATTCTTAAAATAATATAAAAACACCGTTGCCATCAAGGACGCTTATGCGCGGTACCACCTTGTTTGCAACGATGTTCATCGTTAACCTCTTCATTAAAAGAACGTATTCAATTACCACTTAGGGAGCACCAATCGTGTTAACTGGAGATTTCGCACCACCAATCTCTCGCTGAGCAGTCGCCACACGTTGGCATATCTTAAGCCTCCCTAATTATAGTGAACTAGCCGAACCCTGTCAAATGGAAGCTTTTTTGTTACTGCAGGTATTGTCTAGCAAGGCGTAAAACCATTAAAGGCCAGTGAAGGTGTTCAAGCAGAACTGGTTCTGACTCCATTCCGGGCTTGCTGGTTGTGGAACGCTACCGGCATCGGTTGAAGCCAATTAAAGGTTAAAAGTCAAAACCGCTAAAACTTGATAATGGCGTTAAAACAGAACTGGTTCTGACTGCATTCCGGGCTGCTTGGCGTGGAACGCGGCGGCCATCGATTTGAGCTTTTCTGCGAAAATCTCAAATTCGAGGCTTATCGTAAATGCTAAAGCACCAACGATAATTTCGCGGCTGACGCCAAGATCCCTCCATTCCGTCTAGAGCTGAGGTAGTACGCTTCACATTTGTCAGCGTTTAGGGCAATTATAGTGGGATTGTGTAACTCAATTCAGTCAGTAATAATAGCCGAACGGCACCAAAAAACGATGTGACAACTCACTTCTCAGTAGAGATCGTCACACCGTTTTGTATTATCACAATCTGGTTCGACCAAATAGTGATGATCAGTTTTGTTAGTTTCATCAGGTGGTGGCTAAGCGATTGACAGCTTACTTCACTAGTATTGTCTTGATATCAACCAAATTTTAAATGATCTCAATAAAATCAAAACGTAGTGGAGGCCGCCGGGTTGTCAGCCGCCAAATTATCCTTGGCGCTTTAGCGCTTAGGATAAGGGTTGTATTTGAGATTGTTGCGTTAGCAATAAGCTCAAATCAATCCCGGCCGCGTTCCACAACTCGCCGGCCGCAACGGAGTTGTCCGCTATTCCGCCCGATACTAGTTCAGCTTTAAATCGCCCAGCAACCGCCACTCTAACTGCGGAAGTCTTAACATTTCTCACTATCAATCCAACTGCACGTTCAACACAGTCCGGTAATAAAAATCGGCGGTTAAAACAACCGGCAAATCTGCTGCGATCGGCGCTAAACCAACTTTATCTGGTCCGCGATGGAACGGATTAGGTTGGATTAAAGCTGGATCTGTTAGTAACTCAGCTTGCATAGTCGAATTAAAACGCAAGCCCAAACCTAACAAACTATCGCCAGACAAATCATCAATTTGCCAGGACACACTATCCTGATTAGCAAACGCGGCTGCTTGCCATTGATTGGCCGTTGGCAAATTGCCACCCTGGCGCCGCAATTGCTGTTGCAAATCAGCTTGAGACCAGAATTGGCGCTGATAAACGGCGATGACTTGATCCTGGTCCACAAACGTCAAATGTTCGCTGGCCCATTCTGTGGGCTGAGCAAAGGGATTTAAAGTATTATTTGGTCGCTGTAAAAAGTCAGCGATTTCCCCTTGATAATGCTTCAAAGCCAACTGATTAGTTAATGGCTGACCAGAAACTGGATCAATCGTGCCTAAAAAATAATGATTTGCGGGAATGGCGTCAGCACTGATTAAAAAAGGTGCCACGGCCTGCTGTTGATCATTAGCTAATTGTCCTGGTTCAAAATAAAAATGACGACCATTTAAAGCAACCTGCCAAGTTTGCTGGTCAAGCTTATTTTGCAGTGGTTGAATCTCACCAACTTGCCACAGGGGATGAACGAAATACCGTAACATTTGTTCAAATAGACCCCGTTGTTGGGCACTAGTCAGCTGTTGCCACTGTGACCAATATAAAGCCTCTTCTGTAATCATCCGCGCTGCCGTTTCTGCTTCTTATGCAAGTTACGTTCCTCGCGTTCAGCAATTTTTTTCTTACGACGACGATCATCATTGATTGCTTGTTTGATTTTCTTCTTATAACCCGGCTTAACTTTACGATGCTGCTTCTTCACATAACCAATCATATTAGGGTCAAGCCGTTCATGAGTTGCCGTCCGCTGTTCACGCCGACGCCGATCGTAACTCGTAACTATCTGACCGTCATGCAGCGTTTTCGGAATAAAATTAATCCCTAATTTTTCAAGTTGATGAACTCGGCCTTCTTCTTCGGGACTGTACAACGTAATCGCCGTCCCATCTAAGCCGTTACGACCAGTTCGTCCAACTCGGTGAATGAAGAATTCCAGGTCACGGGGAATATTGAAGTTGATAATTAAAGAAACACCAGGAATATCAATGCCACGAGCCGCTAAATCAGTAGCCACCACGTATTGAAAATCAAGATTTTCAATTTGCTTCATCACGCGTTTACGTTCTCGAGGTTGTAAACCACCATGAATTTTCGCAACCTTCAACCCTGATTGTTGTAATTTCGTGGTGATCTCGTCAACTTCTTCTTTGGTGTTGGCGAAAATCAAAGCCAAATAAGGTTGACCCACGTTAAGAATCTTTTCAACTAATTTAACTTTATCGCGGCCTTGACTAGCAAACAGCCAGTTTTCAACGTTAGGATTGATGACTGTTTTCGGCGTCAAATCAACTTCGGCGGGATTCGTTAAATATTTCTTCAAGAATGGTTGTAACTTGTCAGGGATCGTCGCCGAGAAAACCGCCATCTGTAATCCAGTTGGCATTTTACTAGCGACTGCATCGACATCCTTCAAGAAGCCCATGTCTAAAGTCATGTCGGCTTCATCTATAACTAAGAAACGCACTTGGTCAACTCGTAAAGCCGAGCTTGAAACCAAATCCAAGATTCGACCCGGCGTACCAATCACAATATCTGGCTGTTGACGACGTAACTTTTCAATTTGGCGTTCCTTATCGCTACCCCCCACATAAAGATGAGTTCGCCAGTCTAAACCACTGGCCTCAATCAATTTACGAGCAGCTAAATAAGTTTGATTTGCCAATTCTCGACTTGGTGAAGTGATCACCAATTGTGGCAAATCATCGCCCTTTTGTAATTGGGAAATTAATGGTAGTAAGAACGCATGGGTTTTACCACTGCCGGTTTCTGATTGGACAATGGCATCGCGGCCAGCCAATAAAATTGGCATGACTGTTGCTTGGACTTTAGTTGGTACTTGGAACTTGATTTTAGCAAGGCCACTTTGTAGTTCTGGGCTTAAGTTAAAACCAGTAAAATTTTCACTCATATTTTTCTCCTAATTTAAGCTTGGCCGTTTTCAAAGGCTTGGCCGGCAGCAATCATCTCAGCGACAATTTGCTTTACTTCTTCTAAATCAGCGGCACTAGCACCACTAGCCAAAGGATGACCGCCGCCATGATGTGCTTTGGCAATCCCATTGATGACTGGCCCCTTAGACCGGAAATGGACCCGATAAGTGCCATCAGGTTTTTCAACATATAGCGACCAGAGCAAGACTTCCCGCAAGCGACCAGGTGTTGAAACCACAGAATTGACTTGATCATCGCGAACATTTAATTTCTTCAGTAACTCTTGGGAAATAACCAAATGAGCGGCACCATGACCATCAAAAGCCAATTGATCAAAAACAACCGCTTGTAAACGGGCCTGATTTAATGAAATTTCATTTAACGTTTGACTCACGTTACTATGACTAAACTTGTAACTAACCAGCTGGGCTGCCACTTCGAAAGTGTGGGCACTAGTTGCTGGATATAAGAAACGGCCAGTATCACCAATAATGCCGGCATACAAAACCCGTGCTGCTTCAGCATCAAGACTTAATTTACCATCGCTGTGATTGATTAAATCCACAATAATTTCGGAACAGCTTGAAGCATTGGTGTTCACATAATAATAATCGCCATAGGCATCATCATTGGGATGGTGGTCAATTTTGATCAGGAAAGCACCTTGGTCAAAACGGGCATCACTAACTCGCGGTGTATCAGCAGTATCCGTCACAATCACCAGCGCACCTTGATAGAATTCATCTGGAACTTCTTCAGGTGGTGTCAACCAGTCAAGATCACCAACATCCCCACCAACAAAACGAACTTGTTTGTCAGGAAAACTGTGTTTGATTGCTTCGCCTAAGCCACCTTGAGAACCAAGTGCATCTGGATCTGGATTTTGATGACGGTGAATAATAATTTTATCATATGCTTCGATCTTCGCAATAATTTGTTTAAAAGTAGCTTCCATAATTAAATCTCCTCAATAACTTGACAGCCAACAACAGCTTTAGCAACTAATAAATGATCTGAATAAACATTAATATCAAAAGTTGTGCGGCGCCGATTTTCATTAACCACATCCAAATGAATCGTTAACTCATGGTCCAGCTGAACCAAACGCCAATAATACAAGTTCATTTGATCAACCATACTGACCTTTTGTTGATAACGACGTAACGAGCGGGTCGCTGTCAAGGTTAATAGTTCAGTTAAAACGCCAACAGCAAGCGTTCCTTGTTCATTAGCCATCTGCGGGGTCACCATCGCATGCCAATCAGGAAAATCGCGCTCTTTACTAGGCAGTTTTTGCTGATCCACAAACAGTGCTTCGCCAATTTGGGCGGTTAATGTCCAAGTCCCTGTTTTTGGTGCGGGCAAATCATGATTTTGAACATCGCCCCGATTGACCACGCCGATCAAATCATAATTATGATCAACCACCGGCAATAAATCAATCGCATTGGACATTAACAAATGAATGGCATTGGCCAATGAGGTATGGCGTGTCACCGTAATCGGACTTTTGACCATGGCCTTATCTAAACTAGTGCCCTCACTTAAATTCTGGACATCACGATAAGTAATGACGCCGACCAAGCGACCTTTATCAGTGACCACAGCAAATCGCGATTTATTCGTTTGTTGCCGTAATGTTAAGTAATCGGCAACGCGTTGTGATTGACGCAACACCTGAATTTGTTCTAAGGGCTCAAACACATCATTCACTAGTAGAATATCCTGTTTAATATTCTTATTTGATAACTCGCGGTTGATCAAGCTAGCCACTGTATAAGTGTCATAATTCGTGCTAATCAGCGGTAACTTTGCCTGATCGGCCAACGCTGTATTACTGGCCACCGCATCAAAACCACCAGTAATCAAAACGGCGGCGCCATGTTCCAAAGCAATTCGCTGAGCACCTGAGCGATTACCAACAATCACCAACGACATCGGTGAAATGTAAGGAATCATCGCTTCCTCAGTCATCGCACCAATCACGAATTTATTTAAGGTTTTCTTTAACCCTTGCGCACCACCTAAAACACGGCCATTGATCAAATCAAGAATATCGGCAAAGGATAGCTCTTCAATTTTCTTAGGCCGTTCTTTTTCAATTCGAACTGTACCAACTCGTTCAATCGTTGCTACCAAGCCATTAGCTTCAGCAGATTTAATTGCCCGATAAGCCGTACCCTCACTAACCTTTAAGTTATGGGCAATTGAGCGCACTGAAACCTTCTGGCCGATTGGCAGTGTTTCTAAATAATGAATAATTTCTTCATGTTTTGTCGCCATTTCATCACCTACACTATAACAGTTTACCTAATGTTTAGTATATCTGTTTTAATGGCTAAAGACAAAGCTAATTCTTACCGTCAAAAATATTTTTTCGGGCGTTAATCAAAGCCATATGCAAACAAAAGTTTAAAACCATTAAAACATAGCAAAGATGTTGAGACAGAACTGGTTATGACTCCATTGCGGGCTTGCTGGTTGTGGAACGCGGCCGGCATCGGTTTGAACCTGTGAAATAAGTGCAAAAACGGAATGGCGGCTGACTCTGTTCCGGGCTGCTTGGCGTGGAACGCGGCCGACGTTGATCTGAGCCAATTAGAAACCAAATTGTCTCAGATACAAGTCTTGTACTAAGTGGCACAGCCACTAAGAACAATTTGGCGGCTGACGCCAAGATCCCTCCACGCCGTCTGGAGTCGGTGTGGTGTACTTTATCTTTGCTAGTAATCAATGCAGTCAATGTAAGATTGCAGCAAATATCTGACTTATGTCACGGTCTCAAATTTAGCGGCTGACAACCACGCCCTCCATTCCGTCTGGAGTTGATTTCGTTCACTTCATCTTTGTTACTGCTTATGGCAATCAGAGTGGGATTAGTCAGGTAAAATTTAAAATATTGTCATATTTGAGCAGTAATCAAAATAGTCTGACCAACAACTTTTGGTTGATTTAAATAAATTGTTAATCAACCTTTGTGATTACTACAATCTGTTTTTCAAAATACAGTAGGAATTAGTGCTATTGGTTTTTGTTTACTAATACGTTTGCTGAAGGATTAGCACCTGAATTTGCAGCTACTGCCTTGATATCGACAGAATATAAAGTGGACTAGTTTAGCTTAAAACGCAGTGGAGGCCGCCGGGGTGTCAGTCGCCAAATTCTTCTTGCCGCTTTAGCGGTTAGAAGAAGACCTGTATTTGAGATTGTTGCGTCAGCAATAAGCTCAAATCAGTGTCGGCAACGTTCCACACCCCGGCGGCCGCAACGGAGTTGTCCACTATTCTGCCAAAAACTAATTCAAATTCACATTTCGCGCCGTCAACAAAAAACAGTATTCAAACCCCGAAGGATTCAAATACTGTTTCAAAATTATTCATAAATTATTGTAATCAGTTAGATTACATCATACCGCCCATACCAGGAGCGCCAGCAGGCATTCCGGCACCAGCGCCATCATTCTTTTCTGGTTCTGGCTTGTCAGCAACAACAGCTTCAGTTGTTAACATCAAAGCGGCAACACTAGCGGCATTCTGTAAAGCAGAACGCGTAACCTTAGTTGGATCAAGAATCCCAGCTTCGATCATGTTTTCCCACTTGTCAGTTGCGGCATTGTAACCAACTTCATTAGCTTGGCTCTTCATATGTTCAACAATAACTGAACCTTCAAGGCCGGCATTTTCAGCGATTTGACGAACTGGTTCTTCCAAAGCACGGAGAACAATGTTGATCCCAGTTTGAACATCGCCAGTTTCTTTCAACTTAGCAACAGCTGAAATCACGTTGATCAAAGCAGTACCACCACCAGCAACGTAGCCTTCTTCAACGGCAGCCCGAGTTGCATTCAAGGCATCTTCGATCCGATACTTACGTTCCTTTAATTCAGTTTCAGTTGCGGCACCAACATTGATGACTGCAACACCGCCAGCTAATTTAGCCAAACGTTCTTGTAATTTTTCTTTGTCAAAGTCAGAAGTTGTATCAGCGATTTGGCCCTTGATTAAGTCAACTCGTTCTTGAATAGCAGACTTGCTACCAGCACCTTCAACAATTGTTGTATTGTCTTTAGTAACGGTAACCTTGCCAGCCTTACCTAATTGTTCAAGTTTAGTATCTTTCAATTCCAAACCTAAATCACTAGTAATAACTGTACCACCAGTTAAAATAGCGATATCTTCCAATTGAGCCTTACGACGATCACCAAAGCCAGGAGCTTTAACAGCAACAACATTGAAAGTCCCACGGATCTTGTTCAAAACAAGTGTTGGTAATGCTTCACCTTCAACATCGTCAGCAATGATCAATAATGATTTACCTTGTTGAACAATTTCTTGTAACATTGGTAAAATATCTTGAATGTTGCTGATCTTCTTGTCAGTGATCAAGATGTATGGATTGTCTAAGTCAGCTTCCATCTTGTCATTGTCAGTAACCATGTATTGTGACAAGTAGCCGCGATCAAATTGCATCCCTTCAACGACGTTTAAGTCAGTTTCGATACCTTTTGATTCTTCGATCGTGATGACACCATCATGACCAACTTTTTCCATGGCTTCGGCAATCAAATCGCCGACTTCTTTACTTGCTGAAGAAACAGCGGCAACTTGAGCGATTTGGCTCTTGTTTTCAACTTTATGAGCAATCTTGTGTAATTCGTCAACGGCTGCTTTAGTCGCTTCTTCAATCCCAGAACGAATCCCAACTGGGTTAGCGCCGGCAGTAACGTTCTTCATACCTTCGCGAATAATGGCTTGGGCCAAAACAGTAGCTGTTGTAGTACCATCACCAGCGATGTCGTTAGTCTTTGAAGCAACTTCAGAAACTAATTTAGCACCCATGTTTTCGAAATGATCATCTAATTCGATGCTCTTAGCAATTGTCACACCATCATTAGTGATTTCAGGTGAACCATAAGATTGTTCCAAAACAACGTTGCGACCTTTAGGGCCTAAGGTTGTTTTAACAGTATCAGCTAATTTATCGACACCACGTAACATTGCTGAACGCGCGTCTTCAGAAAATTTAATTTCTTTTGTCATTAAAAATGCCACCTTATCTATTTAGAATTTTGCGAAATTTATATTTTTACTTTTAGTTGTTGAATTAGTCGACAATCGCCATGATATCTTTTTCATGAAGAACTAAATAACTGACGTCTTCATATTTAACTTCAGAGCCAGCATACTTATCAAAAAGAACTGTTTCGCCTTCCTTAACTGATAATGGTACTTGTTTGCCATCATCAGTTACACGGCCAGCGCCGACAGCAACAATTTTGCCAGTTTGTGGTTTTTCTTTAGCATTGCTTGCTAAGACGATCCCACCGACAGTTTGTTCTTCTGGTTCTTCAACAGTTACGATCACGCGATCTCCTAATGGTTTTAACACTGAGAATCCCTCCGTTAATGTTTTTCTTTTTTAGCACTCAATGTCATCAAGTGCTAACTACAAAATTCATAATAACATTTCTAGACATGAATGCAAGTATTTTTTCTTATCACGCCCAAAAAGTTAACTGCCAATAATCACAACCAGGCAATCCTCAAATACCACAATCAGTTTTACCAACACCAAGCAAAGAAATTTGTTCTTTTTCAATGAATAGTTATTTCACTAGCTCTTTTTTAATGGTTGATAAATTGTTATGATTGAAGAATACCTGAACGTTGATTTTGCCTTAAGAAAGGAAACATCATGCAATATAAAAAAGTTTGGAATAAAATTATTTGGATGTTACTTGGCTATGGCCTAGCCTTGCTCTTACCAGCATTACTTGTGCAAGTTTTCCGGCTCCACGGCGCAATCGCCATAAATCTTGAAGTTGCGTTAACTGCCATTCTGACGGGACTATTGATTTGGATCGACCGGCGCACCACTCGTGAAGCCGGCTTACCAAGTGATAAGAAAATTACCCTTGGCGACTGGCTGGTATATGGCTTCACTGGGCTGTTATTAATTTACGGTGCTGAAATTCTGGGGACCTTCTTAATTACTGCTTTATTCGGGATGCCACAAACCTCACAAAATACGACCCAGATTCTAAAAATCATTAAAAGTGCGCCCGCCTTCGCCATTTATGCCGTTATTTTGGCACCAATTATGGAAGAACTGGTCTTTCGTAAAACAATTTTCGGTGTTGGCCGGCACATTATTAATCCCATTGGTGCCGCATTAATTTCCAGTCTGTTATTTGGTTTAGCTCATAATGACAATCGTTTCTTAATTATTTATTCAGGTATCGGTTTAGTCCTCTGTTGGTTATATAATCGGACTGGGTCGATCAAGGTAACCATGTTAGCTCATGCACTCCTAAACGGGATTACGATTGCCTTACAATTACTGATTCTTAAATAACAGCCAGCGCTTAAATAGTCGCCGCGCCACCTTTTAAATTTCACTGTTTAGCTCAGATTCTAATTTGAAAACAACGATTTTTAACGACAAAAAAATAGCCATGATTTTCATCATGACTACCTCAGTTTAATTAGTTGAATAACGGATCATTTGCTAAAGGATTAACCAACGTGCCATCTTCGTTGAAGTTATCTAAGAAGTAGATCAACGTTTGTAATTCATTAGCCAAGTCAACGTTGTGGACCCGAACATCGTCAGGTACATTCAACCGCATTGGTGTAAAGTTTAAAATACCACGCACGCCATACTTCACTAATTCATCAGCGATTTCTTGGGCGTGATCAAATGGCACTGTTAAAACAACAATGTTGATTTGTTGATCAAGCAATTGTTCTTTTAATTCTGACATTGGGTAAATTGGCACACCACTATGAATCGTGCCGGTCAATTTAGGATCAACATCAAATGCTGCGCTAATGCGGATATTGTTTGTTTGGCGGAAATTATAATTAAGTAATGCCTGACCCAAATTACCAACACCAACTAAAGCAACGTTAGTCAAATGATCTTGATTCAGTAGCTTCTTGAAGAATTTCAATAAAGCATCAACATCATAGCCATAACCACGTTTGCCAAGAGCGCCAAAGTATGAAAAGTCACGACGGATTGTGGCACTATCAACTTTAACTGCTTCTGACAATTCTGCAGAAGAAACTTTTGTCTTTTCGCCGTCATGCAAGAACTGCAAATAACGGTAGTATAAAGGTAACCGCCGAGCAGTTGCCTTTGGAATTTTTATTTCAGCCATTGCTGAAACACCTCAGTCTTTCAAAGAATATTGTAGTACATTGTCAATCATCCAAAGTGATTATTCCACAATTTGTGTAAAGTTACAACACCAATTCTGACTTTTATCTTAAACAATTAGTGAAAATTATGCAATTAAAACGTTCAAAGGTTAATAAATACGCTATTTTCTTAACATAAACTAACGTTAAATAAATTTTTTAATTTTTTCTTAACATCGATTTTTTATCGTACAATCATCAACAAAGTGAGGATTTTTTAATCATGATAATTTTACAAACGCAACAAGTCGCTCGTTATTTCGGCGCCGAAACACTTTTTGAAAAAGCCAATTTAGAAATTCAGGATCAAGGCCGCGTCGGATTAGTCGGCGTCAATGGCTCTGGTAAATCAACACTACTGAAAATCATCGCTGGGATTGATGCGCCTGATGCCGGCCAAGTCATCTACAATAAGGGCTTGACCATTGGCTATTTGGCCCAGAACAGTGGTTTAGACTCACAGAAAACCATCCTTGAAGAAATGACCAGTGTTTTTAATTACTTGCGGGAAATGGCTGATCAGTTGCATCAAATGGAAGTTCAGCTTGGGAGCGAACCAACAAATCAAACCCTACTCAATGCTTATGACGATTTACTTGTGAAATTCAAATCTGAAAATGGTTACGGCTATGAAGCAGAAATTCGCAATGTTTTATCTGGCTTTCAGTTTCCAGCAGCCACCTATGATAAATCAATTGCCGATCTTTCTGGTGGTGAGCGATCACGCCTAGCCCTAGCAAAGATTCTTTTGCAAAAACCAGTTTTATTAATTCTCGATGAACCAACAAACCATTTAGATATTGAAACTTTAAATTGGTTAGAGAAATATTTACAAAGCTATGCCGGTGCTCTTTTGATTGTTTCACATGACCAATATTTTCTTGACCACGTCACGAAAGAAATTTATGCCTTAAGTCAGCATGAGCTGCGGCATTATCATGGTAACTACACGGACTATCTCCAGCAACGCGACCAGGATTTTCAACAAGCAACACAAGCCTATGAACAACAACAAGCTGAAATCAAACGATTGCAAACTTTCGTCGACAAAAATTTAACCCGGGCTTCGACGACGAAACGGGCACAAAGTCGGCGCAAACAATTGGAAAAAATGGACCGTTTAGTTAAACCGAAAGATGAAGAAAAGGCCCTGCACTTCCATTTTGATATTAACAAAGAAACCGGTAAGGAAGTGCTAGGTGTTCACGATTTAGCAATTGGTTACGATTCGCACACCATGGTTAGCCCGATTAACTTCGACGTGCGGAAAGGCCAACGTTTGGCGGTGATTGGTGCTAACGGGATTGGTAAATCAACCCTCGTCAAAACACTGATTGGTAAAATCCCAGCAATTCAGGGCACTTTTAAATTTGGCGCCAATGTTGAAATTGGCTACTACGATCAGGATTTAACTCAGTTAGACCGTAGTAAAACGGTTCTCAATACGATTTGGGATGAACATCCCCTTTTGCCAGAACAACAAATTCGTAATGTCCTAGGCAGTTTCCTATTTAGCGGCGATGATGTGCTTAAAGTGGTTCATCAATTATCTGGTGGTGAAAAAGCCCGGCTGCTATTAACCAAACTAGCGATGGAACAACGAAATGTGCTGATCATGGATGAACCAACTAACCATTTGGACATTCAAAGTAAAGAAGTACTGGAACAAGCTTTGCAAAATTTTGCCGGGACGTTGATTTTCGTTTCTCATGACCGTTATTTCATTAATCAATTGGCCGATCAAGTCTTGGACGTTCAAAGTGATGGCAGTCATCTTTACGCTGGTAATTATGATTTCTATTTAGAAAAACGTGCGCCAGAAACCAACGCCACTGAAACAACTAACCAACCTATTTCTGATAATCAAGCCCAATTCTTAGCGGACAAGGAGCAGCAAAAGCAACGCCGCCGCCTTGAACGAGCAGTCACTGCTGCTGAAGAGAAAATGCAAAAGTTGGCCCAACAAGATGCCGACTTACAGGCGGCCATGGCTCAACCTGACATTCAGGCTGACTTCACTAAACTAGCTGATTTACAACAACAACTAGAGCAAGTTCAGGCCGCTGCTGACCAAGCCGAAACTGACTGGTTACAAGCAGCCGATGATTTGGAGAATGCGGAATAATCGCTTCGCAAGTCACCTCATCACAAGTGTACAAAAAAGGCCTAGCCCAACGAAAATAAATTCGTTTGGACTAGACCTTTTTTAATGAACAGTTAAACTAATTAAGCCATCAACTTTTCAGCTTGTGCTAAAACAGCATCGCCATCCATCATGCCATATGAACGCATGTCGATAACTTCAACAGGGATATTCTTGTCAGCTAATTTCTTCTGGAATTGGCTTAACATGAAACGAACTTGAGGCCCGAGCAACATAACGTCGATCTTCTTTGCTGCTAATTCGTTGTCAGCATCGCTGGCAGCTGTTGCGAAGATATCAACATCGATACCCTTTGCTTCAGCAGCTTTTTGCATTTTTGTAACTAAAAGGCTAGTAGACATACCAGCACTACATACGAGCATAATTGTTTTTTCAGCCATAATATAAGCGCTCCTTTATTGTTAAATGAAAGTGATCTAATCGCTTTCAGTACAATCTAATATTAGTCTAAAAAATAGTAAGTGTCAATCATCCGAACTAGATCAGGTCTAGACCAGGTGCTGCGTTTAAACTTAACTCAGCAAAAGCATCATGATTGTCCAGTTTAATTTGTGCAGCGGCACCGATCATGGCCGCATTATCACCACATAAACGCAGTGGTGGCACAATTAAATCAACCTGGGGAAACTTAGCAGCTAATTCAGCCGTCATCTTTTCATGTAAGCCTTGATTAGCAGCCACACCACCAGCAATAATTAATTGCTTAACTGGGTATTCCACTAAGGCCCGCAGTGTTTTACCAACTAAGACATCACTCACACTAGCTTGGAAGCTAGTGGCCAAATCAGCGCGATTTAAAGTCTCACCGATTTGTTCGGCATGGTGGACCCGATTGATAAAGGCACTCTTTAGGCCACTGAAGCTAAAGTCATAATTGTCTTCATCTAACATTGCTCGAGGAAAATTAAAGGTATCTTGGCCTTGATGAGCCAACTGATCAACAGTTTTACCAGCGGGATAGTTGATGCCGAGAATGCGACCAATTTTATCGTAAGCCTCACCTGCTGCATCATCACGAGTCTCGCCTAGCAAATGATACTCATCAGGTTGCGGCACCAAAACTAATTCAGTATGACCACCAGAAACAACCAGCGCCATAAATGGATAAATAAGTGGCTTAACCAGCTGAGCTGCATAAATATGGCCAGCCAAATGATTCACCGGGATCAAGGGCAGCTGATGAGCATAAGCAATGGCCTTGGCCGCACTAATCCCGATTAATAACGAACCAACCAGCCCGGGACCATAAGTTACCGCAACTGCGGTCAAATCCTCATAACTGACATTTGCTTCTGTTAAAGCCAATTCCGTACAATGCAAAATCGCCTCAACATGATGTCGGCTGGCCACTTCAGGGACCACGCCGCCAAATCGTTGATGACTTTTAATTTGAGTCGCAATAATATTACTCAAAATTTTTCGACCGTTCTCAATAACGGCCACACTAGTCTCATCACAACTAGATTCAAACGCTAAAATAAGTTGTCGCTGATTATTCAAACAAGACACCACACTATTACTTTTTATTTAAGAGGTAAACACATTGAAACTGCGTCAGAATGATCATAGTCATAATAATTAACCCTGACCCTCTGATCAATAAAACCTAATTGATGATACAAATTTAGCGCTGGTAAATTATCAGTCCGCGCTTCCAATGTCACAATTTGACACTGATGTTCTTGGGCAACCGCAATCATTTTCGTCATCAAAAATCGACCTAAGCCCCGACCTTGCCAGTCTTTAGCAATTGCCAAATTCGTAATATGACTTTCATGATACTTAAACCAACAGCCGATATAACCAATTAATTGATCGTCATCAGTGAACAAGCCCCAATATAGGCGTTGGCTTTGGTGGCTAATTTCATTAAGGAAGACCCAGCGATTCCAAGGTAACATGCCGGCGTACAGTTCTCGTTCAACAACCAGAACTTGGTCTAAATCACCAGCTGCCAAGGGCCGTAAATAATAATGATTAGTCGCCAACGTAAAATCATAAGGATACGTCATCGTTGATACCTGCTTATAACGCCATGGCCACCATTGTTTAAACTTCTTCAACATAGTTCGTTTTAGGCGCATCAGGATGAGCCTTGAGCCAATTTGCTTCAGCCTCAGTTGGTCGCAAATAGTTAGGTACTAACGCATTTAAGTCAGTCACTAAATGACGTTCATTCACTAATAGGCCAAAGTTACCCGCCAATGGTTGCGTCGCTAAGCCTTGGGCAATTTGAACTTTTTTATTGGTTAACGCGGTCTGGAAATAGTCCTGTTGTTCAACTGTTAATTGGCCGGCTAGTACGATTTGTTCCTGTGGCAATTTCAAAATGGCCGTGACGATCTGTTCAGCACTTAAATAAGCATCAGGTTGTAAAGTAACAGCCTGATGGTCTTGCCACCGATAAAAACCAGTAAAGAAGCAATTACGCCGAGCATCAATTAACGGCACAATCACTTGATCCATCGTTGCCGTCGCCCATGGTGTCGTCAATGCCGCTAAACTGGACAACGCATAAAGTGGCTTTTTTAAAGTCCAAGCTAATGTTTTCGCAGTAGTAACCGCAATCCGTACACCAGTATAAGAACCTGGACCAATTGTCACCACGAAACGATCAATTGCTTGAATGGTCGTTTGCGCTAATTTTAGCGCCTGATCAATTGCTGGCATCAAGGTTGTACTATGATTCTTAGCACAGGCGGTTTGAATTTGAGCAACTGGCTGTTGATCAGCAAGCACTGCCACGCTCAAAGGAATATTAGAAGTATCTATTGCAAGGGTCAACAAAAGCACTGCGCCTCTTTCTGAAATGAATAACCTCATTTTAACATAAAACGTGGTTGTTGTAAGTGACGATAACTAGACCAGTGAAGTTGAGATAAATAAAGTTTTAATTTTAAGTTCAAAAAATTGACGGTGTTAAAACGGAACTGGTTCTGACTGCATTCCGGGCTGCTTGGCGTGGAACGCGGCGGCCGTCGATTTGAGCTTTTCTGCGAAAATCTCAAATTCGAGGCTTATCGTAAGTGCTAAAGCACCAACGATAATTTCGCGGCTGACGCCAAGATCCCTCCATTCCGTCTGGAATTGATGTAGTGCACCTCAGCTATGTTAGTGCTTAAGACATTACAGCGGGACTGAGCAACTCGTTTCAAATTGTTGTTACAACTAAACAGGATTAAAAAAAGTCTGTTCAACATTTCCCTGGTTTTATCCAGAAAACTTGTCAAGCAGGCTCAGTAGTTTACTTCAATTTGATCCTCAAAACAGTGGTGCTCAATTCTGTTAGTTTACTCTGGTGGTTGCTGGGCGATTGGCCATCCAACTTCACTAGTACAGCCTTGATATCAATCAAATGTGAAGTGAACTAATTTAGCTCAAAACGCAGTGGAGGCCGCCGGAGTGTCAGCCGCCAAATTATCCTTGGCGCTTTAGCGCTTAGGATAAGGTTGGTATTTGAGATTGTTGCGTTAGCAATAAGCTCAAATCAATCCCGGCCGCGTTTCACACTCCGCCGGCCGCAACGGAGTTGTCCGCTATTCTGCTCAAAACTAGTCCGTCTCCAAATCGACGACCACAGCGTTCCACGCCCTCTAAATCGCCCAGCAACCACCTTTTCTAATTGGGGAAGTCTTGGCCCAATTTCAAACTCAAATCAATCCGGCGGCGTTTCATAACCTAACTTAAGAATTCAAGCGCTGATCCAAATGCAATTTGGCGACTGCTTTTAGTAGAAAATAGATGCCTAAATAATAAATCGGAATCATTAACAATTCTTTAGGCAACCGCGTCAGGAATAACGGCCAGAAATTAGCGCCGTACATAAAATGCAGTAACAACGTGTTCAGCAATAAATTGCTGCCTAAATTGATTATCACGGCAACTGCTAGCACCCGCCACCAAGAAATTTGTGGCATGCGCCGTTGGTCTAACAGCCAGCCAAAAATAAAGCCACTGAAAATCGCCACAAAGGTAAAGCCAATGTTAAAGCTACCCAACGGAAACAGAATTGCGCCAATAAAATCACTGACACCGCCGGCAATCGCTGCATAAAACGGCCCATACCAGTAACCAATCAAGGCACTAACTAGAAACGTTGCCGAAAACTTGAGAAAATTTGTTCCAAACGAAAAGCGGCCCACTACTAATTGCATTGCAATGAGGACCGCCAAAAAGACCAACTTCTGCGTAGCCAAGCCACGCCGCGTTGTTTTTTCCATAATTGAACACTCCTTCTTGGGAGCGCCACTAAAAAAAGCGGCGAATGCGGTGAATAAATCGCGAATGATCCTTCGTCCGATGTTCACATTCCGTTCCATCAGCACTTAACGCTTACTCACCTACTCCGAATAAGTTCAATCATAGAATATTTTATTTTAAAAGGCAAGCAAATAAATTGTGCCCAATTAATCATCAACGCTTAACGTGCTTGCCAAGTAACACTGGCCTCAGCGGCAACGTCATCACCACGAGTAATGCGATGATACGTTGTCAGAGCCGGCGCCTGTTCGAGCTGCGTCTGACTAACGATTTCCTCACCATAACGAGTTTCGCGTTCATAACGAATCAACATCGTCGTAATTTGATGATCACGCAAGAATTCACCGGGTAGACTATCCAGCATCCAATCGAAATAATGAACATTGTTAACATGCCGATTGGAATCAATATCAAAATAACGCACTTGATAGTCCTTCTGATAATCAGCCTGGTTCCAATCACGTTTAGCAATTTTAGGAAAACGGACAACTGCAGCCGAATATTCTGAGCAATCGTCTAAATGTAACTCTTTAACTGGCAATTGAATCATTCGCCGGGTCGCAAAACTCATGATCACCCAAATACTGTGAATTGTCACAATTTCATCGCCAGCCTCATCAATTAGAAAATAATCACGATAACAGAAGAATTTATTGAATTGTGGCACCCCAGTCTTGGCAGTCACAAATTCATGTTGCTTCGGCAAACGTTGAATGTTAATTTGATATTCAGTCGTGACCCAGCCTAATTTCATGGCGGCTAATTGAGTTGGTCCCGCACCAAACTCCTGTAATTGATGCTCTGATGCCAAAACCAAATGGTCCATTAATGCTGATAAATGCATCATCCCCTGGGCATCACACTCAAAAAATGGTACTTGAAATTTTTCTGAATAATAAGAAACGGTCATCGTTTCGCCTACTTTCTTAATTTATAAAATAACTGCGCCTAGGATAATTGATGATAACGTTGATAAACTTCTTGACGAGGTAAATCAAATTGATTGGCGACTTGCTTAATGGCGGCATTAGGTCGCAAACCTTGTTCAATTAAATCCGTCACGGCGCCACGTAAATCTTGATCAGATAATGCGGCAACTGGCGTCGTGGCTGTCTCAGGTTGACCGGCAATCAGGATCACATATTCACCACGTGGTTCATGATCTTGATACCAACCTTGTAGTTCTGCCAGCGTACCGCGCTCAAATGACTCGTGCAGCTTGGTTAACTCACGGCCCAGGACAATTGGTCGGTCCGCCGCAAATAGCTCACCTAGGTCACTTAATGTGCGTCGTAAGTGATGTGGCGATTCATAAAGAATGACTGTTTCGGTATGCGTGACTAATTGACTTAAGGCTTCGCGCAACAATTTTTTCTTCCGGGGCAAAAAGCCATAGAAATAAAATGGTTGTGGTGCTAACCCGGAAGCAATCAAGGCAGTAATGCCAGCACTAGCGCCCGGCAACGGTACCACGGCAATATCGGCCGCAATTGCCGCAACAACCAACTCATGCCCTGGATCTGAAATTGATGGCAAGCCAGCATCAGAAACTTGGGCAATTGATTTACCTGCTTGCAACTCGGCAATTAATTCTGGAATTCGTTGTTGGGTGTTATGCTCGTGAAAACTAATTTGGCTCGTTTTAATGTCAAAATGAGCCAATAATTTACCAGTATTTCGGGTATCCTCTGAAGCCACCAAATCAACTGACTGCAAAGTTTTTAAGGTTCGCACCGTAATATCATCTAAATTACCAATTGGTGTCGGCACTAAAAAAAGAGTGCCTTTTTTCGTAGGTTCAAAACTGTTTTGAATCTGCAAAATCATGGCCTCCTTTTAATGGTTAGTACGATTACCGCTACCATAAATGATCGCGGTACAAAATGCACAAGGTTCATTATTTTCCCGACGAGCGCCATACATCATATTACAAATATGATAGCCAGCATCATATAATTTTTCCAAATTACGTCGTGATGGTAACATGTCATCTTTTTGACTGCCATGTTCTGACTGTGGGGCCAAATCATTGAGACGACCACGTAGATGCTTGTTCTCAATAACCAACTCGGCATTTTGTTCTAAAACGTGATTCAGCTCTTGCCTAAACTTGGCAAGGTCGTGAGCGAGGTTATCGGCTTCTGCTGACAAACGCTGAAAATCTGTAAAAGGATCAGGCTGATTCATTTAAAATTTCCCTCTTTTATCATAAAAAATTGTAAGGATAACTGCTCTAAAACATTCTGAAAAGTAACATTAGCGCGCAATAACTGCTTGACTTGAAGTACTTGCGTTAAGCCGCTAGTTAATTGCGCACTAGTCAACTTGCCAGCGACATGTTGATAGCTTGGCTCTTGTTGCGCCCATTTCAATGGTTGCGACAAGGAAAACTTCACGGTAAACAAATCGCTAAAGACAATCAATAAGATTTCCTGACAAAGCTCCTGCAATAACGGCCCCTTAAAATCAGGGACGATAGTAGTTTGTACCTGGGGAAACGCCAACGTCTTGCCCAGGGCTAACCGTGGCCACCATTGGGCAAAAGCATCAAGTTTATCTTTTAACTGCTCATCAGTGGCTAATTCTGCTAATTGGGTCTGATTCAACGTGGTCTGCGCCAAAAGCTGACTAAGCTCCTGATTAAATCCCAAATCAGCTAGCCCCTGAACTCGTTGTGGTAAATCAGGTTCTGGTAGCATCATTGTTTGCACCCGGGACCGAATCGTGGGTAGAATCTGACTTTCTTGAGTCGTGGTCAAAATGATCAACACCTGACTAACCGGCTCCTCAAGAAATTTTAACAGCGAATTAGCAGCAGGAATCGTCATTTTATCAGCGTCCTCAATGACGAAAATCCGCCAACTACCATAACCACTCTTAGACAGTTCTTCCTTCAAATGCCGCGTGTCATCAACTGAAATGGTTTTAGTGGGACTGTTCAGCACTAAATAATCGGGATTGTTCCCCTCAATAATTCGCTGACATTCATGACACTGACCACAAGGAAAACCCTCAACGGTTAAATGATCACAGAAGAGTCGCTGAGCTAGCCATTGGGCCAAGGACAAAGCATTGGCTCGGACTGGTTCAACAAATAAATAAGCATGGCTAAGTTCATCTTGTTGGATCAGTTTTTGAAAATGTGTTTGTAATTGCTTGATTGTTATTTCCACGAGAAATCCTGACTTTAGAAATGATGAAATTGATCAACTGGCATGACGAAAACAGTGGCACCACCAACTTGAACTTCCATTGGGTACGGCATTGATGTGTCACCCATCGGATCCAAATTAACTGGTGGCGTCATAAATTGTTGCCGAGCGTGAGAGGTTTGCTTGATAATATCCAAAACTTCTTCCACTCGATCGTCTTCGATCCCCACAATAAACGTCGTATTACCAGAACGTAGGAATCCACCAGTAGTTGATAGTTTTGTCGCGCGAATATTGGCATCAATTAATTGATTACTTAAAACATTAGCATCTTTATCTTGGACAATCGCTAAAATAAGTTTCATGATCGGCTCCTCCTAAATGTTTGCTGTGAGATAAGTTTGAATCACTGTCTGACAGTCTTGAATCACCTGTATCAAAGGTTGTTGGGCATCAATTTTTTTGATCCGTTCAGGATGATCAGCCGCTAGTTGTAAATAAGCTTGGCGAACCCGCTGATGAAATTCAAGTTTTTGACCTTCTAAACGATCAAAACCCTGACCCAATTTTTGGACGCGTTGTAAACCAACTTCGACTGGCAAATCTAAATAGATCGTCAAATCTGGCAGCTTACCTTGAATGGCGAAATCGTTTAATTGAGCGACTGCTTGCGGACCTAATTCCCGACCGCCACCTTGATAAGCAATTGAACTATCCACATAACGATCACACAAAACAATTTGACCCGCTGCTAAAGCTGGTTCAACAACCTCAACCAAATGCTGGCGCCGTGACGCTGCATAAAGTAAAGCTTCCGTCCAATCGTCCATTGCCTGATTCTCAACATCCAAAATAATCTGCCGAATTTTCTCGGCGATTTGACTGCCACCGGGTTCACGAGTAATTAAAACTGGCGCCTGATTCTGAGCCTGCAACTGCTCAGCAATCGCCTGAATAACGGTCGACTTGCCAGCCCCATCAGGACCCTCAAAAGAAATAAAACTCCCTGCCATAACAACCTCTACCTTCATTGTACCCTAAAATTGGTTCTTACTTATTGTTAACGCCTTTTTTAAATTGGCCAATCTTAGTCAATGCGCGTAATGGCTTGACTAATGACTGCCGCTTTGGTGCCACGATGACGTGCCTCATTATAAAGTAAATTAAACTTGGCTTGCTGTAATTTCACACTTTCGGCAAAAGAACTGCCAGCATCAGCGTCCTGTAATTCAACTCGCCGCAGACGTAACAATTGATCTTGAACATCCATAATCTCGGCACGCAATTCATCATCGCCTTGTCGACGTAGTTGCTGCTTATTTCGGGAAAACATGCCTACATCTCCTGTCGACCTTCAACTGCCCGTTGTAAGGTCATTTCATCAGCATATTCAATATCAGAGCCAACTGATAAACCATGTGCCAACCGAGTGACTTTAATACCCGCTGGTTTGATCAAGCGAGCCAAATACATGGCTGTCGCTTCACCCTCAGGCGAGGCATTAGTGGCAATGATTACTTCGTTAACGTCACTATGCTGCAATCGTTTGATCAGCGGCGCAATATTGAGATCCTCTGGTCCTTTACCATCCATTGGTGATAAAACACCATGTAAAACATGGTACAGGCCATGATAGTCATCCATTTTCTCTAAGGCCATAATATCTTTTGGTTGTTCGACCACGAGAATTTCCTGCTGATTACGACTCGTATCACGACAAATCTCACAAGGATCGGTATCCGTAATATTACCGCAAATACTGCAGTAATGAAGATCTTTCTTGGCTTGAAGTAAACTGTCAGAGAATTCTTTGACAGTCTTTTCGTCCATATCAATCGTATAAAAAGCTAACCGTGTGGCGGATTTACTACCAATTCCCGGCAATTTCATGTAACTATCGATCAGTTTCGCAATTGCTTCCGGATATTGCATCTTTTAACCACCTATACCTTACATCAAACCGCGAGTATACTTGCCCATTGTTTGTTCTGTTTCTTGATCAACTGTTGTTAAAGCTTGGTTGAAGGCTTGAATCAACAAATCTTGTAACATGTCAGGATCATCGGGATCAATCACCTTAGGATCAATTTGTAGATCTTGAATTTCGCGCTTACCATTCATCGTCACTTGTACCAAGTCATCACTGGACTTGCCAACAAAAGGTTTTTCATCTAACTGAGCTTGAGCAGCCTGCATTTCCTTTTGTAATTTTTGCATCTTTTTCATCATACCAGCCATATTGCCATTGCCACGCATCATAATAAAGCACTCCTTTAATCTTTTTCAATTTTTACCACGTTGCTGCCAAATAATTGTTCTGCTTGACTAACAACTGGTGATTGTTCTGGTTCCGCAGGTGTGGCTGCTTGAGTCTCACCCAACTGTTGTTGCTTTTTCTTGTGTAAATCTTGAATATAATCTTGCCGTAAGCCTGGCCATTGATCTTTTTCGACCAAGACAATATTGGCATCATTATTCATAAAATGGTTTAATTCTTGTTTCAAATCATTTTGCAGGGTTTGATCTTCGTTGGCCGTTTTCAGAGTAAAGGCATACTCAAAAGCCACCACAATTGCTGCTGGACTAGCCGCAACTGGTTCAGAAACATTCATCATCGCTCGTTTAGCGGGCGTTAACTTATCTAATAAGTCGGGCCAAACTTCCCGGACCGCACTTAAATCTTCCTTGGTTGCCGCAGCTAAGACTTGATAAATGGCCTGCCGATTAATTTTCGGTGCCGCTTGATGCTTGACTTGCTTTGGCTTCGCCGCTGCTGTTGTCGCAGATCGACCAGTTTGTTGCAATTGACTGACCTGTTCCTGCAGCTTGGTGACTTCTGATTGTAATTGCGTCACAACCGCTTGATCAGCAGCCGGTGCAGCGGCAGCAGGCGTTTCAGTTGTGCCTGATTCTCGCAACAAATTAACGAGCCGAACCGTTAAAACTTCCAAGAACAAATCACCATGGGTGCTGTTGCGCAATTGCTGCAATGTTTCATTAGCATCACTAATCATGCGATACAGCTGACTAGTCGTTAACTGTTGGGCAAATGGCTTCAGTGAGTCTGGTAAGGGCCGATAATTAAGACTGGCCACTAATTCAGGACTATTCTGCTGCAGTAACAAGTTACGAAACAGTTCAATCATGCTTTCGATTAAACGTGTAGTCGCACGTCCGTTAGCAAATAGCTGGGTAATTTGTTGCAAAGCTTGATCCAAATCTTTTTGGAAAACCGCACTTAAATAATCAGCCAGTTGATTATCACTGGCATCACCAGTTACTTCTAAAGCATTCGCCAAGGAAACGTGATCTTGACCAAAAGAAAGTACTTGATCAAGAATACTTAAAGCATCACGCATCCCCCCGTCAGCAGCGCGACTAATGACTTGTAAGGCCGGTTCATCGTAACTGATTTGTTTCTGATCCAGAATTTTAACCATTTGTTCGGTTAAATCAGCTGGTGTGATCCGGCGAAAATTAAAACGCTGCGTCCGGGAAATAATCGTTGCTGGTACTTTTTGAATTTCCGTCGTTGCTAGGATAAAGACCACATGAGCCGGTGGTTCTTCCAAAGTCTTCAGCAAAGCATTAAAAGCCCCTGTCGAAAGCATATGAACTTCATCAATAATATAAACTTTATATTTAGCTTCAGTTGGTGGATATTTAACTTTATCGCGAATATCGCGAATTTCATCGACGCCATTATTTGAAGCCGCATCGATTTCAATCACATCAGTCAGCCGATTTTCATTAACTGCCCGGCAAATATCGCAATGATTGCAAGGCTCACCATCAACTGGCGTTAAACAGTTAATCGCCTTTGCGAAAATTTTGGCACAGGAGGTTTTACCAGTTCCCCGCGGACCCGCGAACAAATAAGCATGACTAATTTGATCAGTTAAAATTGAGTTTTTAAGCGTCTGAGTGACAATCTTCTGACCAACCACTTGAGCAAAAGTCTGCGGTCGCCACACTCGATACAACGCTTGGTACGCCATGCTGACACCTTCTTTTCTCGAACTGAAATCTGACACGTTACTTATTATGTTACCACAAATTCTACTATTAACTGTACCAAAACAATAGCAACCTGTCATCTTCAATTCAGCAATCGAACATCAAAAATAACTGGTTCCGGTTTAGAATTAGTGCCACACTAAATTCACAGTGATCAAACAGAATTGGTTCTGACTGCATTGCGGGCTTGCTGGTTGTGGAACACGGCCGACGCTGATTTGAACCAACTTGAAGCTAAATTTGAAAATCGTTAAAACCTGATTATAGTGTTGAAACAAAACTGGTTCTGACTGCATTGCGGGCTGCTTGTCGTGGAACGCGGCCGACACTGATCTGAGCCAATTAAAGACCAAATTGTCTCAGATACAGGTCTTATTGTAAGTGCTGAAGCACCAACAATAATTTGGCGGCTGACGACAAGATCCCTCCATTCCGTCCGGAGTTGAGACAGTGCATTCATCATTGTTAGCATTTAAGACAGTGGTAGCAGGATTCATTAACTCATTTCAATCAGTAGTAATAGTTGAACAGTAACAAAAAATCGGTGTGACAGTTCTATTCTTTAGAGAGATTGTCACACCATTTTTATATCACCACAATCTGGTTCGGCTAAATAGTGGTGCCCCATTCTGCAAATTTAATCCAGGCAGGGGCCCAGCGATTGGCGTCAATGGTGAAATTATTCTTGCCGCTTTAGCGGTTAGAATAAGGCTTGTATTTGAGATTGTTGCGCTAGCAATAAGCTCAAATCAACGCCCACCATGTTCCACGCCCAAAAAATCGCTGGGCCCCTGCCGTCCCTAAACTAGGGAGCGACTTAAATCTTTGTGTGCATTTGAAAATACCCAACAATGTTTGGTGAGTTTCATCAATTAAATTTGAAATTTTGGCCAAAAAAATAAGGCACATGTTCTACCCCACTTAGTGCTGCTTTCTTCCGAATCTGACACGATTCACAGGGAGGACATTGCCTTAGCCTTAACGGCAATATATATTGTAACTAATTTCGGCTTAAAAAGCTAGCCTTGTTCCTGATTTTTAGAAATTTGTTGCCGTTGTTGTTTAGCCCGTTTTTGACGTTGCCGAATTTCCCGAAAGAAATTTTGGAGTAAAGCTTGGGTTTGGGCCCGCTCAACATCAGGAAAGACACCAGGTTGATGGTTAAACCGCGGATCAGCCAATAAATTGACCAAAGTACCAGCAGCTCCAGCTTTAGGATCAGGTGCCCCAAAATAAACTTGCTCAAGGCGACTATTAATGATTGCCCCAGCACACATTGGACAAGGTTCTAAAGTCACAAAAATCCGACAATCTTCTAAGCGCCAACTTTTTTGTTGCTGGCAGGCTTGGCGAATTGCGATTAATTCGGCGTGATCAGTCGCATCTTGACTAGTCTCGCGTAGATTATGACCGCGGCCAATAATCGTCCCTTGAAATTCAATGACAGCCCCAATCGGCACTTCACCAATTGCGGCTGCCTTCTCAGCCTCAGCAATCGCGGCAGCCATAAATTTATGCTGTTGTTCAATGGGAAGCGGCAGCATTCGATCCACTTGTACACGCCCTTTCTTTTAATCGTGAAAACATGTTAAACTAAAAATAAAAACGGTGGTCACAAATCATGAGTAAAGGAACCAACGATCTTGTCATGCGTTTAAAAAATGCTTTTCCTAAATCACGAATTATTAGCGGTCCCCAAGCAGCAACTACTGCTGAGGAAGTTTGGTCTTTTGACGGTAATTGGTTAGCCATTCGCCGCAAAAATTTAAATAGTACTAGTGAAGCAATTCTGCAAGACTTAAGTGACCAGAATTACACCACCACCGCTCAAAACAACCCTTGGTATCAATTTCTAACGCAACAGTCAACAATTCTGCCACAAGCAGCTTCCAAAACTGTCCGCATTATTCAATTTAAGTTAACTTTTCGCGACCAAAGCAACCAGGCTGAATTGGAACAATCAATTTCTGATTTGTTCAATCACTTAGTTTCCCACTTTTACTTAAACACACAAACTTTAATTGTGGTACAAGCAAACGGCCCAGAAACATTAACTTTAACGGAACTTGAAAGTATCTTGCAAACTGTTGAGAGTGACTTTTTTGTTAAAATTCAGGCTTTCATCGGCAATTATTGGCCGTTAGATGAGCAGTTGGCGCTAATTTTCAACGAAGAACAAGCCGTCTTCTCGAAATCAACCTCTTCAGTGAGTAGCTTAGCCACTTTGGCGCTGGATTACTATGCCCGGCCGCAACTTCGCGAATCGCCATTAGCCCAGCAATTGAACAGCATCCTCAATAAGGACAGCGAAATTAAAGACGTGATTATTGCTTTGTACCAAAGTGCTGGCAATTTAAGTTCGGCGGCGAAAAAACTATTTTTGCATCGAAATACACTCCAATATCGCCTTGAACGTTTCTACGAGAGTACCAACCTCAATCTGAAACAAATGGACGACTTAGTTTTGTGTTACTTATTAATTACTGCTTTTAAAGATTAAGTCCCCGCAAAATATAGTAACCTTTATCGCGTTTAACAATTTCCGCCTGATCATAAATCGATTGTAATAACTTTAAAGCAGAGGGTGCCCCCTGCTTTTTTTGCATAACTGCAAAAAATTGACCTTGCTTGGTTAAATAATTTAGGCTTTCACTCAGGAGCCGATTAACCACCTGCTTGCCCGCGCGAATTGGCGGGTTCGTTAAAATAAAGTCAAAATCGGTTTTGCTGAGCGCTTGGTAGCCATCACTTAACAAAATTTCAACTTGCTCACTAACTTGATTTACCTTGGCATTTTCCTGAGCCAAATCTAAAGCCCGTTGATTAACGTCAACCATCGTCACCTGCGCCTGAGGAAATGCCTTAGCAATGCTGAGACCAATTGGGCCATAGCCACAACCCAAATCTAACACTTTAAAGGTGCCCTGTTGCGGCAAAAATGGTGCCACCGCATTCAACAACACCACGCTACCATAATCAACCCGCTCCCGCGAAAAAACGCCAGCATCAGTTGTTAATTGCAACTGATGACCTAGCAAGTCAAAGTTAAATGTTTCCCGTTGATGAGCTAAATCCTGATTATCTTCAAAATATTGATGACTCATTGGTCAACCCCACTTCTTGTTCAATTCATTTATTATAGCATAGCACGGAGAGTACCTAGATAAGCGATTTATTTTAATCCTAGCCGGGAATAGCGCAGTTGCTAAAACAGAATTGCGTCTGACTCTGTTCCGGGCTGATTAGCGTGGAACGCTGCCGACGTTGATCTGAGCCAATTACAAATCAAATTGTCTCAGATACAAGTCTTATCGTAAGTGCTGAAACACCAACGATAATTTGGCTGCTTCTCGCAAGCTCCTGCGTAAATAAAACTCGATTGTCTGATGCCAAGATTCCTCCACGTCGTCTGAAGTTAAGTTAGTCTCACTATTGTTAGTCATTAAGACAGTACTAGTGAGATGAAACACCTCGTATTTTGACCAAGCGGGACCAAATTAAAAAATCCCGCCGAAAATCCCGCCGTTTCATTCTGATTGGTTCCTTTTCATGCCAAACTAGCGCACTAAAAAACCACCTAACTCCCGTTTAATTGGGAATCAGGTGGTTTTAATTTACTTTAATAAGTGATTAGCTTATTTGTAAGTTACAGTTGCGCCAACTTCTTCAAGTTTAGCTTTGATCTTGTCAGCTTCTTCAGGAGCAAGACCTTCCTTGATGATTGAAGGTGCTTTGTCAACTAAGCCTTTAGCATCTTTCAAGCCTAATTCAGTGATTTCACGAACAGCCTTGATAACCTTAACTTTTTCTTGACCTACTTCAGTTAATTCAACATTAACTTCTGTTGGTGCAGCATCAGCAGCAGCGCCAGCAGCACCGGCAGCAGCTACAGGAGCTGCAGCAGTAACGCCAAATTCTTCTTCGATTGCTTTAACTAAGTCGTTTAATTCTAAGATTGTTGCATCTTTTAATTGATCAACAATTGCTTGTGTATCTAAAGCCATGTTTGTTTCCTCCAATTAATTATCTGATTTTAAAATTGATTAAGCAGCTGGTTCGTCGTCTTTGGCCTCAGCCACTGCCTTAACAGCATAAGCGACGTTGCGAACAGGTGCTTGTAATACAGAAAGTAACATTGATAACATACCATCGCGGTCTGGCAAAGTAGCCAATTCTGCAATTGCATCCAATGAAGATACTTTACCTTCGATGATACCACCCTTGATTTCCAAGGCATCGATACTCTTAGCAAACTTAGACATAACCCGAGCTGGGGCTGTGACATCATCGTAAGAGAAAGCAACGGCTGTAGGGCCAGAGAATGTTTCATCAAGGCCTTCGTAACCAGCTTTATCAGCGGCACGACGCAAGTAAGTATTCTTAACAACTTTCATTTCCACGCCTGCTTCACGTAATTCCTTACGTAATTCAGTCGCTTCAGCAACAGTTAAACCTAAGTAGTCAACAACGACGACTGATTTAGCTTTGCTAAACTTTTCGTAGATGTCATCAACAACAGTTGCTTTTTGTGCAATAATTGCTTCACTCATTTTTTTCACCTCCACGTAATATTTATCTTTCAACCACAAACATGCCGGGATTAAAAAATCTCTGTATCCGAAGACACAGAGATTAAGCGTTCATCATCTGGCCTCGGCAGGATATTAAGACATAAGTCACCTGAGTCTTAGGTAGAAAAACTATTCTTAAATAAGATAGCACGTCAATTGGTGCTTGTCAAATGAGTCTTAGAGTGAATTAGTATCGATTGCTAAACCAGGACCAAATGTTGAAGTCAAAGTTAAGCTCTTGATATAAACACCCTTAGTAGCAGCTGGACGAGCACGTAAAATGACATCGTCAAGTGCTTTGAAGTTTTGGAACAATTGTTCTTCAGTAAAGCTTACTTTGCCGACAGGTGCATGGATCAAACCAGCCTTGTCAACACGGTAAGTTACTTTACCAGCTTTAACTTCTTCAACGGCTTTCGTAACGTCCATCGTTACAGTGCCAGTCTTAGGGTTAGGCATTAAACCTTTAGGACCTAAGACCCGGCCTAAACGACCAACTTTGGCCATCATTGGTGGTGTTGCAACAGCAACGTCAAAGTCTAACCAGCCGTCTTGGATACGTTGTACTAAGTCATCAGAACCAACAACATCAGCACCTGCTTCTTCAGCAGCTTTTGCTTGTGGGCCTTCAGCGAAGACAACGACTTTTTGAGTTTTACCAGTACCGTTAGGCAATACCATTGCCCCACGGATTTGTTGATCTGCTTGTTTAGGGTCAACGTTCAAGTTGTAAGCAACTTCAACAGTAGCGTCGAATTTTGCGAAATCAACTTTCTTTAAAAGAGCGATGGCTTCTTTAGCAGTATATTCTTTGTTTTTGTCAACTTGCTTAAGTGCTTCAATGTACTTCTTGCCATGTTTTGACATTATTTTTCCTCCTTGCAAATGTGGTCAAGTGGACGATGTTCTTATACTTGCCGTTTAACGACAGTCAATCGTCCTCCCACTTGATTGAACAATTTTCATTGTCTATCCGACTAGCAATAAGCTATTCAGTGACTTCAAAGCCCATGCTTCTTGCAGTACCTTCAACCATGCGCATAGCTGCTTCAACGTCAGCTGCGTTTAGGTCTTGCATTTTGGTTTCAGCAATTTTACGAACTTGGTCTTTAGAAACCTTAGCTACTTTTTTAGTATTAGGTTCGCCAGAGCCATGTTCAACACCAGCAGCCTTCTTCAAAAGAATAGCAGCAGGTGGTGTCTTAGTAACGAAGTCGAATGAACGATCTTCGTAGACAGTGATAACAACAGGAATAATCATTCCTGCTTGATCAGCAGTCCGTGCATTGAAATCCTTGGTGAAGCCCATAATGTTAATACCGGCTTGACCTAATGCAGGACCAACTGGAGGTGCTGGAGTCGCTTTACCAGCAGGGATCTGTAACTTAACGATGTTCGCAACTTTTTTTGCCACGGGATAAAACCTCCTTAATCCGTGTTGTGGTAAATGGAGATCGAAATTTCTCCTCCCACATAAAAGCACACTAGAGTAATATAGCATATTACTGGCTTAATTGAAATAATAAATTGAAAATTTTGTCAATCGCCTGAAAATTTTCAGGGCAAATTATAACTTATCAACTTGATCAAAATCTAATTCAGCATTGGTTTCGCGATTAAACATGTCGATCACAACTTTTAACTTCATCTTTTCAGGATCAACTTCGGTAATCTTACCAGTCAAACCAGTAAAGGCACCATCAACGATTTTAATGGTTTCACTAACATCAAACTTCATGTCAGCATGACGAGTGCTCATACCTAAATCATGTAAAATATGTTTGATTTCGCTATCTAATAAAGGCGCTGGCTTACTACCAGATCCGTGACTACCAACAAAGCCGGTAACCCCAGGAGTATTCCGAACAATAAACCAAGCTTGGTCAGTCATGACCATTTCAACTAACACATAGCCAGGGAAAGTTTTCCGAACTTCTTCCTTTTCCTTGCCATTTTTAATTTCTTTTTCAGTTTCTTCAGGAACAATGACGCGGAAAATATTATTCTCCATCCCCATTGAAGTTGCCCGAGATTCCAAGTTAGCCTTAACTTTATTTTCATAGCCAGAATAAGTATGTAAGACATACCATTTCTTTTCGATTGATTCAACCATCTTTTAATGATCCTTTCTTAATTGCCTAATAATTATTGACCAAAATAAAAAAACTCCGTCAGCACGAAGTTTCTCAACTAAATTCATTATACAAAAAAACGAGACTAGAAACAAGCCTCGCCTCATCAGGTTCGCTACTTAAAAATAAATTGTGTCAAAAGTTTGTTTAGGACAAAATCGCAAAGTGCGAAATATAGTGCAAACAAAATTGATGTTGAAACAACGACCCAGCTATCGCGACGTGTTTGTTTCATTGTTGGCCAGGCAACCAACTTCATTTCTTGACCGACACTCTTAAAAAATTTAAATAATCGTTTCATCTGTGATTGCTCCTCAACTAACGCGTTTCTTTATGCAAAGTGTGTTTACCACAATGTTTACAAAATTTGCGAACTTCCAACCGTTCCGTCCGTTGATTGTTCTCAGTGATCGTATAATTACGCGACCCACAAACGGTACAAGCGAGGGCTACTTTTCTAACTGACATCTATCTGGCCACCCTTTTTAAACTAACTTTAAATTTAGCATAATTACTACCAAAAAACAAGAGTGTGAGTGACAACGTACTTTTGGCGTAGCATAACTTCGATTATTTACTTGGGCACTGCAAGTGACCGAGTAAATAATCAAGTTATGCATAGCCATTTGTTGTCCCGAACACGTTCCAAATCAGAGTGTGAGGGTTGCCGGTTTTTTGGCGTAGGTTAATTTCAAATAATTGATTGAGCGGCATAGCCGATCGAGCAATTATTTAAATTAGCCATAGCCATTTGGCAACCCGAACACGTTTCAGCTAGAGTGTGAGGGGCGACGATCTTTTGGCGTAGCGTAATTTCGATAATTTGATTGAGCGGTGCAACCGATCGAGCAAATTACCAAATTAGGCATAGCCATTTGTCGCCCTGAACACGTTTCAGCACCGCAAAAAGTAGAACCAGAACCAGTTTTGAAACAGAACTAGTTCTGACTCCATTGCGGGCTTGCTGGTTGTGGAACGCTGCCGGCATCGATTTGAGCTTATTGCTCCGCAACAATCTCAAATACGAGCCTTATACTAAGCGATAAATCGCTAAGTATAATTTGGCGGCTGACAACCGCGCCCTCCATTCCGTCTGGAGTTGAGTTGGTTCATTTAATAATTGCTAATGGTTAAGACAACGCTAGTGGGATTCATTGACTTAATTCAATCAGTAATAATAGTTGAACAGCAAAAAAACTGGTTTTGCTTCATTTTGCAAATTTAATCCAGGCAAGGGCCTAGTGATTGGCATCCAATGGTGAAATTAAGGTCATGACATCATTCAAATATTTGCTGCAATCCTACAATGACTGCATTGGTTACTAGCAAGGATAAAGTAAACCACTTCAACTCCAGACGGCGTGGAGGGATCTTGGCGTCAGCCGCCAAATTATTGTTGGTGCTTTAGCACTTACAATAAGACTTGTATCTGAGACAATTTGGTTTCTAATTGGCTCAGATCAACGTCGGCCGCGTTCCACGCCAAGCAGCCCGGAACATAGTCAGATGCCATTCCGTTTTACACTTGTAAGACATTTATAATTGCTAATCCATTTTCTTCATGAATTCACGCATCTTGCCATGACAACGATCAATTCCTCGCGTTATTTGAATCTCACTGCATTCTAAATGCGTACAAGCTTCAGTTAAGGTTTGTTGATGCATTGCCACGCGAAAAGCTTGTAATTCGAAATATGATAAAGTTTTTAAAAATTGTTCCATATCAAAAAAAGTTTGGGTCGTTAATTGGGTGGGATAATTAACACTACCAAAAACATTTTCTTCCGCCAAGTAATTCTCCAAGGGCATACTTTGCTGATTACTTTGGCGCTTAAAAGCTAATTCGTGGCGCAATAAACTACGCAAATGATTATGAAATCGTAATTTGAAAAAGGCGCCAAATTGGCAATTGTAAGTTGTTTGGTACAACAAACAGGTTTCATAGCAAACAATTCGGGCTTCTTGTTGCCAATCATCTTCATCAAACAACTTAAAATAAAATTGTTGGGCCGCATTTCCAATCATAGGTTGATATTTCCGCACCAACGATTCCAGGGCTTGGGAATCGCCATGATCTTGAACTGCCTCAATTAAAACTAATTCATTTTGATTGATGCTCATAAAAGCTTGCTCCTTTATGAGCGATTCCTGGTATTCTCAGCATAACGTACCTAAGCAGAAGTTGTAAGAGAACAGGTGTTTAATTGCAAAGAAATATTTAGCTAGTCGGACTGTCCGTGTTTTATCAATATTCATCAGAAAGAAGAATTCAATCTCACCAAATTAAACGAGTCGAAAAAAGCCTGATCAACGGCCCCTAATTCATCACTAGCGACTATCGATCAAGCTTGGTTAATTATTTTTCACTAATTTCATTAACTGGATGGCGTTGATCAAACATATGATAGAGCAAAATCGAAGTTGCCACGCTAGCGTTTAAACTTTGAACGTGACCAATCATCGGAATTGTCACCATACCATCAACCGTCTTCGCAACCAATGGCGAAATGCCTTTGCCCTCGTTACCAATCACCAGCGCTACCGGACCGCGGCTATTCCAAGTCCGATAATCTTCGCCTGCCATGGCCGTACCAAAGACCCAAATGCCTTGTTCCTTCAATTCATTGATTGTGGCCGTTAAATTAGTCACTCGTGCTACTAAGACATGTTCCAAAGCCCCAGTTGCCGTTTTAGCAACGACTGCCGTCACGCCAACTGCCCGACGCTTGGGAATAATTACGCCATGAACCCCAATCGCATCAGCTGTTCGCAAAATTGAACCTAAATTATGAGGATCATTTAAATTATCCAAAATCAAAATCAATGGTGCTTCGTCGGCTGCCTTAGCTTTAGCTAAAATATCGCTCACTTCAGCATATTGATACGGCGCTAACGTCAACAACACGCCTTGATGATTACCATCAGCTGTTAATTCATCTAAGCGACTTTTAGGGACTTCTTGTAAAACTAATTTATGCTTTTGACTGAAATCAACAACTTTACTGGCTAATTCGCCGTGTAAACCCTTCTGCATGAAAATCTTGTTAACAGAGCGCGGATCGCCACTTTTGACATATTCCAGAACGGCATGTTTGCCATAAATAAACTCAGCCTGGTCTGCTTCATCATTAACATTGACTGCTTGACTAACCGGCTCAACTGCTGGTCGTTTACGATGTTGCGAGCTGTTATTGCTGCGCTGCTTTTGCTGCTGGCCACGATTGTCACGACGATCTCGACCAAATTGTGCTTTATTTCTTGGTTGTTTCTTCACGTTTTTTCTCCACTTCTGCGATACACCATTGTGCCAATTCAGCAATTCTGGTGTCCTGTTGAGTCAGCTTTAAGTAACCAAAAACGGCCTCAAAGCCAGTTGACATTCGATAAGTGATGACCTCAGTATTCTTAGCCTTGGTATAACTTTTCGCATTACGGCCACGATGATAGACGGCTAATTCCGCCGTGGTCAGAATTTGTTCAGCCTGCATTTGCTCGATCAAAGCTGCTTGTGCCTTAGCCGAAACAAATTGGACTGCCTGTCGTTGTAGCTGATTAGGTTTGCTAACACCAAGATTTAATAAGTGCTCCCGAACAAACACTTCATAAACACCATCCCCTAAATAGGCAAGGGCAATGCCATTTAAACTTTGCGCTAAATTACTCATTTACGACGCCACCTCGTTCCCTGTGCGGTGTCTTCAAGAATAATGCCAGCTGCTGTTAACTGATCGCGAATTTCATCGCTGGTCTGATAATCTTTGGCCGCGCGTGCCGCATTGCGTTTCACGATTAAATCAGCCACTTCAGCATCTAAACCAACTGTTTGGCCTAAATCAACGCCATAAATACCAACAAATTGATCGAGTTGCGCAACTAAAGCCATTAAAGTGTCTAATTTAACGTTGGGATTAACGGCATACTTATTCATGAAACGGACATACTCATGAATGACCGCCAAACCATTTTGAACGTTAAAATCATCATCAAAAGCATCCTTGAATTGATCAACAAATAACCGGCGCTGACCATCAATGGCGTCATCATTACCAGCCGTCGCATCTTTGCGGCGATACAATAAATTAGCCCGGGCAATTTTAAAGCGTTGAATTTCCGATAAGGCATCATCCAAACCGGCCTCAGTGTATCGTAAAGGCCGGCGATAGTGAGTTGCTGCCATAAAGAAACGAATCGCTTGGGGATTAAATTGACTTAAGGCTTCATGAGCCGTCACGAAATTGCCTAACGACTTACTCATTTTCTCATCGTCGGTGCCGACTGTGACAAAGCCATTATGCAACCAGTAATTGGCAAATCTCTGACCGGTAAAAGTTTCACTTTGGGCGATTTCATTTTCATGATGCGGAAAGGCTAAGTCTTCACCGCCACCATGAATGTCAATGGTTTTACCCAAATACTTAATTGCCATTACGGAACATTCAACGTGCCAACCAGGTGACCCGGGACCCCAAGGTGACTCCCAGAAAACTTCACCAGGTTTGGCCGCCTTCCATAAAGCAAAATCGATTGGATCTTCTTTACGAGCCGTTTCTTCAGAATTAGTCCGTTGACTGGCGCCCACCTCTAATTCAGATAAAGGCTGGTGGGAAAGTTTGCCATATTCAGGGAATTTTTTCGCGCGAAAATAAACATCGCCATCAACTTCATAGGCCATTCCTTGCGCAACCAAATCAGTGACCAACGCAATGATCTCTTTAATGTTCTCAGTTGCACGGGGATGGTAAGTCGCTGGCTCAATATTTAAAGCCGCACTATCTTCATTAACCGCCGCAATATATTTTGCCGCCACTGCTGCCACAGTTGTGTTCTCAGCAGTCGCCGTTCGTGCTAGCTTCTCACCAATATCAGTGAAATTGGAGATGTAGTCAACTTGGTAACCACTGAATTCTAAATAGCGGCGAATGGTATCAAAGGCCACAGCACTTCGCGCATTACCAATATGAATGTAATTATAAACAGTTGGACCACAGACATACATTCGTACTTTACCAGGTTCAATTGATTTAAAGGTTTCTTTTTCACGAGTTAAGGTATTAAAAACTTTCAACATGGACTTAGTTCCCTCCATTAGTTATGCAGCACCAGTCAGCAATCAATAAAAAAAGACTGGAGCAAAAATCGTTCCAGTCTCTAATATAGCATAAAAACAACTTATTTTGATATCGAGTTTACCAAGTCGCTGTAACTCATTAGGGCTTTTATTTTAAAATAAGTCCCCTTAATTACGAGCCAACAATGCGAATGGCTTAGCCTTGCATTTGCTTTAAAGTTTCATCAATATGCTTCAAAGTTTTAGTACGACCCAATAATTCTAAGGATTCGCCTAATTGTGGACCGTGCATTGACCGCGTCGTGGCAATCCGAATTGGCATGTACAACTTACGACCACGCACACCAGTATCTTTTTGCACTTGCTTAACCACTTTCATGATTTGAACTGAAGTGAAATGGTCAATTGTGTCAATCCCAGCTTTGAAAGCTTGTAATACTGGCAAAGCATCGTCGTCGGCCAATTCCTTCATTGAAGCTTCATCAAGTTCTTGTGGTTCTTCAAAGAAGACATCTGACAATTCGGTGATTTGAGCCGTATAACTCATTTGATCTTTATACAACGAAATTAGTTGCCGTGCCCATTCAATTTCCATTGGTTGAGGATCGTTGTTAACTTTACCAGCCTTAATTAAAGCATGCAGTGATAAATCAGTGATGACTTCACTGTCAGCTTTCTTAACATACTGGTTATTGACCCATTCCAACTTCTTCGCATCAAAAGCAGCTGGTGATTTACTTAAGCGTTTCTCATCAAATTCTTTAATTAATTCCTTACGGTTGAAGACTTCGTTCGTACCAACTGGTGACCAACCTAATAAGGCAATAAAGTTGAACATGGCATCAGGCAAGTAACCTAATTCCTTATATTGTTCAATAAATTGAAGGACACTTTCGTCACGCTTGCTTAACTTCTTACCAGTAGCAGCATTGATAATTAAGGTCATGTGACCAAAGACTGGTGGATTCCAACCAAAGGCTTCATAAATCATCAATTGCTTAGGAGTGTTGGCAATATGATCATCACCACGTAAAACATGGCTGATTTTCATCATATGATCATCAACAACTACGGCAAAGTTATAAGTAGGCATACCGTCACGTTTTTGAATCACGAAATCGCCACCGACAGCTTCGGAATCAAAACTAATGTCGCCCTTAACTAAGTCTTTGAACTTGTAAGTCCGGTTTTCAGGAACGTGGAACCGAATCACTGGTTCCAAACCTTTAGCCTTAGCAGCAGCAATTTTAGCTTTTTTCTCGTCTTCAGTTAAGCCAGCGTATTCATAAACATAATGTGGCATCTCACTGTTAGCCCGTTGTTCTTCACGTTCAGCTTCCAGCTCATCCTCAGTCTTGTATGATTCGTAAGCCAAGCCGCGATCAACAAGTTGTTGAATCAGTGGTTGATAGATTGACATCCGTTCAGATTGACGATAAGGGCCATAATCACCGCCGATATCAGGACCTTCATCCCAATCCATGCCTAACCATTTCAGGTTCTCTAACTGACTTTGCTCGCCGCCAACCATATTACGTTTCGTATCGGTGTCTTCGATCCGAATAATAAACTTACCCTTGTTGTGTCGTGCGAATAAATAGTTAAATAATGCTGTCCGCGCATTACCAATGTGGAGGTGTCCCGTTGGACTTGGTGCATAACGAACACGAATTTCATCCTTTGCCATGATTAAAATACTCCTTTTTCTGAAAATACCAATTACTAGTGTAACGATTTTAGTCGGTTAAAACAAGGGCTGTTCCCTAACTAAAAACCACATTCAACACAAATTTTCATTGTCCTGATGTCACTTTAGTTAAGTCACAACCCTTTTCGGTTTCTAATTAAGAAAACAAGTTACTTTTTACTAGCATGTTCGGTAATACCGTGTTGCGCATGTAATGGTTTGGCAAAAATCATTCGTCCAGCTGCTGTTTGTAAAGCACTTGTGATAACAACTTGAATTTCTTTGTTCAAATAATACTGGCCATCTTCAACCACAACCATGGTGCCATCTTCCAAATAAGCCACACCTTGTTGACGTTCAGTCCCCGCCTTAACTACGGTCACAGTCATCGTTTCACCTGGTAAAACAGCTGGCTTCAGCGCGTTGGCTAACTGATTGATATTTAAAACTGGCACATTCTGAAATTCGGAAACCTTATTCAGATTGTAATCATTGGTGACCACGATGCCATCAATTAATTTGGCTAGCTTAATGAGCTTGCTATCGACTTCGGTTAAATCATCGAAATCCCCATCATAGTTTTCAATCTTAACTTCAGGATCATCCTTCATTTCATTAAGAATATCCAATCCTCGACGACCTCGAGCGCGCTTCAAACTATCAGCTGAGTCCGAAATCAATTGTAATTCGTGAACCACAAACACTGGCACTAACAAAACACCTTCGACAAAGCCGGTTTTAACCAACTCATGAATTCGGCCATCAATAATCACACTCGTATCCAAAATTTTATACTTGTGGAAATTATCATCAGCTTTTCGATCATAAATTAGGTTTTCAACATCATTGTCGCCCCGGCGTTTACCAAACAATTTCCGCCAATCTTCCATTTGAGTCGTGCCCAAACGAAAACCAAGGTAGCCCAGCACGATCATCAAAAGAATTGGCAGGAAAATATTAATCAGAGAAATATTAATGCGATAAAGTGGAATAGCAATAACGTTCGCTAATAATAATCCGATCAATAAGAACACTGAACCAAACAAGAGTTTTGAAGGATTCATCGCCAAAAGCTGTTTTTCTTTACGCCCTAAAAATCGTGCAAATGGTGGCAACAGCAGTAACGATAGAAGATACAGAATAATTGCGCCAAGCAGTAAATTCGTTAAAGTTGTGTTCAACCAACGCAGATCAGCAAGGCCTAGTAATTCCCATAACGCTGGTAAAAATGAATAACCAGCAAAGGCCCCAGCAATGACGAAAAGTAACCGACCAATAAATTGTTTATGTCGCATAAATTCACCTCCTCTCAATGAATTGACTTCATTTAATATCTAATCATTTGTATCCTGAAAAACCAAGTAAATAGCTTGCTTGATCGTCTTCACACCGATTACTTCTAAACCGGCTGGTGCCTCAAGATCAGCTAAGTTATTTTTAGGCACAAAAGCGCGTTTAAATCCTAATTTTGCTGCTTCGCGTAAACGCTCTTGCACCCGATTAACCCGACGAATCTCACCAGTCAAACCAATTTCACCAATAAAACAATCATCGGCCGGTATTTCTTTATTACGGTAACTGGAAACAATCGCTAACGCAATCGATAAATCAATTGCAGGCTCGTCTAATTTGACCCCACCAGTTGCTTTCAAATAAGCATCTTGATTCTGTAACATCAAATTAGCCCGCTTCTCCAAAACCGCCATGATCAAAGCAACCCGATTGTGATCCAACCCAGCCGCCGTCCGTTTGGCATTGCCATACATTGTCGGTGTAATTAGCGCTTGAATCTCCACTAAAATCGGCCGGGTGCCTTCTAAGGACACGACCACAGCTGAACCGGTTGCATCAGCTAACCGCTCCTCAAGGAAAAGCTCCGAAGGATTCGCTACTTCCCGCAAACCATCCTCGTGCATTTCAAAAATACCTAACTCGTTCGTCGAGCCAAACCGATTTTTAACTGACCGCAAAATTCGATAAGCATGATGCAGATCGCCTTCAAAATAAAGCACCGTATCCACCATATGCTCAAGAATTTTCGGCCCGGCAATTGCGCCATCTTTGGTCACATGACCGACGACAAAAATCGTCCGTTGTTGCGTCTTGGCAATCTGCATTAATTCAGCGGTTACTTCGCGAATTTGCGAGACACTACCAACGGCTGAACTCAATTCCGGCACATTCATGGTTTGCACTGAATCAATCACAATAAACTTCGGATCTAACTCGGCAATTGTTTCACGAATATCCGTCATATTGGTTTCAGGATATAAGTATAGCTTAGCACCTTTAACGCCTAAACGCGAAGCTCGAAGCTTGATTTGGCCAGAACTTTCTTCACCAGAAACATAAAGAACTTTTTCACCAGTCGCTTGTAGCTGACCACACACTTGTAACAGCAAAGTGGACTTACCAATTCCCGGATCACCACCGATTAAAATCAACGAACCTGGCACAATACCACCACCAAGCACCCGATTTAATTCGCCGAGATCAGTTTTAATCCGCGGTTGTTTGGTTAAGTCGACCTGACTTAATAATTGTGGCTTTTGCCGTTCACCACTGCGATTAACGTGACGACTTGGTTGGGCAACGGCCGCCGCACTAGGTGTTGGTTGAACTTCTTCCTCAACCATTTGGTTCCAAGCCCCACAATTAGGACAACGGCCGAAATTAGTTGGCGAAGTGTAGCCACAGTTTTGACAGACATATTGGGTTTTAATTTTCGCCATAAATACTCCTTCTAAACGCTTGATAACTATCCATTAATCAAATACGAGAATGACACCACTAATTCATCAGCAATTCGCTAAAGATTATCGTCCTGATGAACCAAAACCACCTTGGCGTTCTTGAGTAATTGGGGCTTCATCATCCGTCGTCAAATATTTAACGAAAATACCTTGACCTAAACGATCGCCCTTTTTGATGACTTGATCGCGCAAGCCGTAGTTGACGAGCTGAAAGAAAATCTCACCTTCATTAGTTTTATTATTGTAGTAATCCGAATCAATCACCCCAACACCATTGGGCAAAATTAAGAAGCGTTTCAACGGACTGCTAGAACGATTAACCAACAATAAAACTTCATCATCAGCCATTTTAGCCTTAATTCCAGTTGGAACTAATAAGGGACGTAACGTCGCTTCAGCACGTAAATAATCTTTGTTCATTAATTCGTGTTCATTATTAATTTTCCGGAAAACCTTCACGAAATTCATTTTCCAAATTGATGGCAATACAAAATCCTCGGCAGCTGCAAAATCATAACCAGCCGCATGTTTTGTATGTCGTTCTGGCAGTGCCACTTCTTGACCTTTAAACCGCGAAACAATTTCAAATCCACGAACACCCATTTACGCAAACCTCCAAATAAATTAACCAAAAACAATGGTACATCTAAACTAATATCATACCATTTCTAAGCAAACTGATAAATATTACCGGGCTTAAAATTAAGATAAATAGTTGGAATTATCCCAAGAATTCACCACCAATTAATGAGGTGGTTGCTGGGCGATTTAGAAATCGCGAATACTGTAATTGGTGCATCTAATCTGAATTTGTTTTAGGTAGAATGGTGGACAACTCCGTTCCGGTCGCGTTCCACAACCAGCAAGCCCGGAATGCAGTCAAAACCAGTTCTGTTTCAAAACATTCAACGATTTTACACGTCTTAAACTTTGACTGTAATTCAAATTGATACCAACACGAGCTGACAAACAAAAATTGTTGGCAACTAAGGGATTAAATTGAAGCTAGCCCCTAAAATAAGGTAGAATAAAGGTAGTTATTCAAAAGAAAAGGAGCGATGATTCATGGAATTCGATTATGAACCGGGACGTTTCTATCACTTAGGGCCAGATCAGCAGTTACTGGCGGAAGTTACTTTTCAAGAAGCCAGTAACCAAACTTTTTACGCCCTTGATCACACGTTTGTTGATCCTAGTCTGCGTGGTCAGGGGATTGCGCGCCAATTAGTTGCCGCCGTGGTGGCGAAAGCTCGGGCGGAACATAAACAGATCATGCCGTTATGTACTTATGCTAAGCGTGAATTTGAGCAGCGTGCTGACTACGCAGATGTTTACTACCATAATCCCAAAGGAGCTACGGAATAAGATGGATCAAAATCAATTGAAGCAACAAGCTGCTGAAGAAGCAGTTAAATTTATTAAAGACAGCATGTTTATTGGCTTAGGCACCGGCTCAACCGTTTTTTATTTAGTTGAAGCTTTAGGCCGCCGGGTTAAAAATGAACACTTGCAAATCACCGGCGTGGCCACCTCGTCGCGGACGGCCAAACAAGCCAGTGCGTTAGGCATTAAAATGATTGATTTAAACGACGCCCCAGAATTAGACTTAACCATTGATGGTGCCGATGAAGTGGATCGGAATTTCCAAGGCATCAAAGGTGGCGGTGCAGCTCATTTGCTAGAAAAAATTGTCGCTCTCAACTCCAAACGCAATATTTGGATTGTCGACGAAAGCAAACTAGTGACTAACTTGGGCGCTTTCCCCTTACCGCTTGAAGTCATTCCTTTCGGGGTCGAACGACTTTACAAACGTCTGGCTGCTAAAGGATTGAATCCTAAATTCCGCTTAGACGAAAACGGTCAGCGTTTACGAACTCATAATAAAAATTTCGTGATTGATTTGCATCTCAAGCAAATCGATGACCCCCACGCCCTCGCTGATTGGCTCGATCACCAAACTGGGATTGTGGAACATGGTTTGTTCTTAGATATCGTGAATCAAGTGGTCGTTGGTCGAGAAAATGGTGTTGAAGTTCTTGATGCTGGCCGGGGCTAATCATAATGTTTAAATTCCTAAAACTGGCGTTAAAACAGAACCGGTTCTGACTCCATTCCGGGCTTGCTGGTTGTGGAACGCGGCCGACGCTGATTGAAGCCTTTTTGCAAAAGTCTCCAATACAGGTCTTATTGTAAGTGCTAAAGCACTAACAATAATTTGGCGGCTGACAACCACGCCCTCCATTCCGTCTGGAGTTGAGTTAGTGCACTTCAACCTTGTTTGTGCTTAAGGCGATGATAGTGGGCCTAATCAACTTAATTTGGATTGTTACTACAACTGAATAATAGTATCAAAAGAGCCTACCTGGCAGTTTTCTGGTTTAATTCGAGAAAGCTTGTCAAGTAGGCTATTAGTTTACAGCAATTTGTCTTTCCAAATAATGGTGCCAAATTTCGTTAGTTTGCACTGGTAGTTGCTGGGCAATCCGTATCCATTCTCACTAGAATTGCCTTGATATCATTCAAATCTAAAGTAAACCGAATTAACTCAAAACGTAGTGGAGGCCGCCGGGTTGTCAGCCGCCAAATTCTTCTTGATGGCGGTAGCCATTTAGAAGAAGACCTGTATTGGAGACTTTCGCTAGAAAGGCTTCAATCAGCGTCGGCAGCGTTCCACAACCCGCCGGCCGTAACGGAGTTATCCGCTAATCTGCCTAAGACTATTTTAATTGGAATCAACTGGAACAAAAAACAACCGCTTCTATTCGAAGACGGTTGTTTTGGATGATTGACAATTTAATTATAGTAATGAAACAACTTGCATCAAGATTGGCACGACAACGACGAACAAAACAGTCGAAGTTGTGACAACGTTAGTGGCATAGTCAACATCCCCGTGTGACTGACCAACTAAGATAGGTAAGACGGCCAAACCAGGAGCGGCAGCTTGGATGATTAAAGTGCTGCTTTCCAAAGATGGCATGGTTGTGCCCATTGAGCGACCAATTAAGATGAAGCTGATCATCAATGCTGGTGCAAAGACGAACCGACCTAACAAAGCCCAAACTGTATCGCGGTCGAAACGAATTGATTTCAAACCAGCGTCAGCTAAGATAATCCCAATATAAATTAGGGACATTGGTGTCACGATACCGCCAACCATATCTAGAGTTTTGTTGATCCATTCTGGTACTGGAATTGCTAAGAGCAAGAAGACTAATGACACTAAGAAACCAACCAATGGTGCTGGTAACAATTTGCGCCAGTTGAAATCTTTTTTAGCACTTTTATCAGCAGTTGGATCATCACTTGAGATGAAGAAGACCCCAACGGCCCAAGTTGAAACAGTGTTCATGACATAATAAACCAAGAAGTAAGGCAAGCTCTTAGTTCCAAACAAAGCCATGTTTAATGGTAAACCAATGAAAATTGTGTTGGCATTGGCAAACATATTGATGAAAGTACCCCGACGGCCCTTACGAACCTTCAAGACTTTAGTCAATAACCAAGCCAATAAGTAACTAGCTGCAAAGCTGGCGAAGGCGAAAACCAAGCCGCCTGACAAACTAGCCAATTTATCACGATTTAAATATTTAAGAACGGAAACGAAGATTGATGCTGGCAAAGCGATTTTCATAATGATAAAGGAAATTTCGCCCTTGAACTTGTCACCTAAATGACCAGAACGACGTAACCAATAGCCCAAAGCAATCACTAAGACAATTTCAACAACGCTCTCTAACGATGTAATAAATGCTTCCATGTTTTTACTACCCCCGAATTAAAATAAGTTTGGCGAATGGCCGCCCGTAAATCAATTAATCAACCACAAATTATGTGAGTTAATTAATATTTTGGTGTCCACTTCAAAGCTTCGACTGCAGCTTTTGCGTCAGTGGCGTCTGATAATTTCTCAGCGATTGCTTGTTCAGCAACGCCAAGGGCAACGGTCATACTAAATTGGTTTAATTTAGAAACTGGTGGTAAAACAGCAGCGCCAGCTTTAGTTGGATCAACAATACCACCAAGTGAATGAGCAGCCTTATTAATCATGCCATCACTCAATAACTTAGCTGAAACAGCTAAGGCACCTAAACCAAGGCCTGGGTATACTAACGCATTGTTAGCTTGACCAATTTCATAAGTAACACCATTGTATTCGATTGGATCAACAGGAATCCCTGTGGCAATTAAGGCTTTACCATCAGTCCAAGCTAATAAGTCTTCAGCCTTTGCTTCAGCTAATTTAGTTGGGTTAGATAATGGGAAGATAATTGGCCGTGGTGTATGAGCAGCCATTTCCTTAATAATATCTTCGGTAAATGAACCAGGTTGAGTTGAGGTACCAACAAGAATTGTTGGATGAACCGCCTTAACAACTGCTGCTAAATTAGTTAATTCATCAGCATTCGCGAATTCACTGCGTTGATGTGTAAATGGTTTTTGTTCTGGTGTTAAACCTTCTGTATCGTCGAAAAGTAAACCTTGTTTGTCAACTAAGTAGAAATGCTTCTTGGCTTCTTCTTCAGACAAACCTTCTTCGACCATGGCATCATAAATCCGTTTCACGATCCCAGCACCGGCAGTACCAGCACCAAATGACAGATAAACTTGATCAGTTAATTTTTCATGAGAAATATTTAAGGCGCCTAAAATACCAGCTAATGTGATGATCCCAGTACCTTGAATATCGTCGTTGAAAGTTAAGATATGTTCGCGATATTTATTCAAGATATTAGCGGCATTGTCACGACCAAAGTCTTCAAAGTGCAAATACATATTAGGGAATAACTTCTCAGCCAAAGCGACAAACTTGTCAACAAAATTGTAGTAAGGTTGACCAGTCACACGTTGATGATGATTGCCAAGATAAAGTTCGTCATCCAATAATTTCTGATTATTCGTACCAGAATCCAAGACAACTGGTAAAACCATACTTGGATCAATACCGGCAGCGGCCGTGTAGACCATTAATTTACCAACGGAAATATCCACACCTTGGACGCCCCAGTCACCAATGCCGAGAATACCTTCGCCATCAGTAACAACGATCAAACGAATGTCACGGTCGCCAGCGGCATTTTTCAAAGCTGCTTCCATGTCTTCTTGAGCATCAATTGATAAATAAGTGGCATTCTGTGGGTCTAAGAATAACCGGCTGTAATTTTCAATGGTATCAGCAATCGTTGGGTCATAAACAACTGGCATAAATTCATACACGTGTTCACTGAATAATTTATAGTAGAGCACTCGGTTTTCATTGAAAATATCCATTAAGAACAAGCGCTTAGCTAAAAATGTTTCGCGCATTTTGTATTGTTCATAAGCTTGTTCAACTTGCTGATCTAATGTTTGAACGAATGGTGGTAACAAACCTTCAATTTTGTTAGCATGACGTTCTTCTGCGGTAAATGCAGTGCCCTTATTTAAGAATGGATCGTTAAGTAATTCTAAACCTGTCTTAGTCATAATCGACAACCTCCAAATTTAACTTGTCTGAAAGTAACAAATTCTCACTCACATTGATTACTTTCGTCAACTTTTTACGAACGATGTTTTTTCTGTTGCAATTAACTTACGGTGCCTACTATAGCCCCCTATAAAAAGCATAGTCAAATATGTTATAATTAATAAATAAAATTTATAGGTGTTGATATAGCAATGAATTTTAAGGACTTACGTTACTTTCAAAGACTTTCCGAAGAAAAAAGTTTTTCAGAAACGGCAAAATATTTCCAAGTTAGTCAACCAACGATTACTTATGCACTAAAACGCTTGGAAGCTGAATATGGCGTGATGCTAGTCGAACGCAAAAGTTATGCTAACTCACTTCAACTAACACCAGCTGGTATTCAACTGCAACAACACATTCAGCGAATCTTGCATGAGGATCAATTAATTAGTCATGATCTGCGCCGTATTAAATCCAAGCAGATCAAAGTTGGTTTGCCACCAATTATTACCAACTATTTATTTCCTAAAGTCTTCACCACACTCCGCCGGGAAAACTTATTAAGCACGATTGAACCAATCGTGAATGGCTCCCATAAACTAGAACAGTTACTGCAAAACGGCCAGTTGGACATTTCCTTACTAGGCAGTACCAGTTTGCCTCGTGATCCAAATTTGTCTTATCAAATTATTCGGGCGCATCAATTCAAATTGATTGCGTCCATCGATCATCATTTTAAAATGCCGTTGAATATTGCCGATCTCGCCAAAGAAGACTTTATTCTATTAGACGAGCAATCTGTGCATCAACAAGTCTTTCAATATTTCACTCAGAAATATCAAGTCGTGCCTAATGTGATTTACCAGACCAGTGAGTATCGCCTATTGCTTGATTTAGTTAAACAAAATCAAGGTATCAGTTTTATTACCGAGACGGCGATTCTTGGTGAAGGTGGCATCCAGCAATTGCCGATTCCTAATTTACAATTGCCGCCATTTTATCTATTATTAGTTTATCGTAATAGTTCGTTACCCGATCCCCAGCTCCAGAAACTAATCAACATTTTCAGTACCATTCCGTTCCTCTAAATAAAGCGAGGTAAAATCATGAAAAAAGGTAAAGTTCAAAATAAGGCCGAACTCATTGTTGGTTTATTACTGCTGTTGTTTGCCTTATTAGCTGCCTACACTGACCATAATTATTCACTTTCAATTGTTTTCTTAATCACCGGTTTAATTTTTACCTTTGGTGGCTTTAAACATACTTCCAAAAAATAATTATTTGAAACTAGGTCCACAGAGATGACAAAGAAATTTCACCCTTATTGGTATTTCGCACCGGGAAATATTACGATGCGCTTGGGTTATGCTGATGAAGCCAACGCCTATTATCAGCATAACTTCAATCCAATTGATCCAGAAGTTGTACGAATGACTGGCTGTGCAGCTACTTTTACTGAAAACGAAGTCGTTGATTTCTTTCACAACTGTTGCCTAGCCGACAACCGTTACGATTTCTTATTAATCAACCAACAACAACAAATTATCGGTGAAAGTGTTATTAATGAAATTGATTGGTTAAATCGTTGTGCTAATTATCGAATTGCCATTTTTCAGCCTCAGGTCCGTGAACAAGGTTTGGGGCCTTGGGCCATTGAACGCACCCGCGACTTTGCTTTTGAGCAGTTACAACTGCATCGTTTAGAACTAGACGTTTTTTCGTTTAATACCCGCGCCCAAAAAGCTTACCAACATGCTGGTTTCCAACTTGAGGGCCGCCGCCGTGAAGCAATTCTTGATGGTGACCATTATGCTGATGACTTGTTAATGGCCCTCATCAATCCTAACGATGAGGTGAACAACAAACAAAAGCATTAAAACAGATGAGTTGTTAAAACAAACTAGCGTCTGACGACAAGATCCCTCCACGCCGTCTGGAGTTGATTTGGTTCACGACATTTCTGTTAGTGCTTAAGGCAATTGCAGTGGGACTAATCAACTTAATTCAATTGTTGTCACAATTAAATAGTAGTATCGAAAAAAGTCTGCCTGACAGTTCTCTGGTTTCATCCAGTGAAAACTTGTCAGACAGACTTATTATTTTACGTTAATTTGTTTTTCTAAATAGTGGTGCTGAATTCTGGTAGTTTCATCAAGGTGGTTGCTGGGCGATTGGCAGCTAATTTTACCAGTACTGCCTTGATATCTGTCAAATCTAGAGTGGACTAAATTAACTCAAAACGCAGTAGAGGCCGCCGGGTTGTCAGTCGCCAAATTCTTCTTGCCGCATTTGCGGTTAGAAGAAGGCTTGTATTTGAGATTGTTGCGCAGCAATAAGCTCAAATCAACGCCGGCAACGTTCCACAACCCGCCGGCCGTAACGGAGTGTTTGTTATTCCGTCCAAAACTATTTTAGATTCAAATCGACGGCCACAGCGTTCCACGCCCTCTAAATCGCCCAGCAACCACCTTTCCAAATAGGGGAAGACTTAGCACTATTCTTATTTCACCAAATTTACCTTGGTTGCAATCTGTTCCTATATCAAATCGTTGCCGACAAAATAAGATTTAATAGAAATAAAATTGAAACCGTCACAATAACTGGATTTAATTCCGCCGTCTTTTTAGCAAAAATCTTGACTAACGGATAAGCAATAAAGCCGAATTCCAAACCAGTGGAAATACTGCCAGTCAGTGGAATCAATGTAATGATCAAAAACGCGGGGAACCAATCATCCAACGAATCCATTTTAATGTTGGCTAATTCTTTCATCATTAAGGCACCGGTAATAATAATAACTGGCGAAATGGCCGCCTGGGGAATCATGGCAATCACTGGGGCAACGAAAATCGAGATGGCAAACATCACCCCCGAAGTTAAAGCCGTTAAGCCAGTTTTACCACCACTTTGAATGCCTGATGCGCTTTCGGCTGCAGCAACTGTAGGGCTAGTTGATAAACCGGCTGACAACAAGGCCGTGATTGAACTTGCTTGGAATGATTTCTGAAATTTCTGCTGATCGGTTAACAGGCCTTCCAGCAAGCCCATCGATTCAAAAATCAAAATCATCGACATTGAGAAAACCGCAATTAAAATTTCGTATTAAAGAAGTTATTAAAATCAAATTGGAATAACGCATGGGTAAATTGACCAATGTCACTGATTGAAACCGTCGTCGCACTGCTACTTTTCACACCAAATATTTTAGCAATAATCGTGGTAATGATGATGCCAATCAAGAAATCACCAGGAACTTTTTTGACCATTAAAAACAAACAAATAATAATACCAATGAACGCAACAATCGTGGCTGGATCAGTGATCGAGCCAAATGAAAGTAATGAGCGGCTACCACCTGATTTAATAATTTCTGCTTTTTCTAGACCTAATTCGACTAAAAACAAGCCAATACCCACAGTGATACCCTTTTTTAAATTAAGCGGTATTTTTTCAGATAAAATTTGGCTCAGCTTGGTAAAGGCGACAATCACATAGACCAATCCACTGAAAAACGAAATGGTTAGTGCTTGTTGCCAAGTTAAATGCATTCCCGTCACTAAGGTATAAGTAAAGAACGCATTAACTCCCATCCCCGGTGTCAACACAATTGGGGCGTCGGCAAAAAAGGCCATGATTAAACAGCCCAATGCCGATGAAATTGCCGTTGCAAAAAATGTAATTGCAACAGGCATACCAGCATCTTTCAAGATCATCGGATTAACAATTAAAATATAAGAAATTGCAAAAAAGCTCGTTAATCCCGCAATAATTTCCGTCTTCACGTTAAAGCCGTCATGATTGCGATCAAAAATCTTCATTTTTTCCACAAAATCCCTCCTAAACTCAGTTCATATTATCATCTTTAGTCACAATTTAAAAGATTACTTATTTAGTTATTAGTTCGTTTAAGAATCAAAACCAGCAACCTTAAAACCTAGTGAAAATGTTGAAAGGGAATTAGTTCTGACGCCATTACGGAGTTGAGTTAGAGCACTTACCTGTTGTTTGTGGCTAAGACAGTTGTAGCCAGACTAATCAACTTGATTCAAATTACAGTAACTAACGAATAATTGTATTCAAAAAGCCTACATGACAGTCTCTAGTTTTAATCCAGAAAGATTGTCATGTAGACTTTGTAAGATATTGCCGTCTGCTTTTCTAAATAGTGGTGCTCAATTCTGTCAGTTTCATCTGGCGGTTGCTGGGCGATTGGCATCAGCTGTGAAATTATTCTTGGCGCTTTAGCGCTTAGAATAAGCCTCGAATTTGAGATTGTTGCGAAGCAATAAGCTCAAATCGACGGCCACAGCGTTCCACGCCCACAAAATCGCCCAGCAACCGCCTTTCAAATTGAGGAAGTCTTGGCACAATTCTGACTTCACCAACACTGTTGCTTGATCCAGCAACCACACTGATCCAGACTATTTATGTTTTGCAGCATAAGCCGCTTTGATTTTAGCTAAAGAAACTTCAGCAGTGCTGTTAAAGTTCAAATCAGCTTCATTTAAAATCTTAGGATCGCCAATACCGACGGAAAATTCGCCAGCGCCATTAATCGACTGAATACCAGCAAAGGCATCCTCCAAGCCAACTGCTTCGTTAGGTTTGATCTTTAATAATTCCGCACCCTTGGCAAAAATTTCTGGATCTGGCTTGCCGTGATGTAAACTGGCTGGATCAACAATCTTGTCGAAATATTCAGTTAATTTTAGCCCCTTTAAAATCCGCGGCGCATTTTTGGAAGCTGAAGCTAAGGACATGCCATAGTTTTCTGCTCGTAATTCATCAAGGAAATTTTTCATTCCTGGAAGAATATCAGCTGGGGTCATGTTGGAAATCAATTCAACATAATAATCGTTCTTTTTAGTTGCCAACGCTTCTTTTTGTTCTTGAGTAAAATCATTTTCGCGATGACCAAACTTTAAAATCACATTCAAAGAGTCCATCCGACTAACACCCTTGAGTTGTTCATTGACACTGGGATTAATCGTGATGCCCATATCATCTTGGGCAATTTTAGCCCAGGCTTGGTAATGGAAACGAGCCGTATCGGTAATGACGCCATCTAAATCAAAAACAAAACCTTTAATCATGTTCGCTACTTCCTCCACTAGTGTACTTGATTAGCAATTGTAACTGCCTTAGCCGTTGGTAAAGTTACTTCCTGATCATTGACCTTGACAACGATTTCATCGCCAGATAACACCTCTAAGGTGGTCTCCTGATGACCAACAGTTACTGCTAACAAACGATTACGATAGTTGATTTGGAACCGATATTGTTGCCAATTTTCTGGGCAGAAAGGCTTGAATGATAATTGACCTTGGTGGTGACGTAAACCAGCAAATCCTTGGACAATTGATAACCAACCGCCACTCATCGAGGTAATGTGTAAGCCATCAGCCGTATCGTTATTGTAATTATCCAAGTCCAAGCGCGCGGTCCGACTGTAAAGTGAAACGGCCTTGTCTTCTTCCCCGATTTCAGCGGCGATAATCCCATAGATACAAGCTGACAATGATGATTCATGAACAGTCATTGGTTCATAGAAATCAAAGTTGCGCTTCTTCTCTTCCAGAGTGAATTGATCATCCAAGAAATAAATACCTTGTAAGACATCCGCCTGCTTAATAAATGGCGAACGTAAAATCTTATCCCAAGACCAGTGCTGATTTAATGGCCGTTCACTGGGATCAAGTGTTGAGACTGGCCGTAAATCTTTATCTAAATAGCCGTCATTTTGAACGAAGATACCCAACTTCTCATCAGTTGGATAATACATCCGTGCAATAATATCACGCCAATGATCTTGTTCTGCTTGGTCAACTTGTAATTCGGCTGCCTTATCCTCAGAAACTTGTTGTAAGATTTCCAGAGTGTAGCGCAAGACCCAAGTGGCCATTTGGTTAGTGTACCAGTTGTTATTGACGTTGTTTTCATATTCATTTGGCCCAGTAACGCCATGAATCATATATTGTTGATGGCGCTTGGAGAAATGAACCCGATCAGCCCAGAACCGAGCAATTCCAACTAAAACGTCAATCCCTTTAGTCAGGACATAACTCGTATCACCAGTATAATCGGTATACTCATAAATTGCATGAGCGACGGCTGAATTCCGGTGTAATTCTTCGAAAGTAATTTCCCATTCGTTGTGACATTCAATCCCATCGAAGGTCACCATTGGATACAAGGCACCTTTTAAACCTTGTTGACGAGCATTGTGGAAAGCACCAGCTAATTGATTATAGCGGTATTCCAATAATTGCCGGGTAACTTGCGGCTTGGTTACAGAAACATACATCGGCACAATAAAGGCTTCAGTATCCCAATAAGTAGCACCACCGTATTTTTCACCAGTAAAGCCCTTAGGTCCGACGTTAAGCCGTGAGTCTTCACCATAATAAGTCATGAATAATTGCAAAATATTGAAACGAATTCCTTGTTGAGCAGCCGGATCACCGGAAATTTCAACATCAGCTTGCGCCCAACGTTTCTGCCAAGCGGCATCCTGTTCAGCTAAATGAGTGGCCAATGATTTTTCTGAAGCAGCAACTAAAACTTTAACGGCGGCTGCTTTTTGATCAGCAGTTTGAACATCGCGACTAGTCACAACGGCAATTTCTTTCCGCAAAATAACTTTTTGGCCAGCTTGTAACGTTGTTTTAATGGTTTCGACAACTTTTTCTGGACTAGAGCTAGCGATTCGTTCAACTTTAGCATCGCTTTCAACCAAGTTAGCCATTTGTTCCGTCACAGAAAACCGCGGCGTACCAAAAGGATTCGGTTTTGTTTCCATGGTTAGGCTAAATTGATCCTTAGTTGCGGTTTGATCAACAAACTGCCAGAAGGCTTCTTCGTAATTTGAATCCTCATTATGGACGTTGCCGTTGATTGATGGCGCAAACTCGATGTCAGCCTGCCCACTTAAAACTTCAGCTGAAACAGTAATCAAGCCTAACTCCCGCGTTACCACACTCATAAAACGTAAGAAATTAAATTTAACTTTAGTCTCACCAAAATTCGCAATAAATGAACGTCGTAAAACACCATCATGCATATCCAGTTCCAAATCAAAATCAGAAAAGTTCGTTTTAGCCAAATCTAAGGTCTGACCATTGACTTTAATCGGAATTCGGAGAAAGTCTGGTGAATTAATCGCCTTACCAAAATATTTGGGATAACCATTCTTCCACCAACCAACACGAGTTTTGTCGGGATACCAAACTCCTGCTAAATAAAGGCCCTGATGAGTATCGCCAGAATAATCCTCTTCAAAATTACCCCGCATCCCCATATAACCATTACCAATGGACGTAATACTTTCTTGTAATCGCTTATCATCAATGGCTAACTGATTCGTCTTGATCACCCAAGGATCAATTTCAAATAATCGCTTTGTCATGTTAGAACCTCCTAAATCTCTACCACATCGTCTCATGAGACTGAGCCTCATTCAACGCTTGTTACCGTGTTATCGATAACAGAATCACAGACGTACCATGTTACTTTATCAAGTCACGCAACAAAAATTCATAATGACTTGACAACAAAAGAAACATCTAAATGAATATTTAGATGTTTCTAAAATAATCTGTACTAAACAAGATCATTTTCAGCAACAACTAAGTAAGCTAGCTTTGCAATCCAATCAAGCGAACTGCCCGCGTATTACCGTACAAGGACATCTCTTCAATAATGTCGCTATAAGTCAAAGTCTTGGGCATCTCAACTGAGTAGACATTGGTGTAGACCGTCGCATTTTGAACAACTTCGGTCTTGAAGCTAACGTTAGTCGCCTGAACATGATTCTCTTGAAAGTAATTCTCGATAAACTGCTTACTTTCTTGTTTATGCACATATTTAATTTCAATTCTTCGATATGGCTTTACTCGAATAAGTTTCTTAAAAATAGTTAGAGAGCAAAATACAATCACCGCACTTATTAATCCAATTCTGTAATAGCCCATGCCAAAGGCTAGGCCTAATCCAGCAGTCGCCCATAGCGAAGCGGCTGTTGTTAATCCTGTTACTGCATGACGCGTGGTAACAATCGTACCAGCGCCAAGAAAACCAATCCCGCTGACTACTTGCGCAATTAAACGAGCATCATCAGCCCGCACAACGCCGGAAAACTTCGGAAATGATTCCGCAATTTGTAAAGACTGAAAACCAATTTCTTGTTGAATCATCGCAATCACACAAGCACCAACACACACAAGAATGTGGGTTCGAATGCCTGCCGGATGGTTCTTTTGCTCACGATCATAGCCAATAATTCCGGCAATCAACATTGCCAGCAATAAACGGATTAATATTTCTGATGTTGTCACTGTTAATTTCAAAGTTAGCTCTCCCCCCATCATTCTTTAAAAATAGAAAGGCCCAGGAGCTTTCATCACATACTCTGAAAGATTAAATCAGCTCTTGGGCCTAACTAGTTATGAAAATGTCAAAATACTTAAATACAACTGTTTTTGTGACGACTATTCCCTAAAAACTTTTTGCTATTTACCTTGCTCGCGATTGATTCGTAGATATTTTGCAAAGATTAATATGACAATCATCAGCATTTGTAGCTGGAACAAGATCGTAATATCAAATTTAAAAATACCAATAATTGAAATGAGTAAGGTTGGCAAAATCAACGCGCTAAATGACCAGCTAATACCATTACGTAATGGTTGACGCGCTTGCTGCTTGATTTTCAAATAACTGCGTAGAATTAAGACTAAGCAAAGTGTCAACAATAAGACGTTAATAATCGATAGGAAAATCATATTACTCATCTTAAGTAGCATTAGTGAACCACGGTTGGCTTGAGTCCAAGCTAAAATTCCAGTTGATTTGAAATGTTTAAAATCAGTTACTTCAGGTTGATAATTTACTAAGAAATTCTTGCCCCGCTCACGAATAATGTAGCTCTTCTCGTGGAACAGAATACCATTCTGTTTTGGTAGCGCATTTGATTGTAAATCAACCCGAATCACACCAGCTTTAGTTGTGGCAATCTTTTGTGACCGTGGACCAACAAGTTGACCATCTTTAATTTGGTAGTCACGCATTGATTTTGACCAATTAGTCTGCTCAATTAACGCATAGTTATCTTTGATAATGGTTTTTGCCTGATTAAGATCCGTATTCGTGGAATGATTGACTGATAGATTTATCGAAAACGAAAGTACCGGGAGCATTATCAAGAATAAGAAACTGACAATTAAGTTACCAATTGAGAGTCGCAATGGCTCAAGCTTGATTGAATTAGCAAATAAATTAATAGGAAATTTTGTTTTCATAAGAATTAACCCTTAGTACCGCCAGAAACTAATCCTTTAACAAAGTACTTCTGTAAGTAGAAGAACAAGATACAGATTGGAACGGCGATCAAAATTGAGCCAGCGGCAAACAAGACAACTTCTTGTGATTTAGGATCAGAAATGAAGGTCTGTAAACCAACGGCAACAGTATAGTGGACATCGTTACGTAACAAGAATTTAGACATTAAGTAATCCCCGAAAGGACCCATAAATGATTTCAATGCTTGTACGGCGATCATTGGCTTAACCAATGGTAAAACAATTTGCCAGAAAATCCGGAAATTGCCAGCACCATCAAGTTTAGCTGACTCGTCCAAGTCGTATGGAACGGTATCAAAATACCCTTTCATCAACCAAGTACTCATTGGAATCCCACCACCAATATAAAGAACGGTTAGGAACCAATATTGATCTAAGGCATTCAACAAGTTTGCCATGACATAGAAAGCAGTCAAAGCGGCCATTGTTGGCACCATTTGAATGATTAAGAAGAAGATCAATGATCCTTTCTTACCAACAAATTTGAACCGACTATAAACATAACCTGCTAATGTAATAACGAATGTTTGAATGACTGTTGTCCAAAAGGCAATAATAATTGTGTTTTTGTACCACGTACCATAAAGTGTTTCTCTAAATAGTCTACCGAAGTTATCAAGTGTCCAATTTGTAGAGAATCGCAATAAGAAAGAAGTCACATCAGAAGTTTGAAAGGCTGAACTTACCGTGATCAAAACTGGATAGATAATAATAATTGATAAAATAATTAAATAGAGATAAGTCGGAACAGCATTTTTTGTACGAAAGTTACGCTGTTTCTTTCTTCGTAATGCCATTGTTATCCCTCCAAATCAAATGCTTTTGTTTTCTTAAAGACGATTAACGAAATCGAAATGATAATAACCGAAATCAATAAGGTCAAAGCGGCGGCAATTGAATATTGAGGTGCAGAACCAGTGGTTAACTTGTAAATCCAAGAAATCAAGATATCTGTACCGCCGGCGCCACCACCAACATCCCCAGGACCACCATTATTAAACAGGTAGATCATCGAGAAGTTATTAAAGTTGAAGGTATACTGAGTAACGAAGAATGGCGAAGCAACTGCTAAGATCATTGGGAAGGTAATGTGATTGAACTTCTGCAAAACAGTTGCGCCATCCATGGTTGCTGCTTCATATAATTCGTTAGGAATTGACTGAAGAATACCAGTAACTAAGACGTAGACATATGGGAAACCTAACCAGCCTTGGATCAAGATAATGGCTACCTTAGTCCACATTGGATCAGTTAACCAAGCAATTGGTGGAATGCTAACCCCAGGGATATGATTCAATAATCCTAAGACCTGAACGTTCATGGCACCAGCTGAATCGTTGAAAATGTTCGAGAAACTCATAATAGAAATAAATGATGGGATTGCCCAAGGTAATAAGAAGATAACCCCGAAAATCCGTTTGAACTTGATATAATCCTGGTTTAAAACGACCGCAGTCATAATACCCAAGAAAATCTGCAAGGTTGTTGCACATAAAGTCCAAACAATTGTCCAACCAAACACAGTTAAGAAGGTTTGCTTATAACCGCTTAGCATAAACATGCTAAAGAAGTTCTTAAACCCAACCCACTTCAATAAATGTGCTGGTGGATTATTCAAGAAGCCGTAGTTGGTGAAGGCCATGAATAATGTAACCAATGCTGGGAACACGATGGTAAACAGCATTAATAAATAAGCAGGTGTTGACAGTAAGTATGGGAAACCACTGTCACCGATTGAATGCATGAATTCACCCCAACTAATTGGGATTTTTTCACCACGTTCAACCTTTTTAGCAGTGTGACTTGCGTCAACGATATTCATGACATAGAACATCACGAATACAACGGTGATAATTAATTGCATGGTACCCTTGATCATCAAGAATAAAGAGTTATCTTGAAATGGTACGGTGCCTAATGTTACAAGAGAAATTAAAGAACTAACACCGAATAGTGCTAATTCGACAACCATGATAATGAACAATGCTAAGAAGACGATCCCTTTTGCAATCTGACCGTTATAGAATTGTCCTAAACCAGGTATGATCGATAGATAAGGTGCAAGACCTTTCTTTTTCTTCAAAATAATCACATCCTAAACTAGAAGAAACCGACTAAAACGCAAGTTTTACATCGGTTTCTTACTTTATAACTCTTCGACTAATATAAACATTCTGATGAAATACTTACGTGCGACCTAAAAGTACGAAATTACTTGTTATACTTTTGCTTGATGTTTTGCTTGATTGTTGTAACACCCTTATCAGCAGCAGCCTTAGCAGTATATTTACCACTTGCAGCATTAGTAATCATGCTTTGTGCTGGAGTCCAAACTTCTGACATTTCAGGAATGTTTGGTGCTGGAATTGTATGCTTAGATTCGTCAACAACGGCCTTAACAACTTCATTGTTGCTCTTAGCTGCATCTGCATTAGCAACTTTGTTGGCAGGAACTTCACCAGTTTCTTTGAAGAATGACTTCTGATTAGCATCATTAGTAATGAAGTCTAACCATTTTTGTGATAATGACTTGTTCTTAGTGTAAGCTGAGATAACCCATGACTTACCACCACCGAATGGTTGATATGCTTTGCCATTTGGTAATGTAGGAATTGTCGTTGCACCAAAGTCAACGCCGGCCTTCTTATATGAAGCAGCCATCCAAGGTCCGTCTAAAACATAAGCAGTCTTGTTAGATGTAAATTGTTGTGTAATTAAGTTTTCATTTGAAGTAGCGTTTTGTAAACCAGTTGGCCAAGTATTCTTGTACCAGTTAGCGATATAATCAAGACCCTTAACCGCGCCATCATTATTCAAACCAATATCTTTAGGATTGGTATTGTCTTTACCAAAAACATAACCACCGTAACCTTTAATCAGGCCATAAGCAGTATAGAAGTTAGTCCATTGTGCTAAGAAAGCAACATTCTTAGTTTTGTCATTTTCATAGGCAAATTTAGGATCTTTTGATAATTTTTCAATTTCACCAAAAGTTGTTGCTGGTTTCGTAACGAACTTCTTGTTGTAATACATGATGATTGATTCAATTACAATTGGGGCACCATAATACTTACCCTTATATTTAGTTGAATCAGCAACAGTACCTGAATAACGTGATTTGTCTAATTTAACTGGGGCAACTAAACCTTGGATAACTTTACCACCGACACTACCATTTGACATGATCAAAACGTCGGGGCCTTTACCTGAAGGGCCATCAAGTTGTAACGCATCAGAAGCATCAAGCATGGCCTTATAAGTAACGTTGACCTTAGCGTTATACTTCTTTTCAAACTTAGGTACCATGGTCTTCATATATGATTTGTAACTTGGGTCAATTGAAACCTTTAAAGTTTGTTGACTACTTGAGTCAGATTTCTTGCCGCAACCAGTTAAAACAGCGCCTAATGATAATACCGCTGCCGCACCGATTAAAATACGTGCAAATTTCTTCATAATATCCTCCCATAAAGCAAATTATTATTTTATATATAACTGCCGTAATGAAATAAAATCGTTATCGTTCAAACCCACAATTGCTTTTAAATATTCTTTAGTGCCGCCATAACGATTAATTAAATGATCCATGCGTTCGTAATAAGCTGATTTGGCTGTCATGAACGCATCTACATCGGCTAGTTCTGCTTGACTCGCATTTCTAGCCTTTGCTTCTTGCAACGCTTGTTCAGTAACTTGGCTGGACAAAACATTCGTATACATATAATCAGCAAAAATCCGTTCCGGCGCTACGCCTAATGCACCTAATAACAAATAGGCAATAATGCCAGTTCGATCTTTACCACCCCAGCAATGAAACAAGACACTGTGACCAGGCTGTTTATTGGCTAATAGGATGGCAAAAATTTGCTGATAGGCTTGCTGTGAAAACTTTGAATTGACTAATTCAGTGTATTCAGTCAGCATTTGTTCGTAACCGCTGATTGGCTTACCAGTACCGTGATGAGCAGCATCAGTATCACCTTGTTGGAAAATTGGAATATTGATGACTTCAATCCCATCAGTTAAAAGCTGATCAGCATCTCGAGCCACCTCATCAGGCGCTCGTAAATCAATCACCGTTTGAACACCATAGTCTTTTAGAAATTGACTATCAGCTTGATCCAAATGAACCAAATTAGCTGAGCGAATCAACTTATGATAGGCCAGTTCTTGACTAGCACTCACAACTGTTCCGCCAAGATCGCGAACATTATAAGTATGATTTAATTCAAGTACTCGCATAACCACCACTCACTCCTGTTAATTAGTTACTTCTTATATAATTTCTTTAACAGTTGTAAGTCTTGGTCACTCAAACCAACTTTATCCTTAAGATAACTTGTTGGACCGCCATACTCATTAACCAAATCATTCATGCGATCGTAGTAGGACTTCTTCGCTGTCATAAACGCGTCTAAATCAAGTAATTCTTTACGACTCGCTTGTCGAGCGTGAGCATCTTTAACAGATTGTTCAATCACCTCTCGTGAAGAGAAGTTAGTATAGAAATAATCAGCAAAGATTTGATCTTGGGGAACTCCTAATGCGCCTAAGAATAATAATGAAATAATGCCGGTTCGATCTTTACCACCTAAACAATGATATAAAACACTTTGATCAGCACCATCATTCGCTAAGAAAATATCGAAAATCTTACGATAAGCTTTTTGCGAAAAATCAGAAGTTACCAACTCAGTGTATTCGTCCATCATTTGATCATAACCAGATCTCACTTTATCTTTACTATGATGAGCAGCATCAGTATCGCCATGCTTGAAAATCGGAATGTTCACGTAATTAATATCTTTAATCAAGATATTATCCGGATCACGTTGCACCTCATCGCTTGACCGTAAATCAATTACAGTCCGTACACCATAATCATAAAGTAACTGATTATCAGCTTGGTCAATATTGATTAAGTTAGCTGAGCGAATCATTTTGTGATAGCGAACCTCGCCATCCGGTTCAGTAAACTCACCACCAAGATCACGAACGTTATGGGTATTATCAAGTTTTAACTCCTTCAAAGTAACACCTCTTTCCTAACACGATTAATTATTGGTCATAAAAAGCGTTTCCACAAGTGATTTATCCGTGTTACCGATAACAGAAAAGTTATGCACCAATGTTCTTAACATTGATGACAAAACCATGTTGTCCTAATTTCTGATCTTGATAGCTCTGACTGAGAACCATTTGTCCTGTAAGCTTTAACGCCGCAACATCAAGATTCTCTTGACCTAAATTAAAGGTGCCAATGATCTGCTGTTCCTCACCAGTTCTTGTTACTTGTACCAAACCGCGTTGATCATCAACAATTGTCCATTCCAAATCACCTTGAGTTAATAAATCAGCATTGCCTAACCGTAATTTAATCAGGCTTTGGTAAAAAGCAAATAGGTCGTGATCTTGCGTTGCTTCATTCCAGTTCATTGGTTTGCGACAATCAGGATCGTTGCCACCATCCATGCCAACTTCACTACCGTAGTAAATACATGGTTCGCCTTCTTGTAAGAAAGTGAAGGCCACGGTTTGCCGCAATAAATCTTTATTATCGTCACAGACTGTTAATAAACGCGCCGTATCATGAGAATCCAAAGTGTTCAACATCACTTCGTTAACTTGCCGTTGGTACAACATCCGCTGATAGTTCAAGCCATCAACCATTCGTTGTGGTGTCAACGTCTTTTTAACGAAACCATTGACGACTGTTTCTGTGAAGGCGTAATTCATCACTGCTGAGAATTGATCGCCCATCAGCCATGGTTGTGAGGAATGCCAAACTTCACCAAGAATGTAGAAATCCTTCTTTGCAGCATGACAAGCATCAGCAAAGTGGCGCCAGAAACGATGATCAACTTCATTGGCCACATCTAACCGCCAGGCATCAATATCGAATTCATTGATCCAATAAGTGGCCACACTGACTAAATAATCACGAACTTCTGGATTAGCCGTGTTCAATTTTGGCATGTGCGGTGTGTAGGCGAAAGTATCATAAGTCAATTCATTAGCTTTTTCGAAATCGTCGGTCTCTTTAAAAGCAACGGGGAATTTATTAATGTGGAACCAGTCAGCAAATTTCGACTTTTTCTCATTGATAACCACGTCTTGCCATTGGACTGAACGATCGCCCATATGATTGAAAACGGCATCCAGCATCACTTTCATGCCCCGACGATGAGCTTCAACAACTAACTTCTGGAAAACTTCTTTGTCACCAAAGTCAGGGTCAACCTCCAAATAATCAATCGTATCGTACTTATGATTAGAGTAGGCTTTAAAAATTGGGCACAGGTATAAACCGTTAATGCCTAATTCTTGTAAATAATCCAAGTGATCAATAATTCCTTGAAGATCACCACCATAATAATCAGTCCGCCCTGGTGTCAGCTCACTATTCCAAGGCTTAATACCTTCAGGATCATTGCTGACATCACCATTGGCAAAACGTTCGGGAAAGATTTGATACCAAACAGTGTGCCGAACCCAATCAGGTTCTTTGAAGCGATCAATTTCATGGAAATAAGGTTGGCGGAAAGGATTCCCGGCGGTGCCAATCAAGTCACGATCAAAGGGGAAGAATCCACGATCACCATATAGCACTTCTTGGCCGTCATTGCCGACGACTTTGAAATCATATTGGACTCGCTTATGAGCAACATCTAATGATGCTTCCCAGTAATCGAAAGTTTCAGTACTGGCGATTTTAGTTAAGCTAATTGTTTGGTAAGAATCAGCGGCGTCATAAGGATCCATGTAAAAACACAGCACTTCCTTGACGTCATCACGTTTAGTCCGTAACCGCACCCGAAAGTCTCCTGGTTGATATAAATAAGCAAACTCACTATCAGGACGGTGATAAATTGCTGCAGCTTCCATAAATATTAATTTCCTCTCTTATCTGTGTTATTTATTCTCAACATCTTTAATGATTAAAGCCAAGGTAACTGGTCTTGTTTCAAAACAATGCTGGACCAAGGTGCCAAATGCCATTGTTTATCGTCTAAAGTCACTTGACCGACAGTATAAGTAATATCAGCGTTGGTCCAATCGTCATTGGTGTAACTCATGGAATCACTCGTTAAATTAGTAACCACCAGTGCCGACTTGCCCGCTAAGTAACGTTCATAAACTAATAAACCAGTTGGCGCCGTCAACAACCGAAATTCGCCATTAGCGAATAAATCTTGTTGTTTCAAGTGTAGTAATTGCCGATAGAAGTTCAGTAAACTGTCAGGATCATCTTCTTCGGCAGCTACCGTCACTTGTTTCGATGAAGTGCGTAACCAAGGCTCATGTTCAGAGAAGCCTTGATTAGCCGAATCGTCCCAAGGCATTGGCTGCCGGGCTGGTGTCTTGTGAGTCTGGGACAAATATTTCAAAACTTCGGTTTGTTCCCGGCCAGAAAGTTGACTCTTCAAAGCAGTCACAGTTTGATCTTGAAAGGCTGTGAAACGTTCTAATTCAACATTCTTTAAGCCTAATTCCTCACCGTAATAAATAATCGGCACACCCTTTTGCAAATACTGCATGGTCGCTAAAGTCTTTAAACTGCGCTCGAAGTATTCTGAATCCGCATAAGCAGTTGCCATTCGTGGCATGTCATGATTGCTAAAATACAACGTTGGTTGGGTTGTTTGCGCCAGCGAAGTCTGCCAGTGAACAATACTTTCAGGCAATTGGGCTAAGTCTAATTTTTCTTTCGCTGGTAAATTCAGCTTCATGGCTAAGGGATCTTGTTGAGCCAATCGTTCTTTAGGTAAGTTACGGAAGCTGACGATGCCATCACATAAGGCATTGCCACGATTGGAACGCGTATATAAGGCTGCCAATTCAGGGCCAGCTGAAGCACCCTCGCCTAAAATAAACAGATCAGGATTGATCTTGCGTAATTCATTAATGAACTCTTGCAAATAAGTGACCACATTAGGCAAATTAGCATACATTGGTTCCGCAATTACCGCACCTTTTTCCGCACTAGGAAAATCTTGCCGCAAATTTGCTTTGGCAATGTGGATAAAGGCATCCAGCCGTAAACCGTCGACGCCCTTTTCCACCCAGTATTTAGCAACTTCAATCATTGCTTGCCGTACTTCAGGATTAGCCCAATTTAAATCAGGCATATGTTGGTCGAATAAATGGAAGTAATAGGTATTTTTTTCAGTGGGATGTTGGGCCCAGACAGAGCCGCCAAAGAACGAACCCCAGTTATTCGGAACTTGCCCATCTTTTGTGTGTTCCCAAATATAATAATCGCGGAACAAACTCTTGGGACTCTTCAAGGCATCTTGGAACCAAGGATGCTGATCAGAAGTATGGTTCAAAACAAAATCTAAAATAATGTGCATTCCTAATTCATGAGCTCGCTTAATGAGGGCATTCATGGTGTCCATCGAACCAAAATGCGGATCAATATTGAAATAGTTGGAAACATCGTAGCCGTTATCAACTTGTGGTGACGTAAAAACTGGATTGATCCAAATTGCGTTCACACCAAGTTTTTTAATATAATCTAACCGTTGTAAAAGGCCTTCTAAATCGCCAAGACCATCATTATTACTATCTTGAAAACTACGGGGATAGACCTGATAAATAATGGCGTTGTCATACCATTGTTTCATTAGCTTAGGCATCCTTTCTGGAAAATGATTGCGCTCACGCGTACCTTGCTAATGACTATCTTATGGAAGTCACTAGCAAACAACAAGCTTGTTACGTGATGTTATCGGTAACAACTTTGAGCGCCATTTTTAGCCCCTCAATATAAAAATCTCGCGGCCACTTTTAAGTAAAAAAGTTGACCGCGAGATTTTTTCGGCATTAACGCCACTGGCTTGAAATGATTGACTTAATATTGATCAGCCACTTCAGCTTCAGTAATAAATTGATTGCCATCATAGAGTTTTTCTTTAATCGCACGTTTCAGCTGAACTTCAGTCCCCGTTGGCGTTAAGGTCAGTGCAAAAATGCCGCCATCATAAGCGCCGGAACGACTGCCTGAATCAATCAAATAACGAGGTACATCGTGGATGCTGGCCTTCATCTCCAAATAACCGTAACCGCAGCCAACCAAAGTCTGGACTGGCGTGTGACCGGTCACCAATACTTTACCTAAGTCATTGGTGTGCCAAGTGCTGGGCCGTTGACCATCAGCAAAATAATAATCATCACGAATCCAAATGAGATCGTCGCGACTTTGCTGTTTTAAATTGTCATGCCAGTGCAGACCAGCATGGACTGCAAAAATGGTTTCATTCTGCCAAGTTAGTGGTAACTGACTTAAAAAATCTGTGTATTCTTGAAGTGGTGGCTGATTTAAAGCGCGGGCAACACTGATCAGGTCACTTTGTTCAATGCCTAATTCAGGCCATGTTGCCTGACCACCATTAGCCGCCCACATCCGAAAATCATGGTCATTTTTCATTGCGGTCTGAACCCAGAAGTCATCATGATTACCTAATAGCGCCACATCATGATGATTCATCACCCGATTACGAATAATTGCCAGTGTGCGCAACGGTTCAACTGAGCAATGCTCAATATGATTGGTGAATTTCCGTTCCGACAAGCCATCAATATAATCGCCTAGAAAAACAATTTGACTTGCGGCAATCACTGGATCAGCTAACAGCGCCGTCAAATCAGCGGCCGCGCTATGAATATCACCGATAAACGTCAGATTTCTCATGGTGCCACCTACTCTCTATTTAATAGGTTTATTATACCTATTTCACCAGCAGATGAAGTGTCCTAAGTCAGCTCATCCAGACAAGAATTATTGTCTGGGCTCCAATTTAAAACAGAATCGAGTTGGTGTTGAAGCAGAACTGAGTCTGACTCCATTGCGGGCTTGCTGGTTGTGGAACGCTGCCGACATCGATTTGAACCAATTAAATGTTAAATTCAAAACCTTTAAAACCCGATGATGATATTGAGACAGAATTGGTTTTGACTCCATTCCGGGCTTGCTGGTTGTGGAACGCTGCCGGCCGCAACGGAGTTGTCAGCTATTCTGTCCGAAACTAGTTTAGACGGCCACAGCGTTCCACGCCCTCTAAATCGCCCAGCAACCACCACTTCAACTAGGGAACGACTACACTCGGTTAATTCAAATGATAATTTCGCGTGGTGTTACGACGAATTAGTTCTGGTGAGAACATCACTTCCATGCGATCACGATTGGGATTCTGTTCATCGTCAGGGCTAGCCTGATTTATCTTCTGCATCAATAGTTCGGCAATTTTACTGCCCATGGCCATTACTGGCTGTTTAACTGTTGTTAGTTTTGGTTCGGCAATTTGGTCGAGAAAGACACCATCAAAACCAGCAATGCCGAAATCTTCAGGAATATTGCCGCCCATTTTTTGAATGCCCCGTTCAACGCCGATTGCCAGACGATCACTGGAACAAACGAAACAAGTATTCTTTTTGAACTCTGGCCAATGTTCTTGAATATATTGCTGCGCTTCCGAAGAATGGTTGCCAAAGCGGACAATTTGCGGTTGCAAGCCTGACTTCTGCATCGTATCCATGTAGCCACGTTCCCGGGAATATTCGAAAGACTCCTTTAATTCAATGCCGAGAAAAATAATTTGCTGATAGCCATCATTGATCGCTGCACTGGTCGATAAAAAAGTCCCGTATTTGTTGTCGGAATCGACAAAATCGTAATTGTGGCGATTTTCGCCATAAAGAATGATCGGCCGATCTAAATCTTGAATCCAATCAAAGTCATTATTCCGAGCGCCAGTAATAATATAGCCATCACAATCACCAATATTAGCATTTTTCTGGGTCACAACTTGTAACGCATATTGGTGGGCGTTCAAGAATTGGGCCACTCCCATTAACAAAGTGGCATAATAAGGTTCGACTGTATCAACTTTTTCCAAAATAACCAGTTTGATAATTCGGGTCGTGTTGGCAGCCAAAGCTTTAGCTGCGAAATTGGGATGATAGTCCAACTCATCCATGGCCTTAAAAACCAATTGCTTTAATTCATCAGTTACTTGTTCGGGATGGTTAATCACCCGCGAAACTGTCATTTTAGAGACGTTAGCCGCCTTTGCGACGTCATTTAAAGTAACGATACACTCCACCCTCTTCAGTAATCTCTACTATTATATTATATTAATCTTACCCGATATTAACAACAATGTGATTGTCTAGGTAAGGAATTACCAATTTAAATAAGAATTATTGAATCAATTTGCTAATTTAATTATGAATTTTTTAGTTTATTAAAAAATGACTCCAGCACCTTTTTTTGACGAAAGATTAAAAATAAATTAGACGTTCATGCTAAAATAAGATATTATGGAAGATGTTAATTCTAGTTTTGGAGGTTATATGATGAGTAAAGAAATTTCTGCTGAAAATCTGAAAGCATACGCTGAAGATTTTGCTGATTTACCAAAGTCAAACGCAACTGCTAATACTGTCGCTCATAACGGTATTCTAGCATCAAGCCGCAATTTAGCTGCTGATGTTGCGATGACACCTAATTTTTCTGTCGAGATCGACACTGGTGCAGTTGCTAACCAGAAACAATCTGGCCGTTGCTGGATGTTTGCTGCCTTAAACACCATGCGTCATCCTTTACAAGATGAATTCAAGTTAAAGGGTTTTGAATTATCACAAAACTACACGAACTTCTGGGACAAGTTTGAAAAATCAAACTGGTTCTACGAGAACGTGATTGCCACAGCTGACCTACCATTAGGCGACCGTAAAGTTGACTTCTTAATGGCAACTCCTCAACAAGATGGTGGCCAATGGGATATGCTTTGTGCCTTAATCGAAAAATACGGTTTAGTGCCAAAGGATGTTATGCCAGAAACTTACAACAGTTCAAAATCTGCTGAATTAAACAGCACTTTGAACACGAAGTTACGTCATGATGCGGTTGCTTTGCGTGCTTTAGTAGCTGCTAAAAAGACTGCTGCTGAAATCGACGCTGCTAAGGAAGACATGTTAAGCGAAGTTTATCGTTTATTGGTCTTCACTTTAGGCAAACCACCAGTTAAATTCGACTGGGAATACACTGACGATGACAAAGTTTATCATCGCGAAGCTGGTTTAACACCACAAACTTTCTTCAAGAAGTATGTTGGTTGGAACTTGGAAGACTATCTTTCAATGATCAACTCACCTACTGCTGACAAGCCATACAAACACGTTTACACCGTTGATTTGTTAGGTAACGTTGTTGGCGGTCGTCAAGTTCGTCACTTGAACTTAGACATTGACGACTTCAAGCAATTAGCAATCAAGCAATTACAAGCTGGCGAAACAGTTTGGTTTGGTTCAGATGTTGGCAAGTCATCTGATCGTCAACTCGGCGTAATGGATACCAACGTTTACCAAAAGTCTGATTTATTAGACATCGACTTAAGCATGACTAAGGCAGAACGTCTCGATCATGGCGAAAGCTTAATGACTCATGCCATGGTCATCACTGGTGTTGATTTGGTTAACGGCCAACCAACTAAGTGGAAAGTTGAAAACTCATGGGGCGAAAAAGTTGGCCATAAAGGCTACTTCGTGATGAGTGATGCTTGGTTCGATCAATTCGTTTACCAAGTTGTTATTAACAAGAAATTCTTGTCAGACGATTTGAAGAAGATCGTTGCTGACGAACATGACAATCCAACTGTTTTGAAGCCTTGGGATCCAATGGGTGCCTTAGCTTTATAATTCAACGGTTTATAAAAAGACTAGTCCACAATTTGTGGCTAGTCTTTTTTATTTTGTTCAATAGCAATTGTTGACAACTTACTGGTAAGAAAACTGGTTGTTAAGCGATTATACCAGATAGAATGTAGTGATTGAATCCGAAATAGATTTTGGCAGAATAGCGGACAACTCCGTTGCGGCCGGCGGGGTGTGGAACGTTGCCGACACTGATTTGAGCTTATTGCTAGCGCAACAATCTCAAATACAGGTCTTCTTCTAACCGCTAAAGCGGCAAGAAGAATTTGGCGACTGACACCCCGGCGGCCTCCACTACGTTTTGAGTTAGGCTGGTCCACTTTACCTTTGCTAGATATCAAGATTATTAAAGGTAGATGACAATCGTGCACCAGCCACCTTATGAAACTAACCGAATTGAGCACCACTATTTAGAAAAACATATTGGTGTAAACAAATAAACCTGCCCGGCAAATTTTCTGGAATTCAACCAGAAACTGTCAGACAGATTTTTTGATATTAGTATTCAGTTGTGACAACAATCTAAATCGAGTTGAGTTGTCCTGCTACAGTTGTCTTAACCACTAACCATGCTGAAGTGCACCAAATTAACTCCAGACGGTGTGGAGGGATCTTGGCGTCAGCCGCCAAATTATTGTTGGTGCTTTAGCACTTACAATAAGACCTGTACTGATGACAATTTGGTTTGTAATTGGCATCAATCAGTGTCGGCAGCGTTCCACGCCAAGCAGCCCGGAACAGAGTCAGACGCCATTCTGTTTCAAACACTTCACTAAGGTTCGATTGGTTTTGCACCTACAAAACTGTCTCCGTTAAAATATCTAAATGCTGATTCAGTTCATAAACAATCGGTTCGCCATTAGCCACCTCAACGCCATCTAAATCGCGATCAGTAATTTGTTCCAAATATTTGATCATCACGCGCAAAGTACTGCCATGAGCAACCACTAATTGGTCATGACCGGCAATTAATTCCGGCGCAATTTGATCAACATAATAAGGAATTACCCGGCGACTGGCCATCGCCAAACTTTCACCCAAAGGCATGCTACGTGAATCTAAATTAGCGTAACGTCGATCATGGTCCGGTTCAGTTAGCAAAGGTGGCATCGTCCAATAATCCCGCCGCCACAGAGCAACTTGTTTTTTACCAAATTCACGACGAGTTTGATCTTTATTATGACCACGTAAAGCGCCATAATGCCGTTCGTTTAGCCGCCAACTTTTATAAATCGGCAAATAAAGCCAATCGCGATCCTCGCAAATAATATTCGCAGTTTTAATGGCCCGAATCAGCACTGACGTATGGACAGCTTGGGGATGAAAATTCAAATCGGCTAACATTTTTGCACTGTGATGTGCCTGTTTGACACCTAAACGAGTTAAATCAACATCGGTCCAACCCGTATAAATATTATCAGCATTTGCTGTACTTTCACCGTGTCGAATGAGCACAAGTTTTACCAAAATAGTCGACCTCTTTATTGTAAATCTGTTTCAGAAACAGCTGCCAAATTGGCAGAAATCTTAGCTAAGACATCATCAAGTGCGCCGTCCTTAAAGGGACTCTGCAAATGACCCAGTTCAATCAGCTGGTTAAACGTTAAGCTACCACCAGCCTTAGCCATAGCCAAATAATCAGCCCAAGCTTGGTCATCATGGTTCACTTCAAATCGTTCCCAGAATTGGAAAGCCACCACTTGCGCCAGCGTGTAATCAATATAATAAAATGGCGCTTCAAAAATGTGACCTTGGCGATACCAATAAATGCCTCGCTCTAAATCAGCATCATCATATTGGCGACTAGGTAAATACATTTTCTCTAAACGACGCCAAGTTTGCTTACGTTCTGTTGGCGTCCATTCTGGATGGCGATAAACTTCCGTCTGAAAATGATCGACTAACACGCCATAGGGCAGAAAAGTCACAGCACTAGACAAATGTTCAAACTTATATTTGGTCGTTTGTTGGCCAAAGAATTTGTTCATCCACGGATAAGCAATGAACTCCATACTCATGGAGAAAATTTCCGCAGCTTCATTGGTTGGAAAGACACACTCCCAAGCCTTAATTGCCTGTGCTTGATAAGTTTGGAAGGCATGACCAGTTTCATGAGTCAATACGTCGACATCGGCCGAAGTACCATTGAAATTAGCGAAAATAAATGGTGTTTTAAATTCAGGCAAATACTCGCAATAGCCACCACCTTGTTTGCCATGATGGCTTAACAAGTCCAAATTATGATTATCAACCATCATTTGGAAGAACTTGCCAGTTTCAGGTGACATCTCGTGATACATATCATTGGCCTTTGCCACTAATTCCTCAGCTGTGCCTTCAGGTGTGGCATTACCACTAAGATAATTGTAATCTTCATCGTAAAAATTAAGTTCATCTAAGCCTAAACGTTTTTGTTGGCGTTGGCGCAACTGACTGACAATTGGGACAACTTTTTCCAGAATTGTTTGCCGATAACGGGCCACATCATCAGCATCATAATCGAAGCGATTCATGAAGTCATAGCTCATATCCGTATAATTATCGTAATTTAACTGATGCGCGATTTCAGTGCGCACTTGCACCATCTGATCATAAATTTGATCAAATTCAGCCTCATGTTCAACAAACCAAGCAGTGGTTGCCTGAGTTGCACGTTGGCGCAATTGGCGATCAGCCTTATTCTGAAACTTCTTCATTTGCGTTAAATTATAAGTTTCGCCAGCAAATTCAATTTGAGCCGAAGCAATCAATTCAGAATACTTTGTACTCAATTGATTATCTTGCTGCAGCAAAGGAATCACTTCCGGCGAGAAAGTTTTCAACTGATTTTTCGCCATTAAAAATAAGGTCTTCGGGAACGTATGCTGTAATTCAGCTTGAAATGGCGACTTCACCAGTTCTCGATAAAATTCAGTGGTGAACTCATTGTATTTGGGACTATATTCATTCCAATAGTCCTCTTCCTGATGATAAAAATCATCCAGAGTATTCACACTGAAGCGAATTTCGGCCAACATTTGTTGCGAAACAATTTTAGTTTCTAACTTACTAATTGCCAAAGCGGCATTAACAGCCGTTAGTGGATCATCGGCATGGTTCAAAGCCGTCAATAATTGACGGTACTCAGCTGTTACTTGTTCAAAATTGGGACGTTGGTATGGTAATTGCGCGAAATCTGTCATAAAAAGCGCCTCCTAATAGTTTTCTATTATAAACGATTATCGTAACGAAAGAAAACCGCCTAGCATTGATTCTAGGCCTAGTTTGAAATAGTTACCCAATTCACCTATACACTTTGTGAATTATCAGGCACCGCATTAGCCTCATCCGTTCAATTACATAATTGCCCGCAAAAAAAGCCCCAGACTATCTGTAGTAGTCTGGGGCTTCGGTGATCAATGTTTGACTTCGTCAGCTACAATATAACATTTTGAGATTAATTTTACAAACTATTATAGTCCCCGCTGTCAAAACACAATGATTAGTTTTGCATGCTGCACTGGTGTTTTAAACTGGACCACTTTTATTTTGGTGCAATCTTAAAATAAGCGTGCCATTAATAACGTCTCTAACAGGTCACCATTCAGACTGCGATAGCTGGCTGGTAAGCGACCTTCTAAAGTAAAATCAAATTTCTGATAAAGTTTTTGTGCGGCTAGATTACGAGTTTGCACAAATAATTGGACCCGTTTAAGAATGGATTGCTCGGCGACCCAAGTCAAGGCCATGTCCATCAGCGCTGAGCCTAAGCCGATTTGGCGATCCGCCGTAGCCACTAATAATCCTAACTCGCCAACATGAGCCGTTGCTGGATTGGCGCTAGCGGCAATCCGCAAGTAACCAATAATTTCTGCATCAGCTACGGCCAACAGTAATAAATTATTGGGACTAGCGGCAATAGCTGTTAACTGTGGCGCGAGTTGTGCGGCCGTTAAGTCAGTTAGTGCAGCATCAGTTTCGACAAAATCACAGGGAACAACCTCAGTCTGCCAAAAAGCCAACAGCGCAGCAGCATCAGATGCTTCAGCACTACGAATTGTAACAGCGACGTCTTCACTCATGATCAGACCAAGCCGCGGTAATTTGTTCGAGTAATTTCTGACTATTGGCACCACTGGCACTGATTGTAAATTGCCGAGTGTCCGCGGCAAAGTCGGGCAAGTCCCGTTGAATGTCAATCACTAGGCGATCAGCGGGCAGGACATCCTCACCAAACTGTGACCACTCCACCACGCAAACACCATCACTATCGAAATACTCTTCAAGACCCAAATCGTCAGCTGAACTGTGTTCCAAACGATACAAGTCCATGTGGAATAATGGTAAACGACCCTGTCGATATTCACGTATCAAAGTAAAGGTCGGACTTTTAATCGCCCGGTCAATACCTAATGACTTGGCTAAACCTTTAGTGAAAGTTGTTTTACCGGCACCTAGGTCACCATTTAATAATAGTAAACTACCTGGTTGAACCAAGTTACCAACGACTTGACCAAATTTTTCTGTCTCGGCGGCATTTTTTGTCAGAAATTTCAAACTTTAACTCCTTTAAGATTTGGTTGTTACATCAAACTAACCAAATCAGATCATCAAATATTATTGTAACGATTGAGCAGCGGTAATAATGGCTAATTTATAAACATCCTCTTCATTAGCACCCCGTGACAGGTCAGAAACTGGTTTATTCAATCCCTGCAAAACTGGGCCAATGGCTTCAAAGTGGCCGAAGCGTTGGGCAATCTTGTAGCCAATATTACCAGATTGCAATTCTGGGAAAATAAAGACATTGGCATGACCAGCAACTTCTGAACCAGGCGCTTTTTGTGCAGCGACTGATGGCACATAAGAAGCATCAAATTGTAATTCACCATCAATTTGATATTCAGGTGCCATTTCTTGAGCAATTTTAGTGGCTTCAACGACTTTATCAACCTCAGGAGATTTAGCTGAACCTTTAGTTGAGAAGCTTAACATCGAAACTTTTGGATCAATATCGAATAATTCAGCTGTTTTGGCTGATTGAACCGCAATTTCAGCTAATTCTTGGGCGTTAGGATTGATGTTAATGGCGCAATCTGAGAACAAGTACCGTTCGCCGTCACGTTCCCGACCCCGCTGCATAATAAAGGCACCTGAAGTCCGCGAAACATTTGGTTTAGTTTTAATAATTTGTAACGCTGGGCGCACGGTTTCACCAGTGGAATGAACAATCCCAGAAACCATCCCATCAACCTTGTCTAAGTATACTAACATCGTCCCGAAATAATTACCATCACGCAAAATTGATTCCGCTTGTTCAGCCGTAGCTTTGCCATGACGACGCTCAACAAAAGCATCAACCATCGCTTTGAAATCAGCTGCTGGGTAGTTGTTAGGGTCGATAATTGTTAAAGCATCGACATGTAACCCATTTTTCAAAGCAACCGCCTTAATTTCGTCAACATTACCTAATAAAACAGGTTCCAAAACTTGGTCAGCCTTTAAACGCACAGCAGCACCAATAATTCGAGGTTCCGCACCCTCAGGGAAAACAATCTTGATATTCTTACCATTAATTTTTTCCTGCAAGCTCGCAAATAAATCCATCCTATTTCCTCCATTAAGAAAGCGTTTTATACATACAAATTCCATTCTACCTTGTTTAGAAAGAATCGCAACTTTATTTTTAAGAGTGTGAGGGACGGTGGGTTTTTGGCGTAGTACAATTTCAAATATTTGCATGAGCTGGTGCAACCAGATCGTGTGAATATTCAAATTATACCTAGCCATTTGCCACCCCGAACACGTTTCAGCACCCTACTCTCCACCATCCGGTTTCTCGGGCAGCTGCCAGTTAATCGGTGTCTCCCCATATTTGGCCAGTGCTTCATTGGTTTTAGAAAATGGCTTGGAGCCAAAAAAGCCACGGGAAGCTGATAAGGGACTGGGATGGACCGAAGTAATCACCGTATTTTTGCTTTCGTCAATTAGTTCGCGTTTCGCCTTGGCTGCATTGCCCCACAAAATGAACACCACACCACCACGTTCTGATAAAGCAGCAATCGCCTGATCACTGAGCCGTTCCCAACCCTTTCCTCGATGAGAATAGGCCTGATGAGCACGAACGGTTAAAACCGCGTTTAATAATAAGACCCCTTGATCAGCCCATGATTTCAAATAACCATGATTGACTGGCGTTGCGCCAACGTCGGTCGCCAATTCTTTATAAATGTTACGCAATGACGGTGGAATTTGCGTTCCTGGTCGCACCGAGAAACTTAAGCCATGCGCTTGACCAGGTTCATGGTAAGGATCTTGTCCTAAAATAACGACCTTCACTTTATTGAAAGGTGTCCATTCGAATGCTTGAAAAATATGGTACATATCAGGATAAATGGTTTGCGTCCGATATTCATTTTTTAAATACTGATGTAAGCGGGCGTATTCAGGAGATTCAAAAACGGGATCGAGAATTTCTTGCCAATCATTATCGATGATTTGTTTCATTTTAATCGCGCCATTTCTAACTAAATTTAATAACTCTATGCTACACTAAAGTTAAACAATTAAGAAGGTGATTTTATGATTTCAATTATAGCATCTGACATGGATGGTACTTTGTTAAATGATCATATGGAAATTACCCCTAAAACTGTGGCCGCAATCAAAAAGGCCCAAGAAGCTGGGATTGAATTCATGGTGGCAACAGGTCGTGGTTTGACCGAAGCCCAACCAATCGTTAAAAATGCCGGTTTAGACAAAATGGCGTATATCACATTAAACGGTGCTCAAGTTTATGACGTCGACGGCAAATTGGTCGTCAGTGAACCCCTCGAAAATACAATTGTTACTGAATTGATCAAAAAGTTACGCGCGCAACAATTTTACTTCGAGTTGGTAACGAACAAAGGAATTTTTTCCGAAAGTAAAGTCCGGCGAATTCAACATGTCGCTGATTTACTGGTCAACCTCAATCCAGATACAACGTACAAAATAGCCGTTGCCCTAGCGGCAGCACGGCTAGAAATCATGAACATTAATTATGTCGACAATTACGACACGATTCTCAACGACGATAGTTTTCAAATTATGAAGATTCTGGTTTTCTCGGAATCTGGTCCCGATGTTTTTACTAATTTCAAAGCGGACTATCAAAACAGTTCCGAAATTGTCATCACGTCTTCTTCGCCGAACAACATTGAAATCAATAGTATTCGTGCGCAAAAGGGCCTCGCCTTGATCGACTACGCCAAACAAAAGGGTGTAACTGCAGATGAAGTCATGGCTGTGGGCGATAATTTAAACGATGAATCAATGATCAAAGCGGCAGGTGTTGGTGTTGCCATGGGTAACGCCCTGCCGGCAATTAAGGAATTGGCAACTTTTACCACCGCAACTAATCTGAACGATGGTGTTGGCCAGGCAGTTGAGTGGGCCCTGAGCCAGCAAAAAAGCCAGCATTGACGCTAGGTGTCACCTATGACGATTTATTATTTAGTTAACCAAAACATTGGTGGCAGCGATAGTCAGTTTATTTTCGATCACCAGATGCAACCATTGATGATTCTAACCGGACGGTTCGGCCTCAATCAAAACGGGATTCGCCTACTGACGATCGATGGTCAATATCGCGGTCGCGTCGTCCATCGCAAAAGTAATTTTGCGGCCACCTACGAACTGCAGACGGACCGGCGCACTCTGGGACAAATGACTAAGATGACCGGCCTCTGGCATCAATTCGCCTATGTTAGCAATTTAAAGTGGACCGTGTTAGGCTCTGTCACCACGAACACTTATCAAGTGACCCACGGGATTCATCCTGTTTTTGATGCTCACTCAATTGTCACTAGTAAAAAACTTGATGGCTTGCAACTCACTTTGGCAGACGATCAAGATCGCATCCCAGCTTTCCTAGTTGCTGCCACGCTAAATCAATGGGTTTTACTCTCGCAACGTAAAAGCAAACACTTGTTTAACTCCTTTGAGGATATTGCCATTAATTAAGTTCACGACTAAAAAAATACCGACTAATTCATCAAAATGAATTAGTCGGTATTTTGTCACCAATCACCAGTCAAGCATCACCAAACACATTTAACTGCGTGTCCAGAAAATGCCATTATTTAATTGGTCGAACCAAATGTTCATAGCGATGGGAACCAATCATAATTTCCCCATCTTTAACAAAGCCATGATGCGTATAAACGCGTTTAGCTTTAGGATTGCCCAAATCCACGTTTAAGCTAATGAGAGTCTCGCCCTTTTGTTTCAGCCAATCATTTAGAAAGTCCAATAATTTCCCACCAATGCCGTGACCTTGTGCCGCCGGAGCAACTGCCAGCGAATCCAAATACCATTCACCTGGCTGTGCTTCTACATCAGTAAACATTGCAAAGTCTGCAGGCAAATCATGTTTGGCCAAATATGGTTGTAACCCATCATCGATGGTTGCTTCTTTTGCCGCTGGATAACCAACACAGATTCCTAAAACTTGGTCACTCTGGTCATCAACATAAACTAACATTTGTGGATAACCATAACGATAATCAGGCGCCGCAAAGGCATCGATTAATAAATCTTGAATTTTATCCTCGCCAACGGATTTAACAACGGGAATTTCCATATCATGAATAATTTGCATGAGAATTGGCATTGCTTGTTGTGCATCAGCTAATTTTGCTGGTCGGATCAAATTTCTCACCTCAGAATAAGTTAATTGTTCGTCCTTATTCTAACAGATACTACCAAAAATCGCTCGACTACTTTATTTTAATCCAACAAGCAGTTCTATTTGATCTCGGAATTCAATTATTCCTTACCTGGTGATGCCTTCATCATAACGAGTCAGCGGTCACAACACAACCGTTACTTTCCGGCTAATGTGCAACTTTTTGACAAAAAGATTCAACTGTCTAAACGACAATCGAAAAGTGCCAAACGCCGCTGAATTTGATGCCAGTCCTCCGTAAAATTATCCAGCAACCACAACTGTAGCTCAAATAATAACGCGGCTGATAATACTTGTAATTGTTGCGTTAATACCGTCGTATTTTTTAGCGCCGTGATTTGATCATAATTAGCTGCTAAAGTTTGAGTGAGCGCGCGTTGAATCGCAATAATGATTTGCGTCGAATCACTAAGTTGATACATGTTTTTAACCAATACTTGATGATTACCAATATAAGCCAACAGAAATTCAGTCGTCGCTGGCCAATCTAGTTGATGGGTTTGAATTGGCGAAATGATCTCTTGTTGAAAAGTATAGGCAAACGTTTCGGGTAAGCCACCGCGAAAATGATAATATAATGTGGAACGCGACACTTGCACAGAACGCGTCAATTCATTAATTGTGTAGTGCGTTCGGGGCTGAATTGATAAATCCTGCTTAACAGCAAGCATAATTGCGACTTTTGTCATCGAAGTCATTACCAACACCTCATCCTGAAAAATTAATGGATATTTTTTTGAGTACTAAAAGCGCCACCAAATTAGACTAATTAAACGATTTGTTTAAACGTGCATTTCATAATCTTCAAAAATCAATATTATCTGTCCTAATGTTATTTAATTCACGCCGAAAAAAAGGCGGAAAAATTTTAAAGATTCCAAGACATTAACCACAAAATGTTGTAAGATATTTTTAGACTTAACTGTTATCTTGTGGTCGAAAAACAATTTTTAAAGGGGCGAAACAGTTGGAAGTTACCTTCAAAGATGTCTCACTTTCATATGATGGGAGCCGTGAAATTCTCCATCATTTGAACTTTACGATTCCAGAGGGCACCTTGGTTTCGATTTTAGGACCAAGTGGTTGCGGGAAATCAACAACCTTAATGATGATCTCAGGTTTGTTGGCGCCAACCTCAGGAAAGATTTTCTTTGGTGACAAAGATGTTACTAAGCAAGATGCATTAGCACGTAAAGTGGGCATGGTGTTCCAAAATTATGCCTTGTATCCACACTTAACCGTTCTGGAGAACATTATGTTCCCATTGAAAATGGCCAAGGTTAAAAAGCCTGAACGTAAAAAACGGGCGTTGGAATTAGCAAAATTAGTTCATGTTGAGGATCAAATCAATAAAAAACCTGGTGCCCTTTCTGGTGGCCAGCAACAACGGGTGGCCATCGCCCGGGCCTTGGCTAAGGAACCTAGTTTACTTTTACTTGACGAACCACTGTCTAATCTTGATGCTCGTTTAAGAATTGAAATGCGTGAGGAAATTCGCCGGATTCAACAAGAAACTGGCGTTACGACCATTTTCGTCACTCATGACCAAGACGAAGCGCTTCATATTTCCGATCACATCATGGTTTTGAACAATGGCGACATGCAACAATTCAGTTCTGCTGAAACCTTGTACGATAATCCAAGCAACTTATTCGTCGCTAAGTTTATCGGCGAACCAGTAATCAATACGCTGGAAATTTCTGACTTCCAAGGCGAACTTGATCAACATGTCCCTGCTGACATTCTTAAAAATGCCGTTAGTGTGGGCATTCGTCCTGAAGCCTTGCAAGATCATGATTCTGGCAGTGACACCATTGCCACGATTGAAACAACCGTGAAAGAATTTGAAAAATACGGTCGTGAAAAGAATGCCCAGCTTGATTTCCATGGCAAGAAATTATTAACGACTGAAATTGAAAATAATCTCGAAAAAGATCAAAAATTAACACTCTACCTACAAAAGTCAGGTTTCTACTTGTTTGATCAAGACGGCAAACGAATCTTTGGCGGTGATCAGGATGCTAAATGAGAAGCCAACACTAAAATCAACTGGTAAAGCATTTCTTTATTTGTTACCCATGTTACTGATTACGGTGACTTTTAATATTTATCCAATTATCAAATCATTTATGATGAGTTTTTACACCAAATATGATTTTTTCACGGATAAAGTTTCCAAAATCGGTTGGGATAACTTCACCTATATTTTCAACGATCCCGATTTCCACATTGCTGTTAAAAACACTTTGATTTTCGTAGTCGGTGTAGTGCCATTAACCGTAATTATCTCACTGGTGATTGCCCTACTGCTTAATCGCATTAAGTGGTTATCTGGCTTATTCCGAACTGTTTACTTCTTACCATTCGTGACCAGTACAGTTGCCATTGCCCAAGTTTGGCATTGGATTTACAACAGCGATTATGGTTTGCTGAACTACTTCCTTAGTCTATTCGGGGTCAATCCGATTTCTTGGTTGGAAAGCCCCAAGTACGCTATGCTGTCGTTAATTATCATGAGTATTTGGAAGAACCTTGGCTTTAATATCGTGCTCTTCTTAGTTGGCTTAAATAATATTAATGAACGTTATTACCAAGCTGCTAAAATTGACGGCGCCAACTCCTGGCATCAGTTCACGAATGTTACCTTACCATTGCTCTCACCAATTACGTTCTTAGTGACGATTAATGGTGTCATTGGCAGTTTCAAAGCTTTCGACCAAATCTTCGCCCTCTTTAATGGGAATCCAGGTCCAAGTAAATCAGCGCTGACCATTGTGTATTATCTCTACCAGAAATTCTACACTGAATGGAAATACGGCATTGCTGCTGCTAGTGGCGTGGTCTTGTTCTTCATGATTTTGTTAGTGACGGTAATTCAACTATCGTACAGCAAGAAACATGTTCACTATTAAGGGGGTTAGCGAAGACTTATGAAAGTTAAAATTGCCATGGTTCTGCGCTATGTGATTTTGATTCTCGGCGGGATCATCATGTTAATGCCATTCCTGTGGATGTTATCAACCTCACTGAAAACACAACCAGAAACTGTTAAAATTCCACCAATTTGGATACCTAAGCAACTTCAATTCAGCAACTATATTGATGCCTTTAAAGCAGCACCGTTTGCCCAATATTTCTTAAACAGTGTTTTCGTGACCACCGTTACTACGGTCGGTCAATTGTTTACTAGTATTTTAGCGGCCTTTGCTTTTTCACGATTGAATTTCTACGGTAAAAATATCATCTTCGTTATTTTCTTGGGCACGATGATGGTGCCAGTAGAAATGTTGATCATTCCGAACTTCGTCACTTTATCGAAATTACATTTAGTCAACACTTACGCGGCCTTAATCGTGCCGTGGTTGGCAAGTTTCTTCACTGTCTTTACCTTACGACAGAATTTCCAATCCGTTCCTGACCAACTCTATTATGCAGCCAAAATTGATGGAGCTAGCGACTGGCATTACTTGTGGCATGTGCTAGTTCCCATCTCTAAATCGACTATTACCGCGGTTACTGTTTTGCAAGTCATTGGTTCTTGGAATTCATTCATGTGGCCGTTGATCGTCACGAATTCCGAAAACTTGCGGACCTTGCCTGTTGGGTTACAGGCGTTTACTGGGGATGCAGGTACCAACTACGCGCAATTAATGGCCGCATCGACGTTCGTCATTTTACCAATGGTAATCCTATACCTCTTCTTACAGAAGTATATTATTGCAGGCATCTCAAAAACAGGATTGAAAGGATAGGTTTAAGTAATGAAGAAAAAAAGTTGGCAACGCGCATTATTATTTGCAGTCGCTTCTTTGGGTTTAGTTTTCACGTTAGCAGGATGTGGCAAATCAGCTGCTAAAGACAGCTCAAGTTCTAAATCAGCTGCCCCTGTTAAAATCACTTTTTGGCATGGGATGACAGGTCCTTATCAAAAGGCCGTCAATGAAATCATTTCTGATTTCAATAAGTCACAATCCAAGTACAAAGTTGTGGGCACATCACAAGGTAACTACACTCAGCTTCAACAAAAGATCATGGCCGCTGCCAAATCAAACAGCTTACCAACGATCTCTCAGACCACATATACGACCGTTCCCGATTACACTGAGAACCATTTGTTGGAACCTTTAGATAATTACATGATCAAGGGCAGCAATGCCTTATCTGATTCCGACTTAAAAGATATTTATCCTTCTTTCCTAAGTAGCTCAAAATATCAAGGGAAATATTACTCAGTACCGTTCAGTAAATCTGTTCGTGTACTTTACTACAACCAAGATATTTTAGACAAATACAATCTTGAAAAACCTAAGACCTGGGATGACATTGTCAAAGATGGCGAAGTCTTGAAGAAAGACAACATCGCGGCAATGGGCTTTGATAAATCATGGGATATGGAATTCGAAGGCTTGGCTCGTCAAGCTGGCAATCCATTGATCAGCAAGAATCTCAAAGCTAATCTTAATTCGGCTGATTCATTAAAGGCAGCTAACTTAATCATGGATATGGTTAAAGATGGCACTGCTAAAACGGCCGGTGAAGATTTCTACTACACGCAAGCATTCACTCAAGGTAAGTCAGCCTTCTACGCTGGCTCTTCTGCAGGTGTCACTCAAATGGTCGCACAAGCTCCTAAGACTATGAAATGGGGCACAATGCCATTACCAAGCTGGAATGGCAAGAAGGCTACTGAAATTGCCGGTAACGACATTGTGATGTTCAAGAGTGGTAGCGATGATCAGAAAAAAGGTGCTTGGGCATTCATGAAATACTTAATGTCAAAGAACGAAACTGCTAAATGGGCAACCTTAACCGGCTACGTCCCATTACGTGAATCAGCAACTAAGACGGCCGACTTCAAGAAATATCTTGCTGACAAGCCTTATAACCAAGCTGCTGTTGATTCATTACCTGATGGTTTCCAATCCAATGCATTCAAAGGCTTCTCTGAATATCGGACGAAGTTGTTGGACTCAGTTGATGCTATGTTAACTAAGAATGAACCAGTTAAAAAGTCTCTTGATACGCTCCAGACACAAACTGAAAAAATCATTAAAGATAACAAAGAATAACACATAATTTTATGAGATGCCTAAAAAGGGCTGAGGATTTTATCCCCAGCCTTTTTTAATTACGCAAAATCTATCTTTTCACTTTAATTATTTAAAAATTTTATTGGACTTGGTAACCATTTTGCACCAGAATATCTTTCGCAGCCTGATATTTAGCCGCCTTCAACAAAATATAATCGGTATTATAAGTCGAAATCGCAAAAATACTGATCTGTTCTGCCGCTAAAATTGAGGCAATTTTGGCTAAAATCCCGACTAAACTAAAATCTAACACCCCAGTAATTTTAAGACCGACCCAGCCATCTTCCCGATTAATTGTGGTCGCAGGCACAGCTGCTGTGGGTAACACCACTGAATTCTCATCAACCGTCTGACCAATAAATAATGGCTTGATACTAAAATCAATCGTCGCCAGATCAGCAACTTGAATCACTGATAATGGCACTTGTAAATTTTCTAAAATCATGAACTTTCCCCACTTTCTATGGTTATTGGTTTACTCTTAAACTAGCAGTCATTCTGCAAAAAAGCTAGTTGATTTGGCATGTTTTACTCTAATTTGGGAAAATATTAGGTTTGCATTTATCAGATATAATCTAAACTATTACTGATATTGATCTGAGCTTATTGAGAAACAAATCATTAGATCCAAGAAATCAAGTTAAATCGATTATGATTGCATCCCTGGCTTGCTGATTGTCTAACGCGATCTGTCGACATTGCAAACAAAATTGTCATTGGCACGAGCTTTTCAGATTGCAAAATAACTCTATTTTCTCAGAAATTAGCCGGGTTTAACAGTTAAAAGTAATTCAAACAACCTACATCTAAACTTTTAATAAGATTGTCCATCAGGCTATTTTGATGCCGTCAAATTTTCAATTGTCGTTAACAGCGTAAGCCCAAAAACTTCGGCTAACAATCATCATTAGCGCTCACCGCCAAATTTAAAGACTGACCGCTAATAAGAGCCAATCACAATTCTTGATGGCGAATGGCGATTGTTGAGCCGACAATAATCACGATGATTAAGCCAACACTGGTGCCAATGATCGGGCCAAACTTGATGGTTACTAAAGTTTGGGTGGTGATTTGTTGAGCCGTGCCCATAAAATCAAAATATTTCAGCCAAGACCATTTTGTGGCCATCCCCAGCAGGGAGATCAGTAATGGCCACACCGCAATGACGACTGCAGCAATCACCGTCGAGTGTGTCAGAATCAGCAGCAACAAACCAATACCGAAAATAACGTTCATGAAGAAGGCCACCGTCAGAATCATCATGCCTAAATGTCCCAACAAGGTTGGTAAGCTTTCACCCCACGCACGACCAGCAATTTTACCAGTCAGAAAAGCCGTTAAATAATAGAGCAAGACCAACCTCAATAAATCTAAAAATAACGTCAGAAATTTAGCAATAATAAACTGCAAACGAGAGATTCGTGAGATTAAAGTATTTTTGTAAGTGCTTTGCGAAAACTCGTAACCAACCACAATCACAAAAATGCCTAAATAGCCATACAACAAGACGCTGGAAGACAAGGTCGCCGATTGTAAACCGCTGAGAACTGTCCAGCGACTACTTTCTAAACGTTGCAGTAAATCAGTGCCATTAATCATGATGCCACCCACCGATTCTCGGGCCGTAATCACCGCACTAAAAATAATCGTCAGTAATACTGTTAAATAGCAGCCCCAAGTATGGCGTTGCCGATAAAAGTCGGCGCGAATTTGATTGATCATCATTGGCGGCCTTCTTTCTTCAATAATGAGGTGTAGTACTCTTCTAACGAACCAGCGCGTTGATTAATTGCCGTCACCGCCACACCGGCACTGACCAATAACTGATTAATTTGCGCCGGATTAACATCGACTTGCTGGACTAACAAATGTTGATCATCAAGTACTTGCAGTGACTTGTAATGAGCCTGATCGAGAATTTGCGCCGCCTGGGCTACCATACTTGTCGTAATCAGAACTCCGGCTTGATTAGCCTCATCCAATTCAGCCTTGGATAATTGTTGAATTAATCGGCCTTGGTGAATAAAACCAAACCGAGTTGAAACTTGATATAACTCAGTGAGAATATGACTTGAAATCAGGATTGTGGTTTGTCGTTCTTGATTAAGTTGTTTTAATAATTGCCGAAACTCAATAATTCCCTCTGGATCTAAACCATTAATTGGCTCATCTAAGATCAAAAAATCTGGTTGTGGTAAAATGGCCAGTCCCAATCCTAGCCGTTGTTTTTGCCCTAAGGATAAATGGCCAGCTTTAGTGTTGGCCTTGGCTGTTAAGCCAACGAAGGCCAGCGTTTGCTTGACCAATGGTGAGGCTGGTAAACCATGTTGGATCGCACATAATTTTAAATTCTCAGCGACGGTTAATTTTTTAAAAAATGCGGGGCTTTCAATAATGGCTCCAACATGGCTCAGTGCTTGTTGGTAATGTTGGCCTGTGGCGCCCAGTAGCGTGATTTGGCCCTGTTGTAACGGCGACAGTTGCGTGATCAAACGCATTAAAGTCGTTTTGCCAGCACCGTTCTCGCCGATCAAACCGAAAATATCACCTTGATTAATCGTTAGGTTAATATCGCTTAACGCTTGATAATGACCGAAACGTTTACTGACTTGGTTTATTTGTAAAACAGGAACTGTCATCTCATTACCTCCATTTCACGACTTAGTTTAAGCTAGCATCCTTAAATTTGGCCATAAAACTTCCTTAATTAAACCTAAATTGTTGTTCTGATAACCATCAGCTATACTTGAGATAGCATTAGCAATGGAGGCAATCATGAAAATTTTAATTGTAGAAGACAATCGGGATATTCAAGCACTATTAACTGAAGTGTTAACACCAACTTATCAAATTGCTTCGGCCTTCGACGGCATTACCGGCTTAAAATTAGCGACCCAGGAACAACCAGATTTAATTATTCTCGACTTAATGTTACCGAATTTAACGGGTGAAAGTGTCTTAAAAACTATTCGACGTTCATCAACGGTGCCAATTATCGTCCTGACTGCCATTCAAGATAAGCAAAAAACAGTCGCTCTACTTCAAGCCGGCGCTAATGATTACCTCACCAAACCGTTTGATCTTGATGAATTAGTTGCCCGAATCGAAGTCCAGTTACGAGCACAGCCTTCACAGTTACCTAGCAATAAATTAACTTTTGCTGAAATCACTTTAGACTTGATCACCCACGAAATTTTCGTCAACAACCAACCACTCACCTTACCGAAAAAAGAATTTGCCATGTTGGTCTTATTATTACGTCATCCCCATCAGGTCTTCGCCAAAGCGCAATTATACGAAACAGTTTGGGGTGAACCTTATCGGGACGCTGAGAATACCTTGAATGTGCATCTCAGCAATCTCCGCGTCAAAATCAATGAACTTGCCCAACAACCTCAGTATATTATCTCCATTTGGGGCATTGGCGTTCGCTTAGTTTAGGAGCTCAGCAATATGATCATAATCTTAATTATTCTCGGCCTGATCAATTTAATTTTATTAGGTGGTTTGCTAATGATCGTCTTCGACTTAAAGCGAATCATTAGCGACCTGAACTACATCAATCAGCATCAAACCAACGCTTTCGTGACGACCAGTACTAACTTACCATTCATCCGACGACTGATTGAAGTGATCAACACCAATTTAACCAAGCTGCAGACGACCCAGCGCACCATCAATCACCAAGAGAAAAAAATGCACCAGCTACTCATGAACCTGATTCATGATCTTAAAACGCCCTTAGCAGTAGCCATGGGTTACGGTCAACTACTGGCCCGACAGACGACTAGCAGCAATCAGCCAACGATTAATCGGATCACGACTAATCTGAAAGCGGTCAATTACTACATTCAGCATTTAACCGATTTTAATCTAATCCAGGCACAAGCAGCCCAGCTTCAACTCCAAACTTGTCACCTGTCACAATTATTGACAAGTGAACTGCTCAACTTTTACGATGAACTAACAGCGAAACAAATTACCGTTGACCTCCAAATTGCGCCGAATATTGATTGGACAATTGATGTGACCCTGCTCAAGCGAATTATTCAAAACTTAGTCAGTAACTGGCTTAAATATGCAACAAAAACCGCCACGGTTAAATTAGCAACCGTTGATCAACAACACATCGAACTTAGTTTCAGCAATCAAACTGACACAATTATTGAACGTCCTGAACTGTTAACCGAACGTTTTTACACCAGTGACACCGCCCACACCTATCAAAGTACTGGCCTCGGTTTGAATATCGTTCAGTCATTGACTACCACCCTTGGCGGTAAAATGTTACTGACGACTGATCCGCAACAATTTCAAGTTCAACTGCAATTTCATCGACTTGATCCTCAATAATTAACCATTCAAAAAAGCGTGTTGATAGTAAAATATCAACACGCTTTTTAATTTGAATTTCTTTTCCGAAAGCCCTGGTCGATGATGCACCACAACCAGAAATAGCAACTGATTTAGAAATAATCCCACAACATTGGCTTTTCTGCGTAATTTAAGCAACTTTGCAGTACTTGTAAAACTGAAGCCTCAGCTTGAATTTCTCCACGCTGGTGCAAGGTCGTTAAGGAGCGATAACCTAGCACAACTTTCGTTAATTGCCGCGTATCAATTCTCAAATCAATCGTTGTGGCCTCAGTGGCTGTTAACTGCCCCCGACCATGCTCAATGGTCAATTGCCATAAACCAGCATTCGCCGGATAGAAGTCGTCCTCAATCGCCAAAACAATTGGTTCCGCTAAATCAGCTGTAAAATGCCACTTGGCAATTAAGCTGGCCCAATCAACGACACTGGCCATCATATAAGGCTGTACTTTAGTCGACAGTTGATAAGCCTCGGGCAACAAATCATTTTGCACGGTTTGGTTACCACTTACATACAGCAATTTCTGATAGCTACTAACATGCTTGCCAGCAAATTGTAATAAGCGCATTTGACTATCGGCGGTAGTGGCCATTAATTCCACAATCGCAAAAGTTTCACCGGGTGTCCGCTCATAAAGCAAATAACCATCAGCTTGATCAGCATCATCATAGGAGAACGCCACCTCAAAACGAGGATGTTTGCTAAAGCGGTATTGTTGCCACCAATTTTCGCGAACTACGCCGCCTTGTTGGCTTTGATCGCTCTTCGCATAAAGTGTCGCCATTAAATCGAGATCAGTTAAGAAATCACCGCGTTCAACGCGACCAGTGGCTACCTTAGGCAAGCGTGGAAAATCACGACTAGCTAGTTCGTAGACCACCTGATCAAAGACTTGTTCATAACCAAAGCGCCGATAAAACGTAAAGGAAAATGGTGCCAAATACGACAAGTAAACACCATCGGCCGCCATTTGCGCATAAGCAGCACTCATTAATTGGCTAATGGCGCCTTGACCACCAAATTCTGGATACGTCGCCACGTAACCCACAGCCCCCATGAGGAACTGTTGACCATGCCAATTAACGGGCAAATTAGTGACCATTAAGCCACTTTTCACTTCACCTTGATCATCAAGCATGACATACGTATGACTGTGGCGACCAAGTTCAGTGAGTTTCTCCGCTCGACCAGCATTGCTGAGCCGATCAAAAGCATAAAAACAAAGAGCTAAATATTCCTGCCATAATTGTTGATCTTGAACGGAAATTTCAACCACTTGGGTCATTATTTCTCTCCTAAATCGTCACCATTGCTGGCAATGACTTGTTTATACCAGTAGAAACTATCCTTAGGGTAACGAGCCAAGTCTTTCGCACTTTGCTCATCACGATCCACATACACGAAGCCGTAACGTTTCTGATAGCCATTGAGCCAGCTTAATAAGTCAGTGAAGCTCCAAGTCGTATAACCGATCACTTGTAAGCCATCATCAATTGCGGCATGAATTGCCTTAACGTGTTCGCGTAAGAAATGAATCCGGTAATCATCATGAATTTCATGATCTTTTTCTAAGGTATCGAAGGCACCAAGACCATTCTCAGTAATCAAAACTGGTAAATTGTAACGACTGTTGATCCGCCGTAAAGCAATTTGTAAACCAGTTGGGTCAATGTTCCAATCCCAGTCAGTCTTCTTCAAATATTCGTTCTTAACGTTCTTGAACATACCAGGGACGCCGGATTCCTTAATGGTGCCCTTCTTGCCAGTCGTGTTTTCAGCAGCAGCGCCAACGCCTGTATCGTTCTTAGCAACGGTCCCAGTTTGGTAATAGTTCAAGCCCATGAAATCAGGATGAGACAAGGGATTTTCTAATAAGGCTTTGTCTTCAGCCGTAATTTCTGGGGCAATCCCTTGTTTTTCCTGCCAATTACGAATAATCGTTGGGTAGTGACCATAAACATACATATCCATCCAGTAGTATGAATTCAATTGTTCAGCATTATCAGCTGCCAATTGATTCTCAGGATCTGCATCAACAGCATAAATTGGGCTGTAAGCGAAACTTGGTCCAATTTGGCCTTGATAGCCATGCTCGTGGAAGTATTTGATGGCGCTGGCATTAGCTAAGTTAGCAATGTGGTTAGCAGCATACATCCGTTTTGGATCAGTGACTGCTGGCGGATGACTGGCCATCGAATAGCCATGTTGCATGAAGACGTTTTGTTCATTTAAAGTAACCCAATATTGAACTCGGTCACCATAATGATCAAACAACGTCTTCGCATAGTTAACAAAGTCGTCAATAATCCGCCGTGATTCCCAGCCTTGATATTCATCTTGTAAAGCTTGTGGCAAATCCCAGTGATAAATTGTCACAACTGGTTCAATCTGATGAGCAATCAAATCATTGATTAAATCATCATAGAATTTCAGACCTTCTGGATTAACTTCGCCATTACCATTAGGGAAAATTCGTGTCCAGGCAATGGAGAAGCGATAAGCCTTCAAGCCAGCTTTGGCCATCAATTCAACGTCTTCACGATAGCGATGATAATGGTCAACGGCCACATCACCATTAGTGCCTTTGAAAGTTTTGCCAGGAATGCGGACAAATTGGTCCCAAACTGACAAGCCCTTACCGCCTTCACGATAAGCACCTTCAATTTGATAAGCAGCTGAGGCTGATCCCCAAAGGAAATTCTTAGGGAATGGTTTCATTTGTGCTGTCATGTTGTACCTCCAGTTAGTTATTTTAAAATAAAAGCCACTAACTACCAGTTCTTCATTCAATTACCTAAAATAAATTAGGTCTGAAAAAATCTCCGAAGTTAGTGGCCAAATGACAAATTAATAAGACTCTTCAATTTGCGTTAACATTTTTTTGAAATTACGCCGCCGTAAACGTCCCATGATCCAACCCACAAGCAAGTCATTCATTTGCTGCATCCAACCGTTAGAGATAACTTTCTCTTCATAGACAACGTCGGTTTTGTTATCAGCAGTGGCTTTCATGTCATAACTGACTTTGAAAGTACTTTTCGAAGAAGCAGTCTCATAGTGGTACGACTCATTAGGAATCAACTTAGTAATGGTCAACCGAGCTGCCGTTGTTTTCGTGAATTGCTTGGTGTACGAGAACCCTTCTAATTGATCCTCGTTAATATCTTGTTTGGTTTGCGAACGAATATCATAAATAACTGAATCAATTACTTTACGATAAAAATACGTCGGTGGAATATTCAAAGTCTGTTCAATTTTCATTTCTTGATCACCTTTTCTTGGTTCTGATCATCATTATCACGGGTTGATGGTGCTACCTTATTAGCTTCTTTTGCTTTTTGTGTAGCTTCAGTTTGCTCGTAGGCTTTTTTATCTTTGCGATAAAAGATAAAGCCAACAATAACAATGGTTAGACCTAAAACAAGTAACCCAGTCCGAATATTTGTTGCCCCTGCGCTAGCAGGACTAGACATAATAACAATAAAGCCAAGTGACATGATCAAGAGACCACGCCGACGCATTATTTTTCAACTCCGGCCTGGAAGTAAAGAACGCTACCCCATGGTTGTGCTTTGATTGTTGCTTTTGCTAATTTAGCAGCTGCATCAAGGTCTTCCATATTAGTCTTGAAAACTAATTTCATACCTTTATGACTTTCCAATTCAAAAGTGACACCATTTTCATTGTAGTTGTTCAATAAATCGATAATTTGTTGTTGTTGAATCGGTGCGTTTAAAAAGATCATCCTGATCGCTCCTTTAGTTAAATTAATTTACTTACCATATATAGGATAAGACATTAAGTCGGTGAAATGCAACCTTAGCCAGCAATTTACTTGAAAAAGTTACCTTTTTTTAACAGTAAAATCATGAAGTAATTTTATCATTTTAAACCGCTTACTAAGTTTCTTGACGTTTTTTTTTTGACCCAACTTATTGATCTCATTATTCTGTTTAATTTCATGCAATTTATGAAAATTTCTTTTAGATCGATTCAATAATTGCACTTGAATAAAAAAACTAGCACTGAACGAGTCAGCACTAGTTCTGAATTATAAATTTATGACACCTTGATTATTTAGCTGGTTCTTCAGCTTCGGCGCCCATCCGGCTTGAAGCCAAGACAAATGGTAACCAGATGAAGAAGGCAATAACCATGTTAACCAATGCTAACAATGCCGCACGGAAGTCAAAGTTTGTAGCCATCCAAGCTAACAGAACTGGAGGAGTAATCCAAGGAACTGCAACTTGTACTGGTGAAACCCAACCAGCTTGTGTAACGAAGTAAGCAATAATTGTATTAACAAGTGGTGCAACAACGAATGGAATGAAGTAGATTGCATTCAAGACGATTGGTAAACCAAACATTACAGGTTCGTTGATATTGAACAAACCAGGTGCAAATGCTAATTTAGCAACAGCCTTTTCATCAGCACGCTTAGAGAAGATTAAGATAGCAGCAAGTAATACGATTGTACCACCTGAACCACCAAACCAGATATAAGCATCAAATGAACCACGAACCCACTTGTAAGGAAGTGCAGTATGGTTCTTCATAGCTTCGATGTTCATGTTTTGTGCAGGAGTCCAAATAGATTCCAAAACAGGTCCTAAAACGTTAGGTCCATGAATACCGAAGAACCAGAAGATTTGTACTAACAAGGAAACCAAGATAACCATGCCGGCACCTTGACCAGCCTTCATCAATGGTGCTTGAATTGTGGCATTTAACCAGTCGCCGAACACTTGGCCAGTAACTTGGTTAAAGATATAGTTGATAATGCCAACAATGTACAATGAAGCAATTGAAGGAATCAAGTTAGTAAATGCCTTAGCAACTGCAGGAGGAACTGAATCTGGCATCTTGATTGTAATATCTTTGTGTAACAACCAGATGTAGATAGAAACAGAAATCCCACCGAAGATCATGGCAGTGAACAAACTAGCTGAGTTCAATTGACCCATGGCGAAAACGCCACCGACTGTAACTGATTTATCAGCAACTGCTGTAGCACCAGCGTCAGTCAAGATCTTTTGAGCGCCCTTTGATAATGACTTAGTTAAAGTCAAGCTAGTCGTTGTGTTAACACTCATAAAGAATGCTGACAGTGAAACTAACGCACCACCTAAGCCATCAGCCTTATAGTTTTCAGCTAAGTGGTAGCCCCACATAACTGCAAAGAATACGGCGAAGATTGCCAAAGTACCATTCCAAACAAAACCATCAATAGCGATGACAGGAGCCATTGCGTTAACAAAGCCTGTCCAGCCCCATTGTGTTGGGTATGTTTGTAGTAATGCGTTCAACAATGTTGCAAGAGAGCCGGCCATCGTTAATGGCATTGTGGAAATAAAACCATCACGTAAAGCAACTAGCCAGCGTACTGAACCAATTTTAATAGCAATTGGAACAACATATTTCTCAAGCCAATTCATAATTGCTTGCATAAAATATAACCTCCAAATAATAGCTAACCCATAAATAAAATATTAGTCTTTTGAACCAACCCATGTAAAAAAGAACTCGTTTTGAAACTACTTACCTTCTTTAGCTAATTTTCGATATAAATCGACAATTTCGCCCGCTAAATCACGGAAAGTAATTGCATTCATCAAGTGATCTTGAGAATGAACCATTAACAAAGTAACTTTAACATGATCACCACTTGCTTCTTTGGTTAACATGCTTGTTTGAGAGTTATGTGCTTCAGATAAAGCAGCATCAGCCTCTTTCAACTTTGCGTCGGCACCGTCAAAGTCACCAGTCTTAGCAGCTTGAATCGCTTCCATAGAACTGCTCTTTGCATTACCACCATTGACAATCAATCCCATGATTGACTGTAAATTTTGATCGTCGTCCAATTGTATGGCCTCCTTTCGTTAACAAAGTTAACAAACTAAAAATAATTGCAAAAACCTGTAAAAAGCAGTTAGCAATGAAAACATTTTCATCGCTAAGACCAAGTTTAGCACAATCAAATCTTCACAACAAGTCTGTTTTTATTAAATCCTGATGATTGGTCCAGACCATGTTTTTATTATAATAATAACCCCGTGGAATTGTCAACCCTTTCATTGCGATATATCAATAATGAAAGCGGCGCCAACCAATCGATTAAAAATTGGTTAACGCCGCTATATCAATGCTTTTAATGGCTAGACCACTGTCTTTAAATAAGTTTTTTATGCGGTTTGCCAATGTTTTTTTTGTTTCGTAAGCGGTTTTTCTTGTGTGTTTTTTTACGCAAGCCATCAGAATCAGGTAATTTATTTTTTACAGGCGATTTTGGTATAGACCTATTTTCTGGTGTCTTTTCGGGCTTCGCCGCTGGTTTAGTCGTCTGCAATTGTTTATCAACTAAATAGACTTGGGCTAATTGATAATTTCCGGCCAATAAATGTTGTAAATTACGCCGATCATGATCATTACCTAAGTTTAAAACAACGCCGGGTCGCTCCATGCGGCCGGTTCGACCAGCTCGATGGATATAATTCGTCAACGAACCTGGCAAATCATAATTAACGACCATCTTTAATTCCGCAAAGTCCAAACCACGTGCTGCCAACTCAGTCGTGACTAAGTAGGTTAACTCATCCCGACGAAATTGTTGCATCACCCGTTGCCGCTGTTGACTCGTTTCATCCCCCAGCAGCAGACCGACAGATAGCTTGTAGAAACTCAAGGTTTTGGCCAAAGTTTTGGCACTACCACGGTTTTTAACAAAAACCAAAGCAGCGGTATGAGCCAAAGGTCCCCGCGCGAGTTGCTTCAAAAATTCCGCCTTATAATGATTGCCTACTTCTAAGAAGTCATGATCAATGTGTTGCTGCTGAGCATCTTGTTCGCGGGTATCGATCCGTTCGAATTCATAGCCGAACCATTTCTCCAATTCGGTAAAAATCGGTTGACTGGTGGCTGACATCAACACCATTTGCGTTTCCGCAGGCAAAGCACCCATTAATTGGCGGGTCGCCTCGCGATGCTCCTCATCAAGTTGCAAATCAGCTTCGTCAATAACTAGACTAGTGATCCGATCAGCTTTAATCGCCTTGCGATCTAATAATTCGGCCAAGCGACCAACTGTGGCCACAATCACCTCAGGATGTTTCTTCAAACTAGTTAGTTGCCGTTGTAAATTAGCCTTACCAACAATTCCTTGCACGGATAATTGAACTTGTTGGGCGTATGGTTGTAAGACATCCCGCACTTGAATCACTAGCTCAGCACTGGGCTCTAGAATGATCAGTTGTGTTTGCTCGCCAGGTTGGAGTGTTTCCAGCAATGGTAAGCCAAAAGCCAAAGTTTTCCCCTTACCAGTTGCGGCCAAACCTAACACTGGCTCGCCTTGCTTAATCGGCCAATAAACGCCCTGTTGAATTGGCGTCGGCGTTTTAAAACCAGCTTGGCGCCACACTTTCAGGAAGGGATTAATTGGTTGTTGATACGTTGGTGTTGTCATTAATTTTGCTCACTTTCAAAAACAATTCCGGCAGAATGACGTAATTGATCTAAGACTTGGTTAACTTGACCAGATAATTGCCAATAATGGGCAAACTTATCCTCTTCACGATTCGTAAACATTTGACTGATGGCACTGACTTCATCGTACAAGGGATTCTCAGCAGCATGTTGTGACAAATCCGTATAAACGGCCGGACTATCATATAATCGCACTCGCGCCGGCGTCCCTAGATTATCCAACCATAAAGTCTGGCGATGAGAATAAACTTCACTAGGTAAAAACGATTGCTGATCTTTCCCAAAAATCAGTGCTACGTCAAATTGCTCATAGTGCAGTCGGGCTAGGCCATGCAAGTCAATGCCGTTGTCAGCTTTAGTCGCATGATAATCACACGATAATGGCATGCCAAACCAATCAACAGCAGCATAAACCAAATAAACACCTAGGTCATACAAAGCGCCACCAGCGAATTTTGGTGAAAAAATATTAGGCTGTTGTCCCGCTTGAAAAGCATCAAAACGGCTAGAGTACTTCATATAAGCCAAAGTTGCCCCAGTAATTTCTTTGAATTGGCGAATTTTTTCGGAAGCGGCCAAATAATTGGCATCATATAAGTGACGCGCGCCTTCGATCACATGTAATTCAGGATGCTGTTGCAGAATCGCATCAATCGCCTGATATTCAGCTGGTGTGACAAAGGCTGGCTTCTCAACAATCACGCTTTTACCATGTTCCAATGCTGCCTGAACGTGGGCAAAATGCATACTATTTGGTGAGGCCACATAAACCACGTCCAAATCAGGTGCACTTAGAAATTTCGTTAAATCATCATCAGCAGTTGCTTCTGGAATAAAAAATTCATCAATTAATGCTTGGGCTTTAGCCGCTGTTCGTGAGTATAAATGACTGATTTTAAAAGCACGACTGGCAATACATGCTTTTAGGAATGTTTTCGTAATATCACTGGTTCCAATTGTGCCAACATTGGTCATATTGATTGTTCCTCTTCTTTCCCTTTACCTCATGGGTTCACTGTTACTCTATTGTAACAAAATTACAACGAAAGATTCATGCTTTTTCATATCAAATTAAGGAAACTGATGATATGATTATGTTTAGAGATCAAAGGAGAACAAAATGCGTATTAAAGATATTTATTCGGCGGGAATTCATAGTATTAATCAAGTCAGCCGCTTTTTAACGCGGACGCATCATCGTAAACAACAACAGAAACGTCAACCTGACTTGTCCTTACGCTATGCTGGCAGTTGGGCTTTTACTGACCCACAAACAAAACAAAAACACGAAATGTCAATTGGCCGTGACTTCACGATTAAGATTGACCAGAAAGAATTGCCAGGTCGGATTATTGGTCTGGACGGTGAACAATTGGTTTTTCTGGATCATTATGGCTTTCAACTAAAGGTCTTTGCTAATCACTTAGGCCCAATTGAAATTTACGACGAATCTAGCGACCAAACTTATCCAGTCATCAATCATCGTGACCAGCCGCATTTACCAACCGGCACTGACACCCCAGTTGATGAGGCCGATCATGATCTGGTTTTTGAATTAGATGATTTGGATTTAAATCCGGACCAAACTACGGCGGTTACTGACGATGATGACTCAACAGCAGACCATTCAGCAACATCTGAGGCTGAGAACTCAAGCGCTGACGAAACAGCTGAAGCCACTGATCATGCTGATCCTGATCTACAATAATTTAACACTAGCAATTCGGTTGACACCATTGGTCAATCGGATTTTTTTATTGTCTGAAATTAGTTGAAGTTATTAAACGGGATTGGGTCTGACTGCATTGCGGGATTGTTGATTGTGGAACGCGGTCGCCACGCAACTAGGAAACGACCATCATCAATTTGATTCATAGTTGTAACTCCTAATCGGTTGACCAGCGCAACTTATGCTAAAATGAATTCATCTTTAAACAGGCAGGTGCATTTATGCAACCCAAACTTACACGTCGTGATTGGTGGCAATCTGGTATTCTTCTCGTTGCTTATCTACTCTTTTTGGAAGTTCTCCCGCGACAACGAATCATTCGTTTACGTCAGGTAATTCCTAAAGCCTGGCAAACAACTTTTAGACTTAATGCATTGTTATATGCCATCCCGATTATTTTAATGCTGATCTTTTTTAGTCGCGAAATTATCCGAAATTTTCATTATTTCCAAGAGCAAACAGGTGCCAAAATCAAGCAGCTATTACTTTATTATTTCGTCATTTTGTTAAGCAATGGTATTGTCGCTAGACTAGTTGGTCAACAGGCTGCTAATCAAACAGCGGTTGCCACTGCCACTAAAAACGCACCATTTTGGGCAACCTTTCTATTGTTTGTCCTATTGGGACCAATGCTTGAGGAAACCGTTTTTCGGCAAATTTTATTCAGTAATTTAGGTCAACTGATTCCGAAATGGCTCGCGGCAATTGTGTCGTGTAGTGGTTTTATTTTAATTCACGTTAATGCGCCGCAAGATATTTTACTATATGCTCCTTTAGGTATTATTTTTACATTTGCTTATTGGCGCCATCAAGAGAACATTTCCTTCACTTACAGTCTTCATTTACTGAATAATACCTTGGCCCTACTAGCAACCACCTTCCTAATTCACTAATCAATAACAAAAAACGTTCGTTGACTTCAATACCTGGTCAACGGACGTTTTAGTTTTCAGTTATTTATCGTGAACGATTTGTTTGATGCTGATGCCAGTAGTAAACAGGGATGCCCAGTGCCGTTAAACCAATCCCGACTAACGCTAGTGACAGCTGGGTCATTAATGTCGAAATAACAATGAACAAACCGCCGGCAATGGCAATTAAGGGGACTAACGGATATCCCCAAACTTTGTATGGTCGCAGCAGATCGGGTTGCCGATGGCGCAGGATAAAAACGGCGCCAAAGATCATGGTATTGAAGACCCACATCACGAAGACCAACATATCAGTTAAATAATTAAAGTTGCCCAGTAACATCATCAGTAATGCCACGGCTAATTGGAACAAGGCACCCCAAATTGGTACTCGCGTTACTTTGGTGATTTTACGGAAATGCTTGGCTAAAGGAATCGTGCCATTCACACCCATCGCGTAAGCAACCCGCATTCCCGTCATCGTGTAACCATTAATTGCGCCATAAACAGACACCAAAATCCCAATCGTGACCAAGCGACCACCCGCCTGGCCAAATATCACACCAGCACTAGCGGCGGCCGCGGTGGGATTGCTGGCCAGTTGACTGATTGGTAAAGTCTTTAAAAAAGCAAGATTAATCAACGCATAAACTAACGTGGTCAATCCTAAACCGGCCACAATTGCAATTGGTAAATGACGCCGGGGATTTTTCATTTCGCCAGCCATATTGCCGACACTGATCCAACCGTCGTAGGCGAACATCGTGGCTAATAAACCACCGTTCAGCGCTGTAAACCACGAAACACCGTGTCCCGGCTGAATCGGCCAAAGTGCCACAGTTTGCCCATGAGGACTAGTTAAACCGAAAATAATAATCAAGGCAATCGGAATTAATTTAATAAACAAAGTCAAATTTTGAACGAAGCTACCTAATCGAGCACCTAATAAATTAAGGCCGGTAATTGACAAGGCCACTAGCGCAGCAATCGGAACAATTAACGGTTGGCTGAGGCCGAGCAAGCTGACTAATTGAGTGGCAAAAATAATGCTTAAGGCGGCAATATTGGCGGGATAATAAATCAAGATTTGCGCCCACCCCAATAAAAACGACGGCATTTTACCATAGGCAGCCTCAATGTAATTGACCGCGCCACCGGCTTTCGGAATCGAAGTAGCAATTTCCGCTAAACAAAGGCCGCCAGCAATCGTCAAGAAACCGGCAATAATCCAGACCAGCAGTAGCACACTGGCGGAACGTGTTTGCTGCGCTAAAATTGAAATTTTGAAAAAGACACCACCGCCAATGACGGTGCCCATGACTGTTGCTAAAGCTGAGGTCAGCCCCATTGCCTTCTCAAGTTGTTCTTTCGGTTGTCCCATAATCACGTTCCTTTTATTCTAAAATCACTGACAAACATCTCTGACTAAATCAGGTTCATTGTTCATATCTTACAGGTTTTTAGAAAATGAGAAAAGCTTTTTTGGGTGCAACATTTTCACCACTAAGCCTTGCAAACGCTCTATTTAATTAAGCAATCCCGTTATTTCCTTTTAGAATCGACATTCATGAATTGACGAACATTTTTGTCACCTCAACCCAACGATTTTTCTGTTAAATGTTAACACGACCCGCGTAAGCGCTTAAAAATCAGTCGTTGGACTGAGTTACCAAACGGCAAGTATGGTAGAATGAGCTTATTCAAAAGCAAGTCGATTATTGAACAAAGGAGGGAGGAACACAGGATGTTAGATGACCGTTTAATTGGCATGACCTTTTACAACACCTCGCAATTAGATACGGGGGTGGTGGAATTATTCGGTGTTTATTACCATTACCGAATTGAAGGCCAAGCCAAATTTGGCGATAGCCTCGAAGTCTTTCGTGTTTCGCCCCTATTCCTTTATGTCAGAAGACAGGATGATCGACTCAAATTTTAAAGGGAGGCTTTTGTATGTTTAATACTATTGTAACCATTGCAATTGTGGTTGTTGTGCTAATCTTGCTGTTGTGGATTTTCTTCTCCTCAATCGCAATTATTCACACCGGCGAAGTGGGCATCGTCGAACGTTTAGGGGTTTACGTTAAAACTTTGCAACCTGGATTTCATATGGTTGTGCCATTGATCTATCGTATTACTGAAGTCGTTAACATGAAACAAATTCCGATGCGCGTTGCGGAACAGGAAGTTATCACCAAGGATAACGTTGTGGTCAAAATTTCTGAAACATTGAAATATCATATCACTGACGTTAATTCTTACGTCTACAAAAACAAAGACTCTGTCACTAGTATGGTGCAAGATACTCGAGCTGCTTTGCGGGGCATCATTGGTAACATGGATTTGAACGATGTCTTAAATGGCACCGAACAAATCAACCATTCTTTGTTTGACCAACTTAGTGAAGTCACAGCTGGTTATGGTTTAAATGTTGACCGGGCTAACATTGACTCCGTTGAAGTTGACCAAGATATTCAAGAATCAATGAACAAATTATTGCGTGCTTCTCGTGAAAAGGAAGCTAACATTATGCAGGCTGAAGGTTTGAAACAAGCTGCCATTGCTAACGCCGAAGGTGGCAAGCAATCAGCTATTTTACAAGCCGAAGGTAACAAGAAAACCCAAATCTTGGAAGCCGAAGGTCGCGCTCAAAGTCAGCGGTTGCTCTACGAATCAATTCGTGATCAGATCAACTCGGTTAATGACGCCTTAGTTAAAAACTCTGACGCTTATCTTCAATATAAGAATATTGAAGCCATGGAGAAGATGGCTGAAGGTGCTAACAACACAATTGTCATGCCATCAGCTTCGCTTGATCGTTTGGCTAATATTCCTGCTGCTAAGAAGCTTTGGGACCAAACGACAACTAAGCCAGCACCTAAGAAGCTTTAGTTTCCTGATTGCAACATGCAGCTTGGGTTAAGAATAGTGTGCTAGGCTAGATCTTCCCCAATTGGGAGAGGTGGTTGCTGGGCGATTTAGAGGGCGTGGAACACTGTGGCCGTCGATTTGAACCAATTCAAAACCAAATTGTTTCAAATTCGAGGCTTATTCTAAGCGATAAATCGCTAAGAATAATTTCACAGCTGACGCCAATCGCCCAGCAACCACCTGATGAAATTAACAAAACTCAGCACCACTGCTTTGAAAAACAAATTGAAGTAAACTAAAGAGTCTGTTTGACAAGTTTTCTGGAAATAAACCAGAAACTGTCAGACAGGCTCTTTTTGATATTGCTATTCAGTTGTGACAACAATTTGAATCAAGTTGATTAGTCCCGCCACAATTGCCAGAAGCACCACCAAAGCTGAAGTGCACTACCTCAACTCCAGACGGAATGGAGGGTGTGGTTGTCAGCCGCCAAATTTGTCTTATTGCTTTAGCAATTAGACAAAGGCTCGTATTGATGACAATTTGGTCTGTAATTGGCATCAATCGATGCCGGCAGCGTTCCACAACCAGCAAGCCCGCAATGCAGTCAGAACCAGTTCCGTTTGTATACCTTCACTAGGTTTTGAACTTGGTCATTCAATTGACTCAAACCAGAACGAGCAGACACTTTTCTGTTTTAAAATGTGCTTATTCCCGATAATATTGGTCACGTTGCGCCTGCCAATAATCATGATCAGCTTGCGTGATTGGTCGCAGTACCCGACATGGATTTCCCACTGCAATGACGTTGGCTGGAATATCCTTCGTCACTACCGAACCAGAGCCGATGACAGTATTGTCGCCAATCGTCACCCCGGGATTAACGACGGTACTGCCGCCAATCCAAACATTATTGCCAATCGTAATTGGGTAGCCATATTCCAACTGTTCATTACGAATTGCGGCATCAATGGGATGACCCGCAGTGTATAAGCAAACTCGCGGAGCCATCATTACGTTGTCACCAATATGAATCGGCGCAACGTCTAAAAAGAGACAATCATAATTGGCATAAAAATTTTCGCCAATATAAGTATTAACGCCATAATCACAGTGAAACTCTGGTTCAATATGAATTTCTTGACCAGTTTTACCGAAAAACTTCTTCAGTAGGCTAACTCGATATTCCTCTTGTTCCTCCGTGGTCTGATTGAATAATCGTAAAAGTTGTTTACGGCGGGCACTCATTGCTCGTAATTCTGGATCAGCAGCCCGATATAACTCGCCGGCTAACATGCGTTCCTTCTCTGACTTCAACTCAACTTGCCTCCATTAACTAATGTCTTAGTTTTAAATGCACTAAACATCCTCGTTTAAAATCACAGCATCTAGTTTAACGAAGAAAAAGCTGCCAAGCAAGCGCTATTTCAAGTCAATCGTTAATTTGCCTAATTGCGTTATTTGACTAATTAATTGGTCACCAGACTGCAGAAATTCTTGTGGTGAACGGCCTGCACCTACACCGCCCGGCGTTCCGGTGAAAATAAGGTCACCAGGAACAAGTGCAACAATTGTGGACAGATAACTGACCAAATCGGCCACACCGAAAATTAAATTTTTCAATTGACTATGTTGCTTTTCCACGCCATTAACCGTGGTAGTTAAGATCAAGTCGCCTAAATGATCGACTTCATCAGCTGTGGTTAACCAAGGACCAGTTGGGGCAAAGTTGGCGTAAGATTTAGCCAGCGAAAATTGCGGCTTATCATTGGCAAACTGCAACTGCCGATCGGACAAATCTTGCCCGACCATATAGCCAGCAACATGATTCATGGCGGCAGCAGTCGATATTTGCCGACCACCAGCACCTATAACAATGACTAATTCCGTTTCCCAATCAGTTTTGGGACTGGGAATTTGTACAGTTGGTGCCGGTCCTGTTAATGAACTCGGAAACTTGGTGAAGACATTGGGACTTTGCGGCGCCTGGGTGGCTAATTCAGTCAGATGCTGACGATAATTAAAGCCCACCGCAAAAATTTGCTGTGGCGCCGTAATTGGTGCTTGTAACTCACGTAAATCTGGCAACGGCTGGACTGAGCCCAAATTTAATGGTTGATCCAATTGTAATAATAATGCTTGCACGTTGGTTTCATTTAAGATGGGGCGATATTGTTGATCTTGGATTAAGATCGGTTGATTTTGATACATCGCAAGTTTCATTTAAAGTCCCTCATTCCTCGATATTTTGACTTCATTGTGCCGCTTTTAATCGTAAATGGCAATGAATCAAAATTTAAATCCATTTCAGACTGATCACCGAATCGTCAAGACTACCCAAGACTTTTAAAACCGAAATAAATTAAAAAATGAGTGCGGCTACAGATAATTAATTATCCTAGCCCACTCATTCTTAAATTCAGCAACAGTTTTCAACTTAAAATACTAATTAAAACATTCTAAACGTATATTTCAAAATCATCAACAGCGGCACCAATAATCCCCAGAATAACGCCATAATCAGGCCGATTAAGCGCCAATCAAAAGAACGACCAGCCGTTAACAAATGCTGCTTAACTTCTGGATCACCTTTGACCAGAGTATCTAAGGATAAATGGAACAGATCACTTAATAAAATCAATTCTGCAATGGTGGGTAAGCTAGTGCCAGTCTCCCAACTAATAATTGTTTTGACCGGCAGCTGTAGCTTAGCAGCCAATTCGATTTGGCTCCAATGAAGTTGTTGACGATTTTCACTGATTGTTGACGCGAGATTCATTGCTAAGACTCCTTCCTAACAGTGACAATCTCGATTATCAGTTGTATTTCCGCTCCCCCATTGCATTATAACATGGTCATTCTCCAGCTGACTAAACCACTTGACTAGCCGGATCAAGAACCAAGGACTCCGCCACCAGAATTTCACTGTACAGTTCGTGAATATAGCTATTATCTACCATATGCTGCTTACTTAAATCGTATAAATACCGGCGCTCGGCATCAAAAGCCCGCATTAAGGCTCGACTTTGTTCGGCTGTTTGAGTTGGGGTTAAAGTAATGTGTTCTAAATTGGTCTGATGCCATTCATGAAAGAAAGTGTGCAACGTGTTGGCCTGAATTTGATCACGTAAATCATAAGTCACATTAGCCGCCACTTCTTGACAAAGCCCCATTTTCTCAGTTTCACTAATTGCTGCCGCGACCATGGCTTCACGCATTTGACCCATGATGCGATCGCGATTTTCTTCATCAGCGTCCACTGGCAAAATGATTTTAAAAACAATTAGCGGCACTAACATGCTGAGCACAATCACCACTGTCTCAATTACCACTGCTAACGCATACGTTGTTTGACTCAAAAAACTACTGATCGAAAAAGTCATCGCTAGTGTAACGGTGCCATGAACGCCGCCTAAAGCAAAAATCAACGCTGATTGATGCGAACGATCGGCCACAAAAAAACGACCATATAAATAGCGAGAGCCAATTAACACGGCATAAACTAGCAAGCCAACAGCCAGCCAATGCCAAGAATCATACAACACATGATGATAAGGTTGACCGTCAACAATTCGCACTAAATTAACGCCTAGAACTACAAAAATATAACTATTTAAAATTTCGGTGGTAAACTGCACCATCTCGACGCCAAAATGAGTTTGTTTTGGCGAGCTGAAACGACTGCGGGCCACTTCGCTATTATTGATCAGGCCTGCTACGACCACGGCAATAATACCAGAAACACCTAGCTCTTCCGCAATCAAGTAAATAATAAACGGTGTCATTAAGTAAATTAAATTCTGAATCGAGGCCACATTGCCATTACTGCGCAATAATAACTGCCGCAACAACATAATCACGATGGCAATCACGCTACCAACCAAAATGCCACCCAGAGTCGTAAAAATTAATTCCCAAGTATTTTGCCAAAAAGTTAAATGACCAGTACGCAACCATAACAAGCCCGCCTGTAACAAAACTAGGCCAGTAGCATCATTAAACATGGATTCAAAAACTAAAGTCTTCCGCACTGGTCGCGATATTTTACGACCTTCAACCACCGCATCGAACGCCGTTGCATCGGTGGGAACTGCAATCGCCACAATTACTAAAGCCAATGCTAATTGCTCGCCAAAGACCCAATGCAATAATGCGGCGCCAATGACTGCTGTGGCAATGGCCAACCAGATTGCCGTGCCCATAATGCTGCCAATTCGTTTACGAACAAAAAAGATTGGTGTTCGCTGACCCTCAAAGTATAATAACGGTGCTAAAAACAGAATCATAAACATTTCATCATTAAAGACTGGAATAAAACGATTCGTTAATGGCCAAATGCCAATTAAAATCCCCAGTCCAATACTAATGTAGGTACTAGCAATTCCCGGAATAAAACGCGCCCCAATATTACTAATCACTACTGCCAATAAAACAATTAGCATCGCGATGACCATTGTCATATTATTTTCCCCCAAGATTTTTCTAACGATATTATACCTAGTCTAGACAAGCGACACAAACGAAAGGCTACAGCTTCTTAAGAGCTGGTGAAGTGGTTGAAACGGAATTGAGTCTGACTGCATTGCGGGCTTGTTGGTTGTGGAACGCGGCCGGCATCGATTGATGCCAATTTTTCAAATTGTCATCAATACGAGCCTTTGTCTAATTGCT
>NZ_RHOU01000007.1 GCF_003946645.1 Lapidilactobacillus wuchangensis
AGCGGTTAGAAGAAGGCTTGTATTTGAGATTGTTGCGCAGCAATAAGCTCAAATCAACGCCGGCAACGTTCCACAACCCAACCGCCGCAACGAAGTGTTTGCGACTCTGTCTAAAACCAGTTCGGCTTCAAACCAACGACCACAGCGTTCCGCGCCATTAAGATCACCCAGCAAACACCTTTCCAATTACGAAAGACTCGGTAAGTTCCCATTCCAAAACCAGATAGTCGGTTTTGTCCACCTTTTATACGACTATGACAGTTTCTCTGATTGAAGAAAGCCTTTACACTTAGAACAGTTAAGTCAATAAAGGAGCTCGTTAAAATGAAACAACCTAAAATTCAAATCACCGACCCATTTTGGTCCGAATATCGTCGGATTGTTAAAGACGTGATGATTCCTTATCAATGGTCGGTCATTAATGATGATGTCAAAATTGATATTGAGCGTGAGAACGCCAACGCTTTTAAGGCCAGTGAAAAAAGCCATGCCGTTCAAAATCTGAAAATTGCTGCTGGTTTAGCTCAGGGTGATTTTTACGGTTTCTGGTTCCAGGATTCCGACGTTTATAAATGGCTGGAAGCCGTGGCTTATGCCTTGCGTTACGCCCCTGATCAAAAGTTACAACAAACTGCTGATGATCTGTTGGTGTTAATTAGTCAAGCCCAAGAGGCAGATGGTTATTTGGATACTTTCTTCCAAATCCGGGCGCCCCAATTAAAGTTCCAACACGTTTCTTTCAGCCATGAGCTCTATTGTATGGGCCACTACATTGAAGCCGGTGTCGCTTATTATCAAACAACCGGCAATCAATTGGCCTTAACAATTGCTACCAAAATGGCCGATTGCATCGACGCTCACTTTGGTCCCGAAGCAAATAAAATGCACGGTTATCCAGGCCATCCCGAATTAGAATTGGCCTTAGCAAAATTAGCTGATGAAACTCACGAAACACGTTACAGTGACTTGGCTGCCTATATGATCAACCAACGTGGCACCAAGCCTAACTTTTTTGCTGAACAAGCAAATAATAATGAACCTTTGCCAGCTGATTTTCCTTTTGCTGAACCAGAAGACAACGGTCAGCAATATTTCCAGAATCACGTACCCGTTCGCGAGCTGCAAGCTGCCGAAGGGCATGCTGTGCGGATGACTTATTTGCTGACCGGCATGGCCCACGTTGCTCGCCAAACCCACGACGAAAGTTTACAGGCCGCTTGTCAACATTTGTGGAAAAACATTGTGGATAAGCAAATGTATGTCACTGGTGGCGTCGGTTCGACTGTGGCCGGTGAAGCTTTTACGTTTGATTATGATTTGCCTAATGACACCATGTACTGCGAAACTTGTGCTTCCTGCGCAATGGTCTTTTTCGCCAAGCAAATGCTTGAAAATAATCCTGATGGCGAATACGCTGATGTGATGGAGCGAGAGCTTTACAATGGTACCATTAGCGGCATGTCATTAGACGGTCAACACTTCTTTTACGTGAATCCATTGGCCGTTAATCCTGAAGCTAGCGCGCTTGATCCGAATAAATCACACGTCAAAGTTTCTCGTCCGGCTTGGTTTGGCTGTGCTTGTTGCCCACCAAATCTGGCGCGGTTGATTGCCTCCCTTGACCAATACTTATACACAGTTAAAGACGAGACGATTTACAGCAACCAATTCGTTGGTCACACCGCCACTTTCGGTGCTGATTTAACGATTACGCAATCTGGCAATTATCCCTGGTCTGGGAATATCAGCTACACCATTAATACACAGAACAAGCCCGAATTCACTTTTGCCATTCGCATTCCTGATTGGTCGCAAGCGAATTACACCGTTAAAATTAATGGCCAATTGCAAAATGATTTACTGGACTTGGATCACGGTTATCTGAAATTAACTGGTCCTTGGCCAGCCACAACAACGATTGAGCTGGCGTTAGATATGGCCGTTCGCACGACGCAAGCCAACCCATTAGTTACTGCTGACTTAGGCAAAGTTGCTGTTGAGCGGGGACCACTGGTTTACTGTTTGGAGCAGGCCGATAATGGTGCCCATTTACCAACGTTAAGTCTTGGCACTGAATCAACTTTCCAAATTCAAGATAATGTCGATTTGGGTTTACCCCTAAAATTAACCACAGTTTCCACAACCGGTGCAAAACTCACCTCGACTAATTCTGACCAACTTTATCAATCGGCACAGAATCCGCGGCCAACAACAGCCCAAAGTTTAACCTTTATTCCTTATTTTGCCTGGGCTAATCGCCAACCTGGCGAGATGCAAGTCTGGTTACGGCAACACTAATAATGAACAGCAAAAAGCAGTCGGTACAAGTTACTTGTTGATAACTTGTCCAACTGCTTTTTTGCTGACACTTTCAGAACTTAATTAGAAATAAGGCGGATAAAGGCAGGCATAAAAATCTATGGTGTGGGTATTTAAACTGAATAACGTCTGACTACATTCCGGGCTGCTTGTCGTGGAACGCTGCCGGCGTTGATTTGAGCTTATTGCTGCGCAACAATCTCAAATACAAGCCTTGTTCTAAGTGGCACGGCCACTAAGAACAATTTGGCGGCTGACGACAAGATCCCTCCATTCCGTCTGGAGCTGAATTAGTGCACTTCACCTATGTTAGTGCTTAAGTCAATACTAGCAAGATTCATTATCTCAATTCAATCAGTAATAATAGTTGAACAGCATAAAAAAATCGGTGTGACGACTCTATTCTCAGTAGAGTTTGTCACACCGATTTTGTCTTACCACAATCTGGTTCGGCCAAACAGTGGTGATCAATTTCGTTAGTTTTATCAGGTGGTTGCTGGGCGATTGGCGTCAGCTGTGAAATTATCGTTGGTGCTTTAGCACTTACGATAAGCCTCGAATTTGAGATTGTTGCGCAGCAATAAGCTCAAATCGACGGCCACAGCGTTCCACGCCAAAACAATCGCCCAGCAACCACCTTTTCCAATTGGGGGAGTCTTGCACCAGTTTTGCTTTAATTTTGAAAGCTCAAATCAACGCCCGCAACGTTCCACACTCCAACCGCCGCAACGGAGTTGTCCACTACTCTGCCCAAAATCGGTTTAAATTGAGGAAGTTCAGTCACTATTCCACTTCAGTAACCTTGGGCCGACTGTAATGTTCAATTAATGGGGAACCGATCTTTTCGTCCCAGAAGACAATGAAAGGCCCGCAACAAAAGGCGGTAACAATCGTACCAATACCGACAGGACCACCAACTAGTAAAGCCAAGCCCAAGAAACTAATGTCTTGAACTAGACGGACTGGTCGATAATGCCAGCCAGTATGGTCGACAATCATTGGCGAAATGCCATCGTAAGGTGAGGTCCCCACTTTTGCTGCCATATAAAACGAGGCACCAAAGGTAAAAATCAATGTACCGATAATTAGCATCACAATTTCAACAGGTAGCGAAACCTTGGTCAAATGGAATTGATCATGATATATCGCCGTAAATAAATCAATGAAGAAACCGACGCAAACCATATTAAAAACACTACCAGTACCGATATATTTACGGCCCCACAGCAACATGGCAATCAAAATCACAGCGTTAATAATCAGTTGATAAATACCCAGACTCATACCAAGCAATTTACCGACGCCAATATTTGCTGCCGAGTATGGGTCCACGCCCACACCCGCGACCCGCAACGTTGCCGCTCCGAAGCCTTGAATTGTCACACCAATTAATGCAAAGCCACTGCGAATGGCAAGTTCTCGTGGTTGATAACCCAAAATTTTCATACTAAAAATTTAGACCTCTCAATTTGAATAAAGCGTTTACGCTCTGAATTATACTTGATGTGACTCCTCAAAATCTAGTAGCGCACCAGTCATTTTTTTCGTTTGGGGATAAATCTGTTGATAAATCTGATGTAGCTGTTGATATTCAGCAACATGCTCTGGATTTGGTTGATAAACTTTTTTGACGGCGATAAACTTCTGAGCACAACCGCTAAAGTCACTGAACCAGCCTAAGCCAACAGCGGCGATCATGGCAGCGCCCATACCAGGCCCTTGTTCACTTTCCAAACGCACAACTTCTTTATTAAAGATATCAGCTTGAATTTGTAACCAAAGTTCACTCTTGGCGCCACCACCAATAGAAACTAATTGCTTGAAATTCTTACCATTAGCTTCGTAAATATCTAAAATATCGCGGAAGGAGAAGACAATTCCTTCTAGCACGGCGCGAACGAAATCAGACCGTGTTTGTTTCCCATCAATGCCAATAAAACTACCACGGATTTTCGCGTCGGCGTACGGTGTCCGTTCACCAACAATGTAAGGTGCAAACAACAAACCGTGGGCACCAATCGTTGAAGTCGATGCACTACCAACGAAATCGTTAAATGAAGCTTCTGGAGCGAAAGTCTTCTTAAACCAGCTCAAACTATAGCCAGCAGCTAAAGTGACGCCCATGGAATAGAAACGGCCAGGAACGGCATGGTTAAAGAAATGTAATTGACCGTGATAGTCGGCTTGAGTATCTGGCTCATAAGCGAGGATCACGCCAGAAGTCCCAATACTGCACATCGCTTGATCAGGCCGCAAAATACCAGCACCAATGGCACCACAAGCATTATCAGCACCACCACCAAAAACAGAGGTCGTTGCTGAGAGACCACTTTCTTTAGCAAATTCAGCCGAAATCGTGCCAACTTTGTCAGTGGCTTCAACTAATGGTGGGCAAATTGACATTGGCAAATCAAAAGCGTCGCAAACTTCTTGACTCCAAGCTTTCTTGGCGATATCCACCATGACTGTTCCAGCGGCGTCAGAGAGTTCCATATTCAATTCGCCGGTCATGCGATAACGCACATAATCCTTCGGCAAAACAAACGTTGCCGCTTGCTTGAAGATTTCAGGTTCATTTTCTTTGACCCAAAGGATCTTAGGCAAGGTGAACCCTTCTAATGGTCGATTACGGGTAATTTCAAGGAATTTGTCGCCCATTTTAGCCATAATTTCTTCAGACTGCTTGGTCGTCCGGGTATCGTTCCAAAGAATTGCTGGCCGCAAAACTTTACCAGCAGCATCCAATAAAACTAAGCCGTGCATTTGACCGGAATAGCTGAGCCCTTCAATATCACTAGCCGCAACTTTACTAGTCGTAAATAATTTCTGGATAGCAGCTTTAACGCCAATGATCCAATCTTCAGGATTTTGTTCGCTATAACCAGGTTGTGGTTGCTGTAATGGATAAGCAGCACTAGCTTGCGCGGTTACCTGACCAGTTTGATCGACTAACAGAACTTTAACCGCACTGGTACCTAGGTCAACACCAATAACGTATTTCATGATTTATCCTCACTTTATTTTTCCATAAAAAAAGAGCCGGGCAAACACCTGACTGTTACGTCCGTCTTTGCCACATCTTGTGTCAAAGCAATGTTATTGCCCTACTCTTTTTCTTGTCTTTTTAATTAATGATTAATGTAAAGTTTCGATGATATAGTGGTTCAAAGTATCTTTCAATTCTTCGATCCGACCTGACTTAGTTGCTGCTAATAAGGCAGTTTGTGGCTTGTCAATGATGTAATCATTCAATGACTTGAAGTCTTCCTTGCCGGATTCGATATCAGCGCCAATACCTGAATCGTAGCTTGCATAACGGTCAGTAATGAAGTTTTCAAAGACTTTATCTTCCTTCAACTTCAAAGCAACCTTCAAACCAGCTGAGAAGGTATCCATACCAACAATATGGCCATAGAACATGTCATCAACAGTGAATGATGAACGGCGTGGTTTAGCATCGAAGTTCAAACCACCACGACCTAAGCCGCCGTTTTCAACAACTTCGTACATTGCTAAAGTAGCTTCGTATAAGTCAGATGGGAATTCATCAATATCCCAGCCAATTAACTTGTCGCCTTGGTTGGCATCCAATGAACCTAACAAGCCAGCTTCACGAGCAACCCGGATTTCGTGTTGGTAAGTGTGACCAGCTAAGTTAGCATGGTTACCTTCAAGGTTCAACTTGTAAGTGCCATCCAAACCGTAAGTCTTCATGAAGTTGATCGTTGTCGCAGCGTCAAAGTCATATTGGTGCATCATTGGTTCCTTAGGCTTTGGTTCGAGTAATAATTGACCTTCGTAACCAATTTCCTTAGCGTAATCTGCAGCCATGTGGAAGAACTTAGCTAAATGTTCTTGTTCACGTTGCATGTCAGTGTTTAATAATGATTCGTAACCTTCACGGCCGCCCCAGAAGACATAGTTTTCAGAGCCGACTTTCTTAGCGATGTCCAAACCTTCTTTGACTTGGCCAGCAGCATAAGCGAAGATGTCAGCGAATGGTGATGAAGCAGCACCAGAAACGAAGCGAGGGTTAGTGAACATGTTAGCTGTGTTCCAAAGAACCTTCATCCCAGTTTGTTTTTGATATTCAGCAAACATATCAGTAATTTCGTCTAAGTTCTTGTTTGTTTCCCGTAAAGTCAAGCCTTCAGGAGCAACGTCACGATCATGGAAGCAATAGAAGTCAACGCCCATTTTTTCGTAGAATTCAAATGATGCTTCAACACGAGCTTTAGCAAGGTCCATACCAGTTAAACCATTCCAAGGACGAACAGCCGTGCCATCGCCGAAGATATCGTTTAATTGTTGGCCAAAAGTATGCCAGTAAGCAACTGAGAAACGTAACCAGTCGCGCATTTTCTTACCGCCGACAACTTCGTCAGCGTTGTAATAGTGATAACCTAAGCCAGATGTTAATTCTTTAGTCCCAACAAAAGGAATTTTACCTTCGTTAGGGAAGTATGTTTTAGCCATTATGAAAAGCCTCCAGAACTTTATTTAGTTTGTTTATATAATTAACTTACTTACAGAAATAGTATAGCGCTTTCCTAAAAAATAAACAAGGGTTTGTCACCAACAATTTAAAAAAATATCAGCCGAATTTTAGTAGTCAATTTATCGTTATACTGATGCTCAAAAACCCGGTGAAAACACGGGGCAGAACTGAATCTGACGCCATTGCGGGCTTTCTGGTTGTGGAACGCTGCCGGCATCGATTTGAACCAATTGAAGACCGCAATTGTTTCAAATACAAGCCTTCTTCTAAGCAATAAATTGCTAAGAAGAATTTGGCGGCTGACAACCACGCCCTCCATTTCGTCTGGAGTTAAGGTAGTGCATTTCAGCAGTATTAGATGTTAAGGCAATTGCAGTAGGACAAATCAACTTGACTAGAATTATTCTGACAACTAAACAGTGCACAAAATAAGCTTGCTTGGCAGTTCCTGGTTTCATCCAGAAAAATTGTCAAACAATCTTTGTTAGTTTCTACAATCTATTTTTCTAAATAGTGGTGCTGAGTTTCCTAATTTCATCAGCCGATTACCGGGTCACACCAACTTTACCGGTACTGGCATTTAATCCGACTAATCTAAATTGAACCAGCCTCACTCAAAACGCAGTGCAGGCCGCCGGGGTGTCAGCCGCCAAATTGTTCTTGGTGGCTGTGCCACTTAGAACAAGACCTGTATTTAAGACTTTGTACAGCAAAGGCTTAAATCAGCGTCGGCAGCGTTCCACACCCCGCCGGCCGGAACGGAGTTGTCCACTCTACTGCCCAAAACCAATTTAAATTAAGCAATACTAATTACTACGCTTGCCAATCACTGGAATCGTCCAGCAACCACCATTCCAATTGGGGAAGTCTTAGCACCTAATCAACACAAAAAACCATTCCCGAAATTAATCGGAAATGGTTTCATTTTTATCTGAAGAATAATTGACCACTGTTTAGTTCAAGAATATGGTGAATGATCATGGAACAGCCGCCTAGCATCGTCGCATTGCGCACATTATCAACCACGTCAACTTGGGTTTCATCATTGGTTAAATGAGGAATATTCAATTTGATTTTAGTTAACAATTCAGGAATCGCTGAGACTAGACTTGAGTTCAACGCCACTCGCTTGGGATCGAAAGTCACAATCGTATTGTAAATAATATTGGCAATATAGAAGCAGAAATCATCAACAATCAAATGGACTTGCGCATCATTTTGATAATAGAGTCTTGAAATATCAGCTGTCTGAATATCCGCTTGTTTGGTCACTTGTCGAATCGTGTCCAAAACGGAATCTTCCGAGCAATATTTCTCAATCGTATTAGGTTCGCGATGATTCATGAAGTCCTGATCGTAAATAACTTGGTGACCAATTTCACCGGCTTCACCATGTTTGCCCGTATACAGATCGTTGTTAATGATAATACCCGCACCAATCCCCTTATGGATACTAATACAAACAATGTTATCGATGTCATCCCGACTTTCAAAATCACGTTCATAAATAACCGAAAGATTGGCTTCGTTCTCAAGTAAGACTGGTACTTCCAGTTTTTCTTCAAGAATCTTGGCAATATCTAAACCTTTAAAATCAATAAATGGCGTATACAAGACTTGATTCTGATCAATAATACCGTGAACGGCAACTGAAACACCTAATAATGGCACATCAGCCTGTAGCCGCTCGGTATGCACCAAGCTGGACATTAATTCCAAGCGATCCTCAATCGACATATCCTTAGCTGGGTAGCGCTCAACGCTGACTACGCGGCCATCCATCAGATTAAACATCCGATCAATATAATCGTAACCTAAATCAAAGTTCACCACATAACCCAACTGAGCGTTGAATTTCAACAAAGTTGGCTTGCGACCACCATTCTTAGTACTATCACCTTGGCCTAATTCAATCAAATAAGCTTGATCAATTAAACTGGCAACAATATCAGAAACAGTGACCTTGTTCAGATTTAAATTCTTCGAAATTTGGCTTCGGGAAATTGGGCCGTAATTAAACGCCTGTTGCAAAACCCGTTGCTCATTTAAAACACGCACTAAATTTTTGTTTGATTGCATCATAACGCCCTACTCCAGATTATTCTGATTTTTCATTAGCGTCTGCAATCAAGTTAAGCACAAATCATTTATCATTTAACCATGAAGTTTTGACTTTTGCCTACTATATAATCAGATTATCAAGCTGCTTACTGCTGGTAGAAATCGCTTTTTACCAAAGATGACTGCCAACCTAATCTAAGCAGTGCTAATCTTTAAAATAATTAATCGTTATTTCCATTCATCAGTTCAGTCAAGTTGATGCAGACTTTTCCATTAATAATGATTGTGCTCAGTGACAAGCCATTCTACGCCAGGTCTCAGCACGCTCATTATGATTATTGCTACCCAAAATAAAGCGTTTAACAATAAGTTACTTGGGTGGCCTAACTAACTACTTTATTCATATTGTCTACTAAAATGTGGCGAGAAGCAACTAATTAGTGCAAACGCTATCAAATTTGGTTAAATTACCCAGAAATGCAGGCGGTTTTTTAGTCATTTTTCTCCTGCACGTCAGCGCCATTGTTCGCAATCAATTTCTGATACCAATAATAGCTAGCCTTAGGGATCCGTTTAAGTTCCTTAGGACCATCGTCATCCCGGTCGACATAAACAAAACCATAACGTTTGCGATAACCGTTTAACCAGCTGAGTAAATCACTGAATGACCAGGCACAATAGCCGATCATTTCCACACCATCAGTGATAGCTTCCTTCATGGTTTTAACATGGTCAGCTAAATACTTAATTCGATAATCATCATTGACTTGACCGTCAACTAACTGATCAGCCGCACCTAAGCCATTTTCAGTCACGAAAATTGGTAAACGATATTTCTCATAGACTTGCCGTAAAGCTACCCGGAAACCAATTGGATCAATTTCCCAGCCCCATTCTGTCTTTTCAAGATAAGGACTTGAAACAGAATTGAACATCGGAATTTCAGGTGATTGGGCCTGATCTTCTTTAGGCTGCATCAAGTATGGATCAGTTGATGAGAAGTCCTTCTTATCGTTATCAGCAACTTTCTTTTGGAGCCGGTTTGTTTGCACCGTGCCACCATGATAGTAATTGATGCCTAAGAAGTCAGGTTTAGCACTCTTCAATAATTTCTGATCAGCAGCTGTCACTTCTGGGGCAATGCCCATAGCTTGCAGACGCTTCATCATGAAGTATGGATATTCTCCACGGCAGTAAACATCTAGCCACCAGTTATTGTTGAAGTCATCAGCATTAACTGAAGCCAAAACATCGTTCGGATCGCCAGTTAATGGATAAACGGGACCATAACCAAAGCTTGGTCCAATCAACCCTTTTGGTACCATTTCGTGGAATAAATTGATTGCTGTGGCATTAGCCAAGTTCACAATATGGTTGGCCGCATACATCCGCTTAATATCAGTAACTTTAGGTGGATGATTGCCCCAACGATAGCCTAGGCCAGTAAAGACGTTTTGTTCATTCATGGTGACCCAATACTTCACGTCATCCTTGAAGGTTTCAAATAAGACCCGGCAATATTTAGCAAAAGCGTCAACGGTTTTCCGTGATTCCCAGCCTAAATATTTATCTTGTAAAGCTTGTGGTAAATCCCAGTGATATAACGTCAAAACTGGTTCAATATGATTTTCTTTTAATAATTTCACTAAGCGAATATAGAAATCTAAACCAGCTTGATTGACTTCACCTTCGCCGTCAGGAATCACCCGACTCCAAGCAACGGAGAAACGATAAGCTTTCAAGCCCATTTTGGCCATTAAACCAACGTCTTCTTCTAGATGATGATAATGATCAATCGCTACATCACCATTGGTACCCTTATAAGTGTTGCCTTCAGTATGGGCATAAGTATCCCAGATTGATGGGCCTTTACCGTCTTCGTTATAAGCGCCTTCGATTTGGTAAGCAGCCGAAGCAGCGCCCCAAAGGAAATTCTTAGGAAAATCATCTAATTTTTGATAATACATACGATTATGAAGCCTCCTTAACTGTCTTTGTTGCTAATGATAAAGCCCCAATTAGGCCAGAATCATTATGATGAGCACAAGTACCAACTTCGGCCTGGAAGTCAGACCAAGATGGCATCTTCTGCAAAGCCTCTTGAATAAATGGCATGACCAATGGATTCTGACTGATCCCACCACCGATTAACACGCGTTGTGGCGCATTAGTCACAACTAGATTATAAATCGCAATTGCGACATGTTCGGCCCATTTCTCAACCACTGATTTAGTAGTAGGATCGGCTAGATTAGCCATAATTTGTTCACCAGAAACTTCATCTGGAGATAACTGCTTAGCTTCTGCATAACGAGTGACCAAAGCTCTTGTTGAAGCTAAATCATGTAAGGTGGCCACACCTTTAGCAGTGTAATCAGTGACCATCATGCCAAATTCGCCAGCCCGGAAACCAGCACCATGTAAGACTTGGTTGTTGATCACAATGCCACCACCAACGCCAGTACCTAATGTGATGACGGCAAAATCATGCACATCTTGGGCATTACCATTTAACTTTTCAGCTAAAGCAGCACATTTAGCATCATTTTCGATGGCCACTGGTACTTGACGATCAAGTTTAGCACTTAATGATTGCACAATATTCTGACCATCTAGTTGACCTAAAGCACCGGCACGAACCGCAACACCACTATCGGTGTCAATGAAGCCAGGAAAACTAATGCCAATTGCAGTTAAATCGTTATATTGATTAGCAATAGCTGCCATTTGTGTAAAAAACTTAGCTGGTGTCGAAGAATCAGTCGGATATTTATCCTTGACCAAAAATTCTGCTTGTTCATTAAAGACGGCATATTTAACGAAAGTCCCACCAACATCAAAACATAAGAACTTCATTGCTAGTCACCACTCTTCCGAATTTTTTTAATTATTAAAAGTATTCTTGACCCAAGTTGCAAATAAATCTGGCCAAACGCTAACTTCTGGTTGAATGCCATAACCGTTAGGAATGGCTGTTTCAGCAGTCGCAATGCTTAAGCCGTGACCACCTTTAGGGAAGATATGCATTTCAAATGGCACATTGGCCTTTTTCAGTGCGTCAGCAAACAGTAATGTATTTTCAACTGGCACACAATCATCAGTATAGGTATGCCATAAGAAAGTTGCCGGTGTATCAGCTGTGACTTGTTTCTCCAAAGACACACTCTCGCGAATGGCTTCATTATCATAGTCATCACCAAGCAAATTCTTAAAGGAGTCAACGTGCGCATACTTACCTGATGAAATGACTGAGTAGCCCAGTAACAAACCATTAGGCTTGATGTCAGCACTTTGATAACCGTAATCTTTCAACAGCTTGCTATTCCAAGCAGTTGCTAAATTAGCAGCTAAATGACCACCGGCAGAGAAACCAGCAACGATGATCTTATCTGGATCAACATGCCAAGCTTCGGCGTTGTCGCGAATTAATTTGACCGAACTGGCGATTTCCAATAATGATGCTGGGTAATGAACTGGCGCAACATTATAACGTAAGATAAAAGCCTGATAACCTTTAGAAAGCATCTTAATGGCCACTGGTTCAGCTTCACGATCAGAGGTCATCACATAACCCCCGCCAGGAATCACTAGAATCGCTGGCCGCCGCCGATTAATATCCATTTCTTCTGAGTTATCTAAAACGTAGCCATAAAATTTAGCATTGTCAGTAAGTTTTGTTTTAATTGTTTTTTCGATTAATTGCATGATTGTCGCGATCCTTTACTTCAAATTAATTTTAATACCAACAGGATGATTAGCTGCATCAGGTTTGATGTTCACGACCATGCCCTCTGGTTTAATTTGCCACGTGGTTTCACCTTGACCTAATTGCTCAACTGACTTAATAACACCATGGAAAGTTGGTTCATTTTTCTCGTCGAATTCATGGAAAGCGGTCAAAGTTGTTTGTGTCTGACCTTCAGGATTAAGCACATAGGCATAAACACTGCCATGATTGGCAGTATAACGAATATCTTTGATGCCATAATGCAAAGCAGATAAGTCTTGGAACATACCTTCTTTAATATTCGTTGGCCCTTCATTACTGATTTTCCAAGGTGAACTACCATAGATACCTTCACCATTAACCGCTAGCCAATCGCCGATTTCTTCAAGCATTTGCCGGTCATGATCAGCAATTGAACCGTCAGCTTTAGGACCAACATTTAACAGTAAGTTACCATTCTTGCTAACAACATCAGCCAACGTAATCAAAATTTCGTTAACGGATTTATATTCCAATGAATTTGTATAGCACCAAGAATTGTTGGCAATGGCCGTATCGGTTTGCCAGTAGAACGGCTTTGGTGTGGCAAAACCACCACGTTCAACGTCAGTAATCCCCGTATCGAAGGCCATGCCGTCATACTTGAAACAAATACCAGTTGGGAAACCAAGTTCATGGCCTTTATTATAGTAATAAGCCGCTAATTGCTGAATGTATGGTTTGAAAGCATCATGCTGAATCCACCAGTCAAAGTACAATAATTCTGGTTGGTAGCGGTCAATAATTTCAACCACCCGCATTAACCAATCATCCAAATATTCAGTCGTTGGATAAGGATCACTGAAAAGTGCTTGGTTATATGGCTCCGGCATTGCTGGCCAGTAGAAGTCGCCCTTCTTCATTGGATCATGAATATCACTCTTGAATTCACGACCATGGCTCATGAACCACCAATGTTCAGCTCGATGATTAGAAGTACAGAAGTGTAAGCCAGCGTTTTGCGTGGCTGTTTTTAACTCGCCAATAATATCGCGTTTAGGTCCCATTTCGTAGGCATTATAATGAGAAATCTCGCTATGATACATTTGGAAACCGTCATGATGTTCAGCAACTGGGAAATAATACTTCGCCCCAGCCCGTTTGAATAAATCAACCCATTCTTGAGGATCAAATTTCTTCGCGGTGAACATCGGAATAAAGTCTTTATAACCAAATTTATCTTGCGGACCATAAGTTTTACGATGGTGCTCGTATTCAGGGTAGCCTTGAATATACATGTTTCTGGAGTACCATTCATTGCGATATTCAGGAACGGTATAAAGTCCCCAATGAGTGAAAATACCAAACTTGGCTTGTTTGAACCACTTTGGCACTTCAAACTGACTAAGTGATTCCCAATTAGCCTTGAACGGGCCTTGTTCGTTATACTTCTTTATTTCTTCAACAGTAGTAACCATTATTGTCCTCGTTTCCAATCAAAATCTATGGCATTTAACCAAGTGTTGGCCATTAACATATGACCTTTATAATCACCAGGATGAACCCGGTCTTGGGTCAAAATATAACTTGAAGTTGTTTCTAAGAAATGATCAATTGCTTTTTGCGTATCGATATAAAGTAAACCATTTTTGTGAGCCAATTCCTCAGCTACTTGCCGATACTGATCAACTTGAGCCCGCATTGGATCCTGATGATTCGGTTCAAACATGGCTGGGCTCATAATCATCATCTGTTTAACATTCGGCTTGGTTCGATCAATCAAGTCTTGGTATTTCTGACGATATAAAGCTAAATCGACTAAATCATCACGCTGCTGAAAGACCGCATTATCGAAATGGCGCCAAACATCGTTGACCCCGATTAAAACCGACACATAATCAGGCTTTAGATCCAAGACATCTTGTTGCCAACGAGCGGATAATTTCAGAATATCATTGCCGTTAACACCCTTATTGATCACCATAATTCGGTATTCGGGATAAAGGGCTGTTAAAGCGGCGTTGACTAAGTTGGCATAGCCATTACCGAGCGAGCCCCAGCCAGCTGGTTCAGCATTGTAATCACGGCCACAATCAGTGACTGAATCGCCAATAAAAATTAATTTAGAATTCTTTTCTAACAACAATTTAAACGAATCCTTCCTATAATGAAGTCTCACTAACAAGTAATGGTGTGAAGTTAACAAACAGAATTGGTTCTGACTTCATTCCGGGCTTGCTGGTTGTGGAACGCTGCCGGCGTCGATTTGAACCAATTAAAAACCAAATTGTTTCAAATACGAGCCTTCTTCTAAGCGATAAATCGCTAAGAAAAATTTGGCGGCTGACAACCACGCCCTCCATTTCGTCTGGAGTTGAGGTAGTGCACTTTACTGTTGTTAGTGATTAAGGCAGTTATTGTGGAGTTACTCAACTTTGCTAAACTGATGTTAATACTAAGTTTGAATAGTAAAACCAAAACAGTCTAATTGATCATCCATTTCCAACTCTATAACCTGCTGATTTTGTCAACCCCAGAAAGCTTGTCAATCAAACTATTAGTTCACACCAACCTGTTTTTCCGAACGATGGTAATCAGTTCTGTTAGTATATTCTGGTGGTGGCTTGGCGATTGGCGTCAATGGTGAAATTATTCTTGCCGCTTTAGCGGTTAGAATAAGGCTTGTATCTGAGACCGTTCGCAGGAGGGGCTCAGATCAACGCCCACCATGTTCCACGCCCTCTAAATCGCCCAGCCACCACCAAACCAAATTGGGGAAGTCTTGGCACTATTCAGCTTCACGCTATTAAACCAGTGTAGTCAGACTTTATTCCGTGTAAAATCTGTTATTTTCATAAACAAAACACCCTCAGAATCAGCATTAGATTCTGAGGGTGTCGACGTTAAACAGAAATTTCTGGGTTGCGGAGCTTGTTCACAGCAAATAATTTAACGAAACAATTCTGCTCGGACCTAGCACAGCCCCTCAAAGTCTACTAACTTTTGTTTTGAACTAACTATTTCTTGTTAGCGTATTCTTTCTTAATTGCAACACGGGCTTTGTTTTGATCCTTGGCATTCTTCATGTCAACTTTCAAGACTTTCTTGTAACCTAAGCCGTCAACAGTTGATTGCATCTTCTTCAATAAGCTATCGAATTCAGAATCGCTGCTAGCCATAGTCATCTTCCAAGAAGTGTTAACAATTTGAGTCTTGATTTGACCACGTAATGAAGAAATTTCAGAATCTTCTTCAGGAGTTACATAGCTTGCACCTGGAGCGACTAAGATCTTCTTTTCTTTCTTCAAGTAGTCCATTGTTGTTGTGGCATTGTCCATGTGTGAAGACCAGTCTGTATCCAACTTAGTCTTAGTATCTTTAAGAACTGATGGCCACAAAGTATAACTATATGAGTACTTCGTTTCAGGGTTGATGTCATTAGGCATAACTGCTGGGTAGTTCAATTGAGAAACACCATCTTTGTAGTTACCAGTGCCCCACTTAGCAGGAACCTTAGCGCCGCCTTCTAAGAAGACTTTCTTACCAAAGTCAGTTAAGACAGGTTGTTTGCCATCCATCTTCCAAGTCAAACCTTCAGGACCTGAAGTACCACCAGTTTGAGCACCGGCTGCAGAAACACCTTCTGGTGAGTACAACCAGTTAATGAACTTAACTAAACGTTGCTTGTTCTTAGCTTTGCTACCAATACCGATAAAGGTACTTGAACCATTAGTTGTATTCCCATAAGAGAAGATCTTCATATCTTGAACTGGTGCCAGCATAAAGCCTTTGCCAGCTTCTTTGTTAGCAGTTGTGTTGTAAGCTGCTTGGCCTAACCATGGCCAGAATGAGAATAATGCTTTACCATCAGTATATTTAGAATACATGGTATCGTAGTTTTGAGTTGAAGATTCAGGATCAACTAAGCCAGCTTGTTTTGCTTTGTTGAAGAAACGCAAAGCTTTAACATATTGGCCGTTCGTTTGCGTAATGCTTTGGTAATCAGAACCATCAGCCTTAGCTAAGACGAAACCTAATTCATCATAACCATAGAAAGTTGTTGGTTGCTTGGCATTATTCATCATATTGCCATCCCAGTCTTTGAATAATGACAAAGCATAAATCTTTTGATCATTATTTTCAGCGCGGGCTTTAGTTTGCATTTCCTTTAAGATCGGAATCAAGTCATCTAAAGTCTTGATTTCTGGGTAGCCGACTTCTTTATATAAGTCCCAACGAATGTAAGGGCCGAATGTTGGTTCAGTACCTTCTGATGATGATGTTGGTGACGAAGAACTAACTGATGCAGGGATCCCATAAATACCTGACTTAACGCCAGCGACCTTTTGGAAAGCGTCTGTGGCACCAGAGTATTGCTTGAGGTACTTCATACCCTTCATATATGGTGTCATATCTGAAATTAAACCAGCTTTAACTAATTTCTTAGCGCGGCCATCATTTGAACCAGTAATGACGATATCACCTAAGTTACCTGCAGCAGAACGAGTATCAAATAAAGTACTACCACCACCGGCAACGTTAGGAGCGACAATGTTCATTTCAATATTGAACTTGTCTTTAACCATCTTGGCGAACCAGCCTTTAGCGGTCCCTTGATAGTTTGCTAAATCATCATAGACAGTGACCTTCATTAACTTGCCATCGTCTTTTTCAGTGGCGCTGTCGTTAGACTTGCCACACCCTGCTAATGCTAATGCAACTGCCGCAAACGTAGTTGCCATTAATGCTAATTTTTTCATCTTCATAATTCTTCCACTTACCTCCTAAAGATACTAACCCTTCACAGCTCCGAGCATAATCCCTTTAACAAAATATCTCTGGAACATTGGATAAATAAACATGATTGGTAAAACAACGATAATTGATACGGTCATACGAATGGATGTTGGCGTTTGTTGTGTTGCCACCGCACCCATGTTTAACGCACCTCCTGCATTATTTTTGACCATTGCCGCTAGCGAACTAGCTTGGTTGATGTACTGGTAAAGCAAATACTGAAGAGAATATAGCTTCTGATCTGTGATATAAATTAATGTATCCTGAAATGAGTTCCATTGACCAACGGCAGTAAAGATAGCTACTGTGGCAAGGATTGGTGTACAACTTGGCAAAACAACTTTCCAGAATGTTTGTAAAGTAGTTGCACCATCGAGTTCAGCCGCTTCTTCCAACGACTTAGGTAATGATTCAATAAATGTTTTAACCAAAATAATGTTGAATGGTTGTACGATTGCAGGTAAAACGTAAACCCAAAATGTGTTCGTTAAGTGCAAGTTCTTCATTGTAATGAACATTGGAATCAAGCCGGCATTGAAGTACATTGTCACAATGACGAAGCGATACCAGAACTTCCGATGCCACATTTTTTCTTGGGTAAACATGAAACCTAAGAATGCTGAGGCCATCACGGTTAAGACAGTCCCAATCACCGTACGGCCAACAGAAACTAATGCTGCTAATGGCAAGCCATCAAGTTTCAGGACGGCTGCATAGTTGGAAAGGTGTAAACCCTTAGGCCAGAAATTGATGCTCCCAGCTGCTGACAAGTTATTAGCAGAAAGACTATTAATAATTAAGTAATAGAATGGGTACACACAGATCAAGGTAAAAATGATAAAGAATAAATAGTTGAATACCTTGAAAGCACGTTCGCCACCAGTGACTTCACTTTTTTCAATATTAGACAATTTTCACACGCTCCTATCTCATTGACATCCTGGTCCACTAAATAATGGACTCGCCACGGGTCTTCTTGGAAACAAAGTTGACGACATACAAGAGAACCACACTGACGATACTCTTTAACATTGATAACGCCGTCGCTAAGGACAAACTGTTATTTCCCATACCAACGTTATAAACGTATAAGTCAAGCACTTGGATATGAGTTAAGTTAAAGGCGTTTTGGAATACGAAGAACTGGTCCATCCCGTTTGACAGGAAGTTAGAAATTGCTAACATCAACATAACGAAGTAAGTTGGCATCAATGCAGGAATTGTAATGTGACGGATCAATTGCAAACGGTTGGCACCGTCAACCCGTCCGGCTTCATAAAGTTCAGGATCAATTCCGGCAATAGCAGCCAAGTACATAATTGAACCCCAGCCTAAGCCTTTCCATAAGTTCCAAAGCAACATCTTCAACCAAGTATGAGAATCACTATCCAACCATTTGATTGGTTCAGCAATCCAGTGCCAGTTTTGCAACAAGGTGTTAACCATACCGCTGCTAGAGAACATTGCAAAAGCGATTGAGTAAACCAAAACCCAACTAATAAAGTTTGGTAAAGTGGTTAACGTCTGAATGATATTCTTCCAGTGCTTATTTCTGATTTCGTTCAAACCAATTGCGAATAAAACGGGTAAGAATGAAGTCAAAATATTAAGAAAACTCATGGCAAAGGTATTCGCTAATACCTGAACGATTTGATGCATTTGCGTTTTGTTTTGGATCAACATCGCAAACCATTTCCAACCGACGAATTCACTTTGACTCAGCGGAATTGGTGGTTGATAATCGAAGAACGCGTATACCCAACCAAACAGTGGGTAATATGAGAACAGCAAAACCAAAATTATAAATGGAATAATGAGGTAAAATAATCGTTTACCACGCCGGTTTTGCATTTTTTTCTTTTGCTTTTGTAAATCTTTTAATTCCTGAGTATCATTCAAAGCCTCTTGCATGATAATCCTCCTAGCACAAAATAACTTGCAAATATTTAAAACCTTAAGTTAAGATAGTAGGCGTTACGAACAAACCAACATAGAAAACGAGGTTCCAAAATGAAATTCAATACTGATAATCCATTTTTTCGCTTCATGGGCACTTTAGTTAGCTTCACGGCTTTGAATTTGTCGTTCCTACTAACTTGTTTGCCGATTTTTACAATCGGTACTGCGCTCGCGTCACTATTTAATACCACTTTGTCTTACATTGAGAATGAAGACTTACCGTTAACGAAAACATATTTCAAAAACTTCAAGCTTAATTTCAAATCAACTACGATTATCTTTTTGATTACCGCTGCTGTCATTGCCATTATTTCTTTCAACATTGCCTTCTGGCAAAAGTTCAACTCGATCGTGTCGCAGCCTATCTTTGTCGTTTTAATCGTCATCTTAGCGCTGATCGCGTTTGTGGTTGAACTCCTGTTTCCACTTGCTGGCCGTTTTCAAAATTCGATCAAGCAAACTTTTAAAAACGCGGTCTTAATGGTGCTACCGAACTTCTTTAAAGTTTTGCTCTTGCTCGCAATTGACGCGGCGGCATTTGGTTTAGGTTATGTCTCTGAATTCGCTCGAGTCATGTATATCATCTTCGGCTTAGCCTTCATCGCTTACGTAAAATCTTTCTTGTTGAAAAACATCTTCAAGAAATATGGTAGTAATGAATGAATAATTGCTTGAGAAAAGCTGTAAGCGTTTCAACAACATCATTATTATATGACTTAAAATTTGATTTGTAAATACAATTTACTAACTATCTAAATATTTTTACTAATTATTTGATTGCCGCAAGACTATCAAGAGTGATTAACGCTGAGCTGACAAGCTTTAGCGTTATTTTTTTATCGGAAACATTTACTAAATCGATTAGCATTTCTTGTTCGGAGTCGGCAGAGTGATAAGAGAACTGCCCTAAAATTTGGTCATTATCCCCATTAATCACGGTCAACTCACCGTCATTTTGCGCGTAATACTTCATTTGCAGTTGTTGACTAGGCAATAACAATTGCCGATAACTAACAAACCCGTTCGCCGCTAATTGGACTAATTCATATTGGTCACGATTGCTAACCAAAGTCATTTGTTCGTAATCATCAAAAGCTGCGGCTGGTAATTTAGTCAAGGTAACGACTGGCTGACCCATGGTTAATTTAAGCGGTACTTGCTTAACGATTTCCGCTGAAGAACGGCCAATAGCTAACTGATAATCACCTTCAGGCCAATAATTCTGGCCAGTTTTAGGATCATACCAAGCAAAGTCGGCCAGATTGTAGGCTAGCGTGATCGTGTCCATTTCACCAGCATCTAAGGTAACTTTCTGGAAGGCAATTAGTTGCTGGCGATCTTGCCGGTCCTGCAAACCAGTCGCTTGTAAATAAACTTGTACAGTTTCAGTCACTGTAAAATGACAATTGTTGCTTAAAGTAACTTGAACTTGGTGCTGTGACAAATTAGGTGTGACCGCTTTAATCTGCAATTGGCCATAAGTTAAGCCATAGCCAAAAGGATATGTCACCTGCTGATTGGCCACGAACTGATAAGTCCGAGCTGATTTTTCAATATCATAATCAGTTAAAGCTGGCATCTGTGCTTGCCACTGGCGGTTATACCAAGTTTGCGACAACTTCCCAGTTGGAGCCATTTCGCCATAAAGTACTTTGGCTAGCGCCGTCCCCATCGATTGTCCCGCGTAACCACTGAATAAAATGGCGTCCACCGGTAAATCCTGAATTGCAAATGAATAACCAGCTACTAAGACCGCCACTGTTTTGGTCATGGTCGTTGCTAGTGCTTCACAAATTGCTTGTTGGCTTGGTGCCAATTCAATATTTTCCCGATCTTCAGTTTCGCGAGCGTTAACCATCGGATGATTACCACCAACAAAAATCGTGGTGTCGTACTTAGCCGCAGCGGCTGTTACGCGATCAATCCCTGATTCAACAATCGTCATTTGGCCAACAGCCGGTTTCAAATAGCCATTACTACTCAAACTGTTCACGTCGCTAGCCTTGAAATTATGGTCAACCGCGTATAGTTGATTATCAGCCGCCAAATGAAAGGCTTCGCGGACGACCCAATCATAAACTTCAGTTGTCCCGAGTTCTAACTGACCAGCTTCATTTAAGCGGAGATAACGCTTAGTCTCACAGTCTCGCAAGAAGACCGTCTGGTTTTGCCAGCGTTCAATGGTAAACGTGGCAGTTTGAAAATCAGTTGGTTGGGCCAAGTAGTTAGGCGCAAAGGTGACTTTAACCGTGTCGTTGCTATCAACATAGTGTAATTTATCGCCCAGCCGTTTTTCTAAACCACTTTTAACGGTTTCCCGATTCATCGGAATTGTGGCGTACCAGTCCCGTGGGAACAAGTCCGCGGAAGGACCAGTTAGTAAAACATCTTGATTACCATTTAGGGGCAATAAGTCAGCATCATTTTTCAACAAAACACTGCCAGCAGCATAAGCTTCTTGAACTACCGCATCGTGATCAGCATTGCCAATATCCTGCTGACCTAAGCCATCATACGGTGTCTTGGTATCGGCTAATTGACCTAACTGAATCCGGACTTTCAAGGTATTCGTCACTGCTTGGTCGATATCTGCTTCCGTAATCAAGCCCTGGTCCAAAGCAGTTTGGGCAGCAGCTTCAACTTTTTCAGCATCATCAACGAAGCAGTCAATCCCCTTCTTCAAGGCATCGGCAACCGCTTCTGGATAATTATCGTAATAATGATATTCCTCAAGATTTAAGGTTAAGGCACCACCATCAGTCACGATGCAGCCGTCCATTTGCCAATCATTTTTAACTGTGGCCAGTTCTGGTGACTGCATTGCCGGAATCCCATTGATCCCGTTATAGGCCGTCATCATTGATTGCGCCTGCCAATTACAAAAAGCAAACTTAAATGGTTTCAAATAATATTCGTTCTTTAAAGTGGGAATGACTGTATTTGAAGTACCGCCACGACCTTCTTCGTTATTGTTAGCAAAGAAATGTTTTGGTGCTGCGGCCATTTTTAAAATATGGTCCTGGCCTTGAAAACCTTGAATCAAACCGCCACTGACTTGGCCGGTTAAATATGGATCTTCGCCATAGCCCTCTTCATTACGACCCCAACGTGGATCGCGTTCCAAATCAATTGTCGGCGCCCAAGGCATCAGCCAATGTTTGCGGCCAGTGGTATTGTACAAGGCCCGCGCTTCATCAGAAACGACAGTCCCAATTTTCTCAGTTAAGTCCGGATCCCAAGTCTGCGATAATGTTAGCGGAATTGGAAATGAAGTCGTGTGATACTGCTCACGGTCAACAATCCCATGAGCCGCTTCGCCACCAATATTAAAAGCAGGTAACCCTAATCGTGGCACCGCCGTTTGCGCAGTCGACAATAAGCCAATTTTTTCCGAAAGCGTCAATTGCGCCACTAAATCCTGTGCCTGTTCACGTGACCAGTTCATAAAAAACCTCCTAAGATAGAGTGTGAGGGGCTGCGGTTTGCTGGCGTAGGATAACTGCAAATATTTTGATGAGCGGTGCCAGCCGATCATTGAAATATTTCAGTTAGCCATAGCCAGCTGCAGACCCGAACACGTTTCAGTATAGTACAACAGGCAATGATTTTTTACCTAATTCATCATTGCCTGCGATATATTATTTAGTCCTGATTCTGATAAACCAACTGACTAAAGTTTGCCCAACTACTTGCTGCATCAGCAGACTTTTGCGCATAAATACCTAACATTACCCCGGTAAAGTTACCAGCAACTTCACTGGAAAGATACTTCGTTGTTGCTGTTCCTAATTGATAAGTCTGACCTTGAGTTGCGGCTGTAAAACTATATTGATCAGGTGAACCAGTTAAAATCAACGTAACTTCAAGTTGATCGGTGTCACTTGGTAAACTGATCAAATGATCTTCTTGGCGAGCTTCGCCTAACCGAATTCGACGGAACAATTCAAAACCTGTAGCTGTTTTCCGAACCGCTAAATCATAATGCTGCTCATCAGTCATATAAGCAGTGATTCCAGCCTCGCCAGCTGTTAATTGCACCTTGGTTTTCAACGTAAAAGCAATGCCACGTTGTTGGGTGCCTAAGAATGTTGGCGAATCCTTGGCAGCATCCATGGTCACAGTTGTGCCTTGCAAACCAACCTGTTCTGGCAACTGACTCAAATCATAATTGGCCAGATCAGGATTTTGCAAGAATAACCACTGATTGCCAATCTGTGAATTAGCCAAGGTTAAATTAGGCACTGGACTTTGGGAAACATCACTGGCAATTCGATCAGTTTCAAATTGGGCCCGAGTCGTGCCATCATGACCCACCTTTGGCCAGCCATCAATAAAAGTAACGGGCACTAAATAAACTTCACGGCCAGTAACATGTTGTTGTTGCCAACGGTCAAGCTGGCGGAAAGCTAAATGAATAAACCACCAGTTACCCTTAAGATCAGAAACTAAGTCAGCATGACCACAACCTTGAATTTGATAACCACCTAAATTACGGTTGGTCAAAATAGGATTGTCAGGATCATTTTCATAAGGGCCATAAATCTGGTCACTTTTGGCGCAAACCAACATATGACCATATTCCGTACCGCCTTCAGAAGCCACTAACAAATATTTATCAGCCACTTTATATAAATGTGGGCCTTCAAGATAACGACCACCGGCACCTTGCCAAATACATTTCGTTGGCGTTAACTTCTTACCAGTTTTAATATCTAAAGTACATTGACAGATACCGCTCTTACCTTCATCATCAGTCCCATTACTCATGAAATAAGCGGTGTCGCCTTCAAAGTAAAATGACGGATCAATGCCATCTTGATCCACCCAAATTGGATCAGACCATTCACCATAAATATTATCTGTCCAGACGTAGAAGTTACCACCATGATCAACATTGGTGGTGACCATGTAGAACCGTCCTTGATGATAGCGAATCGTCGGCGCATAAATACCACCATTAGTTGGTGAGTCCGTTAAATCTAGCTGGCTCTTACGAGTTAACACATGACCAATTGGTGACCAATTAACTAAATCTTTACTCTCAAATAAGGGAACGCCGGGGAAATAATTAAATGAACTGCAGACCAAGTAATAAGTGTCCTCAACGCGACAAACACTTGGATCGGGAAAGAATCCAGGAACAACAGGATTTGAGTACTTCATCATAAACCTCCACAAAATAAATAAAGTTTGTTTGTATCGCTAACTAACTATTAAATGATAACCCTTTCAATGGATAATTCAAGTCCCCAATTTAAAAGTACCGCTAGAATTCGTCACTTCATCTTTAAACGTTTTTAAAAGCGCAAGCGATGATTTTAATTGACATAAGATATACTAATATATTAGAGTTGAATTGAATCTAATATTATTTCTGAGGATGAAAAATATGCCTGATCTCGTCAATTATCAAGAAGAAGCCTACAGTAAATTAAAACAGATGGTTATCCATGCTGAATTAACACCAGGAGCTACCGTCAATAAAAAAGAACTTGAACAGAAGTTAAGTGTTGGTGCCACCCCGTTACGTGAAGCCCTAATTCGTCTGCAGCGGGAAGGTCTCTTCCGGGTCATTCCGCAACGAGGAACTTATGTGGCAAAAATAAATTTAAATGAAGTCTATCAGGCTCGTTTTGTGCGTGAGAATATTGAAAAAGAAGTTTGTGTTGAGGCTGCTCAGAAAATGACACCTAAGTATCTCAACGAACTCAAAAAAATCATTCAATTGCAGCAAGTTTACCTGCAAATGAATGATTTCAGTAATTTCTTTGAGTTAGACGAACGGTTCCATAAACTTTTCTACACGATTGCCGAGAAAGATTTTATTTGGGAATGGTTGCAGCCACTCAACTTCCAGTTTGATCGCTTCCGCTTTTTACGATTGGAAGTTAAAAATTTGAACTGGGAACAAATCATTGCCCAGCATCAAGCGATTATTACCTATACTGAAAATGGTGATCTCCAGCAGCTACAACAACTTGTCAGCAAACACCTCCATATGGTGGACGCAGATGCCAAAAACGTTGTGGCTGCCTTTCCAGATTATTTCGAAGACATTCCTGAAGTTGATCAATAATCAAGCCATATAAAAATCCTGACCGAAGTTTTTAAAACTTTAGTCAGGATTTTTATATTTTAGGCAAAGTCTGGGGCAGTTAACTGAATCACTTTGTTGCCCTGTTCAGTTTTAATCATTAATTGACCCGCACGTAATTGCACGTCAATCGCGGCCAAATCTGGCGCAACTTGATCAGTCAAACCTACCGCCGAAACCAATAAGTGCTGGCCTACTGCTAAATGCTGTTTCAAATACGGCAAATTCGTCAATGGGAAGAACAGACTAGTATTAGGTTCAGTTTTCGCAACGTCAGCCTCAGTAAAACCATGGAGATTCTTTAACCAAGAAATGCCGACTGTTGAAGCAACTTGGGTTGAATCTCCTGGCCTAATTTGCCGAGCAGCATCTTCGGCAAACGGTACACTAAAGCCACCTTCATAGGCATCAATTTCAAGTTGATTACGAATTTCTTCAATCCGCAAATGCCAGCCGTCAAAGGGAATCAAAGTTGTTTTAATGGCCACATCTGGCCACGGCTGCCAATAATGAATCACGCGATCCGCCAGAATCTCAAACTTGGTATCCAAATCTTTGGTCCGGAAATAATGGTCGCCCTCGGCTAAAGCCAAGCAATTATCGTAGGCGCCTTGGTGATAAAGGTAGCTTGACTTGGGCACACTGAAACCAGTTTTAGTTGAATAAACAAATTTATTATATTTGGCACTGCCATGACTTTGATATTCATTAGCTTGACCAGCTGGAAAACAAAGTAATGTTTGCGCAGAATCATGCTGATAGAAATTACGTCCCGACACACAAGGATATAAATTCTTGGCCAACTGCAGTGGCAAGGACTCGCTCTGCCAAAATGGATGACTAGCTGGTACTGCCAAAAGGAGAAAAGCCTTCAGTGACCAATATGGTGAGCCTGGACCATTATAACCTTCAGCGAAAACTAAGTTCTGATAATGATAGCCAACTGTTAATAAACCGTCATTACTGAAGACATCCTGCTGAAACCAATTATGCATGTTCCGACTCAAAAGGCCTTTTATTTCACCCCAAGGCAACGCTTCAATATCTGCAAAAACTAAAGCACTAAGAAACGCTGATTGGGCGAAACGATAGATCAAACTACGGCCATAAGCAATTCCTTCACCTTTGGCATCAAACCAGTACTGATAATCTTGAGCAAAGGCAATCGCACGTTCCTTAATCGCTGCACAACGTTTAGGATCCTCGTCTTGCATGAAACGATAATAAATTAAACTGTAGTAATGGATGGCAAAAGCAATGTAATAATCGCGCTGTAACGGCGTGCCATCGAAATACCAGCCATCCCCGACATAAAAGCTGTCGATTTTATCTAAGTCTCGATCCAATAGCTCCTGAGAATAAGGTTGCTGATTCTTCTTTAAAGCCACATTAACCAGCACCCGGAAAAATAACCAATTATTCTCAAAGGGCTTGTGTTCGTTTAATTGACCTAGCCAATTAAATAAATTCTCTCGCTCCGGTTTCGAGAATCTTTGCTTGATCAGTTCTGGATTCAAAAGAATGAAAGTGGCTAATGCTGCCATTTCGACAATAATTTGATCATAATCGCGAATATCGCCCCAATAGTCGGGAGAATTCGGATTCGTTGCTTGCTTAATTCCTTCAATCGCTAGCTCAAGATATTCGGAGTTTTCATCAACAGAATATGGTGCTAATCCCCATAAAGGTCGTAGAAATGCTTCAATCTCACGGGTTTTTTTAACATAATTGGTGCCACTGCTACCTAAATCCAAGTAGCCATGAACACCATTTTGCTTTAGCTGTGGCATTAACGGTGCTAATATATCCTGCAACGCCTGCTGGAAGTCGTTCTTAGTTGTAAATTGATTGTTTTTAAGACGCTCATTGATCATTTGATTGTCTTCCCTTGTTTTAATTTAAATTTTGACCATAACACTCGATTTCAGTTAATGCTGGAAATGGTGATTCATCGTCTGCTTTTTGTAACTGACTAAAAACAACTTGGTCCACAACTCTTGGAGCAAAGTTGAATTGCTGTAAAGTTGTCTCTTTTTCAAATTGGAGGACCTCAGTTGACCCATCTGAGAACGTTAAAGTACCAGCTGTCCAGTAACTATCATGGGGAAAATCAGCCCGCAAAACGATGCCCACACCAGCTAATTGCACCTCGCGACCGAAATCAATTGTCAAAGCGGCATCGGCCTGGCGGTTAATTCCCCAGGATTGGTAAGGATATTCGCCATGCATTTGATTAGCAAGAATACCATTGATGGCATTACAAGCAAAGAAAGTCGCGTCATTACGCGTTTCCACATTGGCAGAAGCATGGGGATAACTACCGTTGAAATTCTTTTGATCGTGCGGATTTAATGATAAATTTTGTTGGGCTTCGATTTGAGCCTTCGTTGCCCGGCGCACAGCCAAATAATGCCTTTTGCCATGAAAAGCAGTCTCAGGGCGAGCGTCCCCAGCGTTGGCGGTTAAAGTAACGTCATAATTAACCGCCTGCTTAATGTAGACCAAAGTATTATCCAAGGCCTCGTCTAACTTCAGCCAATAATAACCGGGTCGATCAACTTGGACGACAATCTGATCACCTTCAACAAAAGTAAAGGCCTGTGTAGCCAAATAAGCATATTCTTCACCAGAAAATACTAACGGCCGCAGTTGCTCTTCATAATCATTTTTACCTTGTCTAACAATTCCGTTTTGATCAATAATCTTAATTTCTAGCATCCCAAAAGTGCCTCCACTTACAAATTAATGAACTACCAAATCTTAAATTCGTGTCCAGCTAGTTTCGCCAACGCTTCAATGAAGAAGTAATCACCATAAATAATCGGATATTCATGATTTTCCTCGTCATACGATGCTGAACAACTGGTCAATAAATTGTCATGATCCAATTGCCAATCACAACTGTGATCCGCCAAGGCCTTTAATAATTTAACCGCAGCTGCTTGGAAAATTTCTTGATCACGGCCAGTCGTATATTTTGCTAATTCTAATAAGCCACTAGCAGCAATTGCCGCCGCTGAAGAATCTTCCAGCCAAGGTTCATTAGGTTGCCGAAAATCAATGGGAATTAAGCCATCATCAGGAATATTGGCAATAAAATAATTCGCAATTTGCTTAGCCGTATTAAGGAAACTTTCATCCTTCGTATACTCATAGCTTAAAGTGAAGCCATAAATGCCCCAACCTTGACCACGGGTCCAAGAAGAACCATGACCATAACCTTGGCCGCCTTCAGAATGCAAATAAGCACCAGTTTCAGGATCAAAAACTATAATATGTTTCACTGAGCCATCTGGTCGCACTAAATATTCTTGAGCTGTTTGAGCATGAGCCACGGCAATCTGCTTAAAGCGTGGATCTTGCGTCTCTTCACTAGCCCAATACAGCAATGGCAAGTTCATCAGACAGTCAACGATTGCCAAACCACTACGGTTCAAATCACCCCAGTCATTCCAAGCGCGAATGAAACGACCATTCAAATTGAAACGACCAGCCAAATTATTAGCCGCTAGCAAGCCACGATTGCGTGAATCCTTGGCACCAGTTAAGCGATAATTTTCAACTGCCGTTAATTCCCATTTGAAACCATTGTCATGATCCAAACCTTCAGCATTCATTAAATTGCCATCAAGTTTTGCCTCAGTCGCGATTGCTTCTTGCTGATACAAATCATCATTAGTTAGCGTGTACATTTGCCAGAGCAGCGCACCCCAGAAGCCATTCGTCCACCAAGTAGGAATTTCTTTGAACATGTCCTTAAAGTGACCTTGTTCGTCAGTTGTATAGGGAATAATTCCTTGATTTCTTCGGACAACTTGAATCATTTTTTCTTCGATTTGGGTCAACTTTTCCGCAGCCCAAGTTTGTGTTTGTTGCATCGTCACACCTCATTAAAATATTGCTATTTTCTATATAAGAAAAGCGTTTTCTTGAATCCATTTCAAATATATACTTCTTAATGCCTAAAATCAATCTTTAAAAATAAACTCCTATTAACTTCAGAATATATCTCAGTTAATAGAAGTCTATTTAAACTATTTTATTTAATACCTGCTGACATTTCGGTACTCTTAAATTTACTTTGTACCCAAACATAAAGCAAAAGTATTGGTAACACAGAAGTTGCCAGCGCCGCCATCATGGCACCATAATTCAAATCATCTTGTGATGCTTGCGTAATATTCCGAACAACAAGTGGTACCACAAACTTGTTTGAATCTGAAATCATGACTAATGGGTAAATATAAGAATTCCAATAGCCCATGAAAATCAACATTCCTGAAGCAATAATATTGGGTTTTAACAGTGGCACAACAATTCTGAAGAATATTAATCCTTCCTTAGCACCATCAATTCGAGCAGCCTCAATTAATTCATACGGAAATGAATCAGCATATTGTTTCATAATAAATACGGCATTAGCAGATGCAATCAGTGGCAATATAATCCCAGCATATGAATTTGTTAAACCAACTTTACTAAAGATTAGGAATGTTGGAATCAAAACGGCAAATCCCGGAATCATACGCGATAGCATGATCATAGAAAATATAAATTTATTACCAACAAATTTATATTTGGCCAACGTATAACCAGCTAATGTTGTCACAAAGGTTGAGACGATTGTGCCAATAACTGTCACCACGATACTATTCCAGATCACGCGGAAATACTGATAATTATCTAGCAGATATTTCATATTCTTGCCGAAATATTTGCTAATTCTAAAGTCGATTGTTTTACTTAAAATAATCGTGTTGTTTTGCGTTGAAGCAATTAACATGTAGATATAAGGTATTAGAAATAAAATTCCGCCAATAATTAAACAAATATAAATGCCAACGTGTTTTTTATTTTGTTTCATCTTTTTTACCTACCTTAAATTGAATAAAGGATAAAATTGCTGAAACCAATACCATACTCCAAGCAATTGCGGAGGCTTTACCAAAATCAATCATTTCAAAACTTGTTTTATATAAATTAACACCAACAGTTAAGGCAATACTACCTGGCCCATAAGTATTACTGTACATAATATTAGGAATTTCGAACGTATTTAATCCGTTGATGGTAGCTAAGACGGTACTTAATAAAATAACTGGTTTCAATAACGGCACGGTGATATGAAAGAATTTAACCCACGCAGATGCGCCATCAATATCAGCACTCTCATAAATTTCCTTATCAACACCCTGTAATCCGCCCAAGAAAAGAATGGTATAGTAACCAACGCCTTGCCAAATAATGACAATAAACATGGCAATGCGGCCCCAAAACGGATCAGACAGCCAAGGAACTGGACCAGCACCGAAAAGATGCAAGAAAGAATTAATTATCCCCATTGGGTTGTAAAAAGTCATAAATACTGAAGCAACTGCAACTAATGAGGTAACAGTTGGTAAATAATAAACTGTTTTGAAAAAACCTTGACCTTTAATTGTTGGATTATTCAGTAAGACTGCAAAGAAAATCGCCAATAAAATTATGAAGGGAATTGTTCCTACCATAATAATTAAGACGTTTAAATAAGATTGCAGAAACATAGGATCGCGAAAAAGTGCCTTAAAGTTCGCTAATCCCACAAAAGTAATGCTGTCACCTTGAATACTCATAAAACTAAAAAATAATGAAATGATAATCGGGATTAAAATAGTTAACACAAATAATAATAAAAATGGACTAAGAAAAAGATAAGGTGTTTTTCTGATTGATTTATCCATGTGCGAGCTTGCCTCCTGAGAACAACGATTTTTTTTAAATTTAACGCCTAGTATTTCGTCGCTGTTTAATTCACTTTAACGTTATATTTTTGGGCAAGTTGTTCTGAGTTTTTCTTCAATTGTGCGTTTAAATCGCCTTTCTTCCAGTAATCGTAAACAGCCATTTTAAGATAGTTGTTAGCATCGCTAGCATATGGATATTGATAAACCACAATTGCATTATTTCCAGCTTGTTTAATAACGTCAAAAATCTTTTGATTACCAAAGAATGGATATTCGGCCTTACCAGCCTTGCTATCATAAGTACTCTTAGTTGCTGCTGCACTCCCCCGAGCCAACAAGTCTGCCTGTGACGCCTTATCAGTAATGGCAAATTTTAATAATTGTAAAGCAGCAGTTTTGTTCTTAGAATTAGCGCCAACATACCAAGATGAACCACCATTAACAGGATTCTTACCTTGATCATCAGCACTGTAACCAACAATTGTCCGCATCCGCCATAAGCCAGATTGCTTTGGATAATTTACTGTCATATTACCGGCTAACCAAGTACCTTCAATAATCACGGCACTGTCTTGAAACATTGGGTAACGATCTTTATCGCTTGAATAATAAGAAACTGTGCCAGACTTTTTCAATTTATCAACAATTTTAATGGCATTTTTAGTTGCTGTACCTGTCATGTTGACGTTACCCTTTTTATCAATCAAGGGCACATTCTGCTGTTGCATAATAATAGTGACCAATGAAGTTTCACCATTTGCATCTAATGCAAGCAAGCTCTTACCAGTTTTCCTTTTAATAATTTTACCGGCGGCAATCAATTCATCCCAATCCTTGATTTTTGCTGCATCAATGCCAGCCTTTTCAAAGATATCATGACGATAAAACATTGTTACCATACCTAAATCTTGTGGTACACCGAAAAGATCATGATTAGGTGCAGTTGCTTTTAGAGATGAGGTCTTCGTTGAATAAATAAGTTTGCCAATTTGATTTTCCATGCCATTACTGGTTAAGTTTTCAAATGATTTCGGGAATTTTTTTAGAATACCAGTAATGTCACTGTCTTGAATAAATGAAATATCCGGCAAGACTTCATGACCAACTAATAAAGGTGTTAGTTTTTGAGTAATCGCAGTTGGTGCCACATCTGTTGTCTTCAAATTAATTTTCGTATCATATTTTTTGTTGTAACGATCAACCACTCCATTTAACCAATCAGTGTTTTTTCCTTTCGGAGCGTATACTTTTAAATCCGCATTTTTAACCCGTGCTGCAGTTGAAAAATTACTACTTGAAGATTTATCACTGGCCTCTTTTTTACCACAACCACCTAGAACCAATACCAATGCCGCAATTGTTAAACCTAAAAAACCTTTTTTCTTCACTTCAATCAACCCTTCTCCATTGAAAATAAGTTTGCTTTCCTTAACTTAAACGTTTAAGTTAAAAGGTATATTTCATGCATGTAAGCGTGACCACAACCAGAATAATAATAGATTAGCTTGCTATAGTCAAGACTATTTTGTAAAATTAATCATAAAGTTTGGCAAATTCAAACAAAATGCCTGTAATTAACTTAATCGTTTAAGCAAAACTGATTTGGTGGTTTACTCATTGTTAGTTAAAATCCATTCATAGTAGTAGACTATAACTATCAGATTGTCTAGGAGTTTCATAATGAAAAAAACAAGTTTAAAACAAATCGCTGAAATTGCTCAGGTCTCTGTTGCCACGGTTTCATATGCCTTAAATGACAGCTCACAAGTTGGTGAGGTCACTAAGGCTAAAATTAAAAAAATTGCTGCTGATTTAAATTATGTTCCCAATTTATCAGCCCAGAATTTGCGTACCAATGATTCTAATATCGTTTGTGCTGTCGTCAATACCTATCAAGGTAACTTTAATGGTGATGTTATCCAGGAAATTCAGGATATTTTTGCACAGAAAAAGTATCAACTATTAGCAGTTAGTGGTAGCATTCCGAATTTCGTTAAAACTGATATGGTTGACGGCTTAATTGTTCTGAATTATCGCTCTGATGAGGCAGAATTACGTCGAATTGCCTATGATTTACATAAACCGACAATTTTTATGACCAATGAAATTGCAGCGAAAAAAACAGCCAATGTAATTATCAATAATGAATTAGGCATTAAATATTTATTTGAAACCTTATCTAAGTCCGTTCACCGAAATATATGTATTATTACTGGTGATAATAATTCATATAACAGCCAGCAACGACTGAAAGCTGCCAGAAAATACTATAAAAAATTCTATAAACATGACGATTTTGACAGCCACGTTTATAGTGGTGATTTCGATCCTAACACTACTTATCAGTTAGGTCGTCACTTTCTTGAACAAAACACATACAATGCCTATCTTTGTTTTAACGACGACATGGCTCTAGGAATTTACCACGCTGCTAGTAGTCTAAATAAGACAGTTGGTGAGGATCTCAGTGTTGTTGGTTTTGATGACTCCTACGTATCCAGCGTTGTTTCCCCTGGACTAACCACTATCAAAGTTAATAAAAAAACTTGGGCCGAAGAAGTTGTCGATCAATACTTTAAGATTAAATCAAATTCTAATTATCCTGAAACTATCGAGCTAATCCCTGAATTGATTCTTCGAGACTCAGTTAAACTAAAATAAACGCCAACTATCACATTGCCGATCAACATATAGTAATAGAGCAGCTGATTCCTTTGAAATCAGCTGCTCTATTACTATCCCGTTAAATTTAATTCACGTGTTAGATTTCGGCGAGAGGTATTAGGAATACTGCTTGACCAATTCGGCCATGAAAAATATTACCTGATAATGTCGCTTTAATTTCTGGTAAACCAGCAAATTTGTGTTCATTAGCTGCACCGAGACAAGCAGAAAATAAAATATGTTTACCGCTTGCCAACTGTCCTCGTAAAATCGGTAAAATTGTCCGGGCATAGCACAAGTTAGTATTCGGTTCTGGTAATTCCAATTTTGTTTCAGAATTGCCATTTAAATCGACGATCCCAATCGTACCCACGGAAGAATCATAAAAACTGCCTTGGTTGGTTTCAATCGCTTGCCCGTCAACTGGCGCACTGAAAGATCCCTCAACATAATTTAAAGTGCGACCAGTTTCGATGACATGTACCCGGAAATGCCAAGGGTAACAAGGAATAATAAAGTTTTTAATTTTAACGTCAGGCCATGGCTGCCACAATGAATAAACATATTGCTCATGGACTTGGTAATCCTGATAACCAAAGGCAGTCTGATAACCGAACCCATTATCGGATAGTGCCAAGGTGTTGTCGAAAGCCCCTTGATGAACTAACATGTCACCTTTTTTAACACTAAAGCCAAAAGTTGTGGAGTAAACATATTTTTCATATTTTGACTCGCCATGAGCGTGCTCGTGAGAATGTTGGCCGGCAGTAAAAGCCTGCAATTCGTCACCCGCCGGATCATGAATCATTAACATCCGCGAATAAGGATTAACAGTTTGTTCAACAAATTTCGGCTGAACTTCAGCAGCTTGCCAAAACTCATCATCGTCAGGCAATGCGAGGGCAATAAAGTTTTTCAAGGCCCAATAAGGTGAGCCCGGCGCATTGTAACCTTCCGCCATTACTAAATTAGGATACATATAGCCGATTGTTAGCAAACCACTATCTGAAAAGATTGGCTTGCTAAACCAGTGGCGCATATTTTGTAATAACAAATACTTCTGTTCGCCAAGCGTCACCCCATTTAAAGCTAACTTGGCAAATGCACTAACTGCCCAGAAACCTGATTGTGCAAAACGATAAGTTAAACTCCGGCCAAATGGCAGTGCTGCCCCAGAGTTGACAAACCAATTTTTGAAAGTGGCGGCAAATTGACTGGCCCGATCACGAAACAGTTGCAAATGTGGATTCCCTGATTGCTGCCCTAGCACCGCGTACAACACACCATAATATTGCATGCCGAAAGGAATATAATAATCGATTTGGTTAGGATAGCCGTCAAAATACCAGCCATCATTTAAATAAAAACTATCAAGTTTAGCTAAATCACGGTCGATTGCCGTTGAATCAGTGAGCAACCCTGCCTGCTCAAAGAAATTATTAACCAAGACTCGGAAAAATAACCAGTTGGTATCAGGTATTTTGTATTGATTGATCTGATTAAGCCAAGTGAAAATATGCTGTTGATCAGTCGCAGTTAATTCATCCCAGAAGAAATCCTTAGTCAACGTCAACATGGTCGCCAGCGAACCCATTTCAACAAATAATTGGTCATAAGGATGCAATTCACCCCAATAAAATTCCGATTCTGGATTGACACCTGCTAAAATCCCTTGGCAAGCCAAGTCATAATAATATTGATGCTGCTGGGCCCGTTCTGGCGTACTACATAACGGCCCTACACCCCACAGTGTTCGCATAAAGCCTTCGATATCACGCCGACTCTGTTCATAAACCGAACCACTATCACCTAAATGAACGCGACCTGGTGTTTTTTCGGTTTCAATAATGTGATAAACCGGCGCCAATATTGTCAATAAAGCTTGCTCATAATCAGCCCGCGTCTTCAACGGATTCTGTTGTAATTCTTTGTTGTATGCTGTCATGATAAAATTTAGTCTCCAATAATAACTGAACTTTAAATAAAAAAGTGTCCCTAAACGGCGTCAATTTGACCAAAATACATTTGACAGCCAATTTAGGGACACCACTATTTTTAAAAATTAGAATAATTTCTATATAGGAAAACCGATTTCTGATTACGTTTTCAATATATACTATTCATTAATTAAAATCAAGATACTAATGAACGGTAGCCGTACATTAATATTATTGATAAATATCAAAAGTTTTAGAATGTATTATCTAGTAATCAAATAGATTTTCTAATCATTAGTTTAATTTAGATGGTTGGCGATTTTTTAAATTATTACAATACTGATGGGGAGTTAAGTGGAAAAAGCGTTTGAACTGCTGACTAAAATAATCTGGATTATTTTCAAACCCAACTAACACCGCAACTTCATAAATCTTATAATTTTTCTGTAATAATTCCGCAGCATTTTGCATTCTTACTCGTAACAAAACATTTGAAAACTTTTCACCAGAAATCTGCAAATACTTCTTTCCTAAATAATCCGCATTTAAAAATAAAAGATTATTTGAAATCCATTTTAACGATAAATCGCTAAATCCATATTGTTCACGAATAATCGTATTCAAGTTCCCAACAATATCGACTTTCTGAAGTTGGCTATTATTAAGATCACTCAATTCTTTCATAGCCCTTTTGACGACGATTATTACACTTGTAATATCCTTCGTACCTAATACTTCTTTAGTTAATTCTGCTATCAGATCTTTTGGTAAGTCGGCCTTAATCATCTGATTATATAGCTGTCTTTCAAGGTTTCTTCTAAATATATTTGGTTCGATACCACACTCACAGCATTTATCTCCAAAAGCAGTAAACAGATAGCTTATATCATGCAGTCCTTGACCAGCCATACTTCTTTTCAGTTGAAGATACAATTGTGTAAATAACTTTGTCTGCTTGACTTCTTCATCGATAATCTCATTCACAAACATTTTAGGGTGTTGTAAATAAAAATCAAAGTTGGTTATTCTTTTACTCATTAAAAATTTATTCTTAATGTTACTGATAGTCGTATCCGTATAAAATGAAATTGCAATTGGTTCACCATGAATATTATTTGCTATTTTTCGAAATAAAACGCCATAATCTATTCTTGTAAACAAACAGTATAAAACATTACCAGAACGATTAATGCGACAATATTTGTAATTATTTTTATTCAAGTAGTCATCAATTAAATCATGCAATTTGGAAAATTTTAATTCCGAAAAAACAAGCAAATCAAACGATGGAATCCTAATACTTACCTTCTGGCACTCATCAAAAAGAACATTCTCAAGTATTTCTTTTAGTTTTAATTCTCTTTCAATCGTATGTTGCTGCCAATCCTTGATACATTCTTCAATGCTGTGGCATAACATTGAAGGCAACACTGGTTTTTCAATAAAGTATTTCACACCATAGTTCATAGCTTCTTGTGCGTAAGTCAGGCTACCATAACCGGTGAATACTATTACTTCTGCAGTGATACTTCTCTTTTTTAATTCACCTAAGAGCTGCAATCCACTAATTTTGGGCATTTTTATATCAGTTAAAATGATATCAACTTGATTTTCTGATAAATATTTCAATGCCGAACTACTTGAATAAAAAACATCACAAATATTAACCGGCAGATTACTTCGTCTAATGATCATTTCAATCCCGTTGGCATTTAGTCGTTCGTCATCAATGATGATTAATCTGGGCTCACTGTTCATTTGAATTATCCTTTCTAACTATTGGTAACCAAATTAACACATTTGTTACTTCATGCGGTGCGGATTGAATACTAATACCCGCTTTATCACCGTACAAAAGCTTTAGTCTTGATGAAATATTGTGAATTCCTACTCCTGTTGATTCCGATGTAACATTACGCGGATCAAATCCCTCACCATCGTTGAATACCTTTATTATTAATTTTTGTTTTACCAATCTAACCCTAATCGTAATTTTGACTGGACGATCCGACTTCTCAACACCATATTTAACCGCATTTTCAACAATTGGCTGAATCGTTAGTTTCGGTATTTGAATATTTTCTAGAGTAGTACTCCCGGGCAAATTAACTTTAAAAACAAGTCGTTCGCCAAATCTGATACTCTGAATTTTAATATAGGCTTGAACGATATTTAATTCATCTACAATTGAATTATATTGTACCTTCGGATTTGCTTTTTCACGTAGTAAAAATGCTAATGAAGTGACTACTTGTGAAACTTCCTCATCTTCATGATTTAAAGCAATCCAATTAATTGAATTTAAAGTGTTGTATAAAAAATGAGGATCAATTTGTGCCATTAAATATTTGTTTTCCATTTCCTGTGTCAATACTTGTGACTGATAGTCTTTAATAACTAATCGATCTATTTCGTCAAGTAATCGCTCAAAACTCTTATACAAAGAACCAATTTCATCCCGTCGCTTGACTCCGGGAAGTTTAACAATTTGATCGTGTAGAACATCCAAATTCTTAGAATTACTAAAAAGTTGCATATTGTCAGCTAAAACATTTATCGGTGTAATGAGACGATTCAAAAAATAATTAGCTGCATATATGCAAAGCACAATGATCAAAAAAATTATTAAAAGCAAAATAATGGTAACAATTATTATTTTTGCAATTATCAAACGATTCAAAATAAAGTAATTAATAACAAATGACCTATTAGCAATCGTAATTAAATCGGAAAGGACATAATATCTGTGATGATAGATGTGTATGAACTTATAATCCTTAGTCGATTTATTTTGAAGTGCTCTTTCAGCAGTTACCAATCTGCTTGGTATTGTTGAATAACTTTGTTCTTCATTACTTATGACTAAAAAGTCTTCATTCGAGAAAATGCCAGAATCACGCATAAAATCATCAATATAATTCAGATCTACCGTAAACACTAGTACGCCAATGGGGCGCATAATCAATTTTCGTGTATCAAAAAGATTATGAACAAAGACGGCCTTATGACTCGTTTTGTCAAAAAACCAAGCGCCTTCTTCTGAATCATTTTTGATACTGCCCAAATAATTCTTAATTTTATATTCACCAATATATTGATCTAGTTGCTCCTTATTTCCTAATAAAACTTGCTTATTTTGGTCAAAGAGAACCCATGAGTTTACTTTAGAACTTGCAACTAACCAACCCATTTCTCGATCTATATTAAATAGCGTCTTATATTTTTCATTTTGAGATATCCCAGCGTGATTCACTGATTCCAATTGCTCTTGTAGTCTTGTATCCTGGTGAAAAGCCGTTATTAGCTCTTCAACTCGAGAGAAACTATTCTTTATGTCGTTAGATAAAACCGCTAATTGATCGCGATTACTCTTATAAGTTTCCTGAGCAACCATCGAAACCAAAACACTACCAACGCCAATTAATAATATTGTTACGATAGTTATTAGGCCATAAAATAACATTCGTAATTTCGTCTTTAACGACAGCACTGCAAATTTCTTACTTATTTTTGTATTATTTATCCATTGCATTTTTAATCCTACACTTTTGCATGATTCATTATTTAGACAAGACCCATAATAGTTTAATTATATCAAAACGCTTACATTTTGATTTGAGTAAATTCAAAAAAACTCGTTTTATCTATATTAGATTTAACGAGTTCATTATTTTTATTTGACTTCACATTGGTTATTAATTTGAATTGTCGATAAATGATATTGATTATTAATTGCCCTTATTCTTTCAAGCGGGACCTTCAATTGCCGGTCATAAGTTAAAAGGCCGTTAATTTCTTGCTCTACATCGGTTAACTGAGTATAACAAAAGCCCCACAGTATCTCTGAACTATATATATCCTTGAGTAGCCGCTCATATTCATGTAGAAAATCTTCTTCACTATGAACAGCTGTATATCCCCAGCCTTGTTGTTGACTCTTTTGATAGCTAATACCACCAAACTCACTTAAGATAAATGGCTCTCCTTGCCAATGAAAACCATCTGCATAAATTCGTTTCCCAGCCGGGTAGTAACTGAGTAATTGGTTTAAATCACTTAACGTCTTCTTAAATTCAAGTTGTTGTTCCGCTTCCCCCACTTTTCCATGGGCATAATTATGAATCGTACAAAGGTCTGTCTCTGTCTGACTCCAACCATCATTTGAAATAACTAAACGCGTTGAATCTAAGCTTTTAATTTGATGGAAAAGTGCCTGTGAGAAATGCTGTTGTTGTCGATTTCTTTGGATATTAGGAACACCCCAACTCTCATTTAATGGTACCCACGTCACGATACTAGGATGATTATAATCACGATCAACTATTTGATTCCAGACGTTTATTAACCGCGTGGCAGCATCATTTGTATAAGATGGAAACGATGCACACTCCTCCCATACTAAGAATCCTAGGCGATCTGCCCAATATAAAAATCTTGGATCCTCCACTTTCTGATGCTTGCGACAACCATTAAATCCCATGCTTTTCGCTAGTTGTATATCTTTAATAAAGGCCTCATCGCTGGGAGCCGTTAATAATCCATCTGGCCAATAGCCCTGATCAAGGACAAGTTTTTGATAATAAGGTTGATTATTCAAATAGACCATACCATTTTTTTGGCTTATCTTCCTCATACCAAAATAACTTGAGACTTTATCCAGTTCCTCAGTACCATCAACAAGTACTAGTTTTAAATCAAATAAATTAGGGTGTTCTGGCGTCCAAGACCATCCGGGACGATGATAGCTTGTTCGAAAAATATGGTTCTGAAAAAGATCAACATTGACAGTCATTACGGCTTGATTAGCATTTATTGTACCGATAAAGTCCTGTTCTTCTTTCATGCTAATTGCATATTTTATTTTCAACCCAGATTGAAAATTACTTAAGTGTATTTTAATTTGAACAGTGCCATCATCAAAATTGGGTGTAATAAAAAGTTTTTTAATATGTGTTACAGCAACTTCTTCAAGCCAAACGGTCTGCCAAATACCCGTTGTATTCGTATACCAAATAGCTGTCGGCGGCTCTTCCCATGACTGCTTGCCTCGTGGAATACTTTCATCTTGATGATAATCCTCGACCCGCACCACTAGGTTATTGGTTCCGCTAGTAACAGCAGTAGTAATATTAACAGCAAAGCTTGTTTCGCCACCATCATGTTTTTCCACTAACTGACCATTAACAAAAATACTAGCTGAATAATCAACCGCGCCAAAATGTAATAAATATTCTTTTTCCGATTTTTTATTAATCGAAAATGTTCGTTGGTACCAAACAACATCGTGTACATTCCGAACTTCAAGGCCACTAAGTTTACTTTGATAGACAAAGGGAACATTTATCTTGGATTGAAAGATATCACTTTGTTCAGACCAACCATCTTCCAAACCAACATTTTGATCATCAAAACAAAAATTCCATTCTCCATTTAAATTTTGCCAAGAATCTCTTTGAAATTGTGGTTGTGGATATTCTTTTTTTAACAATTATTTTCACCTACATAATTATTTAATTTTACCCAAGAATTCGTTCGATCAGATTCATATATTGCTCTTACAATCTCTAAAGACCGCGCAGCATCAATACAAGGTAGATAACTCGTTAATGCATTAGTATGACCTACTATCTTATCAAGAAATGTCTCAAATAATTTTTGGTGGCCAATTCCCCAATAATTCTTGCCTACTGTAGGCTTCTGTTTATTTATTAGTACAGGTTCATCGTTAATATAAAGTGAATTGGCAGATAATTTAATTTTTGCTAATTCGAAATCAAACAACATTTGAGGTTGTGGATCAGACGAATAGTCATTGCTCGCAAAAATAACAATTGGAATGTTATTAGGGAGTATTCCCGTGGCCATTGCTGAATCTTCCACTTCAATCGTATCATCGAGGGAAGCCGTCATTATTTTTCCTTTAATTTTCACTGGCATCCCGGCCAACCAATAAATTTCATCAATCGTATGAATGGCTTGATTTATCAAAACGCCGCCGCCTTCAGTGGACCAACGTCCCTTCCAATTTGTCGAGTTATAATAGTTTGCATCACGATGCCACGTTACGATGCCACTAACCCCGCGCAATTTACCAAATTGATTATTTAATATTTCCCTTTTCAGTTCAATCATTGCCGGATTAAACCTATTTTGATAACAAACAGTGTACTGACAATCACTGTTCTGTATGGCCGCAACAACCATTTGGGCTTCGGCCATATTAATGGCCATAGGTTTTTCACAGATGACATTCTTTTTATTATTCAGCGCCATAATTGCCATTTTGGCGTGTAAAAAATGAGGCGTGGCAATCGTGACAACATCGATAGTATCATCATGTAACAGCTCCTGGAATGAAGCATAAAATCGGCAAAAATGGGTTCTCGCAAAATATTTACCTTTATCTATATCGATATCACAACAAGCCACTAGATTGGCATTTTTTATATTCTTAATTGCTTCCGCATGCACAGCAGCAATTGAGCCACATCCAATTATTCCGAAATTCATTTTTAACAACTTCCCATATTAATATGTGTTTTTCGTATTTAAAATCCTGCTTTCAGTCTTTTTCACTTGTGAATTAGCAATATGATCCTCCAAGTGTTTTAAGAACCGATCTTCGTCAATAGGCAGATCAATCCATTGCTGGCCTTCCCAGGTTGATAAATAAATTGCATTTGAAATTGATAGGCCATAAATTCCATCACTGGCAGGACTTAATAATTCTTCACCGAATAAAATATGATTGACAAAGTTCTGGACAATTTTTTGATGGCCGGTTGTTCCGTCGAAGATAACAGGTATATCTATTTTCCATGCTTCTGGTTCTCCAAATCCACCCGTATATTCTCTATTCCAATCTCGCTCATCAGTTTGTAATTGCCAAAACTTCAGGCGCTCATCTTCAATGACGATTTTTCCCTTAGAGCCGATAATCTCAAACCGATTTGTTCCAGGAGTCTCAGTTGTGGTCGTTACAAATACGCCGGTGGCCCCATTTGCATATTCAGCATATGCCGTCACTTCTGTTTCCACTTCGACATTACGATGTTTGCCAAAATATGCAAAACCCATAATTCTACTGGGCATGCCACAAATCCACTGCCACAAATCCAGTTGGTGTGGATCTTGATTTAATAACACGCCACCGCCTTCACCAGCCCAAGTTGCCCGCCAATCACCAGAATCATAGTAACTTTGAGAGCGATACCAATTGGTGATAATCCAATTGGTTCTTCGTAATTCACCAATTTCACCATCTTCAACAAGTTGCTTTGCCTTTTGATAAACTGGATTCATCCTCTGGTTATACATTAATGCATATGTTAGTTCAGGATGTTCTTTAGAAATATCAATCGCTTCACGCACCGCCTTCGTATAAACACCGGCAGGTTTCTCACTAAGAACATGTTTACCTGCCTTAATAGCCGCCGCCGCAATCTTAGGGTGTGCGAAATGTGGTGTAGCGATAATAACCGCGTCAATGATACGGTCAGCTAATACATCATCATCATTATCAAAATATTGATATTCTTTACCATACTTTTCCTTAGCTAACTTCAATTTATTAGGATTCGTATCACAGAGAGCAACTAACTTTGCACTCTTAATTTTTCCCGCTGATAAATATCCGGCATGAAGATTGCCTATGTTACCGACACCAATAATTGCAATTTTGAGTTCTTTCATCTGGTTTCCTCCGCGATTAATGCCATTCCTGACGTAACTGATCAATTAGTATCTTTCTTAAAGCGTTACTTGCGATTGTAAATGTTCGCGCACCATTATTCTTTCCAGTATTAGTCAATGATACTGACCCATGCTCCAAATTTTCATACCCAGAAAAAGTTGCTAAATGAGGTTCAATTGACAAATAACCGTTATAATTTTCGTTAATAAGAGACTCTAAGACCTTTGCCACTTCCCCATCTCCATAACCAGCGGGGACGACTCCACCATCAATTTTATTTGCATCCTTAATATGAAGATAATCAATGTACGGCTCCAAAAGTTGAAATGCTCTTGAATATACGTCGACACCACATTGCACAAAATTGGCAGGATCGAATGCGATTCTTAGTTGTGGTGAATTTATTGTTTCTACTAAAAATAAGCAACGTTCCGGAGTATCTCCAAATATTTCTTTTTCATTTTCGTGCAATAAGGTTACTTCAGGATATTCGCGAGCAATTTCCATAAATGCTTGCCATCGCTTGATCACTTCATCTTTATACTTATCCGCAGGTTCATCTTGGGGAATATAAAAACTAAACATTCTGACATAAGGTGCCCGAAAAATCTTGGCGATTTCAAGTACATGGCGAAAAAGATTCAAGTGTGGCGTAAAGCTGTCATTAATGCCGATTTTACCAATGGGCGATCCGATACTAGAAACGGAAATGTTTTGATCATCCAGTTGCTTTTTATACTTTTTAGCTTCATCAAAAGTGAATTGACTGACATTTTTACTACCAATCCCTCGCAATTCAATATGGTGAATATTATTTGCTTGTAAAACTTGAATCTGTTCATTTAGATCAGTTGATATTTCATCAGCAAATCCTGAAATAATAAAATTGGCCATTAAAGTCGTGCCTCCGTTTTCAATTTTTATCGCGTTGAATTAATCGACTTATTCTTAAATAAAGAAACTTATATACAAGCCAGAATACGAGTTCATTTCCAAATAACAAATTAACAATGGGTGCATAGTATCCTAAACTAAGCCACAACATTAATAGCAATGCTAAAATCATCGCACTAAACAAATTGCGCCAGCTTAGAAAAACTGCCAGTTTAAGCATTGTACCCATTTCTTCAGTCCCATCATTTATAGCGGTTATCAATAAAAAAAGTACGAATGTTGCCATCATAAAAATTCCGATAATGATGAATGGAATAATCATAAATTTCAATGCTGGCGATTTGATAATCAGACTGAATTCAATAAAGTAAATTGATAGTACACTATTAATTCCCACAGAGTACCAACAAAATTTTGCAGTTAATTGTCGCCAAGTTGTTAAAAATATTTTTATATATTGGATAAACGTGTATTGATCAGCAAAATTTAGGACACGATGCATGCCGTAAAATAATGCCTTAATATTTGGGTATAGAATCAAACTGACAATTCCGTAGATAATCCCAGTTACCGGCGTAAATTTAAACGCGATATTTAAAACAATCCAAGGAATATTAAACAAGGTAAAGATTAAACTAAGCTTGAACAATTCATAGAAGTTATTAATTATTTTATGAATTGACTGAAAACCAAATGGTGCCAACAATTTATTCAGCATAAGATTTATCCTTTAATCCCACCGGCAGACATACCATCAACAAAGCTTTTCGAAGCTGAAAAGAACAAAATAAGTGATGGTAAAAGAGCAATTAACGACATTGCGATTGTTTGATTCCATGGTACAAATCCCGATGATGCATCAGTAGCCATCTTGAGTGCAATTGCAACTGGAAACTTGGAAACACTTGAAAGATATATCAACGGTTGTAGGAAATCATTCATTGACCAAATAAACTGAAACAATACCACCGTAATAATTGCTGGTTTCATCATAGGAACTAAAATCTTAATTAGAATTTGGAAGGAATTACAGCCATCTATAATTGCAGCCTCATCATACTCCTTGGGAATTCCACGCATAAACTGAACCAACATAAATACAAAGAAAGATTCTTGTGCAAATAAAGTTGGCAAAATTAATGGTACGTAAGAATCAAGCAGATGGAAATTACGCCACATGATATATAAAGGAATTCTAGTAACTACGGCTGGTAAAAATAATGTTGAAATAACAATTCCAAAGAAAAACTTCTTTCCTGGAAAATCAAATCTAGTAAACGCATAAGCTGTCAACGTACAACTTATTACGGTAAAAATAACTTTAGGAATCACTATTTTAAAAGAGTTCAAAAAGTAAGTCGTAAACGTATATTCCGTACCAGTCTTCCATCCCTTAACGTATGAACTCCAATCAATATGTTTAGGCAAAAAGCCAATCGAGCCAAATATTTCAGCATTACTTTTGAAAGAGGCCCCTAATAACCAAATTATTGGATAAATCATGATCACTGCAGTAATTATCAAAAGCACATAACGCCAAACAACATTTATTGTATGTTTACGACGAACTTTATTATTTACAGATTCTGCGTCCATACTAATTATTACCTCCGTCTGAGTAATAAACCCAACGATCTGATGTCTTAAAAATGATTAAAGCTAAAGCTGCAATTATTGTGAAAAGCACCCATGACATGGCACTGGCATAACCCATTCTAAAATTCTTAAATGCGTTATCGTAGATAATTAATGATGTAAAATAGGTCGATTTGGTTGGCCCACCATTTGTAATTAAATAAGGACCATTAAATTCTTGTAATTTATTAACCAACTGCATTACCAAATTGAAAAAGATTGTTGGTGTAATTAGCGGAATAGTAATTTTAAAGAAAATTGTCCATTTTTTTGCGCCATCCACTTGAGCCGCCTCATACAGATCTAATGGTATCTGTTGCAATGCCGACAAGAAAATCACCATTGAAGAACCAAACTGCCAAACGCCTAAGATTACTAATACAAACATGGCATTGCTAGGGGAAGATAACCAGCCAACGCCTTTCCCCCCCAAAGCTTCAATCATTTGATTAATTAATCCTTCCTTGGTAAACAGGAATTTCCACAAAATTGCTACTGCGACGTTACCACCTAAAATAGATGGCACATAATAAGCTGTTCTAAAAAAATTAATACCTTTCAACTTGAAATTCAGTATAAAGGCCAAAAATAGCGCAAAGGCTAATTGAATTGGCACAGTCAAAACTGTATATTCAACCGTCACTTTTAGTGAATTGATAAAATCTGGATCCGTCGTAAACATTTCCACGTAATTAGCGAAACCGATAAACTTTGGTTTTGAAATTAAATCATAATTAGTAAAACTATAAAATAAAGAACTAATAAATGGATACACTGTAAAAACAGCAGTTCCAATTAACCAAGGCAATAAATATAATAAGCCCATATTTTTTCGTGCTTTCAGAATACTCGCCTCCAACGTAATGAATGAAAAACTCAACACCATAAATTCTTAGAGTGTTGAGTTCTCAGATAATTGCTTTTGACACTCATCGAGTTTAAGTCTTAGTTTGTCTTACTCTTTACTTGCTTAACCGCAGCATTAACTTTAGTAATTATTTCTTTTGCTGCTTCCTTTGAACTAATCTTGCCAACGCCAAAACTATCAGTTACATCGTTGTATGCAGTTGCAATTTGACTTAACTCCATATATCTACTTTCCATTACACCAGTAGTATTTTTACTATAATTAATGGCTTTTTTAGTAATATCATCAACTTGACCATTTTTTTCTAGAATGGCTTGTGCTTTTGTATTAACTGGCAATCCGCGAGAAGTTCCCATGGCCTTGACACCATCTGGATCATTCAAAATAAAGTTTAAAAACTTAGCTGCCTCTTTAGGATGTTGTGAATGCTTAGAAATTGAAAACAACATTGTTGGTTTCTTGATGGCACCATCACTCTTAGCGTTTTCAACTTCAGGGAATGGTGGAATATCTAATTTCATACCAGTCTGTTTCAAGTTTGTGCTAAAGCTATTGAGAACGGCAGTCCAATCAAAAAATCCGGTCAATTTACCATTCAAAAATTCTTTTGTTGTTGCAATTGAATCGTGTCCGATCGTATCCATAACCCATTTTCGTGAAGGTGTCACACCACTATCAACCATCTGTTGATACCAGTCAAACCCATCTTGCAAATCTTGCTGACTATAGTTAATCTTGCCATCTTCACTTAGAAAAGTTTTACCAGTTTTTTGGGTAATATAACAAATAATGTCTAAGAAACTAGAGAATTCAATCGGATAGTAATCATCAGGTAGCGTCTTTGCGACTTTTTCCCAGCCCGTCCAAGTTTTTGGATACTCTGTAATGCCATATTTATTTAAAATATCCTTATTAACCGCAATTACTCGGGTGTTTTCTCCGTGAGGAATACCATTGAGTTTTCCATCAATATTACCGGCCTTTAATATTTCTTTAGAATAACCTGAAAGATCAATAATGTTTTTATATTTATTTAAATCTGCGAACCCTTGTCCATTTGGCGAGAAATTCAAGTACCAGTCATAATTGATTTGCATGACATCAGCTTCTGTTCCACCGGAAACTTGAGTCGCCATTTTCTGATCAAATCCGTCCCAGCCACTATATTCAGCCTTAACTTTAATGTCGGGATTCTTCTTCTCAAATGCCTTAATTGCTTTCAATGTATCCTTATGACGATCATCGTTGCCCCACCATGAAAACCGAATCGTGACTTTATCACTCTTATCACTGGAACTACTACTCTTTCCACAGGCTACAAGAGTAAGACAGGTTAACGCAGCTGCTACCACCAACGAAGCTTTTTTTAACTTACTAAGCATTTTATTTCCTCCAAATAAATTTATTGAAATTGAGACAATGCAAGAATTGCCAAAGCTTGCCCATATGGCATATCAGTTATAGCAATATCCTTATAAAATTGAATATTATTTCCAACAGGTGTTCCTGAAGATACATTTCCCAATTGACCATTTTCTTTAACTTGATGTAGTAAGCCAGTAACGGCCATATCTATCGATTTATTTAAAGCTGATCCTTGAATAATTCTTAATTTTCGAGCCATGAGCATACCGTACAGAAATCCGGCCGTTGCAGATGTTTCTTCATAAGATGTCTCATCATCCAACACTGTTCGCCAAAATCCATTTTGCGTTTGTAATGGTAATAACGCTTGAATTTGGTATTTTAAAGTATCTCGTAAATACTGTCGTTCAAATTCATTTAGTTGATTGCCAGCAATTTCTAAAAACTCTGGAATAAAGATTGAGATCCAAGCATTCCCTCGGCCCCAGAAAACTGGGGAAAAATGACTTTTTTGGTCAAAACTCCAGCCATGGTACCACAGACCAGTATCGCGCTCCATTAAAAACTTACTATGAATAACGAACTGATTCATTGCTGCCGAAACATATTGTGAACGGTCAAGAACCATTCCAATTTTTGCAAGTGGTAACACCGCCATAACTAAGGTATCATCCCACAGCTGGTTTTTATTAATTGATCCAAAAGTATCATGTTCAAATCCACCAAAGGGCGTTTTTCTTAATTTAGTCATGGCCCATTCTGCCCATTCTTGCAAATAATCATCTAAATTTGGAATTTCATTAGACATTTCATCCTTTAGTGTTGCTAAGGTTAAAATTGGAATCATGCCATTGACATTAAGCTCTCTAGCTGGAATTGGATAATGATAATTATCATTGAACCATTTTTTAATTATCGTCAAAATTTCAACATTTTTTGTAGATTGATATATTTTTGCGAGACCATACAGTGCAACACCCTGAGGCCAATTCCAAGAATTCCAACTTTTATCATCAACAAGCCCGACAGCTGTCTGATAAGTAAATTCACCGGTACTATCTTTCAAATTGATCAAATATTCAAACATTTTTGTGGTTTTCAATTTAATCAATTTTGATTGTCCTTCATCCATTACTATTTTCTCACTCCCTATAGCATAATATGTAAGCGCTTATAATTACATGTTACATGATATACAATTCTAAAAATACTTGAAAAATAGTACAAAAACATTAAAAATTAGTACTTCTTTCTCCAAAATAAATTTAAAGACAATTACCTTGGTTATACCACTTCGATTACACCAAACTATTATTCATAATAAAAAAGCACCTCACTTAGCGTGAAGTACTTTTTTAATCTATTTTTAATTGACAACTTCAAGATGATATTCACTTTAAAATTGAAAATAGTTTTTGGCATTATTAAAACTAATATCCTGTATTTCTTGTCCAATAGTTTCAAAGTCATCTGGAACACGGCCCTGTTCAATTAAATGACCGAAATAATTGCAAAGAACACGTCGGAAATATTCATGGCGCGGATATGACAAGAAGCTGCGCGAATCAGTCAGCATGCCCACAAAATTTGCTAGTAAGCTTTGTTCAGCAAAAGTTGTTAATTGTCTATTCATACCCTCAGCAGTGTCATTAAACCACCAAGCCGCACCTAATTGCAGTCTTTGTTCTCCGTTGCCTTGGAATGATTGCATTACAGTCAATAATGATAACCAATCATTTGGATTCAAAGAATAGACAATTACTTTAGGAATTGAACCTTCTTGACAAAGTTTAACTAATAATTTTTGAAATTCAGTAACCATATCTGGTTGCGCTCCCATTGCATCAAACCCCGTATCTGGACCAATTTTGGCAAACTGAGGTTTATTTAAATTACGAGCTGCATTCAGATGAAACTGCATCGTCCAATTGAAGTCATTATTTAGCTTCATTAAATTCTCAATTAACATGGTTACATATTGATTATGCTCCTTGGGGGTTAAAACTTCATTGTCAATTCCTTTTTGAACAATTTCGTCCAATTCTGAAGTTGTCGCTTCAACGAAATGAAAAGTTTCTAAAGAATGATCCGATAAATGACCGCCCATTGTATTAAAGAAGGAAAATCGTTGTTTCAGTGCGACAATTAAATCATTGAACGATTTAATTGCAATCCCAGAAACTCTCGCTAATTCTAATAAGTAATCACCATATTCATTGGCTTCAATATGAAGTGCCTTATCAGGACGCATCGCCGGTAAAACTTTAAACTGATCATCAACTTCAGACTTTTGCAATAACTGATGGTACTTTAACTCAGAGGCTGGATCATCAGTTGTACAAATTACTTTTACTTGAGAGTTCTTAATCAAATTTCGTGGTCTAAAAGAATCTGCTTGCAAAAGTTCATTTGCTTTTTCCCAAATTTGTGGCGCCGTTTTCGTACTGAGAATAGTATCAATCCCAAAGAAACGTCGGAGTTCGAGATGAGTCCATTCATAGAGGGGATTCCCCATTGATTTCTCAATAGTTGCTGCCCAAGCCATAAACTTGTCATAATCAGAACCATTACCAGTGATTAATTGTTCTGGCACACCATTTGCTCGCATTAAACGCCACTTATAATGATCACCATAAGTACCTTCATTGAGCCAAATTTTTGTAATATTCGCAAAATTTTTGTTTTCATAAATCTCTTCAGGATTCAAATGACAATGAAAATCAATAATCGGCATTTTTGCTGCATAATCATGATAAAGCTTTTGTGCAGATGTAGTTTCGAGTAAAAAATTATTATCTAAAAAACTCAATTGACTAACCTCTTTAACTTTTCTATTTTTGCTTCTCCAGTGCTTCCCAAAAGCCATTTAAATAAGTGATCCCTAATGCGCGGTCATATAGGCCATAGCCGGGGCGACCATCTTCACCCCAAATATTGCGGCCGTGATCGGGACGAATGTAGCCAGCAAAATTGCAATCGTGCAAGGCCTTCATAATTTCATACATATCTAAGGAACCGTCTTTGGATAAGTGGTCAGCCTCATGGAAATCACGGCCATTTTCCATAAACTTAATGTTACGAGCATGAATAAATGGCGCCCGATCTTTCCCAACGAATTCGCGAATAATTGCCGGCACATCATTCTCGGGATTTTCGCCGAGGCTACCAGTGCAAATCGTGAAGCCGTTATAACGCGATTCATGCATCTGTTCGATTTTCAGCATATCTTCACGGTTTTTATAAATTCTTGGTAGGCCGAATAATGAACGTGGTGGGTCATCGGGATGCATCGCCATGCGCACGTCGCATTCTTCGCAAACTGGAATAATCGCATCTAAGAAATACTTCATATTGGCAGCCAGTTTCGTCTCGTCAACATCAGCATAAGCTTTAAATAACCGTTGAATTTCTGCTAACCGCTCTGGCTCCCAACCTGGCAAAACGTAACCTTGCGAGTTATTCTTCACTCGGTCAATAATATCCTGAGGATCATCAGCCAATTTATCAGCCTCGAAAGCCAAGACGTTGGAACCGTCAGCTAATTGATAATGTAAATCAGTCCGTAACCAATCAAAAATCGGCATAAAATTGTAACAAATTACTTTGATACCATATTCGGCCAAATTACGGATCGTTTGTTGATAGTTCTCAATATAACGATCACGGGTTGGCAGACCAATCTTAATATCGTCATGAATATTCACTGATTCAATAACTTCAAGCTTCAAACCGGCTGCTTCAACCTGGTTCTTCAAGGCTGCAATTTTTTCTTTGGGCCAAACCTCGCCGACGGGTACATCGAACAAGGCGCCCACAACTTGAGTAGTTCCGGGGATTTGGCGAATCTGTTGTAATTTAATTGGGTCATCTTGTTCGCCATACCAGCGAAAACCCATTTTCAAATCGGTCATTATTTTTCCTCCAATGCTTGTTGAATAGTTTGGCGAACAGCACCCTTTCCAGCCAGCATTTCAACAAAATATTCTTTAATTTTATCAGTCAGGCCTGCCGCTACTAGATCAACGCCGAATAAGTTCTGATTAGCGAGAATATCAGCAATTACTGCTAAATCGGGATTTTTCTGGCCAACTTGAATCGCCGCCAATTTTGCTTGGAGTTCCGGCAATAGAGGATCAGGACTTGGCGCAAATTCTGCGCCATTATCATCAACTGCCAGTAAGTAACGCAACCAACCGGCAATAATCAAAGGAATGGCCACTAACTGCTGCAAATCAGCCTGCTGGTCCAAATAATGCTGTAATGTCACGCCATAGCGAATCGCTAACTTTTGCGAGGTGTCACTGGCAATTCGTTGGGGCGTATCTGGAATGTTGACGTTAGGGAGCCGTTTATTAATCACTTCGTCAATAAACTGGCGCGGATTAATAATCTTCGGATCGGTGACCACTGGCAAGTCTTCCTGATAGCCTAGTTGCTTCGTCAAGGCGACCAATTCCGCATCAGTCATTTCTTGCGCAATCGATTGATAGCCCAACAAACAACCGAAAATGGCCAAGCCCGTATGCAACGGATTTAAGCAGGCAGTAACCTTCATTTGATCCGCGTCATTAACCGTCGCTCGATCAGTCATGATCACTCCGGATTTCTCCAGCGCGGGACGACCGTTAGGAAAACTATCTTCAATCACAAGATAATGCGTTTCTTCCGCATTCCCAAACGGCGCAATGTTCGTGTGCTTCGCCGTGTGCACAATCGTCGTATCCTCAAAGCCATCCTGAGCTAACTGTTGGGCAACCTTTTCTGCAGGATTAGGGGTGATGCGATCGATCATTGACCACGGAAAACTAACTTTTTGCGAATCCAACAAATAATCTACAAAAGCTTGTGGTGCTAGTTGGTTGGCCACCCAACCCCGAGCAATGGTTAAAATACCATCTTGGAATCGTTGACCATTCTCAGAGAAATTGTCGGTGCTGACCATGGCAATGGGTAACTGGCCCTGATTGAAACGAATCAATAATAAGCGAGCAATGGCACCCATATTGGTTTGAGCCTGATCAGGTTGCTGACTGATATCGTGTTTGGCAGCGGCCGTTAATTCACCATGACTATCAGTCAGGCCATAACCCTTCTCAGTAATGGACATTGTCACCATTTGTAATGAAGGATTAGCGAAGATTTCGGCCAACCGTTGCCAACCAGCAGCATTAGTCTGATTGTAATAAATACTTTCAGCCACGCTGGCCATTAACGTTTTTTGAAGTTGACCATTTTGCGCCATCACCACTTGTAAGAACCGATTTTGATAGGGATGATAAATCTGCTCAATCACCTGATCATCATAAGTTTCAGCGACAATCACGCCACTGGTCAGCTCACCAGTGTTCAATAATTTCTGGGCAATCTCCCCATGAAAACAGCGGAACAAATTGCCGCCACCGAAGTGAACCCAAATTGGCTGTTGCGCTGTCGTCGCCATCATTTGGGCCTGAACATAACTTGGCACTTGGATTCCAGCCACTTTAAAATCGGCCGCCTGTTGTTGATAATCTGTTGTTAATTTAACCATTGCGAATTCCTCTCATTTAATAATTTCCACTGATATATTAGTATATTAGGAACTGAACATCTTTAAATTATCACAGACTGTAACCGCTGTCAATTGAATTAATAGGTTTTTTGTTGATTAGTGAGAAGATGATTATGGGATAATCGTGACCATCATTTGTTATGGTGCTATTGATCGCAATAAAAAAAGACTAGCTGAAATAACAACTAGTCTTTCTATAATTATTCTTCTACCGATTCACACTAGAACTAGCACCGCTAGCTGCGCCCATGACTGAACGGATATCGCTATCGGAAACTAGATTCTGGTCGCCGCTGATTGTCAGTTTAAGCACGCTGGCTGCAGTGGCGTAATTGATCATTTCTTGAGGGTCAAAGTCATTGACTAAGCTGTGGAGTAAGCCGCCGGAGAAGGCATCGCCGCCAGCAACGCCTTCCATGACGTGCATGTCGTAAACTGGGGCTTCATAGAACTCATCGTCACGCAGCAACAGACCAGTCCACTGACTCTTTTCCACAGAATAAATATTACGCAGCACGCTGGCCACCATCGTACAATTTGGATAACGTTTGGTGACTTCGCGCATGGCCGCCTCGAAATCATGACGTTGATCAATACCGCGAGTCATATCGCCATCGAAAGCACGAATGCCTAACGTTTCCTCAAAGTCTTCATCATTGGCAATGCAAATATTGACATACTGCATCAATTGTCCCATTGATGCTTGAGCCTTTTCAGTCGACCACATTTTCCCACGGTAGTTCATGTCGCAGACAATCGTAATGTCGTGCTCATGAGCATAGCGACAAGCAGCCAAAACCGCCTGAAACAACTCATCAGAAATAGCTGGTGTGATCCCGGAGAAATAAAAATAATCGGCATCACTAAGAATGTTGGGCCAATCGTATTCTTGAGCCTGAGAAACGGCAAAGGAACTACCGGCACGGTCGTAAACCACATTGGTATTCCGCACACTGGCGCCTTTTTCGAAGTAATAGACACCGAGTCGTGGTCCACCGAAAATAATTCGGTCCGTATCCACATTATACTTGCGCAAATTGCTCAGTGCTGTTTGACCCAAAAGATTGTCAGGGAACTTCGTCATAAAGGTGGCCTGATCACCAAGCAATGCCAACGAAATAGCAACATTGGCTTCGGCGCCACCATAGACAGCCTCAAATTGACTAGTTTGCAAGATTCGTTGATGATCCAGCGGTTTTAACCGCAACATCATCTCTCCAAAAGTCAGTACTTTCTTCATGGCGATTTCCTCCTGACTACTTCTGCGCGCGCCACTCAGTTAATTTCTGGGTAAATTGTTCAGCATGTTGTTGAATTTCAGTCAATGGCGTTTGAGCATTACCGACTAAACTGCCACCAATCCCTACAGCATAAGCGCCAGCATCAAACCAATCGGTCAAATTAGCTAAACTAACACCACCAGTAGTCATAATGCGAACTTCTGGGAATGGACCGTGTAATTCTTTAATGATTGCCGGGCCAACCACACTAGCTGGGAAAATCTTAACCAGGCTAGCACCGTATTTCTTAGCTTGGTAAACTTCAGTTGGTGTGAAACAGCCAGGAGTGTAGTTCACCATCGCAGCGTTACAAGCAATCGCGACTTCCGCATTGAAAGCAGGGCTGACAATAAACTTCGCACCAGCCTGAATAGCTGATTCGGCTTGGAAACTGGTCATCACTGTACCAGCACCAATCAAAACTTCGGGATCGTCAGCATAATCAGTGACCAAGTTAGCAATGGCTTGATCAGCATGAGGTACCGTGAAAGTTAATTCAATTGTTTTGACGCCACCACTAATACAAGCTTTAGCAACGGCCATACTACGTTCAACGGAATCAGCACGAACGACAGCGACAATGCCGGCTTGACCAATTCTAGTCAGAATTTCTTCTTTATTCATCGACTTTTACCTTCCCTATCTAACGAGATAACCACCGTCAACTGGCATAATGATCCCGTTGACATAGTCGGCTGCAGGACTTGCTAAGAAAACAGCGACGCCCATTAATTCACTTGGTTCTGCCCAATGACCAGCAGGAATCCGGCCAAGAATTTCGTCGTTACGATCTTTTTGAGCGCGGATTGGAGCCGTGTTGGCTGTCTTGATATAACCTGGTGCAATGGCGTTGACTTGAACACCATAAGCACCCATTTCACTGGCAAAAGCCTTGGTCAAGCCAGCAACACCATGTTTAGAAGCAGTGTATGAGGGGATAAATTTGCCACCTTGGAAGGAAAGCATTGAACCAATGTTAATAATCTTGCCAGATTTTTGTTTCGCGAATTCCTTGGAAACTGCCATTGACATGTGATAAACCGCGTTCAAATTAATGTTGATCACGCGATCCCAATCTTCATCTTTTGATTCCAGAATTGGATTTCGTTTGATCATCCCAGCGTTATTGATCAAAATATCAACATGACCGAATTTTGCGATTGCTTCAGCAACCACTTTTTCAGCGACACCGGCTGCTGTTAAGTCAACATCAGTAAATTCGATCCGCCGACCACGCTTCTCGACCATTTTGCGGGTTTCGTCCCATTCAGCCTTGCCATAAGTGGCGACGAAAATATCAGCACCAGCTTCAGCTAAAGCTACTGAATAGCCTTGACCTAAACCAGTATTACCACCAGTAACAATTGCCACTTTTCCTTTTAACGAAAAAAGATCCATTTTAAATTTATCAAGTGCTAATTCATTTTGCTTAATTTCTTCAGCTGATTGTGCCATCATTCTGTCTCCTCTAATTAATTGTCTGTCGCGCTAACCAATGTTAGTTAGCTAATGCGCAAAAATTGACTTTTTACTTCAAATCTTTCATTGGAACTTCATCCATATCATCATAAGTTTGGTTTTCGCCGCACATTGCCCAAATAAAGGCATAACTACCAGTACCAACGCCACAGTGAATTGACCAACTTGGGTTAACTACGGCATCTTCTGGATTCAAGAAAATATGTTTCGATTCGTCTGGCTTGCCCATGAAATGAATCACCCGCGTATCAGGTTCAGCAAATTCAATGTACAAATAAGTTTCCATCCGCCGCGCATGAGTATGAGCTGGCATCGTGTTCCAAGAATTACCTGGTTCCAAAACGGTGTAGCCCATTTGTAATTGACAAGTATCCATTTGTGACGCGTCAATGTACTTGTAAATTGTCCGCTTGTTCATGTGCGCTTGGTCGCCCTTAGGCATAGCAATTGCATTAGCAAATGGTAATTTCTTATTAGGAAACTTGGTCGTACCTGGTGTGGAAACCACGTAGAATTTTGCAGGATTCTTAGGATCCTTTGATTCAAAAATAACTTCTTTAGTACCAACGCCAACATAGAAACCATCATGAGTGACCATTGGTTCTTTCTCGCCATCAACAGTAATGAAGCCATCACCACCGATATTGATCATACCGAGTTCACGGCGTTGTAAGAAATAGTCGACGCCTAATTCTTTACTTAATTTGATTTCCAAAGGTTGGTCAGTTGGTGTGACCCCACCGAAAATCATCCGATCGTTGTAAGTGTAAATTAAGCTAATATCACCAGCCGTAAATAAATGTTGGGCCAAAAATTCTTCCCGTAATTTGTCAGTATCGTAGTGGGCAATATCCTCAGGTGCATGTGCATATTTAGTGATCATCTTAAAACTCATTGAAAAAAGCCTCCTAAATTTTATTTTCCAAATAAGAAAACGGTTTTCTTGATTACGTTTTCAATATATACTATTATTAACAAGAAATCAAGAATGATTTACAATGAATATCAGGTTAATTTTTAATTCAATGATTCGTTTCAAGAAAGGGTAGGTCCTTATGACCACAACTAAACCAACTTACGGCACCGTATTAATTAAAGCCGATGCCATCCTCGACACCTTAGCAACCACCCACGGCCAGACACTAACGGATATTGCGACGGCAACTGGTTTCACCCGCTCGACCACTTTAAAAATTCTCGACACCCTGCTGCAATTACAGTACGTCGAAAAAAATGACCACAACAAAAAATATCAAATTGGCTCCGCTTTTCTAAAATATAGCGATGCTTATTTGAATACGTTTAGTATTGTTAACTTGTGCCATCCCGACTTGCTAAAACTTCGCGATGAATTTGGCGAGACGGTTCACTTAGGCACTATGGAAAACGACGATTTGATTTACTTGGACAAGTTTCCAGGGAAGAAATCCATCACCGTAATGACTTCAAAGATCGGCGTTCATGCGCCGTTATACGCCACTGGCATGGGCAAGGCCATCCTCAGTACTTTCGGCGAAAATCATTTAAGCGATTATTTGGCCAACCATCCCTTGAAAGCTTTGACGAAAACCACCGTCACCAACCAGCGTGAGTTGCAACGTCAAATTGCCGCTACTCAGCAAAACCATTTGGCCTATGATAATTCCGAGCGCGATGAAGACGTCTACTGCATTGCCACCACGATTACCGCCCATAATAAATTGTTTGGTGCCTTTAGCATTAGTATTCCCAGCTATCGGCTGACGCCAGAGAATAAGGCCGAGATGGAAAAAGCGATTCTTAAAACCAAACAGGACATTGAAGCGAAGTTGACTTATATGCGAACTGAGAATTAAAGCGACTGGTTCGGAATTTTTCAAGCTTGCTTAAAAAAACGAAACCTTTCTAAAGGTCCTACCTTAGTTGAAAACGGCAGGGGCCCAGCGATTTTATGGGCGTGGAACATGGTGGGCGTTGATTTGAGCTTATTGCTAACGCAACAATCTCAAATACAAGCCTTATTCTAACCGCTAAAGACGGTAAGAATAATTTCACCATTGACGCCAATCGCTGGGCCCCTGCCTGGATTAAACTAACAGAATTGAGCACCACTATTTAAAAAATCAGATCGTAGTTTACTTGTAACCACAATTTGAACTAAATTTAGTTATCTCACTATAACTGACTTAACCACTAAGTGATAAAGTGAAACACCTCAGATCGATATAGATGTAGAACCTACTTACGGAACATAATTAACAAAATTCTTTCATTCGTTATTTACAAGGTTTTTTATTCTAGAAAACAAAAAAGCATCCATTATTGTAATGTCCACAGATAACTCTGGATCAGTATTACAATTTACGGATGCTTTTTTAAAAAACTTTATTTACAAAATTTTTATTCAAAATATAATTGAATAAGTACCAAAAAACGTCGATTCGAAACACTATTTTTGTGGACTAAAGATTAATTTAACACTATCAGCATTAACAGTATCAGATGTATTATCATAACTTGTTGATAATACCTGGCCATCCTTTAATTCCATAACAACATCCTTTGAACTTGGATTTAATTGAACATCTCGGCTATCACCAGTTGTGTCATCATATTGAGAAATTGTCCAGCCAAGATTGTCATATTCTTCATCCAGAACACCATTGGTTGATAGCTTATAGGTTCCAGCCTTAATATCACGGCCAACTACCCATTCACCCTGACCTAATTGATTTCCTGCAGTAGTATCCTTTGAAACTGCGGTAAGCTTAATTTTCGATATACTATCTAATTTAAGAGTATCGCCATCAAATAGAATTATACGAATCTTACTTGGATAGCCATTATCACTGCCACTAACAGCACCAAGAAAATTGATAAATAAACTATCAACACTTTTTCTTTCGCCTGTAATATTACCGCTCCCACCAAGAATTTCTAAATCGTAAATTCCGGGTACAACTTCGGAATCTTTGCTAACAGAAATAGTTCCTGTTACCATCAAATCTCCAGTTGATTTTCCGTTTGCAGCTAACTGATTCAATAATTCAAGTGAGCTTTCTTTCTTACTATCTTTCTTAGACGAAGTTGAGTCAGCTTTTTTTACACCATTTGAAGAAATTGACGACGTTTCCTTTGTATCTTTCGTAGCATTTTCAATACTTTTTGAGTAAAAGGATTGTGACACAAGAACTAGAATTATTGTCACAACAGATAAAATTGTCCCTATCAACCCTAATGTAATTTTGCCCTTTGCTTTCTTCGAAATAATTAGTGTGATTATTCCTAGAATTAAAGCAATTACTCCAAACACAAAAGAAATATTATTGACTATAGGAATTAACGATCCTAAAAGACCAAGTCCTCCTAAAACGATTGTAATTATGCCCAATGCAAAATGCCCTTTTTTCATTCCAACGTCCTCCAATGTAATAACTAGATATAATAATTAAATGTTATCACATTGTTAAACTGGCAACAATAGCGTCTCGTGATAAGATAACATATTTATTGACAATATATTTTCTATTCACAACAGTAAAATCTTACTCAATCGTAAATGGCACCGTAATCAAATGATCTGAATCCAAACCGACCATCAATTGATATTCACCTGAGTCAACGGCTTTGTGGAGGTCTTGGTGAACTGAAGCTAAGTGTTCACAGGGGATTTCAATCGTAAAGTCGGCTAAGGTTTCGGCATCAATTGCGACTTTTTCAAAGGCGACTAAGCTCTTGACGGGCCGAACGGTTTCGCCAGCTTGTTGATGGGCATAACATTCAATCACTGTTTTACCAGCGCTGGCCGACTGATTCTCTAAGTGAACAGTCACGGTCAGCGAATCAGCAGGTGTCAGCGTCGTTTGCGCTAGTTCGATTGCCTTAACCTTAATATCGGCATAACTTAAACCAAAGCCAAAAGGATACAATGGCGCGTTAACTTCATCCATATACTTCGACTGGTATTTAATGTCGTCGCGGCCAAAGGGATTGGTGCTAGGGCGACCGGTACGATATTCGTTGTAATAAATTGGCACTTGCCCAACTGAACGTGGGAAGGTCATTGGCAATTTACCGCTAGGATTAACTTCGCCCAATAAAACACGGCTGATTGCTGCAGCACCCTTAGAACCAGGGAACCACGTAAAGATAATGGCATCTGATAAATCAGCAACTTCGGTTAAATCTAATGGTCGTCCAGCAACAATCACACTAATAATTGGTTTGTTTAATTTGGCTAATTCCCGCAATAATTGTAATTGTTCAGCCGGCAATTGAATATTGGCTAAGCTGGTCGCCTCGCCACTTTCGTCTGCTGGTAAGCCCAAGGCGGCAATAATCACATCTTGTTGGCGTGCAGCAGCGACGGCTTCGTTTAAGTCACGAATGTTGCCGGTGCGATAACCACTACCAGCAGCAAAGGTTAGATTAGGCATCGCTGCTGATAAAGCAGTTTTGATAGTTTCCGTCGCCGCTGGATCGCCTTGCCACGACCAGCTACCCAGTAAATCGCCACTATCAGCCACGGGTCCAATCAGGGCAGCCGAAGTTTCAGTAGTTAATGGTAAAATTGAGCGGTGATTCTTTAACAAAACAATTGAATCTTCGGCTGCAGCTTGGGCAGCTTGTAAATTGGCCGCTGTCTTGATCTCCGTTGCTTCGCGAGTGTCATCAAGTCCGCGATAAGGATCAGCAAATAAGCCTAATTTATCCTTTAATTCCAAAACTCGCCGAGCAGATTCATCAATGAGTTGGGTGGTTGTTGGATCAAGGTTGGCGGCTTTTTCCAAATATTTAGCATAAGCATAGCCCATCATATCAATGTCCACGCCCGCCTTTAGTGCTAAATCGGCAGCCGCTTGATGGTCGCCAGCCACACCGTGATTAATTAATTCAGCTACGGCGCCCCAGTCAGAAATCAGCACACCATTAAATTTCATTTCTTGACGTAAAATGTCCCGCATCAAATGTTGATTAGCTGAAGCTGGTACGCCAAATAAAGTGTTGAAAGAAGTCATGACTAGTGCTGCCTGAGCATCAACGGCCGCTTGATAAGCTGGTAAGTATTGTTCTTTGAAACGCCACTCGGAAACATCGACCGTATTGTATTCTCGACCAGCTTCAGCCGCACCATAGGCCGCAAAGTGTTTCACACAAGCCGCCACATGATGATCGTCTAATTGGTCACCTTGGAAACCACGGACGCTGGCTGCGGCCATCACCGAATTCAAATATGGATCTTCACCAGTTGATTCCATCACCCGACCCCAACGTGGATCACGGACTAAATCGACCATAGGCGCAAAAGTGACGTGAATCCCACCAGCAGCTGATTCCTGTGCCGCCACTTCTGAGGCGGTTTTCATGGTCTCAGGATTGAAACTAGCGCCTAACGCCAAGGGAATTGGGAAAATTGTTTGGTAACCGTGAATCACATCGGCCATAAAAATCAGCGGAATTTTCAACCGATTGTGTTGTAAATAATCGTGCTGAATCTGACGAATTTTTTCAGCGCCGGAAATACCTAAAACTGTGCCAATCGTATACACAGATTCAGTGGACATGTTGGCCGACTTCATCGGGCCAGTCACCACCGCATCTCCATCAGGAAAAACATCGGCGGTTGTTTGAATCAACTGACCGATTTTTTCGGCCGTCGTCATCGCCTGCATTAATTGATCAACTTGTTCTGAACTCACTTGAAAGCCTGCTTTCTACAACTCAATAATCGGCAAACAATTAAATGCTCATTAGGATTATTAAATCATGATCTTAATTTTATCTGACTGTTAATAACGCTTTTGAGTATATAGCGCTTTCAGAGCGAATACAATTTGATGCCCGTTTAACGTTAGAATTGTCCTTATTTGGTTGTAGAAATGAACCTTCTTTTGAAAAACGTTTCATAAAAGCGGCATACAAAGATTTTATTTAATTTATTTTCTCATCAATATCACTCAATACCGTTTGAATCGCACTATCCCAAACTCGCCATTCGTGGGCACCAGGGACTATTTCAAGATCATTATCAAATTGATTGGCTAATAAATCCTGATGCAACTGTTGATTGATTTCATAAAACGGATCGTGATCACCGCAAATTTGCATGATTGCTGGTCGCCTAATTGCCGCTGACCAATGCTTGATTAAGCCAGTTAAATCATTTTCGGTCCCCTGAAGCGCGGCTGGCGAGCCAAATAAACTGCGATACCAAGCATCCCGATCTGGATGTGCTCGCCAGCTGGCCTGAATGTCAACCATTGCCGACAATAAATAAGCTTTGCTGAATTCTTCTGGCTGATTAAGGGCCACTTTTAAGGCACCAAAACCGCCCATAGAAACACCGGCAACAAATGTCCGACTAGGTTTTATTGTCAGATTAAACCATTGCCGACAGCGTTGCAGCAGTTCGGTTAAATAATCAAAATAGTGGCTACCATTAACTTCGTTTGTATAATAGCTACGATCAACTCGTGGCATAATAATTGCGACTTGCTTGTTACTAGCATAAGCAGCTAACTTGGTCTGCTCAAGCCAGACATTTTCGTCATCACTTAAACCATGAAGTAATAGTAAAACGGATAAATCTTCTGCTGGATGTTCTGGTAGAACCACATTTACACGAGTACGCATACCTAAACTTTCTGCAAAAAATTCTAAATGGCTAATGGCCATTTTTCAACACTTCTTTCTTTAAAATAATAGCTCTGCTAATCAATAATCAGATTAGCAGAGCTATTTTCACTAAGATTATTGCTGTTCATTCTCGCCAAGCGACCCGCGATGAATCACTTGGGTATGAATAAACTGATTATCTACCTTGGTTCCTTCAAGTAAATCAATTAGGGTTTCAGCCGCAACTTCTCCCCAATGATGTTTAGAATAGTCGACCGTTGTTAACTGTGGTCGTAAATACTGACCTAACATATCATTATCAAAGCCAATTATTTTAACATCTTGACCAACAATCACTTGATTAGCAGTGAATTCTTCGTAAAGGCCGATTGCCATTTCATCATTTAAAGCAAATATCCCAATATTGTGTAAACTCATTTCAATAATTGATCGAGCAGCTCGGTGACCACCAGCAATCGTAAAATCACTTGGAATTACTAAAATAGTTTTACCAGTCATCTGCTCAACCTGTTTGATTGCTGCCTGCAACCGAATTCGCGAGTCAAATGAATCTGTCGGACCAGTAACTAAAACGAAATGATCTACTTTAGCATCATTTAAAGCAGCAATGGCTTGTCGAGCACCCTCAGCATTGTCCAACAATACATGCCGCACATTTTTATTTTTCATTTCACGATCCATGACGACTAATTTACTACCATCATCCGCATAATTATGAATTAAATCGTCAGTGAAGTTGGCGTCTAAAATAATTGCGCCATCAACGAAACGTTGGGAAATAAACGAGCGAGAGCGTCCGCCACCAGTACCAACAATTAACTCATAGTGATGTTGCTTTAACACACTAGCAACACCATCAATCATATGGCTGTAGAATTCACCGCCAAAATCAGTGACATACATGCCAATAATATTTGTTTTTTGCTTCTTTAAAGTTCGACCAGCAATGTTGGGTGTGTAGTGCAACTCCTTGGCAATCGCAAGAATACGATCACGAGTTTCTTCAGTAACCTTTGAGCTTCCATTTAACGCATATGAAACGGTTGAAATAGAAACACCCGCATTTTTTGCAATTTCTCGAATGCCTACCACCTAAATTACTCCCAACTTAATTTATTTCTCAGCTTGCACATTGAAGCCTTGTAAAATATATTTTTGGAAAATTAAAAAGATAATGATGATTGGAATAACCATAAATGACGAACCAGCCATTTGCAAACCATAATCTGTTGTATGCTGACCCTGTAGTAATTGTAACCCAACTGAAAGGGTATAGTACTTCTGATCATTGGCAATAATTAATGGCCACAAGAAAGCATTCCAACCACCAATAAAAGTCAAGATACCTTGAACAGCCAAAACTGGTTTTGAAATTGGCAAAATGATATGCCAGAAAATGTACCATTCACTGGCACCATCAAGTCGTGCTGCTTCAATGATGGAGTCAGAAATATTTGACATAAATTGTCTAAATAGGAAAATTGCAAAGGCACCTACTAAACCGGGCAAAATAATGCCTAATAGCGTATTCGTCAGATGCAATTGATTTAAAATCAAGTAAACTGGAATCATTGTTACTTGTCCAGGAATCATCATTGTTGATAAAACAGCAATAAACAGGAATGCCTTGCCTTTAAACTTGAACTTGGCAAAGCCATAACCAGCCATGGCATTAAACAATAGACCAACAAATGATGCCAATGTGATAATCAGCGTATTCTTTAAATAAACACCAAAATTACCACTGACAAATAAGTTCTTATAATTCATTAAAGTCCAATGTTGCGGCAAAAAGTTCTGAGTCATCTGTGAGATTTCTGCATTGCTCTTAAAGGATGATAAGAACATCCACAAGAACGGTAAAATCGTCATTAACCCCCAGAAAGCTAAGATCAAGCCGACAACACCTTTTGATAATTTTCTTTCACTACGAAAATTAGTATCCAACTTGTCCGCCTCCTATTCGCCTTGTTGTTTCTTCTGAATCTTAAACTGGATTAAGGTTGCCACAATGATTGCTGCAAACATAATAAACGAGCCAGCTGCTGCATAACCAAAGTTGCTATTCTGGAAACCATTCTGATAAACAAAGAGGGCAACTGAATTCGTACTATTCAATGGTCCACCTTTGGTCATGACAAATGGTTCATCGAAGAACTGGAACCAACCAATCAAAGTTGTGACACTAACGAAGAAGATTGAGAAGCGAAGTGAAGGAAGGGTAATATGTCGGGTTTGTTCCCACCAGTTAGCACCGTCTAATTCTGCGGCTTCATATAACGAGCGAGGAATTCCTTGTAAGGCAGCTAAGAAGATCAACATGTTTAGCCCAATTGCTTTCCAAACAGCTAAGATAATTAAGGAAATCTTTGCTGTTGCTGGATCATTTAACCATTGCAAAGGTCCAAGACCAATTTTACCAAGCATATTGTTTAACAAGCCCATATTAGGATTGTACATGTATGTCCAAACAACGGCAACTGCGACGGTATTGGTAATTGATGGCGTGTAGAAAATCAAGCGCAAAAACGAAAAGAACTTGTTATTACCAAAGTTAATCAAAATTGCGACAGTTAATGATAATAGTACAACTAAAGGAACACCGATCACAACATAGTACAAAGTATTACCAATTGATTGTAAGAACTGCGAATCATGGAAAAGTTTGACGAAATTATCCATGCCCACAAATTTAACAGTTGACCAATTTCCTAACCCAGTGATATCAAGACCAGTAAAACTAATTACTAGTGCAATCAAAATTGGAATCAATGAGAACAGAAATAAAAGCAGTAAAGCTGGCAGTACGAAAGTATAAGGCATCAAACGATTCCGAATTGACTTACCCATACTTATTATCCCCTTTCACTTAGCAAAACGTCCCATTGTTTCCAACGGGACGATGTCATTGCTATTTGTTAATTAATTGTTCTGTTTGGGTATTAAAGTTATCCATTGTCTTTTGAACATTCGCATTGTTTAATGAGATCTGTTCCCAAGACTTCAAATAATTCTGACCAATTTGATCCCATTGCTTGATCAAAGGCATTGGTTCTGAATTATCTAATTGTTTACGGAATACTTGAATCCGTGAATCACTTAAGGACTTATCTTGCCATGCCGCCTTCAATGTTGGCATTGAATCACTATTCTTGTAATACTTTAATTGATTTTCTTTCTTAGACATGAACTTAACAAATTTGATGGCATTTTTCTTATTCTTAGTGTAGTTAAAGACAGCTAAGTCACCACCACCGGTACTTGACATGTTGCTGACCTTACCCTTTGGTAATTCAGCGACACCCCATTGACTGTCCTTCAAACCAGCATCATTTTTAATGCTTGACATCATCCAAGGGCCGGAAATAAACATTGGGATTGGACCATTACCGCCGAATGATTGACCAATTGATAATTTAGTATCTTGTTTTGGTGAAGCACCATTCTTAGTAAATTTATTGAGATATTCGAGTGAATCGACCATAGCTTTTTTATTGAACTGTGGTTTGCCATTCTTCAATAAAGTAGCACCATTTTGACGGGCAAACATGAAACCAAATGTTGGTTCTGCACCATCAACGTTGAATCCATACATATTCTTACCACGTTTAGCTAACTTAGTCGAAGCATCGTATAATTCATCCCATGTTTTTGGTGCTTCATTATAGCCAACGCTCTTCAATAAATCTTTCCGGTAATAAAGCACACGTGTTTCAACATACCAAGGTAAGCCATAATACTTGCCATTGAATTTCGTGGTATTTTCAGATCCAGTAAAGAACTTATCTGGTGCAATACTACTGTCGCTCTTAACTGTATCAGTAATGTCCATTAATGTTTTAGAACCGACAAAATTAGGCATTTGTGTAGTCCCAACGACTAATACATCAGGGCCCGTCTTTGATGCAGCAGCTGTTAACAGCTTGTCGTTATATTGACTCCAAGGAATACTTTGAATCTTAACCTTAACCCCAGTTTTCTTTGTAAATTCACTAGCAATTGGTTTAACAGCAGTGTCAGCGTCACCACCATACCAGAATGTTAATGTATCATTTGCTTTCGATGAAGATTTAGATGAGTTATTACCACAAGATGCTAATAAAATTGCACTTGCCGCAACAGCAGCCAAACCTAGAATTTTCTTGAAATGCATTTTATATCCTCCTCTTAAAACAATCTATCGAAACGTTTCTAAAGCTTATTATACGCATTTTGCAACCGATTTCAATAGTATTCTCTAATTATTTTCTTTAAGGTTATCGAAATGCCTTGATATCAATGGTTTATGCTTAGTTTGACTTCTGGTGCAAAACTAATATCTTCCGAAAAAGCGCTCTGGTTAAACGTTTTTCTTGTAGAAATACTGAAGATATCATTTAAAATTGAGCCAATATAAATGCCAGGGCCGCTACTGTATAAACGCCAGCCACCCTTAACTGGAATAGTCTGTGACTTCAAACGATCAAATTCAGTTTGTGCTTGATAGCGATCAGAGAAGTCAGCATCTGAACTAGAAAAATAGGTATTTGCCTGCCGTAGCGCCGCGTTCTTAACTCGAGCTTGTAAGCGAATAGGATTAACTAACTGTAGCAGTTCCCAAGAGGTGGCTTGATCACCATGGGTTGCAATCGCCTCGGCATAACGAATATGTGCATGAACGTATAACAGTCCAATTTCTCGACCAAAATTAGCTGCCTGTTCAGCTCGCTTAAAAATAATACTTGTGCCGCCATGATAAGTTGATGGTTTATCCATTAAGCGGACACCATCTGGAAACAGTAAGTGGGTTTTAATCAGGCTTAAAGCTTGATCTGCTTTATCACCTGTCAGAATCTGACTTAAGACGCCCTGTGATAATGGTAAAAGCCGATAATCAATGCCGGTAATCCCATCTTTAGGATGGATCAAGGGCGTTACCTCATGTTGCGCATTCATTCTAATAAAGCCTGGTAATACTGAATCTTGTTCAAAATATTTCGTGAAATCAGCCATCATATTTTTAGCAAGTTTAGCAGTAAGCTCCTGCAAGTCATGATTTTCAGTAAAGACCTGCTGACACTTACGCATCGTTTCGATGGTTAATTCTTCAGTCCAGGTGCTTGCCATCGTCTGCTTTTGCGCCGGATCTGCTGGTTGCAAGGTATCATCCCAATCACCATCACCATAGGCCGATACATAGGTATCAAACAAGAAATGATCTTGGATATAATCTAATTGCTTTTTAATATGTGCACTTAATGTCGCCTTTTCTTCTGTCATTTTTTTAGTTGTCAATGACATATATGGTAACTGTTCCGTCAAAATACTTTGGTCATTAGTAACTGCTAAATAGTCAGCAACAACCTTTAATGGCCATACAATGACATCGCCGTGACTTTCATCAGCAAACTGATCGCTGTATTCGTCAAACATAAACCATTGTGGCCAATTGCCGTTCTCAACAAACTGATGAGCATACAGCTTTAAAATAATTTGTCGTACTTGTTGATAATGACCAGTACTTAAGAAGAATTCCGTTGGTCCCTGTGAAAGATCACGAGTCCCCCATGCAGCACCACCATATTGTTCAAGACCATGTGGTGACAACAAATGAACTAAGGCATCGTGAGCGAACCAACGCATAATAATGTTGGTTTGTTGAACTTTATCCACTTGATCAATATCGTTTGTGTTGAGTTTAAAGTGTCTTAGAATCTCCTCAAGATAATTACTATGGGCGCTTCGTTCCTGTTTAATATCACAATGAACAAGTTCAGCGTTCTTTAAACCTGTGATAATCTCAAAGCTGTCAGTTTGCTGATAACTTGCAACTAGCTGATCTGTTATTTCATGGTCACTATTTCCGAACAAACTATTCTCGTCTGTAAGTTTTAACTGCTGGCCATGATAGTTGTGATAGTCAATTTGATAACCCAACTGCTTATTTCTCTGCGCAACTAAAGTGCCTGCCGCTGGGGTAATCACAGTCTTAAAGTCTTTTGTTGAAATTTCTGGAGTTGCCCCCATAGTTGTATCATTCAACTGAGTTGTTACTAAAACATCATATTTTCTATTTTGCAATGAGCGAAGCTGCAATGAAATTTGTTGATGCTCACTAGCAGCATCACTGCTGACAATCACGGTGTCATCAGCAAACTTGTAGTACCAGTCGGCGCCATTGTAAGTCATAACGTAAGCTGAAGGTAAGCCTAAAACACGATACTTGCCGGCTACCTTGAGATAAATCCGAGTACCTGTTACTTTAAACAGGTTGTAAGGATCACGAACGTTGGTCGCTAAAATATTCATATTCGTGTTACCAAAAACGATATGCGACTGAAAAATACCAGACATAAACTGTGTCGAAGCCAAAAGTGGCGTTCCCGGAGTAATTGTGCGACCGGCCAAAATGATATTTCCGGTTTGACGTTGCTGTGCTACTTCCTTATTTGGTAAAACAACATGACTATTATCAGCAGTGAAGAATGATAAAATTTGACCATTTTGATCCTTTTCGACCTGCTTTTGATCCATAAATAATTCTTGTAATTCTGCTGATGTATATGCTTTCCCAGCAATAGATTCTGCAAATGGCAATGCTAACTTAGTCGACGCTAATTTTGTTGTTGGCGTAGTTGTCTGGCCAAGTACATCCTGATACGTCTGTTGTAATTTCGGCGAATCAAATAGTAAGGTTTGATTTGCAGCGGGTTGACTGACCTGAAAAGCGTTATAAAACACAACTTCTGTTGTTTTCCCGGTTACTTTAAATGGCTTTGTTCTTAAGGCAGTTAATCCTAATTCGTATTGGTAATTCTTATTTTCTAGTTTCTCTCGTTGCATCGCCACCGGAACATTATTCTGACGGTAAGAAGTACCGAAGAATTGAATGCCATCTGTTGAAAAACTATCTAATGGTGAGAAAGAACCTTCTTGTAGATATGGATAGCCGCCTTTTTGGGCCTGATTCTGTCGAGTAGCAATGGTAATGTGCGAATCTTGCTGACTAATAAAGTGATCTAAATATTGTGAAGCATAGGCCTCATTACTAGTAACAAATCCTTCTTCACCCAAACCAAGATCCTGTGCATAAGTTAAATCAGCTTCAACTTCAGTACTACTCGTCAAATTGATTTGCCAAAACCATTGATCAGCGCCTAAAAGAAGCTTAACTTGATAGGCTATTTGATGAAAGTTGCCTCGCCATAAAACTGTATTATTGCTGTAAGTAACCTGACTATCAGCACTTGGGCCGGTCAAGGGTGTATATTCCCAATGATTCATGGTTTTAATTCGCAAATAAATATTGCTTAGGCTACCATCCAAAGCATTACCCTTGATTTGGTTGACCATAATACCATCATCACTAATTTGGCCAATCGCACCATTATGCAACAAAGTCATCTGTAATCGACCATTTTTTATTTTAGGCATGTTATCCCTCTCTCCATTCATTTCTAAATCTGATTTATTTAATAACAAAAGGTACTGCAACAACATTTTCTGAATCTAGGCCAACCATCAGTGTATATTGTCCCGCATCCACATACTTTTCAAGATTCGTGTGCACTGCGGCGAAACGTTCGCAAGGAATGCTTATTCTAAACTTCTGACTACTATTAGCCGTGATGGTTACCTTATCGAAATCAACTAAGCTCTTAACGGGACGAACAGTTTCACTAACATGTTGATGAACATAAGCTTCAATAACTGTCTTGCCTTGACGAGACGACTGATTTACCAAAGTCACATTTACTTGTAGTTTGCCGTCAGTAGTGATTTGATCAGCTACTATTTCAACGTCTTTAACTTTAATCTCGGCATAGCTGAGACCAAAGCCAAACGGATATAATGGTGAATTCTTTTGGTCGGTGTATTTAGACTGATACTTATTTTCATCGTCTTCAGGTGTATTAGTAATTGGGCGACCAGTACGATAATGATTGTAATAAATGGGTACTTGGCCAACTGACCGTGGGAAAGTCATTGGTAATTTACCACTTGGATTAACTTTACCAAGCAAAATATTACTAATTGCCTTGGCACCACGAGATCCAGGGAACCAAGCAAATACAACTGCATCTGACAATGCATCTACTTCACTTAAGTCCATTGGACGACCAGAAATAATGAGACTGATGATCGGTTTATTTAATTGGGCCAATTTTCTTAATAGCATTAGTTGTTCGTCCGGCAGCTTAATATTGGTTAAACTTGTTGCCTCACCACTCTCGGAACTTGGTAGGCCCAAGGCAACGATAATGACATCCTGCTGCCGTGCAACTGTCACTGCCGCTGCCAATTCTTTTTGATTTAACGAGCGGTAGGCAACGCCTGTGGCAACCTTCAAGTTTGGCATTTCTGCTCCAAGGGCTGATTGAATCGACTCAGTTTCGGACGCTTTACCTTGCCAAGACCAACTACCCAATAAATCACCAGTCTCAGCAACTGGCCCAATTAAAGCGGCCTGTGTGTCTGCAGCTAAAGGTAATGTTTGCCGCTGATTTTTCAATAAAACAATTGATTCTTCAGCTGCAGTTTGTGCTGCTGTTAAATTTGCTGAGGTCTTAATTTCGCTTTGTTCACGTTCTTCTGTGATGCCACGATATGGATCATCAAACAAACCTAATTTATCTTTTAATTCAAGAATTCTGGTGACAGACTCATCAATTAAATCAGCCGTTGTTTGATCTAAGCTAGCCGCCTTTTTTAAATATTTAGAATAAGCAAAAGCCATCATGTCAATATCTACGCCAGCTTTTAGCGCTAGATCGGCCGCCGTCTCCAAATCACCAGCCACACTATGATTGATTAATTCCGCAATGGCATCCCAATCAGAGATAAGTACACCATCAAACTTCAATTCATTTCGCAAAATATCGCGCATTAAATGCTGGTTGGCAGTGGCTGGTACACCAAATAAGGTATTAAATGAGGTCATCACCAACAGAGCCTGTGCATCAACTGCTGCTTGATATGCTGGCAAATATTGTTCTTTAAAACGCCATTCCGAAATATCAACAGTATTGTATTCCCGGCCAGCTTCTGGCGCACCATACGCGGCAAAGTGCTTCACGCAGGCTGCCACATGTTGACCATCTAAATCAGTACCTTGAAATCCGCGAACACTGGCGTCAGCCATCACAGAATTCAAGTACGGATCTTCCCCAGTTGACTCCATTACTCGACCCCAACGTGGATCACGTACTAAATCAACCATTGGTGCAAAAGTAACATGAACACCACCAGCTGCAGATTCTTGGGCAGCTACTTGCGAAGCTATTTTCATCGTTTCTGGATTAAAACTAGCGCCTAATGCTAAAGGAATCGGGAAAATAGTTTGATAGCCATGAACAACATCAGCCATAAATAATAATGGTACTTTTAGGCGACTGTTCTTTAAGTAATCGTGTTGAATCTGACGAACTTTTTTAGCTCCGGAAATTCCTAAAACTGATCCGACTGTATAAACAGTATCAAGTGTTAAATTAGATGATTTCATTGGTCCAGTAATAACGGCTTGACCATCCTGGAAAAAGTCAGCACTCAATTGGATTAATTGTCCAATTTTTTCTTCAATTGTCATTTGCTGCATAATATTCTGTACTTTTTGCGAGCTCATAATAAAACCTACCTTTTTATATAAACGTTTAACTAAATCAATTCAAGATCAGCAATTAATGGCAAATGGTCGGAAGCTGTCGATTTAATTGTTCTGATATCATGAAATTTAATATTAGGTGTCACAATAATATTGTCGATCGTATTCACTTTCATAACGGGATCGATGCCAATAAAAGTATCATGCCAAGTTCCTTGATAACCATTAGCTAACTCAAATTCAGGCTTGAATACTTGCCAATCAGTTGTATTCAAATCAGCGTTGAAATCACCTGTGATCACTTTGTATGGTGTTTTGTCAGCCAATACTGCGGATTTCAATTGCTGCATTTGATTTAATCGTAATTCTAAAAATTCAAAACTCAAATGAGTATTATAGAACGCGACTTGCTTAGTACCTACTTCAAAGACCACTCGTTGATAAGCTCGAGGTTCGATGACTTTTAAACCATATTTAGCGAATAAATCATTACGGACTTGCACTGTCTCTGGTTTGGATTCATTAATATTGGCATAGGCAGCAATTAGTTCAGCCTCGTGTTCTTGACCCAAAGCACCATTATCATAATTCCAGTTATCCGTCTTAAGAAATGGCAGCTGCCCAACAACAGCATTACCATAGCCACCACCACCATAAGGACTTGCAGCGCCAAAATACTGTTGTGGATAAGCCTGAAAATAATCCAAAGTATTATAGGCCACTCCTGAGAAGCGATGATTCTGCCAGTTGATTTCTTGTAATCCAGCAATATCTACATGTTCTTCAACTAATAATCTCGCCTGAGCAACGCTTTTTGCTTGTTGCGACATACAACTAAGATTATAGGTTGCTACCCTAATGCAGTCTTCCATTCAAAAAACTCCTTATCTATGCTAAAAGTGATAAAAACATTTTCAACATTTAGTTTGAGTTATCATCGAAACGTTTCGATTAAAAGTATATAGCGTTTCCAATTGGAAAGCAAACGTTATTTAATAAAACTGAAAATCCTTACTAATAAAAAGGTCATTGACTTAGCTTCTGCTAATTCAGTGACCTTCAAGAATTTTTCAATTTTAAGCTGACGCCTAATCCTATTTAATTAATACGCACAAGTCACGATTTGATGTGGCGCTACCTCAACCACCTGATCCTTGCCTTGAATAATTGAGACGGTTGTTTTGCCTGTGTTATTAATGGCGATTTGTTTGGCGGTAATTTCGAAATTGATTTTATTATCACGCCAGAAAATCGGAAAAGTTAATTTTTGCCACTCATTGGGTAAATGCGGATCAACTCGTAATAAATCACGGTCAATCTGGATGCCCGCAAATCCTTGAATTGTGCTATTCCAGATTTGGGCCATCGCGGCAGCGTGAATCCCAACATCAGAACCAGTTGGATTATCATTCAAATCCACTAGCCCAGCCTGGTGGAAAAGGTCATAGGCTTTATCGGCCTGGTCATTGCGGGCACGAACAACGGCATAACTACCATAAGACAAGGAAGAATCGTGTTGCGTCCGCTCTTCATAATAATCAATATTCGTCGTCACCGCTTTTTGCGTAAAGTAATGGCGAAAGGCTTGCAAAATCAAAACCACGTCGGCCTGCTTACTGATTTGATACTGATTAACGGTATCAATACTCATGTCGCGCAACAAATGATCACCAGCCGGATTTTGAAATTGCGAAGTATTAAAATTCGGCAAAGTCAAAAAAGTATCATTTTCTGGAAGAATGTTATCACTATTAACCTTGGGCAAATAAAAGTCGGCCGTAATGCGCTCAAGATCACGTTGTAGCTGTGGTAAATCAAAGCATTCGGCACAATGAGCATAAGTCGCGGGATGATCTTTCAAATTGGCAATCCATTGTAGGGCATTAACCATATTATAAAAGGCCATATAATTCGTGTAGGCATTATTATCAACGTGCTCCTTATACTCGTCGGGACCAATGACATCACGAATTTCGTAGCGCCGCCGCTTCTCATTGTAGTGAACCCGACTGGTCCAAAAATGGGCGCTATCAAATAAAATTTCTAACCCATGAGTTAAGAAATAATCATCGCCCTCGGGTAAACCGATACAATACTGTAACAAGGTGTAGGCCACATCCGCCGTAATGTGCACCTCAATCTCCCCCGTCCAAATTCTCGACGGTTTGCCAGTATCGATATTGAAGCTGCCCCATTTTGGCGTCGTCTCACCATGAGTAACGTCCGCCGATTCCCAAGGATATTGGGCACCACGATAGCCGTTCGTCACGGCGTTACGACGACTGGCTGGCAGCTGTTGGTAGCGATAATTAACTAAATTACGGGCAATTTTTGGAAATTCATATTGGAAATAAGGAAAAATAAACATATCAGTATCCCAGAAGGCATGACCTTTATAGCCTTCACCTGACAGCCCTTTTGCCGCTATGCTGGTCTGATCATCATCTTTCGCCGTCATGACATGTAAATGATAGCGACCAAAATTCAAAAGTAGCTGGTCCAGCGAATTCGTACTGGTGATTTCAATTGGCACAACTTGCCAAACTTCGCGTTGCCAAGCACGATTGCTTAACAATAAATTTTTCCGATAGCCGTCATCTTTAGCTGCTCGGGCAATGTGTCGAGCGCGATGAAACAGGCTTTCCTGATCATGATAGATTGAATCGCGATCTCGCGAAGTGGTAATTGCTGAAAAAGTCTCGAAAGTAAAAGTGGTATCTTTAGCAAGTTTGAATTGATAAATCTTGTCGATGCGCCGCCGATCAACAGAAGCCGTCACTTTCTCAGGATCTTGGCTCATCTCTGTTAATTGATAAATCACCGCGTCTAAATTACGATCTAGCCCGGAAAATTGATAAGATAAGCCGTCATCTTTTTCATGGCGTTGTTGACCATCAGCAAAATATTGGGTTCCATGATTACCAACTTGGCCATTGATCGAAGTGGTGTAATTCAATTCCGTATCCTGGGCGGGGGTAATTTTAATTTGCGAGACGATCAAATGCTTCTCAGCAAAAGAAGCAAACCGGTGAAATTCGATCTGGTAACGGCGCCCAGCCATTTCCCATTTGGCGACCCGCACACTTTCGCCATTACTGATATTTAAATAACGTTTATAATTCGTTAATTTGCCCCGGGTCAAATCAAATAACTGACCATCCAACTCAATTTCATTACCAACAATATCAGGAAAATTAGGCAGTTCAGGCACCGTACTGCCACCAGCCGTCTGGAAAGTCCCATTGACGAATAACCCACGAACCTGAAAAGGATAGGTCTCTTCGTGGGTCGCACGCAACCCTAAATAACCATTCCCCAGACAAAAAATCGATTCAAACTTTTGTTGATGGGTCACATCAAAAAAGCGTTCATACAGCTTATTCTCACGACCAGTACTATAGGCTAGCAATTGGTTAATATTTTTCATTGTGAAACCGTCCCCTCAGAAGTCAAATTACGCCATTGGCCAATTTCGAAATTACCAGTAATTAATCAGACGTGCTTAGCTATCCTGAGTATATTGGGGAGCTTCCATGAGTGTCAAAACATCAAGCCGAAATTGCGCAACTACTTGTCTGGACTGGAAAAGATAGACAATAGAGAACTAATTTTTAACTCATAAAACAAAAAAATCTCTCTCCAAATCACCAAACTCATGATTCAAAGAGAGAAAATTAGATGGTCTATTTATTCATTCCCAAAAACGCACCATGGCTGGCAATCGTTAGATTCGTTGCGAGGTGCTGATCTTGCTGTCGCCATAAATCAGTTAACGATTGCTGACCTAATTGCGCAACAATTGTTTCTGGTAACTGCCGCTCCTGATCAGCCAAATTAAAAATAGCCAGATAGGTCTTGGTCTCACTATGAGCTAGCCAAACGCGCCAATTGTCTTGGTCGATAATTTCTCGTTGATCGATTAGCGTGTGGTGCATTTCTAAAACTTTCTTGTTTGTCAAAAGTTTTAGAATTTCTGGATCCAAATCAGTGAGCCGTCCGCCAAACATTAGTGGTGATTGGCAAATCGTCCACAGGCTCATCAAACTGTACTGCTCGGCCCGAGTAAATTGACTGACATTTTCTTCACCGTAACAAACGCGGACGTGACCAAAAGGAATCATATCGCAATCAGGCCAATTGCCGGGGCGAATAAATGGTGCCCATTCAGCGGCACGGTCAAACATATTCCGTAAAGCCGCCCAATTATCCCAGAAATCATCCGTGATCCGCCACATATTGGCATTGTTCTGGAAAAAGTGGCCATTTTTCAACGCCGCTGGACCTGGTGATAATGACAAAACCATTGGTCGACCAGCTTGATCAATTGCTTGTCGAATCGCTGCAATTTCTGGCTTATGGGCATCGTGATAGAGCTTAGCATCGGCAATATCATCAACCTTGATGAAATCAACGCCCCAGCTAGCATATAATTCAAATAAAGAATTATAGTATTGTTGGCCAGCCGGTAAGCTAACATCAACACCATACATATCAGAATTCCATTCACAAATATTGTTTAGAGCAATATCGCGAGCGCGCAAATCTGTACCCAAAATTGCGGTGTTCTGTGCCACAGCTTGGCGGGGAATTCCCCGCATCATATGCATCCCAAATTTCAACCCTAAACTGTGCAAATAGTCGCCAATTGGCTTGAAGCCTTGGCCATTAGCGGCTGAAGGGAAGCGTTCCTCAGCCGGAATCAATCGTGAATATTGATCCATGCGTAATGGCGCAAACGTGTGGTAAGCCATGGACTCAGCGGTTGGCTCACTCCACTGAATATCAATTACGAAGTAGTCCCAACCGAATTGTTTTAAATGCTCAGCTTGATATTCGGCTTGAGCACGAACTTGCTTTTCATTAATTGAGGCGCCATAGGCATCCCATGAATTCCATCCCATTGGCGGTGTTTGTGCAAAATCTAAAAATGACATAATTATTGCTCCTTAAGCTCAGCGTTTTGAACGCCGTTATAAAATTATTTAGTCGCTTTGCGCACTAGAAAAAGTGGTTCACCATTTTGATCCGTACCTGTAAAGCACATGGTCTGTTTCTTAGTATACTCATCCCATTGCGAAATGAAATAGCCATGGTACTGATGATTACCAAGCGTCAGCACACTTTCTTGACCAGATTTCTGAAACTGTAATTTAGCAGTCTGATCGGCCTTAACTTGACCATTATTTTTAATAGTTAAATCCTTAGGCTGAGTGATTTTTGCTGAAATAGTTTTACTAAATTGAACTGCCTGATAATCACCAATTATCTGCTGCAAATCATACTTCGTTCTGGTTTCGCCACCATAGCGTAACGGCGTTGTAACGGGCCATCCTTGCTTTGTGAAGAAAAGCTGGTGAACTCGGTCTTGATATGCCTCACCTTGATTAGGAAAACGCGTATGGAAAATCATGAAGTACTTCTGACTACTCGCTTGATAGATAGCAGAGTTATGTCCTGGTGACACATAACCACTGCTATCTGGCTTCTTAGTATCTAAGGTATAGTTACCAATTAATTTAACCCCATACTTGGCAATCGTTTCATCATCGAAAGTAGTCCCGTTAGGCCCGCGAAGCTGGCGAAAATCATGACCTTGCGCATCAACATACGGTCCGTCAGGATTTTTCGAACGGGCAACCCGAAGATTGTAACCACCATCGGCGGCTAAACCACCAAATGATAAGAAGAGATAGTAATAGTCAGTTTGAGCGTTATACAACACATACGGGCCTTCAATACGCAGATGATTGCCACCTAACAGCCGTTTGCCATAGCCTTGGCCCGCCTCGGGTAACCCGGTCTGCTCATTCATTTTTAAAATAAAAATCCCACCAGAATAAGAACCATAGATCATCCACAATTTGCCATTCTTATCATGAAAAGTATGGGGATCAACAACATTCGGCTGTTTAGTGGCGTCATAGCTGGCATCGTCTGCAACGGCGTTTCCTGAGCGCAGGAAAATCCCCTGATCATGATATGGACCAGTAATTTTCTTGGCCTTGGCCATGCCGAGAACTGACGTAGGATTATCTCCTTCGCAGGCACAATAATACATATAATATTGCCCATCAGCCAGTCGCTCAATATCGCCGGCCCACAATGTATCACTATTCGTATCACTAAAGACATCACTTAAATCACTTTGAATATCGGGAAACATTTTTTGATCGGCAACACTGGTCGACAGCTGCTGCCAATGAATGAAATCTTTAGTTTTTGCCGTTTGCATATGCGAACCAATCACATAATACTGGCCGTTGGCGCGAATTACTGAAGGATCATGCACCGAAATATCTGTAAACTTCGGATCCGTTAATTTCTGTTTGACTGCTGCCGGTTTTTGCTGGCAACCGGTTAATAAAAGCGCACACCCAATAATCCCCATTAAAACTAATCGTAGTTTTACCCATTGTTTCATTTGCTCAACCCATTTCTAACTTACTTGGAAATAATTTGTTAGGCTTTGTCTGGTAATACTTCAGCAGCTTTCACAATTGGCAGTCCTGCTTGGTACCGGTCAATGAATTGATCGAAGCCCTGCACGCCATCCGTGTTAGGTGCCAAGGTGCTGCTTGCAGGATTCTGGAAGACGACTCGATCTAAATAGCCAGCCAAATCTTCATCCGACTTTTTAGCAAGCACATATGCTGCTAAAACAGCCATCCCCCATGGTCCACCTTCACCGGCATTTTCCATGACTGTAATTGGCGTATTTAGAGCGTCAGCCAAGACTTGTTGGGCAACGACTGGCGTCCGGAAAATACCGCCTTGGGCAATGAGGACATCTGTGCTAATATGCTCCTCTTTAGTTAAAATATCCATGCCAATTTTCAATGGTGCAAAAGCCGAATACAATTGAGCCTTCATAAAATTGGCTAAATTAAATTGACTGTTTGGCGTCCGCACAAACAAGGGGCGACCTGCCTGAACGTCAGTAATATTCTCACCGGATAAATAGGCATAATTAACCAAGCCACCACCATCAACGGCCGCAGTAGTTGATTCACCAAATAAAGTTGCATAAAGCTGATCTGGTGTCACTTTCTGACCAAGAGCTTGGGCAACTTCACCGAATAAACCAACCCAAGCATTAATATCAGAGGTGCAATTATTAGTATGAACCATGGCGACCGGCGCACCTTCTGGCGTCGTTACCAAATCAATATCACGATGAACTTCATGCAACGGCTGATCCAAAACCACCATTGAAAAGGCCGACGTACCCGCCGAAATATTACCAGTCCGCTTCTTAACACTATTAGTCGCCGTCATACCAGTCCCAGCGTCGCCTTCAGGTGGTGCCATGACTGACCCTGCTTGCAGTTGACCAGTTGGATCAAGTTTTTGGGCACCAGCAGTGGTTAAATGGCCCGCCACTTCACCAGCAACCAAAACTTTAGGTAACAATTCTTTCAAATTAAATTGATAGCCTAAAACATTGGTATAACGTTCAAACTGTTCAATTTTCGTTTGATCATAATTATGACTCGCTTCGTCAATTGGGAACATTCCGGAAGCATCGCCAATCCCGAGGACCTTCTCACCTGATAATTGCCAATGGACATAACCAGCTAAAGTCGTTAGGAAATCGACCTGCTTAACATGAGGTTCTTGATTTAAAATGGCCTGATATAAATGTGCAATACTCCACCGTTGAGGAATATTGAAATTAAATAATTTCGTTAATTGATCACTAGCTTCACCAGTGGTATTATTCCGCCAAGTTCGGAACGGAACCAATTGTTGATTCTGCGCGTCAAAGGCTAAGTAGCCGTGCATCATGGCACTGACCCCAATGGCACCAATCTTAGTGAGTTCAACTTGGTACTGCTCGCTAACCGTTTGTTGCAATTCTTGGTAACTAGCTTGAATCCCCGTCCAAACTTGGTCCAACGAATAAGTCCAAATGCCATCGACGTACTGGTTTTCCCAAGAATAACTGCCGGCCGCTAAAGTTGTGCAATCTTGACTAATGAGGACCGCCTTAATTCTGGTTGAACCTAATTCAATCCCTAAAGTTGTTTGACCATTCTGAATTTCATTTTTAAAATCATGCATTTCATTCACCTGTCTCATGATGTTTTAGTAGTTTTCCTCAAAAAAATGGGCCGGCGCAAAACAAATTGTTTTGAACCAGCCCAAGCTTATTTACGCTAAAATTTGTTGCGGTTAGACAAGAATCTTTGCTTTTCTAGGAGGAGAATTGTCAAAGAATATTACTGAATATCAACAAATTTTAGTTCAAATAACTGTGCTAAATCGGCTAACTGTTGGTTGGTTACTTTCGTTGAGAAGACCGTATGGTGGCCGCCACCATTCTCGATCCATCGAGTGGCGCCCTGTTTCAAACCAGCCTTTGGTACCCAAAGTTGCCGGGCAACTGGTAAGTGTGGTGCTGGTTGATCAGGCTTCATAGCGGTCACAGGATAACCAATCAGGCGATATTCGTCGCCGAAATCAGACATCGTGACATCAATTGCGTCGCCATTAACACCATCGAAAACCAACCGTGCAGGATCTTCCCGATCGCCAATACCTAATGGGTGAACTTCAACCCGTGGCTTCGTGCTAGCCAATGTTGGGTCTACTTCAAGCATATGTGAGCCCAAGATTTGTTCGTGGCCTTTGCGTAAGTCCAACGTGTAATCTTCCATAAAACCAGTGGCTTCGTTATGGCTAACAACTTTCAGTAACCGATCCAATGCAGCGGTCTTCCAGTCGCCTTCACCGGCAAAACCATAGCCTTCGCGGTTTAACAATTGCACTGCTAAGCCTGGTAATTGTTTGATGCCCCAGAGATCTTCGAAGTTAGTAGTAAAGGCTGAATAGCCACCACGTTCAAAGAAACGTTCCATGGCAATTTTTTCTTGTAATTGATAACGAACATGTTCCTTGAAGAATTCAGGGTCATTGTCACCAACAACTAGATCATAACGACTTTCAAGATCAGCATATTCTTTATCGATATCAGCTTCACTGACTTGTTTCATTTCAGCAACTAAATCGCCAATTCCGAAGTAATCAACCGTCCAGCCGAATTGAATCTGCGCTTCGATTTTATCGCCTTCAGTCACGGCAACATTACGCATGTTGTCGCCAAAACGAGCAACTTTGATCTTGAAGCTTTCGTTAAAACCAACGGCAACATCCATCCAGTCAGCAATTTCATGCTGAACTTCTTCATCGCCCCAGAAACCATAAACAACTTTATTATGCTTACGTAACCGAGCGTTGATGAAACCATATTCGCGATCACCATGAGCACTTTGGTTCAAGTTCATGTAATCCATATCAATGGTTGACCAAGGAATATCGTTGCGGAATTGAGTGGCTAAGTGCAGTAATGGTTTTTGTAATAATTTAGTCCCACGGATCCAGTTCTTGGCTGGCGAGAAAGTATGCATCCAAGTGATGACACCGGCAACTTCATCGTTGAAGTTAGCCTCTTTCATAGCTGAAGTGATTGTTTCAGCATCAATGGCCACCTCTTTAAATTCAACGGGATAAGGTAATTGCTTGCTGTCGTTTAGACTAGCAACAATTTGCCGCGCATCCTTTTCAACAGCCTTTAAATCATCTTCGCCATAAAGCGCTTGACTACCAACAATAAACCAAAATTTATATTCAGGTACAGCTAACATATAAAAATCTCCTTTTTAATAAGTTGTGAGAGGTGGTGAACTTTTGGCGTAGCGTAATTTCAAATATCTGATTAAGCGACGCATGTCGATTGAGCAGATATTTAAATTAGGCATAGCCTTTTGTCACTCCGAACACGTTTCAGCTACTTTTTCTGGCCATAATACGCATTGGCACCGTGTTTCCGAAAGTAATGTTTGTCTAGTAAATACTGGGGTACTGAAACGTCGCCATGACCTTGTAATTGCATAGTATGATAGGCCATTTCGGCGCTCACTTCCAAAACCTTGGCGTTGTAGACAGCTTTTTCAGCAGTGGCGCCCCAAGTGAAGGGACCATGATCTTGAACCAAGACTGCGGGCACATCCATCGGTTTTAGGCCGCGTTCTTTAAATGTGCGCACAATGACTTTACCAGTATTCTCTTCGTAGTCGTTTTCAATTTCTTCTTTGGTCAACGCGTCTGAAACTGGCACCGGACCGTAGAATGTATCAGCGTGGGTTGTTCCTGTTGCCGGCAAATCCATGCCTGCTTGGGCAAAAGAAACCGCCCATGGTGAATGAGTATGAACGATCCCACCTAATTCAGGATAAGCATTGTAAAGAACAGTATGTGTTGGTGTGTCACTGGAAGGATTTAATTTGCCTTCAACAACTTTCCCGTTTAAATCGACAACAACCATATCGTCAGGCGTCAACTTATCATAATCAACACCAGAAGGTTTGATGACAAACAACCCCTTGTCGCGGTCAATCGCGCTGACGTTGCCCCAAGTGAAAGTAACTAAATCATACTTGGGTAACAGCATATTGGCTTCGTAAACTTCTTTTTTTAGATTTTCTAGCAATTTCCTAACTCCTTTACTATCAAAATCAATCCTGTTGGCTAAAAATTGAATTCATTTTTATCGCCGCTAAAATTATCGGGTAACAAAAAGAATCTCCATGTAATTGCTTACATAAAGATTCTAGAATATTTGTCCGTATAAGTCAATGGCTATTTTATTTATCTGTTATATTTCTGATCGATTTGCGCATAACTAGCTCTGGTGGATAAATAACTGACTCGACCGGCTTATGATTAATCATTGTCAGCATCAATGCCCCAGCATCATGACCCATTTTTTCTTTAGGATGGGCCATTGTTGTCAGCGCAGGATCCACAAAGGCCGACAACTGATAATCATCAAATCCAACAATTGATAAATCATGTGGCACCTGTAAATGCAACGATTTAGCAAAAGCAATTAGCTGAATTGCTAACTGGTCGTTGTAACAAACAACCGCAGTTGGCCGATCATCCCGTTGTAAAATTGCCGCCACGCGTTTGAAAACTGTCTGCATATTATCCTTGGTCTGGAACATTAAAATTTCACTAAAAGCCGACTGTGCAGAATGCTGCTGATAAGATTTAATATAGCCATTCATGCGATGAATTCCTTGCAAATCATCTGTTTTAAAAATCCCTAAAATTCGCTGATGGCCTTCAGTAAAAAGTTGATTGGTCAACAACTCGGCCCCTTTGGTATCAGCCACCTCAACATAAGGAAAGTTTAACTCTTCATAGTGGGCATTAATAAAAAGAACTGGCATTCTCAACGTCTGTAACTTTTGATAAAGATCAAAATTTTCCTGATTAATGGCACTTTGCGTCGGTTCAATAATTAATCCTGAAAGATTATTCTCCATCATCTTTAACAAGCTGGCTCGCTCTTTACGCGGATCATTTTGCGTGTTGCTTAACAGTAATGAATAGCCATTATTAGAAATCGTCCGATCAATCCCCGTAATAATATTTGGGAAAATATAATTGGCAATATGTGTGGTGATCACGCCAATCATTTTATTCTTCAGCGTACGACTTTCTTGCTTTTCCCAATCGTCAACAAAAATACCACCGCCCTGAATCCGGTAGACATAATGATCATTCTCCAGATCACCAATTGCCCGGCGAACTGTGTAACGACTGACTTTGAAGGACTGCATTAGCTCTGATTCAGTAGGTAGTTTGTCATTGACGGCATACTTCCCCGCCAAAATATCTTCTAATAATTTCTTTTTGATTAATTCATATTTGGTTGGCATATTTCTTCCTTATCATACTTCACGATTGTTTATTAATTATAAAGGTTAGTATAGACGGGAAAAAGTGTTTTTTCAATAAATTACATCAATTAATAATTTATACGGATAAAAAAAATTCTGAACCAGATTTTACTTGGTCAGAATCTTTTTAACTATATTTCTACTTTTAGTAACTTCATACTATCGGCTAGCACCGCTTCACCATTCAAAGTCTGATAATCTTCATTAGAAATTAACTTATAAGGAACTTTTTTATATGTCAGATAATCCCTCAGACGTTCAATTTCGTATTTCGATTGTGGACCAATTAGCAACGCATCAACTGGTTCATTTTGAAGAATTTGATCAGCAAGAATTGCCGGGGCAGAATAAACATGTACACTTAAATGGTGTGCATCTGCCGCTGATTGAACATTCTTAACTAGTAGTCCAGTTGTAATCCCTGCTGTACAAATAAGTAAGATATGTTTAACATGCTGTGACTCTTCCATTCGTATTCACCTCAACTATGCAACCTTTTTGCGTTTATTATATACATCCAGTACTACGGCCAAAAGAAGGATTAGACCTTTAATTGCTTGTTGCCAGTCAACGCCGACACCCATGATGGACATCCCATTATTCAAGACACCCATTACTAAACCACCGACAATGGCACCTAGAATAGTCCCAATACCACCAGAAGTGGATGCACCACCGAAGTAAACAGCAGCCATCGCATCTAATTCTAGTGAAGTTCCTGCTTGTGGTGTTGCCGCATTTAGTCGGGCAGCTAATACTAGTCCAGCTAGCGCTGCCATAACTCCCATATTTACAAAAACCCAAAAAGTAATTTTCTTAGTCTTAATTCCTGATAGTTCAGCTGCTTTTTTGTTACCACCAGTTGCATAGATCTGACGTCCAGGGACGGTTTTATTTGTTAAAAATCCGTAGGCAGCTACAATCACACCTAAGATAATTAAAATAACTGGGTAGCCTGAATAGGCCGCAAAAATATACGTAACGCCAATAACAATCACACCGGTAAAGATAGCTTTAAAAGCAAAAGCATAAATTGACTCAACTTCGAATAAATTACTCTTATGATGCTGCCGTGCGCGCCATTGAGAATAAATTAATACAGCAGCTAAGAGAATACCAATAATCATTGTCAAATAGTGTAGATGTTCACCACCGGCAATATCTGGCAAATAACCTGTGGCCATTTTTTGAAACACTTTGGGAAAAGGAGCCAGTGATTGACCACCAAGAACTACTTGGGTCAATCCCCGAAACATTAATAAACCAGCTAAAGTTACAATAAAGGCTGGAATACCAACATGAGCTACCCAAAAGCCCTGCCAGGCACCAATTAACGCACCTACGGCTAAACAAGCAATGATGGTTACCCAGGGATTCATCTTATTGTTAACCATCATGATACCAGCAATCGAGCCAACAAAGGCCATAACTGAACCAACTGATAAGTCAACGTGACCTAATAGAACAACTAATAACATTCCTGCCGCTAAAATAAGAATATGACTATTTTGTAAAACTAAGTTAGTGACATTCAATGGCCGCCAGAAAATACCGCCAGTCATCACCTGAAACGCAATCAACAAAACAATCAAAATAATAACCATGCTATAACGACTGAAAATATCCATTACTTTATCTTTTATGTTCATTTTTTTCTTGTCAGCTTTTACTTCATGAACTTCATGTGTTGTCTCCATTGTCTACGCCTCCATGGTCATCAGACTCATTAATGTTTCTTGATTTGCATCTTTTCTAACAACTTCACCGGTCATTTTTCCATTGCTCATTGTATAAATACGATCACACATACCAATTATTTCTGGAAGTTCTGAAGAGATTATGCAGATACTCTTGCCAGATGCAGCCATCTCTTCAATAATCGTATAAATTTCATACTTTGCACCGACATCAATTCCTCGAGTGGGCTCATCCAAAAACAGAATATCTGGCTCAGTCATTAGCCATTTCGCTAAAACTACTTTTTGTTGATTACCACCACTTAAACTACCTACATTTTGAAAAATTGAGGTGTATTTCGTCGACATTTTTTCATTCAATTTCTCAGCTGTTTTTATCTCTTGATCTTTATCTAAAATGCCGTTTTTACTAATTTTATTTAAACTAGCTACAGAAGTGTTCTCTCTGATATCCATTAATAAATCCAGACCTAGCTCTTTACGATCTTCAGATACATAAGCCAAACCATTATTGATTGCATCGGCCACATTTTTAACTGAGATTTCTTGACCATTTTTATAGACCGTTCCCTGGATCTCTTGACCATAAGAATGGCCAAAAATACTCATGGCAAATTCAGTTCGACCAGCCCCCATCAGTCCAGCAATTCCAACGATTTCTCCACGCTTAATGTTAAAGTCCTTAACATTATCAACAACACGGTTAGTATCAACGGGATGGTGAACCTGCCAATCTTTTACTTCAAAGTAAACATCACCAATTTTGGGATGACGATCAGGGAAACGATTGGTTAACTCACGACCAACCATGCCACGAATAATACGATCTTCACTGATTTCTTCATGATCTAAAGTCTCAATAGTTTTACCATCACGAATAATTGTAATTCGATCAGCTACATTAACAATTTCGCTCAATTTATGCGAGATGATAATCGATGTGATTCCTTGCTTTTTAAACTCACGAATTAAATCCAGAAGATTTGCACTTTCCTCTTCATTAAGCGCTGCTGTTGGTTCATCTAGAATCAATAATTTAACCGATTTAGAAAAAGCCTTAGCAATTTCAACTAGCTGTTGTTGCCCAACACCAATTTGAGAAATTAGCGTATTAGGACTCAATTTTAGACCGACAGTTTTCAAAAGATTAGTTGTTTTCTTCTCAGTCAAATCCCAATCGATCACGCCGTGCTTGGCTTGTTCATTGCCTAAGAAAATATTCTCTTTGACTGATAAATAAGGGCTGAGTGCCAGTTCTTGATGAATAATAACAATTCCTTTATTTTCACTGTCGCCTAAGTCTTTAAACTTACAAATATCACCGTTATAAACGATATCACCATCATAACTACCATATGGGTATAAGCCGCTTAAAACATTCATTAAGGTGGATTTCCCAGCACCATTCTCACCACATAATCCGTGAATTTCACCACGTTCAATATTTAAATTCACTTGATCTAGGGCACGAAAGCCTGAGAACTCTTTAATAATATTTTTCATTTCTAAAATGTAGTCTGCCATATACTCTCTGCCTTTCTGACAACATTTTCATCAAATTGACCGTTAAATTGAGAAAGGACCGAAGCCAGTTCGATCCTCACTCACTTCAATTATTCTTTTAATTGTGATTCTTTATAATAGTCGGTATCAATTAATTCAGCCTTGTAATTTTCTTTATCAACTGAAACTGGTTTAGACAGATAAGTTGGCACAACTTTCACACCATTATCATATGTTTTTGTATCATTAACTGGTACTTTCTTACCCGCACTAATGGCTTTAATCATTTCAATCGTATTTTTTGCTAAAATCCGAGTGTCTTTAAAGATTGTTTCAGTTTGCTCGCCGGCAATAATTGACTTAACCCCTGCAACAGTTGCATCTTGTCCAGTAATAACCGGTAATGGCTTACTTTCAGATCCATAACCAACACCTTTAAGTGAGGAAATAATTCCTAAACTAATTGGATCATATGGCGATAAAACAGCATCTAAATTTTTATCAGTATAATTTGCACTTAAAAGGTTATCCATCCGAGCTTGTGCTGTTGATCCATCCCAACGTAGTGTCGCAATCTGATTAAATTTAGTTTGACCAGAAGGTACAACTAGTTGCTTACTCTTAATGTAAGGTTTAAAGACGGACATGACACCATTGTAATTAATCAAAGCATTGTTATCGTCTGGAGAGCCACCAAACAATTCAATGTTGAATGGTCCTTTTCCATCTTTCAATCCCAACTTGTCTTCAATATAAGATGCCTGTAAAACACCAACACCAAAATTATCAAACGTCGCATAATAGTCGACATATTTTGAATTCATTAACAAACGATCATAGGCAATTACTTTAATATTCTCTTTATGGGCTTTTTCTAAGACATCAGTTAAGGCTGAGCCATCAATGGACGCAATTACTAATGTATCAACACCCTTAGTAATCATATTTTCAATTTGAGCAACTTGGTTTTCTACTTTATCTTCACCGTATTGCAAATCAGTTTTATAGCCTAACTTCTTTAGTTCTTTGACCATGTTATTACCATCGGCAATCCAACGTTCAGCGGATTTAGTCGGCATGGCAATGCCTACATAACCTTTATTTCCCGCACTATCTCCAGAACTAGATTTTTTACTACACCCAGTTAATGCACCCAATCCCATTAACAAAGCCGCCATAGTAATTGCTACCTTTTTCAAATTAATTTTCATGCACCTGAAACCTCCATCTCTGCATTTGATTACTTCGCTAGTATAGCGCTTACATTTTTACGATTCATTAATTATCTTTTTAACAATTATTATTTTCTTTTGAATTCTATTCTGAATCTTGATTTTTTTTAGAATCTCTTAGATTTTTATTTTAAAGTTCCGATATATCAGCAAATAAAGCGCTTTTTCTGCTAAAATGAAGATAAATAAACTTGCTTATCTGCGGAGGATGTCCCTCATGCGTAAAATATCTTTGCTATTCTTGCTCATCATATTTCTTTTTGCCGGTTGCAGTAAAGCGCCAACAAATGATGGCGTCCATAATCCAGTAATCGGTTTTTCACAGTCTGGCACAGAAAGTAGCTGGAGAAAAGCTCATACTAAATCGATCAAAACCGAGCTTAAAAAGAACGACTATGAGGTACTTTATCGCAACGCCTTTATGAACCAGGAGCAGCAGCTTCAAGACGTACGAACTTTTATTTCATACAAAGTTGATTTAATCATTATCGCCCCCTTGCAGGAAGCAGGCTGGGATAACGTGTTGAGAGCGGCAAAGAAGGCCCATATCCCAGTAATTATTGTTGATCGTCATATTGATACTGCGGATCAGACTTTATTCTTAACTCACATTGGGCCAAGTTTTAAAGCTGAGGGAAATCGAGCTGGCCTTTACGCTACCAACTACTTTGCTGAGAAGAAGCTTGATTCAATTGACATTCTCGAATTGGTTGGACTACCAGGAACTTCACCGAGTAAGTTAAGACATGACGGTTTTCGCGAAACAATTTCACGAGATTCTAGAATGAAAATAACCTCAACGTTAGTAGGCAATTACACTAGAAATAAAGCTTATGATGTCGTTAATAAGTATCTGCAAACTCACAAAAATAAATCATTCAACATTCTTTATAGTCATAGCGATGAAATGACCCTAGGAGCACTGTCAGCATTAAAAGAAAACCATATTAAACCCGGTCGAAATATTGTTGTGATCACAATTGATGGGCAAGAGAATATCATTAAGAAGCTAGCTAATGGTGAAGTGAACTGTGTTGTTGAGTGCAACCCAGATGTTGGTTGGTATGTCGTTAACGCCATTAATCGTCATTTTTCTGGTCATCAATTAGCTCACGAAATATATATTTCTGAAACAACCTTTTCTGAATCAAATATTGATAAAATCCCTACTAGAAATTATTAGAGGTACTCATGCGTTCAAATAAAAACTTAAGTATCAAACAAATATTTTCTCAAGTTAACCGACTAATGCTCATCTTTGCGATTTTGCCTCTATTAATTAGTGCCATTATGTATTCCAGACAAATCTTAGCCTATCAGCATACACTAACTAATATTCAAAACGCTAATAACATAGCAGCCAAAGTAGACAATGATGTTCTAGAGGAAATGTGGGATGTTGTGACTGGTCAAATCACTGTTAAAAGATACGAACAGAAAAGTATTGTTCAGGAATTGCAAAATGAAATTAATACATTACAAAAAAATATTACTACCAGTGAAGAACGAAGTGTTTTGGATGTATCTTCTCGGGTAATTGATACACTTAATGATCAGCAAAACGAGATTATTACTAATCTGGCTCATGATAATTCATATGATGCAAATACCGAGATAATGACACAGGTGAAGTCTGCTACAACACTGCTATCAAAAATATTGCAAGAATTTGTTCGAATTGAAATTAATATGGCCAACAGTAAGAATCAAGAATTGATTCATTCGTTTGTTTTTTTAACGTTATTTGAAGTAGTCCTTGTTATAATCGCCATTTATATTTCTCAAAAGAATCATCGTTTTTTAGTTAAAAACGTGGAACAACCATTGCACAATTTGGCTGAAATTTCCACTGAACTTTCAAAGGGACACTTTAACTATCGCTTATCAGTACCACAAACACCAGAGCTGGCAGCACTAACCATGAGTCTAAATAATATGGCCGATAACCTAGTTCGTTTACTCGAAGAAAACGCTCAGAAACAATATTATTTGGCACAAAGTGAAGCACGAGTTTTACAAGCACAAATCACACCGCATTTTGTTTACAACAGCGTTGATGCCATTATTGCGCTTATTGAGCAGCAGCAATATGAGGAGGCTAAAGAATTAACATTTGCACTCTCAGACTTTTTTAGAATTTCTCTAAGCAAAGGTAAAGACTGGATACCTATTGACACTGAAATTCGACATGCAACTGATTACTTGAAAATTCTAAAAATACGTTATGGCGAAATGCTTAACTATCAAGTCAATATACCACCAGAAATAAAATCTTATCGAATGTTAAAAATGATTTTACAACCAATTATTGAGAACGCTATTTACCATGGAATTAAATTTACCCGACGTGTTGGCTTAGTAACACTGTCTGCAAAAATTACTGGAACTAATATTATTTTTACAGTCACTGATAATGGTATCGGGGTAAAGCCAGAACGACTAAAAGAAATTACAACAGAATTAAAACGTGGTATTGAATCAGACACTAGTATTGGTTACGGCCTCTTCAATGTAAACAAACGATTATTACTTTATTATGGCAAAGATGCTGCAATTGATTTCAAAAGTAATTATGGTCAGGGAACGACTGTTGTAATAACAGTCCCTAAAAAAGGAGCTAGCGAGCGTGTATAAAACTTTCATTGTTGAAGACGAGCATCTAATTCGTGATAGTCTAAGAACTCAAATTATGAAGTTAAGTCAACAATACAACATTTCCTACGCTGGAGAGGCCAGCGATGGTGAAATGGCTCTGGCGTCAATAATTGAATTACAGCCAGATATTATTATTTCTGACATTAAAATGCCTTTTATGGATGGCATCTCTTTTGCCAAAGAGGCGCGAAAGATTTTGCCATGGTGTCGAATTATTTTTATAAGTGGTTTTGATGATTTTGAATATGCTAAAGGCGCTATTCAGGTACAGGCAGATAATTATCTTCTTAAACCAATTAAAAACGAAGAACTGACTAAAACAATTATTGAAGCAATTAAAAACCTAGATTTAGCTAAGCAAAACCAACAGATTAAATCCGAAAGTTCACTCTTTTCTGACATTCAAAAAAGTAACTTTCTCGATGAGCTATTTAAGAACGAGTTAACAGTTCCTGAGACGCTGGAAAAGGCAGATAACCTTTTCCAGCGCCAATTGGCAGGAAAAAACTATACTGTCTTACTGGCAAATAATCATTACAATAATTCATTAGCTGATTATACTCAATTTAGTAAATATTTAAATTACCTATTTATAACTAATCCCAATACCATCTTTTCCAGTATGTCTTCGAATTATATTAAATTTCTCGTTTTTGCTAATAATCGTGTAAGCACTTTGGAAACTAGCTATCAAATTGCGAATACTCTAATTCATGAATTAGACCGAAACATAATTGGTAATATTGCCGTTGGGATTGGCCCTGTTGTTGAACGGCTCAGTGATATTTCTTTTTCTTTTGAAAACGCTCAAAACTTATTATCAACCTATGGTAACGTTCGTACTGAAAAGATTATTAGTTTTGAGGACGATATGAAGGAAGGCGAGCTCTCCCCAACTCATCCTTTCAAAATGGATCTTGCTAAAGAAATTACGGAACTTTCAACAAAGAATCATGACTACTTAATTCAAAGACTGATGCAAACTCAAGGAAGCCATGAGCGAACAAGGATGTTTCGTTTCTTCATATTGACTGAATTACGAGGATTAATTCAGCGCCGAGGTGATTTTGACGAATCTTATTCAGCTGAATTAACTAATCTAAATGACTTAATCTCAATCGCCAATAATAACGAAGAATACCAGGATATTTTAGTCTCTGCTATTAATTACTTGCGCAAAACAAAAATTCAACCTTCAATGTCTAAATATCAAAGTGTCATCAATCAAGCAATTAATTATATTAACGCTAATTATACTGATCCCGATATTTCACTAAATTCAGTTGCGGCAGTTGTTTCACTTAGTCCTGCACATTTTAGCACCATATTTTCACAGTCATTAAATCAAACATTTATTGAATATTTAACTGAACAAAGAATAAAATATGCAAAAATGCTACTAACCAATTCCAATAAAAGACTAGCCGAAATTGCGCTAGACATTGGTTACAACGATCCAAATTATTTCAGCTTTCTCTTTAAAAAGAAACAAGGAATATCACCTACTGAATATCGCCAGAAGTTTATGAACTAACCTAATTACCATTACCTAAAAAAATAGTCTGTTATGCAGATAATTCCGCAAACAAATTGGCCAAATGAGTACCTTCATGCTACAATGAAGATACTAAAAGAAGCGTCCAGGCGGTATACTGAACGCTCCACATGAAGCCGTTATAATGGTGGCTGTTATTTTTGTTGTAAAACCGCTAACTTGCCAAAGTGATCAGCGGTTTTTTTGTGCTATTTTTTTCGATAATCGCTGGCTGTCAGTAGTGTAATGACAAACATGCCAAAGCACAACATTAAATCCAGCGTATCTTTAACAGACACTTGCTGCTCCTTTCATTGAAGTCTGTCTGCTTTAGGATTTTTCCATCAGCATCAGTCCCTTCCAATCAGAACAGCCACCGCTTAACCTCTCCATGTATCATTAGACTAACATATTGATCATTAGTTATCAATTCAACTTCTAATAATTTGATTTCTTTAACTTAATTGGAGCCAGACAGCACTTCCCTGTTTATCCATACCAAGCAAGTAATTTCTCCACGCGGCTAATTCCCAATCATAGCTACGAACAACTAAATAGCTGGTCAAGGTATCTAATAGCGCTTGATTAATGACTACTTGGTGGCTAGGGATTAGTTCAGATGTGGCCGGCCAGCGAATAATTTCACCAGTCTGTTGCTCATTTATATTTTGCTCCAATTGAATTTGTTGCTCACCAGGATGATAAAAATTGGGCGATACCACCGGCCAGCCATTGTTTAGCCAGTACAACTTGCGAATAAAACCATACGAACTATTTTGCAAGGCGTGGTCACGAACATGGTGGACCATAAACTGTTGCTGGTCATCAGTGAAAATTGAATTATGACCAGGGGCAACCCAAGGATAGTGTTCGGCAAATTGATAACTACCTAGAATCTTGGTACCAATTTGACCATAGTCAGTGCCTTCAGGATAAATAACAGAATTGCTCTTAAAGTCCACATAAGGTCCGGTGATTTCTCGTGATCTTGCCACGCGAACATGATACGACCAGGTCAACGAATCGTACGACATAAACAAATAATAATAATCTTGATCTGATTGATATTGAATAAAACAACCTTCAATGGCACCATCTTGTGCTCGACTTGGTCGTTGGGCGATTTGAGTCCCCTCATCATTGGCAACCTTGGTAAAACCAGTTTTCGCATCAATCGCCACAATATAAATTCCACCGAAGAACGATCCGTAGACTAGCCAATAATCACCATTACGATCTGCAATTAAGTTTGCATCAATGGCATTTTGGCCATGTTGCTGGCCATTGGTTTTCACAACAAGGCCTTGATCTTGCCAAGGACCAGCTGCACGATCGGCCGTCGCCAGACCAATGCAGGATGTACGACTGCCAAATGTCGAAGCAGAATAATACATCAGAAACTTGGTGCCAACCTTTTTAACTTCTGGGGCCCACAATCCGCTAGCCTGACTCCATTGCCTGGCTACTGCTGGAACGCCGGGCAAAGCAGTTCGCAAATATTGCCAATGTTGTAAATCCGCAGAAACTCGAATTTGGGCACCAGCTGTTGGCTTACCGTCTACCGCGGTATCTGTGGAAAACAGGTAATACTTATCTTGATCTTTAACGATTGTCGGATCATGAACGCCAATCAAGCCCCATTGATCTTGAGCCCATTTTGTTTGCGAAATCATTTCATTAAACTCCTCTCAAAAATAGCTAAACTAAATAAACACCCTCAGAATCAAACCTGAATTCTGAGGGTGTTCTGACTTAATGTGTCACCATTTATTTAAGGGACACTTTTTATTATTTAAACTGGCGCGGAATCGACAGTAACAACCGCACTTCTGACAAAGACCATTTTGAAAAAAGGGACAAGTTCGGCAAATTGCCAAACGCTGCTCACGTAAATCGTCGGTCACAAAATGGCCCACTTCCAGAGCAAGCTGTTCGTCAATTAGTGCTTCAGTATCTTGGCGATCAAGGCCTTCTAATAAATCGCAGCGAATACAATTATTTTGACGTTTTGACATGTAAAGTCACAACACTCATTGCTGGAATTGTTGCAGTGACACTTTGCCCAGATAACTGCACGTTCTGCAATTTTTCTGGTGCAACGGCATCTGGTTGATCAAAGTCGTTATGCTGATCCATCACTTGACCACTTAATACCTCACCAGTAACTGCCGTAATTGCTTCGTCGAAGTCAACCTGTAAATCATCAGCTGCATCCAAGCCATAGTTGCATAAGGAAACTAGATATTCCCCGTCTTTTTTTGAAACAGAAACACTAGTTGTTGCTGCTAACTGCTGATCAGTGACCATTGTTTCAGCATCTTGATGGTCCAGAAACATTTTGAACACATAGTATGTTGGTGTCTTAACCATTTTGGCACCATCTGTCAAAATCATCGCCTGCAAAACATTAACCATTTGGGCAATGTTCGCCATTTGTACCCGGTCAGCATGATCTTGGAAAATATGCAAGGTAATTGCAGCAATCATTGCATCACGAATCGTATTTTGTTGATATAAGAAGCCTGGATTAGTCCCAGGTTCCACGGCCAACCATGAGCCCCACTCGTCCACAATCAAGCCAACGCGTTTATCAGGGTCATATTTATCCATGATGGCACTATGTTTAGTGACTAATTCGTCCATCTTTTGAGCACTCTTAATGAGGGAGAACCATTCTTTTTCTGGGAAACCCAAAGCAGGTCGTTTGTCTTCCCATTCTGAGGCCAATGCATAATGATGCAAGCTAATGCCATCCATTAATGGCGCAGCATTTTTCATTAAAACGTCCATCCAATTGTAATCATCAATATTAGGACCGGAAGCAATCTTATAAATTGGTTCTGCACCATTATAATTACGGACAAAGGTTTGATAGCGGCGATACAAATCTGAATAGTATTCAGGTCGCATGTTACCACCGCAACCCCAGCTTTCGTTGCCGACGCCAAAGAATTTCACGTGCCAAGGATCAGGATGACCATTTTTAGCCCGTAGATCGGCCATTGGTGAAATCCCATTAAAGGTCATATATTCAACCCATTCTGACATTTCTTGAACTGTGCCACTACCAACATTACCGTTAATATAGGCTTCAGTATTTAGTTGTCGACAAAGTTCGAAAAATTCATGGGTACCAAAGTGGTTGTTCTCAACGACACCACCCCAATTGGTATTCACAATTTTTTTACGATCTTCGCGCGGTCCAATACCGTCACGCCAATGATACTCATCAGCAAAACAGCCACCTGGCCAACGAAGAACGGGCACCTTAATTTCTTTTAGTGCTTGAACAACATCAGAACGAATGCCGTTAACGTTGGGAATATCTGAGTCTTCACCAACCCAAAGTCCTTCATAAATACAGCGACCTAAATGCTCCGAAAATTGGCCATAGAGATACTTGCTGATTTTATGGCGTTGTTGATTATGAACAGTAATTTTTGACATGAAGTTAATTATCCTTTCTAGTTGTCGCCAGGCTCACCGAATACTGGAAATCCCTGATCATCCCAAGTAAAAGCTTGGGCATAGGCATGTCGATCAGGATTAGCTAAGGAATCACCGGTAATACCGTGATTATCATAAGGACGAGCGTGATAAACCAAAATATCGGTTTGCCCATCTGGCGTCGTTGTAAAACTATTGTGACCGGGACCAAACAAATGATTCTTGGGTGAACTCTTGAAAACTGGGTGATCAATTTTGTGCCAAGAATAGGCATCAAGTAAATTACTGTCTGCATCAGCCCAAAGTAAGCCCATGGCATAATTCTCGTCAGTGGCGCTCCCGGAATAAGTAATCAATACCCGATGATTCCGAATCAAAACTGCTGCGCCCTCATTAACTTTAAAACCAATTTTTTCCCAAGAATGCTCGGGAATTGAGAGTAAAGTTGGTGCGGTGGCTAAAGTCCAGGGATTACTCATTTTTGCTAAGTAGAGGTTCGAATTGCCCGGAATTGCTGGTGCTTGCTGGGCCCATAAATAATAAAGTTCATTTTTAAATTCGAACACAGTGGCATCAAGGCTAAAACTATCCTGTGGCGTTTTAATCTGCCCTTTAACTTGCCAATTCGTGGTCATTGGTGATGTTTCGGAACATTCAATAACGAACATCCGGTGATGGTGTTGTGCATTACGCACTGACTCATCATCAGCAGCGGCAAAATAGATATACCACTTGCCATTGAGATAATGAATTTCCGGCGCCCAAATCAAACGACTCATAATGCCAGTTGCTGGCGCCTGCCAAACACTCACACGTTCCCCATTTTCTAGTTCTGACAAATGGCGAGCACGTCGAACTTCAATTTCCTGATAACCCGGCACTGAACCAGTAAAATAATAATAACCATCCGTATGATAATATACCCAAGGATCGGCACGTTGTAGGACGATCGGTTGTTTTTGTTCCGCTTCTTGCATAATTAACTCCCTACTAAAATTAAAAATAATACTATTCGTTACTTGGCGCTATACGCTTTTTGATATTTTCGTTAAGGAAATATACTTGAATCAAAATAATAATGCTGAAATAACATGCCACAAAAATAAAAGAAAACCTGATTGTCAATAACGTTAACGTTGCTACAAAAACAAAGAAAACAATTGATGCAATAGGAAATACCATTGGCATAACCATTATTTTCTTGATAAGCACTTTACCAAATATTATCTGTTCATCCATCAACAGATAAACATTGGTCAGAAATACATATACTAATAAAACAATCAATAATGTTAAAGCAAAAACCTTGATTTGGGTTGGCATTAAAGCTGTTGCGTTAAAATCAAACATCAAGATTAAATATATCGGAATATAAATCAATGCAAACTTATTTATCATCAAAAAATCAGTTCGATATTTTCTATAAAAGTCCTTACTAATTTCTTTAAAAGAACTTTCATCCTCTTTTTTCAAAATACCATTATTAATCAAAAGAAAGACAGCGCGAGTACTAGGAAAGATCCCAAAAACTCCCAATCCTGCAATGGCACCCATAATCCACAAAATATTAAGTAAAAAAATCACTTCAATAAAATGTAGCACAACCATTATTTTTTGCGCCCATCCCATACTACTCACACTCCATATCCTAATTTGATTATCCCTTAGTACCTGATAATGCAATTGATTCAATAATTTGTTTCTGGAAAATCAAGAAAATGATTAATACTGGTAACAATGCAACAAATGACATAGCCATAATTAATGGATAATCAGTTTGTGTAGCATATGTTGCCGACAAGTTTGCAATAACAACTTGCAATGTCTGCTTTTCTGGTGAATTTAAGTAGATCAATGGTGCCAAGTAATCATTCCACGCACCCATAAACCATAAAATAAATTGTGCAGCTACTGCAGGCCGAATCAGTGGGAAAATAATACTTGTAAAAATCTTTGTATAACCAGCACCATCAATTTTGGCGGACTCTATTACTGAATCTGGCACACTTTGTAAATATTGTTTTAAGAAGAAAATCATTGTAATGTTACCAAACAATCCTGGAACAATTAATGGCTTCAGTGTATCGACCCACCCAATCTTGGAAAAGATCATAAATTGGGGAATCATAACGGCTGGGTACGGCACCATTAATGCAATTAACAAAATTAAGAAAATTGTGTTTTTAAATGGCAATCGTAACTTTGCAAATGAGAAAGCTGCGACACTAGATGTAATTGACCCGATAATTGTTACAGTAAAGGAAACAATTATTGTATTTTTAAAACCTGCATACATTTCACTTAATGAGAACAGACGCTTATAGGCATCCCAACGTATTGGATTGGGGATCCATTGTGGTGGCAATTGGAAAACACCCATTTTATCTTTCAATGATGTCGAAACCATCCAAATCAATGGTCCAACCATAATAATGCCACCGAGTATAAGAATGATGTAGATCAGGATATTGGCGCCTGTACTTTGACGTTTAACCTTTTGTTGCGTGTTTTTTGACTTGGCCACTGTACAGTTCCTCCTAACTTAATTTGTAATCCGATTTCCGATTAACATAGAACTGCAAGGCAGTAATAATAAAAATCAGAATACCAAGGATCATTGACATAGCAGAGGCATATCCCATTTGGAAGTTTTTGAATGCTTTCTGCCAGATGTACCAAACAATTGTCGCTGAACTATATTCAGGACCACCAGTTGGCGTCATAATGTTAATTTCTGTAAAAATCTGTGAACCGCCAATAACATTGGTAATAATTAAGAAGAACGTAACTGGACGACACATTGGCCAAGTGATGTTCTTAAACTTCTGGAAAGCATTAGCACCATCCAGATCAGCAGCTTCATAGAATGATTTCGGTACACTCTGAATTGCTGCCAAATAAAGTAACATGGAGTAGCCTAAGCCCTTCCAAACACTCATTGCAATAATAGCCGGTTTAACAGTATGAACATTTTGTAACCAGTTTGGCCCCTTAATGCCAACCAATGCTAGTACCTGGTTAACTAAGCCGTAATCGCCGTTGTATGCCCATTGCCACATAATTGCGATGGCTGCCAAAGAAGAAATAACTGGAATATAATAAACGACTCGGAAAAAAGTTGTCCCTTTTAAGCCACGACTCAAAGCTGATGCCAAAAGAAACGATAATATTAACCCAATTGGAATACCCAACATTAAATAAAAGGTATTTCCCAATGTTTGCCAGAAATAATTATCTTTCATCATTAATTGGAAGTTTCGCCAACCGGTAAAGGTCATCTCACCCAAACCGTTCCAATTAGTGAAGGAAGCGAAGATCGAATAGATTAATGGTAATAGTGTAAAAATAGTAAACCCAATCACAGGCAAAACAATCATTAATAACGCTGCTCGATGTTCGTCGCGATATAATTTTGAATCATGATGGAAAAATGTTTTTTTCTTTTTTTCTACGACGGTTTCTTCAGTCATATTTAGACCTCCTGAACAGGAAAAGGATGGGCAATCTCCCATCCCTTTCCAAATTTAATCTATTTTTGTGCAGTAGCCTTTAATTGCTGATTAGCAGCATCTAATTTTGTCTGCATCTTAGGTTGTTCTTTCTTAACATATTCTTTAGCAGTAACTTTACCATCAAGAACTGGTTGAATATCAGTCATGAAGACGTCATACCATTCAGAGTTGTATGTGGTTGCTGCAGGCATTGCCCGACCATAATCGTTAACAATTTGTAAGAATTCTTCACGATTAGCAGGTTTTAATGATTTATCATCAGCCCAAGTTTGTGCCATATTCTTTAAGTTAGGAATTTGTACACCAGCATCAACTAATGTCTTTTGTGCTTTTTTATTAGTTGACAGGTATTCAGCTAATTCAACAGCATCTTGACTATATTTTGTTTTGTTGGAAACACCAATACCTAATGAACCTACATAAGTTGCTGACTTACCAGTCTTACCTGCTGGCCAAGGCATTAAATCATAATCGAATTTCAATTTATTGTAAGTGCTCAAGTCCCAAGGTCCTACCGGGAAGAAGGCCAGTTCACCTTTCATCCAACGTTGATAGGTATCAAGTGATTGAGATTCCTTAGCAGAAGGTGTGATATGGTACTTGTTTTGGAAATCAGCGAAGTATTGCAATGCTTCAGCAAACTGTGGTGTATTGATTGTTACCTTGGTTTTATTCTTATTTGTCCAGTCGCCACCATTGCTCCAAACAAATGCTTGTAAACTCCAGTTAACATTGAAACCAGTAGCATATTGATCGATCTTGCCGTCGCCATTGGTATCCTTAGTTAATTTCTTAGAAACTTCAATGAATTGATCCCAAGTATATGGTTTGTCCTTGTCAGGCAAAGGAATATTGTTCTTTTCAAACATCGTCTTGTTATAGCCTAATGACATTGGGCCAACATCTTTAGGTAAGCCATATAATGGGCCCTTGCCAACAGTCTTGCCATTGGTACGATAACTATTCACGCCATATGACCATACGTTATCCAAATCAATATTTGATTTCTTAACTTCTTTGCTAATGTCTTTCAAAACGCCATTATTAACATAAGCTAATAAATTATTCTGCTCAATATAGAAAACATCAGGAACTTTATTACCAGAAATAGCTGCCTGTAATTTAGTAGCATAATTATCAGCACTGGTCACAATTATTTTCACGTTAACATTCTTGTGAGTCTTCTCGAATTGTTTAATTGCCTGCCCATATGCTTTCTTTTCATCTTCACCACCACGATACATAAATGTAATTGTGTGTTTCTTAGAATCAGATGAAGAACTCTTACTACCACAAGCTGCCATCCCTAAAACCATCATGGTTGATAATGCGACTAACCCAAGCTTTTTCCAAATTTTCATTGTATTGACACTCCCTATGCCTTATTTAATGCAATTCTGATTACATTCCAAGATAGTGGTTTCAACTGAGCAGTTAAGTTATCGGCTTCAACTGATACAGCTGAATTGTTCACGAGCTTCATTTGCCCTTGCTCGTTGGTTTCTTTCACATCATATCCGGCGAATTCAGTTGCCATTAGCACGTGGTCGAAATTAAGATTGCCGGCGCTGACATTTAATTCTAAACTTTCCTTAGCAGAACGATTGACTGCAAAAACGGTCACTGTTTGTTGATCTTCGCTTAAAACCGCAATACTTTCTAAATATGGTACTTGTTCAAACTGTTTGGTTTCATAAGTTGGTGAGCTTTGAATCGGAGTTAGTGCGGTTCCGCGACCATACTCTGAGGCTTGCATGAATGGGAAGAAAATTGATTGTTGCCAAGCTTTACCATTCTCAGAGGTCATAATTGGGGCAATCACATTAACTAATTGTGCTAAACAAGCAATTTTTACTCGATCTGAATGTTTCAGTAAAGTAATCAACAACGTGCCAACAAGCAAGGCATCTTCAAAATTATAAATATCTTCCAATAAGTGCGGGGCAACCTGCCATGGCTTATTGTCAGCAGTTTGTTGATCAGAGTGATACCAAACATTCCATTCATCGAAGGAAAGATTGATTGTTTTATGGCTGTGACGTTTGGCCTTAGCAGCGTCGCAAATTGCGAGAACGCCAGTGATAAAATCATCCATATCTAGACTTTGAGCTAAATAATTAGCTGTATCATTATCGCGATTGCCGTAGTAACGGTGCAACGACAAGTAATCAATTTGATCATACGTATGGTCAAGCACTGTCTGTTCCCATTGACCGAAAGTTGGCATATCTAATGCTGAGCTACCACAAGCAATCAGCTCAATATCTGGATCAACCAGCTTCATTGCTTTCCCAGTTTCTTCAGCAAGGCGACCATATTCATCGGCGGTTTTATGACCGATTTGCCAAGGCCCGTCCATCTCGTTGCCTAAACACCAAGTTTTAACATTGAACGGTTCTTCAGCACCATTTTGGCGACGTAAATCACTATAATAAGTGCCTTGGGGAAAGTTGCAATATTCTAGCAAATGACGAGCAGCATCTAACCCGCGCGTTCCAAGGTTAACTGCCATCGAAACATCAGAGTTAACTTTCTGTGACCATTTCATAAATTCGTGAAGGCCAAATTCGTTAGTCTCTACTGTTCGCCAAGCTAAGTCAAGACGTTTTGGCCGATTTGCTACTGGGCCAACACCATCTTCCCAGTTATAGCCGGAGACAAAGTTGCCTCCTGGATAACGGATGATTGGTACATTTAGTTCTTTTACTAAATCAATGACGTCCTTTCGATAACCGTCCTGATCCGCGTATGGTGAATCAGGTTGATAAATCCCGGTATAAACTGCACGTCCCATATGCTCAATAAAAGAACCAAATATGCGTGGATCAATCTTAGCAACGCTAGTATGTGTGTCTAAGATCAAGCTTCCTTTCATATTCGTTCCTCCTTTAATTAACTACATAGTTATATATATCATCATTTGTAATCGCTGTCAATAACATATAAGTAATTCTTTCTAGAATTATAAAATGTAACATTAACTAAAATATTAACTACATTTGCTATCAAATTTGTTGACTAAGCTTTAAAAAACATTTATATTAAGTAAGTAAAATATAATTAACAGAAGGATAATGCTATGCAACTTGATATTTCAAACGATTCGTTACCGATATATGAGGCTTTAGCAAGTGATGTTCGTCTCAAAATCATTCGCTTATTATCAAAAAATAAAATGAACATCAAGGACTTGGCTAAAGCACTTAATATTAGTAGTGCGATTGTCACCAAACACATTAACAAATTAGAAACCGCGGGGTTAATTAAAACTGAAAGGATTCCAGGAAAATCGGGATTACAACGAATTTCAATCTTAAAGGTTGATCAAATCAACATTGAATTTCCCCAAAAGATTTACCATTCCTTTGAAAACTACGAATCCAGTATTCCTGTTGGTCATTTTGTTGACTATAAGGTTTCGCCGACCTGTGGTTTAGCCACTACTAGTCATTTCATTGGTGAAGTGGATGAGCCTAAATACTTTATGGATTCTGAACGAATGGATGCCGGAATTCTCTGGTTTACCAAGGGGTTTGTCGATTACAAAACACCTAATCTTCTTAAGCCCAAGGAACGTCTTGAACAAATTGAAATCAGTTTTGAAATTTCTTCAGAATTTCCTTTCACTAATAATGAATGGCCCTCTGATATTAGCTTTTCACTTAATGGTACCGAATTAGGCACCTGGACTAGTCCTGGTGACTTTGGTGACGCTCGCGGCAAGTACACACCAACTTGGTGGCCAACTAATATTAACCAATACGGCTTATTAAAAACGTTACGAATTACGAAAGATAATGGCACTTATATTGATGGTGATTCTCTTTCAAACATCAACATCTCCGATTTCAAAAACGTCGAAGATATTTGGGACTTCAAAATTGAAGTTAAAGCTGATGCGGAACACGTTGGTGGGGTTACCTTATTCGGCAGTGGTTTCGGAAATCATGACCAAAACATTGTCTTTAAAGTTTATTACAGTTAAAAACCATACAAAAAAGCACTTCGGAAAAATTTCCGAAGTGCTTTTTAATTTAGCTATTGATCAGCTTAACCTTGAGTTGGGTTATGGTTCGTGCCATCAGTAGTATCTTTCAAATCGTTTAATTCTGCCATGTCAGCGGCAGAGATTGTAAAATCAAGTTCCTTGTTGCTGACGATATGAGCTGGTGTAACGGCCTTTGGTAATGGTAAAACACCATTTTCAACACAGAAGCGAATGGCTAATTGGGCTGGAGTAACGTCATATTTCTTTGCAATGGCAATGACTTTCTCATTGGCTAACATGCGACCAGTCGCTAATGGTGAATAAGCTTCGATTAAAATACCGTGCTCTTCTGAATACTTAGTAATCTTAGGTTCAGTAAAGCCAACATAATATTGGATTTGATTAACCATTGGCTTAACCTTAGCGTGCGGCAACAAGTTCTCCAAATCGCGGACAGCAAAGTTGGAAACACCGATTGCGCGAACGCGGCCACTAGCATAAATCTTCTCCATGGCTTGCCAAACGTCGATATTACCTTGGTCACAATTCTTACCAATCTGGCTCCATGGCCATGGTGCGTGAATGATGTAAAGATCCAAATAATCGATATCCAGATCAGCCATCGTCTCATCAAAAGCCTTTAAGGCACCATCATATGTTTTAATTTCAGCTGGCAACTTAGAAGTAACGAAAATTTCCTTGCGATCAATACCAGAATCGCGAATGGCCTGGCCAACACTCTTTTCATTGCCGTAAGCCTTGGCAGTGTCGATATGGCGATAACCATTCTTTAAAGCCGTTGCTACAGAATTGTAGGTTGCATCCCCATTAGGAATCTGCCAAGTCCCAAAGGCAACTTTAGGAATTTCAACACCATTACTTAACTTATATGTTTCTGTCAATACAGTCATGTGCATCCTCCGTTCATTTTAAAACATTCAACTTGAGTTTAGCACTATCAATAAGTAAGTGCTAGTTTGAAGGCTCCACTTTGGTAATACGCTGTAAACCCTGGGGCGTTACTTTGAACAGGCCGATCTTAATGTGTTGCCGATAAACCTTACGCGTCATCACCGTGAATGTATGATGATACTCAGGAATGGCGACATACTGGTAGCGCTGAACATTATTTTGAAATTGAGCAGGTGATTCCATAAAGTTTTCCTGCGCCACAACCTTATCACTGAAAAAGTAATATTTACCAACATAACCTGCATAATAATCGGCGACATCTATTGGATGCGGATCAACCACTAAAATCTTAGCTTTATTTAGTTTTGTCGTTGGCTGGGCAATTGCTTTCATTTGTTGAGGTAACTGGTTACCGCTAAAACGATTAGTAAACTGAGTCCCATTAATCTCTGAAAGCATCGCAATAATAGAAAAGATTAAAACAATAAAGGTTGACATTTGATAAAGGTTTTTCGAAAAAAGTGACTTGAATGAACGTAAATTACGCTTTTCAAATCGTTGCTCATACAACGCTTGATCCATTACTCGAACTAAAAAAATACCTGCGATAAATAGATTTAAAACAACAATGCTAGACATATAACGCTCATAACCATCAAGATTGATTGCTTCAGCATAAGGCATTGAAAAAATGTACATCCCAAACAGGCTAAAAACATAGACGAGAAAAATAACGTCCAGACCAAACATTATTTTTAAAAGTGAGTTTTTATGTCGTAATCCCTTGTAGATAAGGAGCCAACTAATAAATAAGACTAAATTAACGAGTAGAACACCTTGAACTGAAAGCGACTGAATATTCGATAAAGCTGCCAACATTTTATGACCAATTTTAAGAATATGGTCACTGCCCTCGGTAGCAAATTGATGTTGATACATTTTCAAACTAATTTCATGCTTGGAAACCTTAAAGGTACGATGAACATGTATCCCCCACCAAATAAATGGCAAAAATGAAATCATGGTTGTACCAAGAAATGTACCAATTACCGCCACAGTAGATTGCCAGCGCTTATCATTATTCACTTTAAATAACGTATATAAGAAGTACCCGAGAATAATCACCACAAAGAAAATCGCCGAGTTTTTAACTAACAGCAGCCCACCCACAAATAAAGCAGTATGCGCACAAAGAAGTTTTGGCTGTAGTCGATAGACAAAAATACCCACTAAAGCGGCAATGGTTAATACTGGCAATACATAATCAACTAATAGATTATTTAACCGGATTGCAATATTAAAGATAAACGATAATGCAATAATCAGACACATTACCGTCGACATCAGTCCCCGCGTACGATCTCTTAGCGTGGCAAATAACGAATATAACGCGGCCCAAATAATCAAAAATTGCCCCACCAACATACTGCCGTCACTAAAGCCAACAAGCTTGGTAAACAAAGCAACGAATAACGATGTTGCTGGTGGATAGGATGTAAATGAAATAATTGTATCAGCCGCACCAGGCAATCTAGCTTCAAAATGAAGGAATTTAACAATTATTGCCCAGTGGGAAAAATTATCATAATGTATTAACGAACTATGAAACAATACCACTGCCATGGCAATGCCTAAAGCAAGCATCCAAATATCAAACAAATGGATGCCTTCAAATTGCAACCGACCTTTGCCTAAAAAAGTAAAAATAAGACGACCTACAAATAAAAGTAACCCTAAAATCACGACGACAAAATAGCCAATTTCAAGTATCTTAAGCATGGCTGAAATATATAGCAAAATAATTTCAACCATGATAGCAGTGATCCATGATAAATATGGATTAATTCCTAAATAACGCAATGTCCCACTATAGCCAATTAACGCCAAGCTAAAAACAATTAAACCCCACCAAATCATTTTTTCCTCCATTAATTACAAAAACTATAACTGTTATTTTGCTACACGCGATTGAGTCTACTTAGCCGCCGTTCAACTTTCTTCAAGCGCAATATAATGTTCATATAAAGCTCGTCAAAGGGCGAAACCCAATTATCTTGAGTCAGAGGTAGATTATCATTAAACCCATCATAAATTAATTGGAAATACTGATTACGGTCAGCTGCATTAAGATCAACGATTTGGCCGCTATACTCCAACTGATTGTCGCCTTGACTAATTCGCATAATTTTTATTTTCAGCGCCACATTTTGGCGATTAGTTTGTAATTTAATTGGCACGACTTCAGACTCTTCCAGTTGTTCGTCATCAGCTGATGATTTAAAAAAAAATGATAAACCGCCCTCTGACACATCCAACGTTTGAATTGGTAACCAACGATATTGTTCATATTCATTTTGAGACGATTCTGCTTGTCCAACGCTCTGATTTGGTAGCCACTTGGTCACGAGTTGGATTGTCCCTTGAATTTGTCTAGAAAAGCGTTCACTTTTACGATAAACTGGGCGTCCCATGGCAATAAACAGACAAAAACTTAAATTGATAAAATGCATCAGTAACCAAAAAGTTATCACACTACCCACTAATATTTCGGAACCAAATTTTCCATAATTGAATTTAATAATTGCTGCTAACGTGACTAACCATAAAATTAAATACGGTAAAATATAGAGCTTATCTTTAAAGGTCGAATTAGCATTTTTGGTCGTAACTTTAAACTTTTTCGCCTTAATTCTTAAAGTTTCCAAAATAACTGGGATAAATAAATAGGGCGCAAAAAATGTTTCTTGAATTTCTCCCCAACGTTCATTACGAATTGAGTCAGAAGTATCCTTTAAAACATAATGTAATAAGAAATAACCAGGTGCCCAGATCAGCATTAGAATCCAAAAGTTAGCATTAACCACCTGAATTTTAAATAAGGCATACAGGATAGGAGCAATCATATACACCATCCGTCTGAAAAAGGACCACCAATAAAAATATGAATTAATCAGGATGAGGCGATTTTTAAATGGTAATTTGGGATTGATAAAAATATGCAGATTATGACAACTTTGAATCACGCCCCTCGCCCAACGAGTGCGTTGTTTAATAACGCCCTTCAAGTCAATTGGTGTTATACCACTAGATTGTGGTTCAGAAGTTGCCAAGCTTGTATAGCCAGCAATATTTATTTTAGTACCAAGTTCAAAATCCTCAGTTAAAGTGTCCGTTGGGAAACCGCCAACTTCATCAACTGCTGATCTTAAAAAAACAGCATTTGAGCCAGTGAATAAAGCGGTTTGATTAGTGCCATTTAAGACATTAACATCACGCGAGAAGAAATCCTGTTCATTAGGAATAGCCTTCTCGGAAAACAAATTGAATTGAAAAATATCGGCATTATAGAAGCTTTGTGGTGTTTGCACAAATCCTAGGCGAGCAACGGTATCATCTTGCTCGCATTCTTGAAAATTCTGCATAAAGAGCGGTACAGTATCCGTTAAAAAACCAGAAAAAGGGATCATATCAGCATCAAAGATTGCAAAAAGTGGTGCTGATAACTGCTCTAAAGCATGGTTAATATTGCCCGACTTAGCCTCTTTATTGTCATCCATACCGATATATTGCACCTGATACTCCGCGGCTAACTGCGCAATTTCAGGTCGATTGCCATCATCGGCAACGACAATATTAACTTTATGTTGTTCAGGATAACTGATAAAAGTCGCAGCATTAATTGTTTTACGTAACAACTCGGAATCTTCATTATGAGTCACAATAATAATATCAACGGCTGGCAATGGGACATTAGGCTCAAATTCTGGAATCGTTAATTTTATTTGATTCTTCTTCGCAAGTAACCGGAAAAAGATCAAAATAAACGCTGTGAAATTTGAAATCAGTTCACTGATAACGAGCAGCAACGCAAAAATCAGTACAAAAATATTGGCCTGCCAAGGAATCGTAAAAAATACTCGCCACAATAAATAAATGATTGATAATATAATTGCCAAGATATAAGTAATCTTTTTAGTCTTGGACATGTTGATGCTCCTTACAGATAAATTTCTTTTTCAACTGAAAAATTTTGGTCATCAGGGCCTTAATTGTCAGTTACCACTACAGATTAGTCAGAATGCGTCTAAATTTGAGTACCATTATCATGAGTAATATTAAAATACACAAAATATCACAACTTAGCATAAATAATAATGCTTATATAAGATTATCACATATTTGGTGATACTTAAATTGATTATTTATTAACTTAATTTCCTGTAATTCAATAGATTACTCAGTATTGTTGGTTCCTGCCAAGGAATTGTTCATCATTGAAATGGCTTTATATTTTTTTCACCAAGTTGGTTGGATCTACTAATTAGTTAATCTAAAAAACGATCCTGTCCCAATAGAATGCTGGGATAAGATCGTTTAAGCAACACTATTATTTCAATGATGACTAGACAATAATTAGTACCAATTATTCAGAATTCTATCTTAATGCTAATCAGAGCTATCCGCCTTTTCATACCTGGTTTTATAAACAACGCACGCATTAATGATATTCAACTAACTTCCAGTTGCCCACTCCTTCGGCATGATTAAGCAGACGCTGCATGATTTTCGTCGTTAACCAACAATAGACTGATGGTCCGATGAATAAGAATAACCAGAGATTAAGCCAAGCCAGCAATCCTAAAGCAGTCACACACATCAATAACGTCAAACTCAACAATGGCTTCTTAACTAAAATAGTTAACGCAAGTAGATAATGTTGCTGTGGCATCATTTGATATTGTTGTTGACACCAAATCAGGATTGTTAGATAGATACTGTAAATAATGCTGGCCAGCAATAACACCACAATCATAATTTGATACCAGACGAATGTGTGCCAAGGCTTCGCTTGTTGACTCAAGAGGAAAAATAACGCCAGATCGATGCTAACCAAAAATGATAGTAATTTATTTTTAGTTATTTGCTCAGCGTAATGTCCACGTAGGTACTTAATACCTAAATCCGGCATGCGAAGATATAATGCTAATTCTGAATATGCTTTGACCCAGCCGTAAACGACACCATTGCGAATCACGGCCCACCAGAAAATCACCGCAGCCTTCACTAAGATATAAAATTGTTCAACAATGCGAACTAACCTACTTTTTTGACTCATTACACTTAAGCTCCTATTTAACTGATCCGACGACCCCATTGTAAATATATTTCTGCAATGACAAGAAGACAATCAGAATTGGTAAGATAACGATGATCACACCAGCAAGAATGACTGGCCAATTAGTACCATAAGGACCCTTGAAGGCAAATAACGCGGTGGAAATAACCTTCAAATTAGAATCAGGCATATATAAGAATGGGTTGTAGAAATCATTATAAATGGCGACCCCACTAATAATTAAGATAGTGACCATCGGTGCTTTCAAGTTAGGTAAAATAATTTTGTAGAAAATTTGGAAATAGTTAGCGCCATCGAGAAAGGCTGATTCATCAAGTGAAACTGGAATTTCATTTAAATACTGTAGGAAAATATAAATCGAGATGACATCAGTTCCCAGGTTCAAGATGATCACTGACCAAATTTTGTTGAATAAGCCCATATTATTAATGATTTGGAAAGTGGCTACTTGGCTGGTAATTGCTGGAATCAACATGGCTACCATAAACAAACTCATGATCGTCTTCTTAAGTTTAAAGTCGAAACGGTTAACGGCATAAGCAAAAGCCGACCCGAGCAATAATTTACCGGCCATACTAATAACAAAAATAATCAAGGTGTTTTTAAAACCAATCAACATCTGTCCATTAACAAAGGCCGTTTTATAATTTGAAAAATCCAAGTGCTTTGGCAAGCTTAGCACACTAGTTGTCAGAAATTCATTGTTTGATTTGAACGAGCCGAGGAAAACAACCAAGATTGGCAGCAGGGCAACAATCGCACCAATCACTAAAATCAGATACTTAAAGAACGCACCAATTGTAAATTTCTTAGATTGAACCATTATTTGGCACCTCTTTCTCTAGTTGCTAGCCGCTGGATCACAGTGACAACCACGACAATCGCTAATAAAACAATCGCCATCGCTGAAGCAAGCCCTAGTTTATTGTACTTAAATGCTGTATCAATCGTCTGAATAACAAACGTATTCGTCCCATTGGAACCACTGGTCATGATATATGGAATATCGAAAACGCTCAATGAACCACTGACGCCGAGGATAATATTCAAGAACAGAATTTCCTTAATACCAGGAATAATAATGTATTTAAACTGAGCCCAACGATTAGCGCCATCCATTTCAGCGGCCTCGTAAACTTCAGGGTTAATTGATTGGATCGCCCCTAAGAAAATTAAGAAGTTAAAACCGGTATAGCGCCAAATTGAAGTAAAGGCTAAGGAAATATTGTTAATTGAGCGATCACCTAACCAAAGATGAATTTGACCTTTCAACCCAATGAAGTTCATGACCGTATCTAAAGTACCATTTTGCTTATAGAAATAGAGAAAGATAAAGCCAATGGCAACACCATTCAGTAAATAAGGGAAGAATAAGATGCCCTTCCAGAAGTTGGCAAACTTCACTTTGAATGATAACAAGGTTGCGAATAACAAAGCTAAGCCAAGTTGAAAGAACGTGGCAATAAAGTAATACAAACTAGTTCGGAAAACTGAAAAATAAGTTGGATTGGTAAAGACCGTTTTGTAATTTTGGAGTCCCACAAAATGACTTGATGGCGAGAATCCGTCCCAATCCGTCAAACTATACTGAATCATTTTTAATAGTGGGTAATACGAGAACACAAGCAAAAGTGCAATGGGAATAATTGTAAAGAGGACCACTATTAATTTTTTTTGCTTGCGATAATCGAAACGTGATTCTTTCATCTTAACCCGTCCTTTTATTCACTGCGGTTAATTATTAATACTGATTGCAGTTTGAAATAAAGAAAGTATTCTAATTTCTCAGAATACTTCCAAGCGTTCTGTTAATTCAAAAACTAATTGTTACCGACGGATTTGATTGCGTCGCCCCATTTAGTATTGAGATCCTTCATAATATCAGCAAAACTCTCTTTAGAATTACCAATACCGGCATCAACAATCCGTTGTTTCGTCTTATCGGTCGTATCCAAACCGATTTCTGAAGCATCATCAATTTCAGCAAATAATGATTCTTTGCCCTTTGGTGCTGCAGCAGGTTCAATCAATTTAACACCTGATTTTTGCATTGACTTCAATGCTTCTGGATATTCGGCTCCCTTCTTAGTAGGGAGACCACCATTATCAATGGCATAATCAGAATCATTAACTAACCAATCAATCAATTTGCGCGCAGCCTTTTTGTGCTTGCTGTGAACATTGATAGCGTAATTGTAGTCGGCACCAACACTGATGTATTGCTTACCATCCTTGGCTTTAGCAGGGAAAGTCTGGAAAGTAATATTCTTGGCATTGTCTTTATTCGCTTCTTGAATTTGTGGTACTGCCCAACTGCCTAAGACCATGACCCCGATCTTATTGTTGGCCATATCAACTTTAGATTGTTCCCAATCAGAAGTGGTTGGATCACTTTCAATTAATTTATCATTAGCGACTTTGTACAGTGTGTCGTAAATTGTGTACATCACTTCGCCTTTAGAAAATGGCGCTTTATTAGTTAATAACTTATTAGTGACTTGCGGATCACCAGTAATACCTGGCCGCATGAAATCCCAGTTAGCCATGGTCCAACCAGCCGCATAGTTCGTGTAAAGTGGTGTGACTTCAGGGTTCTTTTCTTTGATTTTCTTCAAAGCAGCAATGAAGTCTTCGGTATTAGTTGGAAACTTGCTAATGCCAGCATCCTTAAAGACTTTCATATTGACAACCATCCCTGAAGCATTTAATTGTGAAGGAATCCCATAAGAAGTGCCATTATAAGATTTATTTGTTAATCCAATATACTTTTTCTCAAGATCTTTTTGCTTACCAAGCGGTTCAACGAAATGAGCATAATTTTGTGGTTTTACTGTATCTGGCAACATGAAAACATCACCATATTGGTTCGAGTTCATCCGTGTCTTCATTTGACCAGCATAGTCCGTGATGGTTTCGATTTTAACCTTAATGTTAGGGTTCTTTTTATTGAACTCTTTCATATAAGCTTTCCACTTACCATTACTTTGCCAGTCAGTTTTATGATTAATGAACGTAATTGTTTCTGTCTTATCAGCCTTGTCAGCAGACTTTTTGCTGCCGCAAGCCGTTAAAAGTAACATCAATGCTGCCGAAACACCAGCAAGTAAAACCAAACGCTTTTTCATTCTTACATCCTCCTAAAATCGAGTATCAGAAATATTAACTAACCACCAGTCACACACGATGATTGCTATTTCCCATACGATTCAAAACAAGTTATTCCAATTAATCGCTTAACTTATCCTTAATTATTAATAGCTGCCGGCAAGTAATTAAGTTTAGGCAAAAATATCAGCTAGATTAATTCGAATTTGATTCAGAGCGAAATCGCTTACAGATGAAATGATAGCACGACTCATTTTAAATGTATAGTCTTTATTTGAAAATATTTTTATTTAAATTAAAATCATTGATATATCACTGATAACTAACAATAAAGTTCAGTTATAGAAAATTAAATTAGGCATAACGATTTGTTATATCTAATAATAATAAGCCACTTTCAATTTAAAAATTGCTATTTCAATAGATCTATTTGACATTTATTTTTATATGTATATACTTATATCATGAAAACGCTACATCAAAAAAGAAATCACTTTTTTATATTAAGGAAGTTCGCAAATGATTGATCTAAAAAAATGGCAAACTTACACCGGTAGCGCGCAAAAACCGGCTGATTTTGATGATTTCTGGCAACAAGGGTTGGCAGAAATGAATGCCTTGCCTGACACTTATGAAGTTACTAAAGTCGCTATTCCTTCAAACGTCGCTCAGGCCTATGATTTATTCTTTACTGGCGTTCAGGGAGCGCGGATTCATTGTCAATTAATTACTCCCAAACCTTATGATCCAGCAATTGCTCATCCTGGAATGATCATGTTTCACGGTTATCATTGTGATTCTGGCGACTATCAAGACAAATTTGGTTGGGCTGCTGAGGGCTATGTTGTTTTGGCAATGGATGCTCGCGGTCAGGGTGGCTTGTCGGAGATTGCAACTGCACCCAAGGGCGATGTAATGAAGGGGCTGATTATTCGGGGCATGGAAAGTGGCCCTGCTAGTCTGTATTACCGCAGTGTTTATTTGGATACAGCGCAAGCAACCAAAATTCTAATGAACTATCCTGGTGTCAATCAGCAACGCATCTATGCTACTGGTGCTTCCCAGGGTGGTGGTCTGGCCATTGCCTGTGCAAGTTTAGTTCCGGAAATCTACCGTATTCAAGTTAGTTATCCATTTCTTTCTGACTTCCGCTATGCCTATCAAATAGGTGCGCAGAATTCAGCCTTTGAAGAAATTCCATATTGGTTCCAATTCCGCGATCCATTACATGAGCGAGAAGCCGAAATCTTTCATACATTAGAGTACATTGATATCCAGAATTTGGCCTCTAGAATTCGCGGTGAAGTTTACTGGTCAATGGGATTGCAGGATACAACTGTGCCACCAGAAACCCAATTTGCGACTTATAATAAAATTAGCAGTAAAAAGCATTTAATTGTTTTACCTGAATATGGTCACGAATATCTACCGAAAGTCAGCGATAAAATTAGGGGGTTCTTTATTCATGATGACAACTGATAGTCAACTGATCACCATTGATAATCAGAATTTAGTTTTTCATTTACACAATCAGCAAATTAGTTATCTTTTCCGAGTGATTCCTGAAATTGGTCAACTAGAACAACTCTATTTTGGCCCAGCCATTCAAACGCCGATTGATTATCATCATTTGATTGTCCGTGATCTGCGGCCAGCCGATAATCAACTAACTGGCGATTACACTTCATCCCTAGAACACATCCAGCAAGAATATCCTTGTTTTGGCACGACCGATTTCCGTCAGGGAGCCTATGCCATTAAATATCCTGATGGTGATTACATTTCAGAGTTTAAATATCAAAAATTTGAAATTACACCAGGCTATTTAAACCTAGGTGAGTTGCCCCATGCTCGTTACCATGATGAAACGGCCACTACTTTAACGATTACGTTACAAGACGCCTATTCGCCTTTACAGATTTTATTGCATTACACGATTAGCCAAGAAAATGCGATTATTATTCGCAGTACGACTTTCCGCAACCTTGACACAACAACTAGCTATCATTTACAACGTGCGCTAAGTTTTAGCTTAGATTTGCCTGATGCCAATTATGACTTGCTTCATTTACATGGCGCTTGGGCCAAAGAGATGCAAATCGAACGACGTCATCTCATGACTGGACGAATGGCAATTGACAGCGATCGTGGTGCAAGTAGTCATCAACATAATCCGTTTTTAGCCTTGGCTCGTCCTGACAGTACGGAAACTCAAGGTTTGGTTTATGGGGCAACTTTGTTATACAGTGGCAATTTCTTGGGACAAGTTGAAGTTGATAATTATGACGTAACGAGAATCAGCCTAGGTATCTCGCCAACTCAATTTGACTGGTTGCTACAACCACAGAGTAAATTTCAAACGCCAGAAGCAATTCTAACTTGTAGCCAAGCAGGATTAACTGGCATGAGCCAAGCTTTTCAAACCTTCTTCCGGGAACACGTGATTGATCAACGTTGGGTTGATCAGCCAAAGCCAATTCTGATCAACAATTGGGAGGCTACTTATTTTGACTTTGATGAAGCAAAATTGTTAAAGTTGGCCCAACAAGCTAAAGCGCTTGACCTAGATCTGTTTGTATTAGATGATGGTTGGTTCGGTCACCGTGACAGTGATAATGGGTCCCTCGGAAATTGGTCCGTGGACAATCACAAACTACCTGCCGGCCTGCCACATTTAGCAAATGAGATCAACAAGTTAGGCCTGAAATTTGGCCTGTGGTTCGAGCCGGAAATGATTTCCTTAGATACGCCCTTAGCTGCTGAACATCCCGAATGGATCATTGGTCATCCCGCTAAACGTCGCTCTCACGGCCGTAACCAATACGTCCTTGATTTCAGTAATCCCGCCGCGGTCACTGCTATTTACAACCAAATGGCTAAGATTCTACACAGTACACCAATTGACTACGTAAAATGGGATATGAATCGTTATATTTCTGAAGCCTTTTCTAATTACTTAACTGCTGAACAGCAGGGTGAATTTTATCATCGTTATATTATGGGTGTTTATCATCTTTACCACCGATTATTAGCTGAATTCCCAGAACTATTGATTGAATCCTGTGCCGGTGGTGGCGGCCGTTTCGACGGTGGCATGCTTTACTATGCCTCTCAAGGGTGGGCCAGTGATGATACCGACGCTATTGAACGTTTGAAAATCCAGTATGGTGCCTCACTGCTCTATCCATTACAAAGTATTGGAGCTCACGTTTCGGCGGTACCTAATCATCAAGTCGGTCGACTCACGCCGTTAAGTACTCGCGCTGCAGTTGCTGTTTTTGGTACATTTGGTTACGAGCTTGATCTCACTAAATTGCCTGCTGCAGATTTGACCATCATTAAGGCCCAGATTCAATTCGCTAAAAGAGTGCAGCCACTCATTCAAAAAGGACAATTTTATCGCCTAAAAAGTCCTTTTACCAGCAATACGCCAGCTTGGGAAGTTTATGATGCGTTTACTAAGAACGGGTTGATTGGCTACTACCAAGTTCTGAGTCCGGCCAATCCTGACTATCAACGTTTGGTTTTACGTGGCCTTGACCCTAAGCAAAAATATCAACTCAGTGAAATTGATATTAATCATAATTCAATCATCAGTACTGTTGAAGTTTTCGGCGATGAACTCCAAAATATTGGTATAATACTCAATAAAGACTATACAAATAAAGCCGCCGAGTATTGGCAACGACCGCAACCCTATGATTTTGCTAGTCGTCTGTTCCAACTCAAGCCGACGGAGTAAAAAATCTTAAGGGGGAGCAAACATGCAACCACAGTCACCTAAATATGAACAAATTGCTAAAGAAATCCGTAAACGAATCCGCGAAGGTGTTTACCAACCGAAAACAGCCATGCCCGACCAGAACACCTTGGCCGAAGAATTTGGCGTTAGCAGGATGACAATAAAAAAAGCCCTCGATGGCTTAACCATGGAAGGATTGATTTACACTCGTCGCGGTGACGGTACTTATGTTTTAGGTGATATTCCCCTGAAAATCGATACTAATTCTCCGGCTGAAGAGCACATGGGTTTAACTGCTGAACTTGGCCACGAACGCGTCACTAGTCAGGTGATCAAATTCGCAATTATGTTTCCCACTGAAGAATTGATGACTCATCTGAAACTACAAAAGAATGAACCAGTTTTCGACATTATTCGGCTGCGGCTCGTTAACGATGAGCCTTATGTATTGGAACACACTTATATGCCGCAGAAATTAATGCCGGATTTAAATGAAAAAATCTTATTACATTCTATTTATAGTTACCTTAAAGATGATCTTGGTCTTAAACTAAGTGGCGCCTATCGTAAAATTCATGCCGATTTAAGCAATGATCTAGATATTCGTTACTTAAACTGCCAGCCAGGCGATCCCATCTTGGAAGTTGAACAAGTTGCTTGGCTTCAAGATGGCACCCCCTTTGAATATTCCTTTAGCCGCAATCGCTACAATGCGCGTAGTTATACTGTTCTTGATATTAGCCAACCAACTGTCTAATTTAAAATTCAATCAAAGAAAGAAGTCACACTAAAATGCAACTAACTTTTCCTGAAAACTTCTGGTGGGGCGCTGCAACTTCCGGTCCCCAATCAGAAGGCCGGTTCCACAAACCACATGCCAATGTGTTCGATTATTGGTATGACACCACTCCCACTGACTTTCATAATTTTGTCGGTCCTAATACCGCTTCTGATTTCTATCATAGCTTTCGTGCCGATATTAAGTTAATGAAGCAGGTCGGTTTAAATACCGTCCGGACTTCCATTCAATGGACTCGCCTAATTGATGATTTCGAAACCGCTAGTTTAAATCCTGACGGCGTTCGTTTTTACAATGAAGTTATCGATGAATTTATTACCAACGGGATTACCCCAATCATTAATTTACATCACTTCGATTTGCCAGTTGAGTTGTATCAACAGTATGGTGGTTGGGAATCTAAACATGTGACTGATCTATACGCTAAATATGCTGAACAATGCTTCCGCTTATTCGGTGACCGCGTTAAAAACTGGTTTACGTTTAACGAACCAATGGTAATTGTCGAGGGCCAATATTTGCACCAGTTCCATTATCCGAAAATTGTTGATGGCAAAAAGGCAGTTCAAGTCGCTTACAATTTAGCCCTGGCCTCTGCCAAAGCGATTGCCAAATATCGTGGTCTCACTGAAAATAACGATGGCAAAATTGGCACGATTCTGAATTTGACCCCGGCCTATGCTGCCTCTGACGAACCAGCTGATCAAGAAGCCGCCCGGATTGCTGAGCTTTGGACCAACAAACTCTTCTTATATCCAGCCATTCTCGGTCATTTTCCCGAAGAATTAGTTGAATTATTGACTAAAGACCAGGTTATTTGGGAAAGCACTCCTGAAGAGGCTGAGCTGATCAAGCACAATACTATTGACCAACTAGGCGTGAACTACTACCATCCCTTCCGCGTTCAACGACCAGATATTTCGCCAGATAGCCTAATGGACTGGATGCCAAATAAATATTTTGCTGACTATGATCTGCCCGGCCGCGTCATGAACGTTGATAAGGGCTGGGAAATTTATCCCCAAGCCCTTTATGATATTGCCCTTAATATTCGCGACGAATATCATAACATTCCTTGGTTCGTTTCGGAAAATGGCATGGGTGTTTCCCGTGAAGAACGTTATTTGAACGAGCAAGGCATGATTGATGATCAATATCGGATTAAATTCATGAAAGACCACCTGACTTGGCTGCACAAGGGCATCGAGGCTGGCTCAAATTGCTTCGGCTACCACGTCTGGACCCCAATTGATTGCTGGTCTTGGGCCAATGCTTATCGCAATCGCTACGGCCTGATCCGCAATGACATCCGCACCCAAACGAAAACAATAAAAGCCTCTGGTCACTGGCTAGCAGAAACCAGCAAACAAAACGGCTTTACGATTTAGTACTGTCGTACAGCGATAGCATAGGTCGAAAGTTGAATGTAATCCCACAATTTCTACCTCGAATACTGATAAAATTAAGGGTACTATTTCAACTCCAGACGGCGTGGAGGGATCTTAGCGTCAGCCGCCAAATTATTGTTGGTGCTTTAGCACTTACAATAAGACTTGTATCTGAGACAATTTGGTTTGTAATTGGCTCAGATCAATGTCGGCAGCGTTCCACGCTAAGCAGCCCGGAACAAAGTCGGACGCAATTCTGTTTAAAACTTATGTCACAGCTTCACTAACATTGGCTTACTGAGCAAATCATGTTAAACTAAAGATACAAAAGAAGTGCCTGCGCGGTCAGCAGACACTCCCCATGGAACCGCTAGAACGGTAGCCAAGTTATTATAAAAAACCGCTAACTGGTCAAAGTTATAGGCGGTTTTTTATTTGGTCTATTTTTTAGAATCGTTGTTGGCTGATAATAGCGCAATGACAAGCATGCCAAAGGCAATCATCAACTCCAGCGTATCTTTAACAGACACCGGGCTACTCCTTTCATTAGGATAAAATGCATCAGAGTTGTCTCATCGGCATCAGCTCCACTCAAGAATAGCCACCGCTTAACTTTCCATGTACTCTCAAGCTAACATATTGTTCAATTGTTTTCAATCCTGAAAATCATCTAAAAAGGACGCCATTGACCAAATAGCTCAACTTACTAACATCACGTATAAAGATGTGATCATTGAGTTACGGTCAATTGCGTCCTTTTTTAGTATCTGCAAATTATTGAATCAAATAAAATGTGTAGGCTTAAAGCACCAGCAGCATCGCTGTCGCTAGCTGACGCTCTACCCCAGCTTTACCGCAGTTCCGCTACAAGTGACCATCAGCATGCCATTATCACTGCCAAGCACTTCGTAATCCATTTTCATGCCGATTACGGCGTCAGCGCCAAGTTTTTCGGCGCGATCCTGCATTTCAGCGATGGCTTCTTCACGGGCCGTGGTTAGTTCTTCTTCATAACCTTGCGAACGGCCGCCGAAGAAGTTGCGTAAGCCGGCGCCCATATCTTTCAAGACGTTGATCCCAGTAACGACTTCACCGAACACAATTCCCTGATAGGCCGTTACTTGACGACCATCGACATTGCCAGTTGTGGTAATAATCATGTCATTTCCTCCATTAGTCGAATTTATCTTCGCTTTAATTTTGCTTACTTTTAAGATACACATCTTCACCATTAAATGCAAAATAAACCTTAACAATCGCCAGACTAGTTGCATTAGTGAATAAATTTGGCGTATAACAATGAATATGATGGGTGGGTGAATCTCTTGCAGAAAAAAACGCTGAGTTTAATCATTATTGCGATTTTAGGGCTGGTAGCAACAGTCACGATTTATTTTAGAACTAATTATACTGAACCCTTAGCAGTAATCACTCAAATCAAAACAACGACGCGAACAAATGAGAAGGATCAATACGACAATCGCGATCAACAAATAACGCAAACTGGTACGCTGAAATTGCTGAACACGAACCAACGCGGACAAACTTTGACCTTCACCAATACTTACGATCGTTCGCAATTAGTTAATCAACGCTTTCAGCAACATCAGCGCGTCTTCGTTCAAGTCACGGGAAACAAGGCGACCATTAACAATGCCAAGCGCGATTGGGTTCTGGTTCTAGCGGTGACCTTGCTGATTCTCTTAATCGTCCAAATCATGGCCCAAAAAAGTTATTTGGTGATGCTTTCCTTACTCTTCAATATCATTATTTTCGGGATCACAATTCGTTTAGATATTTGGCGCAACGGGACCAATCCGATTCTGATTTATAGTTTAGCGGCAATTATTTTTGCTGTCGGTAGTTTTCTGATTTTCCAAGGCTGGCATTTGAAAATGGCAGTGATGCTCTTAAGTACGATCAGTGCGCTACTGCTAGCCTTTGCGCTTAGTTATGGCATTATGGCCGTCACCAAAGAGAAGGGGATTACTTACATGGCGGTTGCTTATGCCACGCAAAGCCCCCGCTCCTTATTTCTTGGTCAAACTTTGTTGGGTGTTTTAGGCGCAGTGATGGATGAATCAACCGATATTGTCACCAGTCTCAACGAGGTCCTGGAGCACCGACCTGACGTTTCCACTAAGCAATTTTGGCAAAGTGGCCTCGCAATTGGTCGCGAAATCATGGGACCGCTCATTAACGTCTTATTTTTGATTTTTATGGCGGACGCGTTGCCCATGACGATTTTATATTTGCGGGATAATAATTCGATCAATTACACCTTCACTTATACTTTGTCCCTGGGCGTGATTCAAAGCTTGATCTCGGCGATCGGCATTGTTCTGACCGTGCCAATTGCCACCTTGGCCAGTTTATTATTGCGGCGAAAGCAGGTGCAGCATGAGTAGTCTGAATGTCCTCTTAATTGTATTGCTGATTCTAATTTGTTTAGTTGGTGGTACTGCCGGCTTGAAGAGTTTTTTCAGTATCATCATTAATTTCCTGCTAATTTTCTTGGTTGCTTTATTGATTAGTTGGGGCGCCAATGTTTGGTTCACGATTATTTGCTTCGTGCCCTTGAAACTACTGACCATTATTTATCTAGGCACCCACGATACGAAAATTGCTGACCGCGCTTTTCGTAGTTCATTAATCGTCACCATCTTAATCACGCTGGTTATTTTAGGATTAGATTACCTCGCCCAAGCGATTGGTGTTGGCGAGCAGGCTAGTGAGGATTTAATCGGCATGAGCATGGCACCAGGGCTTAATTACGCTGCAATTGGTATTTTGGTCGCTATCTTCAGTACCTTAGGTGCCATCTCTGAAGCGGCCGTGGCTATGAGTGCTGGCTTGATTGAGTTAAAAAAACAAAAACAGGATTTAAGTCATGAAGCTTATTGGCAAAGCGCGCGTAACATGGGCCAAGATATTTTAGGCACTGCCATCAACACGATCTTGTTTGGTTTCTTTGGCAGCTGCTTAGCCCTATTTATTTGGTACACGCGCCTGCACTATACATTTAGCCAAATCATGAACGATAAATTATTTGTTCAAGAAGCGCTGGTTATTGTCGATTCAATTATTGGCGTCCTGCTAATTGTTCCCCTGGCGACCTGGGTAGTTAACCGGCCGACGAAGCAAAATTAACTTGTCTAATAATTACTAGACATTTTTACAAAAATCTAATGCAAATCATTTGCTTTTTGTAAAAGCAGTTGGCATAATATAAAACATAAAGGAGGTTAGTCACACAATGAGCTTTACTAGTAAACTTGATGGTACTGCGGATCGTCCTCGCAATTGCACACAAAAACTTGATGGCAAACTAATTGTCGTTCAGTTGTGAGGCTATCCAAAGTTAGACGGAAAAATTCACAATGTCTAAAAGGATAAATTCGTTGATTGCAGTAAAGATTGTCCGGTAACGATTGCAATAATTAAATGCTTTTCGCCCAAGGATTTAACTTAGCGCTAATTGTTCAGGTCATTCTTTATGAAACAATTTGAAATAGTCCAATCTGTAATAAATTAGTCTTTCATTACTTAACCCAGAAGTTCGAACAACAGTTGAATTTCATTAGACAACCTCGTTTATTCGCAAAATCTTGATCATTAATATGTCAGAAGGTGTTTGCCCTCCCCCCTTAAAATATCTTCGTGATAAACACTCCCAATGATAGATTAGACGAAGTAAAAATGTCACCACACCGCAATGTTTCCAATTCCCCCCTGGAGTTCTTACGTATCCACTCCCATGACTTACGTAAGGAAACATTTGCCGGTGTAAGGTGGCGTTTTTTATTGGTCAATATGCTAAACTTGAATTAATTAGAAAATGCGAGGTACGCATATGAAAACAAATTACACGGATATTAACGCTGCCGCCATGGACAAATGGGTGGCTGAAGGCTGGGAATGGGGCCAGCCACTAAGTCATGAGGCCTATCTCCAGGCCAAACAAGGTCATTGGCAGGTCGTCCTGACACCACAAGTCCCTGTTCCCGCCAGTTGGTTTGCCCCCTTTTTAAAAGATAATCGCTTAACTGGCACTGATTTATTAGGCCTTGCTAGTGGTGGTGGCCAACAAATGCCCGTTTTTCAGGCGTTAGGTGCCAATGCAACGGTTTTAGATTACTCAGACAGCCAATTGGCCAGTGAACAAAAGGTGGCTGATCGTGAAGGTTATCAGTTGAAAATCGTCAAGGCTGATATGAGTCAACGACTGCCCTTTGCTGATGAATCCTTCGATTTAATTTTCCATCCGATTGCTAATTGTTATGTTGAGGATGTGCAGCATATTTGGGATGAATGTTATCGTATTTTGCGTCCTGGTGGTGTGCTGTTGGCCGGCATGGATAACGGGCTGAACTATTTATTCGACGTTGATGATCACACAACCGAATTAGTGGTTAAACATCCACTGCCATACAATCCGCTGAAGGATCCTGAATTAATGAAACAATCGATGGCACTTGATGGTAGTGTGCAGTTCAGCCATTCTCTAGAAGAACAAATTGGCGGCCAACTTAAAGCTGGTCTTACCCTAACTAACCTGCTTGAAGATCGTGGGCCTGACGATTTATTAGGAAAGTATGTACCGCAATATTTACTAACTCGCGCTGTTAAAAATAACTAAAAAAGGCTGTCCTTTGAAATTCGTGTTCTGAATTTCAAAGGACAGCTCTTTTATTAGGAAATCATTTCTCTGAGAAGACTGATGATCATTAACGCTAAATTAATGACTGGGTAAGTAATCATGATTTTTACGGCGTTGCTAAAGCCTTGGTTATTGACTGCCGTAGTAGTTATTACCAAATGACAGACTCATTATCAGCTCAACATTTGAATCAAACTAAGCAGCTAAGGACCCAACCAGTAATCACATTAAGTAGCCACAAAAAATAGGAACCGCCAACTCACCTTGGCGATTCCTTTATTAGTGCCGTCTGCAGGATTTGAACCTGTGACCCTCGGTTTACGATACCGATGCTCTACCAGCTGAGCTAAGACGGCAATACTTAATGTCAAAACACTATTAAGTTTTATGACCCCTACGGGATTTGAACCCATGTTACCGCCGTGAAAGGGCGGTGTCTTAACCACTTGACCAAGGGGCCATTAGTAATATCATAACTGCTTTAGCAATTATAATCAATAAAAAAATCGGCCATATTAGCCGATTATTTACTCCGGTTGTCAGACTCGAACTGACGACATCTTGATTAACAGTCAAGCGCTCTACCAACTGAGCTAAACCGGAATCGAGCGTGGCAGCGCCCTATCCTCGCAGGCAGTCTCCCACCAACTACTTTCAGCGCTAAGAAGCTTAACTTCTGTGTTCGGCATGGATA
>NZ_RHOU01000008.1 GCF_003946645.1 Lapidilactobacillus wuchangensis
CCAGACGGAATGGAGGGCGTGGTTGTCAGCCGCCAAATTTGTCTTATTGCTTTAGCAATTAGACAAAGGCTCGTATTTGAAACAATTGCGGTTTTAAATTGGTTCAAATCGATGCCGGCCGCGTTCCACAACCAGCAAGCCCGGAATGCGGTCAGAACTCGTTCTGTTTCATCATCTTCATCAGGATTTAATGTTTTTGAACTTCGGTTTTAATTTAACCTGAGCATTACTCAGCCGCTTTAACCTTCGCCTGATGATTAATCGCTAATTTCAAGAACAACGGTGCAACTAATGTTGTTAAAATAATCGCCGCAATCACCGCCGAGTAATGCGCCGTCGACATCAAATGATTGGTCAATCCAATCTGAGCAATGATCAGCGCCATCTCACCACGCGAAACCATCCCCGACCCAACAATGAGCGAACTAGCGCGGTTAAAACCAAGCAGTCGCACACCGCCACCACAACCAATTAATTTGGTCAGAATGGCGACAACTGTCAAGACCACAATAAAGCCAATTTGCGGCACAAAATTTTTAAAAGTCATGTTCAAACCAATGTTGACGAAGAAAATCGGCATGAACAATCCTTGACCTAAATTATCAACTGCTTGACTAATTTGTTCGCGGAATTTCGTTTGACTAACTGCCACTCCGGCAAAGAAGGCACCGACAACATCACTGAGCCCCACGACTTCGGCCAAATACGCTAGGCCAAATGCAATGATCATTGAAATCACCAAACTGGCGTAACGCATTTGCAATTTCTCCGCCACACTGAAAATCACCGGTGTCACCCATTTGATCACAACAAAAATGCCGACAAAATAACCAATTTGTAAGGCAAAGTGGCCAATTAACGCCGGGGTGCTTAAATTTTGTTCACCCAGAAATGACATCATTAAACTTAAAATAATCACTGCTAAAATATCGTCGACCACCGCTGCGCCGAGAATCGTACTGGCCTCGCGGTTTTTGGTGAAATTCAATTCTTGCATCACCACGACCGAAATGGACACCGAGGTCGCTGCAAAAACAACGCCTAAAAAGAGCGCATGTTGACTACTCATCCCAAATAATTGGGCTAACGGCCAAATCGTCACGATTGGTAAAATAGCCCCTAAGAAAGCCGCCACCATACTGGGTTTGAAATACTTACGGAGCAATACCAAATCACTTTCGCAACCAGCAGCAAACATTAGCAAGATCACGCCAATTTCGGCCATTTGGTGTAAAAAGTTGGTTGGCGTTACCCAATTTAATAAGGCCGGTCCAATCAACACGCCAGCAACCAATTCACCTAAAACAGCCGGAATGCCAATCCGATTGCACAAATAGCCCACAATTAATGTGGCTAATAAAATAATCGTGATCTGCCCTAAATATGTCATGACTTCGCTCCCAAATTTACTGATACCCTAAGTATAACAAAAAAATTGGGCAAAACCGAAATACCCTGACCAGCTCAACGGGTCCCAAATGTAGTCACTTCTTGACGAATTTCGCGTCAACAGCGCCAAAAATATTTTTATCATGCGGAAAATAGGGTTGAGCTGATTCACGTCACTATTTTTAGATATTGTGGCCATATTGCCGAAATAAATTAACTGAATTCAAATAACTAAGTAATTCCCGCAATCGCCATTGCTAACTTTGTTAGGCTTTTTGCCGTATAATTAAACCAAATTAACTTGTCCTGAGAGGAGTTTTTAGCAATGAAATATCTTCAAGAAACCTTAACCACCCCACTTTCTAAAACAGCGACTTTAACAGGCTATATTCTCGACAACTCGCCAGAAATGGATGTTGATCGGCGGCGGCCAGCCGTGATTATTTTGCCTGGTGGTGGCTACGAATTTTTGTCTGATCGTGAGGCTGAACCAGTAGCAATTCAGTTTGCTGCACGCGGCTTTCAAGCTTTCGTACTGCGTTATAGCGTCGCACCAGCTCGTTTCCCGGCGTCACTCCTAGAGTTAGCCCAGGCCGTGGCCACTGTCCGGCAACACGCGGCTGAGTGGCACGTGCTACCCGACAAAATTGTCATTCAAGGTTTTTCTGCTGGGGCCCATTTAGCAGCCAGCCTCGGCGTTTTCTGGAATTCAGCTTTACTTAAAAAATATGGCTTCACTGCTGCAGAAATTCAACCAAATGGCTTGAGCTTAGCTTACCCAGTCATTACATCGGGCGAATTTGCTCACGAAGGGTCGATCAAAGCCTTGCTTGGCGACGACTACAGCGACGTGACTAAACGGGCTGAAGTCTCTTTAGAAAATCAGGTGACCCCAGCCACACCACCAACCTTCCTCTGGTGCACCTACACTGATGGCTTAGTGCCAATGGAAAATAGTTTATTGTTCGCTGGTGCCTTACGTAAGGCCAACGTTTCCTGCGAATTACACGTTTTCCCTGAAGGTGACCACGGCTTAAGCTTGGCCAATGCCGAAACGCAACATGTTTCTGGCACTGGTGTCTTGCCACAAGTTGCTGTTTGGCCAGATTTATTCACAACTTGGATGCACCACGTTATTGAGAAATAAGGCCTAAATAACAGTCTGAAACTAAACTAGTTTAATTACCAAAAATATCGTGTTGACACTTATTTTATAAAAAATTGTCAACACGATATTTTAATTTATGCTATCTGGTTTTCTCAGAGTGGTGCTAAATTTTGTTAGTTTATCCGGCGGGTGGAGCGCGATTGGCGTCAAATGCCAAATTGTTCTTGGCGGTTTACCGCCTAGAACAAGACTCGTGTTTTAGACTTTCGTCAGAAAGGCTTAAACCGATATCGGCATTGTTCCACGCCATTCAATCGCGCGTAACCCGCCAACTTACAGTGGTGATCCTAGCCGCCTTTAGATCAGCCAGTATAATCGTAATTCGAAATGAAAAAAAGCCCGGTCAGTTGTCCATGCAACAACTGATCAGGCTTCTTTATTATTGTTTAAATACTGTCATCCGTCAACTCAGGACTGCATTTTCCGAGTTCAGTTTGAATCGTCAGATGACAAATTTTAAACCCTTGATTTAATTCGCGATTCATTTTCTCAATGAAATCGTTGTTGTCAGCCAAAGTCGTGCGCACCACGTGAACGGTCATCGCTACTTCCGTCGTGCTCATCGCCCAGACATGTAAATCATGGACGTTAGCCACTGTTGGGTCCGCCATAATTATTTTTCTGACTTGATCGATATCAATACCTTCAGGCACAGCATTCAACGCCAAATTAACTGACTGGCGCAATAAGCCCCAAGTCCCGATCAGGATAATCACAGCAATCACTAAACTGACAATGGCATCCAGTTGTTGCCAGCCGGTCATTAAGGCAACAAAACCAGCAATCACAACGCCTAAGGAAACGCCAGCGTCAGCAGCCATATGCATAAAAGCACCGCGAATATTTAAATCGCCATGCTGATCCTTCATGAATAGCACTGCCGTCAAACCATTGATCACAATCCCAATGGCCGCTACAATAATGACGATCCAATCAGAAGTTGGTTGTGGGTGGGCCCAGCGTTGAATGGCTTCAACGATGATCCCGCCAACTGCGACTAATAAAAAGACCGCGTTAGCCAAAGCCGCTAAAATCGAGGACGACTTATAACCATACGTCCGCTGTTTCGTTGGTCCTTTTTGCGATAGCCATAACGCCAGCCAAGAAATCAATAAGCCTAAAACATCACTTAAGTTGTGGCCAGCATCTGCCAGCAAGGCCAACGAACTGGCTGTTACCCCAGCAATTGCTTCAGCCACAATGAAAATGACGTTCAGACTAATACCCCATTTGAACATTCGTGACTTATGCTGAAACTGTTGGCTGCTAACCATATTATGATCATGTTTCGCCATGAAAGTCACTCCTCTAATCACTTAAATTGAAAATTTTAACGAATAAAAAAACTGTAAGCTTAGCGTTAACAATCTCATCGTAGCACTAAACTTACAGCTTCACAACGGAATCACTTCCGCAGCAATTCTATTCAATTTCGACGCGATGGTCAGCAGGAACTTCTTTCTTTTCCTTAGGTAAAGTAATCTTCAAAACACCATTTTCATACTTGCCTTTGATGTCATCAGCATTAACCCGAGGAATCCGATATTGACGAGTGAAACTACCATAATTCCGCTCACTCATCAATGTATTGCCATCCTTGTCAGCTTCATCAGTGAAGCTATCTTTCTTGCCACTGATCGTCAAGATATCATTGTCGTAACGAACATTGATATCTTTCTTATCCAAACCAGGGACCTCTACTGTAACGTTATAATCATGATCAGTTTCTTTAATGTCAGTCTTTAAATCATTCTGTTCAGCCAAACCATAATACATCCGACCTAGATTGTTAAAGAAGTGATCATCATCAAAGAAATCATTGAAACCTCCAAATAAATCATTACGACGATTTGCTAATTCATGTGCCATAATTGTTTACTTCCTTTCTTCAACTTTCAACTTCTATTATAGTCAGACTGTATAATGATTCAAGAATTTAGCACTCGAAACTAAAGAGTGCTAATAAAAAATAAGGAAGTTTAGTAAGTCACAGAGTTGTGGCGAACGAATTCAAAAACATTTATGACGATGGTAAAACAGAATGGCGTCTAACTGCATTCCGGGCTTGCTGGTTGTAGAACGCCATGGGTATTGATTTAAGCTTTAGAGCTGTAGTTTTGATATTAGTATTAGTCTCTCCTCAGTTGAGAGCGGCAGGGACCCAGCGATTTTATGGGCGTGGAACGCCGTGGCCGTCGATTTGAGCTTATTGCTGACGCAACAATCTCAAATACGAGGCTTATTCTAAGCAATAAATTGCTAAGAATAATTTCACGGCTGACGCCAATCGCTGGGCCCCTGCCTGGATTAAACTAACAAAACTGATCACCACTACTTGGCCGAAACAGATTGTGGTGATACGAAAAAAGTGTGACAAGTTCTAATCGAAAGAGGTTGTCACACCGTTTTTTGGTTGCTGTTCAACTATTATTACTGATTGAATTGAGTTAATGAATTCTACTGTCACTGCCTTAAAAACTAACAAAGATGAAGTGTACTGTCTCAACTCCAGACGGAATGGAGGGATCTTGGCGTCAGCCGCCAAATTGTTCTTAGTGGCTCTGCCACTTAGAACAAGGCTTGTATTTGAGATTGTTGCGTAGCAATAAGCTCAAATCAATGCCGGCAGCGTTCCACGCCAAGCAGCCCGGAATGCAGTCAGACGCCATTCTGTTTTAACCCTATATCGCAAATGAAATCACTGAATTGAAGCCATTAAAAAGCGAGTCATTTAAAAAAACATCTGCTCACAGATATCTTTTAAATAACTCGCTTAAAATTAAGGTTCATCAGCTTACTTAGCAGAATCATTCGGCGTCGATGCAGCCGGTGCGTCGGCGGGAATTTCTATTTTGGCGCCGTATTGATCGCCATCGTTCCAAATACCACCACGGGCTTCGGACGCGTTCATCACTAAAACAAAGGCGCTGGAATCAATCTCATGGACAACTTCCAGCATTTGATGGTAGTCCGGGTTTTCAACGACAACCATTAACATTTCTTTATCATGGCCGGTAAAACCACCAGTCACGTTGAAAATAGTTAAGGCTTTTCCTAGCAAACCGAGCTTAGCTTTTATTTCTTCCAAAGCATCATCGCTCATAATGTAAATAATTTTCTTGCGATCAAGACCAGTTTCAATAAAATTCATCACAATTGTAGTGAGCACTTGCGAAGTAATTGCTAGGGCCATCGTCTCAAAGCCAGAGACAAAAACGTTTAAGAGGCAAATAAAGCCATCAATTGCGAGCAAGGAGAGTGATGTTTTCACACCCCAGAACTTCTTAATAATCAGCGGCGGTACCGTTGTGCCACCACTGGAAGCATTGATTTGGTACAGCATTGAGATTCCCACGGCAAAGACTGAACCACCAACAATAACGGTCAGCAAAGGATCTTCGATCAATTTAATCTGTGGCGTTAAGGCCAAACATAATGGCAAGACAAAACTGCCCACAGCAATTTTTAAAACTGTCTGTTTACTTAAAAAGAAATAAGCGAGGATCAACATCCCCATATTAATAATTAAAACGACCAGTGATAAGTTAAAGCCAAAAGCAGCTTCGAGCAAAATACCTAAACCTGTGGCACCGCCGGCCGCAATATCGTGGGGAGCATAGAACATATTAATACTGACAGCAATGATTTCTAGGGCAACCAACATCACTAGAAATTGTAAAATTTTTGAACGTCGAATTCGCGACATCCTACCACTTCCTTCAAATTATTTTAAGATATTTTTACGATTACACTTAATTAGGAATACCTAAACCTTTTTGATTATAACATAGGAATTTGAAGCTTTTGTGACCTGCAAGTAGATTAATCGTCTTATGTGATATGACACACTGTCGCGCATTCTAGCTTATTATTTTATAGTAAATTGTAGCGTTTTTTCTGAAAGTACGATAGAATATAACTCTGAGCTTTATACAACCATCAATTTGCCAGGAATGTTCCTGACAATCGTGAAACGAGAGGACAGGAAAAACAAATTATGAACTTATTAATTGGGTTGATCCCTGCTTTGGGATGGGGCATTATGCCTTTAGTAGCAACGAAAGCCGGCGGCGACCATATTAATCAAATTATGGGAACAACTTACGCAACTTTTCTAACTGCGATTGTGATTTTCGTTAGTAGTCAGCCACATATTTCCTGGCAATTATTATTAATGGGCATGTTATCTGGTGCTTGCTGGGCAACTGGCCAAATGTTGCAGTATCAGCTGTTTCAGAAAATGACCGTCTCTAAGGCAATGCCGATTTCAACTGGTCTGCAAATTATTGGCACCGCTTTAATCGGGGTGTTGGTTTTCGGTGAATGGGCTAGCGCTCGTATGAAAATCATTGGTACCCTAGCAATTGTGGGAATTATTATCGGGATGTATTTCACGACAATTCGTTCTCATCAACAAGATAGCCAAAGCAACGGCGATTTAGGCATGTTGATTTTCACTTTCTTCATTTCAACCCTAGGCTATTTGGGTTATAATGTTTTCCCACAATTAGTGGGCGCTGATCCTTGGGCTGGCTTCTTGCCTCAAGGGATTGGTATGGCTTTGATGTCGACAATTTTTGCCCTATTCTCTGGTCGCAATAAACAACATAATTATTTCCGTGATAAATCCACTTGGTTTAACTTGGCTTCAGGTTTCTTCTTTGCGATTGCCGCGTTATTCTATATTATTTCGGCTCGGCGCAATGGGGTCGCAACTGGCTTCGCTTTAACACAAATGAGTGTGGTTTTATCAACTATCGGCGGAATTTTATTCCTGCACGAGCATAAAACTCGTAAAGAATTAGTTTTCACCCTAATTGGCCTGGCCTTAGTCATGGCTGGTGGGATTACCATCGGCGTGATGTAACCACTGATTATTTAGCCATTATTCTGCTTCATTAAATAAACGCCTTAAAATAAAGACCTCGCTGACAAAATTAACTGTCAACGAGGTCTTTTTAATGATTAGAAACGCATTTTTACTGCGGCATTGATTCCTGTTCAATCGCTGCTGCTTGTTGGTTAATTGCCTTGATGATGGCCAAGTCCAGTTTCGGTTGACGCTCATAAGTACATAGCCCATTTTGTTCTTGCTCCACATCATAAAGTTGCGTGTAGCAGAAACCTAACATTTTCGGATGTTGCAAGAGGACTTCAACTAAGCCACGATAACGGGCAATGAAGGCCGGCACATCTTGGGGTGTGTCTCCGTAGCCCCAAGCCTTTTTAGCCGCAGCTGGCTTAGCTTCCGGCCACTTGATCCCGCCGAATTCGCTCACACAAAATGGCTGCCCCAGCTGGTAATGTTGGCGGGCATCATGTTCATCCCAGAACTCGCCATTGGTTTGCGGGCCACTGAAATGTGCCTTTAAAACAGCCGGATCTTGCGCATAATCGTGCACGTCATAAATATCCGTGATCACATGATAGTTGCCACTGGTATCAATGCAAGGTCGCGTCGGATCAATACTTTTAGTTACTTGATAGAGCAACTTTAATAATTCCGGACGTTGCGGCCGGGCTTGATAATCCCAAGTTTCGTTAAAAGGACACCAAGTCACAATCGCAGGATGATTGAAATCTCGAGCCAAAATCGTCTGCCATTCTGGTAAAAAGTCCGTCGTCGCCCGAGCATCGGAGAAATCCAAGCCCCAATTTGCCATCTCACCCCAAACCAAGTACCCAGCTTGATCACAGTGATAAAGATAACGCGGTTCGAACGCCTTCTCGTGCAACCGCGCCCCATTAAAACCAGCCGCCTGCCCTAAAGCAATGTCACGTTTCAAATCAGCATCTGTTGGCGCCGTGTAAATTCCTTGGGGATAAAAACCTTGATCAAGCACAAAACGTTGAAAAACTGGCCGCTTATTTAGCCGAAATTGATAACCGGTCAGGCTCACTTCGCGCATTCCAAAATAACTCTGAACTTGATCAACGCCATAAGTCAAGCTAACATCATACAGGCGACCATGGCCCACTTCCCATAGATGCAATTCGGCTAGTGGAATCGTCAGTATGCCAGTGCCATTGAGTAGCGTCAGTTCACCAGTCCCGCAAAGCCGCCCCTGATAACTGATTTCCGCCTGAACGGTGCCTTGACCAACAGCTTGAATTTTCAAAGCCACTTGTTGACCAGCGATATTAGGATAAAATTGCACCGCTTGTAAATGTTGCTGCGGCATGAACTCCAGCCAAACGGTCTGCCAAATCCCGGTCGTACGCGTATAGTCACAGCCCCGCGAGTAATAAAAGCGGCTTTGCTTCCCCACAGGTTGCCGACCAGAGCGTGGGTCATCAGCAGCATAAACGGTCAGTCGATTGGTGCCAGCTTGCACATAATCATTAATATCGAAATAAAACGGCGCATAGCCACCACGATGCTGGCCGACTTCTTGCCCATTAATAAATACCCGACACTCATAATCTACGGCGCCAAAATGCAAGCGCACTACCTGCTGTAATTCAGCAGCCGTAAATTCTAACGTTTGCTGATACCAAACTGCCGGCATAAAATCGTGAAAGTTAAGACCACTCAGCTCACTTTCAGGACAAAACGGCACTTGAATCTGCTCAGGAAATTCACCAGTCCGATAAAATTCGCGATCAAGTCCACTATTTCCAAAGTCAAAAGCAAATTGCCACCAGCCATTGAGATTACGCCACTGCGAGCGTTGAAATTGTGGCTGTGGAAATTCAGGACGAGGAATTGTCATCGTCATACCTCCTAGTATTTCGTTTAACATAGTTGTAGTATACAATCAGGATTGATTTAAACAAGCAACTTTTCACGCAAAAAAGGGTGGTATTCACGCATGGAAGAAGAGATTCTCAGTTTTTTACCCGGACAGTTTCTGCGGCCAGATATTTTCTTTATCGAATTAGCCGGCGTCACCTTTCCTTTTGCGAACTATCACGTTCAGCGACCGCAATCAGCCATCAACTGTTTGGAATACGTCATTGCCGGGCAAGGGACCATTCAACTTGATCAAGCAACTTACCAAGCCAAGGCTGGCCAGGTTTATTTGTTACCCCAAGGCCATGACCACCATTATTGGTCTGACCCGCAACAGCCTTGGCATAAATTATGGCTTAATTTTCGCGGTACTTTGCCAACTAGTTTATTGCAAGCGTATGGCCTATTACAGCAGCCGCTTTTTAACGGGCAAGGTTTGGCCCCTTACTTTCAGGAATTATTGCGAATTTGCCGCCACCAAGAACTAACACCACGCGCCAGAACTAGTGCGGCGACAACAGCCTTCGAAGCACTCCTGCAACAACTCTTTCTCAACAACCAAATTCAAACGCAAATTCCCATGACGGTCCAGCAGGCGCAAATTTATATTGACCATCATTTAAATCAACCGCTGAAATTACCGCAACTGGCGCAACTCGTGGGCCTATCGCCAGCACAATTAACCCGCCAATTTCAGCAAGTTTTGGCCCAAACACCTTACGCCTATTATTTGCAGCAACGCTTAACCATGGCCCAAACTTTATTACGCGGCACGGACCTACCAATTAAGGTGATCGCCGATCGATTAGCGTTCAATGATGTGCACTATTTTGCTAACTTATTCAAAAATAAATTAGGCGTTACGCCATATCAATGGCGCCAACAAAATAGATAGTGGACAACTTAATTATTTTTTCACGAAAACACTAAAAATACCTTGACAGTTGACGTCGGCAGCGCTTACAATAATTCTGATGTATACTAAAGAAAAATATTATCATCAATTCGAACGGAGGCTGACTGGTAAATTTCCAGTCATTGAAAGTGGCGAAACTTTTCGGCACTAGTTTTTGATTGATTAAAAATAATGCTTAAGATCACCAATTTGAAGTATGACGGGATTTAAACAGGAATGTGATGGGATTTATGAATATTGAAAGATTTGTTTTAACACGCAAGAAAATGGGCTTTTCCCAGCAAGAACTTGCCGCAGGGATTTGTACCCAGGCAACTTTAAGCCGTTTGGAAAATAATGGGCAGATTCCGACAATGAAGATTCTGATCCAATTATGCCGGCGTTTGCAGTTAACGCTGGATGAACTTTTCCCTAAAGTCGGCGTTCCTGAATCTCAATTGAACCAAAAAATGGATCGTGCCGAGTTTAATTTCGTAACTAGTGAATACGAAGCAGCTCAAAAAATTGTCGATACAATCGATGAACAGGATGTAACCAACGACGAACAACACTGGCGTTTCCTTTACTTACGTGGTTATTTATCGACTTTGTTAGACCGGCCAATTACTGATGCTTTGTTTGATTTCAATCAAATCTTAATGGCTCCTGAACACGCCCCACTGATTTATAAGTTACTAGCCCACACTGGTTGTGGCATGGCTTATGCACATCATCAACAAATTGATAAAGCCGATTTTTATTTTAGCAAGGTGATCGATCAGATTTACCAATGCCCGATTCAATCCACTAAAGATGTTTGGCGCGTATTGAGTATTGTCTATAATTGTGGCGATTTCTACGGTGCGTATAAGAAGAATTATGTGGTTAGCGACGAATTGTTACATTATGCTATTTCAATTTGCTCGGATAATCATGTCACCTACTATTTAGCGAAAATTCAGTATCAATTGGCCTTGAATGCCATCGCCCAGGAAAAAGATGTGGCGACAGTGCTCGCTTATATTGAAGATTCACGGGCATTCTCTCGCATTAATGGCAATCACATTATGCTGAAACAATTAGCAGATCTGCAAAAGCAACTTTATCCAGAAACAATCCTAAATACTAAAACTTTATTTTAACCACGGACCTAGCTGAGCATTTATTTGATGAGCTAGGTCTTTTATTCATGATTTGTTGGCGGAGGAACAGTTGCTCCCTAGTTGTGAGCGGCAGGGGCCTAGCGATTTTGTGGGCGTGGAACGCTGTGGCCATCGATTTGAGCTTTAACTAGTTTTAGGCAGAATAGCGGACAACTCCGTTGCGGCCGGCGGGTTGTGGAACGCTGCCGACATTGATTTGAGCTTATTGCTGACGCAACAATCTCAAATACAAGTCTTCTTCTAACTACTAAAGCAGCAAGAAGAATTTGGCGGCTGACAACCCGGCGGCCTCCACTACGTTTTGAGTTAATCTTAGCCCACTTTAAATTTGGTTGATATCAAGGCAATACTAGCAAAGTTAGATACCAATCGCTCAGCAACTACCTCGTTAAACTAACAAAATAATCACCACTATTTGGCTAAAACAGATTGTGATGATACAAAAAGGTGTGACAACCTCTATTGAGAGAATAGGGTCGTCACATCTTTTTTCTGATACTGTTCAACTAGTATATTGCTAATTGAATTGAGTTAATGAATCCCACTATCATTGCCTTAACCACTAGCAAAGATAAAGTGAGCCAAATCAACTCCAGACGGAATGTAGGGATCTTGGCGTCAGCCGCCAAATTATCGTTGGTGCTTTAGCACTTACGATAAGACCTGTATTGGAGACTTTGTGTAACAAAGGCTTCAATCAGCGTCGGCCGCGTTCCACGACAAGCAGCCCGCAATGCAGTCAGACACAATTCTATTTATCATCTTCACTAATGTTTTTAAACACGTTCAACACATCTTTGCTCACTTCCTCAAAATTTTATGCCAATCATCACCGCAATCGCTTCCTTTAGCGAATTTCCGACACTTGTTTTTCTGCTAACTCTAAATTTCCGCTGCTTCTGCCAACAATTACTGCTTTTAAAGCTTGACAACCAGAACGCCATTCAGTAGAATGCAGGTAAGTTAAAATGCCACAAAGCAAATAGAGGTCGCATGAATCACTACGCTTGGGAAGTGTCCAAACACGTTGAACCAAGTCTAAGGAGGATTGCCGAAATTGTCGCGAGTTTTGGAAGTCGCGGCGGTTGGGGCAACAGTTGAAAGGCTGTTGAACTGTCTTGACAGGTTACTGTCAGGGAGCGCTATGATTTTTGGGATGATTCGCACGACGAATTTAATCATTCAGTTTTAAAATTATGGTAAAGACCTTTATTGAAGTTACATTCAATAAAGGTCTTTTTGTTGGCTCTTAACATTGGAATTGGCGATAATTAAGCCAACGACACTAGGAGGAGTTCATCATGAAGCAACATCGCAATTTTTTGGTTTGGTTAGGGTTATTGTTCTTGGCACTACTGGCAATTCCCACACAAACTAGTCAAGCTGCCGACAACACATTCAAGGTCGGCATGGAAGCTGGCTATCCACCATTTAACTGGACCCAAACGGACAGCAGCAATGGTGCCGTGCAAATCCAAGGCTCATCATCTTACGCCGGTGGTTACGACGTGCAAATGGCTAAGAAAGTTGCCCAATCTTTAGGCAAGAAATTAGTCGTGGTCAAAACCAGTTGGGATGGTTTAGCACCAGCCCTGACTTCTGGCAAAATCGATGCCATCATCGCCGGGATGTCGCCCACACCAGAACGACGCCGAACTATCGACTTTAGCGACACCTACTACAAATCACAACTGGTTATTATTGTCCGCAAAAACGGCAAATACGCTGACGCCACAAAGTTAAGTGATTTCAAGGGTGCCAAATTAACTGGCCAATTAAACACTTATCATTACACGGCCTTAAATCAAATTAAAGGTGTCATCAAAGAGCCTGCCATGAAAGACTTTCCTTCAATGCGGGTGGCTTTGGAATCAGGCACTATCGACGGCTACGTTTCCGAAAAACCTGAAGGCATTAGTGTGACCCGGGCAAATCCTAACGTGAAAATGCTCGAGTTCAAGGGTAACAACGGTTTCCACACCAACCCGGCTGACACCGACTTAGCCATTGGCTTACGCAAGAACGATCCTAACAAAGCTAAAATCAATGCGGCCTTGGCTAAGATCACACCTCAAGAACGTGACCAAATTATGACCAAAGCTGTTGAACAACAACCACAAAGTAAAAGCTCAGGCAACTGGGTGATTGCTTTATTGAAGCAATATGGTGGCATGTTGGCTAGTGGGACTGGGATTACTTTGTTGATTTCCATGGTCGGGACAATTGTCGGCTTCATTATTGGTCTTTTGGTCGGCATCGTTCGGACGATTCCTCGGTCTGGTTCCAAAGCTCGCCGCGGTTTATTACGAGTGGTTGATTGGTTGCTTTCAGTCTATATCGAAGTTTTCCGTGGCACGCCAATGATCGTTCAGGCGGCAGTTGTTTATTACGGTGCTGCCCAGGCATTCGGTTGGAACATGAATCGATTGGCCGCTGCTTTAGTAATTGTTTCCGTCAATACTGGGGCTTACTTGGCCGAAATCATGCGTGGTGGGATCATCGCCGTGGATGCTGGTCAATTCGAAGCTGCTCATGCGTTAGGCATGACTCACTTGCAAACGATGAACAAAATTATTTTGCCGCAAGCAATTCGCAATAGTTTACCCGCTGTCACCAATGAATTCGTGATCAACATTAAGGATACATCAGTTTTAAGTGTCATTTCCGTCTCTGAATTATTCTTCCAAGGCTCAACTATTGCCGGTCAGAACTTCCAGTTCTTCCACACTTACCTGATTATCTCCGCCATTTATTTGATCTTAACTTTCACGATTACTCGCATTCTCCGTGCCATCGAAAAACACATGGCTGGCCCTCAGAACTACAATTTAATGGCGAACCAAGATCAAGTTTCAGTTCCTAAGAATAATCCCGAGGTGTAATCATGGAAAACGAAAAAATTATTACTGTTGCGCATTTAGAGAAAACTTTTGGTGATCACCAAGTACTGAAGGATATTAATCTTGAAGTTAATCGTGGCGAAGTGTTATCAATTATTGGTGCTTCTGGTTCCGGTAAATCAACTTTACTGCGCTGCATTAATTTGCTTGAACAGCCAACCAGTGGTGATATTAAGTTTCACGATCAAAGCATTCTCACCAGTGACTTCGACATGACTGATTATCGCGCCAAAGTCGGGATGGTTTTTCAATCCTTTAATTTATTTAATAATTTAAATGTGCTCCAGAATTGCGTGATCGGCCAAACGACCGTCTTAAAGCGTGATCCTGAAGCAGCCAAAAAAGTGGCTTTAGAGCAATTAGACAAGGTTGGCATGTCACCATACGTGAACGCGAAACCAGCCCAATTATCTGGTGGTCAAAAGCAACGGGTAGGTATTGCTCGGGCTGTTTCCATGAATCCTGAAGTTTTACTCTTTGATGAGCCAACTTCAGCTTTGGACCCGGAAATGGTCGATGACGTCCTGGATTCAATGCGGGCCTTAGCTCACACCGGTTTAACCATGATCCTCGTCACTCATGAAATGGCCTTTGCCCGTGATATTTCTGACCACGTTGTTTTCATGGATCAAGGCGTAATTGCCGAAGAAGGTTCTGCTCAAGAAATCTTCACCAACCCGCAAAAGGAACGGACGCAAACCTTCTTGAAGCGCTATTTACAAGGTGGCATGCGCTAAGCAGTTTCAGTTTTTGCCGTAGCAATTAATCAAATGCTTCGTCCAAATAAAAATACCGCGTTGACAGCATAGAGACTGTTGACGCGGTATTTTTAGTGTTTAAAAAGTTCAAATTTCAGCCAAAATTAAAAACCATTAAAATCTAGTGAAGACGTTAAAACAGCATTGCGTCTGACTCCATTGCGGGCTTGCTGGTTGTGGAACGCGGCCGGCATCGATTGATTGCCAATTTTTCAAATTGTCATCAATACGAGCCTTATACTAAGCGATAAATCGCTAAGTATAATTTGGCGGCTGACAACCACGCCCTCCATTCCGTCTGAAGTCGAGGTTGTTCACTTCAACTTTGTTAGTTATTAAGACAGTTATAGTGTGACTAATCAATTTGATTTAAATTGCAATGCTAACTGAATAGTAAATCAAAGAGCCAGTTTGACATTCCTGGTTTTATCCAGAAAGCTTGTCAAACAGGCTCACTTAGTTTACATCAATCTTTTTTTCTAAATAGTGATGCTGAATTTTGTTAGTTTCACCAAGGTGGTTGCTGGGCGATTGGCGTCAGCTGTGAAATTTGTCTTGCTGCTTTAGCAGCTAGTCAAAGCCTCGTATTTGAAACAATTTGGTTTGTAATTGGTTCAAATCGACGGCCACAGCGTTCCACGCCAGTAAAATCGCCCAGCAAACACCATTCTAATTAAGGAAGACTTGGCACGATCTCTATTCCATCAACTCAGCCCTTATATCAACTAAACCTAAAGTGGACTAGTTTAGCCCAAAACGCAGTGGAGGCCGCCGGGTTGTCAGTCGCCAAATTCTTCTTGCCGCTTCAGCGGTTAGAAGAAGGCTTGTATTTGAGATTGTTGCGCAGCAATAAGCTCAAATCAACGCCGGCAACGTTCCACAACCCGCCGGTCGCAACGGAGTTGTCCGCTATTCTGCCCAAAACCAATTCAGATTCCAAGCCAAGCAATGGCCACACCATCACAACCGTCCATCAGCCACCTGATACTGCACATGACTCTCGCCATTGCCATCAGGGATCACTCGCAGCTGATTTGGCAGTTGCACTTGGAGTTCACGCACATGGCTAATGATGCCGATTAGCCGCTGTTGTCCTTCCAAACTAGTTAAGGCGCTAATTGCCGTTTGTAACGACGTTTCGTCCAACGAGCCGAAACCTTCGTCAACGAAAAGCGCATCGATTTCAATGGCACCAGTTTGTTGTTGCACCACTTCGCCTAATGCTAAGGCTAACGCCAGTGCGGCAATAAAACTTTCACCACCGGATAAAGTGCGGACACTGCGATAATCGCCGGTATAATCATCATAAACATTTAATTCCAAGCCAGAATTTTTGCGATTCGTCCCTAATTCATCTGCCAAAGCTAACAAATAACGACCAGCAGTCAACTGGCTCAAGCGATTATTAGCGACTTTTAGAACTTCATTTAAGTACATTTGTAAAACATAACGCTCTAATCCTAACTTCTGCGAGCCTAGGCCACGGGTGACCTCACTCAGTTCCTGTAACGACGTCAAGTCAGTCACTTGACTGCTGATTTCAACGAGCTGATCTGCAGTTTTTTGTAATTGGGCTTGCTGATTTTCTAGCGTTGTGATTTGGCGTTGCAACTCATTGGCCTGATCTTTACGCAATTGGAGTTCTGCCTTAATTGCCGTCAAATCAGGCTCTGAATCAACCTCGGCCAATTTAGCCGTTAATTCAGCCAGTAAAGTATCCAGACGAATTTTTTGATGCTCATATTCGCTTAATTGTTCCTCAAGTGCGGCTAAATCAACTTTTTGTGCTAATAAAGTCTGAAAATCAGCAAGTTGCTCTGCAAATGAAGCCGTCGACCATTTTTCTTGCCAAACAGTCGCTAATTTTGCTTGAACTTGTTGTAATTGCGTCGTCGTTTGCTGCAATTGCTCTTGATAATGCTTCTGATCAGCCTGCTGCGTCGCCAAAGTTTGCTGCGTGGTCTGCAATTGTTGCTGCTGTTCAGTGACGGCAGTCTGGTAGCGCTGAATTTCTTGCTGCCGCTGTTGAATATTTTGCGTTAAATCTTGCAAAGTAGGAAATTCCGTTGGTAATTGTGCCTGTTGGTCGTGTAATTGCGTTTGAGTCACTAACAACTGACTGGTTAACTGTTGCTGTTGCTGCATGGTCGCCTGTTGCTGCTCAACTAAAGTAGCCTGCTGATCAGTTAATTGCTGCAACTCAGCGGCAATAGCTTGTAATCTTTGCTGTTCAGCAACGACCACTTGTTGCTGTTCTTGATTTACTTCTTGTTGTGTTGCCATAAAAGCCAGCAATTGACTGACTTTTGTCATTGCCGCAATTGCAGCGCGATTAGTCAACCAGTCAGTTTGTTGCCACTGGGCCAAAAGCGACTGAATCGCCGCTTGATTAGCCGCAGTCAACTGTTCATTTTGCCGCTGTAACGCCGTTATACTAGCCGTGGTATTGGCTAATTTTGTCGTCAGCTGTTGTCGCAACTGATCGGCCTGTTCCACATCTGCTTGTTGAACTTGCTTCTGAACAGTAGCCACTGCTGGCCGGGGATGATCAGTCGCACCGCAAACTGGACAAGGAGTGCCTGGTAATAAATCTTGGCTCAATAATGCAATCTGATTTAAAGCAAAATCATTTTTAAGTTGTTGATATTGTTGATCAGCCGTTGCTTGCTGCTCAGTCTGTTGTGCTTGCTGCTGTTGTAAAGCAGTTAATTGTTGACGTTGCTGAGCGATTTGCTCGGCGGTCTGACTGATTTTTTCCAGTTCTTGTTGCCAATGTTGCAACGCTTGCGCTTGTTGCTGTAGTCCCGCCTGTTGCCTTAATAACTGCGGCAACTGTTCCGCTTGTTGCTTTAAATCAACCAGCCGCTGCTGATTAGTTGCCACTTGCTGGGTCTCTTGCGCAAGTGTTGCTTGCCCTTGCGCAACTGCTGCTTGCTGTTGTTCTTGGGTAAGTGTTAGTTGCGCAACTGTTTCATAGAGCGGCTGCAGTTCTTGCCAACGACTTAATTGCGCCTGCTGCTGGGTGAAATGATCCTGCTGCGCCAATAAATCAGCAACTGCTCGTTGGCGTTGTGTTAACGCTTGTTGAGTTTGGTCTTGCTGATTTTGATTCGTTGTCACTCGTTGCTGCCACTGCTGTTGTTGCTGCAGCAATTGTTGATATTTCTGGAAAGTTGGTAATTGCTGTTGCACCCATAATTGTTGCGCCTGTTGCTCAGTCAAAGCCTGAATTTCAGGTGCCCGCGCTTGTAGCCGTTGTTGCGCTGCTAATACTTGTTGTCGCTGCCGAAAATCAGCTAACAACTGCTCTTGCTGATTAACCAAAGCTTGTTGCTGATTGACGGCTACTTCTTGGTTATCGTACTGCTGCTGGGCTACTTTTTGCGTCTGCTTTAATTGGGCTAATTGCTGACTTAACAGCGCTTGTTGCTGCGCTAACGTTGTGCCAGATTCCGGCTGGAATTCCGGCAACCATTGAATCTGCGCCAATAAAAACTGTAATTGATCCTGATGGGCTTTATTTTTAGTACTGGCTGTTTTATAAAGTTGTTGAATTTGATCGACCCACCGTTCATAACGCTGAGTTTGAAACAGATTTCGAAGAACGGCTTCCTTTTGATCACTATCACCATCTAAAAACTGGCGAAACTCACCTTGAGGCAGCAAGACAATTTGCCGAAACTGATCGGCATTCATTTGTAAAAGTTCCGCTAAATACTGATTAACTTGATTAATTCGGGTTAACTGTTTCACTTCAGTTTGCGTGGTTTCATCTTGATAAATGGTCAACTCTGCCGAACTAGCTGCTTCTGTAGTACCATTACCACGCTTCTTAGCCAAAGTTTGCGCAGGTTTACGAACGAGCTCATAACGCTGCCCCTGTTGAGTAAAAATAACTTTCACACTCGTCTCATCATTGGGGGTCGCAAATTCAGAACGGAAATCCTGCCACTGGCGTTGAGGACCCGACCCACTGCCATATAAGGCGTAGACCAAGCCGTCAAAAATCGTCGACTTTCCCGCACCAGTCGGTCCACTGATCAAAAACATCGATTGTTGATCAAACTTAGTAAAATCAATTGTCTGCTGCCGATAAGGGCCAAAGAAGTTTAAGGTTAATTGTAGTGGTCGCATTATTTCTCCGCCTCCCGTAAAGCCGCCGCTGCCCAATCAATTTGCTGGTCAGTGAGTTGTTTGCCGGTCACTGTTTGGTAAAAACTGGCCAGTAAATCTTGGGGCGTCTGTTTTTTGGTGGCGGCTAAAGTCCGCTGTTGCGTAAATTGGACGCCACTCTCCCGGCTCATCGTGAGAAATCGCGGAAATTGTTTTTTCAGTCGATTGCTAGCATTGCTGATCACATTGGTATCAGTCAACACAATGCCCGTGTAAGCCGTTTGATCAATTTGATGTTGCTTCAAAAAGCTGGCATCACTTAAGTCGGCAAAAGCACCCGTTAACTGCTGCACTTCATGTAGCGGCGTTACAGGACGAAATCTCACCTTAACTTGCGGCTCAGTGTCAACAATCAAGACTCCTTTGGTTTGCTTGACTTCTGATAAAGAAAACTTATTCAGCGAACCGCTATAACGAATCTTTGCTTCATGTAACGCATCTTTATTATGAATATGCCCCAACGCTACATAGTCGAAATCAGTCAACAGATTTAGCGGCACCGCATCAAGACCACCCACATTGACGTTGGTTTCTGAATCAGAATGTGTACTACCAGCAGCAAAGAAATGGGCGACTAGAATATGTTTTTTAGTCGGATCGAATTGAGCCACCATTCGCGCCACCAACAATTCAATTGCTTGCGCCAAACTGTGAATACTGCTATCATCAAAAAATTGTCGGGCTTGGTAAAGCTCAAAATAGGGCAACAAGAAAAATTGAGTATCGTTTAAAACAATTGGCTGATCAATTGAAGCCAACGTGGTGCGCAAATAATAGCCAGTACTGGCGAACCACTCGGAGCCCACGCCTAGGCGCACGGCACTATCATGATTCCCATTGATGACCAATAAAGGCTGTTTTAACTGTAAATTCAAGTCGCTGATCATTTTATTAAGTAGTCGAACTGATTCTTCACTGGGATTTTGCCGATCGTATAAGTCGCCGGCAATCACCACCGCGTCAACTTGTTCTTCTTGAGCAATTTGAATCACTTGCTGGAAAGTCGCTTCTTGTTCGGCCAATAAATCATAGCCAAATAATTTACGACCAATATGCCAATCACCTGTGTGCAAAAAACGCATGGCGCCAACCTCCAATTTCTAAGTCGCTAATTTTAGTCAGCTACTTGTTGTAACTGCCAAATCTGAAATTTACTAATAATATAGTCGTGTCGTAATTGAATTAGTTTCTGATAGTCACTATCTTCCCCATCACGCAAACCTTGCACCACTTTAATTTGCTGCCGAATAGCTTGCAACTGTGGATTCGTTACTTCACCAGTTAAATGCCGTTGAGCTGCCAATTGATTTTGTAATTGCCGCTGTTGTTCATCTAGGCGTTGTAACGCCTGTTCACTGGCAACCAATTGCCGCAATAACGGTTGTAATTCTTGATTCCAGTCAACAAACAACTGATATGGCATATCGCCCTTCAGCCGATTGCATTCGCGGCAGGACAAAGTTAAGTTCTCCCAACGATTATCATTGGACAAGGCCACGGGATTTTTATGGTCGACACTATCGCCATAACGGCCACAATATTGGCATTGATGCTGATAATATTCTCGAACCCGCGCCCGCGTGGTGTAATCTAACGTATTCTTATCGAATAAGCCAGTCGTGTCACAACCAAGTCGTTTTAAATCCACGGGCACATTCCCCGTTAACTCAAAATCTGGCTGATCCTGCCAACGAATAACTTCTTGATAAAATTGTTGCCGCCGACCAGTGGTTTGCCAAGCAGCGGGCAGCGCATCGAAACTATTCAACAAACTGGTACAAGCTTTTCGTTGTTGCCGGGTTAGTTGTAACACTGGTTGTGACGCGGACTGTAATTGCGTTGGCAATCCTAGAAAAAGCCATTTTCGCGCCGCTGCAAAATAAGCAACCTGTTGATTTTGAAATGCAGCGGGTTTCAGCGAACGACTCTGGCACAGGTCACAAATACTGGTTACCACTTCGGCACTAGCTTGATAATGGTGTAAATTTAAATCCAACTGACAATAAGCACATCGTAAATGCATGGTAACCATCCTTTACTAAATTCGCAAAACGAAGCCCGTTTAACTTCAGCGATTCATTTAAGCGTCGGCAATTTAAGCAATGATGACAAAAGCCCGCACAATCAAATTAACGGATTGTACGGACTTTAACGGCCATCACAGCCACTTAACTCAAATTACGAGCTTTTTAAACAAAATCATCATAAACAATTTCAACTAACTGTTTCTTGGTGGCAAAGTTGACTTGATAAACCATTTGCTCCAAGGCCTTCTGATACTCGTCCAGCACATCTTCTGGTAACGGTGTGACCGTCGCTAATTTGGTAATCACCTCGTGTGGGTCATTAACGGCGCCTAAATCAACAAATAAATAAATTTTAGTTAGCAAATCGTGAACCAAGTCGGTCATGACACCATTTGGTTTACCATTTAAGTCAGTCAACGTTACCTGATCTGGTGAAACGTTCTGATGATTAACTGTGATAAATTTCAATACTTGAAAGACATTCATGGCATTTACCCCATTTAAACCAATTTACTCTTATCTTAGCACAAACCTAATAACTTTAGCATTCGTTAATAAAAAAAATCAATTCTTCAAATAATCATCACGATTTACCGCCACTTTTGTCCTTAGAACCATCACTTTTATCCGTTATGCTTGATTCATAGTCAACGAAAGGATGATAATCATGTTGATTAACGATAACAACCAAGAAATTACCACAATTCAAATTAAAAAAATTGTTAATGCTAAAAATATTGAATGCGAATCTGAAGATGGCCAACTGGTCAAGCTGCACCTAACCAAGGACCAGAAAAGTGACCCTTTGTTCTGGTGGAGCTTAGTTAAAATCTATACCGCTCAATTATGGATTCCGATCATGAAAAACACCCAGACTTTATTGAACTTTGATTGGCTGTCTGATGTTGCTACAAATTAAAAATCGTAAACAAAAAGAGTTGGAAAAATTTCCAACTCTTTTTTTATACTAAAATTATTTATCAGCGTCAGCTAATTTCTTCAAAGTAGCTAATACTTTGTCTTGAGCTTTGGCATTCTTTTTAACGTTAGTATGGTTAATAGGACGACGGTCGCCGTTCATACCAGTATGAGTGTTTTGTGACATGATGATCCTCCTAACTTATTCAATTAATTCTATTGCATTTGAGCAAATATTTCAACTATGAATTCAAACCCTATTATTTTAACACAAATTATTGCCCGGGAAATAAAATCAACCGTTTTTTAAGGTCGTAATTGATCCGCCTCACGACTAAAGGCGAGCAGCTCCGCCTTTACTTGGGCGCGGCGATCGTGATCAGTCAGCACAACTAAGGTGTCTCCGGCCCGAATTTCAGTATCGCCTTTGGGAATCACATCTTTGGAACCGCGACGAATTGACATTAATAACGTATTCTTAGGCCAGGAAATATCACGAACTTCTGTGCCCACGAAGCGGGTCCCTTCAAACACAGGAATTTCTAGACGATCATTCCGTCCCGTTAATTTCGCCAAGGTCTGATTTAGCTTCATTCGCGCTGATAATGATTCGTAAATTGGCTCACCACCGAGCACATCGACAACTAAGTAGGCCGTTAATGAAACCACCGCCAAGGGCATTAAATGGCTCAGACTGCCGACCATTTCCGTAATCAACAAAATCGCCGTAAATGGCGCCTTACCGATCCCCGCGAAATAACCCGCCATGGCAAAAATAACCAAATTCATAATTAATGGTGCTGGCAGCAAATGGGCCTGAACCATTAAAACACCGTACAGGTCGCCAATTAAAGCTCCCAAAGTCAGAATTGGTAAGAAAATGCCCCCGGGCAAACCAGAGCCATAGGAAACCATTGAGAAAATAAACCGCAGGCTAAACAGACCTAACACGATAATTGCGGCTGGCTGTTGTTGTGCCAAACTTAAGATCAAGCCATTGCCACCACCTAAAGTTTGGGGCCAGAAATAACCAACCACCATGACCAACAGCAAGGGCACAATGCCATCCCAACGCCGCGATAAGCGGGGAATTTTTTGATAAAGCCGGGGCATGTACAATAACACTTGTTGATACAAAATACCTAAGAGGCCAAGCACGACACCTAATAACAGTAAATGCCAATATAAATTTAAGGGAAAACTCGTATCATAATGAATTTGTAAAACTGGCGTCAGGCCAAAGAAGTTCGATGAAATAAAGTTGGCGCCCAGCGCGCCGGCCAATGATGACATCCAAACCAATGGCGAGAAATTATGATAAACTTCCTCCAAGACAAACATGGTCCCCGCCATGGGTGCGTTAAAAGCTGCTGACAAGCCACTAGCCGCGCCAGCCGCCAATAGCACCCGTTTGTTGGTTTCGTGTTCGTGGGTCAATTCAGCGAATCCCTGACCAATCGACGAACCTAACTGAATCGAGGGCCCTTCACGCCCAAGAAAGAGTCCCGAACCAATTGCTAAAACACCACCGACAAACTTGCGCCATAAAACCGACCACCAACTTAAATGTAGTGTTGTGGCCAGCTGCGCTTCAACTTCGGGAATCCCCGAGCCCATAATATGAGGTTCATTTTTAATCAAAAAAGCATTGATGCTGGCAATGATGATCAAGATGGCGCCAATCAACAGCAACCACTGCCATTGTTGATGAGCCAAGCCATACCAGTATTGCCACAGTTTAATTGATTTTTCGATGAGCAAACGAAATAAGCTGACCACTAATCCAGAAATCAGCCCTACTAACAGCCCTTTACCAATATATGCTAAATGATTAAAGTCTAATTTTGCCCGGAATTTTCCCACGTTCAACACCTCTACTACTATTAAAGGACAAAAAAGCCCTGATTGCCATCTTAAAATCGCAATCAGCGCTAATTTTCATAACTATTTAACTTCAGTTATCATAAAAAATTATGACTGGACCTTGGCGATCCGACCTTGTTCAATATATACACTCAAAATCGCTAAGTCAGCCGGATTGACCCCGCTAATTCGTGAAGCTTGGGCGATCGTCTCTGGCTGAATCTTGGTCAATTTCTGCCGCGCTTCTGTGGCCAAACCATTAATGGCCTCATAATCGATCCCAGCTGGAATTTGCTTTGCTTCTAAGCGGCGTAAACGAGCAATCTTTTGTTGTTCCTTATTGATATAGCCAGCATACTTCGTTTGAATTTCGACTTGTTCGGCACTATAACGGTCCAACTCTGGTTCAGCATTTGGCATGATCGTCATCAAATCAGCATAACTAATCTGGGGCCGCTTCAGAAATTCACTAGCTAAAATACCATCTTGCAATGGCGCCATCTCCTTAGCCGCCAACAGTTCAGCAACACCTGGCTGCTTCGGCTTGATTCGATAAGCATCTAACCGCTGTAATTCAGCGGTAATTGCGGCTTTTTTAGCCAAGAAGTGCTGGTGACGATTCTCAGAGATCAAGCCAAGTTGATAACCCTTCTCAGTCAAACGCAAATCAGCATTGTCATGACGCAAAATCAAGCGATATTCCGCACGACTCGTCAATAAACGATAAGGTTCATTAGTTCCCTTGGTTACTAAATCATCGATCATAACGCCGATATAAGCCTCATCCCGACCTAAAGTAAAGGGTGCATCACCTTTAGCTCGCAAAGCCGCGTTGATCCCAGCAACCAGGCCTTGACCGGCAGCTTCCTCGTAACCAGAAGTCCCGTTCATTTGGCCAGCTGTAAAGAGATTCTTCACTACTTTAGTTTCCAAACTATGGGTTAATTGCCAAGGCTCGATCACATCGTATTCAATGGCGTAACCAGGACGCATTAATTCGGCATGTTCCAAACCAGCAACGGAATGAAGCATCTTCAATTGAATTTCTTCCGGCATTGAAGTTGAGAAATCACCAACATAGTACTCTTCAGTATGGCGACCTTCTGGCTCCAAAAATAGTTGATGCCGTGGTTTGTCAGCAAAACGGACAATTTTGTCCTCGATTGAAGGGCAATAACGGGGGCCAACCCCTTCAATAATGCCGGAGAACATTGGCGCCCGGTCTAAATTATCGCGGATGATTTGATGAGTCGTACCATTGGTATAAGTCATCCAGCAAGACAATTGATCCTTAACGTAAGCTGAATCTGGAGTTAAGTAAGAGAAATGATGTGGTGTTTTGTCACCTGGTTGTTCGATGGTTTTATCATAGTCAATCGTATTACCATCAACTCGTGGTGGTGTCCCCGTCTTAAACCGGCGCAATTTGAATCCTAAATCTTCCAGATTCTCGGACAATTTAATTGATGGCAAAGAGTTGTTCGGACCTGATGAGTAGGTCAATTCACCAATAATAATCTTGCCCCGTGAAGAAGTTCCCGCTGTTAAAACCACACTTTTAGCAAAATATTGTGCACCAGTAGCCGTCACAACGCCTTGGCAAACGCCGTCTTTAACCATCACTTCATCAACCATACCTTGGCGTAAAGTTAAGTTAGGTTCTTTCTCAATCGTGTCTTTCATAACGGCGTGATAATCGGCCTTATCAGCTTGGGCGCGTAAGGCGCGTACGGCTGGACCTTTACCAGTATTTAGCATCCGCATTTGAATATAAGTCGCGTCAATATTGCGGCCCATTTGCCCACCAAGAGCATCAATTTCCCGGACGACTGTTCCTTTAGCAGGACCACCAACCGAAGGATTACATGGCATAAAGGCCACCATATCCAAGTTAATTGTTAATAATAATGTTTTTTGACCCATGCGGGCGGCGGCTAAAGCTGCTTCAGAACCAGCATGGCCAGCACCAACAACAATAACGTCATATTCTTTTGAAGGATATCGCTTTACTTCCAAAATTTAACCTACTTTCCTAAACAGAACTGGCTGAACAGTTGTGTAATCAATTCATCAGGTGCACTTTCGCCAGTAATTTCACCGAGCTTATCCCAACAAGTAGTCATGTCGATTTGGACTAAATCAACTGGTAAACCCTGATCTAAACCTGATAGCACTTGTTGTAATGACGCCCGAGCTTGTTGTAATAAACCGATTTGGCGATTATTTGACACTAAAATATCTTTTTGCTGATTTTCAATGCCACCAAAGAATAACGTCTTAATTTCCGTTTCAATCGTCGTCAGGCCAACTTTCGTTTTGACCGAAGCGACAATCGGATCTTCTTTAACGCCAATTGCTGCTAAGGTTGCTGGCGTAATTTGCGACGTTAAATCAGCCTTATTCAGCACGATCATGCGCTTTTGCTGAGCCGTTAAGTCCAGCAATTCCCGATCTTCTTTCGTTAAAGCCTCACTGGCATCTAACACTAAAATCACTAAATCAGCTTCAGATAAAGCCTTTTTGCTACGAGCGACACCGATTTTTTCAACCTTATCGTCAGTCTCGTGAATACCGGCAGTGTCGATCAACTTCAGCGGTACGCCTTGAACATTGACATATTCCTCAAGCACATCCCGCGTGGTCCCAGCAACATCGGTAACAATCGCTTTATCCTCATGCAACAGGTAATTCAACAATGATGATTTACCAACGTTAGGCCGGCCAATAATCGCTGTTGCCAAACCTTCACGGAGAATTTTACCTTGGTCAGCTGTCGCTAACAGTTGGTCAATTTCGTGTTCAACTTGAATCGCTTTTTCCCGCAACATTTGCGCGGTTAATTGTTCTTCATCATATTCTGGATAATCAATATTAACTTCAACTTGGGCCAATACTTGCAAAATTTCTTGACGTAAGTTTTTGATTAAATGTTGGAGATTACCATCTAATTGCGTTAAAGCAACTTTCATCGCCTGGTCAGTTTTGGCGCGAATTAAATCCATCACGGATTCAGCCTGGGTCAAATCAATTCGCCCATTCAAAAAGGCCCGCTTAGTAAATTCACCCGGTTCGGCCATGCGCGCACCAACTGCCAGCAATAATTGTAAAATGCGATTGGTGGCAACGATCCCACCATGACAGTTAATTTCCACCACATCTTCACGGGTGAACGTCTTCGGCGCTAACATCACTGACACCATTACTTCGTCCAACTCTTGGTGATCGCGGGGGTCAACAATGTGGCCATAATGAATCGTATGACTGGTGACTTTGGTTAAATTAGCCCCTTTGAAAACGTGATTAGCCAACGCGACTGCCTGATCGCCAGACAGCCGCACAATTGAAATGGCCCCTTCACCAGGCGGCGTTGAAATTGCGGCAATGGTATCATATTCCGTTACAGTTGCCATATTTGCGAAAACCTCTTTCTATTTATAAACATAAAAAAAGCGCCTAAAATCCGCCACTTTCGTCAGCTAACCAATCCAAATTGGTCCACTAAAAAAGAAAATGACAGATAAAGCACTTTGACTACTTCATCAATTCAGTTTGTAGACATAATATAAGCCAAAAATTGCGATTTGTCAAAATAGCGTGTGAGGAGTGGTGGTTGATTCAAATGAAAGTTCAAAACAATTAAAACCTAGTGAGGTGTTGAAACAGAATTGGTTCTGACTGCATTGCGGGCTTGCTGGTTGTGGAACGCTGCCGACGTTGATCTGAGCCTTTGTTGCACAAAGTCTCAGATACAAGTCTTATTGTAAGTGCTGAAGCGCTAACAATAATTTGGCGGCTGACAACCACGCCCTCCATTCAGTCTGGAGTTGAGGTGGTGCACGTCAGCTTTTTTCGAACTTGAAGCAAGAATAGTGGGGACTAATCAACTCGATCTGAATTGCAATGTAGTAACATTAGTACCAATTCAGAAATTGATCATGAATTTAAAGTTACATTCAAACTAAACTACAAACATATTTGACGTCTACTGGGACTAGCAAATAAATTAGTTATCTTCTATAATGTGATTGACATAACAATTTAATTAAGGAGCTGATTCATTTGCAACGAAATTGGGAATTAGTGAAATGGTTAAATGTTTTAATTATTGGCTCAATTTTTTTCGCATTACCTTCGCAATGGAAAGTCCTTAAGTTAAGCGTTAAACCTCATCTACTTCTATTAAAATCCAATCGACACCAATAAAATTTAAGGAGGGAAATGATTTGTCTAAAAGAATAGTTAGGTCTGTTTTTATCATTGGGGTACTTTCTATTGGTGTGCTTTTATCAACCGTCCCAGCAAAATGGGCAGATGACTAATACTAATCTCGAACTATCCAGTATTGGGTGAATCTCAAGGAATATCTTCATTGACACTGATCTCGGCTTCTGAACTTAAAATCAACATTCCTTACAAACTGAGGAACAGCAATAATGCTTTCCTGTTAATAGTTATCAAAATAGCGTGATCGACATTCTTTAGTCTCACTTAAAGAAACTGTCAATCACGCTTTGTTATTCAATAAATATTAGGTTTGCTAACTTAAAGCGAAGGTCATTAATGTAATCGCAAGGATCCTGCCGTCTCGATTAAAAATTGATCAAAATTATCATACCTAATTTTTATAAAAAACGTATAAATACGCAATTAATAGATTTTTCACTTTACTAATTCAAAAATATTGTTTACAAATTAACAATATTTTATGTCATAATAAAGATGTTGCCTTGTCAATCTGTTGACAAACCTCAGGCAGATTGGAGGTGACTAATTATGATTGAATCACTTTTGGTTCAGTTACTTGTGGGTGTCCTATTGGCACTTTTTAATTACTGGTTGAGTAACCGCAAGTAGTAATTCCAAGGCAATCATTCAACCCACCCGTTTATTAACTAAATAAATGTAAAAAAAAGCCCACAACTATTAGCGGTAGTTGTGGGCTTTGGTGACTAATCTGTTGAATCACTTTTGTAAGTTCATTGTATCATTAAATAGTTAAAAAGCAAACCGATTGTTGTTGATATCCGTGCAGATTGTGCAAACTGTCAAACAGACTTATTTGTGCTCTATTCAATTGTCATCACAATTCGAATCAAGTTGATTAATCCCACTACGATTGCCTTAAAATCGAACAATGATGAAATGCACTATCTCAACTCCAGACGGAATGGAGGGCGTGGTTGTCAGCCGCCAAATTATTCTTAGTGGCTGTGCCACTTAGAATAAGGCTTGTATCTAAGACAATTTGGTTTGTAATTGGCTTAGATCAATGCCGGCCGCGTTCCACAACCAGCAAGCCCGCAATGCAGTCAAAATCTGTTCTGTTTAACGGTGTTCATTCAAAGAAACGACTTGGCAAAAAAAACGACCAGCGCTGTTAATCAGCAACTGGTCGTTTTTTAAATATTTAAGGTAATTTCACGGTTTTCCGTGGGGCAATGACTACATAACGATCAGGATCGTTACCTTCAGAGAAAGTTTCCACGTAAGGACTGTCCGCCAATAACGTATGAATCAACTTACGTTCAAATGATGGCATTGGGTCTAAATAAACCGCTTGATGATCAGCAATCACATCACGGGCTGTCCGTTTAGCCAATGCTGTCAACGCTCGATCACGTCGTTCCCGATAATCGCCGACATTTAAGACGATGATCTGATGAGTTCGACCACGATGATTGAAGAAAGTCTGACTTAAATACTGCAATGAATTAATCGAGCGGCCATGCTTGCCAATCAATAATCCTTCTTTGGCAGTATCCAAATGGAAAATAATTTCCTGAGGTTTTTGTTCAACTCGTACTAATGATGGTGCGCCCAGTCGTTTCGTTAAGTCAGTTAAATAAACCGCCAAATCTTTAACTGCTTGTTCATCACTACGCGGTGTTTCTGCAACTTTTTTAGCTTTGGCTGGTTTCGTTGCTACCGCTGTGGCTGCCTTAGTAGTTGCGGTGCTTGCTGCCGCCTTAACGACGGATTTCTGTGGGTCATTGGCCGCATCAGCACGCATATGTTGTTGCATTTTTTGCTCATTAACTTGTTGTTTCTTGGCTTTAACTTCTGGTGAAATAACCACTTCAACTAGGGCCGTTTTCTTACCGATACCAAGAAAACCGCGACTAGCTGGGCGAATCACTTCAATTGAAGCCTCAGCTTTAGTTAACTTTAATTCACTTAAACCATTTGCAATTGCAGCGTCGACAGTGACGCCTTCAAATTGTGCCATTGATCACTCACTCCAGTTTCTTAAACTTGAAATTAATGACGTCGATAAGCACGTTTCCGTGCCCGCCGCAACGCCTTTTCTTTTTCGCGTTTTTCCGCTTCTTTGGCTTCTCGTTCACGCCGAGCCTTGAATGGGTTTTGCAGAATCAGTGTCTGGACAACTTGGAATGCGTTAGAAATAACCCAGTATAACGTAATTGCTGAAGCCATGTTCAAAGCTGGAATGGTAATCATTAACGGCATGACGTACATCATGACTTTGCCAGAAGCACCGCTTTGGGGCATCGATAAATTACTAATATAAGTTGCCAAGAATGTGAAGATCCCCGCCAAAATTGCCATGATGTAATACGGATCTTTCTCACCTAATTGCATCCACAGGAAAGTCCCTTGTCGCAATTCAGTTGTCCGCCAAATAGCTTGGTACAAAGCGTACATGAATGGTAACTGGATCAACATTGGTAAGCAGCCCATTAAGGGGTTAACGCCAGCTTCGGACATTAATTTCTGTGACTCTTGCCGTAATGTTTGTTGGGTTTCTGCATCTTTAGCACTGTACTTCTTTTGCAAAGCTTGCAATTCTGGTTGAATCGCACTTTGCTTCTGCATATTCTTGGTGCTGAAATGGTTCAGCGGTAACAAAATAATCCGCACAATAATGGTGAAGACCACAATTGCCCAGCCATAACTATTGCCCAAGAATGACGCAATCTTCAAAATAAACCAAGAGAATGGATACAAAATATAATGATCCCAAAAACCAGGTGTTTTACTAGTAATCGGGGCATTTAAATTAGAACAGCCGGCCAAAATAATAACAAGACTTAATAATGAGACCAGCAAAATGATTTTCTTTAACTGTGGTCGTTTCTTCACTAATTTTCCCTCACGAATCAATCGACTTGATTTTCTTGTTTTGGATTCAACAACTGACTCAATTTTAGCACATGGATTAGATTTGTTTTAGTCTCTTTCATATCCAAATTTTTAGCGTTCTTACGCGCAATCACTAAAAAGTCCACATCTTGCCGTAATTGCGGCTCTAATTCCTGCAGACTTTGACGGATATAACGTTTAATTTGATTACGACAAACGGCGGTGTGACCAACTTTCTTGCCAACAGAAATGCCCACGCGAAAATGAGCTTGCCCAGTTTTGGGTAGCTGATAAATCACAAAATTACGATTTGCTTTCGAGTGACCAGCTTCAAATACTTGTTGAAACTCCCGCTCTTTCTTTACTCGATAACGTTTACGCATTACACGAACCCAAACTTTCACTCAGTAAAATAAAAAATAACGAGTTTGCTAAAAAGCACTTAATTGCCTTTAAAGTCAAAAACACCGATATCCGCAAATTTGGATAGCGGTGTTTTCGGATCAAGCAATTGAGCAGCTCTTTTTCGAATAACTACCAAATTAGGCCCACAAATTGTCGACCTAATAAAAAAACCACTGAAACTTCAGTGGCCTTAAGCAGATAACACTTTTCTACCTTTAGTACGACGTCTTGCTAATACTTTACGGCCGTTCTTAGTGCTCATCCGTTTCATGAAACCGTGAACGCGTTGACGATGACGTTTCTTTGGTTGATATGTCCGTTTTGTTGTCATGTGTGTGGCACCTCCTACTATAAGTGGATACACCATGAAGATCGTTTTTTTCGAAAAGTTCTTCAAGCGCAATTACTTTAAATATACTATCATATGCGCGCCTAAAAATAAACCAGCAGTTGCGATTTTTTTCATAAAATATACACATTTTCGCAAATTTTCTTGTTGATAGGCTGTGGAAAAGTCACCACTTAAAAAATGTTTGTCCACTGGTTTTGGGGACAATTTCGATAATTCACCGATTTTGGGATAACTTTACGCACAGCTTGGGGAATGGTGGATAACCTGAATGTAAGCTTGTCCTAACGCGACTGTTTGTCCACAGGTTGTTGTGGAAACTGCCAAAATACATTTAACTTATTCACTTTATCAACAGCCTGTGGATAATTTTGTTATCACCTGTGCATTACTTTTATTTTTTCTCGGCAAATCTGTGGAAAACTTTTTTTTTACGCCTATTTCTTGTATACTGAAGCAGTATCTTTATTTTTTATTTCCAATTAAAGGGGCGTCACCATGGATAACGCGAAATTACTATGGCAACAATTGGACGCCGAGTATAAGAAAACTTTCGAACCATTAAGCTATGAAACCTGGATCAAAACCGTTGTCCCGCTGCGAGTCAGCAATCAAACGTTGGTATTGGAGGTACCTTCGCAGTACCACGCTGACTATTGGCGAATTCGGTTAATCGACCAAGCAACGGTTTCGTTGCAAAAAATTAGTGGTGAGAATTTAAATATTAAACTCGTCGTCAAAAATGAAAACGAGGATCCAGTGGCTGAGGAAGATACCGCAGTCATTGATCCTGGTGAACCAGGGCAAGTCTACTCTCATGACACCCACTTAAATGACAAATATACTTTCGAAAATTTTGTCACTGGTGGGGGCAACTATCTCGCTCAAGCCGCGGCTTTATCAGCTGCCGAAGAACCGGGACAAATTTACAATCCGCTGAACATTTACGGCGGTGTGGGTTTAGGTAAAACCCATTTGATGCAAGCAATTGGCCATGAAGTTTTAAGACGCAATCCTAAAGCGAAGGTCAAATACGTCACCAGTGAAGAATTCGCCAATGATTTCATCAATTCGATTCAAACTCGGCGCCAAGAAGAATTCCGCCGCGAATACCGGTCCGTCGATTTGTTGTTGGTTGACGATATCCAATTCTTCGCTGAAAAAGAAGCGACTCAGGAAGAATTCTTCCATACTTTCAACAAGTTATATGAAAATAAAAAACAAATTGTCCTCACTTCTGATCGAGTGCCAAACGAAATTCCAAAGCTGGAAGATCGGTTAGTATCACGGTTTAAATGGGGATTATCAACTGATATCACGCCGCCAGATTTGGAAACGCGAATTGCGATTTTGCGGAACAAAGCCCAAGCTGAAGGTCTGGAAATCGATGACCAAACGTTAAGCTACATCGCCAGCCAAATCGACACTAACATCCGTGAATTAGAAGGCGCGCTGGTCCGCGTCCAAGCTTACTGCACCATTAACAAAATCGATATTAATTTAGAAAACGCCATGGCCGCCCTCCGCGGTTTACAAGAGATTTCCGCTGAACGCGGCTTATCCATTAGCAAAATTCAGGAAATCGTCGCTCAATATTATCGCCTGCAAGTTTCCGATTTAACAGGTAAGAAACGAACTAAAAACATTGTCGAACCGCGCCAAATCGCGATGTATCTTTCCCGAGAATTAACCGAAAATTCCCTACCAAAAATTGGTAAAGAATTCGGCGGCAAAGATCACACCACCGTGATTCACGCTTACGATAAAATTAGTCAAAACTTACTTAGCGATGCTGAATTGAAAAAACAACTCAGTGATCTGCGGAAATTATTGCAGGGTTAAAAAAGCGACCTGTGGATAATTAAAAAATCATCCCCAAATCTTTCCACAAGTTATCCACAGTGGAAAACAATTAAAATCATTTCTTCAAGTCAGTTTTCCACAGCTTCAACAGGCCCTACTATTATTACTTTTAAAAGCTTTATATAATTAACTAAACACCTAGGAGGAACTTCTATGAAATTCACGATCAATCGAACTGCTTTTTTACGTTACTTCAATGATGTTTCACGTGCCATCCCTTCAAAAACTGCCATCTCAATTTTGACAGGTCTTAAATTAGATTTAACTAATGATGGTTTGCAACTAACTGGGAGCAACGCTGATATTTCCATCGAATCATTCTTACCTGTTACTGATGAAGAACTGGATTTACAAGTTGAATCTGTTGGTGCCGTTGTTTTAAGTGCGCGCTTTTTTGGTGAAGTAGTTAAACGATTACCTGATGAAACCTTTACCTTTGATGTTCGCGACAATTTCCAAACCGTTTTAACTTCAGGCCAATCAGAATTCACGATTAATGGTTTCGATGCCAATAATTATCCACGCTTACCAGAAATCGAAGAACAAAATGAACTGAAAATTAACGCTGACATTTTGCGCGACTTGATCAACCAAACCGTTTTGGCTGTTTCAAACCAAGAAAGTCGGCCAATTTTAACTGGGGTTCATTTCATGATCGACGGTAATGGCCTATTGGCAGTAGCGACTGACAGCCATCGTTTAGCACAACGTCGCTTGGACTTAGAAAATATTACTGGCACTTATAACTTAGTGATTCCTGGTAAAAGTTTACTAGAATTAGGCCGGATGTTAGCTGATCTTAAAGAAGACGTCAGCCTAAAAATCAATGAAAATCAAGTCTTATTCTCCTTTGGCAATACGAAATTCTATTCACGCTTACTAGAAGGAAATTATCCTGACACCACTAAATTAATTCCAACAGATGCCAACACCACTTTGCAATTATCTGCCGGCGATTTATTATCTGCCATCGACCGGGCTTCATTGTTATCTCACGCTAGTCGCAGTAACGTGGTGCGCTTGATTTTAAATCCGGCCAACAATGTGGCAACGCTATCCAGTACTTCGCCAGACGTAGGGACCACTGAAGAAAACTTACAAATTTCAACTTTGTCAGGTGAAGAATTAGATATTTCCTTTAACCCTGATTATATGAAAGATGCCTTACGGGCCTTTGGTGCCACTGATATTATTTTGGCCTTCACCACCAACTTACGGCCATTTACGTTATACCCATCTGAGGACAAAGAACATTACATCCAACTGATCACCCCAGTCCGGACTTTCAACTAAAAAAGAAAAACATGTTTCGCTGCAGCGTTGATTTTGACTTTAAGTCAGAATTAACGCTGCTTTTTTGTGAGCAAAAAATAATAAGTGGGATGTATGATTATGCAATTCGCGATAATAAAGGAAAGTGTTGTAAGATAATTTTGTTGTATAACAGCGATGACAAAAATGTCCGTAAAGCGCTTCCTGAATGAGGATGGCAGAGTGTTTGATTCTGAGAAGATGTTTAAACAGAACTTGTTTTGACTACATTGCGGGCTGCTTGGCGTGGAACGCGGCCGGCGTTGATTTGAGCTTATTGCTTTGCAACAATCTCAAATACAAGCCTTGTTCTAAGTGGCACAGCCACTAAGAACAATTTGGCGGCTGACGCCAAGATCCCTCCATTTCGTCTGGAGTTGAGTTAGTGCAGTTCACATTTGTTAGTGTTTAAGGCAGTGTTAGTAGGATTCATTAACTCAATTCAATCAGTAGTAATAGTTGAACAGCAACTAAAAAAGTGGTGTGACAACTCTATTTTCCAGTAGAAATTGTCACACCTTTTTTATTTCCCTACAATCTGGTTCGGCCAAATAGTGGCGATCAAATTTGTCAGTTTCATCCAGGCAGGGGCCCAACGATTGGCGTCAGCTGTGAAATTTGTCTTGCTGCTTTAGCAGCTAGTCAAAGCCTCGTATTGAAGACAATTCGGTTTTTGAATTGGCTTCAATCGACGGCCACAGCGTTCCACGCCCACAAAATCGCTGGGCCCCTGCCGCTCACAACTAAGGAACGACTTAATTCAATGCCAGTTGAAACTGGCTGATCAAAGCGCAAAAATAGGGATTAGATAACTATAAATAATAGTGGGGGTACGGCAGATGGCAAAATTTGAATTTAATGCTGAGCAACAATACGGCAATTTATCAGGGGCCGATTTTAATTGGTTTGCGACCCATCGCAATTACAGCAATACCGCTTCTTGGCTGGTTTATCAGGATTCCCAGAAAGAATCACTGAATCCACCAGCAACAATTGGCAATACCAAAGGCGATCACATTTCGTTTCAGGCCGCCATTCAAGCAAATGAAACTAATTTTAATGGGCAAACTCTGGTGATTTTAACCAACCCAGCCAGTCAAAAAACGTTAGTTAGTGATGCTGATTTTGAGGCCTTTCATCATCCCAGTACAACTGATCGCCGCCTGCGTTATTTAGCGAAGAATTTACAGCCGAATCAGTTTCAGCTCGAGCTAGCTGGTGCTTTTGTGACTGATATGATCACTAATAAATGGGATTCTAATCCCAATGCGCAGAATGTCTGGGCTGGTGTCAGTGATGCTGAGATTGTTGATCATCTGCTGGTGACTGCTAATGATTTATTAGTTCATGGCCAAAACCAGCCGCGAACACTAGACATTGTCTTAGCAATTCATAAAAGTCGCCGCTCTGATAAAATTATGAATTTGCTGACGGCACAGTTGCAGCAGATAAAAGCTGGTAACGTCAGCACTGAGCCAACATTGACACAAGCCATTCAAGCAAATCGAGTCCGAGCATTTCGGCTGCCATTTCATCCTGGTGTTCAAGGCAAAGGGGCCCAGCAAACAATTACAGCTGTTCGTGCAGGCATTAAAAGAATATTTTGAATTCAGAAAATTACTCAGAAACTCGTGTAATACGCAAGGATTTTCGAAACGAACTAATCATTCCAATAAAAATAAATTTATTTAGTATACTAAAACGCAATTATTCGGGTTGAAAATTTTCAATCGCCGTAGCTGATAAGCTTGAAAAATCGGCAATATCGACTAAATTTGTGCCCAATTAATCCCTAATGAAAATATTTTCAGAAAACAGCCAATATTTGTGTAAATCTTTGTGATTTTAGGTTCATTTATCTAATCGTTAGCGTTATACTATTTCTATATGATTAATGATTAGTTTTTTGAAAGGGACGATCAGCAATGTTTAGGGCAAAAGGGATTAGTGCAAAGATTAGGACGATTTTTACAATTTTTGTATTAGCAATTGCACCACTATTTTCCGCAAATACGATGAGTGTGTTGGCGGCAACCAATAATAGTCGAGCTAGCGTGCCCAGTGGTGGCGATTTCTATGATGATGTCCCCGAAGCTGAGGATGCGCCCCTAGGTGCTGCTCAGTATTTTCATATTTTTTCCAATAAAACCAAAATTAGTGCCCATGTTAACGGCAATATTTCCACTGGTCAATTTGATGGTCAGGTGAATTTTGGGACCAACATTATTCAAGGGTTAGTTGATCAGGACATTAACTATTTCCAAAATATTGATAACATTGCCAACAGTTCTTTTGTTGATTCTGGCAGCAGTGATGACCGGACTAATAAGGTTGTTGTTGGTGATAACGTTGACGTTGATCTTGAAAATCAAAACACAGTTTATCTTGAAAACAGCAAAATGGACCATTTAGCCGCTGACGAAATTTATCAAGATCCTTCTAACGATGAGACTTACATCAACATCAAGCAGGAACTTGGCGAAGATAAAACGCAAGGCGAAGAATGGGCCACTAAAGAAGATTCAAACAATGTCAGTGCCAATTTCTCCGATCAAAATAATCGTGAAATTGCTATTTCACCTGATGCTGAAGAGAGTGCTGCTTATTCAGTTGAGTTAACTAAAGTCGATGAACAAGGGAATCCCTTGGCAGGAGCTGTTTTTGATCTCTACGAAGAGGGTAATGAAAAGCCAATTCGTGAGGGCTTAACTACCGATGAAAATGGCAAAATCACTTTAGACAATTTGAAATCAATTGGTGACTATTATTTTGTTGAAACCAAAGCACCAGAGGGTTATAAACTTGATGGCGTTAAACACTATTTCAAAGTCACGATTGCTAGCCAAACCAGCAAAAGTGACTATGTTTATTACAACCTTGATGCAGATGAGTTAGCGAAAGATACGCCCCTTAAAATTTCAGGGATTAGTTCTGATGGTCCCTCAATTATTGTTAACGTTGACTTAAAAGGTCGCAGCGAGTTAAATATTAATTCTCAAATTAAGCCAATCATTGATGAAAATGATCGTCATAATCAAGAAACGGAAGATTTTGCTGATGCCAAAATTCTTTTTAATTTCTATAATTCTAACGACACGACCATTAATGTAAATCGGCCCTTTAGCGGCACGATGTTGGCGCCAGAAGCTAAAATTGTGGCTTATCAAAATGTCGACGGTAGTTTAATTGCTGATGACGTGAACGTTGTCGGTGGTGAAACTCATCGTTGGGATTTCCAGTCGGCTTTCCAAACTGGGGATGGCGTGCCTGTTGAATTAACAGTTGCGAATAGTAAAGAAGAAACTGCCGAAACAGTTAAAGTTGCTGGTAACAAGAAATGGATCGACGGCAATAATCCTGAACGACCTAAAAAAGTCATCGTTGATCTCTATCAAAATGGCCAGCAAATCGATTATCGAGAAATCACCGCCAAAGATAACTGGCATTATAGTTTCGATAATTTGCCGAAGTACGATGAAGATGGCAACGAATATCTTTATACGGTGAAAGAATGGAAAGTGCCGGGCTATATTACCGGCGTTGATGCTGATGATAATATTACCAACACCTTAGCGACCAGCATTAGTGGCAACAAGACTTGGGTCGATAATGATAATGCTGCCGGCAAACGGCCAAGCAGTATTAAAGTTGATCTTTATCAGAACGGCATTCAAATTGATTCCAAAGATGTCACAGGTGAAGGCAACGACTGGCCATATAATTTTACCAACTTGCCGAAGTATGATGCTGATGGCAAAGAATATGTTTACACCGTTAAAGAAGAGACCGTGCCTGGCTATACCCAAATACAAAATGGGCTGAATCTTACCAACACGATTGAACCGGAAGTCACGCCAGAACCTGAAACAACCGCCGTTAATGGTACGAAGACTTGGGTCGATAATGATAATGCTGGGAAAACTCGGCCGGACAGGATTACCGTCCATTTGTACCAGAATGGCGAATTGTTCAAGTCTCAAGAAGTCACTGCGACTAATAATTGGCAATACAGCTTCACTGATTTGCCCAAGTATGACGAAAATGGCGCCGAGTATGAATACACCATTGGTGAGGATGCGGTGCCTGGTTATACCAGTGATCGGGATGGCGATAATTTAACCAATACCCTTGAAGAAACCACCACTGAACCAGAAAAGACTGAAATCAGTGGTACCAAAACTTGGGTTGGCGATACCGAAACGAGTCGACCAAAGAGTATTACCGTCGATCTTTATCAAAATGGTGTCAAAATAAATAGTAAGCAGGTAACCGCCGCTGAAAATTGGCAATATAGTTTTACCAACTTGGATAAGTATGATAAAGATGGTAACGAATACGTTTATTCTGTAAAAGAAGCTGATGTTCCTGCAGATTACACTAGCGAACAAGTCGGGACTGATTTCATCAACACTTATGTGGCGCAAGAAAAGACTGAAATCAGCGGTGAGAAAATTTGGAACGACAACAATGACGCTTCAGGTGTGCGGCCTGAGAGTGTAACCGTCGCCCTTTATCGCAATGGCACTCAGACGACGCAATCCCAAAAAATCACTGCGGCAAATAGCTGGCAATATCATTTTACTGATTTAGAGAAATATGATGCTAACGGCGATCCTTATGTTTATACCGTTAAAGAAACTGATGTCCCTAATAACTATCATGTCGAATATGACGGTTTCAATATCGTTAATACTTTAGTCAAAACCGAAGTAGCCGGGACCAAAACCTGGGTCGATAATGATGATGAGAACGGTGTACGTCCTGAATCCATTACCATCAAACTCAAGCGTAATGGTGAAGTGATTGCTAGCCGCGAAGTCACTGCAGCTGATAAATGGCAGTACAGTTTCACCGACCTTGATAAGTTCGATGCTCAGGGCAAGGAGTACCAATATACGATTGAGGAAGAAAACGTCAAGTATTACACTGGGGAACAAACAGGTAACTACGATTGGACCAACACCTTAAATAAGAGTGTTGAGCCAGCTGAGGAAGTTACGAATATTTCTGGCCGTAAGATTTGGGTTGATCAACATGATGCTCAAGGTGAACGTCCCGAAAGTATCACTGTCAACTTATTGCGCAATGGTCAGAAAATCGATTCTCGCCAAGTAACCGCCGCTGATAATTGGCGTTATGAGTTCACGGCCTTACCTAAAACCGATGATCACGGCAATGCCTACAAATATACGGTTGCAGAAGAAAAAGTTCCTGGTTATACGAACAGTCAATTTGGTTTTGTTTTCGTTAATCGCTTAGTGACCACGAAAATTTCCGGTCAGAAGACTTGGGTCGATGATCATAACGCGGCTAATAAACGACCAACTAGCGTGACCTTCGAACTTTATCGCAATGGTAAAAAGACTGGTCAAACTACAGAAGCAATAGCTGCCACTAATTGGCAATATCAGTTCACTAAATTAGCCAAGTTTGACAAATTAGGCAAGGAATATACCTACACCGTCAAAGAAGTGGCGGTGCTAGGTTACACCACCAGCCAAGATGGCTATAACTTCACCAATACCTTAGACAAAGAAACCACCGATGAAGACAACGGCGGTTCTGGCGAAGAAGATCATGGCTCAGAGGACAACAATAATTCCAGTCACCATGATGAGAAGAAAGACAGTAGTAAACAGAAGTTACCACAAGCTGGGGAACGAAATAATAGCAACTTATTAATCGTTGCTGGTTTCGTATTACTACTAACGACTATTTTCAGTTTTGCAAAAGTTAATTTAAAAAAGCAGCATTAATTTCTAAATTAAAATTAAAAGCATCTACAATTTAAAAAATTGTAGATGCTTTTTTTGCTGCTAGTTTAAACTAATTGTGAATTACACTATTTATTAAAGAAATAAGGTATAATAAATTATGCAATAAGTTACTATAGTCATTGTTAAATTAGGAAATAGGACCTTTTTAAGACAGTAAATAAAATATTAACAATATCGCTACAATCTGTTCTTAATATTTTGCTGATAACGTCGTTTTTTGTTTTAAAATATAAGCGTTTTTGGGGGAATAACCTTGAATAGCAACTATCGAGTGGCGGAAACTTTAGTACGGCTAATGTTAGGGGAAGTTGTTGATTACGAATCGTTACAGCAGAAGTATGATATTAGTCACCGTACCTTCCAGCGCGATCTGCATGATATTGAAGGTGCCTTGGCTGAGGTAGATCCTAACGATAGTTATTTGAAGAAAGTCGAAAATCGCCAACAGTATTATTTGGTCCGCGAAGATTTGAACGAATCTCTAAATAAGGTTTTACTGATTAGCAATATTTTATTAGCCAGTCGAGCGCTAACAAATGCTGAAATGAAGGAATGCTTGACCTATTTACAGGCGGGCTTACCACCTAATGAGCGGGAACAAGTTGCCAATTACTTGGTTATGCCTAAATCAAGTTATCTGCCGTTGACTAATGCTCAGCCACTATTGGTACATCTGCGCCAGCTTTCAGATTGTATTCTCAATCATCAGGTGCTAACTTTTGATTATCAGGGGAGTTGGATTGACGATCCCGAACCACATGAACACGAAGCACAGCCAGTCGCACTTTTCTTTGAGAAGTATTATTTCTATGTGGCGATGTATAATGTTCAAACCCATGGCTATTGGTTTAATCGGGTTGATCGGATTTTAAAAATCAAAAAGATTACTGCAGGTAAGCCGATGGATTATGGTCACGACTTCTCATTGATCGATCGCCGTCAGCAATCATATTTCTTCCATACTGGCCAGTTGATTACTTTTCGTTTTGAGTGCTTGAATTGTTATCCGCCGACAGCGTTAGACCATTTTCCAGGTTCAAAGATTGTTGGCCACAATGCTGCTGGCCAAGTTATTATTGAAGCACGGTTTAAATTCGATGCGGCCCTGTTCTGGATCATGAGCCAGGGTGCCAAGGTTAAGGTGATTTCACCGCCATCATTGATTACTCGCCTGCAATATGAAATGAAGGCGACGCTGGACTTGTATTGAATGGTTAGTAAGTAGATTAGTTAGAATGCCGTACACTGAATTTGTAAGCAGCGGATTGCACATAGATACACTAAAGCCCGTAACTATTCTTGATAGTTGCGGGCTTTTTTTGCGCTAAAACCGATGAGATAATGCATTCCAACTAAGTTGTTGGCCTGTTTGAATAGTAAAATCAAATAACTTGATGGCTAGCCTTTGAACAATTAAAAATGTGTAAAGTAATATTGAATATAATTGAGCAATAATAGCTAAAACGACATAATGTGACCAATCCTCTTGCTACAATGACGCTGTTTAATGATCGTTATTATTGATACTTTCAGGAGGAATAAGTTATGAAGAACCAGAAAATTGTTTCATTGGCAACTGCTGCTGTTCTGGCGGGGGTTACTGGAGTCACCGCGCAAAACCAAAATCAAACTGTTCAGGCGGCGAGCACTGATGGCGTTGCTAAAACAGCCACAGCTACTAAAAGTGCCGCTGAAACTGCAGTTACTAAAGCAACAACTGATGTCAAAACGGCCACTGATCAAGTTGGGCAGGCCCAAAATGATTTAAATGCAGCTAACAAAGATCAAACTGCAGCTAGTGATAAATTGAATGATGCTCAAAATCAAGTCACTGATGCTGAAACAGATCTCAATCAAGCGGAAACTAATAAAGCAGCTGCCACTGAAGATGGCATCAAACAAGCTGAAGCTGATGTTTCAACAGCTAAAGACCAACAAACAGCGGCCCAGAACAAAGCTGATGCTACCGACAAAAATTTCGCTGACAAACAAAATGAAGTTGACGAAAAGACAGCTAATAAAACTGCCGCTGCTAAAGCAGTAACTGATCAGGAAAAGGTGGTCGCTGACGCTGAAAATAAAGTTAAAGAAGCCCAGTCGGTCTTATTGAAGTCTATCCCAGATGAATTAGCGAATGAGTTAACAAAAGTTCAAAATGATATTTCAAATGATATAAATACAATTAATCAAAATAAAATAAGTCGCGAAAATATACTTAAATTGCTTGAAAAAGATCAAAATGAAATTAAATCAATTCAACAAAAACTGCAAACAATTTCTGAAAAGATAAACAACGGTAATATTGAATTAAATACTTACAAGACAACCATCGAAAAAATTCAGACAAATATACAGGATATTCAAAATAAACTTGATCAAGAAGAAAATGAAGAACAGATAATCATAAAATATTCTGAATCCACAAAAACTAGTATTAATACGCTAATAAACGAATATCGTGCAAAGAATGGATTTCATAGAGATTATATATATAGTGATTATAATTATGATGATTCCACTGATAAATATGATGGCGATGGTTATAATGATTGGCTAAATCGCTTCAATGATGTTATTTGGGAAAATTTTGAAAATGATGATATAAAATATATTCCAAGTGAGGAGGATCAAAAGGATGTTGTTGATGCCAATAATGTGACGGATAAACAATTATTGGAATTAAACTTATTTGGTGCTCAGGTTGCAAATAAAATGCGTGAACAAATCGGAGAGAACCCGACCTTTCAGGTTAGTGATGTCTCGATAAAATTGGCTGGATATATGGATCAATTTTATAACGATGCCGATTTTGATGCAGTGTTGAATAACGCACTTTTAGATCCATTTTATACAGAAGAAATGTTTGATTTCTCCCAGTTTAAATATAACAATGTTTCACATTACGTGTATTGGTTTGGGGTTCGACCAACTAATTCGTATAATGAAGAAACCTCAACAATGGCTACTTTGAAGTCAAGTTTATTTGACTATTTAACTACTGTCAATGATTGGAATGACTATACATCTATTTTTGATCTTGATTATAGAAAGGATAAATATCCTGATTATTTTGTAGTTGGTGTGGATAAGTTTATGAATTTTCAAGTGTTAACAAAATCAATGTCTTCTGGAACATCAGTGGAAGATCCTATTAATGATCCAAATCCATCCTCAACTGAATCTTTTTATGAAATACCAGCAATTAACTCAGGAGTTGTAAGTAATGACACAGAGGAACTCTACAAAACATTAAATGAACAGAAATCTGAACTACAAAAAGAATTGGCAGATCAAAAGATCGCGCAAAGCTATGTTGATGACCTTATTAGTACAAAAAAAGACCTTGTAGACAACTCGGATACTATAAAAGAAAAAATTGTCAGTGAAAATAATGATTTGCAAAGTGTTAATAATAAAATAACAGTTGAGACTAGTAAATTAAGTGAGAATCAGAAGATATCTGATAGTATTAATAAAAAAATTGAATTACTAATGAACAATACAAATGAAAAGTTGAATCTGGATAAAGCAAAAGCTAACTTAACGTCAGAGACACAGATTTTACAAAATCTTCAAAATACTGTAACCACTGCTCAAGCTGATTTAGACAATGCTACAGCTAACTTATTTGATGCCCAAGGTGAAGCAGATGATGCTGTAACTAAACTTGCTGACGCTAAACAAGCAGTTGCCGATGCGGAACAATATTTAGACGACTTACAGAATGCTGACGAGAACTTAGCTGCCGCTCAACAGGTCTTGACCCAAGCTAAAGTGGACCAAAAATTAGCTCAAGCTGATTACGACGCGAAAGTTGCTGTTGTTAAACAAGCTACTGTTGCTTTGAAAGACGCGCAAACTCAACTAGCCACAGCTAAGCAAACTTTGAAATTGGCTGAAACTAAATTGGCTCAAGAACAAGCACTTAAACAAGCAGTTGCTGAAGCAGCCAAGAAAGCTGAAACTGATAAATTAGCGGCTGCTAAGGCTAAGTCAAATAATGGCAATGGTGTTGTCCAAGCAGCAACTCTTAACCAATCGAAATTACCACAAGCGAGTGAGAATAATAAACAAGCAGGCTGGTTAGTTTTAGTTGGCGCTTCGTTATTATCACTCTTTGGTTTAGGAACGTTGAATAAGAAACGGCGTTCATAATTTTGATTGAAAGGTGTCAAAATCCTTGCAAAATGATTATTCAAGAATTGCGGCTGCTTTAGCTCAGAATGCAGTGACTAAAGAGAGCTTTCGGAAACAACTGGAACAAATTATTAAATTACTACTGCAAGATGAAATGACTGCTTTTCTTGGTTATGATGCATTTCATCGCCCTAGCCATCAGAAAAATTGTCGGAATGGTTTCTATACTCGCCAGCTTAACAGTCGTTTCGGCTGGCTCAGTGTGCGCGTGCCGCGGGATCGTTTCGGTCAATTTACGGCTCACACATTTAAGCAACATGATGACAATATCTTGCTTGAACAATTGGCGCTGAGTTTAAGAGATTCTCAGGCGACCTTAGCTGGCATTTCAACACTTATCCAGCAGTTGTATCAGCCCCACTATGATCAGCCGACTGTTGCTAATTTGGCACAACTCATTTTGAAACAGCATCATATTCTGAAACAACATTATATGAACACACAGCTTAGTGGGACCTATCAGGAAAGTTTGGTGCTGCCGGCAGTCGATAATCTGCGTGAACCGTCAATAATTCAGGTTAAAATTGGTTTATATTTAAATAGTGATGATGAAGTTTTAACTTTTACGTTGCCACAGTCAACAGCACTTGGTCGTTAAGTGAGTTCAATTGCACAATTTATAACAATTTTTTATGCTCAGTAGTTTAATGCACTAAAGTATGTTATAATGTAGTCACAATGATATCGCCACATCAGATACACCAAAGCCCTCAACTATGTCGGTAGTTGAGGGCTTTTTTTTACACTAATTATCTTAATTTAGCGGGTGTGTCATCGGCTAGTCGTGTTTATCAAGCCAATGCTGAACCAGCATCAGCAGAAGGCCCACGATTAATGGCGCAATAATATCGCCGAACATCAGATCACCTCCACCCTGCTGTTAGACTGGAAGTCTATTCCGACAACATAACCAATATATCATGGAATCATTCAAGATTGGTCAAACAATGAAAAATAATGAGCAAAATCATAATCAACGTTGTTATTTTGCCTTTAACTAACGCTGACAACTTTTTAATCCAGTTTGAAAAATCACCAAAACAAAAAAAGCCAATCTAGATACACGAGCAATATTTAAATTTGTCGTGTGTCGAGATTGGCTTTTTTAATTTCCCAATTTTTAAGGTCATCGCTGCAAATAGTCAGTTAAATTTAGTTTGTTTCTCAAAATTGACCATTTTCCGTAAAATCAAAAAAACGGCCCTTCTCAGCAATTTTAATAAAAATAGTCTACCTAGTTTATTTAAACTAAGATTTGCTATAATCGGCCAAATTTCCGGTCTAAATTGTTTTTTAGTCAAAAAAAGAGTATAATTTAGTAGTGAAACTAACTCATCGTGGTGTGCTGGGGGCGAAAATAATCGAACAAGTTAAATTAACAGATAATTTCATGACTTTAACACAGTTATTGAAAGAAGCAGGGATCGTTGGCAGTGGTGGTCAAGTGAAATGGTATCTGCAAGAAACCCCAGTTAAACTCAATGGGGTTTCTGAGAATCGGCGGGGTAAGAAGCTTTACCCAAATGATGTCGTTGAATTAGCGTCTGGCGAAGTTTACCAAATCGTGCAGGCCTAAAATGTACCTAAAAGAATTAAAATTAAAGAATTTTCGCAACTACAGTGATTTGGACCTGACGTTTTCGCCACAGATCAATGTTTTGATTGGCGAGAATGCCCAAGGTAAGACCAATTTACTGGAAGCCATCTATGTGTTGGCGTTAGCGCGCTCACATCGAATGAATGATGATAAGGCACTGATTAAATGGGGCGCCGATTTTGCCAAGGTCAGTGGGGTAATTGAGCGGAAATTGGGACCGTTGCCTTTGGAGATTATTTTAAGTCACCAAGGCAAAAAAGCCCGGGTCAATCATCTTGATCAAGATCGTCTCTCACAATATGTGGGTCAGTTCAATGTGATCTTATTTGCGCCAGAGGATCTGGAATTGGTCAAGGGCTCACCAGCCAAGCGCCGGCGTTTCATTGATATGGAATTCGGTCAGATCAATCACCAGTATCTCTATAACATCACCCAATATCGCAATATCTTGAAGCAGCGTAATCTTTATTTGCGGCAATTGAAGTTTCACGAGGCTAAGGATTTAGTTTATTTGGATGTTTTGTCAGATCAGCTTGCTGGTTTTGGGGCCGAGATTATTTGGGCGCGCCATCAATTTTTGCAACAAATGGCGGTTTTTGCGAAAGAGCAGCACCAACAAATCACCCAGCAACGAGAGCAATTACAGTTTGTCTATCAAACCGTATTGCCCGATGAGGAATTAAAAGATTCCGATCAGATTTATCATTTTTTACAGGAACAATATCAGAAAAATCGTAAACGTGAATTACAACAGGGAACGACTGTTTTAGGACCACACCGTGATGATGTGGCGTTTATTGTCAATGACCGGAATGTGCAAGACTTCGGTTCACAAGGGCAACAACGAACAGTCGCTTTAAGTTTGAAACTGGCGGAAATTCAAATGGTCAAGCAGCAAACTGGCGAAGCGCCAGTATTGTTGTTGGACGATGTGTTGTCAGAGTTAGACGATTTACGGCAAACCCATTTATTACATACCATTAAGAATCAGGTGCAGACCTTCTTAACCACTACCAGTCTTGATGGCGTTGCCGAAGAAATTATTGGCAAACCCACGATTTTTCAAGTGGCCGCTGGGCAAGTTACTGCCGCAACCACTGAGTCAGAATAACCAGAGGAGGTTTTCGCATGAGTAACGAGAATGATTCGAATCAAACAACTAATCAACCAGTAAATGATGCGCAAAATCACGAACAGCCCGCTACTGAGGCTAATACCGATCAAACAGCAGTTGATCAAGCAACCACTCAGCCAGAATTAACGGCCGAAGAAGCGGCTGCTAAAAAAGAAGAAGCCCTAGAAGCTAAAGACGAAAAAGTTAAAGAATACGATGCTAGTCAAATCCAAGTTCTCGAGGGACTGGAAGCGGTTCGTAAGCGGCCCGGGATGTACATTGGCTCTACAAGTAGCCAAGGTCTCCATCATTTGGTTTGGGAAATTATTGATAACGGGATCGATGAAGCCTTAGCTGGTTTTGCCACGCGGATCGACATTGAGGTTGAACCTGACAATAGTATTACCGTGACTGATGATGGTCGTGGTATCCCTGTGGGTATTCAGACCAAAACTGGTCGGCCAGCGCTGGAAACAGTCTTCACCATTTTACATGCCGGCGGTAAATTCGGCGGTGGCGGCTACAAGGTTTCTGGTGGTCTGCACGGTGTTGGTGCTTCCGTTGTTAACGCCTTATCAACTAGTCTTGATGTGACTGTCACTCGTGATGGCAAACGCTACTATATGGATTTCGTTCGCGGCAAAGTGCATACCGAAATGAAGGTCATTGGCACCGCTGCACCTCATGAACACGGCACTAAAGTTCATTTTGTCCCTGATGGTGATATTTTTACGGAAACAACCGTTTATGATGACAAAGTGTTGAATACTCGGATTCGCGAGTTGGCTTTCTTAAATAAGGGCTTGAAATTAACCTTTACTGATAAACGGGCCGCAACCGCCGAACGGATCACTTATCACTATGTTGGTGGGATCAAGAGTTACGTTGAATTTTTAAACGAAGATAAGACCGTGATTTTCCCTGAACCAATTTATGTGGAAGGTCAACAAGACGGCATTACTGTTGAAGTGGCAATTCAATATACGGACGATTTCCATTCTAACTTGTTAACTTTCGCCAACAATATCCATACTTATGAAGGTGGGACCCATGAGGCTGGTTTCAAGACGGCCTTAACGCGGATCATCAATGATTATGGTCATAAGGCTAATATTCTTAAGGATAACGATGATAACTTGTCCGGGGATGATGTGCGTGAAGGGATGACTGCGGTTGTCTCGATCAAACATCCCGATCCTCAATTTGAAGGTCAGACTAAGACGAAGTTAGGCAACTCTGACGCGCGGACCGCAACTGACCGGTTGTTCTCCGAGACGTTCATGAAGTTCTTAATGGAGAATCCGACTGTTGCTAAGCAAATCGTTGAGAAGGGTCAATTAGCTTCGAAAGCGCGATTGGCGGCTAAGCATGCCCGTGAAGTTACGCGGAAGAAGTCTGGTTTGGAAATCAGTAATTTGCCAGGTAAATTGGCTGACAACTCCAGCAAGAACCCTGATATTTCTGAATTGTTCATTGTCGAGGGTGATTCTGCCGGTGGTTCCGCTAAGCAAGGTCGTTCTCGATTAACGCAAGCAATTTTGCCAATTCGTGGGAAAATTCTGAACGTGGAAAAGGCGTCAATGGATCGGATCTTGGCCAACGAAGAAATTCGGACGTTATTTACGGCCATGGGTACTGGTTTCGGTGGCGATTTCGACGTGACGAAAGCCCGTTATCATAAATTAATTATTATGACTGATGCCGATGTGGATGGTGCTCATATTCGAACCTTGCTGTTAACGTTATTTTATCGTTACATGCGGCCGGTTGTTGAAGCTGGCTACGTTTATATTGCCAAGCCACCGCTATATCAAGTGCGTCAAGGTAAGTTCATGCGCTACATTGATTCTGATGAAGAATTGGATGAAGTGTTAGGTCAATTGCCAGCTTCACCAAAGCCTGCAATTCAGCGTTACAAAGGTTTAGGGGAAATGGATGCTTCGCAGTTATGGGAAACAACCATGAATCCTGAAAACCGGCGTTTGGACCGGGTGCAAGTGACTGATGCTGAAGAAGCCAATGGTGTTTTTGAAATGCTAATGGGTGACGATGTAGCGCCACGGCGTGAATTTATTGAAAAGAACGCGAAATATACTAAGAACTTAGATGTCTAAAGGGAGAGTTGATGAATTAAATGGCAGAAATTGAAGATCATCGCATTGAAACCATCAATTTATCGCGGACGATGCGCGATTCGTTCTTAGACTACGCCATGAGTGTTATTGTGGCTCGGGCGTTGCCTGATGTACGTGATGGTTTGAAGCCTGTTCATCGGCGAATTCTTTATGGGATGAATGAGTTAGGGGTTACCCCAGAAAAACCTTACAAGAAATCAGCCCGGATCGTCGGCGACGTTATGGGTAAGTATCATCCCCACGGTGACTCAGCAATTTATGAGTCAATGGTGCGGATGGCCCAAGACTTTAGTTACCGTTATATGCTGGTTGACGGCCATGGTAACTTTGGTTCCGTCGATGGTGATGGCGCTGCCGCAATGCGTTATACCGAAGCTAAAATGAGTAAAATTTCCGTAGAAATGTTGCGGGATATTAATAAAGACACGATTGATTTCCAACCAAACTATGACGGTACGGAACGGGAACCAGTTGTTTTACCAGCACGTTTCCCTAACTTACTAGTCAATGGGGCGACGGGGATTGCCGTGGGGATGACCACCAATATTCCCCCACATAATTTAAGTGAAGTTATTAGTGCTTTGCACATGTTGATGAAGAATCCTGACGCCACAATTGCTGATTTGATGGAAGTTTTACCAGGGCCTGATTTCCCAACTGGTGGGATCGTTATGGGCAAGTCTGGCATTCGCCGGGCTTACGAAACTGGTAAAGGCACGATTATTCTGCGGGCTAAGACTGAAGTCGAAACCAACAAGAGTGGTCGCGAACGGATTATCGTTCATGAAATTCCTTACATGGTCAACAAGGCTAAATTGGTGGAACGAATTGCTGAATTGGCTCGCGACAAGCGAATCGATGGCATTATCGACTTAGCCGATGAGTCTGACCGCGAAGGGATGCGGATCGTGATTGATGTTCGTCGCGATACTAGCGCCACCGTCGTTTTAAATAATTTGTACAAATTAACCCCCATGCAAACCACATTCGGCTTTAATATGGTCGCCATTGTTGCCGGGGCTCCTAAGCAATTAAGCTTAAAAGAAATTCTGCAATATTACTTGAAACACCAAGAAGAAGTGATCCGCCGGCGGACTGTCTTTGATTTAAAGAAGGCTCAAGCACGGGCACACATCTTGGAAGGTTTGCGAATTGCCTTAGATCATATTGATGAAATCATCAAGATCATTCGTGGTTCGGAAACTGGTGAAATTGCCAAGAATACTTTAATTGCCAACTTTGGTTTAAGCGACAAGCAATCCCAAGCTATTTTGGATATGCGATTAGTTCGGTTAACCGGTTTGGAACGAGAAAAGATTGAGTCCGAATATAATGAGTTGATGAAAACCATCGCCGATTTGAAGGACATCTTAGCTCGTCCTGAACGAATCGATACGATTATTTATCAAGAATTACTTGATATTCAAAAGCGGTTTGGTGATGAACGGCGAACTGAATTACTCGTTGGTGAAGAATTAAGTCTTGAAGATGAAGACTTGATCGAAGAAGAAGACGTGATGATCGTGTTGACCCACAATGGTTACGTTAAACGTTTGCCAGCAACCGAATTCAAGTTGCAAAATCGTGGTGGACGTGGAATTCAAGGTATGGGTGTTCACGATGATGATTTCATCGAACATTTGATTTACACCTCGACTCACGATACTTTGTTATTCTTCACCGATGTTGGTAAGGTCTATCGCGCTAAGGGCTATGAGATTCCTGAATATGGTCGGACAGCGAAGGGCTTGCCAATTATCAACCTTCTCGGCGTGGAAAATGGTGAGAAGATTGAAACAGTCGTTAAAATTCATGAAATTCATGATGACGACGCCTTATTCTTCATCACTAAGTTAGGGACAGTTAAACGGACGCCAGTGGCTGAATTTACAAATATTCGTCGCAATGGTTTACGGGCCTTAACTTTACGTGATGGCGATTCCTTGACCAACGTGCTATTAACCAATGGTGTTCAGAATATCTTTATTGGTACTCATCTTGGTTATGCCGTTACATTCAATGAACAAGATGTTCGTTCAATGGGTCGGACGGCCGCTGGTGTGCGGGGGATTCGTCTCCGCGAGAATGACTATGTCGTTGGTTCGTCAGTGCTTAACCCTGATCATGAAGTGCTGGTCATTTCTGAGAATGGTTATGGTAAGCGGACTGCTGCTAGTGAGTATCCAGTTAAGGGTCGTGGTGGTAAAGGTATTAAGACCGCCAATATCACTGAAAAGAACGGGCCACTTGCTGGGATTAGCGTGGTTGATGGTAGCGAAGATATTATGTTGATCACTAACGAAGGTGTCTTAATTCGTTTTGCGGTTGCTAATGTTTCGCAAACTGGTCGGGCCACACTTGGGGTTCGCTTGATCAAGGTCGATAACGGTGCTAAAGTTGCCGCCATGGCCAAGGTTGATCACGAAGAACCTGAAGATGATGATCCTGAAGCAGCTACGGCTGAAAATGAAGCCAATGCTAATGATGCGACTACAGCAACATCTGAATCAGCAGCAACTGAAACAACGACTGCTACTGAAGCGCCTAAAGAATTGCCAAGTGATGTGCAGAAGTTAGTTGATCGGGCGGAACAACCTGATGATACTGATGATCACCACGATGACGAAAATTCAGACGATCAGAAATAATTTTTAATTTAAAAGCGTAAAACAGATACTTTGGCGTAATTAATTAGGTGAGTGATTTAACATCCGAGTTAATCTAAGCCAAAGTATTTTTTATGAGCAATTAGCCGACGTGAGTGGCATTTCCGTGTGATTCACAAAATTAAATTGTTAAATTGGTCTTTTTATGATAAACTAGTAGCTTGTGAGTAGCCATATCTGACTAACTTACTCCTTGCTCTTAGTAGAAAAGAGCCAATAGTCCACGAGGAGGTGTACAAACCATGACACAAACTAACTATGAAGTTACTTATATCATCAAGCCTGATATCGACGAAGAAGCTAAAGCTGCTTTGATCAAGCATTATGATGAAGTTTTAGCTGCAGATGGTGCTGAAGTGGTTGATTCTAAAGATTGGTCTAAGCGTCGTTTCGCTTACGAAATCAACGATTACCGTGATGGTGTTTATCACATTGTTAATGTGAAAGCCGACAACGATAAAGCAATCAACGAATTTGACCGTTTGGCTAAAATCGACAGTGCCGTTTTACGTCACATGATCGTTAAACGTGATGACAAGAACGCTAAGAAATAATTTAAAACTTCAGTGAGATGAGTTCAGGAAGGGGATTTTTTTATGATTAATCGTGTAGTGCTTATTGGTCGACTAACTCGGGATGTTGAATTACGTTATACCGGTAGCGGTACTGCAGTGGCAACTTTTACACTTGCCGTTAATCGTCAATTTACGAATGCCCAAGGTGAACGTGAAGCTGATTTTATTTCATGTGTACTCTGGCGGAAAGCAGCGGAAAACTTCGCTAATTTCACGCATAAGGGATCTTTGGTTGGTGTCGAAGGCCGGGTGCAAACTCGTAACTACGAAAACAACCAAGGTAACCGGGTTTATGTCACTGAAGTTGTCGTTGATAACTTCTCGTTACTGGAACCAAAGAGTAGTCAAGATGGTAGCCACACGAATATGGGCGGCAACGCCAATAATGGTGGCGGTTATCAATCGAATAACAACACTAATAATAACAATAACTTCAATAATCAGAATCCAACTGGCCCCACTAATGGGACTGCTAATAACCAAAATCAAGGCAACAATGGTGGCAATAATAATGCCACTAATGATCCTTTTGCGGATAGTAGCGAACCAATTGATATTTCTGATGACGATTTACCATTCTAAAGAACTTATTGATCACGCTTGAGAGGAGGAACTAACATGGCTCAACAACGTCGTGGCGGCCGTCGTCGCCGTAAGGTCGATTTTATCGCTGCTAATCACATCGAATATATCGATTACAAAGACACAGAATTGTTGAAACGTTTTATCTCAGAACGAGGTAAAATTTTACCACGCCGCGTAACTGGTACGAGTGCTAAAAACCAACGTAAATTAACAGTTGCGATCAAGCGTGCACGGATCATGGGCTTATTGCCTTTCGTCAGTGCAGAATAATTCTGAATAAACAAACCTCACTTAGCTTTGGGCTGAGTGGGGTTTTTATTTTACAATCAGCAGTAAGGCAATTTCGAAATTGCCAGCATCGTAGTCGTGGTTTTAAAGCAAAACTTATTTTAGGCAGAGTAGTGGCCAACACCGTTCCGGCCGGCGGGTTGTGGAACGGTGTGGGCGTTGATTTGAGCTGATTGCTAGCGCAACAATCTCGAATACAAGACTTATTGTAAGTGCTAAAGCACCAACAATAATTTCACACCTGACACCCCGGCGGCCTCCACTGCGTTTTGAGCTAGATCAGTTCACTTTAGCTTAGTTCGATTAAATGGCAGTACTAGAAAAGTTGGCTTGGCCTGGCAGCAAAATTGAAGTTGTGAGATAAGTCAGATATTTGCTGCAATCTTACAATGCCTGCATTGATTACTAGCAAGGATAAAGTGAACCACCTCAATTCCAGACGGCGTGGAGGGATCTTGGCGTCAGCCGCCAAATTGTTCTTAGTGGCTGTGCCACTTAGTACAAGACTTGTATCTGAGACAATTTGGTCTTTAATTGGCTCAGATCAACGTCGGCCGCGTTCCACGCTAAGCAGCCCGGAACAGAGTCAGACGCCATTCTGTTTTTGCACTTATGTCACAGCTTCAAATCGATGCCGGCCGTGTTCCACAACCAGCAAGCCCGCAATGGAGTCAGAACTAGTTCTGTTTTAACAGTTTTAACAGCTTCATCAGGTTCAAAGCCTTGCCAGATAGGAAGACTACAGAGAAAACTAATTTATGGTAGAATAGTTTTGAATGGATACTTAGCGAAACTAACAACGAAGGGGTATTATGAAGAAGTTTATTAATTTCTTAAAGGATAAATTTGCTTTACCGACCTTTTTCGCCGATTTGCAACTGCGGGTTATCGCGTTAACCGTTCTCGGTATAGCTATTGCTGCTAGTGTGATTGCTTTGATCATTGAGCCAATTTTTGGCCTTATTTTTCTGGTCGCAATCATTTTACTAGTCGGCGTTATTTTCTATGGGTTTGAAGTACTTTCTAAAAATACCAATCAGTATGTTTCTGACTTGTCCTATCGCATTAAACGGGGCGAACAAGAAGCGTTGATCCAAATGCCGATTGGGATTATGTTGTTTGATACTGATTATGAGATACAGTGGGTCAATCCGACTTTGCAGAAGTATCTTGGCGATCGCAGTGTTCTAGGCCGCAAGATCAAAGATGTAGATGCTGATTTGGCGACGTTAATTGAACAACATCAAGAAGATGATGTTTCACGAATTGTTGACTGGGGCGAGTATAAGTTTGAAATCACCCTACAAGCCAAAGTCGGGGCACTTTATTTATTAGATGTGACCCACTCAGCTAAAATCGAGCAACGATTTATTGATCAACAAATTGTTATCGGCCAAATTTTCGTTGATAATTATGATGAAATCACCCAAACAATGGACGATCAGGGCGTTTCTAATTTAAGTAATTACCTGACCAACCGCTTGAGTAATTGGGCTAGCCGTTATGAAATGTTCTTAAAACGAGTTGATGAGGATCATTTCTTTGTTTTAGCCTATGCCCAATCATTGGCTAAAGCCGAGAAAAACAAGTTTCAAATTTTGGATCGCATTCGTGAAGATACCTCGGCACAGAACTTTCCGATTACTCTCAGCGTCGGTTTTGCCTATGGTAGTGATAACTTAGCTGACTTAGCTGTTACTTCCCAGAACAACCTTGATTTGGCTTTAGGCCGTGGTGGTGATCAAGTTGTCGTCCGTGCTAAGGGCCAACAAGCACGTTTCTACGGTGGTAAAACGAATCCAATGGAGAAACGGACGCGTGTTAGAGCGCGAATGATCAGTCAGGCACTGCAAGGCTTATTTACCCAGGTTCAAGATATTTATGTCATGGGCCACAATCACCCAGATATGGATGCGATTGGGGCTTCATTGGGGATTCGCCGGATTGCGCAAATGAATAATGTGAAGTGTCATATTGTCCTTGATCAATCGTCAATTCATTCTGATGTTCAGCGATTAGTTGAGGAAATCAAACGTTATCCAGATTTAATTCAATGTGTGGTCACGCCAGAGCAGGCCTTGGCAGCGGCAACTGCAAAGAGTATGCTAATTATGGTTGATCATTCGAAGCCATCAATTTCGATCAGTCCTGAGTTATACCATAAATTAGAGCAACGGGTTGTCATCATTGACCACCATCGTCGTGGCGAGGAATTCCCTGAGAATCCAATGCTGACCTACATTGAACCGTATGCGTCCTCAACTTGTGAGTTGATTACTGAGATTTTTGAGTATCAACCAACTGATGCTGAGCCGTTGAATAAGATCGAAGCAACAGCGATGTTAGCTGGTATTTCAGTCGATACCCAATCGTTTGCCCAACGCACTGGGACCCGGACTTTTGATGCGGCTAGTTATTTACGTTCAGTCGGTGCTGACAATTCAATGGTGCAACGGTTATTGAAGGAAAATGCTGACGACTTCATTCAACGCAATCATTTGATTGACGGCATGGAAATGGTGCGGCCACGAATTGCTTTAGCTGCAGGTGAAGAAGATCAAGCTTATGACCCAGTTATTGCGGCACAAGCAGCTGATACGATTCTCAGGTTGGCCGGAATCGATGCGTCCTTTGTCATTAGTCGACGCGTTGATAACGTCATCGCCATTTCGGCTCGCAGTTTAGGTGACTTTAACGTTCAGATAATTATGGAAAAAATGGGTGGTGGCGGCCATTTATCTAACGCCGCGACTCAACTTAAGGACACCACGATTGAAGACGCTAAGAAGCAATTAATTACGATTCTGAACCAGCAAGATCAAACTGATCAGGATCAGCAATCATAGGAGGTTACAACAATGAAAGTTATCTTTTTGAAAGACGTACGTGGTAAAGGCAAGCGTGGCGATGTGAAGGAAGTTCCTGATGGCTATGCTCGTAACTTTTTAATTAAAAATGGTGCTGCCAAAGTTGCAACTAAAGAGGCCATTAGCCAATTACAAGGCCAACAAAAAGCTGAAGCAAAGCAATTAGCCAATGAAAAAGCTGAAGCCGTCGCCGTTAAAGAAAAGTTGGAAGCTGACGACACTGTTGTTCAATTGAAGTCAAAAGCTGGCGCTGATAGCCGTTTATTTGGTTCAGTACCAAGTAAACAAATCGTGGAAGCTTTAGCTAAACAATACGACATCACTATTGATAAACGTAAATTACAGTTAGCAGAGCCAATTAAGGCACTGGGCTACACTAATGTGCCTGCGAAGCTTTTTAATGGTGTTAATGCCACAATTCGTGTTCACATCACGGCTGAGTAGACTTACAATTGTCGTTAATGAATAAATTACGGCCGTCCATGAGGATTCAATTCCCCTTGGCGGTTTTTTTTACTATAATAGAATCAACGAGCTTAGATTTATTAAACAGGTTTTGGCGTTATAACGCTCGTAACGAGGAGCAGAAATGGATAATATAGCAAATCAATTACCACCAAATAGTGAAGAAGCCGAGCAGTCAGTCCTAGGGGCCGTTTTTTTGCAACCGGAATCTTTAATTGATGCCATGGAATATTTAACACCGGCTGATTTTTATCACCATGCCAACCAAATAGTTTTTCAAGCAATGATCAATTTAAATGATCAGAACTTGGCCATTGATGTCGTTACGATGCGTAATGAGTTGGAAAGCCATCATCAATTAGAGGATATTGGTGGCATTGGCTACTTAAGTGACTTGGCCATGGCCACACCAACCGCACGTAATATTAGCTATTACGCTAAAATTGTTGAAGAAAAATCCATGTTGCGTAACTTGATTGGTGCAGCCAACCATATTATCAAAGATAGTTATCAGCAAGATGATGACGCGGCAACGATTCTTGATGGTGCTGAGCGTGAAATCATGGATGTCGGCCAAAATCGTAATCGTAACGGCTTTAAGCAAATTAGTGATGTGTTAACGGAGTCGTTGGCCAATATTGATGCCTTAACGCAAAATGATAGCACGGTAACGGGTCTTTCAACGGGTTATGCAGACTTGGATAAAATCACAGCTGGCTTACATCCGGATGAGTTATTGATCTTAGCAGCGCGGCCTGGTGTTGGTAAGACAGCCTTTGCATTAAATATTGCCCAAAATATCGGAACGCGTAATGAAGATACTTCAATTGCTATCTTTAGCCTGGAAATGGGTGCTGAACAGTTAGTCAACCGGATGGTTTGTGCGGAAGGCAGTATTGATGCGGGCCATTTGCGAACAGGCCAGTTAAATGATGCTGAATGGCAACAATTAGTTGTCGCCATGGCCAGCCTGGCCAAAGCCAAAATTTATATTGATGATACGCCAGGTGTTAAGATGGCTGAAATTCGAGCCAAGTGTCGACGCCTGCAACAAGAACAGAAAAACTTAGGATTGATCGTAATCGATTATCTACAGCTGATTGAAGGTAGCGGTCAAGAAAACCGACAACAAGAAGTTTCAGCAATCTCGCGGCAATTAAAGAAATTAGCCAAAGAATTACATGTACCAGTTATTGCTTTATCACAACTTTCTCGTGGCGTTGAACAACGTCAGGATAAACGACCAGTTTTATCTGATATTCGTGAGTCAGGTTCAATTGAACAGGATGCGGATATTGTCGCTTTCTTATATCGTGATGATTACTATCGTGATGAAGGCGAAGATGGTGATGGCGATATTTCAGGTTCACCAGCTGTTAATGATGACGATGATCAAAATGTTGGTCCCGTAGAAGTGATCATTGAAAAGAACCGTTCCGGTGCGCGAGGAACCGTTAATCTGTTGTTTGTAAAATCATTTAATAAATTCTCGTCAGTTTCAACACGAGAACAATAGCTAATAAAAATAGTAGGATTATTTCCCGGGAAATAATCCTATTTTGCTATTATAAGATAAAATTATCAGAAATAGTTATGAAAGCGTTTAAAATGCGAACATTAGCAACTAAAAATTGATTAATATTAGCATTAATGATAAGATATGCTTTGGCGTCTGATTTAATCAAGAAAAGGGAGCTGTCGAAATGACTGGTGTGGTAGTAATTGGTACTCAATGGGGCGATGAAGGAAAAGGTAAGATTACCGATTTTCTTAGTCAGAAAGCAAATGCAATTGTGCGCTATCAAGGTGGCGACAATGCCGGGCATACCATTAAGAATGCGGGACATGTTTACAAACTGCGATTAATTCCATCTGGAATATTGTATTCAGATAAATTTAGTATTCTTGGTAATGGGGTAGTTGTTAATCCGGAATCATTAGTTGGCGAAATTGCTCATATCCATGAAGAGTCATTAAGTACTGATAAATTTGTCATTTCTAATCGGGCTCATTTAATTCTGCCATATCATATTGCCTTAGATAAGGCACAAGAAATTTATCGCGGTGCTAATAAGATTGGTACGACCAATCGTGGTATCGGCCCAGCATACATGGATAAAGCAAGTCGTTGCGGTATTCGCATGGCTGATTTGTTGGAACGCGATGTTTTCGCCGAAAAATTAGCCGAAAATCTTAAATTTAAGAATGAGTTATTAACAAAAGTGTATCATCAAGATCCATTATCTTTCGACGATATTTTTGAAAAGTTTTATCAATATGGACAACAATTAGCACCTTTTGTTCAGGATACATCAGTCTTAATTGATCAGACTGCTCAACAGGGTGGTAATATCCTCTTTGAAGGTGCTCAAGGCGTGATGCTTGACCTAGATCAAGGAACTTATCCTTATGTCACTTCATCTAACCCAGCCGGTGGTGTTTCAGTTGGTGCCGGGGTTGGCCCTTCGACAATTGATCATGTTGTTGGTGTTGCCAAAGCATATACTTCTCGCGTTGGTGATGGCCCTTTCCCAACTGAGCAGTTGAACGAAACCGGTGATTTTATTCGTGAAGCTGGTCATGAATATGGGGTGGTTACGAAACGTCCTCGTAGAATTGGCTGGTTTGACGCGGTAGTTATTCGTCATGCTCGTCGTGTTGCTGGGTTGACAGATTTATGCTTAAATTCGATTGATGTCTTAACTGGCTTGCCAACTGTTAAAATTTGCGTTGGTTATCAGTTAAATGGTGAAACAATTGATCGTTATCCAGCTAGTTTAAACGAATTGGCTAAATGCCAACCCGTTTATGAAGAATTACCAGGTTGGACAGAAGATATTACTGGAGCTAAGGCTTTAACTGACTTACCTGAAAATGCACAACATTATTTACAACGAGTTGCTGAACTGACCGGTGTGCCATTGGCTACTTTTGCAGTTGGCCCTGATCGTCATCAAACCGTTATTTTACACGATGTTTGGGCAAAATAATTGATTTTAATTAACATTAGCGCACCACATAAAAAAGCTGCCATCTTAATTTGATGGCAGCTTTTTTATGTAAGACGAATCATTAAGCTGAATCGAAATCGTTAATGCTTTTTTGTTGATGAAACTAACCCGTAAACTGCTTCCGCTAACATACCAAGACCCATTAAGTACATTGAGGCCATGCTTTGATGCACTAATAAAAGAATGACCACTAAAGCGTAAATAATGACTAGCAAGATATTTAACCATTTTGGATTACCCATTTAACTCATCTCCCAAAATGATTTTAGCACTTTTCTTCGAGAAATAAAAAAGAGAACACAAGCCTGTTTTCTAAACGCTGACGCGCCAGCAGACTTTGTTCTCAGGGTTTGGCACCCAAAAGTATTATATCATGTTTTCGAGAAAAGAAAAGTAAGCTTTCAAAATATGTGAGCCAGTAAATTGTTCCACGTGGAACATCTGGCTGTTAGCAAAATGACAGTTGCAATATTAATTGAATCAAAATCAATCGACTTATTTAAGACAAAACGGCGCTAATAGCTTATAATTAAGGCATTACCAGAATTGTTCCACATGAAACAATCGAATAGGAGATGGAAAAATGGAAAAGTCAGCAGCAATTGATTTGATCCAACGGTTGTCAAATGTTTATGGTATTTCGGCATTTGAAGATAAAGTTACCGAACTATTTAAAGAAGAGGTAGCTGGAACTGGGAAAATAACTGAAGATCATATGCGTAATGTCTTCGTCCAACAAAACAACAATACTGGTACTAAACCAGTGGTTGAATTAGACGCACATTCAGACGAAGTTGGTTTTATGATTCGTGCGATTAAGTCAAATGGTCAAATGATGTTTGTCCAAGTCGGTGGTTGGGCCATCGTTACAATTCCGGCACAAAAAGTAAAAGTTCAAAATCGTCACGGAAAGTGGATCTCTGGAATTGTTAGCAGCACACCACCACATTTTATGACACCAGAAGAACGAACTCGTTTGCCAAAGATGGACGAGCTCAGCATTGATGTTGGTGCTTCAAGTGCCCAAGAAATTGCCGACGTTTATCAAATTGAAATTGGGGCGCCAGTCGTACCAGATATTACTTGCGAATATAATGAGGATACTGAGTTATTCTTGGGTAAAGCCTTTGATAACCGGATCGGGACTGCCTTGTTGGCTTCAACCATGAAAGATTTAGGCAATGATCAGTTAGATGTTGATTTAGTTGCTGGCTTATCTTCTCAGGAAGAAGTAGGAGATCGTGGTGCCGAAGTAGTCGTTCGTAAAATCAAACCGGACTTGGCAATTGTTTTTGAAGGTGCACCAGCAGATGATACAGTGATGCCAGATTATTTGATTCAAGCTGGCTTGCGTAAAGGCCCAATGTTGCGCCACTTTGACTCAACAATTGTCACCAATCCACACTTCCAACAATTTGCGTTGGATATTGCTGCAGAAAATGATATTCCAGTGCAACGGTCAGTTCGAACGGGTGGTGGCCAAGACGGTGCCATTATTAATCGTTATAATGGTGCACCAACGATTGTGATCAGTGTGCCCGTACGATACGCGCATACACCATATTGTTTTATCGCTTACTCTGACTATGAAAATGCTTTGAATTTAGCTAAGTTAATTATTCGGCAATTAAACGCTGATGTAATTGCTAAATTTTAACTAAATCAAATTACTCATTAAAAAAAGGTCCTCAGCTAGTAAACAGCTGAGGACCTTTTTGATGACTTATTATTTAAAAGATAAGGCTAGTTTAATTCTTCGCCATTATGACGACGAGCAATAGCTGGTAAGATGAAGCCAATCCCAATCAAGACGATTGGTGTCAAAACATTAAGTGCTAATTGGAACCACCAAGCACTTGGGTTGCTGGCGTAAGTAATCTTAGGAACCATGCCGAGGATACAAGCAAAGGCGGTAAAGATGAAACACCAAGCACCAAAACCAAAACCAACTTTTGGATTCTTAACAAACATATAGTCTGAATGGAATTTATCAAGCTGTTTATTCAACATCATGAAGGCCCAGAATACCCACAGGTAACGAAGGGGCATCACGACTGAGTTAAGATTTAATAACCAGTTGTACAAATTATTAGTTCCGCTAATACCTAATGCCGGAATAATAATGATGATACTAACCAAGATACCAGTTAATTTGTAACCGTTAATTGGCACACCGCCATTTGTTTTTTGACGAAGGGCCCTTGGTACAAATTTAGGATCAGCATCGTCAAGCAAAATCCGCAATGGGGCGTCAATTGAAACTGCCAAAGCAGCAATTGATGCTAAAGCATTGGCAATGGCGTAAATCCAGAGTAACAAGTTACCAACATGATAGAAATTACCTAACCGTTGGAAAGCGATATAAGCACCGTTGGCCATTAAGTCATCGGGAATATTGTTGGCATCGAAGATCATCCCCATGGCGAAAGAACCAAGAATTGCTGAAACCGCTACCATGATGGCTAGAGCAATCATACCTTTAGGGAAGTTCTTAGCTGGATTCTTAGTCTTGTTAACGTAAGGCGAAATCTTTTCAGCACCACCGACGGCAAAGACTAACATCGAAATAGTAGTAAAATATTTGAAATCGAATTTAGGAATATAGTTACCAACGTGAGTCATGTTAGCAGTGGCAATTGTCGACCCAGTCATTGCTGGTGCTGACAAACCTAAGACGATAAAGAGAATTGACATGATAAACATTGACATACCGGCAATCGTACCGACCCGATTCAATGTTGCAATTCCTCGTGAAGCCATATATAGGAAGATTAAGAAAATAACCAAGCAAAGTGACTGAACAATAATTGATGGCGTGTTTTTAACAAAGTTCCCATTTGAACGGAACAACCAACTACCAGCAATTAGAATTGATTGTGGCTTCTGAGCCAAATAAGGAATGTGGACTACCCAGTAAGTCCAAGCGGCAAAGTAAGCTAAACGCCGAGTTGACACTTCCTTGATCCAGCTGGAGACACCACCTTCGGCATCTTTGAACGTGGCACCCATTTGTCCGACCATTAACGTGTATGGGACAAAATATAAAATCATGATTAAGATCCAAGAAACGACAACGACTAAACCTTCTTGGGCAAAGTTGTTAACAACGTTTCCTAAACCCCAAACACTAACGAAAGCAAGCAAGGCAATGTTATACCAAAATAGCTGCTTTGGTTTTTTTTCATCAGTCATGATTGACCCCCTTAAATTAGATAGCAAAAGTATACAAAAACCACTATAAACCAATTTTTTCAGTTAATCATGAGAGTTATCTGAGATTGTTGCCGCTTTTTTGAAAATCGAATAATGACTATCAAATCAGTAATGCCGTTGTTATTGAACAAATTTAAATGAGAAATAGGTCCTAAATTTAATTTTGTGCTAATAAAAAAAGCTCAACAAAATTCTTTTGCGAGCTTTTAGGAGTGAATTAACTGGATATAGCCAGTCTTCTCGATTAATAACAAACTTTAATGTATGTTCATTTTATCAAAATTTCGACACAAAAAACTAATCGGTTAGTGAAGACTTTGCAAATTAACGCTGTGACTTTGGCCCGCCTTTAAATAATCAAGCTGACTTTGTTGAAATACCTGTTTTAAATGGCTGCTTTGCTGTTTGATTTCATCAGGAGACCAATTAAAGTGAGCGGCCATTGCCTCAATAACGGGTTGCGCTACTTTGGTAAAACTTTCCGCTTCAAAAAGTAGGTGGTTGGTGCGACGGAGCAAGTAATCAACTGGGGTGAGAACCATCTCTTCTTTTAAACAGTAGTTGAGAATTAAGGTTTCACTTAACGATAGACCTGCTGCTGGCTTAGTCGTTCGAATACCGGTAAAGATTTGTAGGGCGTTAGAACCGAAGAGATTAGCGATTTTCTGGGCTTCCATTTGTGACAAGCCTAGTGCCTCACCTTGACTACTGATCATTTGTAGCTCCTGGGGAACTGTGTCAGGATTAATGTCACCACCGGAAACTTGTAAATGCTTGGAATCAACAGGTAAATAAATCAGCTGATATTTTTCCTTCATTAACTTCGTTAGTAGTTGAATGGCACCAGCAGCCATACGCCGATAATCAGTAATTTTACCACCGGATAAAACAATCAAACCGTCTTCCTTAACGTTTAAAGAACTACCACGGGAAACTTGTGATGGTTTGAGAATCTTTTCGGATAAGTCCTGTTCGCTGGCCAGAATGGCTTCAGCAATTTCATTTCGTGAAGCACGGCCTTGGCTGTAGTTATTGACGATACCAATAACGCGGTCGATACTTTGGTCAGTAATATGAGAACCACCACCACCGTTGTAATCAGAGCTGGAGTTGGACGCGATCAAGGGCCGAATCCCAACCCAACTGGCTTCAATATCACTTAATTTAATGTTGGCGTCGGGGAAACGCTGATTGATCGTTGACAATAAATAGTCCACATCTTGCTGTTCAATTTGTGGGTGCACAAGGTCACCGTGATAATCAGTATCAGTGGTCCCAAAGTATGTTTTATCAAATCGGGGAATAATGAAAATCATTCGTTCATCATGATGCAGGCTATCGACGTATAAAGGTTGGGGTACCGGTAATTTATGCCAATCAACGACCAAATGAATCCCCTTAGTTGGCCGCATTTGCTTTAAGAAGGGGAGTTTATCATCAATCAAATCAATTTGATCGACCCAGGGACCAGCCGCATTAAGCACAAACTTTGCTTTAATATGGAAGTGATTGTCGGCTAAAGTATCTTGTACATCAGCACCGTTAATTGTCCCATTTTGGTCGTGCGTAAAGGCCGTTGCTTTCACATGACTGGCAATTACAGCACCAAAGGCTGCCGATTTTTTAATGTTTTCGATGACTAAACGAGCATCGTTATTGGTGAAGTCCAAATAAGAACCGCCACCTAAAAGATTATCCGGATTGATCTCGGGTACTTGCGCTAAAACTTCATCTTTGGTCAAAGTGAAACTGGTCAAGTTCGGATTACTAATGCCGGCTAAACGATCGTACAATCCCATGGCCACCTTCACTGAGAACATATCATAAGTGGCATCGGGTTCGCGATAAATCGGTAGTAACATCCGAATCGGTTGGGGAATATGGGGGGCAATGCGTTGGACATTTTGACGCTCACGAACAGTATCGGCAACGACACCAACGTCAAAGTTTTTCAAGTAACGAATACCACCGTGAACCATTTTAGTTGAGCGTGAAGAAGTCCCTTCAGCGAAATCTTGCATGTCAATTAGCGCGGTTTTAAAACCAGAAGCCGCAGCTTGAATCGCTACACCGGCGCCAGTAATCCCACCACCAATAATTAAAATGTCAAAATCTTCGTTGGCCAAGCGAACTAGGTTGTCTTGACGAGTTTTTGCTGAAAAGGTCATTAACTTTCCCCCCGAGGAATGTTGATTATTAATTTAAGTTTAGAGCAGCTAAAAAAAATTGCAAGCAATCTTTTTTAGAATAGCCTGACATAATTAGGCTAATGGCTGTTATTTTTAGTTAAAGCAAGTACAATTAAAGTAATAAATCTTTTGATGAGGTGAGTGAACGATGACAGTTACAATGGCTATTGTTGGGTTTGGAAAGAGCGCCAACCGTTATCATCTACCATACTTGAAACAACGGACTAATTTAAAAGTAAAAACGATTTATGATCACGGATTTCGCCATTATCCGGCCGAACAAGCAGCATATCAGCAAGCGGGTGTTCATTTAACAACGGATTTTGCTGAGTTATTGGCGGACCCAGAAATTGAATTAGTGACGATCACTACACCAGCAGCAACGCATTATGATTTGGCTAAACAATTACTACTTAATGGTAAGAATGTTTTAGTTGAGAAGCCATTTTGCGAAACGACTGCCGAGGCGGAAGAATTATTAACTTTAGCTAAAGAAAAGCATTTAATTGCCATGCCATTCCAAAATCGTCGCTTTGATAGTGACTATTTGGCTTTAGCACACGTGTTACAAGTCGGTTATTTAGGCCAACCACTAGAAATTGAATCTCATTTAGATCATTATCGCCGGCAAACAACGAACCAAGATGGTGATCCGATTAATGGTCAATTTTATGGCTTAGGTATTCACACGATTGATCAAATGGTTGCTTTATTTGGTCAGCCAAAACAAGTTTATTACGATATTCGCCCGCAACAGAATCAAGGTAACTTAGATGATTATTATGAGGTCGACCTGTTCTATGAGGGCTTTAAGGCCAAGGTGAAGTCGAGTAATTTAGTAGCTACGCCTTATCCGAAGTTTATTTTACATGGCACCATGGGTAGTTTTATCAAATACGGTATTGACCAGCAGGAGAATGATCTCAAGGCTCAAATTATGCCTGGGGCTGCTAATTTTGGTCAGGATGCGCCAAGTGCTTACGGCCATCTGCATTACCAAAATAGTAATGGGGATTGGATCGATAAGGACCTGCCCACTCCTCAAGGTGATTATGGCCGTGTTTATGATGCGATGGTGGCGACCTTAACGGCTAACCAGCCTAAATTAGTTAGCGATGACGAATTGCTGACCGATCTACGAATTTTAGAGGCGGGCATTCAAGTGGCTGGCCCACACGTAACTGATTTTACTAGTCGTGGTTAATGTAACTGGCGGAATTGCCGTGGGGTTAATTGAGTTTGTCGATGGAATTGCGCAATAAAATAGCTACTGCTACTAAAACCGGTTTGAATCGCCACTTGTTCAATACTTAGTTCTGGCTGGCTAATGAGGAGTACTTGGGCCTTACGTAGCCGTAAGTCAGTTAAATATTGTAGTGGTGTCGCGTGATAACGTTGTTTAAACTGACGGTTCAAATGTTGCGTTGTAAATCCAGACTGAGTTGCTAGTTGCTGATTGGTGACCGGTTGTTGGTAGCTAGCATCGAGAAACTGTTTTACTTTAGCTAGAATCGGTAAATTATGTTGGCGCGAATTGAGTAAGCCATTTTCTTGCCGGGCTTGATTTAACAACAGAATAAAGCGATAAATAAAAACAGAGAGTTCATTGGGATCAGACGTCAAAGTGACGGCTGATCCATTTTTTTCGATAAATTGTTGCAAGGCTAAATTGTACTTGTTAAATAATTGATAGTTTAATTGCTGACTATCTAACAAATCGCTGGCATTACGACCACCAAAAGTGAGGTATTCGGTGCGCCACTGATTGGGTTTCACACTTCGGTATTGATGGGGAACATGGGGACTGATTAAGATACCAGCGCCACGGTTTAGAATAATCGACTGATCATTGATCGTGACTACGCCTTGACCAGAAGTTGTTTGCAGCCAATGGTAGTAGCGATAACCTGTTGGTCGTTGCACATCCTCTTGCTGCCAATCGGCGCCGATACTCTCCAGGAATAAAGGCAAATGGTTATTAATCTGAGTAAAAACGACTCGCAAAATCAACACCTCAATGAAAAAGTTCAAATAGTGATACTTTCTCTTCAAATCATACGACAAAAAAGCGCTTTTGTCAGTTAAACTGAAATTATTAAAACGTTATCACTTAATTATGGAGGTTAAATAATGACAACGAAACAATTTAAGCGCATTTTGTTCGGTGGCGATTATAATCCTGAACAATGGCCTAAAGAAGTTTGGTATAAGGATATGCAACTGTTGACGAAAGCCGACATTAACGAAGCAACGATCAACGTTTTTTCATGGGCACAAATTCAGCCTTCAGAAGAACGTTATGATTTCTCAATGCTTGACGATATTATCAACCTATTAACAGAGAATCATTTTCAAATTGTCTTAGCTACTTCAACTGCTGCTTTGCCAGCTTGGATGGCTAATCGTTATCCTGATGTAACGCGGACTGATTTTGCAGGCCGTCATCACCGTTTTGGTGGTCGGCATAATGCTTGCCCAAATAGCCCAACTTTCCGCTTCTTCAGCCAGAAATTAGCTGGTGAATTGGCGAAACATTATGGTCACTTGGATAATGTGGTTTGTTGGCATATTTCCAACGAATATGGCGGCCAATGCTACTGTGACAACTGTGCTGCAGCTTTCCGGGTTTGGTTAAAACAACATTACGAAAATCTCGATGCTGTTAATCAGGCTTGGAATACTCACTTCTGGGGTCATACTTTCTATGAATGGGAAGAAATTTTCCCACCTAATGATTTAGGCGATGCCATTGGTGAAGATAATTCAACAATTGCTGGTTTATCCATTGATTATCGACGCTTCATGTCTGATAGTATTTTGCGGAACTTCACTGACGAACGTGATGCCATTCGTAAATTTGACACTGATACACCAATTACGACTAATTTGATGGGAACTTTCAAGGACTTAGACTATTTCAAGTGGGCTAAGGAAATGGATTTGGTTTCTTGGGATAACTATCCTTCATACAATACACCTTATAGTTTTACCGCGATGTCTCATGATTTAATGCGTGGGGTTAAAGGTGGCGCGCCATTTATGTTAATGGAACAAACACCATCACAACAAAATTGGCAACCATATAATTCTTTGAAACGCCCTGGTCAAATGCGCTCAATGAGCTATCAAGCAATGGCTCATGGTGCTGACACGATTCAATTCTTCCAGTTGCGGCAATCTCGTGGTGCCACTGAGAAATTCCATGGTGCTGTCATTAGCCACGCTGACACCGATAATACCCGTGTCTTCAAAGAAACAGCTGCTTTAGGTCATGAATTAAATGGTTTAGGCACTGAAATTCTTGGTGCGCGGACACCAGCTAAAGTTGCAATCATGTTTGATTGGGATAACTACTGGGCTTTAGAATATGCCAGTGGTCCTAATGTTCAATTAAAATATGTCGATCAAATTCATCAGTACTATGCTGCTTTTTATCGGCAAAATGTGGCCGTTGACCTGATCCCAACTGATTTATCAGCTAAAGAGTTAGCTAAATATGATTTGGTTGTGGCCCCAGTGTTATACATGGTTAAAGATGGTGTGGCTGACAACTTAAAGAGCTATGTTAAAAATGGTGGTCATTTCTTAACGACGTTCATGAGTGGTTTGGTTGACCGTAACGATAACGTCTTTATTGGCGGCTACCCTGGTCCATTACGTGAATTACTTGGTATCTGGGTCGAAGAATTTGATGCTTTACCACCAGAAAAGCACTATCAAGTCACATTCAATGATCAAGCAGACTTCTCGTGCGATATGCTTTGCGATATCATGCATCTTGAAGGCGCTAAAGCTTTGGCTAATTATAGTAAGGGTGAATTCTATCAAGACACACCTGCAGTCACAGAGAACGAATTTGGCCAGGGGCAAGCCTTCTATGTTGGCACTCAATTAGCTGCGAAGGGCTTGGATTACTTAGTTGGTCAATTGATTGATCAATTCGGCTGGGAACACTATGCAACTAGCGAGGCTGTAGAAATTACGCGTCGTGATCAAGCAGATGCCAGCTACTACTTCATCATTAATAATGGTGGCAAATCTGAACAAGTTAGCTGGTCAAAAGCTGGTCAAGATCTGTTAAGCAAGCAAGCCGTTGCTGCAGGTACATTGGATCTAGACCCTTATGCAGTTAAGTTGATTAAGGTTGCTAAGTAGGTTTGTTTCAGTTCAATAAGAAGTGTACGTAAGTTTGAAGAGTGCTAATGGAGATGCCGAAACAAAATAGCGTCTGACTCCATTCCGGGCTTGCTGGTTGTGGAACGCTGCCGACACTGATTGAAGCCTTTGCCTTGCAAAGTCTCCAATACAGGTCTTATCGTAAGTGCTAAAGCACTAACGATAATTTGGCGGCTGACAACCACGCCCTCCATTCCGTCTGGAGTTGAGTTGGTTCACTTCACAGTTATTAACGCTTAAGACAATGCTATTGGAATTCATTAACTCAATTCAATCAGTAATAATAGTTGAACAGCAAAAGAACAGGTGTGACTCCTCTATTAATCAAATAGAGATTGTCACACCGTTTTTGTATTACCACAATCTGATTTGGCCAAGTAGCGCCGCTTAATTCTGCAAGTTTAACTCAGGCAGGGGCCCAGCGATTGGCGTCAATGGTGAAATTATTCTTACCGTCTTTAGCGGTTAGAATAAGGCTTGTATCTGAGATTGTTGCGTAGCAATAAGCTCAGATCAACGCCCACCATGTTCCACGCCCTCTAAATCGCTGGGCCCCTGCCGTTCCCAACTAGAAAGCGCTTTAAGTCACCATCATTCACCGTTATAACGGTGCTATAAAAAAGTCACTCCATGAGGGGGTGGAGTGACGAAAGACTGAATTACCGCACGGTTGCCTGCTAGAGGTAGATTTTATTGAATAGATGGTAGGAAGGGGGAATCAAAAAGAAAACAATGGCGTCTTTGATTTGATAAATGCCCTAGTCTATTTAAAAATCGCGGTAAATCATCATTATAAGTAAAACAATTAATAATGAGCTCAGATTAACCTTTGGGTAGACAGTGCTTGCCCGATAAATTCACAACCCAGAAAATGAATTCGCTTACTAAAAATTCATCTAATCTTGATAACTCAATCATAACAGGTTTTAAGAATGAAATGGTGGGTTTTTGAAATATTGTGTATTGTAAATCAAGATAATTTATTTTTAATGATTTAAAAGCTGAGTTGGCAACAATTTTTTGTTACTTTTATTTACAATTATTTTCAAAAAAGGGGCGATGGTTTTGTGTTGACAGACTTACTTTTAAAAAGTATCATAAAAATATGAAATCGTTTCACAATTCTTCTAGGAGGTTGATCGGCCATGTCCACACAAACAGCAGAAAAATTGAATGTGTGTTGCCACTGTTGTCTAATGGATAACAGTCTAGTTCCGTGTGCCTCAAAGCCTACCTCTATTGTCGATTTACGATGTTAGTACTAGTGAAGATTAGTATTGAATAAAGTTGATCAGTATTGTAGTAATTGCGGCTAGCCACGGATGCTTTATATTCGCGACTAGCTTTTTTTAGATTATGGGAGGATTAATTAAGATGAGAAACAAACGTTTAATTATTAGTGGGTTATTAGTAGCGGCGTTGGCAATTGGGTTAGCCGCTTGCGGTAATAAAAAGGCGGCCTCAAGTACGGGCAAATCAGCGCAAGTTTTGAATTTGCCGGCAGCGGCGCAGCTGAATACAATCGATATTGCAACCTCGACTGGTTATGGCCAGACCGGTAATGTCTTTGAAAGCTTCTATCGCTTAGGCGAGAATGGCAAAGTGACCCCAGGATTAGCCAAGGCTGTTAAAACTAGTGCCGATGGACTGACGTATACTTTTACGTTACGCGACGCTAAATGGAGCAACGGTGATGCCATTACCGCTCAAGATTTCGTTTATTCCTGGCGGCGGACCATCACCCCAAGTACCAAGTCTGAATATGCGTATTTATTCGATGGCATTAAAAATGCCGATGCAATTAATCAAGGTAAAATGAACCCTGATCAAATTGGGATTGCGGCGCCTGATGCGAAAACTGTTGTGATTACTTTGGAAAAGCCGATTCCTTATTTCAAAGTGTTAATGGCCTATCCATTATTCGGACCACAGAATCAGAAAGTCATTGAAAAATATGGGAAGAAATATGCCACTAATTCCAAATATATGGTGTACAGTGGTCCCTTCAAGATTACCGGCTGGAAAGGCACCAACAATACCTGGCAATTTGTTAAGAATGACCAGTATTGGGACGCCGATAAGGTTAAGTTGGATAAAATTAGTTATACCGTCGTTAGTAACGCCCAAACTAGTTTAGATCTTTATCAGAATGGTAAATTAGATTTAAGTCAGCTATCCCAGGAACAAGTGCCAACTTATCAAGATGACAAAGAGTACACTCAATATCCATATTCCTATGTTAGCTATTTGAGTTATAACTTCGCTTCGAAAGATGAGACGAAGAAAAAGATTTTAACTAACCAAAATGTTCGATTAGCAATCTCCTTGGCCTTGGATCGGGCGCAATTGACCAAGAAGGTTTTAGGTAGTGGCTCACTAGTGCCAACTGGTTTCGTATCAACTGATTTGGCGAAGAATCCTACGACTGGCGAGGATTTCTCAAAGGCTCAGAAAACCGCTAATACAATGGACTATAATTTGAAATTAGCCAAGTCGAAGTGGGCAGCAGCTCAAAGTGAAACTGGCGTGAAGAAAGTAGCTCTAACTTTATTGGCTGGAAATGATAACGGTGATGATCCATCAACTAATATTGTGGTGCAATATTTGAAGGGCCAGTTGGAGAAGGAATTAACTGGTTTGACAGTTAAAATCAGAACTGTGCCAACAACGGTCGCTTCAACAGAACGCCGTGATGGTAATTTCGACATTGCCTTAGCTGGTTGGGGTGCTGACTTTAATGATCCGATTTCCTTCTTACAAATTCCTGAAACTGGCACTTCATATAACTATGGTCAATACAGCAATAAAGAATATGATACGTTAGTTGAGAAAGCTTCTACAGCAGACGCCAACAATGAAAAGCAACGTTGGCAAGATTTGGTTGCTGCTAGCCAGTTGCTCTCCAAAGATCAGGGCGTAACGCCGTTATATCAGAGCGTATACTCATACATGCAAAATAAGAAAGTTAAGGGGATTATTCATAACACCGCTGGTACACAGTGGAACTATAAATATGCCTATATTAAATAACGAGTTGCTTTAAACATAAAAGCCATTATGGTGCTTTACGCTTACGAGTATAAAATCACCATAATGGCTTTTTTATTAATTTCGGTGATTGCTAGCGGTGGTGAGTGAAGTGGCCGCTATCTATAAGACAGTAGTACTTAAAAAACAAGAAAAATTTATCATCTAGTTTTAAAAACTAGATGATGTGTTATAATTATCTCCGTAAGAACTTTTGGAGATGATGATAATGACAGTTAAGGCACTTTTCAATAAACCAGAACACGATACCCACAGTTATGAAGTCCGCAATGAAGTTTTTTCAGCAATTACGCACGGCGTTGGCTTCGGTTTGTCAGTCGCTGGTTTAATCTTATTAATTATTCGCGCCGTATCTTTGCATAGTCCCGTCAGAATCGTGACGTTTACAATCTACGGTAGTTGTTTGATTTTACTTTACTTATTTTCGACACTGTACCATAGCTTGATTTTTACTAAGGCGCGGCACGTTTTTCAAATTTTTGATCACAGTTCAATTTTTATTTTGATTGCGGGGACCTACACACCATACACCTTAGTAGCTTTAGGCGGCTGGCAAGGTTGGACGATGTTTGGCATTATTTGGGGATTGGCTTTATTGGGCATTCTCTACAAGGTTTTTGTTGTTGGCAAACATCCGATTTTTGAGACCTTACTTTATATTTTAATGGGTTGGATCGTCGTGCTAGCGTCACGGCCGTTGGCGGCAAGCATTGGTCAAACAGGATTGTGGTTGTTGATCGCTGGTGGCATTGCCTATACTTTCGGCGCCTTGCTCTACAGTATGCGCGGTATTAAATACATTCATGTTATTTGGCACGTGTTTGTTATGTTAGGATCGTTTTTGATGTTTTTATCTGTTTATTTGTATGTTTAAACTAGTGATTAAGTCGATTTGTAATTGAGAGCGGCAGGGAACCAGCGATTTGAATCAATTAGTTCAGGAGAATAAATTGGTGGTAAGTTTTCCCCAATAAAAGAGGTGGTGACGGCGCAATTTGAGGGGCGTGGAACGCCATGGGCATTGATTTAAGCTTTTGTTACACAAAATCTTAAATACAAGCCTTGTTCTAACCGCTAAAGCGGCAAGAATAATTTCATAGCTGACGCCAATTGCGCCGTCACCACCTGAGTAAACTAACAAAACTGATCACCACTATTTGGCTGAACCAGATTGTGATGATACAAAAGCGGTGTGACAATTTCTATGAAGAATAGGAATTGCCACACCGCTTTTTTGTGCGACTTAACTATGATTACTGATTGAAATGAGTTTCTGAATCTCGCTATCATTGCCTTAAACACTGACAAATGTGAAGTGAGCTAATTCAACTCCAGACGGAATGGAGGGCGTGGTTGTCAGCCGCGAAATTATTGTTAGAGTGTGATGAGCAGCGGGCTTTCGGCGTAGAGTAACTGTAAATAATTGATTGAGCTGGTGCAACCAGATCGAGCAATTATTTCAGTTAATCATAGCCGTTTGCTGCTTTGAACACGTTTAGTGCTTTAGCACTTACGATAAGACCTGTATTGGAGACTTTGCAAAGCAAAGGCTTCAATCAGTGTCGGCAGCGTTCCACAACCAGCAAGCCCGAAATGGAGTCAAACTCAATTCTGTCTCAATACAATCATCAGGTTTTAAAGGTTTTGAGCTTAGGTCTGTGATCATCTCAAATCAATCCCAACCACGTTCCACGCCAAGCAGCTTGCAATACAGTCAGACACTATTCGTGTAACATCAGTTGGGACAGTTCAATTAGCAGAAACAGATCGAAAAATCCCGTTAGCATTCAAAATGCCAACGGGGTTTTAATTACAATTATTGACTCTACTTCAATGTAGTACTTAATTAATCATCAAAAATAATTGTCTCGGAAATTTGGATATTCGGATTTAATGATTGAGAAACGGGGCAGTTGGCCTGAACTAACCGCAATGCTCGCGTTGCTAAGCCTTGTTTTTCCGCGGGCACGCCCTTTAAATAGAAGGTGACACTCATTGATTTTATGGGATTAACATGGCCAGTTTCTTCGCGCTCGTAAGAGACAACAGTTTTTTCAAAAGTATAATTGATTTTGGAATTGGTCAGGATTTCCTGATAGACGTAACTTTCACAGACGGCGGTGGCTGAGACTAGTGCTTGAACGGGTGCGTAGCCAACGCCACGCTTGAAGGTCCAAGTCTCCGTTTGCGTATTTTGGAGGCCATTAGCAGTTTGATTAAAAGTGAGGGTTTCCATGAGTTTAACTCCTTTATCTGTTTATAATAAGCTTACTTTAAGTGTAGCAGTTTTCAGAACTTAACGGGACTAACCTGACTTATTTTTTCAAAACATTCGTGAAAAATAAATTTTAATCGACGCTTGTTACCGAAAACAAGGGTATTGCTCTTGCAAAGCCTAGTTAATTAAACTAATCTTAACTTAATAACAGATAAACGGAGGTATGATTGATGCAAAAACATTGGTGGCAAGAGGCTGTTGTTTATCAAGTTTACCCACGTAGTTTTCAAGATACCAATCGTGACGGTATTGGTGATTTACAAGGCATTATTCAACATTTGGATTATATCAAGACTTTAGGTGCTGATGTGATTTGGTTGAATCCCATTTATAAATCACCTAATGATGATAATGGCTATGATATTGCTGACTATCAAGCAATTATGAAGGATTTCGGCACGATGCAGGACTTCGAGGAACTATTGAAGAAGGCCCATCATCGCGGCTTGAAGATTATGATGGATTTAGTTGTAAATCATACATCTGATGAGCATCATTGGTTCGCGGAAAGTCGTTCTAGCAAGGAAAATAAATATCGCGATTATTATATTTGGCATGATCCTGTCGATGGCCACGAGCCAAATGATTGGCAGTCATCCTTTAGTGGCTCAGCTTGGCAATTTGATGAGAAAACTGGTCAGTATTATTTGCATCTTTTCTCGAAGAAACAACCTGATTTGAACTGGACCAATCCTGATTTGCGCCAATCGATCTTTACGATGATGGCTTGGTGGCTGAATAAGGGCGTTGACGGTTTTCGAATGGATGTCATTAACTTGATTTCCAAGCCGGAAAATATTTTGCCAGACAAAGACGGCTATATTGCGCCAATCGCCAATGGACCCCACGTTCATGATTACTTACTGGAAATGAACAAAAAGGTTTTGTCGAAGTTTGACGTTATTACTGTTGGTGAAACACCTGATGTTAAGCCATATGATGCCATTAATTACGCTGGTTTTGATCGCCATGAGTTGGAAATGATTTTCCAATTCGAGCATATGGGGATTGACCAAGATCCTGAATTAGGTAAGTGGCGGCCAAAAGCTTACAAGTTAACTGAGTTAAAGCAAATTATGAGTAAGTGGCAGATGGAATTGAATGGCAAGGCGTGGAATTCTCTATACTGGAACAATCATGATCAACCACGCGTTGTTTCACGTTTTGGTAATGACACGACGCCAGAATATCGGGTGCTTTCAGCTAAAATGTTAGCGACAGCGCTGCACTTCTTGCAAGGGACACCGTATATTTACCAAGGCGAAGAAATCGGGATGACCAACAACTATGATTTCAATTCAATTTCTGATTATCGGGATATTGAAACGGTCAATGCTTATCGCGATTTAGTTGAAGAAAAGCATGCGCTAGATAACCATGCATTCATTGAGGCGGCTCACCGGATGTCCCGCGACAATGCCCGGACACCAATGTAATGGGATGCTAGTATTAATGCTGGCTTCTCTGAAGAAGGCGTTGATCCTTGGATTGCTGTAAATTCCAACTGTGAAACGATTAATGTTCAAGCAGCTCTTCGTGACCCTAATTCGATTTATTATTATTATCAACGAATCAACGGCCTACGCCATCAGTTCCCAGTAATTGTTTATGGGAATTATGAATTGTTGCTGGCCAATGATGAGCGAATTTGGGCTTATCATCGTTATGATGACAAGCAAACGATTTTAGTTGTCTGCAACTTCAGCCAAAATACAGTCACTTGTGATCTGCCTGAGTTAAAGGATAGCGAACGCGAACCGTTGATTAAGAACTATGTTGATGATCAAGGTACAACTCTGCGCCCATACGAAGCCAAAGTTTATATTTACGAAAATTAATTGACTGGTTTTGTAACCGAATTGGTGGCATAAGGATTGTGCCGAGACCTCTCCAATTTGGAAAGGTGATTGCTGGGCGATTTTAAGGGCGTTGAACGCTGTGGCCGTCTATTTGAAGCTGAACTGGTTTTGAGCAGAGGGGATGACAACTCCGTTGCGTCCGGTGGGTTGTGGAACGCTGCCGGCGTTGATTTGAGCTTATTGCTGCGCAACAATCTCAAATACAAGCCTTCTTCTAACCGCTGAAGCGGCAAGAAGAATTTGGCGACTGACAACCCGGCGGCCTCCACTACGTTTTGAGCTAATTAAAACCACTGTAGATTTGATTGATATCAAGGCAATACTAGTGAAATTGGATATCCATCGCCCAGCAACCACCCGTGGAAACTAACAGAATTGATCACCACTAATTGAAAAACAAATTGCAATAAACTAATGAGCTCGTTTGACAACTTTTCTGGATAAAACCGGAGGAATGTCAAACGAGCTTTTTGATTTGCTATTCAGTTATCATTGCAATTCAAATCAAGTTGATTAATTTCACTACACTTGCCTTAAGCACTAACAAAGATGACGTGCACCACTTCAGCTCCAGACGGAATGGAGGGATCTTGTCGTCAGCCGCAAAATTATTGTTAGAGTGTGAGGGACGGCGCACTTTTGGCGTAGTGTAACTTCAATTATTTGATTGAGCGGCAAGTGCCGATCGAGCAAATAATTAAGTTAGACATAGCCATTTGTCGCCCTGAACACGTTTGGTGCTTTAGCACTTACAATAAGACCTGTATTGGAGACTTTTGAAAAAAGGCTTCAATCAGCGTCGGCAGCGTTCCACGCCAAGCAGCCCGCAATGCAGACAGAACCAATTCTGTTTGAACACCTCCACCAGGTTTTAGTGGCTTGGAACTTTGGTTGGAAATCGATCTGAAAACAAGAAAAAACACACCAGCGGGCAACTGGTGTGTTTACGTATATATGGGTATACGGGGTTTGTAGAGGAGGTCTCTACAATCATTCTTGTCTTTGGAGGAGTAAGAATGAAATGAAAAAGTTGGGTCATTACTATGGGTTAGCTCCAAAGGAGGGGTAATCCCTCGAAGCTATGGTTATAATATAACGGATAAATGTGAAGAAAGTTTGACGGAAGCCTTAAGGAAAGTAAAATCAGACCTTGGACCTAGACAACGCGTGCTAATTGAAATGGGTCCTTTTATTAAAGCAATTTATAAAAAATTCAGCAGTATTATTTGACATCTAGTTTTTAAAACTAGATAATAAAGATAAATTATCAAATGATGCTGGAGGTACTTCTATATGTGGTTAGTTGGCACGATTATTGTCCTAATTTTAATTATTTTCTTTGCGATTGCTGCTTGGAAAACTTATGACATTGCGATTCGGACAACACCGGCGTCTAAAGAAAAGTATCGCCAGCGTTCGCGTGACGAAAATGATGCGACGATTCTGCAGTGGTATGATCAGCAATCCTGGCAGGTCTGGCAACAGCAAAGTGAAGATCAGCTAACCTTAAAGGGCTACTTCTTGGCTGGTAAAGAACCTCAACAACCAGTCGTTATTGTCGCTCATGGATATCATCATACCCACCAACAAATGGCTAAGTATGCCAAGATGTTTCAACAATTAGGGTATCAAGTCTTACTGCCAGATAGTCGGGGCCAAGGTACTAGTGGCGGCTTTCATATTGGCTTTGGTTGGCAAGACCGTCGTGATTATCTTGGCTGGATTCAGCAAGTGCAACAGCATTGCGGTCAAGAAGTGCCAATTGTTTTATTTGGCGTCAGTATGGGGGCGGCCACTGTTTTGGCCACTAGTGGCGAACAGGATCTGCCAGCGCAGGTTCAGGCCGTTATTGCTGACTGTGGCTTTGATCAGGTTTATACTCAAGTACGTCATCGAGTTTTGACGAAATATCACTTAATTCCGGAACCAACTGTTTGGCTGGCCAGTTTATTGACCAAGCATTTCGCTCATTATCGGCTTCAAGACGGGAATATTACCGGCCAAGTTGCTAAAAGCAAGACGCCAACTTTATTCATTCATGGGACTGAAGATAATTATGTGCCCTTAAAATCAGAACGAATTCTATACGCAGCTTGTCACGCGCCCAAACGGGAATATTTGGTGGCCAATGCTGGCCATACCCAAGCCTATCAGCAGAATACCGCCGAATATTTTTCACAAGTAAAAAAATTTTTAAGTAGTTATGTGAAGGATAGTGGTAAGTGATATTCACGAATAATGGCATAGATTTTACAAAAAAAGTGATAATTAACAATTGACTTGAAAATTAGATACTGATATTGCGGGTTATGCAAGCGGTTATCTTGATCATCAATAAAATCTTATTTCAGAATTTCATTTAATTTATCCAAATTAACTACAATTATATTTCACAACGCTGATAAATAAAGCGGGTTGTGAATGTTTGCGTGATTGAAATAGTTATGGAATAATGGCTGTTGTTAGCTATTATTGATTATTTTTTGGAGGGACTATCTATGGATTTTGGAAAAGTTTTGGCAGAAACTTTTACGAATATGAATATTGTTAGTGCGATTACCTCGACAATTTTCATTATTTTATTAGGTTTTGTATTACGGAAGAAGAACGTCTTTACTAAGAACTTCGGTAAAGTTCTGACTAAGGTTGTTTTATCAGTATCATTACCAGCATTAGCATTTAATTCCTTCATGGCGCCAATCGATCAGAAGACTTTGCGTCAAGGAATCAACGTATTGATTTTCGGGATCGTCGTTTATATCATTTTGATTTTTGTGACAAAATTGATGTATTTGAAATATCCTAAAGATCGTGGCGATGTTTTAAGCGTATTGACAACATTTGGTTCAACCACTTTTTTCGGTATTCCAATTGTTGCCGCAATTTATGGTGCTAAAGGTGCCATGTATGCATCAATCTTTAACATTGGTTATCGAATCTTCTTGTATTCATATGCTTATATTAAAATGAGTGGTTTGGAAATGGATAAAAAGAACATCAAGCAAATGTTCTTAAATCCAATTGTTATTGCAACTTTCTTAGGCTTGATTCTTTGGATCATCCAACCCTACATGCCACAAGTTCACGTCCTTGATGCGGCAACTAATCAAACCGTTCAAGTGGCCTTTTACCGGATTGATTTAACAGCGTTATGGTTATTCAAGCCATTAAGCTACTTAGCTGGCTTAGCATCACCATTAGCTTGGTTGGCAATTGGGTCAACTTTAGGCGAAATCACCTTAAAGAGTGCTGCTTCAGACAAAACTTCATGGTACTACACAGCAATGAAAGTCATCGCAGTACCTGCTATCAACGTCATTCTGTTAGTATTATTAACAGTTAGCCATATTTTACCAGTTGATAAAGTTGCCTTGGCAACAATCATTATCATGATGGCAACACCAACAGCTGCCGTTGCATCATCATATGCCATTGGCTTTGATCGCGAGGCCGTTCTGGCTTCCAATGCTTCGCTGTTATCAACAATTGGTGCCGTAGTGATGATGCCAATTTGGATTGTGGTTGTTTCGATTTTAGGTGCAACAGGTATTTTCTAGAGGTAAATCGGGTCAATTAAGATTAAAATCAAAGGTTTTTGGTGATATTCTGAAAGGTAGGACTTACTAATGTTTAAAATTGCTGCTTATGGTGTTCGTGAAAATGAAGTACCATTTTTCAAGAAGTTAAATAAATATGATTATGAGTTGAAATTATTACCAGAATTATTAACTCATGACAATATTGAGACTGCTAAGGGAATGGACGCCGTTTTATTACGGGCAAACTGTGTCGGTGATGCGACTAACTTAGCTAAGATGAAAGAATGGGGCATCAAGTACGTCTTTACGCGAACAATTGGCTTTAATCACATCGATTTAGCGGCTGCAAAGGCAAATGACCAATTAGTAGCGCGAGTACCTTCATATTCACCTAATGCTGTTGCTGATCTGGCGTTAACCCTAGGTTTGACGTTACAGCGCCACGTTGCGTTCGCAACTTATCGCGCCCATTTGCAAAACTTCCAAGTTATTCCTGAAGAGTTCAGTCATGAAATTCGTAATTTGACCGTCGGCATTATTGGCACTGGTCATATTGGTGTGGCTGAAGCACAATCGTACAAGGCTTTGGGTGCTAAGGTGCTTGGCTATGATATTTATCAATCAGATACAGCTAAAGAAGTTGTTGAGTTCGTTAGTCAAGAAGAGCTATTGGCAAAGTCGGACATTATTTCACTCCATGTTCCTTATATTAAGGGTGAAAATGACAAGTTTATTAATGCTGATTTATTGAAGCTAGTTAAACCAACGGCTGTCTTAGTTAATACTGCTCGTGCTGAAGTAACGAATGTTGCTGACATCATCGCTGCTTTACAAGCTGGCAAGCTGGGCGGTTTTGCCGCCGATGTCATTGAAAACGAAGGTCAATTCATTGGTAAGAACCTAGAAGGCCAAACGATTTCCGATGAACATCTGCAGGCATTAATTGATTTATACCCTAAGGTAATCTTGACACCACATATTGGTTCATATACTGAAGAAGCCTTGACTGATATGATTCGGATCAGTTTCGATAACTTCAATACAGTTTTAGAAACCGGTACTTGCAAGAACTTGTTAAGTAAATAACAATCGATAATAAAAAAGCGACCAACGCTAAAATAGTGTTGGTCGCTTTTTATATGCATTATTTCCCAGGAAATAATTTGCTGATATCAAAATTTAAAACCGATACGCCGTTATACAGTTAAAACAACTTTTCCTTCGGTGTGACCAGATTCAATCAGCTGATGTGCGGCAGCTAAATTTGTCGGATTCAATCCGGAAATTGTTTTGGTCAAAGTCGAATGGATTTTACCTTGATCCAGTAAATGAGCCAACTGCTTTAAAATTTGACCTTGTGTTGCGACTTGGTAATTGAAGTTGCTCTTGGCAAACATAAATTCCCAATCCCAGCTAACGTTTAGATTTTTAAGTTTACCAATTGGTAATGGTGTATCTGTTTCGACGATACAGCCCACTTGACCGAATGGCACAATCTGTTCAGCAATTAAATCGAAATAGTCATCTGGGGTGATTAGAACCGCAATGCCATCGAATTTTCCCCAGTGGGCAGCCTTGATTTGCTCGGCAAGATCTTGATGATAATCCAAACAGAGATCGACTTGATTTTGACGTAACCAATCAAAGTGTTTAGGACTGGCAGTAGCCGCCACCTTAAAGCCAGCCCAATGTGCTAATTGACTTAACATGGTACCCACACCACCAGCACCGTTAATAATCAACAGTTGCTTACCTTGGTTGTCAGGAAAACTTAAGTCAGTCGCCGTATTCGCACCTTGCTCGATTTTCGCTTGAATTTGCGGATCGTTTAAACTTTTACCAAAACCCATTTGTTCAAACAATAATTCCCATGCCGTTATACCGGTCAGTGGCACTGCTGCACTTTCTGCAGCTGTTAATTTTTGTGGGGCCCGACTAACTAAACGATGGTCGACTAACTGATAAGTTGCATAACTGCCATCGCGTTTCATCGTTCCAGCGTAATACACTTTATCGCCAAGGTTAAAGTCAGTGACATTTTTACCGATAGCACTGACGGTGCCAATGGCGTCATAGCCTAAAACGTGAAATTGTGGTCCAGTTAAACTTTGCCGAAGTTTCGTGTCAACTGGATTGATTGAAAATGCCTGAATTTTAACTAAAAGATCATTAGCTTCCGGCTGTGGTAACGCCAGTGCTCGCTGCGAAAAAGCACCATCAGCCAAACTAAATCCTTCGTTGAAACCATATTGAGTCATTTTAGTACTGTTATTAGCCATCATCTGATCAGGTCTCCTCTATATATTGATGTTTATCATTAATTTCCGGCGTACTCATGGAAAAAAGTATTTATCATCAGTATAGCAAGCTTGGAAATAACAACAAAGCCAAACTACTTGACGGCAAGCTATTAAGCCGTGATCTGAAGTGGTACGAATCTGGGCCTTTGCTGAGGTAATCTGGTATTATGAACGTATAAGTGATTTAAATGAGTAAATTAGGAGCAAAGGTATGTTTAATCGAAATTCTGACCATGATCACACTCTGACATTATTAATTGCTAGCTTGATTTGGATTGCGGGTGCATATTTATTAATTAGCGATTATCTTAAAACACATTTATTAAATGGTCCCATGGCACTAGTTTTGATTGTGGGTATAGTGTTAACTGCTTTTGGGTTTTGGCAACAACGGAAAAAATAACTTTTAATTCATTTGGAATATTATACGAACACATCTTCTCATTATCTGCCCAGATTTCCAAACTGTTACTGAGAGAAGATGATAAAATATTTATTTTTTCTCATCAAATATTGTAATCGATTGCATTGTTGAAATGTAGGTAATAAAGGCCTAATTCGGTAGGCGGTTTATTTTCTGAAATAAAAATTAATATTAGCATTTCTATTGACATTAAAGTTTAATAATTGTACTATTTTATCAATTTCATAAAACGATTAATTTATTTGGTGCCCGTTTTGATGAGAAGAATTCCAATTTGGAGGGTTTTAATATGAAGAATGGTAAGAAAGGGTTATTAGCACTCGCTTTAGTGAGTGTGGCGCTATTAGGTGCTTGTGGTAATAAAAAAGCTGCTTCATCTAATAGTAATAGTTCAACTTCAAGTTATAACTATGTATATGCGACTGATCCAGATAATTTTGACTATACTGTGTCAATGCGGTCGACAAATAGTGCGGTTTTTGCTAACTTCGAAGATGGCTTGTTGGAAAATGACCAATATGGTCAATTAAAGCCTGCCTTAGCGAAATCTTGGAAAGTTAGCGCCGATGGTAAGACTTATACTTACAAGTTACGTAAGGGCGTTAAATGGGTTGATAGCGATGGTAACGAATACGCCACTGTTAAGGCTCAGGATTTTGTTACTGGTCTGAAGCATGCCGTAGCTGCTAAATCCGAATCATTATATGTTGTTCAGGACAGTATTCAAGGCTTGAATGATTATGCTAATGGTAAGACAAAAGACTTTTCAACTGTTGGTGTTAAGGCATTGGATGATTACACAGTTCAATATACCTTGAATCAACCTGAAAGTTATTGGAATTCTAAATTGACTTATGGGGTTATGTTCCCAGTTAATGCCAAATTCTTAAAATCAAAGGGTAGTAATTTCGGGAAGCCTCAAGCTGATGGCATCCTCTATAATGGCCCGTATGTTTTAGCTAACTTCACTTCTAAATCCGTTCTTGAATATAAGAAGAATGAAAACTATTGGGATAAGAAGAACGTTCATGTTGACGATGTTAAGTTAACTTATAATGATGGTAGTAACCCAGATGGTTTGTACAAGTCATTTAAGAAGGGCGACTTCACTGCTTCTCGGGTTTATCCTAACTCAGCTGGTTATAGCGATGTTGTTAAGAACAACAAGAATAACATTGTTTGGTCACAACAAGATGCTTCTGTCTACAACTTTACCTTCAACTTAGATCGTCAAACTTATGGCGCTACTTCTAAGAAGACTGATCAAGCTAAATCTGACACTAAGAAAGCAATTATGAACCGTAACTTCCGGTTAGCTATTCAATTTGCCTTCAATAAATCACAATATAATGCTCAGGCCAATGGTGCTCAAGGTGCTACGAAGTCATTACGTAACGAAATTACACCACCTGCGTTTGTTTCAATTGATGGTAAAGAATATGGTGATTCCGTTAAATCTGACTTGGATAGCTTAGATAGTGCAGCCTTCAGTGATGTTAATTTAGCTGATGCTCAGGATGGTTATTACAATGTTAAGAAAGCTAAAGAATACATGGACAAGGCTAAGAAAGAATTAGCTGCAGAAGGTGTGGCCTTCCCAATTCACTTAGACTTACCTGCTGATCAAAAAGCCCAATTAACTTTAAATCAATCGAAGTCATTTAAGAGTTCTGTTGAGAAGAGTTTAGGTAAAGATAATGTCGTTATCGATATTCAATTATTAAATGAAGACAAGTACTTGGCAGCAACATATCAAGCAACGACTGGTGCTGCTAGTGACTTTGATATTAGTAATGCTTCTGGCTGGTCTCCTGACTTTGATGATCCTTCAAGCTATTTGGATATTTACACACCAACTTCTGGTTCGATGTTATTAACACTTGGTTTGAATCCTGCATCTGCTGGTAACCAATCAGCTTCCAACAAGGCAGCCATTAAGGCCGTAGGTTTGGACGAGTATGAGAAATTAGTTGAAGCTGCCGAAGCAATTACTAACGACAATAATGCTCGTTATGCAGCCTTTGCTAAAGCTGAAGCTTACTTGCTAAATAGCGGTATTACAATCCCTGTTAACTCATTGGGTGGTTCTCCTTCTGTTACCAAAGTAGTTCCTTATTCTGCACCATTCGCATGGTCCGGTTTAGGCAATCTACGTTACAAGTATATGAAGGTTCAATCAACTCCAGTCACAATTGCTCAAAAAGCCAAGGCTAAAAAGGCTTGGGATAAGAAGCGTGCTGAAATTGCCAAAGAAGAAGCAAAAGATTAATCAACTCTTAGAGTAAGGCGAAAAAGGCTAGCACAACACTAGCCTTTTTTCTGCTTTTCTCCAGTGCCATCCAGCAATAGCATGAAAATCAGCATTAAGGAGGAACCATTTGATGAAGAAGTATGTCTTCTTTCGAATAATCCGTTCGCTTGTCAGTATTTTCTTAGTTACAACGCTAACGTATATCATCATTTACTCATTAGTACCACGTAGCGATGTTTTTAAGAATGATACGATGGTCAGCAAGTTAAAGGCTGATCCAGATAAATTAACTGATTATGAGAATACTGCGTTCAGTAAAATGAACTATATTGAGTATTACGATACGAAAGCACTTCTGGCTAAAGCCGAAAAGGATAGTCCTGAAGTGACTGCTAAACCAACCGCTGCCAACAAGCAGTTGTTGGAAAAATGGGGCAACAAGAACGGTTTTACCATTCATCAATTTAAGATTGGTAAAGGCTTCTATGCGACTCGTGAATTATCATTATTGGAACGGTTAGGTCGGTTCTATGGTAATTTAATTCAGTGGGATAACCCTTGGGCTGTTCACGATGCCAAGAATCCAAATATGCCACGTTATTTGAAATTTGAAAATGACAAATTGGCAGGCTTTGCTTTAGTTGGTTCAGGAACGAAATATCGTTATCAAATTTACTTCAACAGTTCATTCCCATACATTCATCAAAACTTCTTGAAGTTTAATTTAGGCTCTTCATATCCTACATTTGCCGGGATTCCAGTAACAACTGTTATTGGTGCTCGTCAAGGTAAGACTGAAGTTGTTCAAAATGTTTATCCTAATGGTAAAACATTTAATAGTGCTGATAATATTTACTCACGGCAATATCAACCTAAAGCACAACAAGATTCGTCAGTGCGGGAACGTTATGGCGATGATTACACGAATACCACTCAGAATTATCAAGATCCTTCAATGATCGGGACTTCCTTCAAAGCTGGTATTTGGGCGTTGATCATTTCTTACGTGATTTCAATTCCAATGGCGATCTTAATGGCTCGTTATAAGGGCAAGTGGTTTGATAAGGCTGGTACGGCGATTGTGACTGTTTTGATTGCCGTTCCAAGTTTGGCCTTCATCTATGCGTTCCGTTATTTAGGTAGCTCGCTTTTCGGCTTGCCTGATTCATTCCCAACGCAAGGTGCATCTTCATTTGCTTCTTGGGTATCACCAACCGTTATTTTAGGGTTGTTGTCCGTTTCGGGATTGGTTATTTGGTTCCGGCGTTATATGATCGACCAACAATCTTCTGATTATGTTAAATTCGCGAAAGCAAAAGGATTGAACGACGGCGAAATTTATCGGAAGCATATTTTCAAAAATGCTTCGATTCCAATTGTTCAGGGTATTCCTGGTTCCATCATTGGTTTAATTGGTGGGGCAACGATTACCGAAACAATTTTCGCAATGCCTGGGATGGGGAAGATGTTGCCTGATGCAATTATTTCTCATAACAATCCAATTGTGATCGGCTTAGTCTTTATCTTCACAACCATTGCCGTCTTCTCGGTCTTACTTGGTGATATCTTAATGACGATTGTCGATCCTCGAATTAAACTTTCTGCGTCAGGAGATGACTAACAATGACTGAAAAAATTAAAAATGAACCACAAAATATTGATAATGATTTCGTTTTGGTTAGTCGTGACGCCAAAGCTGCCGAAGTCATTGATACGCCGAAGTATTCTTACTGGGGTTCAGTGGCCAAGACTTTCTTCTCTAGTAAAGTAACTATTTTTATGTTGATTTTGATGGTGGCAATTTTGTTAATGTCATTCATCCAACCTTTATTTAGTGGTTATAACTTAATGGATGTTTCTGGGGTCAATAACTTTGGCGCTCGCTATAATTGGCCTAGCGCTAAGTATTGGTTCGGGACTGACGCTGATGGTAAATCATTGTTTGATGCGATTTGGGCTGGTGCTAAAACATCAGTTTCGATTGGTTTCATTGCTTCTTTGATTACCACCGTTATTGGCGTAATCGTCGGTGCGATTTGGGGCGTTTCTAAGTCAATTGATCGCCTGATGCTGGAAATCTACAACGTTATTTCTAACGTGCCAATGTTATTGATCATCATTGTCTTGTCTTATACTTTCGGGAATGGTTTCTGGAACTTGATTTTCGCCATGACCTGTACTTCTTGGTTAGGGACAGCTTACTTTATTCGGGTTCAGGTTATGATCATGCGTGATCGCGAATATAATATTGCTTCGCGGACTTTAGGTACGCCAACACGGCGGATGATTTTCCGAAACATCTTGCCATACTTGACTTCAGTTATTGTGACGCAAGTTTCCCAGTTATTACCATCATTCATCTCTTACGAAGTATTCTTATCCTTCTTAGGCGTTGGGTTAAGTCAGAGTGTGCCATCATTAGGCCGTTTGATTTCCCAATATTCGCCATATATGACTAGTTATCCGTACTTGTTCTGGTTGCCAGTATTAGTCCTTGCCTTAATTACCGTTTCGTTGTACATTGTTGGGCAGAACTTAGCTGATGCATCAGATCCACGGACACATATGTAGAGGGAGCGTGTAAGATGACTGAAAAAAATATTTTAACAGTAAAAGATTTATCGGTCGGTTTCCACGTTCGCGGTCGTGAGTTAAAAGCTATTCGGAACGTTTCGCTGGAACTTAAAGATCAGGAAACGCTGGCAATCGTTGGTGAATCTGGTTCTGGTAAGTCGGTATTAACGAAGACTTTCACCGGGATGTTAGAACAAAATGGTTATATTAGCCATGGCACGATCGATTATGATGGCAAACGTTTAAGTGATTTAAAGAAGGATAAGGACTGGGAAGGTATTCGTGGTAAAGAAATCGCCACAATTTTCCAGGACCCAATGACTTCACTGGATCCAATTAAAACCATTGGTTCGCAAATCGCCGAAGTTGTCATCAAGCATCAAGGCAAGACGAAAAAAGAAGCCAAAGATATTGCCATCGATTTAATGAATCGGACGGGCATTCCTAATGCAGCTGCGCGTTATAACGAATATCCTTTTGAGTATTCTGGTGGGATGCGGCAACGGATCGTTATTGCCATTGCCTTGGCTTGTCACCCCAAAGTTTTGATTTGTGATGAACCAACCACGGCCTTGGATGTGACGATTCAAGCCCAAATCTTGGAATTGATCAAAGAATTGCAGAAGGAATATCATTTTACGACGATTTTTATCACTCATGACTTGGGTGTCGTCGCTTCAATCGCCGATCGGATCGCCGTTATGTACTCTGGCGAAATCATTGAAGTCGGCACTTGTCGGGAAATCTTCTATGATCCTAAACATCCTTATACTTGGAGCTTGCTATCTTCATTACCACAATTGGCACAAAAGGGCGGCGAGCTGTACTCGATTCCTGGGACGCCACCATCTTTGTACAAGGACATTAAAGGGGATGCCTTTGCACCGCGGAATCCGTTCGCGATGAAAGTTGATTTCGAAGCAGAACCACCAATGTTCCAAGTCTCATCAACGCATTTTGCGAAGACTTGGTTGTTGGACCCACGGGCACCTAAGGTTGAAAAACCAGCCTTGATTCAGAATTTGCATGAACGTTTTGTGAAGACCTTGGAACGGGATAATCGTTTACAGGCCGAAACCAAAGAAATGGAGGCGGGCGAACATGACGGTCAATAAAAAGGATGTCTTGCTTTCACTCCACGATTTGGAAATTTCCTTTGGTGAAGGTAAGCAAAAGTTTGTCGCAGTTCAGGATGTTAACTTCGATATTTATCGTGGCGAAACCTTCTCGTTAGTTGGTGAGTCTGGCTCTGGTAAGACGACGATTGGTCGCGCGATTCTGGGCATCAATCCAACTAGCAAAGGTGAAATTGATTTTAATGGTCACCAAATTAACAAGAAATTGTCTCATCAAGAGGAACAAGAAGTCACTCGGAAAATTCAAATGATTTTCCAGGACCCTTCAGCTTCTTTGAATGAGCGGGCAACAATCGACTATATTATTTCGGAAGGATTATACAATTTCCATTTGTTTGATTCTGAAGAAGATCGCTTGCAAAAAGTCACGAAAATTATTGAAGAAGTCGGCTTGTTGCCAGAACATTTATACCGTTATCCCCATGAATTCTCTGGTGGTCAGCGGCAACGGATCGGGATTGCTCGGGCCTTGATCATGCAACCTGATTTAGTTGTGGCTGATGAACCAATTTCCGCCTTGGATGTCTCAATTCGGGCACAAGTCTTGAACTTGTTGAAGAAATTCCAACGGGAAAGTAATTTAACCTACTTGTTCATTGCCCATGATTTATCAGTTGTCCGGTTTATTTCAGATCGGATCGCCGTGATTCATGCCGGCCGAATTTTGGAATTAGCAGATACCGAAGAATTATTTACTAATCCACTACATCCGTACACGCAATCGTTACTTTCTGCCGTGCCAATTCCTGATCCGGAATTAGCTCGTGAGAAGAAATTGATTGTTTATGATACCAACATGCACGATTACAGTGTTGATAAGCCAAAATTTGTGGAAATCAAGCCAGGTCACTTCATTTATTGCAATGCACCTGAAGAAGAACATTATCGCAAGGTGCTTGAAGAACAAGGTCAGTTGACCAAATAAATTTTAAAGTGTGATTAAAAGAGTCGAATAATCGTGATGATTATTCGGCTTTTTGGTTTTGAATTAAAATTGGGTTTAGACGGGATGGTTGAAATAAGGTTGGTGCCATGTCTTCCTCTATAGAAGAAGGTGGTGGCGGCGCAATTTGAGGGGCGTGGAACGCCATGGGCATTGATCTGAGCTTATTGCTACGCAACAATCTCAGATACAAGCCTTATTCTAACCGCTAAAGCGGCAAGACATAGGCTCGTATTTGAAACAATTGTGGTTTTCAATTGGTTCAAATCGACGCCGGCCGCGTTCCACGCCAAGCAGCCCGGAATGCAGTCAGACGCAATTCTGTTTCAATCTCTGTACCAGTTTTTAATGCTTTTGACCTTTGTTTTAAAACTTAATTTAAAAAAGTTACATTAAAGGGTTGACAAGTTTTATGAGAATCGTGTATTGTAGACTCAATCGTTAATTAAGGTTTCATGAAAACGAATGGAATGGGAAAGTAAATCCGTTAAGACTGTACAGAAAACTTACATTTGCTGAGAGTAAGGTAGTTACGACGAATTGAAAATGGCCCACGATCGGCATCACTAAGCATTGCTAAGTGATGATGGCTTGGCACTCATTATCGTGCACGCGTATCGGCTTATTTGCCTGTACGTTAGTGAGGTGGTAGTCCGTAAGGCTAGCACAAATTAGAATGGTAAACACGACAGAGCTCGTTTCTAGAAATAGAAACGGGCTCTTTTTAGTTTCCTCAACCAGCAAAACTTAAATTTGACTGCAGCGAATTTAGGCGACCGGTTTCAGCCATTTTCAACCCAATTGATTGATTTTCAAACAATGAATTGTTTCCAGTGGAGGAAGAAAAATGAAAAAATTATTAAAGAAATTAAGTTTAAGCTTATTGGTTTTAGTACCATTATTGATTGCCGCGGGCTGTGGTAAAAAAACAGATAGTAAAACTGTGAAAGTTGGGATCATGAGTTCTGACGAACGGATTTGGAATCCGATCAAGGAATCTTTAAGCAAAGAAGGCATCAACTTAAAGCTAGTTGAGTTTTCCGACTATAATCAACCTAACAAAGCTTTAACTGACCATCAAATCGACTTGAACGCTTTCCAACATTACAATTTCTTGGATAGTTGGAATAAGACCCACAAGACTGATATTGTCAGCGTTGGCGAGACTTATATTGCGCCATTGAATCTTTATTCCCACAAGATTAAAAAGCTCAGCGACATTAAAAAAGATGATAAAATTGCCGTGCCAAACGATCCAACCAATGAAGGTCGGGCCTTAAATATCTTGGAAGAAGCCGGCTTGATCAAAATCAAGAACGTGGCTTTGCCAACGGTTAAAGATATCACGTCGAATCCGAAGAAGTTACAAATCACCGAACTTGAAGCGGCGCAAACAGCCCGGGCTTTGTCGGATGTCACTGCAGTTGTAGTCAACAATGATATTGCCGCTGATGCTGATTTGACGACGAAAGATGCGATTTTCCAAGAAAAAATTAACAAACGTTCCAAGCAATGGATCAACGTGATTGCTGCTAATAAAAAAGATAAAGACAATGAAACTTACAAGAAAATTGTCAAAGCGTACCGGACGGCAGCAACGGCGAAGAATATTGAGAAAGTTTACAAAGGAACCGCAATTCCAGTTTGGACCTTGAAATAAATCTTTTTAAATTTGGGTAAATTCCCGAGATATTCAGCAGTATCTTGGGAAAAAGCATTAGGGAGTGACATAAAATGAAACGAGTTTTCAAGCGATTTAGTTTGGGCGTTTTAGCATTAGTACCGTTATTGTTGGCCTTTGGCTGTGGCAAGAATTCAGCTCAAGCCGCCAAAACAACGACTGTTAAAATTGGGATTATGAGTTCTGACGAGCGGATTTGGCAGCCGATTGCTCAGAAGTTGCAGCACCAAAATATTAATTTGAAACTAGTTGAGTTTTCCGATTATAATCAACCTAATAAAGCCTTGACTGATCATCAGTTGGATCTGAATTCCTTCCAGCATTATGATTTCCTGGATAGCTGGAATAAGTCGCATCACACGAATATTGTTGCGATTGGCGAGACTTATATGCCTCGAGGCTTCATGTATTCCCAGAAAATCAAAGCAGTTAGTCAAATCAAATCGGGCGATAAAATTGCGATTTCCAATGATCCCACAAATGAAGGTCACGGGTTGAACGTCTTGCAGCAAGCCGGTTTGATCAAAATTAAAGCCGACGTCAAGTTGCCGACTGTTAACGACATTACCGCCAATCCGAAGAAGATCAAAATTATCGAAATGGAAGCACCGCAAACGGCGCGGGCTTTGGGTAATGTGACCGCCGCGTTGGTGGGCAATGATATTGCCGCCGATGCTGGTTTGACTGCGAAACAAGTTATTTTTAAGGAGAAAATTGACGCCCGTTCGAAGCGGAGTATTAATATCATTGCCGCCAATCGAGCCGATAAAAATAACAAAGTTTACCAGAAAGTCGTTAAGGCTTATCAAACCGAAGCCACGGCTAAGCTCATCCAGAAAGTTTATAAAGGGACGGCCTTTGGCGTTTGGACGTTAAAAGGCGCCTAAGAAAGTCAGTCAGGCCAGGCAACACATTAGGGAGGAATTATCTTGGCAGAACCAATTATTGATTTAAAGAATATCTGCGTCACTTTCAAAGAAGATCAGCGCGATGTTCATGCAGTTGACCATGTTGATTTGCAAATTAATCGAGGCGACATTTACGGCGTCGTTGGTTATTCCGGCGCTGGTAAATCAACGCTGATCCGCGTGATTAATTTATTACAGCGGCCGACGAATGCTGATGCCGCAGTTCAAGTCAACGGCACTGATCTGCTGAATTTAAAGGCTAGTCAGCTCCGTGATGAACGGCGGAAGATCGGCATGATTTTCCAACATTTTAATTTGATGGACGCTTTGTCGATTGCTGATAATGTGGATTTTGCTTTGAAGAAATCCAATCTCAGTAAAGCTGACCGGAAAAAACGCGTGGCAGAATTGCTTGAATTAGTTGGTTTAACTGACAAGGCCAATGATTTCCCTAGTCAATTATCTGGCGGCCAGAAACAACGGGTCGGCATTGCCCGAGCGATTGCCAACCGGCCGGATATTTTGATTTCTGATGAAGCGACTAGTGCTTTGGACCCGAAAACTACCGTGGCCATTTTGGATTTATTAGCTGATTTAAATAAGAAATTAGGTTTGACGGTGGTATTGATCACCCATGAAATGGACGCAGTGAAACGGATTTGTAATCGGGTGGCCGTTATGGAAGCTGGCCGCTTGGTAGAAACTGGTGACTTGCTGCAAATCTTCAGCCAACCAGAGGCGCAATTGACCAAGGACTTTATTGATACGACGACTCATTTGGAGTCCGCGTTGGCCGCAGTTAAGCAACAACCAGCGATTGCTCATTTAAAAGTGGGCTCAGTCTTAGTGCAATTAGGTTATCAAGGCGCCAGCACTGATCAGCCGCTGATCACTGAATTGTATCGGCGTTTTGAAGTCAGTGCCAATATTCTCTATGGTAATTTGGAGATTCTTCAGAATACGCCAGTTGGTAATTTGCTGGTTGTTTTATCGGGGACGCCGAAGCATACTGAGCAAGCTTTGGTCTTCATGAAAGAGCAACGGGTGTCGGTCAAAGTCTTAGAAAAGGGTACTGAGGAGGTCGCACATGATTAATTTTTTAACTAAAATTATGCCGAATGTTATTGATAACTGGTCTGGAGATAATGGCATCCTCCTTGGTATTTGGCAAACGTTGTACATGACTTTCTGGACAACGTTGATTGGTGGCGTGCTCGGCTTGATTCTGGGTATTGCCTTAGTGGTGACTGATCAGCACGGGATTTTGGCGAATCGCGTTGTTTATAATATTTTGGACAAAATTGTTAATATTCTCCGCTCAATTCCCTTCGTCATTTTATTGGCGGTGGCCTTCCCATTGACACAAATTTTAGTGGGGACCACGATTGGACCTAAAGGTGCGCTGGTGCCACTTATTTTGGGCACAGCGCCATTCTACGCCCGTCAAGTACAAAACACCTTGGTTCAAGTTGACAGTGGTGTCATCGAGTCTGCTGAGGCGCTAGGCTATAACCCTTGGACGATTATTACCAGCGTTTATTTGCGTGAAGGTCTACCAGACCTGATTCGGACGTCAGTGTTGACAATTATTTCGATCATTGGCTTAACAGCCATGGCTGGTGCCGTTGGTGGTGGTGGCCTCGGCTATATCGCCATCAGCAAAGGCTACCAGCGTTATCAAAATGATATTACGCTAGTTTGTACTTTATTGATTCTGGTCCTGGTTTTCGTTATTCAGGCTCTCGGCGATTTATGGGCGCGCAAAGTCGACCATCGTTAATGAAATGAAAAAAGAGGCTGTGCCATAAGTCTTTTAGATAAAATAATGCGGAACTTTGCTCACCGGCTGACCGCCTTTGGTCACACTCTATTAAAAAAATCCGTAACCGATTTGAATTCGGTTGCGGATTTTTTGCGCCTGCTTCTTGCTGGTCAATTGACCAACAGAAGCATACCTGCCAAGGGATGATTATTATACCGCTAATTCAGTGGCGGATACAAGGTCGCAACAGTTTAATGCTGCTGCTTTTGATAATGAGTATAGTTGGGATAGTGCGCGGCCAAGGCAGTCAAGAAAATTTGATAGTGGCGTTCACGAGTAGCTGACGTTTTGGGCGAATATAAATAACGCGCCCAATCACGCTGATAACCAGGCGCCAATGTCTGGAAAAACTCAGCGTTGGCTGGTGTTTCTGTGGCCAAACGTTGCTTAATTTTTGGTAGAAAGCTGACGTAATCTTGCCCACGTTGACTTGCCGCGCTAGTTGCTCGCTGATTGCCGGTTAGCCATTTCAATCCCATAACAGTAAAGTCCTCATCAAAACTAACCATCCGTGAGAATTTCAAACCAGTAGCGGCAACTTCGCCGGTAGCTTCGTTAACCTTGAGATAAGGGAAAATACTGTCACGGTGAATGCCAGTGTACTTTTTGCTACTAAGTTTAGGATAAATTAAATACAAATAACCCGTTGCGGTTAGCTGCTTACTTTGAGCAATTTCGCTGATTGCCGCCTGCATTTCAGCAAGATTCATTACGAAAAACACCTGTAAATCTGGCGTTTCGGTAGTTGCAGTTTGCCATGATTGTAATGCCGACTGTAATTCAGGTGGCACTTGGTGAAAGCTTCGTTGCGAATATTGGGCAAATTTTAATTTAACAGGATCAAACATCGTTAACGCACACTCCCTTGCAACAGCAGTAATTTATCAACATTTTTAGTATAGCTTAGGTGAAGGTCAGGAAGCCATTACTAATGGTTACAATAGGCAAGTATAAGTACGAAAAATGAATGAATTTATTTTAATTTATCCAAAAATATAATTCAACAATAATGTAAATATTATGACATAATGAAGATGTTGCCTTGCCATCCCTACTGACAAAATTTGTCAACGGAATGGAGGTGATTTAAATGTTAGCATCGTTTTTGATGCCACTTCTGGTTGGGGTCTTATTGACACTATTTGATTACTGGCTGAATAATCACTATCGGAAGTAAAACTAATAAAGGCAACATCAGCTCACCCATTTATTGTTAAGTAAATAAATGTAAAAAAAGCCCGCAACTATGCCAACTAGTTGCGGGCTTTGGTGATTCTAAATGCTAACATCGTTTTTGTACTTCTAGTATACCATTGAACTTAATTGAATAGCAAGTTTTGTAAATCTAGTTAATGGTTTGTTTGAAGGAAATTTGCCAATTGCCAATAATAAATACGCAAAATGGATGAAAAATTGCTGAATCCAGTGTTCGAGTTCGTAGTGGCACCACTTCTGGTCGGTGTTTTATTGATCTTATTTGATTATTGGCTGCATAATCACCATCGGAAGTAAAACTAATTAAGGCAACATTAGCTCACCCGTTTATTGTTAAGTAAATAAATGTAAAAAAGCCCGCAACTACTCAGAATAGTTGCGGGCTTTGGTGAATCTAGTGCTCGAGTTTGTCTTACGAGATAAGTATAACATCGAGCGTTATTTTTTGCTAGGTGTCGTCATTTTATCAAAAATAAGTTGAATGCCGAACTGTTCACTTTCAATTTGTGCGGGAATTGTGTTAGTAACTAGCTAAGCTTTCATTTCCGACAGCGGTGCCAATTGATAATCGGCTAAGAAACTCTGTTGCCAGGCCGCTTCAGTCTTAACTTGTTGACCGAAAGTGACAATGCCAGCGTGAAACTGTTGTAGACCACGCAAGGTTAAGCTGCTCACTTCAGGCCAAATTAGTGTTTGGGCGGCATCGTAAGTTTTAGGTAGTGTCAATTGTAAATGATTGAATAACCGGCGAGCATAAACATCGACGATAAAAGTTTCTTTACTAAATACATAAAGCATCACTGTATCGGCGGTTTCGTGACCGACGCCCTTAAGCGCCAGTAGTTGTGTGCGTAGCTCGGTTTTCGGTACCAAACGAACAGCAGCTAGATCGTCGTTATAACGCTCAAAAAACTGACACAAATTCTGAATGGTTTGGGCTTTACGCACATAAAAACCAGCACTGCGAATGGTTTGCTCTAACTCAGAAGTGCTGAGCTGGCGAATCCGCGCCGGTTCAAAATCGGTGGCCTGTTGTAAATCAGCCAGCGCATAATCGACATTTTTCCAGTTGGTATTCTGAATTAGAACGGCACCCCAAATGATCTGCCAATCAGTGACGGCGGGCCACCAGCCATTGGTATCTAAATGATCATAAAGTAATTGATAGAGTTGGGGCAGGGTAATGATTGATGAACTCATGCTTGCGGCACAACGCGTTGTTCATGGGCCACAACAATTTGTTCAGCGATTTTAGTCGCAATATTGAGATTGCGTAGAATCGGGCCGTGGGAATAACTGCCAATCGTGTTCTTGTAATGAACGCCTTCAGCTTTATCTTCAGGATTGTTACCATAACCTTCGAGAACTTTGCCCAATGGCTTCAAATCAGCACCCTTATTGAAATAAGTTCGGCCACTGTGGTTCTCAAAAGCACGGAGATCGCCCCAAGCTGTTTTGACATGAGTATCGCCAATCATGCGACTGTCGGCCTTGAAAATCGTGTGCAGTGGCAGAATGCTCAGCCCCTTGATGGTGGTGCCATCGCTAGTCTCGTAATAGTCGCCCAGTAATTGGTAACCGCCACAAATTGCCAACATTGGCTTACCAGCTTCAATATATTCTTGTAAGGTATCGTGATGGCGCTGTAAATCTTTGGCGACGATGGTTTGCTCGAAATCTTGGCCACCACCGAAGAAAAGAAAATCGTAGTCATTGGCGTCAAACTGATCGCCAAGGCTAATATTGTCGACTTCAACTTGATAACCTTTTTGCTTTAAAAGATAAGTGAGAATTTTGACGTCACCACTGTCGCCATAAGTATTCATTAAATCTTCGTATAAATAAGCCATCTTAATTGTTGTCATCAGGGCAACCTCCTTTTAGGCTAAACGATTGATCAGGTGCTGTTCGAAATTGTCCAACGTGATTTGGCGCTGATCGGCGTGAGGACCGGGACAGACTTGCATGAAGTCTTGAGGATTCAGGAGGCCAAACTTGTACAGCCGGCGACCATAAATCAATTTCGTCGCACCAATAAAATCATCACGTAAAGTATGACTATTGACCAAATAGTGCTGATTTTTAAACTTAAATGGAAAAACGGTATAAGCATTTTGCTCATGGAGCGTTGAGAGATCCTGATTAATGTAAGCCACGTGATGCGAGGCCTGATGCTTCACCGCAAAGTTATGATTGAAGCTAAAGTAAAATTCATGAGGTTTGAGCTCACCCTTGAATTTCGCGTTAGCCCCAATAATGGCGATGCTGCGATAGCTGGAAAGATCAGTCTCTTCTAAGTATAAAGTTTTTTCAAATTGATCGGGTGTAATTTGTTTTAACCAGCGCGGCAAACGGGGATGACTGCGAGCGAACTGATAAATTTTCTTAATAATGGTGGGATCGATATAACGATAGTCGATTCGATTTTGATTGCGTTGCAATAACTCGCCAAGACCAATCGTTTTGGTAAAATCAACGACGATCACTTCGTAATGAAATTCTTGTTGATACTTCAAGTAATTGTCAAAAGCGTTGGGATATAAATGGGTGCCGTCGACAATGATGGTTTCGCCGCGGGCCATTTTATTACGCATCAATTGGTCCAGCAGCTCGAAAGTTTGGGCATTGTATTCTTGAGGAATCGCCTGCCGCATCCGCTGGTTGGTTTGATCATACACGGTGCATAAATTACTAAGCAACAGGCGCAATTGATCAGTGGAAATGGTATATGGATCTAAATGATGTTGCCGGATAAACGTCGACTTGCCAGATCCCGGCACGCCACGCAAAACGTACAATTTTTTCAAGTTCAAAACTCCTATGATATCAAGTGGGTCGGCCAATAAAAATGTCGCCATCAAAAATAGCCGAAAGTGGTAGTACTATCGCTTTTTATTTTACCTGATTGTTAGAGGGAATAAAACTAGCGATTGCATTAATTGGCCATAAATTTTCCGTACACAGGTTACTTATACTTAAATGAAGTTAATTACAGATTTTGTTGATAAAATTGCTAATTTAAATTGCAAGCTTGAATTTATGACTGTATATTTTTACTTTGTCAATTTTAAAAAGTATATAACATTTTTGTATATTTGATATGAAACCAAATATTATTAGTGAACAAATAAAGCTAATTTGATTAGCCAAATAGTCGTTGACACATATACATTTATGGATAATGGCGTAAAAAATCGCGTGAGTTTTGACAAAAAAATAACACAATATATTTAATAATAAAGGGCTTATGCTTTTAGTAGCTTTATTTCACAACCTCATGTATAATTCAATTATCAGAACCATACAAATTTTTAGGAGGGAGTTTTGTGTGGAAAAGAAAACTTGTGTCATTCATATTATTGGTTAGCTTTCTGGGGATAGTTTTCAATTCAGCAACAACTGTTAAAGCAGATGTTAATACTAGCAATTACGATATCACTATTGTTTCTGGGGAAAATAGTGGTTCCGGACAAACATCTACTACTAATAAGAATCAAGGAGTTACTTTACCGAAGACAAATATTGTCAATCAGGTGAAAGGTCGGTTACCACAATTAAGTGATCAACAAACTTTAAATTTGATTATCGGTGGGTTACTTCTAATTCTTGTTCTTTTAGGAGTACTGATTCGTCAATTAAATAAGAGACGTGAAGTATAGAATCTTTCTTAATCGAATGAATCATTGAGAGGGTTTATTTTCGTATTCTAAAAAGATAGTCACGTTGTTCTTTGAATTGTTAACGATCTCCAAAACACATTCTTTTGGGGGAGGTTTCATTCATGAAACATACAAAATCATGAAACATACAAAATTAATTAGTTTTATTAGCATTGTTACGATGGCATTAATGAGTAGTACAGCGGTTTTAAGTCAAAGCGTTGGGGCTGCGAAAGATGGACAAACAGCATCAATTAATGCAGATGGCAATGGCGGTACATCATATGCTACCGCTACATTAGAAAATGACACTACTGGTCAATACACGTTGAAGTTAACGGCCGTACCAGATATTGTATTTGCACCCAAAACAATTGATGGTACAACAATGACACTTACAGCAGCATCAGTAGGTACGGACAAGGACCAAATTACTGTTGTCAACCCGGGTACCACCAGTGGTTGGAATGTTAAATTGGCTGCATCCAAGTTTGTCGAGAATACGACTAAGCGTGAATTACGAGGTGCCCAGCTAAAATTAGGGGTGGGTGAAGTAGTTCCTGATACGAAGACTCAGGTTGATGCTGATGAGACACCAACAGGTTACGAAATATCCCCGAACGAAGTAGCCGGTTTAATTACTAGTGCTAAAGAAAAGCAAGGATATGGTACGTGGAAGCATAATCACAAATTGTCAGAAGTTAGTTTAACAATTCCATCAACGAACATTGAGGGAACTTATACTTCAACTTTAACTTGGACATTGGGGAATACGCCAGAATAAGTTGAAGAACGCTTAGATACTTCAAAATTATTTCAATAATACTGTTTCAAACAACGAGGAGGAAACACTCATGAAAATGACTAAAACTTTTACTTTATTAGCAACATTGGCACTTGGTTTATCTGTCGCAGCTGGCACTTCAAGTGTTAAAGCAGCAGAGGTAAGTAATAACAAAGGTGAAACAACTGCACAAGCTGAATTAACTACTACTGATCCAACAGATCCGGGAACAGGTGACAGCGTAATTAAATTAATGAATGTGCCAGACATTAATTTTGGTTCCAAACAACTAACTGGTGAGGCAATCAAATTTACGCAAGCAGATGAAACTGCTACATCGCTTGTTCCAATCAAAGTTTTAAATCAAGGGATTGCTAGTGGCTGGAACCTAACAGTTCAACGTACCAATTTTACAACGGCTGCTCCTGATTCTGTTCTTCTTAAAGGAGCGGTTTTAAAATTTGGTAAGGGTAGTATTGATCTTAATAGTGACGGTTTAAAGGCAACTGATGGTAAGGATTACGCTGCCGATAATCTACTTACAGTTGACACTGCAGCTAAGACAGTTCTTTTGGCTGAAAAAGATGGTGAAGAGTACCAAGGTGTTGGGGAGAATACTAAAACATTAGCAGCTACCGACTTCACATTAGATGTTCCTGCAAATAATACTGCTGGTACCTATTCTGCTGATTTAACTTGGACTTTGGCAAACACAGTACAATAGTTAATCAGTTCTTCTCGAGGAGGATTTAAATGCTTAAGAAAATTAGCTTTAGCTTAATTTTAGGCATGATGTTAATCCTTTTCTCAACACCACAGCAGTTGGTTCGGGCTGATCAATTAGAGAGTCATGCCACTGTCAAGTTGCGGCCAGAAGTACCAACCACGCCAGTTGATCCCCTGGATCCTAATGATCCTGATAAGGAGTATCCTGGGGACGGTACTGATGGTGGCAATAACGGGACTGGCACAGTAGCTAGTTTGTCACTGGATTATGTGAGCAATTTCCATTTTCAAGCCGAAACAAAACAAACTAGTGTCACAGCGCCGTTGATCAATCAAATGGCAATGGTTCAAGTCAGTGATCGCCGTAGTACTGGTTCTGGCTGGGTGTTACAGGTGAAACCTGATGCATTGGTAGGTCGGGCAACACAGGCTGTCTTAAAATATGGCGAAGTAATTCTTGGCGAGTTGACTTTGAAGGCGCCCAGCAATAACTTTAGTGATCGGCCGCAAATTGTTACTAAAAAATTGAGCATTGGCGAGTATAATAATATTGTCCGAGCCAGTGAAGGCCAAGGGTTAGGAACTTGGGTACTAGGCTTTCCACAAAGTCAGCAGAATCCCACTAAATTAGTTTTAAATAATTTAAATGATGCGCCAGCTGACCATTATTCCGGTGTTTTGAATTGGTCGTTAACAGATGCGCCAAATTAAATTTCAGCGCAAAGTGGCCGTCGCAGGTACTTTGCGCTTTTCGTAATATGAAGTAAAAATGAAGAAGTAGAACATGATGGGAGTTAAGTTGAATTATGAAACTTAAACATTTTATTTTTGGATTAAGTTTGGTTATTGCTGGATTTCTTGGTGGAAATGTCCAACAAGTACACGCAGAAAGTTTGAATTTTGATGTTGGCGCGGTTTTACCAGATAACCAGGCAAACAAAGATGTCACATATTTCGACTTATTAGTTAAGCCCAATGCTGAACAGAATTTACAAGTTCGCATCAATAATAAAGATTCACAGGAACATCAATATAAAGTTGCAGTTAATCGTGCTAGCACTAACCGCAATGGTGTGATCGATTACAGTGATCATGGTAAAAAAGTTGATAAATCATTAGCACATGACATTGAAAAGTACACGACTAAACCACAAACAGTGACCGTGCCGGCTAAAACAAGTCAGTTAGTCACGATTAACTTGAAAACACCTGCTAAGGGTTTTGATGGTGTCATGCTTGGTGGTGTGCGCGTAATGCAGGTTGATCAGGCAAAGGCTTCTTCCAAGAAGGGTGTCACTTTAACCAACCGCTTTGCTTACGTTATTGGCTTACAACTTCATGAAAATGATACAAAAGTTAAGCCAGATCTCCATTTATTGAAGGTCACACCTAAGCAGTTAAACTATCGCAACTATATTACCGTCACTCTTCAGAATAATCAGCCGACAATTATGCGTGATTTCAACGTTAACGCTGTTGTGACGAAACGTGGCAGCACTAAAAAAGTGATTAGCTACAAGAAAAACAGCATGTCCATGGCGCCTAACAGCAACTTTGCCTTACCATTGGGGGATCAAGGCTATCAATTAGAGCCAGGTAAATATACCTTAACTTTGAAAGCTAATGCTGACAGCAAGAAGTACAATTGGAAGTTTACTAAAGATTTCGAAATTACTTCAGATCAGGCTAAGAAGTTGAATTCAACTTCAGTTGATCAACCTGAAAAGAAGAATAATTATATGATTTGGCTCTTAATTATTGGTATTATCGTAATTCTGTTATTGATTATCCTAATCATTATTTTATTGAAACGTAAAAAAGATGATGACGATGATCAAAAAGAAGCCGATAAAACAACCGAGCAAAAATAGAAATTATTAAGTCACAACTTGACTAGCCATTGTGGGGGAAGAACAATGACAAAGAAAATTAGAAAAATTACGCAGTGGATACTGCTTTTAACATTATTATTGAATGTCCTAATGAATGTAACATCTAATCGGGTTTACGCATCTGATAATCAATCTTATGATATGGCAACAAGAGAAATTCCCGATGGTATTAATCCGCAAAAATATATGGTGCTTGGAAGATTAAAAAACCCGGAGTATCCTGATGAGACAATGGAGTATGCATTAAATAACAGTACTAAATTTCGTGCTATTTTTGATAGTAACCCCACAAATATAGTCAAAATGACACAATTTAAGGATAACTATACTAGAACAATCGGAACTGCTTGGTCTACTGATAATGATTTTGACTATACACAAAAACAGGTATTTAAACTTTGGCTTTATTTTACGGATACCACACAGTTAGATGGGGTTAAACAAGTTCCTGGTGATGGTATGGCCTTTGTGCTTCAAAATGATGAACGAGGAATTAATACTTCTGCTAATTTTTCCACAATGGGAAGTTCCTACGAGTTATATGGACCGATTGGCGGTCAAACATTAGGAGTGTACGGTACCAATATGTCCAGCGATGGTAACTTGGATACTCTTGCTAAATCGGCAATTCAAAATTCTTGGGCTCTAGAGTTTGATACTCGGAAGAATGCGTTAAGTGGTAGTCCAGCATATGCGCCCCAACCAACGGGCAATCACTATGGCCCAAACAGCATTATGGATGGTTCTTTTGACCTAAATTTGAGTTCGATTACGGGAGAACATATTGCGGCAAGTTATCCGGGGGAGGTTAGTTCGTACTCAAGAGAATCAGTAGGAAGGAACTACTACTATCAATTGATTCATGATGTGGCCAAAAATGCTAATTTAACAAATGCAGGTAATTTAACGCCAAATAACAATAATTGGCATCATGTCACGTTAACTTGGAATGCTACATCTATTGGTTCAATTGGAAACATGAACATGACCTTTGATGATAAGAATATCGATGGAACCTCTGCTCTTCCATCACTTACGGGGTCTTATCCGGTTGATACGAGAATTGTTGATCCAAATAAGACAGGAAAAGCTCGTTGGGGAATTACTGGATCAAATAGTGATGGCAGCCGGGCAGAAAGTTTATTTATGATTGACGCGACACCAACCTCAGTGGAGGGTAGTGCGACAAATACAATTTATAATAGTTCTCGTAATCAAGCAATTCCAAAGGATAGTAAGGAAGTTGGCTCGAATAATGATTTAGCTGTGACGTATAAAGTTAGTTACGATAATGACAATGCAAGTACAGATTGGACTAATTTAATTGCTAAATTACCAATACCGGCAGGCACATCATTTAGTAGTGGTTTTGTTAGCTACAGTGATGATACAAGTGATGAATCACTGACTAGCGGAGAAATTACGAATAATGTTCTTAATCATCAGCTAAAGAACTTATCAAAATCAAACAAAACTGCGACTATTACATTAAACCTAAAAGCAAATACAGTAATGGCTAATTTAAATGTTCCAGCTACGACGGCGCAATTCGTTGGTGATCAATATACGGCACATACAAATACTTCTGCATTCACAATTGTACCTGCCAACTCTATTACACTGACACCAAATGAAGCTTCTCAGCAACCCTTAGCTGTTGCGGTTGGTGGTACTTCTCCAGATATTGCTGGCAACTATACTTATTTTGATAAGAATGGTAGTTTAATCAACGCCGGATCTGGCTTTACTAATGCGAATTTTACGATGCATGTGGCAATCAACGGCGCTAATCAACCAACTTATAAAGTTGGTGATGCAAGTGCATTTGGAACTTTTAGTCTTAATCAGCTACAATATGCACCATCGTTATTAAATGACGGAAAGAATACGATAACTTACTATGTTTCTGATGAGCAGGGTAATCAATCTAACAAAGTTACAGCCGAGATCTACCGAGTTTCTGGAGACTTACAAATTGAGGCTTCACAAAGTAACTTCTTTGAAACTGGCAAGGTAAATGGTCAGCCTCAAACTCTTGGCCGTACCGCTAGTAGTGACACCAATTGGAATATTCGCGTTATTGATGGTCGTACGGATATAAATTCTGGCTGGACCTTACAAGTTAAAGCGGGTTCAATGACTGATGTAGATAACAGCAGCAAACAACTTAAGGGCCATATTGAGTATAATGGTGTAGATATTACTAAAAATACTGTCGAAATTAAAGGAACAACTGAGAGTTATGTCAATAATGTGACCAGCGTTTCAACCGATTGGAAAGCAGATACTGGGATGCAATTGAAAATCAATGCTAACGCAACAGCCGGGTCATACAGTGGGGAAATTACCTGGACACTACACAATACACCATGAAGATAGAAAAGTTTTTCCAGTATCAATATCTGGGAAAACTTTTTTCTTCTTTAAACTGATTCTAATCAGTTGACTATCGCGGTAGGTTTTTGTACGCTGATGGTGGTTTAAGAATTTCAAGGGAGGATTTAGTTATGCCTATTAATCCAAGCCGTGCTCAAGATGTCTGGAAAGATGTTGGCGAGCATGTTCAGTTCACGGTTTTAAAATTTAATCGTCAGGATCCCGAGCATGAACGTGAGGTTTTCCAAGAATTCGCAGATCGTTCGCAAGCCATTATTCGTTCATTGCGGATTCGGGATGCTAAGCCGGAAACCGGTTCGCAATTAAAAGTTGCCATCGGGATCAGCAATGCTGGTTGGGACTACTTATTCCCCAATGCCGCTAAGCCTCAAGAATTAGAGACTTATACGACGATGACTGGTCCTAAGTACGCGATGCCTGCAACGGATGGTGATTTGTTCTTCCATATTCGTGCCAGTGATGAAGCAATTGTTTATGAAGCACAGACCCAATTTAGCCGGGTGCTTGGCGAAGTGACGACTGTCTTAGATGAAACCAAAGGCTTCCGTTACTTTGAAGGCCGCGCGATTATTGGCTTTATTGATGGCACTGAAGCGCCAGCTATTGAAGATGCCGCTGATTATGCCTTAGTAGGCGACGAAGATCCTGAGTTTGAAAATGGTTCGTATGCCTTTGCTCAAAAATGGCTGCACAATATGCCAGTTTGGAACAAGCTCAAGACTGAGGACCAAGAAAAAGCCGTTGGTCGTGAGAAATTTAGCGATTACGAGCTTGCTGATGCGGATAAATTTAAGAATGCCCACAATGTTGCGTCTAAGTTTAATATTGACGGCGTTGAGCAGAAGATTGTTCGGATGAACGTGCCATTTTCAGCACCAGCCTCAGGAAAAACTGGGACTTATTTCATCGGCTATTCTCGTTTCTGGTCAGTCACGAAGGGTATGCTGAAGAACATGCTTGATCAATCTGACTACCTCTTAACTTTCTCCGAGATTTTAACGGGGCAAGCCTTTTTCATTCCGTCTCGTGATTTGCTGGCAAAAATTGCTGACGGTGACTTTAAATAATAATAATTAAGTGCAATAGTCTAATTTGAGTACCAGCAAATTAGGCTATTATTTTTAGTTTTTTTAAAAATAAAAAAGAATTTTGTGGGACTTGCAAGTGATTCCAACAAAAGACTATACTTTTTATAGATATTGACTGTAAAAAGTATATTTTTGCTTAAAAATTACCGTAATATAACGTATACTATTGGTGGAAGCAAACGCTTAAATTAGGAGGGCGACATGACAAATTCGGCTTTTAAAAAAGATTTCTTGTGGGGTAACTCGGTTTCAAGTATGCAAACTGAAGGTGCCTACAATGAAGGTGGCAAAGGGCCATCAGTTTATGATTTAGTCGAACCTGGTGAACATCGATCTGATTGGAAAGTAGCCATTGATGACTATCATCGTTATCCCGAGGATTTCGATTTAATGAAGGACTTGGGCATGAATTGTTATCGATTCCAGATTTCTTGGAGTCGGGTGCAACCTGATGGTGAAGGCGAGTTTAATCCTGAAGGCATCAAGTTTTACCATGATTTCATTGATGCTTTGATTGCTCGCGGCATTGAACCAATGATCTGCTTATATCACTTCGATATGCCATTGAATTTGGCTAAGAAGTATCAGGGTTTCATGAGTCGTGAAGTCGTTGACGATTTCGTCCGTTATGGTGAAAAAATGGTCGACGAATTCGGCAGCAAAGTGAAATATTGGCTGACTTTTAACGAACAGAATCTTTATTCAATGCAAGGCTGTGCCAAGATTGCTGGTGCCTTGGAGACACCGGAAACTTTGGAAAACATTCTGACAATTAGTCATCATGTCATGTTGGCTCACGCGCGCGTTTCGAATTATTTGCACCAAACGACGCAGGCGCAAATTGGTGGGATGCTTGCTTATACTGAGTTATATCCTGCAACAGCGAAGCCAGCTGACAATTTCTACACTGAACAAATCAACCAATTTTATAATTATAATTTGTTAGATGCTTTCACTGGTCGTGGCTATGTGCCGGCATTCTTAAACTTAATCGAGCAGAATCATTTCCAAATTATTAAACCAGGTGATTTGGACATCATTAAGCAGCAACGCAGTGACTTCTTACCATTTAGTTACTACCGGTCCACCACGTTGTCCGCTGATAATATTACTGATTTGACCCAACTGCTGACTAAGGGTGGGGCTTTCAAGGATAATCCTTATTTAAAGACCACCGAATGGAACTGGCAAATTGATCCCCTTGGTTTCCGCAACATCATCGTAAAAATGTGGAATCGTTATCGCCTACCAATTTTCCCAATTGAAAATGGGATTGGCGTGATTGAAGAATGGGATGGCCAGCACGAAATTCAAGACGATTATCGGATTGTTTATCATCGCGAACACTTGCAAGCCATGAAAGATGCCATGGAAATTGACGGCGCTGATGTTTTAGGTTACCTGGGCTGGGGCTTGATCGATATTCTTAGCTCCCAGGCCGACATGCGCAAGCGTTATGGCGTTGTTTATGTTAACCGAACCAACCACGACTTGCGTGATATGAAACGAGTTCCGAAGAAGAGTTATCACTGGCTGAAGAAAGTCATTGCTGCTAATGGTGCTGATTTATATTAATTTTTAATTGAGAGGAAGCTACAATAATGGAACCATTATTTCTAAATCCTTATTTTCAAGAAAAAATCTGGGGCGGTCGCAAATTAGCTACTGATTGGGGCTACCAAATTCCTGACGGCAAAATTGGCGAATGTTGGGCAATTTCAGCCCATCCTCATGGTCCTGCCACTGTTAAAAACGGTCCTTACAAGGGACAAAATGTGGCTGAATTATGGGCTGACCACCGAGAATTATTCGGCAATGCCAAGGGTGAAGTTTTCCCATTATTGACGAAAATTCTTGATGCCGAAGCTAGCTTGTCAGTGCAAGTTCACCCTGATGACGCTTATGCTGAAGAACACGAGCATGAATTAGGCAAGACCGAATGCTGGTACGTCTTAAGTGCTGAACCAAATTCTTATTTGATTTACGGTCACCACGCTCAAACCTGCGAGCAATTAAAAGAAATGATCGACAATGGCGACTGGGAACACCTCTTGCGGAAATACCCTGTTAAAAAAGGTGATTTCGTTTACGTCCCAAGTGGCACAATTCATGCCTTAAATAAGGGTATTGTTGTTTTGGAAACACAACAAAGTAGTGATACGACTTATCGCTTGTATGATTACGATCGGGTTGATGCCAAGACGGGCAAGAAACGTGACCTTCATCTGAAGCAGTCCATTGACGTGACCACCGTACCTCATCAAGACCCTAAGTTAGACATCACTGAAGAAAAATTCGGCGATTCTTACGTGAAGACTTTTGTTAAGGCACCATTGTCACCATTCTTCAGTGTTTACGAATGGCGGGTAAAGGGTGAACTAGATTTAACCCGGCAAGCTGCACCTTACACTTTGGTTTCTGTTGTTGATGGCGCCGGCAAAATTACTTGTGATGGTGCTACCTACGACATTAAGAAGGGTGACCACTTTATCTTGCCATTCCAAATCAAGTCATGGCAATTAAGTGGCGACATGCAAATTATCGCTTCTGAAGCTGGGGATAAGGAATAGGATAGGTGCCAAGACTCCCCCAATTGGGAGAGGTGGTGGCGGCGCAATTTTGTGGGCGTGGAACGCCATGGGCATTGATTTAAGCTAGTCGCTCCTGAGTTGAGCGCGGCAGGGGCCCAGCGATTTTATGGGCGTGGAACGCTGTGGCCGTCGATTGAAGCCAATTCAAAAACCGAATTGTCTCCAATACGAGGCTTTGACTAGCTGCTAAAGCAGCAAGACAAATTTCACAGCTGACGCCAATCGCTGGGCCCCTGCCTGAATTAAACTGATAAAAAGAATCACCACTATTTGACCGGACCAGATTGTGGTGATCCAAAAACGGTATGACAATCAGAGTTGTCACACCGTTTTTTTTGTGCTATTTAACTGTTATTACTAATTGAAATGAGTTACTGAATCCTACTACCACTGCCTTAAACACTAACAATGATGAAGTGCATTAACTGAACTCCAGACGGAATGGAGGGATCTTGGCGTCAGCCGCCAAATTGTTCTTAGTGGCTGGGCCACTTAGAACAAGGCTTGTATTTGAGATTGTTGCAAAGCAATAAGCTCAAATCAATGCCGGCCGCGTTCCACGCCAAGCAGCCCGGAATGCAGTCAGAACTAGCTCTGATTTACCACCTTTACCTTGTGTTAGTGGTTTGGGACATTAGCTTCAAAATAATTTATCCATTTTTCAAGTGCATCAAAAGAGCCCAACGTCTAGGAGCGTTGGGCTCTTTTTGAATGCCTACGAATCATCTTGAAGAATACCAGTAAGTCATCGGAGTTTGGCCTTAACAAAATGAGTTGGGACATTTAGCAATTGCCGGATTACGATGCTTGCGGGCAATTGCCCTGATTGCGTAGGACTTGTTGGTGGTAGCCCCTGGGTGTGAGCTACCAAGTATTCTTCATAATTTAATCTTAGCAAGATTTAAATCATGGCGCGAGATTTTTGCCTAGTCTTAAAGCACGCTCTGGATCAATTGCTGGGCACTGTCGGTGAAACTCTTGGTATCAGTGTGGAAGAGCCAATCGACGACTTGCTGGCTAACGATTGGCGTCCGCTCAACAACAAACTGAGCAACTGGCGAGCTTGTATACTGATTGATGAACCAGTTGGGCGTGATGATATTTAATAAGGATAGTGCAAGGAAAATACCTAGGTACATGATCAGAATTGAGATAATGGCGCCGCCGAGGCCATTAGCCTGCTTAATTACGGGAATCCAAGTCACTGATTGTGAGAGGTGAGCCAGCCAGCGCACGATAATGTGGCCGATCAGCATGATCAGCCAGAAGGCAATCGACTGGGCAACAAAAGAGGCGAATGGATCAGTTGGGTCGCCGCGTTTACTTATTTTTAATAAAAAGTCACCAAATTGGGCATCATAAAATAGTGCCACTAGGAAGACTAATAAAGTGCCCACGCTAAAGAGCAATTCTTTGACGAGGCCTCGCCGGTAACCGCGGAAAATCGCGTTTAGTAATAAGGCAATGATAATAATTGATAGGATCATATTTCTCCACTTTCCTCAGCTTAATTAAGATTAGTTTACCAAGAAATAATCTCGCTGTAATCATGCTAGAGACGGAATTTTTGGAATATGAGTTAATTGATTGGCAAAGGCAGTTGTGGCGCAATTTGTGGGTATGAAACAGTATGGATATTGATCTTGGTCTTGGTCGCTCCTTAGTTGAGCGCGGCAGGGGCCCAGCGATTTTGTGGGCGTGGAACGCTGTGGCCGTTGATTGAAGCCAATTCAAAAACCGAATTGTCTCCAATACGAGGCTTTGACTAGCTGCTAAAGCAGCAAGACAAATTTCACAGCTGACGCCAATCGCTGGGTCCCTGCCTAGATGAAGCTTACGTAATTGAGCACCACTATTTAGCCAAACCAGATTGTGGTAGTACCAAACTGTGTGACAATCTCTACTGAAAAATAGAGTTATCACATCGTTTTTTTGCCACTGTTCAACTATTACTATTGATTAAAATGAGTTACTGAATCCCCACTTCCACTGCATTAAACACTAACAATGATGAAATGCACTAACTGAACTCCAGACGGAATGGAGGGATCTTGGCGTCAGCCGCCAAATTGTTCTTAGTGGCTGAGCCACTTAGAACAAGGCTTGTATTTGAGATTGTTGCGCAGCAATAAGCTCAAATCAACGCCGGCCGCGTTCCACGCCAAGCAGCCCGGAATGCAGTCAGACGCCATTCTGTTTCAGCATCCTCACAGGTCCTAATGATTTTAATCAGCCAACTTCCATTCCTCAAATACGCTCAGTTTGACTAGACAACATATTGCTAAAAAATCGATTGCTTTTCATTGACCCACCAGTCAATGAAATCTATAATGACGGAGTATTTAATTATTGGTCAGGAAATTGATGGTGGAGGAAGCAATTATGGCAGCAACTGAAGTGTTAACAGTTAACCATTTACAAAAGAAATTTGGTAAGTTTACCGCTTTGCGGGAAATCAATTTAACGTTGCATGCTGGTGAGGTCCTAGGCTTCATTGGCCCCAATGGTGCTGGCAAGTCAACGACGATTCGTACGATTCTAGGTATGTTGCGGCCGACTGCGGGGACGGTGCAAGTTTTCGGTCAAGACGCTTGGCGTGATGCCGTCACCATTCATCGCCGCTTGGCTTATGTGCCAGGGGATGTTTATTTGTGGCCGAATTTTACTGGTGGTCAGACAATCGACTTGCTGCTGAAAATGAGTGGTCAGCAACATAACGCCAAAACGGATGACTTAATTCAGAAATTTGCGCTCGATCCCAGTAAGAAGAATCAAACTTATTCCAAAGGTAATCGGCAAAAAATCGCCTTAATTGCGGCGTTATCCAGTGATGTTGAGGTTTATATTTTTGATGAGCCAACTTCTGGATTGGATCCTTTAAACGAAATTGTGTTTCAACAGGAAATTTCTCGGCTTAAGGCGGCTGGAAAGGCGATTCTGTTATCAAGTCATATTTTGTCAGAAGTGGAAAAGACTTGTGATACGATTGCGATTATTCGCGAAGGTCGCATTATTGAGGCCGGTCAACTGACTGAACTGCAACATTTGACGCGAATTAATGTGACAGTAACTACTGATCAAGATTTGACGGCCTTGAGCAAGTTACCTGGGGTGCATCAATTCCAGCAACACCAGCCGGCGGGTCAATATAATTTTGCCGTCGATTCAGATGCGCTACAAACGGTGTTACAAACATTGGCTGCGCAAAAATTAACGTCGATTCAAATTGCGCCACCAACTTTGGAAGATTTGTTTTTACGGTATTATGACCAAGGCAGATCAGCCGAGGTGACCACCCATGCTTAAGGAGAATTTTGCGCAAACGGGCGCGCTACTTAAAATCAATTTACGGCGTGATTGGGTCAAACTGTTGACTTGGTTCTTGATTCTCGTCGGGCTGTTAGTTGGGTACGCTTATAAAATTGGCACCTTGTTTTCTGGAGAAAAGGCAATGGCGACACTTGTAGCGACGTTACGAACGCCAGCCATGATTGCGATTATGGGCTACATTCCTGATCAACCGGCAATAACTGAAGCGATTATTTATAGTAGTGAAATGGTTGTCTTTATGAGTCTATTTGCAGGATTGGCCAGCTTATTAATCAGTGTTGGCGCGACTCGCGGTGCTGAAGAGGAAGGCTTGGTCGAATTGTTGCGGGCCAAAGCCGTTGGTCAACAGGCCTTCATTGCTGCCGCTTGGTTGGAAAATTTACTGCTGAATGGCTTGTTGTTTTTGACAACTGGTGTGGGCTTGCAATTTGCGGCAATGACTGGAGCTAATGCGGCTGGTAACTGGTTGCTGGCGGCGTTAATTGCTGGCAGCGGTTTGGTTTTCGGGAGTATTGGCATTTTAGCAGCGCAATTAACTCGCGAGGGGCGCACGGCCACTAGTTATAGTTTAGCTGCCTTGGGCTTGGCTTATTTGTTGCGCATGGTCATTGACGTTCGGAATCATCAGTATAATTGGTGGTCGCTTTTAGGTTGGCCAGAACAGGCCGGCGTTTATTATCACAATAATTGGTGGCCAGTTGTTTGGCAGTTGCTGGCAATTGTGGTAGTGCTAGTCGCGGCAATGGTTTTAAATGCGCAACGTGATTTAAATGGCGGCTTGATTGCTGTTCGTGCTGGCAAAACGACCAGTCGCTTTTTACGTGGGCCACTGACGGCACTTATCAAAACTGATCAGCGCAGTTTTTGGGCCTGGTTAATTGGCGCCGTGGTCATCGGAATGATGTATGGCTCGATTTTTAATCATATTTCGGCGATTATTGCGGCCAATCCATTGATGCAACAAATTGTTAGTGCTGGCAGGCAACAACAGGCAGTCACCCAATTGATTTTAAATTTTATGACGTTATTAAGCGTGGTCATGGCTGTGCTTGGCACCATTCGAGGGCAAATGCTGGCCAATCACTTATATCTTGATGCACGTCAGGGATATTTAGAACTTTATTTTGCGCGACCTGTTAGCCGCCTGCGCGTTTTTAGTAGTTATCTGGGTTGGGCAATACTGAATGCTTGGTTAGTTTTAGCCGCTGGAATTCTGGGATTGTATTTGGGGAGCGCCGCCGTCATGAAACAACCGTTGGCGCTGAAATACTTTATCCGAATTTTTAGTGGTTATTTTGGCCCGGTAGCTGTACTGGTGATTTTCTCAGCGCTATTGCTGACTTGGGCGCCACGCTGGCGGCAACTAGGTTTAGTGTATACTGGTATTGGTTTCGGCATCATGTATTTCCACAGTTTACTGAAATTGCCAACGTGGGTCATGGAGCTGGTACCTTATGGTTGGGTGCGCCAAGTCCCAGTAAAAACTGTCAGTGGTGCCACAATCCTTAGTATGATTGTTATTAGTCTTGTTGGCTTAGGCCTAGCTTATTGGGGCTACCGCCAGCGGGACCAGAATTTTAATTAGAAATGAGTTAAGCACATGACGAAACGTTTGCCAGAAGATCCCCAGAAAAAAGCTCGGATGTTAGCGGCGGCAATCCAGTTATTCGCGGCCCAAGGTTATGAAGTGACCCATGTTGATCAAATTGCCCAGCAAGCCGCTGTTTCGAAGGGGTTGGTTTTTAAATACTTTGTGAACAAAGAGCAACTTTATTTGGCGGCACTGACTGCTGCTAATCAACAATTCATGACCGTAATTGATCGGACTGTTTGGCAAGACAGTCCTGATTTAAGCGCGATGGTCATCAATGCCACTCGTTACAAAATTCAGTTACAGCTGCAATTTCCTGCGGAGTTCAAGCTATTAATGACCGCTTTTGTCCATCAACAACAATTGCCGGCCAGTAGCCAAGCCTACGTCCAGAAAATGTTTGTTGCCAATCATGACTTGACCAGCGAATTGATGGCCCCAGTCGTTGCCCGCTTGAAATTCAAGCCCGGCGTAACGGCGGCCGATTTTCTGGAAGTAATTGGCTACATCACCAATGGCTATGTCCAAAAAATCCAGCAGTATTTAGCCGCCCATCCGGAAATGACGCGCATCGAACAAATGGAACCCTTGATTCAGGACCTAGCCACAAAATTAAGGTTGGTTGAATCAGGGTTTGTGGTTGGCGGTTAGCTGATGTGCCAATTGGTCACTCCCTAGTCGAGAACGGCAGGGGCCCAGCGATTAAGAGGGCGTGGAACATGGTGGGCGTTGATTTGAGCTTATTGCTAGCGCAACAATCTCAAATACAAGCCTTATTCTAGCCGCTAAAGCGGCAAGAATAATTTCACCATTGACGCCAATCGCTGGGCCCCTGCCTGGATTAAACTAACAAAACTGATCATCACTATTTAGCCAAACCAGATTGTGGTGATGCCAAATCGGTGTGACAATCTCTAATCAGAAGGAGGTTGTCACACCGTTTTTTGGTTGCTGTTCAACTATTATTACTGATTAAATTGAGTCACTGAATCCTGCTATCACTGCCTTAAACACTAACAAAGATGAAGTGAAGTAACTCAACTCCAGACGGAATGGAGGGCGTGGTTGTCAGCCGCCAAATTTGTCTTACCGCTTTAGCGGTTAGACAAAGGCTCGTATTGATGACAATTTGAAAAATTGGCATCAATCGATGCCGGCAGCGTTCCACAACCAGCAAGCCCGGAATGCAGTCAGACACAATTCTGTTTCAAAACTATCATTAGATTTTAATGGTTTTGAACTTTGGTCTTTAATTTGGTTCAAATCAGTGCCGGCTGCGAACTTTTGCTTGTATTTAGGACCCAAGGCTGATGGCAATTAAGTTGTGTGTGATATAATTAATCGGATGATTAGTAACACTTTGTAACCAAAATCGGGGAGGATTCAGTGTGCTCGAATTAAAAAATATTAAAAAATATTATCAAGTCGGCGATACCACCACGAAAGCATTAGACGGCGTGTCCGTTGCTTTTCGTGAGAAGGAATTCGTGGCAATTCTTGGTGCCAGTGGTTCTGGTAAAACCACTTTATTGAACGTCATTGGTGGCTTGGATGAGTACGATTCCGGCGATTTGGTGATCAATGGTAAATCGACCAAGAAGTTTAAAGCGACAGATTGGGATGCTTACCGGAATAATTCGGTTGGTTTTATTTTCCAGAGTTATAACTTAATTGGTCATCTCGGCATTATTGATAACGTTGAGTTAGGGATGACGCTTAGTGGCGTTAGCAATGCGGAGAAGCGGCAGCGAGCTGAGGATGCTTTAACGCGCGTTGGTTTGCGCGAGCACATGCATAAGAAGCCGAACCAGTTGTCTGGCGGTCAAATGCAGCGAGTGGCGATTGCGCGGGCCTTGGCCAATGATCCGGATATTTTACTTTGTGATGAGCCTACTGGGGCTTTGGATACCGAGACTAGTGTCCAAATCATGGAGCTGATTCAAGAACTTTCTAAAGAAAAATTAGTAATCATGGTCACGCATAATCCTGAGTTGGCGCATCAGTATGCCAATCGGATCATTGAATTTTCTGATGGCCAAATTCGTGATGATTCACGGCCATATAATGAGTCTGCGCAAAGTGACACGTTCAAATTAAAGCGGACTAAGATGAGTTTCTGGACAGCTTTGAAATTATCCTTCACGAATATTCGCACTAAAAAAGGTCGGACTTTCTTAACGGCTTTTGCGTCGAGTATTGGGATTATTAGTATTGGCGTGGTTCTAGCGCTGTCTGGTGGTTTCCAGAAGCAAATCGATGAAACACAATCGAAGACTTTGGCCCAATATCCAATCACGATTTCGCAACAGGCCACTGATATGCAAGCAGCCTCAGCCGAAAATCCAAATAAAACTAAGAAGCTTGCTAAGGCGGGTACGCAAATCACCGCGAAAGTTAGTGCCCAAGAAAAAGCGACGCATATTAATAAAATTGACCAAAAGTATTTGAACTACGTCAATGATATTAATCCGGATTTAAGTAACAATATTGGTTACACGCGCTTAGTCGGCATGAATTTGATCCGCAAAGTTGATGGCAAAGTCCAGCCAGTCACTTTTTCTTCAGCAAAGAGTAATAGTGGTAGTCAATCTTCAGCGGCAGCCATGGCGGCCACGACTGGCGTGGGCACCTCATCGTTTCCGAAGCAATTAGATAACAGTAAAGAGAATTTCTTGAAGAAGAATTATCGCTTGTTATCAGGTGCTTATCCTAAAGCAGCGACGGATGTGGTGTTGGTTGTTAAATCAGACAATACGATTAACATTAATGCTTTGAACAACCTTGGTTTTGATGTTAAAGATGGCACCAAGCTTGATTTCAGCAAAATCGTTGGCACCAAGATTCAAATGGTCATGAATAATGATTATTACCAACAATTGCCAACAGGCAACTTTATTCCCAGCACAGATGTTAGCAGCCTCTACGACAAACCTAATAATTTGACGTTGACGGTTAGTGGGATCATTCGCGCCCGCGGCACTTCTAACATGGACTTGTTAGCAAGTGGGATTGCTTATAGTGACGACCTTGCGAAAGAAGTCATTCAAAAAAATCAGGATTCTGAAATTGTTAAGGCACAAAAGGCTTCTGCTGTGAATGTGATGACTAACCAGAAGATGGATAGCACTACGAAGCAAACGTTCTTGAGTACTTTAGGCGGCAGCAGTTTACCATACAGTATTATGATTTATCCGAATAATTTTAAGGATAAAGATAAAGTACTGACTTACCTTGATAAGTGGAATAAGGGCAAGAGCCGCGCCGATAAAATTACGTATCTTGACTTAGCCGGGACCGTCACTAATTTGACTGGTGGTTTAATGGATGCCATTACTTACGTGCTGATTGCGTTTGCGGCGATTTCGTTGATCACAAGTATGATCATGATCGGTATTTTGACCTATACTTCAGTGCTCGAACGGACCAAGGAAATTGGTGTTTTACGGGCCTTAGGTGCGCGAAGCAAAGATGTTACGCGGGTCTTCGATGCTGAAACCTTTATCCTCGGGATTTCTTCCGGCTTATTAGGGATTATTATTGCCGAATTATTGACCTTCCCAATTAATAGTTTGCTCTATAATTTAACGGAATTGAAGAATGTGGCGATTCTTGATCCAATGCAGGCCTTGATTCTGGTCTTAGTCAGCACGGTCTTGACGATGATTGGTGGTCATATTCCAGCACGAATGGCTGCCAAAAAAGATGCCGCCATTGCTTTACGAGCTGAATAGTCTGAAGTAAGACTTCCCCAATTGGGGTGGTGGTTGCTGGGCGATTTTTGGGGCGTGGAACGCTGTGGCCGTCGATTTGAACCAATTACAAACCAAATTGTTTCAAATACGAGGCTTTGACTAGCTGCTAAAGCAGCAAGACAAATTTCACAGCTGACGCCAATCGCCCAGCAACTACCTGTATTAACTAACAGAACTGATCGCCACTAATGGGTCAAACCAGATTGTGGTGAGACAAAAGCGGTGTGACAATCTCTATTGATAATAGAGTTGTCACATCGCTTTTTTGTTACTGTCCAACTATTACTACTGATTAAATTAAGTTACTGAATCCCACTAACACTGCCTTAATAACTAACAACTATGAAGCGCACTAACTTAGATCCGGACGGAATGGAGGGATCTTGGCGTCAGCCGCCAAATTGTTCTAAGTGGCTGTGCCACTTAGAACAATGCTTGTATTTGAGATTGTTGCGCAGCAATAAGCTCAAATCAATGCCGGCCGCGTTCCACGCCAAGCAGCCCGGAATGCAGTCAGAACCAGTTCTGTCATAATGCCATCATCAGGTTTTAACGATTTAGAATTTAGCTATTCAGTTTCAGCACCATGATTTAGAACTTTGCCAATTGTTGGCCAAAAAGTAAAAGTTTTTAAACTGGAAACCGTTAATTTTCGCGTAGTTGCGGTAAAATGAAATTGAGGGAAACGGTACCAAATACGAGGAGGTTGTTATGATGCTTGATACAGACCCTAAATTAGCAGTAACAGGTTGGCTAGCAACAGAGGATGCAGAAATGTTGGCTGAAACTGATCGACTGTCATTCTTTTTATATTTATATGAATTATTAGCTAAAAATGATGGGATTGCCAGTGATTTCACGGGCTTCACGTTGGAGCCACTTTTGAATCAGCCGCAGATTTTAGGTTATCGGGATGCTTATCGTGCCGATCCTGAAGGCTTTGAAAAGAAAGTTTTAGCAGCTTATCAGCAGCAAGAATTGCGAGTAAATAAGAGCTTGGCGACGATGGCCTATGTTTTGGTCAAGAATAATCCACTGGCTTATTTACAAGATTTCGTGCAAGGCTTTGATTTCTGGAAGAATTGGCAGAAGAATCACCGCCCCGATACGAACTTCTTACTGACTACTCATGATCAAGAACGTATTACGCAATACTTCTTGAAAACCAATAATTAAACAGCTTGACTCACTCACGTTGACAGATTTTAGTGTTGGCGTGAGTTTTTTGATAGGTTACCGAAAGATTAGTTTTCTGATAATTCTACTTAATCCAGTTGTTTAAACCAGGTAGCGGGGCGATAATAGAAGTTAGTAAGTATGAGTATGCTAGGGGGAGCGTCATGCTGGAGAAGAAGAAAATCAACTGGTTGTTACTATTATTGGTTGGCCTAAGCTGCTGGCTCTGGCTGGGGCCGCAATCAGTTCAGGCCGCAACGCAAACGGCTTGGGTCAATGATCAAGCGCAGGTGTTGTCACAACGGACTGCTGATGAAATTGATCAAATCAATCAGGAAACTTTTGCTCAAGTTAAAGGTCATCCACAACTGGCGGTTATCACCGTTGATCATTTACCGGACAATCAAGATATCGATGATTACGGTGTCGCCATGTTCGAGAAATATCAGGTTGGTCGCCGTGACTGGGATAATGGCCTGTTATTGACTGTCGCAATTGCGGATCATCAATATCGGCTCACGGTCGGCTATGGCTTAGAGGCAGTGATTCCTGATGGTAGTAAAAGCCAAATTGTCACCACTAAAATTAAAAACGAATTGAAAAATGAGCGTTATGACGCCGCTATTCGACAAATGTCAGAGAAAATCAGTCGCCGGGTTGTGACTCAAGAAGCTGCCATTCGGACACCTAATGCCATTAAAGAAAAACGTCAACGTGATCAACGAATTAAAATCGGCGTAATCATTGGCGCAATTTTATTAGCAGGGTTAGTGGTAGTGGGCATCATTGCTTATTATCGGCAAAAGCGCCGCTGGCAAGCTTTTGCGCTGAGCACCTTGCGAGATGAACAATTTCTACAACGCCATCCGTTAGTGCGGTTCATGCCTTGGCCGGACCAAATAAATATGGTCAAGACGACCTCGCTACCGTCAAAATTAACGGACGTGCAATTGTTGCGACTAGTGTTTATTCCTTATTTACGCGAACATGTCAGTGACATCCTGGCTAGTAATCCCGTGGCCTTGGAATACCCAGCCGCAGATTACCAGTTAGCAATTAAGGCGGTCTCTGATCGACCGTTATATTCGGCGAAGACCTTGACTAAAATAGTCGCTTTACTAAATCCTAAAATTCGGCAAATTAAGCCAATGATGCTCCGTTATCAACAGGCCTTTGAAGTTTATAGTCAGCAAAATAATTTATCTGCCCAACGGCGCCAACAACTATGGCCAATTTTTACAGCTAATGTTGATTATTTCGAAACGGTGACTGTTGATGAGGCGTTAGCACTGTTCGCCAACATGGACCGTTATGTCGATCGTAACGGCAAACTACAACGTCCTAAAAATAAAGCTGATTTAATGTTGCTGCCAGTTTGGTGGACGACGTATAATGATACGACTTTCAACAGTGGTTCTGGTTCTAATGGCAGTAACAGCTTTGGTAGTGGTTTTGGCGGCGGGAGTACCGGCGGTGGTGGCTTCAGTGGCGGCTGGTAATTGCATAAACGACCTACTTCCAGTAAGCCTAAACAGATGTCGTGACAACAAATGAATATTTTTGTAAATTACAAGTGATACTGAGCAGCAGTCTGCCGTTCAGCGACGCTTGTTTTTTTGTTGGCAAGATATTGGGGGATTAACCAAATTGGGAGGTTGTTTATGACTGCAATTAAAAATATTAAATTAAATAACGGTCTTGAAATGCCGCTGGAAGGTTTCAGTGTTGCGCAACTGGCTGATGCGACTAAGGTCAAAGATGTTGTTAAGGCGGCCTTGAAACTAGGCTATCGTTCGATTGATATGGCTCAAAATGATCATCAGGAAGCGGCAGTCAGTGCGGCAATCAAAGAAAGTGGCCTTCCTCACGAGCAGCTTTTTCTGACGACGAAGGTGGGGCTGGCCAATGCCGGCGCTAAGCCAGCCTATGATTCAGTTTTGCGTTCTTTGCAGGCTTTGCAAACCGATTATTTAGATTTAGTGCTGATTCATCAACCACTGGGCGATTATTATGGCACTTATCATGCTTTAGAGGCGCTTTATCACGAGCACAAGATTCGCGCGATTGGCGTCGCAAACTTTGAGCCTGATCGTTATGTTGATTTTGTTAAGCACGTTAGCGTTACGCCGGCAATCAATCAAGTTGAGGCGCATGTTTTTAACCAGCAGAAATTTGCGCGCAAGTGGCTGCAAAAATACCATACGCAAATCGAAGCTTGGGGACCATTTGCGGCCGGCAAGAACGAGTTTTTCACCAACCAGATTTTAACGAAAATTGGGGAAGATTATGGTAAAACCGCGGCCCAAGTTGGCTTGCGCTTCCTCGTTCAAGAGAATATTATTGTTAATCCTAAATCCGTTCATCCTAAACGGCTGGCGGAAAATTTAGGGATTTGGGATTTTGAACTTAGCGATGAAGATATGGAACGAATTCGCAACTTAGATGAAGCTCAGACTTTCTTCAATGATCATCATGATCCGGCCTTTGTGGAAGAGCTGAGCGACCTTAAATTATAGCGGCAATTGCCAGAAAGGAGTTCATTATGGCAGCAATTAAAACTGTTAAATTAAATAATGGCGTTGACATGCCTCTAGAAGGTTTTGGCGTTTTTCAGGTGACTGATTTGACTGTCGCTGAACAGGCCGTTACCGAAGCTTTGGCGCTAGGCTATCGCTTGCTGGACACGGCCCAATTTTATCAGAATGAAACGGCGGTTGGTAAAGCCATTCTTAAGAGTCCCGTGCCTCGCGAGGACATTTTCTTAACGACGAAAGTTTGGGTCTCTAATGCTGGCGAAGAAAAAGCGCGGGCCTCAGTGATGCAATCGTTGCAAAATCTTCAAACCGATTATTTGGATTTAGTCTTAGTTCACCAACCTTATGGCGACTATTACGGCACTTATCGCGCCTTAGAGCAGCTTTATCATGAAGGCGTCATCCGGGCAATCGGTGTCTCGAATTTCTTGCCGGATCGTTATGTCGATTTAGTTAAGAACGTGGAAATCGTGCCGGCGGTTAATCAATTGGAGACCCACGTTTTCTACCAACAAAAAGAAGCGCGCCAGTGGTTACAAAAATATGGCACCCAAATTGAATCCTGGGGGCCATTTGCCGAAGGTGGCCACGGTCTCTTCACGAATCCGACCCTAACTAGGATTGGTCAACAATATCAGAAAACGGCGGCGCAAGTTGCTTTACGGTTCTTGGTGCAAAGCGGCATCGTGGCCATTCCGAAAACGGTTCATCAAGATCGGATGGCTCAAAATTTGGCCATTTGGGATTTTGAATTAAGTGAGACTGACATGGCTAAAATCCAGGCGCTTGACGAAGAACAAACCGTATTCGAAGATCATCGCGACCCGAAATTCGTTGAGCGCATTAATGGTTTGCGAGTGTAGGGCGAAGTAATAGGTAAAGCCTTCCTCAATTTGGTAAGGTGGTGGCGGCGCAATTTGAAGGGCGTGGAACGCCATGGGCATTGATCTGAGCTTATTGCTGACGCAACAATCTCAGATACAAGCCTTATTCTAACCGCTAAAGCGGCAAGAATAATTTCATGGCTGACGCCAATTGCGCCGCCACCACCAGATGAAACTAACAGAATTCAGCGCCACTATTTGGCCAAACCAGATTGTGGAAGTGCAAAAACGGTGTGACAATCTCTAATCGGAAGGAGTTTGTCACACCGCTTTTTTGTGTCATTTAACTATTTATACTGATTGAATTAAGTTGATGAATCCCACTAGCACTGCCTTAATCACTAATAATTGTGAAATGCACCACCTTAACTCCAGACGGAATGGAGGGATCTTGGCGTCAGCCGCCAAATTATCGTTGGTGCTTTAGCACTTACGATAAGGCTT
>NZ_RHOU01000009.1 GCF_003946645.1 Lapidilactobacillus wuchangensis
CGATTGATGCCAATTTTTCAAATTGTCATCAATACGAGCCTTTGTCTAATTGCTAAAGCAATAAGACAAATTTGGCGACTGACAACCACGCCCTCCATTCCGTCTGGAGTTAAGGTGGTGCATTTTATTTTTGTTAGTGCTTAAGTCAATTTTAGTGGGACTAATCAGCTTAACTTAAATTGTTGTCGCAATTGAACAGTAGCACCTAAAAAAACTTGATTGACAAATTCTGATTTTGTTCAGAAAGATTGCCAATCAAGCTTATTAGGTTGCATGAATTTGCTTTTTTATTATTGGTGCTCAATTCCTTTAGTTTCATCAAGGTGGCTGCCGGGCGATTGGCAACTAATCTCACTAGTATTGTCTTGTTATCAACCAAATCTAAAGTGGACCACATTAGCTCAAAACGCAGTGGAGGCCGCCGGGGTGTCAGTCGCGAAATTATCCTTGGCGATTTATCGCTTAGGATAAGGCTGGTATTTAAGCTTTTGCTGCGCAAAAGCTTAAATCAACGCCCGCCGCGTTCCACACCCCGCCGACCGCAACGGAGTTGTCCACCATTCTGCCTAAAACCAGCTTAGGTTTAAATCGCCCAGCAACTGCCTTCTTCAAATCAGAAAAGCCTAGTCCTATTTCGTAAAGAAAGTCGTTTGAGCTGCCTGAGTAATGCCCAATTTAACATGAGCGTATGTTAAACCACCTTGTAAATACAAGGTGTATGGTGGCCGAATTGGACCATCGCCAGAGAATTCAATCGTTGAACCTTCGATAAAGGAACCTGCTGCCATGACGACTTCATCTTCGTAGCCAGCCATTTGTTCCGGAATTGGTTCCACATAAGAATCAACTGGCGAACTTTGCTGAATTGCCTTCGCAAACTTGACCATATCTTCTTTGTTACCAAAGTTAACGGTTTGAATCAAATCGGTACGCGGATCATCCCATTTTGGTGCCACTGGTAAACCAAGTTCTTCAAGTAAGGCCGCTTCAAAAATAGCACCTTTAATGGCATTACCGGTGGTTTGTGGTGCTACGAAGAAACCTTGGAACATATCCAGCATCATGCCATAAGTTGCCCCTTCAGCGCCACCTAAACCAGGCACTGTGAAACGATAACTAACGCGTTCGACTAAATCTTTGCGACCAACAATGTAGCCACCTGTTTTAGCAAAGCCACCACCGGCGTTTTTAATCAATGAACCGGCCATTATGTCAACGCCAACGTCAAGTGGTTCTTGCCGTTCAGAGAATTCACCGTAAGCATTATCCGCAAAAATCCAAACATCTGGCTTGACGGAACGAACAACTTTCACCATTTCAGCAATTTTGGCAATCGTGAAAGAAGCACGAGTCGCGTAACCGCAAGAACGTTGAATCGCCACAACTTTAGTTTTATCAGTGATCCGTTCCTTAACGGCTGCAAAGTCGACATCGCCATTAGCCAATAGCGGCACATAATCAACTTTGATGCCATATTCTTTAGGACTGCCAATGCCGTTACCAGCCAGGCCCAGCACTTCCTGCAAGGTATCGTAAGGTTCACCAGTAATGTAGAGAATTTCATCACCAGGCCGAACTAAGCCTAACAAGCCAACGCCAATGGCATGGGTCCCAGAAACTAATTGCGGCCGAACCAACGCATCTTCACTGCCAAGTACTTCAGCGTAAATGGCTTCTAGATGATCGCGTCCCTCGTCAGAATTACCATAACCAGTACTGCCGACTAAATCTGCCTCAGAAACATGATTATCTTGGAATGCGTGTAACACTTTTGCTTGATTATCAAGAATTTGATCGTCGATTGCGGCCAAACGTGGGGCAATTTTAGCATCAACTTTGGCGACAATTGCTTGTAATTTAGGATCAATCTTATCCTGCCAACTCATTGAAAAACTCCTCCTTATTGTTAACAATAAAATATTCTTCAGTGTCATTTAAAATTTCTCAATCACTGACTACCCACTTAAGTATAACCATTTTCCTAAAAAACGATAGCCAACACCTGAAATACCGTGACAAAAGATTTTTAGGCAATTTGGTCGAACGAGTAAAGCACGTTTTTTATTAAAAAATACTGTGACTTAAGTCAATAAAATCTTTGTCTTTCTGGACTGAATGCGTTACACTGATTTACTAGTCAAATTGGAGAGGGGATACGAAATGACAACACTACGTTTTTTGAATGGGACTAAAACAATTGGTGGCAATATTATTGAAATTGCTAACGGTGATAGTCGGGTGATTATGGATTTCGGTGTCGCAGCTGATTTAGCTGGCGAAACCGTGGCTCAAGCGATTGAGCAACACAAATTACCTAACCTGCCTGATTTATTACTGCCTAATCAATCAACCAAGTTCAAGCATCAAGCTATCTTTGTTTCACATCTGCATTTGGATCATATGGGGGCCTTGCGCTATTTGCAAAACCACGATATTCCGATCTATATGTCAGCTGACGGTTTGAAACTTTACCAGCTCCTAATGGACCAAGGTGTTGAGCCTCGTGTCACTAATTTACAGCCCTTAGCTGATCAAGAAACAATTCAAGTGGGCTCATTAAAAGTCACTGGTTTTCTCAGCGACCATGATGTGATTGCGCCAATGGCCTTATTGATTGACGATGGCCAACATAAATTCCTGCATTCTGGTGATGTCCGCATTGGTGGCTACCATCAAGATCGGGTTGAACGCTGGTCAGATCTGGTCAAAAACCAGCTCGACGTTTATTTAACTGAAGCCACAACTTACAGCTTCGTCAGTGAACAACCACAAATGGTGACTGGTGATCATCACGAACCAATTTTGATTGAACAAGACTTGCCTAAACGACTGACTGATAAAATTAAGACAACTGATCAAGTATTAGTGGTTAATCCCTACCCACGTAATGTGGAACGTTTAATTCGGTTCAACGAAACTGCGGCAGCCGCTGGTCGGCCAATGCTTTGGGAACCTGATTATGCCCAGTTGATCCGTGCCTTTGCCCCAGAACAAACAATCAATGAAATTTCTGACCAACCGGCAAATACCGCCCCTGCAAATACCAATTACCATGCTTGGACGCAACTTGAAGCGCAACTACTTAAGAATCCGCGGCAATTTACTTTGCAGAATTCTTGGGCTAATCATGAACGCCTACAAGCTTTTGATGGTGGTCTTTATCTCCATGCTAATGGTGAACCACTGGGTGACTACGACCCTCGGTTTGCCCAGTTGCAAGACTTCTTAGCCGCTAATCATTGGACAATTGAATCCTGTGGTGCCAGTGGTCATGCCAAGCGCGAAGATATTCTTGCTTTGGCAACCAAGATCAATGCTCGGCGTACTGTGGCTTGGCATAGTTTTAAGCCAGAATTATTAGCAGCTGATCTTAAGAAAACAAAGACTGAGCCTTGGTTACCTGAGTTAGATCTTTATTACCGCTTCGACTAAAAAGCTTAAGATATAAATTCAGTGAAGTGGTGAAACGGAATTGAGTCTGGCTCCATTGCGGGCTTGCTGGTTGTGGAACGCGGCCGGCATCGATTTGGACCATTTGAAAGCCAAAACCATTAAAAACAGATGAAGATGGTAGAAACAGAATGATGTCTGACTGCATTCCGGGCTGCTTGGCGTGGAACGCTGCCGGCGTTGATTTGAGCTTATTGCTGCGCAACAATCTCAAATGCAAGCCTTATCGTAAGTGCTAAAGCACCAACGATAATTTGGCGGCTGACGCCAAGATCCCTCCATTCCGTCTGGAGTTTAATTAGTGCACTACATTTTTTGTTAGTTCTTGAGGCAATTCTGGTGAGATTAATCAACTTGATTCAGCTTGCTGTCAAACTAAATAGTAATACCAAAAAAGTCCGTCTGACTGTTTCTGGTTTCCAGAAAATTTGTCAAACGAACCTTTTTGTTTACATAAATCTGCTTTTTAAATTAGTGGTGCTCAATTTCCTTAGTTTCATCAAGGCAGTTGCTGGGCGATTGGCTACTAGTTTCGCTAGTATTATCTTGATATCAACCAAATCTAAAGTGGACCACATTAGCTCAAAACGCAGTGGAGGCCGCCGGGGTGTCAGCCGCGAAATTATCCTTGGCGATTTATCGCTTAGGATAAGGCTTGTATTTAAGATTTTGCACAGCAAAAGCTTAAATCAACGCCCGCCGCGTTCCACACCCCGCCGGCCGCAACGGAGTGTTCACTATTCTGCCTAAAACTAGTTTCAGAATTAATCCTCAAAAATCAATTATTAGTATTATTGTTAATGTCATTCGTTGGATTGTCGTCACTAAGACTACGATTGTTATTGGTTGTCTTGGCTTTTGGCTCCAGCAAATACTGCTCCATAATTGTAATGATTTGCGGATTATCTAGCATGGCTGAATGTTGAGCCATTTTACCAGAGACGGTAATTTGAGTGTAACTGGCGGCTTGTCCTTGGTAAATATATTTACCGGCTGCCACACTATTAATTGGTACGATCCCGTCACTGTCGTAGTTCTGCGTACCTGATAAAGAATACACGACTAAATCACTAGGGATTTTTGTTTTATTTTTAATGAAATCCGCCAGCATTTGCGTCTTCCGACTCGTCGAACTTTCTTCGAAGTTGTAAGGCGTTCCCACGGTCATTAGCCGTTTCATCGTAATTTGATCATTATTGAAATAATTCTCGAGAAAATCGGTGAAGACCAGGCCACCATTTGAGTGACCAAAGGCTTTGAAATTATTAAAATTATACTTCTTCGTTAGCTGATTAAAGGCCGTATTAAACATTTTGGCTTCTTTTTTAATGTTGTCATAACCATCTTTGTTGTTTTCAAAACCGACGACGATAAAGGGTTCATTATCACCGGGACGAATTTCCCCAGTCACATTGATCTGCCCAGAATTCATCACTTTTAATTTCAACAGGCTGTGTTTACGACCGTCAGATTGATTGATTTTTTGCACCAAATCGTCAAAACGATCTTGGGTGGCGCTACTACCAGGAATCATAATGACTGGCGACATTTTCGAATTATGCCGAGTAGCCATTTGCTTCACGTTACTCTGGGTCCACGCATATGATGGAAAGGCCAGGATAATGATGATGCCGAAGAAAATGCCTAGTAATAACCAACTTTTTTTGTTGCGAAAGAATGTTTTAAGCAGTTTCATTGGTGCGGCCCCCTTCCCGTAACATGGCTTGATCGACATTTTCGGCCAGCCGAATGAACGGTAAATAAAGCAGCACGTCCAACACGATAATAAAAGCACCAATCACTAGCGCCATAACATTGCCGTTGGTGCCAATAAAAGGAATCAATGGCCCCGGCGTTCCAGATGGCACTGGATAAGCCACTGGCGGCATTACGTGTAACCAAATGAACAGACTGGCAACGGCCATGTTGAATAATGGTAACAACGTAAAGGGCACTAAATACAAAGGATTTAACAACACGGGAATCCCAAACATCATCGGCACATTGGCATTAAAAATTGCCGGAAATAAACTCCACTGACTGACTTCTCGTGAATTACGATTGCGACTAGCCACAATCATAGCAATGACTAAGGCCAGCAAAACACCAGTCCCACCAAAGGTCCCAAAGCTATGATAAAGCGAACTAGCTGAGTAAGGATGAGGAATTTTCCAACTAGAGCCATGACTCAGCGCGTAGCTTAAATTATCCCAAACTTCGGTTTCCACAACTTTGGTCGAAAAAGCCAGTGGCCCTGCAAAGCCAAACCAAGCCAGAACTGTTGTCAATAACGCGCTCATCATGGTAAAAGTGAAACTACTTGGTTGGTTCGTAAAGTTCTGAATCGCGTTTAAAACATAGGAATCAACGCGGTAGAAGCGCACTAAACCAAAGACGGCATGTAAGATCAAGGCCCAGAAAACAGCCACAAAAATTGGCTTCAAGGCCCCAAACGCCCGGTTTAAAATCAAATCATGATGAGGCGCTTGCTGCTGAGCATCCATGCCATGCCGTTTGAAAATTCGGCCAACTAAATAACCCACGACAATCCCGACTAACAACCAATGGTAGTCGTAATAACGCATTTCAATCGTCACCGTGTTGCCTTTCATCCGATGAAAGAAAATCAAACCGTAACAAATTGCTGCGGTCAAACCGGCCATTTGATCATCTTTTTGATAATATTTAGCGGTATATTTCGCTGCTTCAAAGGCCCCTGCAATTGTCAGCATCCCTAAAGTTAGTTGACTTAAATCATCAAACAAAATTCGTAAAGCTTGATAATGTGGGAGCCAGGCATTAATCTTGAAGATACTGCCAAAGAAACCACCAACTGATAAGAACGACGTTGAGAGCACTTGGGCAAAAGTCCCGATTAATGCAAATGGAAATAAAATGACTAACGTTCGTTGGATAATTTGAAAAAACGAATTACTTTTCAATCTGGTCAACAGCTTAACTATCTTGGCCATAATGCCATCTCCCCGTGAATAACTGCGGCTTTTACCACCTTGATTTTACAAGTCTACTACTAATTGTCAACTGATTGTTTCTTAAATTTTCAAACACTGTTGAAAAAATATTCAACAATTTCAACTATTACTCAGAAATACTTGGTAAAATAACTTTATTGATTCACAATTGTCCTCGTTACCTCGACAAACAGGAGTTTAACATGAATGATAATTTAACCCGTCGTGCTGGTTGGCACGATGCTTTACCAATTGGTTTTAGCTACTTTGGTATTAGTCTGGCGCTAGGCATTGTTGGTCGCGCCGCTGGTATCAATCCCTGGCTAATGCTGCTCATGTCAGCTTTAATTTTTGCCGGCTCAGCTCAATTCGTCTTAATTAGCATGTTGCTCACGCAAGACCAGATTATCGCCATCGTTGCGGCCACTTTTCTGATTAACGCCCGCTTGATTCTGTTAGGAATCACACTGGCTCTGCATTTTAAGCAAACCTCCTTACTAAAAAGTATTTTATTAGCTAGCTTGCTAACCGATGAAAGCTTCGCCTTAGCAATCAATAAAATCAATTTTACTAAGGGCCGCCTGACTTTTTCTTGGTTTCACGGCGCGGCCTTATTGCCCTATTTTGTTTGTTTAGCCGCAACTTTTTTAGGCGCGCAACTGGGTGGTTTATTAACCAACCCCGAGCGTTTTGGTGTGGATTTTGCTGTGGTGGCCATGTTTATTGGCCTGACTTATTTACAATTTGAAAGCGATCGTCAACTACCCAAGAAACTGCAATTGATTTTAATAGCCAGCAGCTTTGTGATGATTTACTTCGGTATGATGGTGATTCCTGGTCGTCTATTAATTCTGGTCGTGACTTTATGCGGTTGCGCTTTGGGAGTGATTTTAAAACATGTCTACTTTTAACTACACCATCTTGACCATTCTCGGTTGTGGGCTAGTAACTTGGCTATCGCGAGTCCTACCATTTGTATTATTGAAAAAATTCAGCCTTTCAGAAACCGTCTTGGAATATCTTAATTTCGTGCCAATCGTGATTATGTCGGCACTGTGGTTTAGCAGTCTATTTACCCAACATCTAGGCCATTTACCCACAATTAATTGGCCCAATTTAATTGCCTCAGGACCGACTCTACTCAGTGCCATTTTATCGAAAAATTTATTGGTGATCGTCATTGTTGGGGTAGTCTCCTTAGGCTTAATTAGACTGATCATAGGCGCCTAAATCCGCACAGAAAAGATGTTATTGAATGAATGCAGAACTAACGATCAAAAGTGCCATCCATGAAACCTTGCCCACTGTCTTTGGTTATTTAGGTATTGGCATTGCTTTCGGCTTGGTCGGCCACGCTGCTGGCTTAAGTCCGCTGATGATTTTCTTAATGTCGGCAATTATTTATGGTGGCTCGGCACAATTTATTACAGTCAGTTTATTAGCCGCCGGTAGTCCGATTTTATCGATTGTCGCCGCAACTTTCCTGATTAACTCGCGCATGATTCTTTTAAGCCTGACCATTGCGCCTTATTTTAAACGCAAAAGTTTGGCTGACAATATTTTCATTGGCACCCTTTTAACTGATGAAAGCTTTGCACTAGGCATGAATAAACTGAATTATACCGCTGGTGAGCTTAATTTTCCTTGGCTGAATACAGCTAATTTAATTGCTTATTTGACTTGGGTGTCGGCCTCATTAATTGGTGGCCTCTTAGGGAATTTCATCCAAAATCCCGAACGTTTCGGCCTGGACTTCGCCATTGTCGCGATGTTTATTGGTCTTCTTTACCTGCAGGTGATTGCCGATAAAAGTCTTAATTATTTATTGCAAATCACCGTGATTGCTGTAACTTTGGTCTTAACCTATTTAGGCATGATCATTATTCCCAGTAGTTTATTAGTTTTAGTCGTCACCATTATTGGTTGCCTACTAGGTGTCTCACTTAAGAAAATTTGGCCGCAAACGCATTAGCACTTACTGCCCTAAGCTTAAGATCCACCTTAATTAGCGTCAATTTTATTGCTCGACCGCTGCCGATTGACGAGCCCGAATCTTAGTTGAATTCGTGACCGTATTGGTAGTTGCCGTCTTTTCAGGAACTGGCTTGATTTAAGATTGTTCTTTCCGGACAGAAAAAAGGATTTGATCAGCAAACGATCAAATCCTTTTTTTGTATTACGCGTTGCACTCACAATTTATGAAAGTAAATCAGGATAAATAACATCAAGCAATTTGAAATGATCAGCCGCAAATTCGTACTTGAAAATAGTGCAATTGCGGACACCGTGGGTCAATTTAGTGGTGGATCCCACAGCACGGCGTAAGAAATTGTGACAGGCCCCACCATGGGAAACTGCTAAAATAGTTTGATTTTCAGGTTGTTGCATTAAATTCAGCACCGTTCCATAAATCCGTTCTTCAACCTCATGCTGGGTTTCACCGCCGAATTGTTTGAAGTAATCGCCATAAGGTGGTTGCGGATTAAGCGCCTCATCTTGGCCCTCATACACGCCAAAGCCCCACTCACGCAAACCCTTCAACCGCTGATAAGGCATGCTGTTTGCCGTGACTAATTCTAAAGTATCACTGGTTCGCTCGGCTGTTGAACAAAAGGCATGATCAAACTTAATCCCTTGATCACGAAAATATTGCCCTGCTAATTTAGCCTGAGCAATCCCATTAGCTGTCAACGGTGAATCGCACCAGCCTTGGATTTTATGACGAACATTAAATAAAGTCTCGCCATGACGCATTAAATAAAGTGTTTTTGCCAAACTATTCGACTCCTAATCTAAGTGTTTAGCCAAGCTGGCCATAATCCCATCATCGTTATTCGTTAAGGTCACTTCATCGGCGGCTAAACGAATTTTCTCCTTGGCATTGGCCATGGCCACACCAATCCCCGCATAATTCAACATCGCCAAATCATTTTCATCGTCGCCAAAAGCGATCAACTCATCAGCAGTCAAACCAAGCTTAGGCAACAAATGGGCCAAGGCGGTCCCTTTATCAACACCTAAATTCGTAAATTCAAAATAAAAATCCGCGGTGAACATAGCATTCAAATCATGGGCAAATGGCGCCGCCAATGAATGCCAGTTAGCTCGCAAATAATCCGGTTGGCCCGCCAACAGAATTTTATTGATCGGCTCACTCACAAACGCCGCTAAATCGGGCTGTTCACACAACTGTAACCGATCATTGCGCGCTTCATATTCAATAATATTGCGGTCGCCAGTCGCTAAATGCAGACGATTATGATAAACATCATTAACATAAAGATAATCGCCCAGCGCCACCATAGGAATGACGTCAAATTTTTTCGCGTGGTCCAAAATCGCCTTGGATTGAATCACCGTCATCGCCCGATTGTAAACAATTTGCTGCGTCTGGCAATCAATCACTTGGGAACCGTTGAAAGCAACGACTAAACCATGATGTTGATCCATGGCCAGCTCTCGAACATACTTTTCCGTGCCCTTGGCTGGTCGGCCAGTCGCCAAAATCAAGCGCACCCCCTGAGCTTGGGCGGCCATTAATGCTGCCTTGGTTCGCGGTGAAATTTCTTTGTGGTCATTTGTTAACGTGCCATCAATATCGAGTGCAATCGCCTTAATCAACTTGCCAACTCCTTCAATAAATAAAAGTCACTGTTACTATTATAACAAGTTGGCCAACACAATGTCAGACCGGCAACGCGATTTCTGGTTAATCATATAATTTGGCGAGTACATTTACAGGCACTTCGTTTTCGGAAATGGTTTGAGGGCCAACCACAACGCGCAAAGTACTGGCAGTTAACTTAATAAAGCTGTTCGCCGGTAGCGGCTGCGGGTTGCGACCAGAAATATCAAAAGTACGCGTCATTTTCTGACCATTTTTAGTCACCACTTGAATTTTATAATGATAAGCATAACGATCAGACTCCGGCTGACCAGCCAAATCCTTAGCTGCTTCCTTGCTAGGAACTTGCGCTGGCACAATAGCATAAGCCTCAGTGCCTAAATAGGTCTGCTGATAATATTTAAAACCGCAATAACCGATTAGACTAACCATTAAAACTGCCAAAATAGCTAATATTTTCTTCATTTATTTCCTCAATTGTTCTTTTAATGACTTTATTTTAAGGAAAAATGTGTCAAACAAGCCATCGAATTAACTTGCAATATTGTAAGTTTTAGAAATATCGGGTGATACTGAAGCAATTATTCAAGAATATGCAGTAAAAGTGTACGAACTGAATTGTGTCTGACTGCATTGCGGGCTTGCTGGTTGTGGAACGCTGCCGGCATCGATTTGAACCATTTAAGGGTCAAAATTCAAAACCATTAAAATCTAATGATGGTTTTTATGTCTGACTGCATTGCGGGCTGCTTGGCGTGGAACGCGGCCGGCATTGATTTAAGCTTATTGCTAACGCAACAATCTCAAATACAAGCCTTGTTCTAAGTGGCCCAGCCACTAAGAACAATTTGGCGGCTGACGCCAAGATCCCTCCATTCCGTCTGGAGTTAAAGCAGTGCACTTCATCATTTTAGAATTTGAGGCAATGATAGTGGGACTAATCAACTTAATCCGAATTGTTATCGTAACTGAACAGCGGTATTTAAAAAGCCTGTCTGACAGTTTCTGGTTTAATTCCAGAAAACTTGTCAAACAGGCTCATTAGTTTATTACAATTTGCTTTTCTAAATAGTGGTGCTCAATTCAGTTAGTTTCATCTGGTGGTTGCTGGGCGATTGGCATCCAACTTCACTAGTACTGTCTTGATATCAACAAAATTTGAAGTGGACTAACTTAGATCAAAACGTAGTGGAGGCCGCCGGGGTGTCAGCCGCGAAATTATCCTTGGCGATTTATCGCTTAGGATAAGGCTTGTATTTAAGATTTTGCGCAGCAAAAGCTTAAATCAACGCCCGCCGCGTTCCACACTCCGCCGGCCGCAACGGAGTTGTCCGCTATTCTGCCAAAAACTAGTTCAGTCTCAAACCAACGAACACAGCGTTCCACGCCCTCAAAATTGCCCAGCAACCACCACTCCCTAATTTGGGGAAGTCTTGGCCCAGTTTTTTAAATCAAACAAAGCAACAGTTAAAACAAATTAATCTTCGCCAAACCAACAACACCAGTTAAGACGACCACTTTGACTTTCACATCAGTCAGTTGTGCTATCGGTAATTGCAAATCAATTCCGACTAAAGGACCATTAAAGATTTCTTGGTCGTTCACTAATACTTGAACTTGACTATTAGCTGCGGTCAATTGATCGTCAAAACATAATTGGACTTGCTTAGCTGGTTGTTGATTCCAGAAACGATAAGTAACAAATTCCGTCTCGTGCAACCGCAAACGATATTCATCAAGATGAACATCAAAAGTCGACTTACCTGGTTGTTGCAAATCAGGAACGATAATATCCAAATTTGTGCCTTGATGATATTTCACGAAATTGTTGCGCACTGTCGCACCATGATAACTGCCAGCAACTTCGGAGAAGTTAACGGCCGCATAAGTGAACGGTGGTTCTAATAAAATATGATGATCAACGTCCGGATTTTGAAGGCAATTTTCAAATTTAATATTATCCAGATACTCAGCCAGAATTGCTTTAACTTGACCGACAGCTGGTTTACGACCGTTTTGCAGATAGTCCAAAATTAATGACCAATGATCAGGTGTTTTCACGGTTACCGCGCTGTTTTGGCGACCCATTTTCTTATAGGTCCAGAAATGACGACTGACTTGATTCGCCTCGCAAAGTTGTGCCATGCCGGCAAACCAACGATCATTATTTTCGCCAGTTTCACCTAACCATAATGGCACATCGTATTGTTGACTGACTGCCAAGAATTCAGCGAAAGTTTCCTGACTTGGTAAAACGCCATAACGGTGGAAATGAATCACATAATTATCATCATAACGATGATTGAAGACGCTGGGATCACTGGCCCAGTGATAACCTTCCAACGAGAACATATGGCGAGCATCAACGGCCCGAACTTTGGCAATCGCCTCATTGTAAAATTGCGCCAATTTCGGCAACAAATAATCGAAGTCTTGTAAGTGATCATTACCAGGACGAATCGGTTCATTTAACAAATCATAACCAGCAACGGCCGGCTCGTCGGCATAACGGCGAGCAATGAATTGCCAAAGCTGTAACGCTTGATGCCAATATTCTGGTACTAAATACAGATTAGGCACATCACCAATTGAATCATCAATATTGGCACCAGTTTGACCACCAGGGGCGCCATGCATATCGATCCAAACGTAAAGGTCATATTTTTTCGCCCAAGCAATTGCTTGATCCATTAAATAGAAATTACGTTCATCGACTTCACCAGCATCATCAAGAAACAAGCTGGCATTAAATGGTAATCGCAGTGAATTATAGCCTTGCTGATGAATGTAAGCCACATCAGCTTCAGTGAAATAATTATCACGATAAGCCTGCCAGAAATCTTGAGCAAATTCTGAATCAGTTAAATCCGCAATTGTCTGCTCAATCCGCCGTGGTCGATCAAATAATTGACCGTGAGCTTGCCACATATAACCTTCCTGTAGCAACCAATTACCAATGCCCCAACCTTTTAGCAACATTGGCTGGCCATCTTCAGTTACAATCTGGCGACCTTGAGTTTTTAGGAATTTCGTAATCATCTTAATTCAATCTCCGATCTAAGCTTCTTGACGACGCATTGCTTGATAAACAGCGCCGATGATACCGGCATTATTCATGAGCTTGGCTGGTTTGATTTGAGCGATGGCTTGGTCTTTCACTTCAGAGACACTGACATGGCGTAATTCCAAATCAGTCAAAGCGGCATTTAAGTCATGAATAAAAGTTGGATTAGCACTAATGCCGCCGCCAATCAGCACAACTTCAGGATCATAGCAAACAATCAAATTAAGAATGCCGGTGGCTAAATCATAATAGAATTTATCAAGGGTCATTTGAGCTAACTTCTCACCAGCTGCCGCCGCTTGGAAAATCACCCGGGCATCGATCACCCGTTCAAACTCTGGATCCAATTGTTGCTTCGCCAAGGTATAAGTATGGCAAAGCCCACCAACAATGGCGCTGGACTTATTCAGTGAGGCATCTTCTAAATCACGAGTAAAGTCTAAATTATGCGTTAGCATCCAACCAAATTCGCCAGCCATCCCGTGAGCACCACGGTAAAGCTGATTATTGATCACAGCGCCACCGCCGAAACCAGTTCCCAAAACTAAGCAAAGATAATTATCAATGCCTTGGGCAGCACCTAACCAGTGTTCAGCAATTGCTGCCGCATTAGCATCATTTTCAACATTGGTTGGTAAGTTCGTTCGTTGCTCCATCTCGGCTTTCAAATTAACGCCAATCATGCTGCGAACCGCACCGGCTGTTAACAGAAAGCCATTATTTTTAATAATACCGGGCATACTAATCCCGATACCAGCTAAATCAGTTTCTTGTGCTTGATAATCAGTGACAATCTTAGTTAATTGTTCTAAAAAATCGTTTTTATTTAATGGTGTTGGCACAGCGCCTTGGGCTTGAATATGCCCGGCATGATCGACGAGACCATACTTGATCGTCGTACCGCCAACATCGATTCCAATATAGTGTTGCATGATTAATTCTGCCCTTCTGTGTCGTCATACTTCTGGAAAATATGAGTCATAATTTTACTATTGATCATCGCGGCCCCAGCTACTCCTAAGAAAATCCAGAGGAAGAATAACTTAGGCAACAGGATTGGGAACAACACGATCAGCACCGCATTGCTAATGAAACAAACAATACTTAAGGCTGCGTTCTGGAAACTAAGCACCAAGGCGTTGCGAATTTGCGCACCAAGTTGGTTATCGTAATGAGCTAACATTGGAAAAAGATATTCACTAGTAAATAAGAAAATTGCGGATAAACTGACCATAATAATCACGATGATCGGTTGCTTCTGGAACAAGGCATAACGAATAGCTCCGAAGAAGAACAATGCGCCTAATAACATACCTAGACCGGCAATGAATCCTTGCTTAAAGTTACTCTTGAAAGCTGCCATATAAGTCCGATAAAGGGCCGGTTCGTCACCAGTGGCAATCTTCAAAGTACAGTGATATAAAGCTACCGTCGAAGCACCAATCGTGACAATTGGTAATGAGGTCAACAGGAATAGTAGATTCAAGCATAGCACCTGATAAATAATGGTCATGGCTCGGAATAAACCACCGTTCAGACTGAAAATTTTCTTCATCGACTTGCAGCTCCTTTGTTAGCGATTACTTCTAGCAACTAAGAAAGCCAGGATTTTTCCTGGCCATCTCAGTAAACAATTAACATTGTCAACTTAACCTGGATTACTTCATGTTAAGTTTCTTCTTATTAGCAACAATATTGGCATCACGCGTCTTATTGATTGCTTCAATACTATTTTCTTTCTGGAACTTCTTGTACTTAGCCAAAGCACTATCAAATTCTGACTTATCCTTAGCCCGGATCATTGAAACCATGGTTGTACTCCAGTTAGTTTGAATCGCACTTAAAGCACGTGCTTCTTGAGTACCTGGATCTGGCGCAATGTTTTCAATCACGAATTGTGGCTTCAAATACTTCTTGCCCCAATCTTGCATTTGCCAAACAGCCTTAACATATGAATCCTTGTTCAAAGCTTTGTAACGGTCATGACCGAAGAGGATAAATTCACCGATTCGATATTGTTTCTGCCATTTAGTAGGTTCTTCAAGTTGTACTTTCTTAGCAAAAGCAGTCCGAGTAACAGTGCCATCAGCGGCTTGAGTGTACATCTTACCTTTTTCACCAAAGTTCGTTAACATTTGACCCTTGTTGCTTAAGAGATATTCAAAGACTTGAATTGCTTTAGCAGGGTTCTTTGACTTGTTAGAAATGTAGTTGATCAACCAGCCAGAAATCCCGGCTTGAGACAATGTTGGTTCGCGGCCAACGGTACTTTGAATCCCGTTGATTGCTAAGTATTCTGCACCAGGATGTTTCGTTGCAAAGTTCTGCAAGTCAGTCCCTTGGTTAACATCAGAGCCCATCATCATAGTTGCATATTTACCATTAGCAACTTTTTCTTTGAAGGCGTTAGAGTCATCAGTAAAGCTATCATCACTAATGTTACCATCAGCATGAACTTCACGGAAGGCGTTCAACCATTTAATATAATCAGGGTCCAAATCACGATCATAGTATTTACCATTCTTCGTAATTGGCACACCTAACATATCTTGAACAACGTTTTCCAAAGAACTGTTACCACCACTGAAATCGTTAAAGCCAAATGGAATTAAGTTAGGGAATTTTTCTTTGATAGCTTTCATCCCTTTAACGAAACCTTCTGGTGTCGTAAAGTCTTGATCACCAATAGCGTCTTTAACGTCTTGACGAATGATGAAGGCGTCACGTGGTAAGATTTTACCACTCTTGTAATCAGCTGGTGTATTTGAGTAGTTAGGGTAACCGTAAGTTTGACCCTTGATCTTATACCAGTTCAACGTATCTTTTTGAGCAACCTTGTAGAAATATGGGTCGTATTTAGTTGCTAAATCTTGTAATGAGTATGCCCAAGTATTGGCTGTCCGTGCAACCTTCGAGTTAGGGTCATCAATCGTGATCATATCAGGCATGTTACCACTAGCAAAATAAGTATTTAATTTCGTGTCATCACCAGTAACGAACTTGATGTTCACATTCAAATCTTTCTTAATTTGCTTCGTAATGTAATCTTTGCCGTAATCTTTGTTCCACCATTCCTCTTTGACAAACCATGTCAAAGTGGTCATCTTGCTCTTATCACTCTTCCAAGCTGGTGTATCTTTGCTAACCTTGTATGAAGCCTTTGGTAAGTTGCTAGAACCACTATCAGCTTTCTTGCCGCCACAAGCTGTTAAAATAAGTGCAGATCCCAAAACGACGACTGCTGATAATGCCCGTAAAATTCCTTTTTTCTTCATTACTGTATCCCTACCTCTTCAAATTATTCTTTTACTGCGCCAAGCATTGTACCTGTTACGAAATACTTCTGCAAAAATGGATAAAGAACCAAGATTGGTAGCATTGTTACCACGATTGTTGCTAACTGCACCCCCTTCGATGATGTTGCGATTGTAATCTGGGCATTCAACCCATTTGCTGCCGCTGCTTGAGATTTGACGATAATATCGTACAAGCGCATCTGCATTGGATATAAGGCTTCATTAGTGATATAAAGTTTCGCAGTCATGAAGTCATTCCATTGCCAAACGCCATGGAATAAACCGATGGTGGCTAAAGCTGGTTTGGATAATGGCACGATAATTGAGAAGAAGATCTTCCAATCACTAGCGCCATCGATTTTGGCTGACTCTTCCAAGGAATCAGGAATATCCCGGAAGAAGTTCATTAAGATAACCATGTCATAATAACTGAACATTGCTGGTAAAATGTAAACCCAGAACGAGTTGAGTAAGCCTAATGACTTAATCAATAAGTAAGTTGGGATCATCCCACCTGAGAAGAACATCGTGATAATACCCATGGCCGAATATAATTTACGACCACGTAGACGCCGTTTACTTAAGGCATAAGCCACAATCGAGCAGAGGAATAAATGGAAGATAACCCCAACGATTGTTTTGGCAGCAGAGATAAACATTGATTGCCAAATACCACTGTCATTAAATACAGACACATAGTTGGCGATTGATAATTTGCTAGGCCAGAAAACAAAGGACGTCGCGTTCTTATCGGCAAATGATGAAATAACAATATTCCACATTGGAATCAAAATGATTAACGAGAATAAAGTCATTAGGATCACGTTGACGACATCAAAAACTTTGTTACCCTTGGTTTTACGAACCTTCGAAAGATTACTCTTAGTTTGTTTCTTCGATAACATCATTTATACGCACCCCGCTTACAAGACTGATTGATTATCGTTCAGTTTCTTCGTGACTAAATTCGTAATCGTCAAGAGAACAACTGAGATAATCCCGACACCTAAACCTACGGCAGTCGCGTAAGAGAAGTCACCTTGCGTTAAACCGACACGATATACATAGGAATTAATAACTTCGGCTTTGGGTTGGTTTTGCGAATTCATCAAAACTAAAGTTTGATCCAAGTTAGAATTGAATAACCCAGAAACTGATAGGATCAAGTTCAAAGCAATAATGTTACTCATTTCAGGAATGGTGATGCTCCAAATCTGACGAATCTTAGAAGCACCATCCATTTCGGCAGCTTCATAATAAGTTGGATCAATCTTGGACATGGTGGCTAGATATAAGATTGTGCCCCAGCCTGCTTCCTTCCATACATCAGATAAGGAAGCAATGCTCCAATAACCGCCGGCATTTAACATGTGGTTGGTATGAATATTGAAGCCTAACATGTTCAACAGCCCATTTAACATCCCATTAGAAGACATCCAAGTGATCAACATCCCGCCTAAGATGATCCAAGACAAGAAGTGAGGTAAATAAGTAATCGTTTGAACGACCTTCTTAAATGGCGCCCAGTTCAGTTCGAAAATCATAATTGCAAGAATAATAGGTAAGAAGAACTCAATCACTAATTTGATGGCACTAATGCCCACCGTGTTTTGAACTGATTGCCAGAAGTACTTGTCTTGCAAAATCGTTTGGAAGTTTTGCATGCCGACCCAAGGTGAATCTTGAATCGTACTCGTTACGGAATAGCTCTTAAATGCTAACGTCAAACCATAAATTGGAATGAAGTTGAAAATAATCATACAGATGATACCCGGTAAGACCATTGTTTGTAGTTGCCATTGCCGTCCAAAATCGCGACACCAGTTAGCAACTTTTGATCCGACCGATTTGTTCCTTTTTGCTTCGGAATTCATGATTACTCCTCCTAAAATAAAAACGTTTTTATTTTTATTTAAAAAACTGGAACCAATATGACCTAAATGTTCCGGGCTGACTTCCGAATAATCAGTTCCCCAGGTAAAACTTTTGCTGCCACATTGCGTTCACCCTTGACCAGCTGTAATAACAGTTGAATTGATTGTCGTGCTTGAGCGGCAATCGGGTTCCGAATTGTGGTTAACGCAGGATTGAAGTACTCCGCAATATCAATGTCATCAAAACCAGTGACACTAACATCTTCCGGCACATTGTAACCCTCATGCTTCAAAGCCTTCATGGCCCCGATTGCACTAATATCATTACCAGCCACAAAAGCTGTTGGTATTTCGGTTCCTTGAAGACGAGCACTGCGAATGAACGACAACACCGCGTTATAAGCAGCTTCTTCTTCAAACAAGCCTTGCAACAAGTATGATGCTGGAATAGCCAAGGAACGTTCAGCCATAGCTTTACGCAAACCGGCTAGCCGTTGCTCACTATCATAAACGCCTTCAAAACCAGCAATATACGCGATCTTGCGATGACCTAGATTCAAGAGATAATTACCAACATCGTAACCAGCCTGAAATGAATCAAAGATGACGCTGGTAGCATATTCAGAAGTATATTTCCGATCAAGAAAGACAACTGGCATTTTTTCCGAGTTGAGAATTTCCAGATCTTGGTCGGAAATAACTAGGTCAAACAGCAAAACCCCATCAAACAAGTTACCACGAATGGTGTTCATGATTTGGTGACGATCACTGGAAATATAGACGTTCAAGCCATAACCGCTCTTCTCACTAAAATGTGCTAATGCATCCATTAACAGTGAGAAATAAGGTCCAGTTACACTTGAAGTAAAGAAGCCAATCGTCTGCGTTGAACCAGACTTAAGACGTTGTCCAATAAGGTTGGGTGAATACTCAAGCCGTTGAGCAACTTCTAAAATACGTTTCTTCGTATCCGGTTTAACTACATTAACATCATTCAAAGCTTTCGAAACCGTTGAAATGGAAACACCTGCTTCTCTTGCGACATCTTTAATTGTAACTTTTGCCATTGTCGTTCCTCCAGAAATTGTTAAAGCGTTTCCACATCCAATACAATAGCACATGATTTTCGCAGATGCAATAGTTTTTTGAAAACGTTTATATTTTTCGAAATGCATATTTATCAGCATTTGTAACCATACCAATCATACGCCAAATACTACCAAAATGCTAATCTATCGCTAATAAGTCACTTATAGTTGAAACTAATCCAATGAATTAGTCTTCACTTAAAAAAGCAAACTTAGTCGCTAATTATTTGCTTCTTTTTGAGCGATTAACATTAGTTCGAGTACGCTGCGGTCCCATCCCGGACCATTGTTACTCGTCATTTCTAAAACTTACGTGAGCCAATCAATTGTTGATTGACATTGGGGAAATTTTTGACTATAGTATTTTTTGTTAGCCAACTAGCAGAAAGTAGATGAATATTCATGCAGAGAAATATGGGCCGGCTTTTAAAAATTGCCAGCAATCAAATGACACGTGATTTGGACCGCTTTGCCGCGCAATTTGGTCTTACTGGCACCCAAATGTCAATTATTGATTACCTGAGTCGGCATCCCCAAACCGAGGTTAAACAGCACGAACTAGAACAAGAATTTAATATTCAACGCTCGACCACCACGGTGCTGTTACAACGAATGGAAAAAAAGGGCCTGATCAGTCGCCAAACTAGTGCCAGCGATAGTCGCCAAAAAGCAGTCGCTTTAACTAGTGCTGCCACTAAATTAAGTCAAGCTTTTGCCGGTTATATGGCTCAAGAAGAGCAAGATTTAGCGGCTAATTTCAGTCCCGCTGAACTGAATCTTTTTGAGCGTTTCTTAAAGTTTTACATTGCTAAAGGAGTTAAGAAAAATGACTAATCAAAAAATTCCGGGAAAAGTTTTCGGTGCAATCATCGCCACTGGCTTAATGTCATTCTGTGGTGTCATTGTGGAAACGGCCATGAATATCACTTTTCCCACCTTAATGACCGAATTTAAGGTCACCACGAGTACGGTCCAGTGGATGACCACCATTTATTTACTCATTGTGGCGATCATTGTGCCTTTGTCGGCCAATCTCAAACGCTCCTTTGCGACCCGGAAATTATTTCTGACCGCCAATTTACTCTTCATGACTGGCGTTATTTTAGATTTAGTGGCACCCAATTTTGTCTTGTTGTTAATTGGCCGTGTTGTCCAAGGTTTAGGCACGGGCATTGCTTTGCCACTAATGTTCAATATTATTCTCGAACAAGTTCCCAGAGAAAAAATCGGGTTGATGATGGGTATGGGAACTTTAATTACCGCCATCGCCCCAGCAATCGGACCAACTTTTGGTGGCTTAGTGGTGACTAGTCTTAATTGGCGTTATATCTTTGCCTTTCTCCTACCCATTTTAATTTGTTCCTTAGTTTTAGGGCTCTTAACGATTGAACAGAAAACACCGACTCATTTTGTTCGGTTAGATTTACTCAGTGTCCTAGCAATTAGCCTGACTTTCGTTGGCCTGATTCTAGGATTAAACCAAATTGGCAGTCATGCCTTCTGGAGTTGGCCAGTCGCTGGTGCTTTAGTGGCCGGAATCCTCGGTGCGGTGTTGCTAGTCTTCAGATCCCGGCAACTAGCTAGCCCAATAATTAATTTCCAGGTTTTCCACTATCTGCGCTTTAGTGGTCACGTGACTGCCTTCTTCATCATGCAATTAATTGCCCTCGGCCTATCCTTTATTTTGCCGAACTATATTCAACTGGTAAATGGCCAGACGGCAATTGCCGCGGGGCTGACGGTTTTACCAGGTGCTGTTTTAGGCGCCATTTTTGCACCCGTCAGTGGGAAAATTCTTGACGAGCTCGGTCCCCAGAAACCAATTTTAATTGGCGCTAGTCTCTCGATCCTCGCGGTCATTCTGTTCAGTTTAACAGCTTTGCAGTTAAACAGCGTCATGATCAGTGGCTTTTATTTAGTGTTTATGGCCGGCATTGGCTTGGCTTTTGGCAATATTATGACCAATGGCCTTAAAAACCTACCAGCCGCACTGCAAAGTGATGGCAATGCTGTCTTGACCACAGTGCAACAGTTTGCTGGTGCTGTAGGTACCTCATTAGTTGCCATGATCATTAGCCAAAGTCAAACCAAATTAGGCAAAACAACAACTAGTCTGGCCACTGCCGTTGGTTCCCAGCACGCTTTTCAAATGCTAGTCCTGCTGGGAATTCTAGAATTGGTACTCTTGATCTTAGTGGTGCGGCCACAAGCAGCAGCAAACACCACCAATTAATTCTCACAATATAATAATATTGGCGAACATTAACGACAAAAGAACGGACATTTCAGCGAATGTCCGTTCTTTTTTTGGGCTTATGAGAAAGCAACGTGATTGCCGGTAGCGTCTGATAGTTTAATTACGAGATTTTTTTGAATAATTAGCATTACGCCGGAAAAATTTTCGACCAAGCTTTACCTTTAGCAACGTCGTCGACTAATTTATCCATGAACCGGATTTCTTGCATGGTTCCTGGGGCCATTTCTTCAACTTTAATACCGCAAATCCGTCCACGCAGTAACTTACGGTTCGGATTCAAAGCTGGCGCTTGATTAAAGAACTCAGCCAAACTGCACTCACACATTTGTAACGTCTGAATTTCAGCAACGGAGTAACCAGTTAACCAAGTGACCACTTGCAGCACATCAGCAGCCGTTCGTCCCTTACGTTCAACCTTCTTAACATAGAGTGGGTAAATATCGCCAAAATTCATTGCCAGAACTTTGTCGCTCGCTTGCATTTGTAGCCCTCCAGTTTAGTTTCAATAGCTAATTGGTTTGTTTAGCATCAACATCTATTTATCTAGCTACATTATAGCTGATTATCCTTAAAAAGACTGCTTTGCTGTATTCACTAAAACTGCTTTCCCCGGGTATTCGTGCTAAAATAAGGCATTAACTAACGTAGAAAGTATGGTGAGCAAAATGACAAATATGATTGATTATGCCAAAAAGTATGGTAACACTAATTTTACTGAATTGCCTTTCAATGATATTGATGGCGTCATTCTTGCCCAATTATCCTATTTGGATTTCGGCGTTTTGGCGCAACATAGCGTCAATCGTTTAAGCGATTTAACTGGCCCCACCTTAATCAAAATGGCGGTGACAGATACTTGGAATCCTGATGGCAACGCTGAATTATTGCAGCTAATTAATCATTTGCCGCGTTTCCAAAATATTAGTTGGCATCACTGGCTGGCCAAAGTCGACGTCGAAAAAGAACAAAAGATTACCGTGATCACTTTTTCATTGACGCCGGATTTACATTACGTTTCTTTCCGGGGTACTACTGCTACATTGATCGACTGGAAGGAAGATCTGAATATGACCTTTCTGCCAGCGATTCCGTCGCAACGAACGGCGTTACACTACACCCGAGATTTATTTAAAGATCTACCAGGAGAATTCTATTTAGGTGGTCATTCCAAGGGCGGCAACTTAGCCGTTTACGTGCTAACCCACGCTAGTGTCGCCATGCAACAACGAATTAAAATGGTCTACAGTGCAGATGGTCCTGGCTTGAAGCAAGAAATCTCCACAAATTTATTGGCAAAAGTGCATAAAATCATTCCCCAATCGTCAATCATTGGTTTATTGCTGGAACCAGATTCGGAATACCAAATTGTTGCCAGTGATGCCCGTGGCTTTAAACAACATGATCCTTATACTTGGCAAGTCGTTGGTCACAAGTTCAATATTATTGCGACGACTGGCCGCATGTCGCAATACACCCAACGTTCAATTGCCCGTTGGTTAACCGAAGTTGATGACGACACGAAACAAGATTTTCTGGAATCGATTTATGATCTGTTCACTGCCACGAATCATCAAGAAATCACCTACTTAGAAGAGAACTGGCCGGAAACATTACGCGTTGTGCTGCGGGGGATGAATGATGCCCAGCCAACGACCAAACGGCAATGGCGTGAAGTGAATAAAAAGCTAATGCAGTCACTAATCGCCGAGGCTGGATTATCCGTTCGACAAACCCTTGATCAAGTTAAGCCCAGCCAGCTAGGAACAGAGGCTAAAGAATTTCTGACTAAGTACCATGATGAACGGCGTGCCAACAAATCAGATTCAACGACCAACTCACAGCCTAATAATCAAAACTAACTAAAAAGACTCATCAGGTTAAATAGTTAAACTATTTAAGCCGATGAGTCTTTTATTTTAAAAATTGCCTTGCTAAGTTCAGCTTCCGCAATCAGTTAAAGTCTAGTTTATAATTTACCCATTTCTCGTAACTTCTCTTCAATCATGCCTAAGACAATTTCGCGGTCTTTAGGATTCTCAACGAAGTCATATTTATCACCATCAATTCGCATTTTTGGTGAATAGTTGTAATTTTGATACCAAGGTTCGTAATAGTCTAATAAAGTATGGTAGTACTTCACTAATGATGGGTCAGTCGTCACTTGTTCATATGAGCGACCGCGCTTCGTGATCCGTTTCAACATTGTCTCGTAAGAAACATCAATATGAATCAATAAATCAGGATTTTTCTTAGGCATGCCGGCAATTTCTTCCATCATATTACCCAACAAATCCTTATAGATCTTCACTTCAGTCTGATTTGCTCGTCCCATATCGGCATTCATTTGGAAGAATAAAGCATCTTCATAAATTGAGCGATCCAAAACATTATTATCTGCTTGCAAAGCTCGCTTAATACTGTGAAAACGAGTATTTAAAAAGTAAATTTGTAATAGAAATGCGTATTTACTAGGATCTTGATAAAATAACGGCAAAACTGGATTATCGTCGACACTTTCATAAAAAGCTTCTGTGCCCAATCGTTCGGCGATTAAACCGGTTAACGATGACTTGCCTGCGCCAATTGCTCCACTAAGTACTAAAACTGCCATCACATTCTTTCCATTCTTTAATAGACTTGACCGTCGTCTTGGCGATCCAATTTTTGGTGCGGCTTGCCTATTCTAGGTAAGTCGACATGAGTCCTTCGCCAAAAACACCTTCACTATCATACACAACCGGTCACTTTTTTTCAAGGTGAAAAATACTATTTCTAGTAAATAAAACGTTATCAAGCACTAGATATAGTAGTTAATTATTTTTGACGTGATTGTCAACTTGCCATTCCGCTTTAAACTCGGCCACAAATTGCTTCATAAAATCTGTGCGTCGCTCAGCCTCAACTTTGGCTTGCGGCGTGTTCATGAGCGCCGCCAATTTAAATAACTTCTCGTCAAAATGGTTCAACACTGGGGCCACCTCACGATAACTTTGATGATCTAAATTGGTTCGCGGTGGTACTTGGGGATCATACATCGGCGCCCCCTTGGAAGCACCATAATAAAAAGTACGACCAATCCCCACAGCACCTAACGCATCTAAACGATCTGCGTCCTGAACTAACTGGCCGGCTAAGCTTAACTGCCAATGAGTTTTCAGATTCTTACTATAGGATAGATGGTCAATAATTTCATAAATTGCCGTGATTTGGGTCGCTGTCAGCCCAGCTTGCTGATAAATCTTGGTCAATTGGGCTCGTAAGGTCACCGCCGTTGTGGCATCGACTAGTTTCTCATCGAGAACATCGTGAGTGTAAGCCGCGGCCAGTGCGACTTGCTGGTCAACTTGGGGATAGCTGGTTAATAATTGTTGCGTCAAGACTGCCACCCGTTGCAAATGCGCCCAATCATGGCCTGTATGATCACTAGCTGTCTGCTGTTGCGCGAATGTGGCGATAATTGTTAGATCTACCATCTGATTAACTCCTTCTTCCAAAAACGCATCACTATGACTTGATGCCATGTGTTAAACTTAATTCTAGCAAGTTTAGCATTATTTGTGGTAACTATTTCCATTAATTTCTCGAAGCGACCGAATATTTTCTCAAAAAAGGATGACTAACTAATCATGGCTGTTAAAAAAATAACTACTGCCGCCAATTTCCTCAAACAATTCCCCCAATTATTCCGCTGTCCCCTTTGCCACGAAGCAATGACCGCCAGTGAAAACAGCTTACACTGTGTCAATGGGCATGAATTTGATTTGTCGAAAAAAGGCACCCTCTACTTTCTCAATCGTCAAATCAAAACCGAATATGGCACCGAAATGTTGGCTGCTCGTGGACGCATGATTCGCTCTGGCCTCTTTCAGCCTTTGATCAAGTTGATTCAACAATGGCTGCCGGCACAATCTGACTTTCTTCTGGACGTTGGTTGTGGTGAAGGCAGTTTCCTGGCACAACTAGCTCCAACACAGTCTGGTGCAAAAGTTGGGTTTGATATTAGTAAGCCTGGTATTTACTTAGCTAGCAACCAACCGTCGGCGCAAACATTATGGTGCGTTGCTGATTTAACCAATCTGCCCTTTGCTGACCACAGTGCCACCACAATTTTAAACATTTTTTCGCCGTCACATTATCAAGAATTTGCCCGCGTTTTGCAACCTGATGGAACCCTGATCAAGGTGATCCCTGGCAGTCAATATTTGCAAGAATTACGGCGCAGTTTTCTCCCTGATGAAAAAATTGCTTATTCAAATCATCCGGTTCAACAGCGGTTAAATGATGAAGCCACTATTTTGCAACAAGAGCATTTGCACTATCGTTACGCCTTGCCAGATCAGGGACAGTTTAATGATTTAATGGCGATGTCGCCCTTGGAGTGGCAAGCTAGTGATGAGAAAAAAGCGGCATTATTAGCGCATCCATTTCCTGAAATCACGATTGATTTGGAAGTGATTCAGGCCCGTTTTCATTAATGGTGACCCAGAAACTTCCCTAATTGCGAGTGGTAGTTGCTTCGCGATTTCGAACTAGTTTTAGGCAGAATTGCGGACAACTCCGTTGCGGCCGGCGGGGTGTGGAACGCGGCGGGCGTTGATTTAAGCTTTTGCAAGGCAAAATCTTAAATACAAGCCTTATCCTAAGCGATAAATCGCTAAGGACAATTTCGCGGCTGACACCCCGGCGGCCTCCACTGCGTTTTGAGCTAATTCAGACCTCTTTAGATTTGATTGTTATCAAGGCAATACTAGTGAAGCTTGATGCCAATCGCTCAGCAACCACCTTGATGAAACTAACAGAATTGAGCACCACTATTTAGAAAACAGATTTTGGAAACTAACAAAGCCTGATTGACAAGTCATCTAGATAAACTAGAGACTGTCAGTCGGGCTTTTTCGTATTACTGTTCAGTTGAGATAATAATTTGAATTAAGTTGATGATTCTCGCTCGAATTGCCTCAAGCACAAACAAAACTGAAGTGAACCCAATTAACTCCAGACGAAATGGAGGGATCTTGGCGTCAGCCGCCAAATTATTGTTGGTGCTTTAGCACCTACAATAAGACCTGTATTGGGGACTTTTTGAAAAAAGGCTTCAATCAGCGTCGGCAGCGTTCCACAACCAGCAAGCCCGCAATGCAGCCAGACTCAATTCTGTTTGCACATCTTTACTGGCTTAGTTCTTGAACTTTTGTTTTTTTAATTGGCTCAGATCAATGCCGGCCGCATTCCACGCCAAGCAGCCCGGAATGGAGTCAGACTCACTTAGTCTCAACAACTTCACTGAATTTTAGCGCTTTTAGAATTCATCAATCGCCTAACATTTGAACCGGTAATCCTAGTTGGCGGAAATAATTCTGATACTGCTGATTAATCGTCGCCAGATAATTGACGAAATCGATTTGTTTCACGGTTCCGACTTGTTGCTGATAATCAGTTAACACAGCACCAATAATTGGCAATGTTTGGGCCACTGGGTAATGATATACGCCAGTACTAATTGCTGGAAATGCTAGTGCTGGCAATTGTAATTGATTGGCTAAACGCAAAGAATTTTGGTAGCAGTCTTGCAATTGTGCAGCCATTAATTGTGGTCGACGTGAATCATATTGTGGGCCGACGGTATGAATAATTTTCGTCGCTGGTAAGGCAAATGCTGGGGTGGCCACAGCTTGACCGACTGCCAGCGGTCCTAAGCTTCGTTGTAATGGCGCCAGGCTGGGACCGGCGGCTTGGTTAATGGCACCGTCAACACCACCACCAGGAATCATAGCCTGGTTGGCCGCATTGACGATGGCACCAGTTGCTACCTTCGTCAGATCACCTTGATAAATGCGAACCATAAATCCGCTAAACTGCACACACAACTTGGTCATGTTAATCTTCCAATCGTTTCTCACCAGTCAATTGTTGAATGGTGGTAATATTTTGCGTGACTTCTAAGCAGCCTAAATACTGCCCAGCTAAATCATGAACAGCAAAATATCGAATGTAAACCCGCTTACCTCGAAAGTCAATCCAAAAATCGGCATGATCAGCTAGGCCTTGATGAAAGTCGCTGAGAATTTTCTCAACTTTATCGACACTCTTGGGTGGATGACAATTGACAACGGCGCGGCCAATAACAGCTTTGGTGCGTGGAAAGACGCGCTCACCATCATCAGAAAACCAAGCTACTTGATCATGACGATCAACAAACGTTAAGTCCACTGGTAAAACACTAAAAATTCCTGTTAATTCATTTAAATCTAAGGAACCATTATTAAATAAAACTTGGGCGCGACCGGCACCATCTAATTGCAACCGCGTTGGTTCAATTTCCGTCGACTGGACAGTCGTTTTCGTTGCGGTGGCAGCTGGCGGCATTTGTTGTTTGAACTCAGCTACCTTTTCCTGCTTAAGATCTGGGTTTATTTCCGGGCGACTAGTGGGTGCGGCCGCTAAAGCTTTGGCCATTTCGTTTAATTGTTGGGCCATTTTCGACTTAGGAGCTGTCGGCGCCGCGGCTAGTTGTTCAGCTGTTGGCCGCCATGGTAACGGTTGGGCAATTAGCGTATAGCCAATGTCATCACTTTCTCGGGCAATTAGGCCCCAATCGGCGACGGTAAATACTTCGCTGACCATCGGCAACATGATTTCTTCTTCTTTAAAAATCATTTCGACGATTTCTTTGTTGGCAGCTTCAATTGCGGTCTCGATTTCGTACTTATCAGGCAATGGTGTTTGGTTAACTAACTGATTGGCACGCTTGATCAAGCCGCGAATCTTGTCATCCACACCCCACATCACTTTCGGTGGTGCGGTAATGCCATATTTATCCATTAAGGGAAAAATCAAGTTTTCCTTGCGCGCATAGTGATTATCGATCGTCTGCAGATCGTGTAGGGCGCGACGCATTCGCGTCAGATATTCATCATCCTGACCAGATTGTTGCCACTTCTTCAAACAAGGCAACAACTCGTCTTTTAACAACGAGCTAATAATCATATTTTCCAATTTCATAACCTGCACCGGATGACCAGGCTGTTCCTGATCCGGTGTTTTGGTCTGACTATCATTGATTTTGCCTTTAAAAACTGCGGCATGAACATTACAAAGATTTTGGATTTCCATTGGATTTAAACCACTGGCAATTAATTCTCGTTCGGCCGAAGTTATTTCGGACACATCAACGCTAGCAAAAGTCTGGTCAAAAATTGCCTTGGCCTCTTCAAACGAGCCACCATTATGGAGTAATTTTAAAATTTCGACAATTTTATTTTGGCGATAAACCGCGTTATGTTGCAGTGCATCATTATTTTCCGTCATCTGTGATCACCTCAAACCCTGCTTGTTGGAGTTGCTGAATTAAAGTTGCTTCGGGAATTGCTTTCATTTTGGCCCCTTGCGTAAAGTCATAAAGCGCCCGGCCGTCTGCAAAAGTGCAGGATTGGTCACCCCATCCAAACCTAAACTGACCATCACTGGCACAATCGCTGGCTGTTGCTGCACCAATTCATAAACTGTTGTATCTAAACTAATTCGTGGCGTCATTACATTACCTCCACTTTCACTAAATGCTGATCCACCAAAATTTTAACATAGAAGTTGATCAAAGCCTAAGTGAACTTAGTCTGATATCGTCACAAGGATATAACGGCCATTGGGAAATTTCGCAAAGTTATTGCAATTGAATGACGTTTGACGCTGCTCTAGGTTGCTTGGCGTGAGACGCGGCGGCAAATAATTACTGTAATAACTAAGCAACAGAACAAAAATAATAGTTTGGCACATATTTCAGGAAATACGAAAAAGCCACGTTACCTACTTTTTAGGTAATGTGACTCAGAACAGTTGAAACATTTGATTGCTCAAAATTTTTAAATACGATTGCTTAATTAATCGTGATCACCATTATAAATCGTGTTGGGTACAGTGACATAATCGACATCCTTTAATGCCTGCAAATCACGACCACCAGCATAAGAAATCGCCGACTGCAAATCCTCTTGCAAGTCACGCAATTCTTGATGCAAATCGCCTTTTAATGGCAGTAACACCTTTTTACCTTCAATATGTTGGTGAACTTGTTTCTGGGACTCCGAGGCCGAGCCAAAATAGACCTTATACTGCTGACCATGATGTTCGACGACCTCACCAGGGGATTGTTCATAACCAGCCAATAACGAACCGACCATCACCATCGTAGCGCCAAAACGAATTGATTTGGCAATGTCACCGTGATTACGAATGCCACCATCAGCGATAATTGGCTTGGTCGCCGCACTTTGACACCAAGCCAAAGCGGACAACTGCCAACCGCCAGTGCCGAAACCAGTTTTTAATTTGGTAATACAAGCCCGACCTGGCCCAATACCAACCTTCGTCGCATCAGCTCCAGCGGCTTCTAGATCACGAACGCCATCAGGTGTACCAACATTGCCAGCAATCACAAAAGAATCAGGTAAGAGGCGTTTAATCTTTTGAATCATTTGAATCACACTATCAGCATGACCGTGTGCAATATCAATCGTAATATATTCTGGCGTTAATTTAGCAGCGACTAAAGACTTAATAAAGTCCTCTTCAGCGGGTTTCACCCCAACCGATATTGATGCATATAGCCCCGCCGTCTGCATGCGACGAACAAAATCCAAACGCGCTTCCGGTGCGAAACGATGCATGACATAAAAATAACCGTGTTCCGCCAACCAAATTGCTAAAGGTTCATCAATCACCGTTTGCATATTAGCTGGTACCACTGGAATTTTGAATGTTCGGTTTCCTAACTTAACATCAGTCTTAATTTCACGGCGACTATTGACAACACAGCGCCGCGGAATCAATTGGACATTATCATAATCAAACGTTTCTAACACGTAATCACCTTTTTCAATTGTTCTTGTTTTTTAACCTAGCAGAGCTATCATAACAAAAAGAAATGTGTTTTTCAACAATTTACGAACTTTAAATTCGGATAAGCAGTTTTTATTCGGATTACTTTGATGATTAATCATTTGAAGATTCATGATAAATACAAGTAGACCTAACCTGTTAAAGCTTGTGATAGTGTTAAAACAGAATAGCGTCTGACTCCATTCCGGGCTGCTTGTCGTGGAACGCTGCCGACACTGATTGAAGCCTTTTTTCAAAAGTCTCCAATACAGGTCTTATCGTAAGTGCTAAAGCACCAACAATAATTTGGCGGCTGACGACAAGATCCCTCCATTCCGTCGGGAGTTGAGGTGGTGTATTTCATCTTTGCTAGTAGTTAAGGCAATTTTAGTGAGATTAATCAACTTGATTTGAATTGTTATCATACTTAAATAGTCGTATCAAAAGAGCTCGTTTGACATTTCTCTGGTTTTATCCAGAAAGATTGTCAAACGAGCTCATTAGTTTATAACGATCTGTTTTTCTAAATGGTGGTGCTCAATTCTGTTAGTTTCATCAAGGTGGTTGCGGTGTGATTGGCATCAAGCTTCACTAGTATTGCCTTGATAACAATCAAATCTAAAGTGGTCCGAATTAGCTCAAAACGCAGTGGAGGCCGCCAGGGTGTCAGCCGCGAAATTATCCCTAGCGATTTATCGCTTAGGATAAGGCTTGTATTTAAGATTTTGCCTAGCAAAAGCTTAAATCAACGCCCGCCGCGTTCCACACCCCCAACCGCCGTGACGGAGTTGTCCACCATTCTGCCTAAAACTAGTTGCCTGGCAATCACCTTTTTACTGACGAAGTCTTAACAATACTTAATCACTCATTATCAACGCTATTTAACCAGCAACGCTTCTTTAGCATGAACCAGCTCAGTTAATAATTGGCAAATTGGTGTTGCCAAATTCAATTCAGCGGCTTTTTTAGCCACATAACCATTGAGATAGTCAATTTCAGTTAAACGATGATGTTGAATTAAGTCTTGATACATTGATGGATAATGTAAGCCAGCTTGTTTAGGATCATAAAGGCCTTCAATTTGTTGGGCAACTGGTTCAATTTCCAAAGTAACTTGATCCGTTGCTTTGGCAATTAAGGCAAATTCAGCGATGATTTGCCGCAATAATGAAGCTGCTTGTGGTAACTGACCAAATTCGCCAATATTACAATCAAGCAAGGTACATAGTGTATTTAAAGTACCATTGACGCAAGCTTTCCGCCAAATCGAGAAAATAACGTTCTCACTGTATTCGGCATTTAAACCAGCCTGACTGAAAATTTGGCAAATCTCTTCAGCGGCTGCTCGGCCAGCAGGATCAATATTTTGTACTTCAACCCGGCCACTACCAACTAATTTAACGTGCCCAGGACCAACTAAACCGGCAGTCCATAAGGTCACGCCCATAAAGATATTTTCTTTATGAACATATTTCTCCAAAGTTGGCACATGACCAAGACCGTTTAAGAGACAAACAATCTTAGTTGAAGGGCCGAGAATTGGCTCAATAGCGGTTAACATTTTGGCCAACCCCATTGATTTCGTAAACAGAATTACCAATTCGGGCTTTTCAGTCACATCAGCGGGTAAATAAGCCGCTAATTTCACTTGGGAACTACCAGTTTCGGTATCCACTGTCAGTCCCTTAGCATTGATTGCCTGAACGTGTTCCGCCCATTGATCAATTAAAATAACATCGTTTCCGGCTTGACTTAACATCACGCCGAAACGTGAACCCATCGCGCCAGCACCAGCAATTGCAATTTTCACGAATAAAATCTCCCTTCAGTAAGTTACAGCTCAATTTTACCCAATTTATAGCCTAACAGCTAATAAAACGAATTGACCTTGCCGATCCGGTAGTTAGTTTTAAACAGAATATCGTCTGACTACCTTTTGGGATTTCATTGACTTGAGCTTATTGCAAGTCAAAGTCTATCAAAGGCTGTTAAGGGTGTTAAAACAGAATTGAGTTCGACTCCATTGCGGGCTTGCTGGTTGTGGAACGCTGCCGGCATCGATTGGTGCCAATTACAAACCAAATTGTCATCAATACGAGCCTTTGTCTAACCGCTGAAGCGGCAAGACAAATTTGGCGGCTGACAACCACGCCCTCCATTCCGTCTGGAGTTGAGATAGTGCACTGCACTTTTGCTAGATTTTAAGGCAGTGTTGGTAGGGTTCGGACACTCAATTCAATCATTATTAACAGTTAACCGCACAAAAAAATCGGTGTGACACCTCTATTCTCAATAGAGATTGTCACACCAGTTTTTTGTACTATCACAATCTGATTTAGCTAAATAGTGGTGCTCAATTACGTTAGTTTAATCCAGGCAAGGGCCCAGCGATTGGCGTCAATGGTGAAATTATTCTTACCGTCTTTAGCGGTTAGAATAAGGCTTGTATTTGAGATTGTTGCGCAGCAATAAGCTCAAATCAACGCCCACCATGCTCCACGCCCTCTTAATCGCTGGGCCCCTGCCGCTCCCAATTAAAGTGCGACCTAATACCTAACAAACCGGCGAGTTTTGGTCACAATCATTACCGTTATAGCGACGTTCTGAAGTGTTGCCAAATCGCTTTTACTAAGTTAATCAAGCCACCTATTACGCCAGCAAAAAGTAATAAATAACCGATGGGAAGCAGAAAAAACGGTTCATGTAAAAAGCCCTGACTATCAAGGTGCGAGCCAATTAGTGCACTGGCCAGAAAGCATAAACCACCTAGTATCAATAAACTCAAACTAATAATTCGTAAACGGGCCCGGCGAATCTGACTACCATCACGCATTAATTTCTGTTTCATGGTCACATCTCCTAAGATTAATTGATCCAGTGACAATTGAAAAGTTTGGGCAATCAAAACAACCATTGGCAAATCTGGCAAATTACGATTCGTTTCCCAACTTGAAATAGTCTGCCGCGACACATGTAATCGTGTTGCTAAGTCAGCCTGTGTCAATTGATGAGTGGTGCGTAGTTGTTTAATTTGATTACCAAAATCCATAAAGATCACTTCGATCAATTTAGTCATAACTCAATTCGATCCAGGAAGAAAGCTACCAGCGCTAGCAACCAAAAATAGATTGGGCCAGTACTGATAGCAAGCTTGATATCATCAGATTGTTCGCCGTTATAACGCTTAATCTTATTGAGGATTATTGGCGGCTTTCATGGCACTGGCATAACCTCGTTTCGATTTATAGCCGGCTGCTAAGACCACTTTCATTTCCGCAATATGTTTCAATTTAGTGGCTTCAGCTTTGGCGCCGAAAATAAACTTAGCCCATTCGCGCTGATAGCCAGTAGTCAACGCATTGAAAAATTGCAGTAACTCAGGTTCGGTGGCTAATAATTCAGCCACTCGTGGAATATCAATTTCATAATCAGCTAAACTCTTCTTTTCAGTGGTCATTTAGTTACTCCTTAATTCCATTTTGAACGAATCATGTCGCCAAAGTTGACGGCACCTTGAGCATATTTATTTTTCATTGCTGGCTTAATTCTTAAAGCACAGTCCTTAGCAATTTGTTCAGCGATTTCCGGCACCGTTAATTCACTGGTATCCAAAATTGTTGGAAATTCAATCTCAGGATCATCGGCCTCATGACCTTGAATCTTCGACAGCATGAATTGATTATGCAAATCGCCCCGTTTCTGAAGACGCTTCTTCAAAACTTCAGGACTGGCTGTTAGCGTGTAGTGGCGCACATCAATCTGCTCGGCCTGCAATTTGCCAATAATCTCGTCAAAATAGTTGGCATTTGCCAAGCGCATGGGCACAATGACGGTTTGCTTAGTTTGCAGACTGATTTTACGTAACAGTTGGTAATTCCACTGACGCCACTCTGGATAATCTTGGAAATTATCTAATAATAATTCTGCTGGCAGCTGTTTTTTTAGTAAAGCGCCAATATTGTCGGGCCGATACAAAATCGAGCCGTTCAACCGCCGATTCAATTCATAAGCAATCACATTTTTACCAACGCCGACAGGACCATTTAACCAAATAATCATTTGCGTCACTCTTTCTTTGCTTTCTCGTGCCTTAATCATACCATCTCTAGTCAGCACGTGGGCTGTCACCAAAAATTAATTTACCAAATGCTGAATTTTTGCTATAATTTCAGTTTGTTACCTCTTATTTGGTATAATTAATAGTAAGAGAATTTAGCGAGGCTGTAAAGCAGTGTCGAGCTAATTTTTCGTTTGAAACGTGTTCTTGTCGCCAAATGGCTATGGTCAATTCAAATATCCTCGCGATCGACTCTGTCGCTCACAAGGATATTTGAAATTGACCTACGCCAAAAGTACGGCGACAAGAACACTCTGATATTTTGATTGGAGGGTCAGTAGATGGCTACTGCCAAAATTGTTTATGCCAGTATGACTGGTAATAACGAAGAGATTGCTGGAATTGTTGAAGAGGCTTTTCAGGATCTCGATATTGATGTTGATACGACTGAAATTTCTCAAGCAGATGCAGCTGATTATCAGAAGGCTGATATTTGTGTGCTCGTCACTTACACTTACGGCGAGGGTGATATGCCCGATGAAGCCCAAGATTTTTACGACGATTTACTAGAAGAGGATTTGACCGGTAAAATTTATGGCACTTGTGGTTCTGGCGATCGTTTCTATGAGGGTCATTTTTGTGCGACCGTAGATGATTTCGATCATGCTTTCGCACAGACGGGCGCAACTAAAGGTGCCGACAGTGTCAAAGTTGATTTAGCCGCTGAAGCCGAGGACATTGCCAATTTGGAAGCTTTTGTGAAAAAGCTGGTTACAGCCGCTAATAATCGGTAAAATAAATGGATAAAATGATGAGCTTTATTCGGCGTCATCGCGATTTCTGGGCTTATACGCTGTTTGGCTTTCTCGCCTCAGTGATCAATATTGTCTCCTTCATGTTGATCAAACAAGTTTTCCACACTCACTACATTTTCGCCAATACACTAGCTTGGTTAATCTCGGTCATCTTTGGCTTCTTCACTAATAAATCTTTAGTCTTCAAGTCGAAATACTCCACTGGTTACGCCCTATTTACTGAATTATTGGCTTTCTTTTTCTTTCGTGGGTTAAGTTTCTTCGCCGATTCTGGGCTAATGGTCTTATTCATTAGTATTCTACATTGGAATAGTTTCATTAGTAAAACCGTCGATCAAGTCTTGGTGGGCATTCTGAACTACGCCACTTCGCGCTATACTTTCAGCAAAGAACAAAAAGAAATGACCGCGCGTTTACGTAAATTACGGCAGGAACGCTTACGAAATCATCGCCAAAAGAAATTAACTAATCAGACGCAAAAAAATATTGACCAACAAAAAATAGAATTAAAAAAATAGGTTTGCCGTCATTGGCAAACCTATTTTTATTAGCCCAAAAACTACAAAGCCTTCTTTTAACGCGATTAACTACGCAGTTAACCCGCCAAACGCTTTAAGCAAATTCAGCTTTTTTCTTCTGAATCAAATTTTCAAGTTGATCCAAATAATCACTATTATCTTGTTGCGCTACAAAATTAGTAATCAGGCGTTCCATCGTTTCGCTTGACACAACGGTGCCCAAATAAGCATCTTCCGTCATGACTGGCCGATAAAGGCGCGTTAAGACAGTACCGCTGTAGCCAATACTCGAGGTTTTGATATACTTAGCCTCGAGTAATTTCCGCAAAACCGCTTGAATGGTATTTTTGCTGATTTTAGTTTGTTCACTGATCACCCGAGCCGATAGCTCGTCGCTAGTGCCCCATAAAATTTGCATAATTGCCAATTCTCGTTTTGTAAAAATCGGTTCATCCACTCCGAAAATCTCCCATCAAAAAGTTTGTTATATTATTATTAAACCGCAAATGGGAGAAAAAAGAAAGTGGTTTCAGCATTAAATTGAGTAAAAAGCTTATTTTTTGATAAAAAAATAATATCATTCGCTCATTTTACATCAATATTAAAAAACACAATTTTCAGTAAGCACGGGCCATCAGGCTATTTTAAACTCACATGATTAACAATTAACGGCGTCATTTAAAAATGTCGTTGCTGAATCAGTCGAATGATTGATTATTGGTTAAAATGACATTATTTTTTAATAATTGTTGTGTAAATTCACAAATCATGTCACACTGTGTCGTTAACCGCTACTTAATTAGTCTTTTTGATTTTTTGGATGAGGTTGGCCAGTAATTTCATGCTGAACGTGACCTAAAGTTGCATCGATCACTTTTAAAATGTGGGGATCGTCTAAGCAATAATAAATATGCTTGCCCTCGCGCCGCTTACTAACTAACTGGTAATCGTGCAAAATCGCCAACTGATGGGAAACAATGGGCTGGGCAATTTGTAAATGAGCCACAATTGTCGTGACGTCGGCCTGATTATTTTCTAAAAACGTTAAAATTTTAATGCGATGAACATTTGCCAAGACTTTATAAACCTTGACCGCTTCTGTTAATAAATCATCGTTAACTGTCAAAACTGCTGCCTCCTAAGGCCATAAACTGATTAAATGATGAATCAAACCACTGTCCCAAAAAACGTACAGACCGATTGCCAAATAGCAAATTCGCATGAGTCGTTCGCCATGAGTCGTCATCATTCGATTGACCAGCGGAATATGAGCGATTAATTTGATGAGAAAAACAATTAGTACCGTTAAACCACTAATAAATAATAACGCTAAACCAAAATTAGTTAAGGTTTCGCCGGCCAAAACCGGTAAAAAAATAGCCAAATTGCAGCCAGCGCAAACTGACAAATACGTTAAGAAGACGCTCCAGACCGCGGAACGGTGTTGTTGAACATCATCCCGATCATTGTCGCGGCGTAAAGCTAGGTAAATCGGCAAGACCCCTAAAATGCCTAACAACCATTCTGGTAAAAAAGCAGCCAAAGAGCGACCGATAAAGTAGCTGGCGCTCATCAACACCACAATTCCCAACCAATAACCTAATAAAACTTTGGTCACTGGGAATTTGCGTAGTAAAAAGATCAGCATAAAGAAAAAATCTAAATTAACACTTAAAAACGTTAATGCCAAAACCCAATAATTCATTGAACTCGCCCACTTTCGACATATATTATATGCGACATATGTAATATATTCAAGGTGAGCCACTAATATCATTAAAATGACAATAACCAATTTTGTCTGACTAAATTATCTTTAACTAATTTGCTCAGACTATAAAAAGAGTACCACTGACAAATAAATTAATCAGTAGCACTCCTTTTCATATTTTACAGATTATATTCCTAACTGACCGCGTAACTACAGCCATTATCACCTAGGCATTTTATCACTGCTTCCTCACAGCCGGTGCTCGAGAACCAACGCATTCATCATAAACTGTTCATTAAATGACAGCCGCAGAAATTGGCCAGATTTAATAGGTTCCGAACTTTGCAATAAATTTGTGAATTTGGTCGTCTCGCGGAATGGTAATTTTTCTGGTGACATTAAGACGTGAGGAATTAATTCAATGCTGTCATTACTGATTACGGCACCATTATCGTTCACTGGTGGTAACAATCTGGCCGACCAGCCTACTTGTGGCGTAATCGTTTCCGTATAACCGAGATTTTCGAAAATAATATCGGCCGCTAACCAATAATCAGTGGTGAATTCCTCTTGACTCACTTGTTGGGCCGCTTGTTGCTGCTCCCAATCAAACTCAGCACCGCGTTGCACCCGGGTAACGTTAATACCGCAGGCCCAAGGTTCTCCTTCATCAAATCCTGGCCAAAACGGTACCTTCACTAGTTGGCCAATTTCTAAATCATCAACCATGTACGTAATTGAGTTAAGCGCCACGTATTTCTTTTTGCGCGCGGTTTGTCGCGGATAACGCTCAGCCCAGGTCGGCACTTTTGAACTAATTTTACTCGCGGTTGCCGGCGCATCAGTTGCAACTGACTTTTTCTGGCAACTAGTCAATCCTAATAATCCCAGAACAACGCTAAAGATACTGGCGATTCTGACTCCCCGATTACTCATGCAACTTTTCCTCAATCGTCTTATGCGCGGCCAGCGTGTGTACTTGTTGGTAATGGGCAATCGCCAAGCCTAAAACAATTGGAATTCCCGCCGAATAAGCGGACTGCGCCCCAGAAAAAATTCGATTGAGTAAAACAATCGCACTACCACCTAATAAAATAGTCGTGAACCGCCAATTACCATGGTGCCAAAAATCAATTTTCATCATTACCGCCCAGCTTTCAATTAAACGTCGTCATTATTGCGTCCGGTCACCCAATTAGTAAACATATACGCCACCACTGCCGCTAATAACAGCAACAACACATCAATTAATGAGGCAAAGCCAAAATTACCGCCGCGATAAATCAGCGGACTTAGCCACTTAATAATTGGAAATAATGCCACGAAATTGATCAACCACTGCAACCGCCAGCGCCAAACTGCTAACTTAAAGAAATGTGCCATTAATTTCGCCTCGCTAAACTTGCTCGTAATTTGAGTAACTGCCACGTTGTGCGCCAATCGAAAACAATCAATAAACTAAATCCGAACGCCAACCAAAATTCCAAACGCCAAAATAATAAACCAATCAGAATAACCACCAACCAACTCAAGTGCTTAAACCGCTGTAATTTTTGTGCCGCTGTTAATTGCCACCAAAAATAGCCATTGCCGCCTCCTGAAAAGGTCTGTTTTAAAAAGTTCACGCGCAATTGTGTTGTTATGATCATTATAGTGGATAAAAAAATTAAATGATAGTCACCGCGCTATTTTATTGTCCGCAAAACCGCTACTTGCGGAAATCAGCCACTATTTTCTTCAGAGCAGCATGATGACTGGTTTCACAATCTCACTAAAAAACTACCAGATTGATTTCATCATCATCAACCTGGTAGTTAGCTATCATTGCGACTATTTTAAATTTGTTGACTGTCTGGTCATCACCAGAATTGGATAGGGCCGTCCTTGATCATCGTGCGGATGGCGTTCAGCGACCTGAAACCCCATGTGCTCATAAAAACCTAGCGCCTGTGGATTCTGTTCATTGACGGTTAAACGATCAGCGCCATACTGGTCAATTGCTGCCTGAATCAACTGCCGACCAATCCCTTGACCACGCGTACTGGGATCGACGAATAACATGGCAATTTCCGTTTGGCTTAAACCTAAGAAAGCCTGTGGTTGTTGATTGGCATCAAACCACACTAACAAGCTGGGAATTTGGGCAATCGCTGTGGGCACCTCCGCGGCAATGGCGGTAATTTCCGCTGTGGTCAGAAAGTCATGAGTGGCCGTGACTGACCGTTGCCAAAGACTGGTTAATTGCTTGATCAACCTGGCCGAGCGGTCGGTGGTTGAGATTGATTTAATTGTCATCACTGTACCTCCAAAAATATTTTTGATCTGACTTTATTCAGAAGTTGCTGGCTGTTTTTGTGGTTGGAAATAAGTCGTTAAGTGACGAATATTGTTGACACAGCGTTCAAACGAGAATGTCGCCAGTAACAATAAGCAGGGTAAATATTGAATCAGGTAACGACTACGGCCACCTTCGAACAGTAAGAGGAAAAGAAAACCGCCGATCAATGATAGCCGCAAAACTTGAATTTTTCGTTCTTGCGGACCCCAACCTAAGGCGATGATTGTTAGCAACACGATCCAATTAAATTGGGCAATAAAGCGAAAATCGGCAATATGTTCGCCGTACAAATAAATATAATTTTTAAGCCGATTGCTGAGTCCTTTTTGACTGGGCTTCTGATTTTCTCGGAAGAAATGACCTTCCTTTAACCAGCCAAAGGTGCCATCAGCTGTGTTATTGCGCTGTTTCATGACTAGAAACTTGAAGTAGCCCCAAACGCCTAATTGGTGGAGCCGGTCTTTCAACATTTTAACAGAATAATCGGTTTTTTGCTGCTTAGTCGGCAACACCGCCATTTGAATGGCCTGTTCCTCACTATAGCCACCTTCATCATAGACCCCCATCGCCGCAAAATGAATGGCGGGAATGTTCCGCGAATGATCGATGGCAATATAAGTTTGGTTTTGCACGGCCCGATTTATGGCCCAGTAAGTGCCACCAGCGGCGATGCCAAAGCCCAGCAAACTAACCAGCACCGTTAGCAGACCCTTTTTCGTCCAACGGTGGGCCTTAAGCAGCCAATCCAACAGGGCGACGATCACCATGGCAATCACTGGAATAATGGCTGAAGGTTTAATGAAATAAGTCAAGGTTACGCTGATTGCCATTACCACCAATGCTAATAAATGCGTCCAAGCTGGCCAGGTTGTTTTTATCATGATCAGATAGCAGAGCCAGATTAACGAGACTAAAGGCAGCACCCACGCGTCGGTGTACGGCATTAAAATGCTAGGGAAAACCACCAGCCAGAGCACATGCAGATACATCGCAGTTCCCAAGGCCGATTTCTTCGTCAAATAAACACTGATTAAGTTAAAAATTGCTGATAAATCAACGAAAATAATCGTTAGGTAATCGAAAAATTGCCAGGAACTTTGGCCACTTTGATCGACTAACCAGCGCATGAACAGCATGATCGGCAAGTTATTCTGATTTAAACTGTAATAAGCGGTGACCCCCGGTTCCAAAACATGTTTCGGATCGACGGCAGCGTAATGCAGCATCCCCGCATCAAAGCCACTGACAGGATGGACTAAGGTCACGAACCAAATCTGGCCAATCACCACCAGCACCAACAAACAACCTGCTGTTAACAGTTGCTGCTGAATAAAAATTTTTGCCAGTAATTGGCGAAATTTAGGATAGGTGAATAAGCTGACCACCAAAGCAATCAGCAAAATAATGAACATTGTGGTCACCATTGTCGTGCTCGTCCCGAATTTAGCATTATCACCAAGGATAATGTTGCTCGAAGTCCAAGCAAAGAAAACCATCGGCCCAAATAATAAATACCAAAAACTGGTAATAATACGATTGCCTATGCGATTAAGAAATTTCAAACTAAAAACTCCGATCTGCTAAAGTCTGGCCAATTTAGCCAACTTTAACGCGCCTAATCCCAATAAACCGTTGTTATTTCTGACCATTCCCCTTACACTGTTAATGATAAGGATTTTTTGACTGTCTAATAGGGAGTAACGATGATGAGCAAACAGCGCACTTACAAAATCAAATCATATGTGAACGCCAGCCATGCCGTTCGTTGGGCCACTGGTTCAGGCAAGCAACATAATCATACTTGGGAAATCACCTGCGAACTCCACACCGTTGATCAAATGGTCGCCTTTTTTGATATTGAGAAAATTATTCATCAAACTTTAGACACTCTGTCTGGTAAATTTCTAAACGATTTACCTGAATTCAAGACGGTTAATCCCACTGTGGAGAACGTCACCGAATATCTTTTCGACAAAATTAGTGCCACCTTAAAAGCCAATGGCGCGGAACTTCTACGAATTGAAGTGAGCGATTCACCGACTCGTTCCTACTGTATTGACGTTTCAAATTAATAATGCCAAAAGTCTAGCGTGGTTAAACCACGCTATTTTTATGCTATTGATCTTTTTTTCGATGCCACAATTGCTGCCAATCAGCACGAACCTGCTGCTTAACACTACTTAACTCAGCTGCCGGTCGCTGGCCATTCCAATCCAAGGGCCGCGTCATCATGTTAATGGTGCCAACTAGCCGAATCCAAAAACAAACCAGGTTGTACCCCGGTAAGGTAAAAATGACCCACCACAAATGACCGTAAAATCGGCGTTCTTCTTTGAAGGGCAGTAATAGTGACCGAACACAAATGTAGTTGAAAATCTCAACGACAACATATAACAAATAAATCAAAATATACGAGGCAATTAGGACTACCGGCGAATAACGAAAGAACAGTAAAACAATACTGGCAAAAAACCAAATCATTTTCGGAAACATAAAGGTATGATCGATCATCATGCGCCGAACTAAAAAGTTTGAAAAAAACTTCGATAAACCGGCGCGATCATCACTAATATAGTTCTGGGTCGCTTCCAACTCACCACGCTGCCAACGCTGCCGTTGCGTATAAAGTTCCTGCCAGCCACTAATTGGCCCGATGAAGAACAGCGCTTCGGCACACAACGACACCTTATCCCCTAACCGTTGCCGAATTTGGAAAGTCATGTCGGTATCTTCGCCAACAGTTTCGGTATTATACATAAAGGTATTAAATAACACATCGCGGCGAAAAGCTGAAAAAGCCCCCGACATGGTAAACAGCTGATTGTGCGTTGATTCAATGGTGCGTCCAGACAAGAAAGCCTGGGCATATTCGAAATATTCATTTTTTTGGAGCAAACGCAAGCGCCATTTTTTAGTGGCCTGAATCTCATCGCGATTTGATAAGACCGTTCCCGTTAAAGCAGCAATATGACTGTCATTCTCAAACTGAAGCACCATATTCATTAGTGCGTGTGGTTCGAGACGACCATCACTATCAATATTAATAATATAAGTGCCAATGGCGTTGTACATGGCAATATTAAGAGCGTTGGCCTTGCCTTTTTTGGTGCGAATCACCGACATATTTAACTCACTGAAAACATTCTGTGCTTCACTAAACACCGCAAAACTATTGTCGGTACTTTGATTATCGACCACAATTACTTGCAAGGCATCGGCCGGATAAGTCGATTGGGCAATTGAATTCAAACAATCGTACAGTGTATCTTCAGAATTATAAACGGGTACCACAATTGTCACAAAGGGTAATTTGGCTGGCAGCGACAGCTTAGGCCGATGCCGACCACGATAATAAACACGAATGGCCGAAACAATTGCCGGGAGAATTTCGACTAGCACTGGAATAATCGTCCAAGTAATCCAGAAACCCATTTTAAAAAAGGTTAATTCTAACCAATAATGAATCACTGCAGGTCTCCTTTCGGCTGACGATGAAAGCGCGCGTAAATACCACGAGCCAATTGTGAATACGTAAAGACATTATAATAAAGCATAATGACGAGCACATAAAAGACTAATCGGCCAATAATTGTGTGGGCCAAAAAGAAGCTTTGCGGGCCAAAGAAGTGCACAATCGTCACCACAATGCTAATTCGCAACACATTATCCAAATAAATCCAAATCATTCCTAACAATGCGTAAAACACATGTTCACGTCTAGAGTAGTTGGGGAAGAAAGCAATTAAAGCAATAAACGCGGTCGTTTCAATAATTCCCGAACACTCATAGTCAATCGTTAACATTGTTGTCGCATTTTGGCTGAGAATATGCACAATGCCATACTTCGGCATCACTTGGCACATCCCCGTTATGGCACCAAATCCCTGAATTGCCTTAATCACCCCATGGGTAAAGAACCACACCCAATAAGGACTACTTAAGGTGATCAGAATGAAAAAGAGTCCGATGCTACCCACAATAAAGAAGTAGGCCGGCAACTGAACTCTTCTCAAAACAGATAAAATATAAAGCCAAACCAAAATACCTAAAAGTAACCAGGGATTCATAGCGTTAATTCCTCAGCACGTTTCTTGCGACGATTGAATTGCCAAATACCAAATAAAGCAATCCCAAAACCACCAGCCGCTAACAAAACTGGCCCAGTACTACCACCGGTGACCGTTAACGTTTGCTTGCCAAGGGCGGAGTTATATAAAGTAATCGTCTGGCCATCGTCGGCTGCACCACCGAAAGCTTTTAAAGGTAGTTTGATTTCCATGATATCAGTTGTCCCACCAGCAGCTGTTTTAGTCCGAGTCACATAACCAATGACGCCTGCAGGTGTTCGACTGCCCTGCCAATCATTCCGTCGATAAATACTAGCAGTCACAGGTTTAACCTGATTAACAGCTGTTAACGGTTGATAGGTGGTCCCGTTCACATCTTCTATTTGCATATCATATTTAGTACTACCAATGGTAAATTCATAACTTGACGGTTGCAGCGCATTATATCCTTGGCCACGATGTGAAGACATATTGATGTAAAGATAAAGATTGCCATCATATTGCAACAGCGCCCCTTGCTTCACGTTATAATCATCAAAACGGATCAAAGTCTTCGGAACATCGGCCCAATCATCAAAGCCGCCATCAATCACAATATTAGGATGACCCGTATAATTGCCACCAGAGCTGGAGCTGCTAGAATCAGAGCTATTAGCTGAAGTGTACTGATGATTGACACTGACTGAATACTTACCAAAGTTAACTGGCCCACCAGTCAAAAGAAAAGTTAAATTACCATCAGCTAATTGCAGATCAGACAACGCAATTTTACCTTCAAAGATGTCATTGTACCCAGCCTGATTGGTACTAGCAACAGCCGTGACAACACCTTCAGCATCACCATTGTTATTAGACGAATTAGCTGTACTACTGAAAACATCAATATCAACATTGACCTTACTACCCGGCGTTGTCGGTTCATGATAATTTGTCGAATTCTTAGCTTTAGGGGTAATCGTATAGTTCTGATTACCAACCTTTAAGTTGAAAGATTGATTCACATAAAACTGTGGCTTAGCTCCCCAGCCATTAGCATCACTGGCCGCTTCTCCAGTGGGATTAGCGCTAGCGTAAATGTACAAATAATCGTCAGACACGACCATTGCCGTTTCAGCAGCAGTGCTGGTCTTCGTCTTAGGTACACTGGCCCAATCTGATAGATCACCGTCAATGGCGATATTGTTATTAGTTGCCGCGCTAACTTGTTGGCGACTACTCAACCCAACTGCACCAAGCAACAACACTAGCATGGTTAGCAAGACTTTAAATTTCGTCCGCATTTTTACTATCCTCCGAATTAATTAAAGCTAAAATCAACTATTTTAAAAAAATGAAAGTTTAATCGATTATCGTGAATTTATTAATAACCCTTAAAGATAAAAAATTACTTAATTATATTTTAACTATACCTTATTATATTTTAGCAGTGATTTAACTTTACATCAATATATCTTCAGATATTAATAACGTTTAATTAATAGTTACTCACTAGCAAATTATCTTACTTAAGCGATCACTGGAACACCAAAAAACCACTACTTTGAACTCTGCAATCCTGCGGAATTTATAGTAGTGGTTCTTCATCTGGCGTGAATAAATGTTATTGAATTGTTCGTTTAGACATCGTAATCCAATTCTTTTTCAGCTTGCGTCATTAAGTTCTGGGCCTTAGCCATAGTCTGACTATCATACTGAGCAATACCTACGCGTAACGCCACTTCAATCCTGCCTAAATCGGCCGCTTGATTGATTTCAGCATCAAATTTGCTTAAAATTCGATCACGAACAATTTGGGCACCCTGGTTATCAGTATAAAGTAAAATCGCCCAAGTTAAATTCTCCGGATCCAATAAATAAACAATATCTTCGCCACGAGTAGAACCCTTAATGATTTTTGAAGTTTCCACAATCACATTTAGGGCTTGCTGATCAGTCAATAATCGCTTGACTTGATCAAAATATCTTAGTCGCACCACAATCGTACATAAATTTAAATCATAGCGTTTGGAAGTGTCCATGTAAATCGTTGCGTCTTCCAAGTAGGCAGTTAATGTTCGTAGATGGGTGCGCTCATCAAGAATACTCAGTTGCTGCTTTTCCTGTTGTAAAAGCGCATTTTCTTTTTGCAATTGTTGTTGGCGATAGGTCAACGTATAAATTGTGACCGACAACAGTAACGGCATTAACAACCAAAAGGTCAATTGAAAATCTACGCCACCTTTTTTCGCCACGGCAACATACAACATATAAGAGCCTTGGGCAAAGATAAACAATAAATTCAAAATTAATCCCGTCGTCAAACCAACAAAATAGGTCGCAATGACCAATAAGGCCGTAATTGCTAGGTACATGCCATTAACCACTACGTTATGCGCTGTCAAGGTCATATACAATGTCGTCACAACAAATAAAGTTAACAGGAGCAACAGTGATAAATCAGTCATCAAACTAACATTGCGCTTACGATTCATGTTTACCACCTCCAGCAAGACCATGCTTCCGCAATAGTAGGAATAAAGTGACCCCAATGACTAGCACAACTAACAATGCCAAGCCTAAATAAATGAGTAAGTGTGAATTCTCTTGAATTTTCTTAGTCACACTGGTCTTTTCAGCAGTATTGGCCTGTTTTTTAAAGCGATAGCTATAGTGTTGGTTGTCTTGATCAACGACAATCGCATCACCACTATATTGTTCAATGTTACGTTGATAATTAAGTTGTGTTGACGCTAGATAAACACCTAATTCTGTCGGTCCCGTTAATGCCAAAATCCCAAGTTTGTCATTTTCCTTAGACCGTAATAGTTGGGCAGTACCCATTTGTTTACCGAAATTATGTTCAATTGACAGCTTCTCATTAGAAATAAAGCGTTGATAACGCTGATCATATTGGAAGAATAGTTGTGAATTAAGTTGCCGCAGATAGGCATTATCATGTGGCGTTCCGAAAGCAATGATATTTTGATTCTGCTGAACTGTTTTGTCCGGGATTTTCGTGTAAAAATGAATTGTGCCCGTATTATTTTGCGCATAGCAACCTAACAAATTAAAAACATTAGTTAGTGTTTTAAAATAAGTTTTACTCATTTTTTCCGGACGAACAATGGCGATATTGTTATAAGCACTATTCTTTAAGAAATAACTTGGGTAATTGCTGAATAGTAAATCGTAATTTACCTGCGAACGGATTTTAGCTTGCGAATCTGATAAAACATTTGCCCAAGCCACATTGGTATTATCGGAAATCTTATCACCTGGCAACTCCAAATCAAAGGCCACCCGAATGACAAAAGTATTACCCAATGCCTTATCCGTTGGCAGTTTAAAACTTAAGCGATTCTGATCAGCTTTCTTTGCACTTAATCGTTGACTGCCAACTGGAGAATTATTGACATACACCGTGACTAACGAACGCTTAAAATCAAGATTGTGTGAATATTGCAAATCCAAGTTAATCGTGCTGCCATCAGCATTCGTTCGATCAATTGGCAAGGTCACCATGAAAGTCGCCTCTTGATGACCGGCACCAGTTACCCGCTGGCCTGATTGAGTCAGTTGAAAACTACCATCATACTGTAATACCGAAGTGAAAGTTCGCGTTTGTGATTGAATATGTTCAATCGGCTCCCGACTTTGCTTCATTAACTCCTGATTTGCTAAAAACTTACTGGCCTTAATCAAGAGTGCATCAGTTTTAGCCGTCACAATTAAGCAATGTTGATCAGCCAATTTGATGTATTTAATGACGGCCTGGTCAGCAACGTCAGCGGCGCTAATTTGTGCCTGATATTTACTCGGTAAATGTTGATACTTTGCAACAATGATTTGGTAAGGCCGCTGATTTAATTTAGAATCAGATAATTGCCCCACTGGAATTAGCTGTTGTTCGGTGGTAATTACCCGTGAAATGCCTGACAGGCCATAAACAGCAGCCGTTAATTCGCTGTTAGTGGGTTTATCAGGGGTTAGAATGGCTGACTGGGCATTAGCAATCGTATCTGGACCCACAAAATGATCGTAAAATGAGGCGATATAATTATCAGGTTCTTGCAAGGTGTACTCAAAATTCACATTTGAAGCATCATCAATCGTCAACCAATTGGCCGGCGTTTGCGCCAGTCGATAATCCTTAGCGCCAGCTTGATTTAAAATCTGACCATTGATTCGTAACTCATTACTACCACTTAATAGACGCAAAGGGATGTCCACTTGCTTTTCTTGCAAACTAGTTTTCTTTTCCGGGCGAAAAGAATAAAATTTGACGCCATTTAAAGATAAGGTAATGTCTGATAATTGATCATCAGCCAATTGCGAAAGCTGGAAATTAAAATTAAACGTCGCCTTTTTAACATCCCAATAGTCAACCTTAATGAAATAAGTATTCGCACTGACACTGGTCCCACTTAATGACGTGGTTTGATTTTGGAATGGTTGTGTATAAGTTAAATCTGCTGCCATTACTGGCTGATTGGCTAGCTGGCTAAGTGCCAGTCCGCCAAACAACAGACCAATGATGACTACCAGCCAACTTCGTGATTTCTTTACCCACATATTGTCACACCCTATTAATTATTGAAAACGTTGTGTCTTATACCATTTAGCTTGTTTATGAAAGATTTGTTCGCGAACATATTGCAACATTCCCCAAAAAGCAACTGCTAACCACATTTGACTATAGGTAATGTACATCAGAACAATGATCAACAAATTTTGAACGGTCATTTCGCCTTTTTCGGTGGTGATGGAAATAAATGTACTGACCACAAATAAAACGATTGCCAGTAACCAAAGGGTATTACTGAACCCTTGCAGCGTTGTGTGTGCGTAGCCCGCCACCGATAAAATAAAAACGGTGTCTGATAAAACTAGCGAAGTCATCAATAAGAAGTAGATCGATAAAAAGTACAACAAATCAAAATGAATCCGCCGAGCCTTAGGATTGAATAATAACTTGGCGTTTTTAATAATGACATAAATGTTGCCCTTGACCCAGCGCGTGCGTTGATGGAACCAAACGCCTAATGTTTGAGGTTCCTGCTCCCAAGTAACCGCTAAAGGCTGAAAGCGGATTCGCAATCCCATCATATAAACTCTAAAACTGATTTCAGTGTCCTCCGCCAGCGCCTTAACATCCCAACCACCCATTTCTTCAATGAGCGAGCGACGAATCACGTAATTTGTTCCGGGAATCGTACAAAGTTTAAACAGTTTCGACCGACCAGCTTGCGCCATCCACTGAAACGATAACGTTTCGATATTAATAAATCGGGTTAACCAGGTGGCGTTCTTATTGCGAGTTCTAAATTTCCCAATGACAGCACCTAAATGATCATCAGCCATTAATTCCGCCACTAAAATGCGTAAAGCTTGTTTTTCCGGCGTATTATCGGCATCGTAAATGGCAATGACTGAGCCTTGAGCCTGCTTAAAACCAATATTTAAGGCATTAGACTTCCCCTTACCACCGTTTGTTTTGTCAGTATTGATCACATGTAATTGTCGACCAGGATGCTGCTGTTGTAATTGTGCTAATAATTCGCCGGAATTATCCGTGGAATTATCATTGATCACAATAATTTCATACCGATCATGGGGATAATCAAAGTTAAGCAAAGCCTGAACCGTCTTCACAATCACAATACCTTCATCGTGTGCAGGCACCATAATTGTTACAAAGGGCACCTCCTTCGGTAAAGTGGGTGGTACTCTTTTATTTTCATCAAGATAGTACCAATACCCAGCAATCATCAAAATCAAGTTAACTAATAAAATTAACCAAATGGCAATGATCGCAAATAACATTAAATAATCAAGTGGTGTCAATGAATCTCACCATCCTTTATTTTTCTAGCGAATAACGCAAATAAACTTATTTTTTATGCCGAAACTTATCGCGATAGATCCGCCGGCCAACAATCATCAAACTCAGTAAAATCACAAGTACAAGCAACAGGAAAATCATTAAAGCCCGATCTTGGAATTTAAAGAAATTGTTTAATGTCCCAGCAGTCGTTTCCTGACGGACTGGTTCAGTCAAACTAACATCTTGTTTGGTCAGATTTTGATATTTGCCATCTAAATAATATTTATCTTGGTGATACGTAATTTGATGTTTACCAAAATTCACTCGACCCGTTTGATTCAATAGCGCTGGATTTGCTAAGGGCATGGTCAAATGTTGGATTTGCTTTTTAGCCTGCTTTAAAGTCAATTGATCTGTCGGTGTCGCAATCGTAATTGCCATTGGAATCGAGAATCTAAGTTTAGCAATATCTAATTCACCATCACGTTTGATATTTGCCAATGACTTGGCGGGAATCGAACTTAATGTTTGCCCGAAAATCTGATTGGTGGCTGAATAATCCTGATAGCTAATCGTCTCGGGATTTGACAACAATAATACTTGCTTACTGTGACTCAAACCTGCCTGTTGATAAACGTGATCCTGATTCCAAAAACTCGGGGCACTAATGCCAACTGGGTAGACTGCTTCTTTAACAAGCGCCTTTAATTGCGCCGCCATCACACTGCGCAACACTGGCAATTGGTCAGGTTGCGAGGTATAGACATAAGGCACTTGCAGATAAATCACCCCGCCGGAGTTCTCAATCAAGCGTAAAATCTTGGTATAACGTCTAAATTCTGGCAGTTCAGTGTTGGTCTGAACCGAGGTGGCACTAACGGCAAAGGGAATATCTTGCCGATGTAAGAAATCAATTAATTCACGCAACTCCTTAAAGGAAGACATTGGCGTCACATTAGTAATTGTCAATAAGGGCGGTATGTCTTGACTCGTTGCGGTTAACCATTGTGAGATCAGTCTGGTGGCAACAATTGCCATTAATCCAGTCGCCTGATAAAAAGGCAAATAGGCCTGCTCTCCCTGAACAACACCATAAGGATAAGTTTGTTCTTGATGAGCCTGATTGATCAATTCACCAGCCGTAAATTGATTAGCAGTCGGTTGTAACAAAGTACATTCATTCGTAAACGGTAATAATTGTTTAGCCTGACTATGGTCATCAAGTAACTGATATTGTTGATGGGTCACTTGCTGCCAAACACCAGTAAAGCTTTGACGCTCAAAATTTTGTAAGTTGGGACCAATATGCAACTTCTTACCCGAAAATCCTGCTAAATCTTGCCAATACTTTTGATATTTACCAGTCACACTGGTCTTCTGTGACCAATTAACTAACGTAATCACGGCTTGATACTGATTTAATTCGCCACGTTTATAATCTGCCATCGCGACGGTCTTCGTTGGCTGATTTTGCGTAGTTAGTGTTCGTTGCAGCGCCTGAATTTTTTGATCACCATGATCTTTAGCGTTCACACTGTCATAGACAAATAAGACTGTCTGCTCGTTAGTTTTGGCACCAACTTGCTGCGGAACTAATTGATTGAATGTAATCAGCAGTAATAACAGCGCCATGAGCCACTTGAAACAACGTCTAATCATGATGACCACCTCTAACCGACTCTTTTTTTAAATGCTGATGAGCGTAAAGGAGTGGGCGCTGTTTATGGCTAGCTGGAAAATGCTGACTCTCGCCAAGGCTAGTATTGGACTCAGGCCCCACCGGCAAATGTAATGAAACAGTCCGCGTGCTTGTTTTTTCGGATTTAATCGGTACCAATTTTGGTGGCAAAGTCGATTCTGTTTTCGTACTGATTGATGACTTTATGATTGCTTTTGGTTCCTGACTAGGTGCTGATAATGGCGCTTGAACCTCAGTCATTACTGCTTGTTCAGTCGAATCACTGGTGGACACAGTTTCGGCCATTGGCACAAATTGAAATAGCCGATGACTCAGAATGTCTGAAATTAATAATACCGTCAATAAGTCGACTGCTAACGGTGCCATGAATAAGTGCTTGGCTAAATCAGCATCCCCATCACCAATAATCGAAATTAAGCAAACAGCAATAATCATCGCGCTACAACCAATCACCAACGCCAGCCGAACAATATTTTCCGAACGCTGATGTTTAAAATCTTGGTAAGCAGCATAGCTATAAACACCGGTCAACACCACAAGTAGTAGCAAGTAGAAACTAAATACTTTCGGATAGAAGGCCTTTTTGATGAGACTGTAACCAGTGAAGTAATGGGTTTGCGCAATAGGCGCCTTACCGGCAGATTGCTCATAATCACCAACGGCACTCACTTGTACGATTTGGGTATCACGAGCAGCTAAATCCAATAATTCCCCAAATTGATCTAAATGACCTAAATAATACCGTAAAATCCAAACAAAATTGTACTTAGCTAACAAGTTCTGCTTAATTTCCTGGCCATGCAAGTCCTGTGGCATATATGTTTCAAAATAGGGTAAGCCACGCAATAAAGCGTATTGCCGATTAATTCCCCCCGCCTGTAACGACTTGCCTGGATCTTTAGCATTAAGTAACACGCCGCGGGTCATACTTTGATACTGATTAATATCATTAAAGTCCTTCGTGATTTTGGCATAAGTGATGACGCCAGTACCAATAATGGCTAAAGTGCCCAAGGTCACTAGTAACTTTGCCCCCCGTGATTGGAAAGCAAAAATAAAGCTCATAAAGATAAAGGCCACAATAACTGCCAGCGGTGCGTTTTGCTGCTTAACGGTAATAAAAATAACCGTACTAACTGCAAACAATAAGTATAGTGGCCACACATGCCGGTAGCGCCGCCGCGTAATCAATAAGGTACAGGCGAATAGATAAATAAAGGAAATCAACATCGCTGGTTCCGCAAAGAAAGAGTTGAAATAAAGTGTCAACGAACTATCTCCAAAAATGAAGACCATAATTGCGGCTAACAGGTAAGCCCGTCGACGATTCATTCGAAAAGTCAGTGCTTCAGTCAATAAGTAAATCGCACCTAAATAAAAAACATAATACAGTACACCTAAAAAACGAATATCAAAAATTGTCGTGCTATAAAAGAATTTGTTCAACATAATCGCTGTCTTAATAATCATTGGTTGGGATGAGAACAGGGTCGCCGCGCTTTCGTTAAAGTATTGCATGATCCCAAATTGGCGCACAAAATAGTTAAAATGATTGTAAGGACGATCAGGCAAAACATAAAGGCCACTAATATACATCGAACGTTCAAAATCACCATTATTGGCATAACCGTTATAAGGAGGCACAAACAGCAAAATACCAGCAATAATCGCAATGGCGATCGTTGCCAGTAAGGCTGGCGAGATATACCGAGTGAGGCGACGCCATATTTGACGCATTTGCACCATTATCTTTGCCATGCTATCCCAGTCCTTCCCGTTATTTTTGAAAATCTAAGGCCAATAAGACGACTAAGTTGTTATACGAATAAGTCGCTAAAGTTTTAGGATCACCATAGCCACCCTTTAACACCGAATTCTCTGTCGTGATCTGTTGCTGTTGCAGGACTTTAAATGCAGCTTTCTTCAAATCCTGCCGGTGACTATTAACCCCAATCAAATAGGCTAAGCCATAATTGGCTACCGCTTGATTGGTGTCTTTCACCTGACCATCTGCCCGATAATAATTAGCTAAACTTTGTTGTTGCACCTGACTCGTCAGAAAATCTAAACTCTTCGTTTTGGCGCGGCCGATCTCACTCAAATGCAAAATCGTTAATAATGATTCTGTGGTATTAATGGTCTGACCACCCTCGTATTTTTTAGTCTGATAATTATAACGGGTCTGATAAAATGGTAGTTTATGATTCAAGTAGCCCTGTTCAACAAGCGCTAATTGTTGCTGAAGTGTCGTTTGACTTTCAAATTGCGCTAACGTCTTTAAGTCGAAATAACAAAGTGTCCCCTTAGTGGCACGTTTCTGCAACTGAGGATCGTAATAATCAACAAGCTGTCCTTGATGAACCCCACCTTGTTTGAGCCCCTTAATCAGCCGCTTAATCTCGGCTTGATAAGATTGATTGTGATGACGGGCCTGATATTCGTAAAGACTTCGCAAAATTCGTAAATCATCAACTGTCGCATTGACCGCCGACTGTTTGCCCTTGTTGACCCGATAGCTAAATTGATTTTGTTGGCCAAAAAGCTGTTTGGTTTCCCGATAAAATTCTTGATAGTCACTTTTCGAACCTGTCAAAGCCAAGTGACGTAAGTACAAACCTGACGATTCACTAAGTAATTCATGCCCCGTTGCTAATTCGCCAACTTGATCACTAACCAAATAATTTGTATAAAAGCCCTCGCGACCACGCAATTTTGTGGTTACAAAATTGGCTAATGTTCGACGCATGACGAGCTGCTCCTGATTGCTGACTGCAGTAGGAACTTTAATTGTTAACGCTGATTGAGGAACTTCAAACTGGGAGCTGGTTTTGGCAGGTGTTGTTGTTTGCGAACAGCCCACTAAACTTAAAGTCAAAATAATAATTAAAATTAATTTATGGCGCACCGCATCCCACCTACTTTTCCTCAAAAATACTGACTTATCGTTTAAAAAGTGCTTATTGCTCAATCATTTATTAATTACTTTAGCACAGTTTAACGCATTGTTGAACAATCAGTAAATTGGTCTACTGGCACTTATTAGTCGGTCGAGTTGGTCTAGTCCATTTATGGCCTAGATAAATTTCTTTGGCATATTGCAAATAACATTAAGCTTGCTGTCGCCCGATTTTAGTTAAAATAGCCTGGCAAATTTTTTCGGCCGCATGACCATCACCATAAGGATTCTTAGCTTGGGCCATTTGCTGATAAGTAGCTGCATCATTTAAGAGCAGCAACATGGCTGCCCGAACTTTGTCAGGTTGAGTCCCCACCAATTTCAACGTTCCCGCGGCAACACCTTCCGGCCGTTCAGTGGTGTCCCGTAAAACCAAAACTGGTTTGCCTAACGATGGTGCTTCCTCTTGAACCCCACCTGAATCTGTCATAATAAAATAAGCTTGCGCAGCTAAATTATGAAAATCAATCACATCTAATGGCTTGATCAAATGAATTCTGGGATCATTGCCCAAAACATCCTTAGCTAATGTTTGCACAGCGGGATTTAAGTGAACCGGAAATATGATTTCTACATCACTAACTTGATCGACCACTTGGCGCATCACTTGAAAGACTCGCTTCATTGGCGCCCCCTGATTCTCACGACGATGCATGGTCACTAGGATGATTTTGTGGTGTGGATCTATTCTATCAAGCACTTGATGATGATAGTCAGGCCGCACTGTTTGCCGTAATGCATCAATGGCCGTATTGCCAGTGACGAAAATATTTGCTGCTGGATGGTGCTCAGCAAGAAGATTGGCGCGGCTTTCATCGGTAGGAGCGAAATATAAATCAGTTAAAACATCAGTCATTTGCCGATTCATTTCTTCAGGATAAGGTGAATATTTCTGCCAAGTTCGCAAGCCCGCCTCAACGTGTCCCAACTTAGTTTCATGGTAAAACGTCGCTAGACTTGCTGCAAATGAGGTCGTGGTATCACCGTGGACAAGTACCAAATCCGGTTTTTCTTTAATAATAATTTCTTCCAGCCCTAGTAAAACGCGACTCGTGATTTGGCCTAAGGTTTGCTGCTGTTGCATAATGTCTAAATCATAATCTGGTTGAATCTTAAAGATAGCTAAAACCTGGTCCAGCATTTGGCGATGTTGGGCTGTGACCACTGTTACTTCTTGAAATTCTGAACGCCGCTGTAACTCACGAACCAGCGGTGCCATTTTGATTGCCTCTGGTCTAGTACCAAACACGGTCATGACTTTAATTGGTTTCATCCTAACTTAAACCTCGCTTAATATAATTATCACAATTATAACATTTTCTAAATAGTATAATAATCGAATAACAAGTTGTTAATCTATTATTTATTGTGTAATTAGCTTAAAAGCAGCATTTCAATTATTAGTTTAACTTTAAAGAGTACAAAAAAAGACTAGTGCAGTATTTTTCAACATTATCACGCTAGTCTTACTTAAATTTGTTGCGTACCCTTAATCAATTCAGTCATGCCTTGATTCATCAATCCATCGTCGTGATTCAGTGGCATACTTTTATCAATTCGTTCGCGGGCATAACGACCATCTTTTTGTTTCAAAAAGACACCCTTACCTGAAAATACGGGCATGTAAAATGACTGTTCAACACCATTGGTCCCAGCCGGTTCGTGACTGACAATGACTGCCAGCTTTTGATTGATTTGTGGCAAGGGACAATACGAATATTTTGCCGTCACTAACGCCGATGAATTCATGGCCGCCTTTTCGTCGGCGGAAATGAAATCTTTTGTCAGCAAATGGCCTAATAACAAGTCTTTACGAATATTACCGCCAGCAAACAACACCTTGATTGATTTCGGAGACTTTTTTCCCGAGTTTGCCAAAATCCGCTGAACTTTAATTGTTGCTAAAGTATACGCCGCTACTGTGCTCCCCTGATAAACATAACTTTTTAGCGCGGTGACTTGCCCCACAATCGCCAGATCACCAGTCGCAACCAGCCCGGCGAAGTCCGCTGGATAATTAATGAATTCAAGTACTCCAGGAATCGGATAAATTTTCTTATAAAAATGTTTTTGATCCGGCTGGCGTTTCTTGGCCGGAGCTGATTTTTTGACTGAAGCTGCTTTCTTAGTAGTTGTGGCTGGACTTGGTTGCTGAACCAAGCTTAATTGCGTGGTTTTACCAACCAATATAGCGGCTAATAAAATAACTGCGACTAGGCCAATTATTTTGAGCTGAGTTTTTTTCATCGACTTTAATCAACCTCAATTGCGGTTTTGCGGGCCATTAATGTGACCAGCTGCTCTTTTGTCGTGCGGTTCAGTGATAGGTCAGGCAACTTGTCTAACGCAAAATAGGCAATCTGTTCAGTCTCAATGTTATCCGTAAAATGACCGGCAACCGGCTGGCAAGCAAAGACAAACTTGTAATATTGAAATGGCTGGGGAATGTCGGTTCTTTTCCCAGTATCGAACACATCAAGTAAGCCCTGGACAGAGACTTGTAAGCCTGTCTCCTCGCTGACCTCACGAATAATATTCTCCGTCGGCGTGTAGCCAACATCAGCAAAACCACCAGGCAACGACCACTTTTGCGTCGGCTTATCCTGAACCATTAAAATCTGCTGGTTTTTAACAATCAAAGCCCGAACATCAACTTTAGGGGTAATGTAACCTTGATCCTGGGTTAAAGCAGCGGTTAAATCGGCGACCTGGGTATTTGTCGACGCAGCCATTTGTGCCAGTAAAATTTTCTCCAGTTTCTGATAACGGTCCAATTCAAAGGGCTCCTTAGTATAGTGCAGGCCACTTTGAATCAGGGCCAGCATTTGTCGCTGACTGTTTAATAAATCTGCTGTCATTGCCTAACCTCCACTGTTAAAGCCGTATTATGAACGGACTACTAGCGCTAATCATACCTTCAATACGACCATAATCGGTACTTAGTTCAAATTATTGTTGAACTCTAAAAATTTTAAAAATTATCAAATTGTCATCACTTGAAATAATCGTCTACGACTTTCTTAATCGCCACCACGCCGTCTTCATAAAATAATTTGGCTGGCACCTTAATTTGCGGTAGTTGGCGCTGATCGACAAACGGTGTGCTAGGATCAGGAACCACTAAAGCGTCCAAATCCTGGGCCACATCCCACTTGAAATAAATCTGATAGTCACTGTCGAAAACTTCGTGTAATCGTTGTTCCAATTTTTTAGAAGACATGACCCCGTTAAAATACGTATAACTGGCCGCCTGACTATTGTAGAGCACAAAAGCAATCTTCTTCATAAACCAGACACTCCCTTGATCATTTTTCTGACATTCTGCGAATTATCTCGAGGTGATCACTAATCATTATCTAAAGCCAATGCCGCAAATTTTTCTGAAAATAATGCTGTTGACCGAAATTTATTTCGCGAAATAATTCAGCAGTTCACAATCAGTATAGTGCCTTGTGAGCGGTAATTCAATCCGTTTTTTTATAGTGATTGCCTAAATGATTACTGCCTTAAAAGTTGCCGTTTGTAACGCCGCAATTAATTCATGCAAATCATGCAACGTGTCTTGCTGGTCATCAAGCAGCCATTCCCGCCAGATTTCATAAATTCCGGCGCTCATGAAGCCGATCCAATAACCCCGTTTGGCCGCTGGCACCTGTTGCAATGACGAATCGCTTTCATAGAAACGCTGCATGTTAGCGAAGAAAATTTGCCGAATAATTGGTTCGTAATGCCGTTGAATCGACAATTTCAACGCCGGGCCAAATTCTTCGAGATATTCGCTTAAACGCTGCAACTTCTCCACTGGGGCAACATGATTCAATACCTCATCGAAAATCTGACGAATCTCCGGCTCAAAATAAGCCACTAACACATCGTTCAGGGTTTCAAAGTTCCGATAAAAGGCCATCCGACTCACCCCAGCTCGGCTCACTAACTGGGAGATTTTAATATCAGGCAAATCAGTTGTTTGTAATAACTGCAATAAGGCGGTGGTCAAATACTCCTGAGAATCCTGCTTAATTTGTTGCGCGTGTTTGGTTGCTGCCATAACAATTTCTCCATTCTGTCACAGATGCGCTGTTTTCGCTTGCATCCCTTGTTCCAGCATTGTACGATATTCTCACTTGCGTTACAAGTATAACATCTGTCAGGAGAATAAAATTATGAATAACAATCAAAAATTAGTCGTCGTTACTGGTGGCACAGGTTTTATCGCCAGCCATATTATTAGCCAACTTTTACAACAAAATTATCGGGTCCGCACCACGGTTCGCTCCCTTGCGAAAACTGACCTGGTCAAAACCATGCTGACTAACAGCGGCATTACCGACTTTACCAACTTAGAATTCGTACCAGCCGATCTCAACGCTGATGCGCACTGGGATCAGGTCATGAACGGCGCGACTTATGTCATGAGTGTGGCTTCATCAACCCCCACTGGCGAATTTGCCGATGCCGACGCAATGACTGCCACGGCTGTTAATGGCGTCCTCCGTGTGTTAAAATTTGCTCGAGATGCTCAAGTGAAACGCGTGGTCTTAACTTCAGCCTATGGTGCTGTCGGTATGGGCCACGACAATTCTCGAACAGCACCCTTCACCGAAAAAGATTGGACCAATTTGGACGCCGCTAATTTGGATCCCTACCAACGATCAAAAACCATGGCTGAACAGGCGGCTTGGCACTTTATCGAAACTGAAGGTCAAGGCATGGAAATGGCTGCCATCAATCCGGTTGGCGTAATGGGCCCAGTTCTAGCCAGCGACTATTCTCACTCTAACCGCCAAATTCAAGAATTATTAAGTGGCAAAGTGCCGGCTGTCCCTAAAATCAAGTCAGGTTATATTGATGTTCGCGATGTGGCCAGCCTCCACCTACTCGCCATGACCACACCGCAAGCTGCTGGTGAACGTTTCTTGGCCACCACTGGTGAAACTTTGTCGATGCTAGACGTCGCTAATATTTTACGGACCGCCTTTCCCAACTATGCGAAGAATTTACCGCGTAAAACCATTCCCAACTTTGTCTTAAAGATTGCCGCTAAATTCAATCCCTCATTAAAGATGTTAGCCACATTGACTGGTAATTTCGCGGATACCAGCAATAAGCAGGCCGTTAAAATGCTAGGTTGGCAACCGCGCTCAGCTAAAACGGCCATTATTGCTACTGCCCAATCAATGATTGATTTAGGGATTGTCACTAAATAAGGCACCCATTTCTAATACCGTACAACCTGATCCGCCGAATAAACAGAATAGCGCCTGACTCCATTGCGGGCTTGCTGGTTGTGGAACGCGGCCGGCATTGATTTGAGCTTATTGCGTTAGCAATAAGCTCAAATACAAGCCTTATTCTAAGCGATAAATCGCTAAGAATAATTTGGCGGCTGACGACAAGATCCCTCCATTCCGTCTGGAGTTGACTTGGTGCATTTCATATTAGTTCGCAGTTAAGGCAATGACGGCGGGATTAGTCAAATTGAGTCTATTGTCAACAAGAACAAACAATACGTTTTAAATATCTTTGTACACTGCATATTTGAGAAGTTAAAAATCTATTCAAATAAGGAAGTCTTTAATCATGAAAATTGCAATTATTGGTGCTACCGGGAAATCTGGTCAGAAAATTCTCGCGGAAGCAATCGCTCGCGGCTTGGATGTCACGGCCATTGTCCGTAGTCCTGCCAAGTTAACGGCTAAGGTACCGGTTATTCAGCGGGAAGTGCTACAAATTACTGCGACTGATTTGGCCCCTTTTGCCGTGATTATCAGTGCTTTTGGCAATTCTGATGGTCATAATCGGCAAGAGCACGTCCAAGTCATGCAGCATTATGTCGAGATTCTGAAAAACATGCATAAACGCTTACTGACTGTTGGTGCGGCTAGTTATTTATTTACTAATGACCAAAAAACAAAGAAGTTTTACGACACGCCGATGATGCGATTGTCAGGATTACGGGCGGGTTCCTTAGTTTTGGAAACGGCCTACACCACCTTACGTGATCAGGCAATTGGCTTTAACTGGACTGTCGTGGCACCCGCAGTGACTTACAGTTTCGACCGGCCAGCAACTGGCCACTACCATACCGGCGCCGAAGTCATACAAAAAAACGCCGCTGGCAAATCAATCGTCTCCTATGCCGACTTTGCCGCAGCGCTGCTTGACGAGGTACAAGCACCACAATATCTCAATCAATTAATGAGTGTTTCCGAAGATTAATATAGAAAAATAAGTCACTAAAGCCAATCTCCAACTTGGTTTTAGTGGCTTATTTAATCGACCATTACTGTTCAATCACCTTTGCTTTAATCAAAATTTTTTGACAAACCGCAAAAGCGCAATAGCCTAGCATTGCGCCCAAAGTATTTAACAGCAAATCATTAATATCGCAAATGCGGTTACCTAAATAGAAATAACTCATGACCAGTTGCAACAACTCAATTGTCAGGCTAACGGCAAAACCCAGCCCCAGACTCCGCAGCAAGTTGGCAAATTTTGGATTTATAGCCGCACTGAGAAAAGTTAACGGCGCTAACATGATCAGATTACCAAGGATTTGTTTTGGCAAATAGGTCAAAAGCTGCGTAACGTCAAAATTAGTCACCCAGGCTTGCTGACCAAAGCCATTCTGATAAACCGCGTCGCCGCGAGGAAAAATATGCACCGGAAAAAGCGTCACGCTAATCAATAAATATAAATAAACGCTCAATAAGATCAGCAATATCAATTTGAAAATATGTCTTGCTTTGATTTGCTTGATTGTTTGAATAATCAAAAAAATCAGAAATATCGGTAATAAAACAGTCGCATTCATCAATAATGTTGCCGAAAGCCTTTGTCCATCAATTATTACACCCAATTTTAATCCTCATTAATTAAGACTTATCAAGCCGCATAGTTCAATAGTACACTATTGGAAGCAATTATCAAATCATGATTTTAAATCCACAATTAATTTTTAAAATAGCCCTTGAAATTCCGCCTACAAAAAAACAATCACCATTATTAGTGATTGTTTCAAGCTTCTATGCCTCACCAGGATCGATTTCATCAACAATCTTACGAGCTTCATCAGTGGTCTTGGTTTGCATCAGATCATTTCTGATTGCGGCGGCACCTTTCATCCCCCGCACGTAAATCTTGAAAAAGCGTTGTAACGGTGCAAAGTGGCCTGAAAAGCCCTTAGCCACAAATTCATCGTACAAATCTAATTGATACCGCAATAGATTGAGCAATTCATGGGCAGAATGTTCGCGCGGTACTTTTTCAAAAGCATACGGATTCATGAAAATTCCTCGGCCAATCATGATGCCATCAACACCAGGATGTTCCTGAGCCAATTTCATGCCGGCTTGATAATCAGCAATATCACCATTAATTTGTAGCAATGTGGCTGGCGCATAAGCATCGCGCATTTGCACCAACTGATCGATCAACTCATAGTGCGCTGGCACTTTACTCATTTCTGCGGTGGTGCGCAAATGAACTGTCAAGACAGGCACCTGTTGCTGCAACAGAAACGGGATCCAATTGTCCATTTCATTGATGTCGCTAAAACCTAAGCGCGTCTTGACACTAACGGGCAAACCGCCTTGGCGCGCGCCAGCAATCACTGCTTTGGCAGTGTCAAAATGACGAATCAAATCACTACCACTATGATTTTTCAGCACCGCCGGATCAGGACAGCCCATATTAAGATCAATGGCTTGATAACCTTGCCGCGCCACCTCAACCGCCGCCTTGGCAAAGTCTGTCTCATCATTGCCCCATAATTGGACAATCGGCTTCGGTGACTCAGCAGGATCAATATAAAGTCGACCTTTAGTAGTTTCTTTGGCCAACGGATGAGTCATACTCAACGCATTAGTGAATTCTGTATAAAAATTATCTGGCGCTGCGGCTCGCATCACGACCCGTCTAAAAACGGAACCAGTCACGGCCTCCATTGGCGCCAAACTAAAAAACGGCCGCTGCTCTCGCTTAGCCTGATCAGCAATCTGCTGCCAATAACTTGATTCAGTCATCTTTCCACTTCCAATTAAAATTAACGTTACTTACTATTGTACCGATTATCGAACCAGATTGGCAAATTGAAAAGGCCAGAAAATTAAGTCAACTCAAAAAAACTACAAATTTTCATAAAAAATAGTCCGACAATAAATAATACCGCTCAGTCTCTAAACAGACACAATCACTGAGCACAGTAATGCAAACTACCTCACATAAAAATTGCTGACTTAAAATAACTCGTTTACTTATTTCTTGAATGACCGTCGAATTTTAACTAGTAACATAATCGCAATGATAACTAAAATTACTGTCACTATTATTAATAGCGTTTTGTCACCCCGTATACCCCAGTAAAGAATAAAAATAATGAATCCAAAATAAGCACCAACCAAATATTTATAGTTTTCGCCTAATCTTTCTTTGACCAGGCTTGGTACATTTAAGATTTGCATTATCGCAATCGCCAAAAGTGCAAGTGCCAAAAAACTAGTACCACTCATTTTAGCTCCCCCTTGTCTGATCAACGGATCTGACAAAACGCAATGCCATTAAAAACTAGTTTACTTCGTCATAAAAATATTTAAGGTAAACTCGCTTGAATTATAATCTCGGTTCACTGATATAGCAATAAGCAATGTTCCTATTTAGCAACTTTATTTTTTCATAAAAAAACACTCACTAGAAATTCTAGTAAGTGTCTTAAACATTGATATGCTGGATATATTAACGTTTTGAGAATTGTGAAGCTTTACGAGCTTTCTTAAGACCTGGCTTCTTACGTTCCTTCATACGAGGGTCACGAGTTAACATGCCAGCGGCTTTAAGAACACCACGGAAATCAGGATCGACTTGTAATAAAGCACGAGCGATACCGTGACGAACAGCACCTGTTTGACCTGAGAAGCCACCACCATGAACATTAACATTAATGTCATATGAGCCTTCTGTTTCAGTCAAAACTAGGGGTTGTTTCAAATCTTTGATAAGGTTAGCAAATGGAAGATAATCTTCTGCTGACTTTTTGTTGATCGTGATTTTACCTGTTCCAGGAACGAGGAAAACACGCGCAACTGAATCTTTACGACGGCCAGTGCCGTTATACATAGCTTGTTGTGCCATTTATAATTTCCTCCCTACTTCAAGTTTGTAAGATCTAAGACTTCTGGTTTTTGAGCTTGGTTAGCATGCTCTGCACCAGCGTAAACATGTAACTTCATGAATTGTTGGTGACCCAACGTATTCTTAGGTAACATGCCTTTAACTGACAATTCCACAAGTCGAGTAGGATTGTTAGCTAACAAGTCGCCAGCTGTCCGTGTCTTCAAACCACCGGGATGATCACTGTGGTGCTGATATAATTTATCAGTTGCTTTCTTACCAGTTAATTTAAGTTTTGATGCATTGATAACGATTACGTTATCGCCAGTATCAACGTTAGGTGTAAATGTTGGTTTGTTCTTGCCGCGCAAGATTGATGCAACGACTGTTGAAACCCGACCTAATGAAATATCTGTGGCATCAATGAGATACCATTTACGTTCAATTTCGCTTGGTTTTGCCAAAGGTGTTGTACGCACGATAAATTCCTCCATACATAATGTTTTGTCTGACACTCAATAAGTTTCCGGGGCCTATCGTGGGGCAAACAAATACCAACAACTAGTTTACCGAAAATAGGCCTTGAAGTCAATGAAAATTTGAGCTTACTGGGATTTTTTTAACAAGAAAAGGCTTTAATTCAGTTAAGCTTTATGATTGACGCCGTAAACCGTGGGGATGCTTCGGTTGCAACGGTTTCGTAATCGGAATCTGGCTTAGTGCGGTCAACTCGGCCTCATCCCCAGGATAATAAACTTTTTGTAAATATAAACCACTAGCTGGCGCCGTTCCTCGCGCTTGTTGGCGATCCTTCACTGTAAACAAACGCAGCAAGTCATGTTCGTCACGGCGGCCATTGCCAATCTCCAATAAAGTGGCGACTAAGATGCGCACCATATTATAGAGGAAACCATTGCCAATGAAAGTGAAAACTAATTCGTGCTGGACTGGGTCTTCGCTAACTGTAGCCCGATAAATCGTCCGCACTTTATTTTTAATCACACCACCACTAGCCGCAAAACTAGTAAAGTCATGTTCACCTAACAAATCTTGCAAGGCGGTTTCGATGCGGCCAATTTCCAACGAATACGGATAATGACCAGTGTACAAACGCTTGAAGGGATCAGTGAAACGTCCCTGACTGACTCGATATTGGTAACATTTACCGATCGTATCAAACTGGGCATGAAAATCCGGATCAGCTAGCTGACTATCAGTGACTTCCATATCCAAAGGCAATAAACTGTTCAAAGCTAGTAACATGTTTCGTGCTGGCATTTCCTTAGGATAGTCGAAATGAATCACCTGACCATAAGCATGCACGCCAGCGTCAGTGCGGCCAGAACCATGAACGCGAATCGGCTCGCCTTTTGTCATTTTCGTTAACGCTTGTTCTAATGTTCCTTGAACGGTGCGCTGCTTGGTCTGCACCTGGAAGCCGGCAAAGTTAGTGCCATCATATGCAACGGTAATTCGATAACGTGGCACACAGCCACCTCCTACATCATTCTTTCTAAGACTAACATCCCCGTGCTGATCACCGCGAAAGCAGCCAGCACCCAACTATCTCGGGACTGCCATTTCAAAATCCGATAACGGGTCCGCCCTTCACCATCGCGATAACCACGAGAAATCATCGCCGTGGTTAAATCCGAAGCAATGTCAATGCTGCTCATCATTAAAGGAATCAATAATGGCAACAAGGCCTTGGCCCGCTTCAACAAACTACCATTATTGAAATCCACCCCACGTGCACGCTGGGCGTTCATAATTTTAGTGGTTTCGTCCATTAATTTCGGCACAAAGCGCAAAGCAATTGATAACATCAAGGCCACTTCATTAACAGGAAACTTAATCACGCGCAAGGGACTGATCAAATACTCCAAGCCATCAGCAATTTCCAAAGGCTGGGTGGTCAAGGTCAACAGCGTCGACATGAAAATAATCAATAGGAAACGGGCGGCAATATAACCGGCATTGATCAACCCTTCGCGGCTAATACTGAGCCAGCCCCACTGCCAATAAACATGCTGGCCACTAGTGAAGAACAGCTGTAAACCAACTGTAAACAGAATCAGCCACAGCATCGGCCGCAATCCACGAAGAAAGAAGCCTAACGAAATACCTGATGCCCAAACGCTGACCACGACCACAGCACCGAGAATCACGTAACTAGGCCAATGTTGGGCGAAGAAAATCAAGACAATAAATAGAATATTTAAAATTAATTTTAAACGTGGATCTAAACGATGTACAAAGGAATCACCAGGATAATAGCGGCCAAAAATCAATTTATTCATGAGTCGCCACCTGCTTTAACTGCGGCGCTAGTTGAGCCAGCAAGTCAGGCACCGTCAACGGCACCTGGTCAAACTGGAAGCCTTGTTGTTGCAACTGTTGGACTAAGCGGCCAGTACTTGGTAGTTCGAGGTTGTGCTGATGTAGCCACGGAATATCAGCAAATATTTCCTGGGGCTGCCCTGTCTTTAACACCCGCCCCTGTTCCATAACCACCACTTGTTGCGCATAACGGACCACATCATCCATTTGGTGAGTGACCAAAATCACCGTCAAATCGCGTTCCTGTTGAATTTTCACAAATAAGGTCATCATTTCTTCGCGACCAACGGGATCCAAGCCAGCAGTAGGTTCATCTAAGACCAAGACTTCTGGTTCCATGGCCAAAACACCAGCGATTGCCACTCGGCGCATTTGACCACCGGATAAATCAAAAGGCATTTTATCTTCTAATTCTGGGGCAATGCCAACTAACCGCAAGGCCCGCCGCGCAATCTCGTCAGCTTCCGCCGCGGTTTTACCGAAATTCTTGGGTGCAAAAGCCACATCTTTTAAGACTGTTTCTTCAAATAACTGACTTTCAGGAAATTGAAAAACTAAGCCAACTTTCCGGCGCAAGTCATAAAGTTCTTTATTTTTAGTTTGGGGCGTGACCACTTGATCGCCAACCACAACTTCACCTTTAGTGGGAATCAGTAAGGCATTTAAATGCTGCAACAACGTGCTTTTGCCACTGCCGGTTTGACCAATGATGGCATTATAAGTACCACTCTGAAAGTGCAAATTCACATCACGTAAACCTGGCGTGGCCATTGGTGAATCGGCTTGATAAGTGTAATCTACTTGTTTGAATGTAATGTCCATAAATTCTTCACCAACTGTTCCTCATCTAAATAATGATCAGCCACGTTCACATCGGCTTGCAACAAACCTTGGCGAACTTTCTCGCTTAAGGGCACGGTCAAGCCGTGTTGTTGCAACATGTCACCTTGGACGAAAATCTCCGCCGGGGTGCCTGCAGTGACTAACTGGCCATTGTCCATTAAAATCACCTGATCAGCCAAAGCCGCTTCGTCAATGTCATGGGTAATCGAAATAATCGTAAACTGCCCAGTTTTCCGCAAATCAGTCATTAAACTAACAACGTCATGGCGACCTTGGGGATCGAGCATACTGGTGGCCTCATCAAGAATGATCACTTGCGGCCGCTGTGCCAGCACCCCAGCTAAGGCTACTCGTTGTTTCTGACCACCAGATAAACGAGCCGGTTCATGAGTCGCATAAGCAGTCATCCCCACTTGCTCTAACGCCGCCTGCACCCGGGGAATCATTTCTGCCCGGGGCACACCGTTATTTTCCATGCCAAAAGCCACATCATCAGCCACGGTCGCACCAACGAATTGATTATCAGGACTCTGGAAAACAATTCCGATTTTACGGCGGATAGCCCAAACTGATTCCTCAGTCAGCAGTTCACCGTCAATATAAACCTCACCAGATTGTGGCGCAATTAAGCCATTCAACATTTGGGCCAAGGTACTCTTGCCACTGCCATTATGGCCGACAATTGCCACCCATTGCCCAGGCTCAATCGTCAAGGAAATATTCTGCAAAGCTGGTACTTTGCTATTCTGATAAGTGTAAGTCAGATCCTTCACCTGAATAATTGGTACCATCAGCCAACCCGCCCCTAATTTTTATTCAATAGTCACATTTTACCATATTTCGGCTTTACTTTAAGTAACCAAGCTGTTAAAAATGACGACTGGATTTTATGATCAAATACAAATAGTTTTTAAAACAGCATAGTGTCTGACTCTGTTCCGGGCTGCTTGTCGTGGAACGCTGCCGGCATTGATTTGAGCTTATTGCTACGCAACAATCTCAATTACAAGCCTTATTCTAACCGGTAAAGCGGCAAGAATAATTTGGCGGCTGACGCCAAGATCCCTCCACGCCGTCTGGAGCTGATGTTGTGTACTTTACAATTGCTTGTTTCAAATATGAATCGGTTAGATTGGACTATCAATTGAACATAGGCGATAGTTAAAACTAGTAAATTTTCAAATATAAGCTGTAGCTACAGGACAAATTTGAAAATTTGTCGTGTGTCGACAATGGTTTACTGTGAAATAGACGGTTTTATTTTTAGATGTTTGAACAGATCATGATAAAAAGTGGCACTCAGCTTTCATACCATTGGAATGACACAAGACATCTCATTAATGCTGGCATATTTCAAGCATCAAAAAAGCTTCTTCGCAGTCTCAATATTTTAACCAGAGACAGGCAAACAAGCTAATGAAATGAAGCTTTTTTGATGAGAAATTTATCAGTGCTGACGAATTTTCTTGATTAATCAGCCTAGGAATTTGGCCAAGACTAACAGGCCAATCCACGTGACTACAGCAAACAACAGTCGTTGATTCTCGGTCATCGTTGCTACTGGGGGATGTTGATTCAGCGTATTTAACCAAATAATAATTGCAACGATCCATAGTAAATCCACTAACCTGCGCCGCCACCGTTGTTTCATGAATAGCACCCCAATCAATTAGAGAATATTGGTAATTGGAAACAAATCGCACAGCAATTCAAAAATTAGCCAAATTGCTAAGGGAAAGATGAAATTATGGCTAAGGCGATAGGCCAGAAATAGTGCTAGCCATAACGTACCAATAATCAACAGTTGCCACCAAAAATTATCTAAGGGCACACTAATGATCCAAATCAAAATTGGCATGAGATACTGCCAATCTGGTGCCGATTCCGCAAAGCTTGCCGGTACCACCAGCACCGCAATTACCGAAGCAAAAATATAAATCAAGTTATAACTTAACCCAGCAATTACGCCACCAGTTGTACCTGGTAATTGAAAACTATTAGGATTGGTCAAATCGTTCGTTTCACCAATGATCCTCGGCAGTACATAAATTAAGAGCGCCACTAACAGCGCCGCAAATAAAAAGCCGGCCACTGAACGACACGACAATTGTTGCAGTTGGCTCCTAATTAATTGCCGTGATTCAATGAAAAGAAGCACGACTGACACCACTAATAATGCAAACGACAGCCCAAAGTTCTGAGGAAATGCTAGTGGCCATTGCTGATGAGCCGTAATTGTTGCCACTAAATAGAAAATTAAAAAACTAGCCACACCTATCATGGGATTTTTTAAACGTGTCATCAAGCCTATCTCCTTATCCAGTTTGATTTACTTCTCCAAATTAGTATCAACTAATTCCTGTAAACTAACTTCCCGCTTCTGATGATCAATCACGACCACACAAAGCTTATGCTGAGGATTCTCGAAACTGCTGATCACGTTCTTCGTCTGATAGGTAATTTTCGCTTTCCTAGTTGGCGGTACCACAATTTCAATATTAGGTCGATTGTGCTCAGCAATTTTCTGAGTCGTCAAAATCGTCCCTTTGATGCCTAACACTAAAGCAATCAATCCTACTAGAATACACGACCATAACTTTTTCATTGCTATCACTCCCCGCACAGATTTTTAAACATCATTGCGTTATGACGGCGTTATTTGAATCTCAATCTTGTCGATGAACAACCACATAAGTGAGCGTTAGTAACGCTACCTGAGCAAACAAAGCATCAATCCGAAATTCTAAATTGCCAGTTAGCAGTCCGACGAGCAACATCAACAATGACACCACTAACAACCAGATTTGAGGCCGCCAAATCGTCATCAAACTGGCCTTGGAAATCAGCAGGTTCTGGCAAAAACGTTTAAAAATATCTTTTAACACCAGCACAATCCGCAAACTAATCGCACAGTCAACCGTCGCTAATAAAATTGTCAATGAAAATAAGAATTGTGTCACACTGCGACGAAAGAAAATATCTGGATTAGCCAAGGGAATGTTGAGTTTTTTAATTGCTTCGCTAAGCAGTTGCCAGCTACCTTTTCCAAAATACAAATATTGGGCATAAATAAAAAAGCCCAGCATCGCCACTAGCATCAAAATAAGTGCCACAATACATAGATTCAGCAAAAACCTGATCAACCGCTCAAGTTTGACTGACCGTTCATTGCCCATAACTGTCACTCCCCCTTTTAAAAATATTAACCCGTACTTCTATACCCACAACGCCGCCACTGTTTTCAGTTAATCGTGAAACTCATTATTGACACTTCTTGCTGACACCTCACGCGTAATTGCAACAACTGATACGTGGAGCACCAATCGGAAATCGTTAAAATCGTGATTATTATTGCAATCAATGGTGATAATTTCATAAAAGCACTGACAATCAAAACAACTACCAAAGAACTAATTACTTTAAATCGCCGTAACTTTTGCGCTGCCGTCAAATGACGCACGAAAATCAACCCCTTTTTTAGAAATTTTTTCTGTCGTCCAAATTAACTTTTATTTTTTTGTAATCTATCTATTCTATAATTCTAACATATAGCGTATTAATATGCTCAAAGAAAAACATTTCAATTTTAGAATTAACATCAAACCAACCAAAAAAAGCGGCCTTGACTAAGGCCGCCTTTTAACTTTATTGTTCAGTGAAATGATTGATACAAGTCCTGACCCATAAGCAATTTATCAACCAAATGCTGTTCATCAATCACTTGAATATGCTGTCGTGATAAGAACATGACCAAGCGTGGCAAATAGTCCTGGAGTGAGCCTGATAAATTAAGCGAAACTTGTTGGCCGTCTTCTAAAGTCACTTGCATGATAACTGGATCTGGCCAGAAGTCCCAAGGCGATTGTTGCTGGCGTAGTTGATAGCTCAATTTTACCTGCGTCATCTCAGCATAACTCAATAATTGCTGGGGCGTTCGCCGCCATAACGCTGCTATTCGCTGCCAACTACCGCCTTGATAATGAGTGACCCGTAGACCAGTGCGATCAATTTGCCAGTAATCTTGAAAAACCACCGGTAAAACGAAGATTAGCCCGACAATCAGCACAAGCGCAAATAGCCACCATGGTTGATAACCAAAGCCAGTCAAAAACAAACTAATCAGCGTCCAAATAATTGCGAAACCGATAAATTTAGGCCACGCAAATGGTCGATCGATAATCAGCGGCCGTTTAAAATATGGCCCTGCCAAAATCAATTGGTCTAAAGATAAGTCGTACAAATCACTAAGCGCAACTAAATTATCAATACTCGGTAAAGTTTCACCAGTCTCCCAACGTGAAATCGCCTGAGGAGAAATATGAAGTTGCTCGGCCAATTGGTTCTGCGTATAGCCAAAACGTTGCCGATAAATCTGAAAAATTTCTGGTGCTTGCATAATCATAACCTCTTTTCACTCCGACCATAGCAAGAATTGCCCACATTGCCTAACAACTCATGGTTGTCTACTGAAATTGAACCCATTAGTTTATCACAACGACGTTATAACGGTACAAATAACTACTATTCATTTGACTCCATTATCAGCTAAATCGTTTTGCTGTTCAATTGTAACTGCAATTTGAACTAAGCTTAGCCATCTTACAAGAGCGGTTTTAAATGGTACCCACGATAAAATAAACCACATCAACTCCAGACAGAATGGAGGGCGTGGTTGTCAGCCGCCAAATTTGTCTTGCCGCTTTAGCGGTTAGACAAAGGCTCGCGGTGGAGACAATTTGATCTTTAAATTTGACTCAACAAACTCTAAAGGTGATGAAGAGTACTGGGTTATCATTCGCCAAATTAGCTGTGACATAAGTCGTGTGATCATCATACTCTTACAAACACTGCCTTGAAATATTAACAAAGATAAAGTGCACCAACTCAACTCCGGACGGAATGGAGGGATCTTGGCGTCAGCCGCCAAATTATCGTTGGTGCTTTAGCACTTACGATAAGGCTTGTATTTGAGATTGTTGCGCTAGCAATAAGCTCAAATCAATGCCGGCCGCGTTCCACGCCAAGCAGCCCGGAATGCAGTCAGAACCAGATCTGTTTCACCACTACCCTCAAGGATTAATGGTTTGCTAAAATCCCCGACAATTCCATTGCAAGCCATATTTTGCCAATCAAAAAAGCATTCGATATTCAATCAGAATACCAAATGCTTTTTGCATTAATGCGTGCTGATCACTCAGCACAGTTGACACTCATGAGCTCAACAAAAGATATGTACAATAATCATTCATAAATGGGGAAACTGTTAGACAATCTCCTAAGCTAGACTTGGTGGGTTCCCATCATCGTAACGCTTGCGCTCACACTTATGAAATGAAAATTGGTCGAAACTTTCGTGTTTTTTGGTTTAATCCGGAATTAAACTAATTCGATGATAACCATTGGTGCACCATCGCCACGACGTTGAGTAGTCTTTAAAATTCGTGTATAACCACCATTACGGTCTTTATACCGAGGTGCGAGATCACTAAATACTTTTTGAAGAGCTGATTGAACAACAACGTCTTCGCCTTCTTCATGGATATCAGCGACTTCGTTACGTAAATATGCAGCAGCTTGACGGCGTGCGTGTAAATCACCACGTTTGCCTAAAGTAATCATTTTTTCTGCAGAACGGCGAATTTCCTTCGCACGAGTTTCAGTGGTTTCGATATGTTCATGAACTAATAAATCAGTTGTCAATGAACGTAACATTGCCTTACGTGGTGCAGATGCACGACCTAACTTGCGGTAACTCATAGTTTTACCTCCCTTTAGTTTAGATTAATCATCTGAGCGTAATGATAGACCAAGATCGATCAACTTAGCTTTAACCTCTTCAAGAGACTTGCGGCCAAGGTTACGAACCTTCATCATATCTGCTTCAGTTTTATTGGTTAATTCTTGAACCGTGTTGATCCCGGCCCGTTTCAAACAATTATAAGAACGAACTGACAAGTCGAGTTCTTCGATTGTCATTTCAAGTTTCTTTTCTTTTTGCGTTTCTTCTTTTTCGACCATGACATCAGTATTCTTTGCCTCGTCGGAGAGGTCAATAAAGATATTTAAATGATCAGAAAGAATTTTCGCAGCTAGACTAATTGCTTCTCGCGGTGAGACCGAACCATTAGTCCAAACATCCAAGGTTAATTTATCAAAGTCATTACGCTTACCAACACGGGTACTTTCGACCTGATAGTTCACGCGTTCAATTGGTGTGAAAATCGAATCAACAGCAATGACGCCAATTGGCATGTCACCAGACTTGTTTTGATCAGCTGGGATATAACCACGCCCATTGCTAACAGTCATTTGCATGTGTAAATGACCACCCTCAGCAATCGAACAAATATACTGTTCTGGATTTAAAACTTCGATATCATCGTCAGCTTTAATATCAGCAGCAGTGACAGTTGCTGGGCCATCTACTTCGATTTCAATCACTTTTGCATCTTCGGAGTGATTTTTTAACGCCAATTTTTTAATATTAAGAATAATCTGGGTGACATCTTCCATGACCCCATCGATGGTTGAAAATTCATGCAACACACCATCAATTTGAATGCTTGAGACAGCAGAGCCAGGTAAAGACGATAATAAAATCCGTCTCAATGAGTTGCCAAGCGTGGTACCGTAACCACGTTCTAGCGGTTCAATTACAAACTTACCATAGTTGGTACTCTCATCAACTTTTGTAATGTTTGGCTTTTCAAATTCGATCATTCAATCTTTACCCCTTTCGAAACGTGTGTGTTCAATGTAAACTCGTCGACATTAATACCAATCAACGACACTAAACACGACGACGCTTTGGAGGACGAGAACCGTTATGTGGCACTGGAGTCACATCACGAATTGCACTGATTTCAAGACCAGTTGCTTGTAACGCACGAATTGCAGCTTCACGACCTGAACCAGGTCCTTTAACAGCAACTTCGACCGACTTCATACCATGTTCCATGGATTCTTTAGCAGCAGATTCTGCAGCCATTTGAGCAGCAAACGGTGTCGATTTACGGCTACCTTTGAAGCCCAAAGCACCAGCAGATGACCAAGCAATAGCATTGCCTTGAGGGTCTGTAATCATTACTAAAGTATTATTGAATGTTGAATGGATGTGAGCAACACCGGATTCAATATTCTTTCTAACACGACGCTTACGTGTTCCTTTACGAACTGCCATGAACTTACCTCCTTCTTAATTAGATTATTTCTTCTTACCGGCGATGGAAACTTTAGGACCTTTACGAGTCCGTGCATTGTTCTTTGTGTTTTGACCACGAACTGGCAAACCACGACGATGACGGATACCACGATATGAGCCAATATCTTGCAAACGTTTGATATCACGAGTAACTTCACGACGTAAATCGCCTTCTACTCGAATATTATCAACAGCAGCACGGATTTTGTCTTCTTGGTCTGGTGTTAAATCTTTAGAACGAATGTCTTCAGATACACCGGCTTCTTTTAAAACTTTTTGTGCAGTCGTATTGCCAATCCCATAAATATAGGTTAAAGCAATGACGATCCGCTTCTCACGAGGTAAATCAACACCTGCGATACGAGCCATTATTTACACCTCCTATTAGCCTTGACGTTGCTTATGTTTTGGATTTGCAGAGCAAATGACCATGACACGGCCCTTGCGCTTGATAATTTTACAATGTTCGCACATTTTTTTAACTGATGGTCTTACTTTCATTTCTAAGCCTCCCGAAAATACGATATCTTAACGATAACGATAAGTAATACGGCCTTTGGTGAGATCGTATGGTGATAATTCGACAGTAACCTTATCTCCAGGAAGAATCCGAATGTAATGCATTCTGATCTTACCAGAAACATGTGCAAGCACTGAGTGACCGTTCTCTAACTCAACTTTAAACATTGCGTTAGGAAGGGTATCAGTCACTGTTCCTTCGATTTCAATGACGTCATCTTTTGCCAAACAAAAATTCCTCCTAATTGGTTAAACAAGTGGATACAGAAAAATAGCGAGCCCTAAAGGTACTCACTTGACAGTAACAACGTTTGAGTATAACACAAACGGTTACTATTGCCAAGCTGACATTTTGCTTTATACCACTGAACCAAGAGTTAATTTAATTTTGACAAAATTACTTTAATTTCATCAAAAACCCGATCGATATCTTGTTCACCATTGACGGTATAAAGCAAACCTTTACCGCGATAAAAATCAAGTAACGGTGTATTCATTTTGATATTAACGGCTAAACGGTTTTTAACCGTTTCTGGCTTATCGTCTTCACGTTGATAAAAATCATGTCCACCACAGCGATCACAAGTTCCAGCAACCTTTGGCGGATTATACAACTTATGATAAGTTGCGCCACAAGTCCGGCAAATGAAGCGCCCAGATAAACGATCAACTAAGACTTTAGGATCGACCTCAATATTGATCACGGCATCGACCGGTTTGTCCAATTCAGCAGCAATTTTTTCAAGTGCTGCTGCTTGTTCAATCGTCCGTGGGAAACCATCCAACATATAACCAACATTGGTATCTGGTTTCTGCAACCGTTCTTTGACGATGGCATTTGTAACATCGTCAGGAACTAAATTACCGTTATCAATATATTTTTTAGCTTCAAGACCAATAGCTGTTTTAGCAGCCATGGCCTCACGAAACATATCGCCTGTAGAAATGTGGGCCAAATGATATTGGTCAACAATTTTTTCAGCCTGAGTACCTTTACCGGCACCAGGTAGTCCCATTAAAATCAAATTCAACTTAATCTAGCCTCCAGTTAACGAATAAATCCGATATAACGCCGCTTCATCATCAAACCTTCCAATTGCCGTGAAGTTTCTAGTGCAACCCCAACAACGATTAATAAACTTGTCCCACCTAAACCAATTGATTGAGGTAAGCCGAAGATGTTCGTTGCTAACTGAGGTAACAAGGCAATTAAACCTAAGAAGATCGAACCAACAGTTGATAAACGCATCAACAAGCCGGAGAAATACTTCTCAGTTTCTTTACCTGGCCAAACACTAGGAATGTAGGCACCTTGCTTTTGCAAGTTCTCTGCCAACTTCTCAGGATTGACCTGAACGAAGGCATAGAAGAAAGTGAAGAGGACAATCAATAAGGTATAAATAATTGCCCCAACTGTGGTCTGCATACTGAAGATATTCGACAGTACTTGGTACCAACCTTCATCACCATGATTTGCTTGGAAAATCATCAGAATAGTTGAAGGGGTGATAATAAACGAACTGGCAAAGATAACTGGGATAACACCAGACACGTTAACTTTTAATGGTAGATAACTTTCGTTGCCACCGCTTGTCGCACGCCGAGTATATTGAATCGGCACTTTACGATTTGCTTGTTGCACATAAGTTACCCAATAAACGATAAACAGAATAACAACGAGTAACAATACTAACCACAAGATATTAAGCGGACGCTCACTAGCTGATGCATTAATAATGTTATCTCTGACTAACTGGTAAATACCATTAGGTAAGCGAGCAATGATCCCGGCGAAGATAATCATCGAGACACCATTACCGATACCCTTATCAGTGATTTGTTCACCTAACCAAGTTAATAACATCGTTCCACCTGTTAAGATGATCCCCAACAGGATAAAAGTTTGAACACTTGGATTTTTAACCAAGCCATAACCACTTAAGTAGTTAAAGCCGGCTGTGATCCCAATTGACTGTACAAAAGCGAGAACGATGGTTAGATAACGAGTTGCTTGGTTAAGTTTCCGCCGGCCAACTTCACCTTGTTTACTCCACTCGACAAACTTAGGTACGATATCCATTTGCAATAATTGAATCACAATTTGCGCAGTGATAAATGGCGACACACCCATTGAGAACAATGAGTAATTGGTCAAGCCACCACCACTAACCGTATCAAGTAAAGGAATCAAACCACTAGCACTGATCTTAGATAGCGAATTCGCATCCACACCGGGCATGGTAATCTGAGTACCTAATCGATAAATCAATAAGATGAATAAAGTAAAGAAGATCTTTTTACGGATTTCTTTGACTTTGAATGCGTTCCGCAATGTTGTCAGCATTAGATCACCTCGATGGAACCACCAGCAGCTTCAACAGCTTCTTTTGCAGCCGCTGAATATTTAGCAACCTTAACTGAAAGTTTTTTGGTTACTTCACCATTTGCTAGTAATTTAACACCAGCAAGTTGTTTTTTAATGATACCAGATTCAATTAACAATTCTGGCGTTACTTCTGTGCCTTCGTCAAAACGATCTAAATCGCTAAGATTGATAACGGCATATTCTTTACGGTTAATGTTTTTGAAGCCACGTTTTGGCATTCTACGGAATAATGGCATTTGGCCACCTTCGAAACCTAAACGAGTCTTACCGCCTGAACGAGCCAATTGGCCTTTTTGGCCACGGCCTGCAGTCTTACCTTGACCTGATGAAGTTCCCCGGCCGACACGTTTACGGTTGCGGCGTGAACCTTCACTAGCTTTTAATTCATGCAAGTTCATGAAGTCTAGCACCTCCTTGTATATTTCTAGTCGTTTACTTCTTCAATTTCAACTAAATGTGAGATCTTAAAAATAGCTCCGCGTGTAGCAGCGTTATCTGGTTTAACAACACTACTGTTAACACGGCCTAAGCCTAACTCTTTAACGATTTTACGTTGAGCAGGTAAGCGATGTGCGGCACTATGTGTAAGAGTAATTTTAATCTTTGCCATCAACAAGGCCTCCTAATTTTGTAAGTCTTGAACAGAAACACCACGAAGACTAGCAATTTGCTCAGCAGTTTGGAGACGTGATAAGCCATCCATAGTTGCCCGAATTACGTTGATTGGTGTGTTGCTGCCTAAAGACTTCGATGTAACATCGTTAACACCGCCAAGTTCCATTAATGCACGAACGGCACCGCCGGCACTAACTCCAGAACCTTCAACGGCTGGCTTCAAAAGAACGCTACCTGAACCAAAATGGCCAATAATTTCATGAGGAATTGTTGTGCCAACGATTGGTACTTCAATCAAAGCTTTCTTGGCATTCTCAGAAGCTTTCCGAATTGCTTCAGGAACTTCTTGAGCTTTACCAGTACCAAAGCCAACGTGACCAGCTTTATCGCCAACAATAACAATTGCTGCGAAACGTAAGCGACGGCCACCTTTAACTACTTTAGTAACTCGGTTGATTGTAACAACGCGGTCTTCTAAATCTAAGTGAGATGGATCGATAAAAGTCATATGTGTGGTTTTCTCCTTTCGTTAGAATTTAAGCCCATTTTCACGAGCTGCTTCAGCTAAAGCTTGAACACGGCCGTGATAGAGATAACCACCACGATCAAAGACAACATCTTCGATGCCTTTGTCTTTTGCACGTTTTGCGACTAATTCGCCAACTTGTTGTGCTTGTTCAACTTTTGTATCTGCTGCAGTTAACTCTTTGTCAAGAGTTGAGGCACTTGCAAGCGTTACACCCGCTACGTCATCAATTAATTGCGCGTAGATGTTTTTGTTAGAACGAAAAACGTTCAAGCGTGGGCGCTCTGCAGTACCAGAGATTTTGCCACGGACACGCGTATGGCGTTTTTGCCGTGTCTTATTCTTGTCTGGTTTTGTAATCACAATGTTCACCTCATAAATTTTCTAGAAACTACTTACCTGTCTTACCTTCCTTACGACGGACAACTTCGTCAACATAACGAATACCTTTGCCCTTGTAAGGTTCTGGAGGACGGATCGCGCGAATTTCAGCTGCGAACTGACCAACTTTTTGTTTGCTGATACCACTAATTGTGATTTCAGTATTTGAAGGAACCTCAATGCTAATGCCTTTTGGTGCTTCAAATTCAACAGTGTGTGAAAGTCCAACGTTCAAGACAAGCTTCTTACCTTGCAATTGTGTACGATAACCAACACCAACTAATTGAAGTTGTTTCTTGTAGCCTTCGGTAACACCAACGACCATGTTGTTTAAGTTAGCACGCATTGTTCCGTGTAAAGCTTTGTAGTTGTCATTAGGACGATCAAAAGAAATGACACCATTTTCTTCTTTTAATGTAATTGCTGGATCGAAAGTCCGAGTTAATTCACCCTTAGGTCCCTTAACTGTGACTTGATCGCCATCTTTAGTAACTGTAACGTCCTTAGGAAGTTCAATTACTTTATAGCCAATACGACTCATTTAATGAAACACCTCCTAACTTTATAAAAGATTACCAAACGTATGCTAGAACTTCGCCACCGACATTTTTTGCCCGGGCTTCTTTATCAGTAATAACACCTTCGGATGTAGAAATGATTGCAATACCTAAACCATTTAAGACCTTAGGTACATCATCAGCTTTAACGTAACTACGCAAACCTGGCTTTGAAATACGTTTCAAACCAGAAATGACACGTTGACGATTTTGGCCATATTTCAATGAAATACGGATGATTCCTTGTTTGCCATCTTCGATAACTTCAAAGTCGCGAATAAAACCTTCACGCTTCAAAATCTCAGAGATGTCTTTCTTAATCTTTGAGGCAGGAACTTCTAAAGATTCGTGACGTACCATGTTGGCGTTACGAATACGAGTTAGATAGTCTGCAATTGGATCAGTCATGACCATTGATTAATTTACCTCCTTTTCCTGTCTTTTGGTTTTACCAGCTTGCTTTTTTCATGCCAGGAATTTGACCTTCATGAGCTAATTGACGAAGGCAAAGACGGCAAAGCTTGAATTTACGGTAAACTGAATGTGGACGTCCACAACGTTCGCAACGAGTATATTCCTGAGTTGAGAACTTAGCTGGACGATGATTCTTGACAACTAATGACTTTTTAGCCAAATTGTGTTACCTCCTATTTAGCGAAAGGCATGCCGACTTGGGTTAAGAGTTCACGTGATTCTTCGTCAGTATTTGCAGTTGTGACGATCACGATATCCAAACCACGAACACGGGCAACCTTATCGAATTCGATTTCAGGGAAAATTAATTGTTCTTTGATACCAAGTGTGTAGTTACCACGTCCATCAAATGAACGAGTGCTAACACCATGGAAGTCACGAACACGTGGTAAGGAAACGTTGATTAACTTATCTAAGAAGTCATACATCCGTTCTCCACGTAAAGTAACTTTAGCACCGATTGACATACCTTCACGCAAACGGAAACCGGCAATAGATTTCTTAGCTTTTGTGATCAAAGGCTTTTGGCCTGAGATAAGTGTCAATTCTTCAACGGCGTTATCTAGGTTTTTAGAGTTGGAAACAGCGTCACCAACACCCATGTTTAAAACGATTTTTTCAATCTTTGGCACTTGCATAACTGATGAGTAATTGAACTTCTCAACCAATGCAGGTGTGATTTCTTTAACGTAGCGTTCTTTTAAGCGACTAGTCATTTAAAAGTTTTCCTCCCTTCGTGTTTACTTGTCGATTTGGGCGCCAGACTTCTTGGCGATCCGAACCTTTTTACCATCAACAACCTTATGACCAACCCGAGTTGGTTCGTTAGTTGATGGATCGATTAACATAACGTTAGAAACATCAATTGGCGCTTCTTGGTCTTTAATACCGCCTTGAGGGTCAGTATTACTTGGCTTGTTATGCTTCTTGACCATGTTTACGCCTTCAACGACAACGCGATTTTGCTTAGAGAGGATCTTGATAATAGAACCTTCTTTGCCTTTATCCTTGCCGCTAATCACTTTAACTTTATCACCAGTTTTTACGTGCATCGTTAGATGTGCACCTCCTCATGAAAATTCTCAGTATGGTGAAGATTACAATACTTCCGGTGCCAATGAGATGATCTTCATAAAGTCATTATCACGAAGTTCACGTGCAACCGGCCCAAAAATACGAGTACCGCGTGGGCTCTTATCTGCGTTAATAATAACAGCAGCATTTTCGTCAAAACGGATGTATGAACCATCAGCACGACGAGCGCCTGAACGAGTCCGTACGATTACAGCCTTAACAACGTCACCTTTTTTGACAACGCCACCTGGTGTTGCTTGTTTGACAGTTGCAACGATTGTATCACCGATGTTAGCCGTTTTGCGGTTAGAACCACCAAGTACTTTGATCGTCAAGATTTCACGAGCGCCTGAATTATCAGCAACTTTAAGTCGACTTTCTTGTTGAATCACTTTAATGTCCTCCTCTCGTCATTCTTGACGTACTTTAAATAATAACAGCCTTTTCAACAACTTCTAATAAACGGAAGCGTTTTGAACGGGATAACGGACGAGTTTCCATGATCCGAACAATATCGCCGACTTTAGCTTCGTTGTTTTCATCATGTACATAAAACTTCTTTGAATACTTAACACGTTTACCATAAGTAGGGTCTGTATGATAAGTTTCAACAACGACAGTGATGGTTTTATCCATTTTGTCGGATACAACACGTCCCTGGTAAACTTTACGATGATTACGAGTTTCTTCGCTCAAGTTTGATATCTCCCTTCCGATTATTTTTCAAGTTCTTGCTGACGAAGAACAGTTTTGATCCGTGCAATGTTCTGACGAACTTGCTTCAAACGAGCAGTATTTTCTAGTTGACCAGTCGCTTGTTGGAAACGTAAATTGAACAATTCTTCTTTATATTGCTTTTCTTTATCAAGCATCTCAGCAGTGGTTAACTCTTTAATATCATTAGCCTTCATTAGCTTCGCCACCTACTTCCTCGCGCTTAACAAACTTAGTTTTGATTGGCAATTTATTTGATGCCAAACGAAGTGCTTCACGCGCAACTTCTTCAGGAACGCCACCGATTTCAAATAAAATCTTCTCGCGTTTAACTGGTGCAACCCAACCTGCTGGAGCACCTTTCCCGGAACCCATCCGGACACCTACACCTTTAGCAGTGTATGATTTATGAGGGAAGATCCGGATCCAAACTTTACCGCCACGTTTCATGTAACGAGTCATGGCAATACGAGCAGCTTCGATCTGACGGTTGCTAATCCAATGTGATTCTAAGGCACGTAAACCGTAATCGCCGAAGCTGATTTCTTTACCGCCTTTAGCAGCACCGCGCATCTTACCACGGAACTCACGGCGATGCTTAACACGCTTAGGTACTAACATTGATTATTTTCCTCCTTTCGCAGCTCTCTTATCACCACGTTGATCGCGACGATTATTGTTTCTTCTGTTATTGTTACGACGGTTCTTGTCGTTTGCTGTTTCAGCATCACGAACGACTTTTTGACCTGGTAAGATTTCACCACGGTAGATCCAAGTTTTAACACCTAATTGACCGTAAGTAGTTGTTGCTTCTTCCCAAGCATAGTCGATATCAGCACGTAAAGTATGCAATGGCACTGTACCTTCTGTATGCCATTCACGACGGGACATATCTGCACCGTTTAAACGACCAGAGATTTGTGTCTTGATACCTTTAGCACCGGCACGCATTGTCCGTTGTGTTGCTTGACGTTGAGCACGACGGAAAGCTACACGAGCTTCCAACTGACTAGCAATTGATTCGCCGACTAACTTAGCATCCAAATCTGGTTGTTTGATTTCAACAATGTTGATATGAACTTGTTTGCCGGTTAATTTGTTTAAGGCTTTGCGTAAGTTTTCAACTTCAACGCCACCCTTACCAATAACCATACCAGGCTTAGCAGTGTGAATTGAAACGTTGACACGTTTAGCTGAACGTTCAATCTCCACTTGGGAAACCGAGGCATCAGCAAGATTCTTTGCAATGTATTTCCGGATTCTTAAATCTTCATGTAAGTAATCAGCGTATTCTTTATCAGCATACCATTTAGCATCCCAATCGCGGATGACGCCAACACGGAATCCAATTGGATTTACTTTTTGACCCACGTTTTTCCCTCCTACTCTTCGTTTTCTTTGACAACCACTGTAATGTGGCTTGTCCGTTTGTTAATTGGTGATGCTGAACCCTTTGCACGTGGGCGGAAACGTTTCAAAGTAGGTCCTTCGTTAACGTAAGCTTCACTAACAAATAAGTTTTGTGCATCTAAATCATAGTTATGTTCAGCATTTGCAATAGCTGATTTCAAAACCTTAGCAACGATTGGTGAAGCACCACGTTGTGTGAATTGTAAAATCGCTAAAGCCTCGGCAGCACTCTTGCCACGAATTAAATCGACTACAAGGCGAGCTTTGCGAGGCGCAATACGAACAGTTCTAGCTTCTGCTTTAGCTGTTGTAATTTGATCTGCCATCTGCTAAATCGCTCCTTTCCTTAACGTGCAGCCGTCTTCTTATCGTCGGTGCCATGACCGCGGAATGTTCTTGTTGGTACGAATTCGCCTAACTTATGGCCAACCATATCTTCTTGGATGAAGACTGGGACATGTTTCCGACCATCATATACGGCAATTGTGTAACCAATGAAACTTGGGAAAATCGTTGAACGACGTGACCAAGTCTTAATGACTGTTTTCTTTTCACTATCTGCTTGAGCGGCGATCTTCTTCAAAAGATGCTCGTCAGCAAAAGGTCCTTTTTTCAAGCTACGACCCATTATGTTACCTCCTTCGAGCGTGATGAGAAATGACTATTTATTTACCTTTACGGTGACGAATAATAAGTTTCTCAGAACGTGCTTTAGAACTACGAGTCTTATTACCCATGGTCTTCTTACCCCATGGTGACATAGGTGATGGACGACCGATTGGTGCTTTACCTTCACCACCACCATGAGGGTGATCGTTAGGGTTCATAACTGATCCACGAACGGTAGGACGGAAGCCCATCCAGCGTTTACGACCAGCTTTACCAATACTAATCAATTCATGTTGTTCATTACCGACTTCACCGATAGTAGCACGGCCAGTAGTCAAAACTCGACGAACTTCGCCAGAAGATAAACGAACTAAAGTATACTTGCCTTCATGGCCTAAGATCTGAGCTGAAGTACCAGCAGAACGAGCCAATTGGCCACCCTTACCAGGTTTTAATTCAATATTATGAACTAAAGTACCAGCAGGAATATTCTTAAGCACAAGTGCGTTACCAACTTTGATATCAACGCTTTCGCCTGATTCAATTACTTGGCCCACTTGTAAGCCTTTAGGTGCTAAGATGTAAGATTTAACCCCATCTTCGTAGTGTAATAAAGCAATATTTGCAGTCCGGTTAGGATCGTATTCAATTGCTTTAACAATAGCTTTAACGTTATCTTTGGTACGCTTGAAATCGATGATACGGTATTGTTGCTTATGACCGCCGCCACGATGACGAACAGTAATATGTCCATGAGCGTTACGACCAGCAATGCGGCTTTGTGATTCAAGCAAAGTCTTTTCAGGCTTTGTCTTAGTAATTTCAGCGAAATCAGATCCGCTCATATTACGACGGCCGTTGGTGGTTGGTTTGTATTTAACAATCGCCATTAGTTTTCCTCCTGTTTTATTTTATTAAGTTATGACTAATCTTCAAAAATCTTAATTTTGTCAGAATCAGGTGTCAAAGTAACGATTGCTTTGCGACGTTTCTTTGTATAACCTTCGTAACGGCCATAACGTTTCTTTTTACCGCGAACATTCATGATGTTCACTTCTTTGACTGAAACGCCAAAGATTTCTTCAATTGCGTGACGAACGGCAACCTTGTTAGCATGAACAGCTACTTCAAACGTATATTTCTTGTCTTCCATAATGTTCATTGATTGTTCAGTCACGATTGGGCGAATAATAATATCATGTGCTGCCATTAACCAAGTACCTCCTCGATTTTTGCAAGAGCGGCTTGGGTTAGGATCAATTTCTGGTTGTTAACGATGTCTAAAACGTTAATGCCATTTGCTTCAACAACTGTAACGTTAGCTAAGTTGCGAGCTGATAAAGCAGCCATATCATTGTCTGCTTCTAAGACAACTAAAGCCTTAGTTGCAACATTCAAGCCAGCCAAAACCTTTGCGAATTCTTGTGTTTTAGGTTGGTCGAAATTCAATCCATCAACAACAATCAAATCACCATCAATAACCTTTTGGGAAAGAACTGATTTGATTGCTAAACGCCGTACTTTTCTTGGTAGTTTATAAGCATATGAACGTGGAGTAGGTCCGAAGACAATACCACCGCCACGCCATTGTGGTGAACGAATTGAACCTTGACGAGCACGACCAGTACCCTTTTGACGCCATGGTTTACGACCACCACCACGAACTGCAGAGCGGTTCTTGACAGCATGTGTACCTTGACGTAAAGAAGCACGTTGCATGATAACCGCATCAAAGACGACGTTATCGTTAGGTTCGATTCCAAAAATTGCATCGTTTAACGCAACAGTGCCGTTTTCAGTTCCATCTTGTTTATAAAGTGTGACATTTGCCATTTAAAAATCCTCCTTTCTCAAAATTTATTTAGTCAATTTGATTGCTGATTTAACAGTAACAAATGAGTTCTTAGCACCAGGGACATTCCCCTTGATCAAAAGAACATTACGATCAGTATCAACACGAACGATTTGTAAGTTTTGGATTGTTACTTTATCGTTACCCATGCGACCTGGAAGCATCTTACCCTTGAATACCCGGTTAATGATAGCACCCATTGAACCAGGAATACGATGGTAACGAGAACCGTGGGTCTCAGGACCACGTGATTGACCGAAGCGTTTGATGTTACCTTGGTAACCATGACCCTTCGTGATACCAGTTACGTCGACGATGTCACCATCTTTAAACGTATCAACTTTAACTTCTGAGCCTAGCTCATAATCTCCAAGCTCAACATCACGAATTTCGCGAACGAAGCGCTTAGGAGTCGTATTTGCTTTAGCAGCATGACCTTTAGCTGGTTTGTTCGTCAAAACTTCACGGACATCTTGATAACCAAGTTGAACAGCTTCATAACCATCGGTATCCATTGTCTTAACTTGTAAAACAACGTTTGCGCTAGCTTCGATAACTGTAACTGGAATCAATTCGCCATTTTCAGTGAAGATTTGGGTCATTCCAACCTTTTTCCCTAAGATTCCTTTTCTAGCCATGACTACACCTCCATTTTCTCTATAAATTATAATTTGATTTCGATGTCAACGCCGCTTGGTAAATCAAGCTTCATCAAAGCATCGACAGTTTTTGCAGAAGGGTTAACAATATCAATTAACCGCTTGTGCGTACGGATTTCGAATTGTTCACGAGAATCCTTGTACTTATGTGGTGAACGTAAAACAGTGTAAAGGTTACGTTCAGTAGGTAGTGGAATTGGACCACTAATTGAAGCACCAGTACGTTTAGCTGTTTCAACGATCTTTTCCGCTGATTGGTCTAAGATACGATGTTCATAAGCCTTTAAACGGATCCGAATTTTTTGCTTTGCCATGGATATACCTCCTTTTCGTCACATTAATGGACAAGCTCAATGAGAATTACCAACATAACCGTCGTGGCAATGCGGCCGGGTGTGTCGCAACCTCTCATATCAACGCCCTTGTTGTCTCATCAAGGTCTGAGGCGTACTACGCCCTCTTCTCGACAAGCACTTTATCTATATTAAAGGAAAAGGCTTGATAAATCAAGGTTTTTCTGAAATAAATTGTAAAATATTCTCAAGTTTTTTTGTAAGCGAATTTATGAAAATAATTATTTCTAGTAGAAAAAATTTAATTCTCAAAATTTTCTGCAGTGCCACTTTTATTTTAATTTTTAACTCTTTCAACTGTAAAACTATCCGTAAATTTGATCATCAGCATTCATAACACAAAAAAGCAGTCGCCTTTCAGCGACTGCTTTAATCATTTTTATAATGGAAACTAATTTTAATCATGTTCCGGCTGACAATGGCTATGGCTAGCTTGATTAATTGCTCAATCGGTTCACACCGCTCAAGCAAATAATTGAAGTTACGCTACGCCAAAAGTACGCCGACCTGCACAACTAATCTTTAGTTGCCACCATTTTTCTTGATGATTTCTTCTTGGATGCTCTTAGGTACAGCTTCGTAGTGGTCAAAGACCATTGTGAAAGTACCACGGCCTTGCGTTGCAGAACGCAATGTCGTTGCATAGCCGAACATTTCAGAAAGTGGTACGAAGGCATTAACAACCTGAGCGTTACCACGTGCTTCCATACCATCAACACGACCACGACGAGCAGTAATTTGACCCATAACATCACCTAAGTAATCTTCAGGGGCAACAACTTCGACCTTCATGATTGGTTCAAGGATAACGGCGCCAGCCGCTTTAGAAGCATTACGTAAAGCCATTGAAGCGGCAACTTTGAAGGCTGCTTCAGAAGAATCGACTTCATGATATGAACCATCATAAAGTTTAGCTTTAACGTCGATTAATGGGTAACCAGCAAGAACACCATTTTCCATAGATTCTTTCAAACCTTGTTCAACTGATGGGATGTATTCACGAGGAACAACACCACCAACAATGGCATTCTCGAATTCAAAGCCTTTACCTTCTTCGTTTGGCGTAAATTCGATCCAAACATCACCGTATTGACCTTTACCACCAGACTGGCGAACAAACTTACCTTGTGCGGAAGCTTGTTTTGTAAAGGTTTCACGATAAGCAACTTGAGGTTCGCCGACTTTAGCTTCAACCTTGAATTCACGACGCATCCGGTCAACAATGATGTCCAAATGCAGTTCGCCCATCCCAGAGATTAAAGTTTCACCAGTTTCAGGGTTAGTTTCAGCCTTGAAAGTAGGATCTTCTTCAGCAAGCTTTTGTAAAGCGATATCCATCTTATCCCGGTCTTCTTTTGAGTTAGGCTCAATTGAAACTTGGATAACGGGATCTGGGAAGTTCATTGATTCCAAAATTAATGGATGATCAACGTCAGTTAATGAGTCCCCAGTTGTGGTATTCTTCAAGCCGATCGCAGCAGCGATATCACCAGAGAATACTTCAGGAATTTCAGTACGGTGGTTAGAATGCATTTGTAGCAAACGACCAACACGTTCACGTTTGTCTTTAGTTGCATTTAAGACATAAGAACCGGCTTGCAAAGTACCAGTATAAACACGGAAGAATGTTAAACGACCAACGAATGGGTCAGTAGCAATCTTGAATGCTAAACCAGCAAATGGCTTGCTGTCATCAGCCTTAAGTTCAACTTCGTCACCTGATTCAGGATCAGTGGCATTGTAAGGACGAACGTCTAATGGTGATGGTAAGTAGTCGATAACAGCATCCATCAACATTTGAACACCCTTGTTCTTAAATGCTGAACCAGCCAAAACAGGGTAGAATTTCAAAGCAATTGTTGCTTTACGAATAGCAGCGATCAATTCTTCTGGTGAAATTTCTTCGCCATCCAAATATTTCTCCATAATACCATCGTCAACATCAGCAACGGCTTCAACTAATTCAGTCCGACGCTTCTCAGCTTGTTCCTTGTATTCGTCAGGAACTGGCACTGTATCCCACTTGCTACCTAATTCATCTTCATCATAAAGATCGGCAACCATGTGGATTAAGTCAATGACACCTTCGAATTGATCTTCAGCACCAATTGGCATTTGAACGGCATGAGCATTAGCTTGTAAACGATCATGTAAAGTTGAAACAGAATAGTCAAAGTCGGCACCGATTTTGTCCATTTTGTTAACGAAAACTAAACGAGGAACGCCGTAAGTTGTTGCTTGACGCCAAACATTTTCAGTCTGAGGTTCAACACCTGATTGAGCATCTAAGACAGTAATAGCACCGTCTAAAACCCGAAGTGAACGTTCAACTTCAATTGTGAAGTCAACGTGTCCTGGGGTATCAATAATGTTAATTCGGTGGTCTTTCCATTCAGCGGTAGTGGCGGCAGAAGTGATCGTGATCCCACGTTCTTTTTCTTCTTCCATCCAGTCCATTTGGGAAGCACCTTCATGGGTTTCACCAATTTTATGAATTTTACCGGTATAGTAAAGAATCCGTTCAGTCGTTGTTGTTTTACCAGCATCGATATGAGCCATGATCCCGATATTACGTGTTTTTTCCAGAGGGAATTCACGTTTGTTAGCCATGGAAAATTTGTCTCCTCTCAAAGTTGATTAATTAGTGTTTTAAGTAAAAATGAGCGGCTGCCCCGCAAAAAACGTAAGTAGCTGCTCAAAATAACCAGATTTTTACCAACGATAATGTGCGAATGCACGGTTGGCATCTGCCATTTTATGTGTGTCTTCACGTTTTTTAACGGAAGCACCAGTATTATTAGCAGCATCCATGATTTCATTAGCCAAACGTTCGTCCATTGTATGTTCATTACGTAAACGAGCGTAGCTAACGAGCCAACGTAAACCTAAAGTTGTCCGACGTTCTGGGCGAACTTCGATAGGAACTTGATAGTTAGAACCACCGATACGGCGAGCCTTAACTTCAAGAACTGGCATAACGTTCTTCATTGCTTCTTCAAATACTTCAAGTGGTTCTTTGTTAGTCTTTTCTTTTACAATATCAAAAGCATCATACAAAATTGTTGATGCAGTTCCGCGTTTACCATCGATCATTAAACGATTGATTAAACGAGAAACTAATTTTGAATTATACACGGGATCTGGCAAGACGTCGCGTTTTGCCACATTACCTTTTCTTGGCATTGAATAAACCTCCTAGTAATGGTCAATTAAATTAGTTTACTTCTTAGGGCGTTTTGCACCGTATTTAGAACGGCTTTGTTTACGATCAGTAACACCTGCTGTATCAAGGGCACCACGGATAATGTGGTAACGAACACCAGGAAGGTCTTTTACACGACCGCCACGGATCAAAACAACACTATGCTCTTGTAAGTTATGGCCAATACCAGGGATATAGGCAGTTACTTCAATCAAGTTTGAAAGACGAACACGGGCATACTTCCGCAAAGCAGAGTTAGGTTTCTTAGGTGTCATTGTGCCGACACGAGTAGCAACACCACGTTTTTGAGGTGCTGGATTGTCAGTTAATGACTTTTTCTTACTGTTATAGCCAAAATTCAATGCTGGTGAATCAGACATTGAAATTTTTGATTTACGGCCTTTACGTACCAATTGGTTAATAGTTGGCATTAAGGATCCTCCTCAATTTCATTTCAAGTTTAAGTACACACATCCAGGCGGTTCATTTTTATGTAAAAAATAACGAGCCCGAACTTTAAGATTGCCCCCAAAGATATTGCAGCACGGATACCGAGGTATCGAACAATATCCAGAAAGCACCTTAAATAGATTAGCACGCTGGGCAAAACATGTCAAACCTTTCTCAACATTAATAGCGGTTTCATGGTCGCTTTTTCAGTAAAAAAAGAAATATCTGCGTATTTAATGTGAGAGGTGATTTAGTTGCGATTCAGTCAAAACTTATTCATTAATTGTTGGCTCTTTATTTTCGGTAGTTGTTTAGGTTCCTTCTTCACGCTATTAATCGATCGTTGGCTAACCCAACGTGAGGTTGTTTATACCCGATCAGCTTGCGAGTTTTGTCAGACACCATTAGCTTATTATGATCTTTGTCCCGTGGTTGGCTATCTCCAACAACACGGTCACTGTCGCTACTGTGACAACGACATCCCCAGCCATTCACTGACAGCCGAACTGCTAGGCGGCCTAAGCTGTTGTTGGTTATGGCAGGTTCACTTTTGGCTGCAACCAGTCGACATTTGGTTATTATTCTGGCTCTATTTAGCGGCGCTGCTCGACTATCGCACCCAATTTGTTTATCAAGGTATTCTGACCACCATGGTTGTTGGCAGCATGGTGCTCACCTTGCCCTATAGCAAGATTCAACTAATCACCGGCTTGATTTTTGGATTACTTTTATTTGTCCTCCAGCATTGGCATCACGGTCTTGGTGAAGCAGATTTAGTTTGGCTACTAGTATTATTATTTTCCCACAACTTCACCTGGCTGCTGGAAATCATCTTGATCAGTAACCTGCTAGTCGTGATTCATCAGCAACTGCTTCGGAAAGCCCACGGTCCAATTCCCTATTTACCATATTTATTCGTTAGTTACTTACTGCTACCACTCGGTCAACTTTTTTAAACACAAAAAAAGTCCGGCCTTTTTAAGCCGAACTCATTCGCGAAATTTAGATGCTATTTCGCCATTTTGCTATTTTTTAAATTAATTTTGACGTTTCTTATTCAAACCCAGTGCTAACAAACCACCAAGGCCTAGCAAAGTTAAACCAGCAAGCACTAGCGCTTTCGATGAACGCTCACCTGTCTTAGGCAAGACGATTGCTGACTGCGCAGCAGCTTGGCTAATTTGATTGACTTGATTATTGGGTACGTTGACTTTTACTGTAGCGCGAGTCACTTTGTTTGCCACTGGTTGCCCAGTTTTTGGCAAAATAATTGTTGGTGTATCAGGTGTTTTGGCCACGACATCTTTAGCAAGCACCGTCACCACGATTGTTTTCGTGAGTTCATTACCACTGGCATCAACATAATGATAAGTGATTGGGTAAGTCCCGGCTTGATCAGCGTCAACTTGACCAGTAACGGTAACGTCCCGACCAAAGTCCAGTGGTTGACCAGCTGCAGTTGTTCCTTGGACGAAGTTATCAGCCGGCTGCCAAGTTTGCCCAGCCTGAATCTGACTATCTTTAACCGTTAAACTAGCCGCTGAAGCCACCACCTTAACACTCGCTGTTTGCGTAAGCTCATTGCCGGCCTGGTCAGTATAATGATAGCCAACCAAGTAAGTGCCAGGTACTTCTGGGTCAATCTGATCAGCACCAGTCACTGTCAGATCGTTAATCGTTAACGGCTGACCGTTGGCATCAGTAGCACTTAGCAAACCGTCACTAGCCTGCCAGGTGGCATTTGGTCCAGCAATAATCGTTGATTCATTAGTCGTAATGGCAGCCTTTGAAGCAATAACTTGCACAACTGCAACTTGTGTCACCACATTGTTCAAAGCGTCCGTGTAAGTGTAAGTCACTGGGTATTCGCCGGGCTTAGACGGATCTACTTGTTGGGCACCAGTAACTGCTACTTTTTCCAAGCCAATTAGCTGACCATTGGCATCAGTTGCCGTCACGAAGCTATCGGCTGGTTGCCAACTCGTTGTTGGTCCAGAAATTAACGTCGTATTCGTGACGTCAATTTTAGTTTTACTTGGCAAGACCGTCACCGTTGCTTTAGGCTGGTATACATAACCAGAAATCGGATCAGTTGCCTGATAAGTAACTTGATAAGTGCCCGGCTTATTGGTTGGGACTGTTGGCAAAACTGCGCCAGTGGTTGGATCAGTCACCACTACCTTAGTGTCAGCAACGGTAACCGCACTATCAGTCTGGGCCACGAAATTGTCAGCCGCGGACCAAGTTGTGGCGGTACCTGCAGTGATGGTAACATTCTTAAGTGTAAATGGCTCATAATACCAAACATAAGTATCAGCTGTGGCCGTTTCAGCAGAAAGATAATTACTATTGAACAAGTCGGTTTCACTATCAGGATCTTCAACGGTATAGGTTTTGCCCGTATTCAGACTCACCCATTGATGGCTGCTGTAATCAGGGCCAAAATCACCACGCAGATATGACCAGCCATTACGGAAATTAGCACCTAGCGTTAGTTTGCGCAGCTTTGGCACCCGGCTGATCATATTATTGGTTTCAGTATCATTCCGTAAATCAAAATTAGCTAGATCAAGCGTCGTTAGGGCGTTGCACATCATAAACATATTCATCGTGGTCGTAACTTTTGACGTATCAAAGCTGGACACATTGATCGACGTTAAAGCGGCATCACTCGTAAACATATAGGCCATATTCGTGACCTGACTAGTGTTGAAACTAGACAAATCCAAAGATTGTAGCTTAGGATCTGCCGAAAACATGGCCGACATATTGGTCATATTCGCCGTATCAAAGTGACTTAAATCCAAACTGATCAAAGATTTGCACTGTGAGAACATGAGATTGGCATTAGTCACTTGGCTAGTATCCAAATTGGTTAGATTATCGATGGTCACGACCTGATCCAAGCCCATAAATAACCGTGTCGAATCTGGATTAGCCACAACCGCATCTTCGAAGACAATCTTAGTAATTTGAGCCTTGTAAGGTGTCCAATAAGAAATAATATTTGAGCCACCGTTGATTGGCAACGGCACCGGTGCCCCTAACTGACCAGCGCCAATGTGTAAGACTTGATTCGCATCAAGCCACCATTGACTGGTACCGTATACGCCACTAGCGATGTTGGTTGTTGCATTAGCGGCTTCATATTCTTTTGTTGGTGTCGCGCTGGCTAACTGAGTTGTGTCAGCCGCGGCTTGATTAAGCGTTGCTGCTTGCACACCGGCAGTTGCCTGTGCTTGTAATGTGACTGCTGCCAAACCAACTGATAACCAAAGACGGCTCTTTTTCCCCAAATTGAGCGTGTGTGTTGCCATGTGTTTAATTGTCATAACTACTTCCCCCTGAATCACGTTAATCATCAAAAAGCAGCCATCACTGTCACTTCAGAAATTCATTTGGCCAGAATTCCCCAAGTATGTTCAGTAATGCCGCTTTTGAAATCAAATAATTATTCCCCAATAATATTTGTCTTTTCGATTATTAAAATATACCATGCTTTCTGCAAAAGGTCACGTATAAATTGATTAAATAAATTATTTTCTTGTTATCACTAATTTTTCACCATAATAACTTTTCTATACAAAAAAAGCGACCCGCGGCCAAATTGGTCGCGAATCGCTTTTTAATGTTTAAACTGACGCTAGATCAGCCTTAGCAGTGACTACTTCTCAGTAGGTGCATCAGCTGGTTGGTCAGCCTTTAATTTCTTTTCAATATCAGAGATTGAGTAGATGCTCTGTGAAGATGCACCAACCGTCTTTGGTTCCATATGACGATACTTCGCCATACCAGTACCAGCAGGCACAATCTTACCGATAATGACGTTCTCTTTCAAACCAATCAATGGATCATTCTTACCACGGATCGAAGCATCTGTTAAGACCCGAGTTGTTTCCTGGAAGGAAGCAGCTGATAAGAAGCTGTTTGTTTCAAGAGATGCCTTAGTAATACCAAGTAAGACTGGACGACCAGTAGCTGGGATACCACCTTTGATCAAGGTTGCTTGGTTCTGTTCAGTAAAGTCAGCAATGTCCATTAAAGTACCAGGCAAGATTTCAGTGTCACCAGGATCAAGTACCCGGATCTTCCGTAACATCTGCCGAACCATAACTTCCACGTGCTTATCACTGATTTCAACACCTTGCATCCGGTAAGTCTTTTGAACTTCGGATAACAGGTAGTTTTCAGTAGATAAGACATCACGAACGCGAATCAATTCCTTAGGATCAATTGAACCACCAGTTAACTTAGCGCCACGTTCGATGTGATCGCCTTCGGCAACCGCAACACTTGATGCATAAGGCACACTGTAAGTCCGCGTATCAGTTTTACCTTCAACGGTGATCTCACGAGTATGTTCAGCTGGGTTCTCATCAATGGCAGTCACTTCACCAGTAACTTCAGTGATAACGGCCAAACCTTTAGGATTACGGGCTTCGAAGATTTCTTGAACTCGAGGTAAACCTTGAGTAATATCTTCGCCACCGGCAACACCGCCGGAATGGAAGTTCCGCATGGTTAACTGAGTACCAGGTTCGCCAATTGATTGGGCCGCAACAGTACCAACTGCTTCGCCGACTTCAACTTCGCCACCAGTAGCCAAGTTATAACCATAACACTTCTTGCAGACACCATGTTTGGTGTTACATGTAAAGACGGAACGAATGGTTGCTTCTTCAACACCAGCATCAACGATCTTATGCGCAGTATCTTCATCAACTAACATGCCCCGTGGTGCAATGATCTCACCAGTTTCAGGATTGATCACTGATTTTTGCAAGTAACGACCAACTAAACGGTCAAACAAGTTTTCAATCAATTCGTTACCTTCGCGAATTGCCCGAACAACGATCCCACGATCAGTGCCACAGTCTTCTTCACGAACAATGACATCTTGAGCCACATCAACCAACCGCCGCGTTAAGTAACCAGAATCGGCTGTCTTCAAGGCAGTATCGGTCATCCCTTTACGGGCACCATGGGTTGACATGAACATTTCCATGACGGATAAGCCTTCACGGAAGTTAGATGTAACAGGGACTTCCATCATCCCACCGTTAGGCGCAGCCATCAAACCACGCATACCAGCAAGCTGAGTAAAGTTAGAAATAGAACCACGGGCACCGGAATCACTCATCATTGAGATTGGATTTGAAGGGTCAAATGAATCAACCAATTCTTGTTGAATATCATCTTTAGCATCATTCCAAATTGTAATGACCCGATCATGACGTTCTTGGTCAGTAATTAAACCACGACGGAATTGTTTAGAAACATTGGCAACCTTGTTATGAGCATCGTCAACGATTTTATCCTTGTTAGGCATAACTGGCACATCGGCAACACCAACGGTTAAACCAGAAAGTGTACATACGGTGTAACCTAATTCCTTCATGTCATCCAACAACTCAGAAGTCCGTTGTACCTTATAGATCTTAAAGACTTGGGCGATGATATCAGACAAGAAGCCCTTCTTGAATGGCGTAATTAAATCATCTTCAGCTAACTTATCATTAATGTCTTCGCCAGAAGCTAAGATATACTGATCAAGTTTGCCATCAATTAAATTATCATTCGTTGGTTCATTCAAGTATGGGAAGTCTTCAGGCAATACTTGGTTAAAGATTGCCTTACCAACTGAAGTAATCAAGACTTTATTACGATCTTCATCAGCAAATGGCTTCTTTGGCATTGACGAAATCGCCAAACCAATTCGGCTATGATAATGAACATCGCCATTTTGCATGGCTGTTAAAACTTCACCCATATCTTTGAAGATCATGCCTTCGCCTTCACGACCACGTTCTTCAAGCGTCAAGTAATAGTTACCTAAAACAACGTCCTGAGAAGGGGTAACGATTGGCTTACCATCTTTAGGAGCCAAGATATGATGAGCTGCTAACATTAACATCCGTGCTTCAGCTTGCGCTTCGTCTGATAAAGGTACATGGATGGCCATCTGGTCACCATCAAAGTCGGCATTGTAAGCTTCACAAGCAAGAGGATGCAAACGAATTGACTTACCATCAACTAAGACTGGTTCGAAAGCTTGGATACCTAAACGGTGCAATGTAGGGGCCCGGTTAAGTAATACTGGGCGTTCCTTAATTACATCTTCCAAAACATCCCAAACATCATCATCTTGACGTTCGATCTTCCGTTTCGCATTCTTGATGTTTGACGCGATATCGCGCTTAACCAATTCATGCATCACGAATGGCTTGAATAATTCCAAAGCCATTTGCCGTGGCACACCACATTGATAGAACTTCAAAGTAGGGCCAACATCAATAACCGAACGGCCAGAGTAATCGACACGCTTACCAAGTAAGTTCTGACGGAACCGACCTTGCTTCCCTTTCAGCATATGTGACAGGGACTTCAAAGGACGGTTACCAGGACCAGCTACTGGACGGCCACGACGACCATTATCGATCAAAGCATCAACGGCTTCTTGGAGCATCCGTTTTTCGTTTTGCACAATAATGTTTGGTGCGTTTAAGTCCAACAAGCGTTTCAAACGATTGTTACGGTTAATAACCCGACGATACAAATCGTTTAAATCAGAAGTGGCAAAACGGCCACCTTCCAATTGAACCATTGGTCGTAGATCTGGTGGAATGACCGGAATTGCTTCCATGATCATCCATTCTGGACGATTACCAGATTGGTGGAATGCGTCGAGAATATCCAAACGACGAATAGCGCGGGTCCGTTTTTGACCTTGAGCCGTTAATAAATCTTCTTTTAATTCTTTGATTTCTTTGCCAAGCTCAACTTTTTGCAACAATTCCTTGATGGCTTCGGCACCCATTTTAGCGTCGAAACGATCGCCGAACTCATCGAGACGTTCCCGATATTCTTGCTCAGTTAAAAGCTGCTTGTATTCCAAAGTTGTGTCGCCAGGATCAATGACAACATATGATGCAAAGTAAATGATTTCTTCAAGTGCCCGAGGGCTCATGTCCAAAATCAAACCCATCCGACTTGGAATACCTTTGAAATACCAAATATGTGAAACTGGTGCTGCTAATTCGATATGGCCCATCCGTTCCCGCCGAACTTTCGAACGAGTAACTTCAACGCCACAACGATCACAGACAATGCCCTTATAGCGGACACGCTTGTATTTACCACAAGCACATTCCCAATCTTTAGTTGGTCCGAAAATGCGTTCATCGAATAACCCATCACGTTCAGGTTTCAAAGTCCGGTAGTTGATTGTTTCTGGCTTTTTAACTTCACCATAGGACCAACTCCGAATCTTATCAGGCGATGCGAGTCCGATCTGCATGCTTTCAAACTTGTTTACATCGATCAAAGATTTAGACCTCCCTGTCTATTGTCAAGTGGCGCGACTTACTTATCAGTATTGTCGGAGCCATTCATTTCGGCCATCGCTTTTTTAGCTTCTTGCTCTTGCCGTTTCTTTTCTTGGTCATCAGAATATTTCTGCAGGGCATCATTGTTGGCGACATCATCTTCATCGTCATCCATGTCACGCAATTCGATTTCTTGATGATCGGCATCTAAGACCTTCATGTCCAAACCAAGTGCTTGTAATTCTTTAACCAGAACTCGGAATGATTCAGGAACACCTGGCTTAGGAATTGGTTCGCCCTTAACGATTGCTTCGTAAGTCTTAACCCGACCAACAACATCGTCAGACTTGTAAGTTAAGATTTCTTGCAAGGTATAAGCAGCACCATAAGCTTCCAAAGCCCAAACTTCCATTTCCCCGAAACGCTGGCCACCAAACTGAGCTTTACCACCCAGTGGCTGTTGCGTAACTAAGGAGTAAGGTCCGATTGAACGAGCATGAATCTTATCATCAACCATGTGGGCTAATTTCATGTAGTACATCACCCCAACGGAAACTCGTTTATCGAAGGCTTCACCAGTCCGGCCATCATAAAGAACTGACTTACCATCATGAGCCATATTGGCTTCTTTAACTGTATCCCAGAGATCCTTCTCGTTAGCACCATCGAAAACAGGTGTGGCGATATGAATGCCTAAGTTACGAGCAGCCATCCCTAAGTGTAATTCCAAGACCTGACCAATGTTCATCCGTGAAGGCACACCCATTGGATTCAAAAGAATATCAACTGGGGTACCATCTGGCATGTATGGCATATCTTCTTCAGGAACAACGATGGAAACAGTACCTTTATTACCATGACGGCCGGCCATCTTATCACCGACTTGGATCTTACGTTTCTGAGCGATATAAACCCGAACCATCATGTTGACGCCAGGAGCCAATTCGTCGCCAGCTTCACGAGTGAAGATTTTGACGTCTTGGATAATACCGCCACCACCATGAGGAACCCGCAATGAAGTATCACGTACTTCACGAGCTTTTTCACCGAAGATAGCGTGTAACAAACGTTCCTCAGCAGATAATTCAGTGACACCCTTAGGCGTTACTTTACCAACTAAGATGTCGCCATCACGCACTTCAGCACCGATGCGGACAATCCCAAATTCGTCAAGATCCTTCAAGGAATCTTCACCAACGTTAGGAATTTCCCGAGTCATTTCTTCAGGTCCTAATTTAGTATCACGTGCTTCTGACTCATATTCTTCAATATGGATCGACGTGTAAACATCGTCTTTAACTAAGCGTTCTGATAAAACAATGGCATCTTCATAGTTGTACATATTCCAAGTCATGAAGGCAATCAATGGGTTTTGACCTAAAGCCAATTCACCATTTTCCATTGCGGGACCATCGGCAATAATTTCACTGGCTTTAATTTGATCACCCTTGTGAACAATTGGCCGTTGGTTGTAACTCTTACCAGCGTTAGAACGACGGAATTTCATTAATGAATATTTATCTAAAGTACCATCTTCACGACGAATCCGGATTTCCTTAGCATCAACAAATTCAACGACACCAGGATGTTTAGCCAAAACAGCAATTCCTGAGTCATGAGCCGCTACATATTCCATCCCGGTCCCAATTAATGGGGCATGAGGATTGATCAATGGCACGGCCTGACGTTGCATGTTGGCACCCATTAAGGCCCGGTTTGAGTCATCGTTTTCCAAGAAAGGAATGCAGGCAGTCGCTACGGCAACTACTTGTTTAGGTGAAACGTCCATGTAGTCAACCTTTTCTGGGCTGATTTCGATGTTATCATCTTTATGACGCGCCAAAACAACCTTATCTTGGAAACTACCATCTTCATTTAATGGTGAGTTGGCCTGAGCAACAATATAGTTATCTTCTTCGTCGGCTGTTAAATAGTCGATTTTGTCAGTAACTTTATGGTCAGTCCAAGCAACCCGCCGATATGGTGTTTCGATGAAACCATATTTGTTAACAACGGCATAAGAAGCCAAGCTGTTAATCAAACCAATGTTAGGACCTTCAGGAGTTTCAATTGGGCACATCCGGCCATAATGGGTATAGTGAACGTCTCGAACTTCATATCCGGCTCGATCACGCGTCAAACCACCAGGCCCTAAGGCTGATAAACGCCGCTTATGAGTTAATTCGCCCAAGGGGTTGGTTTGATCCATGAACTGTGACAATTGTGAAGAACCGAAGAATTCCTTAATAGCGGCAACAACTGGCCGAATATTAATTAATTGTTGTGGTGTAACTGTGGCAATATCTTGAATGGACATCCGTTCCCGAACAACCCGTTCCATCCGTGCTAAACCAATGCGGAATTGGTTCTGCAATAATTCACCAACTGAACGAATCCGCCGGTTACCCAAATGGTCGATATCATCAGTCACGCCTAAACCTTCACGTAAGTTTAAGAAGTAATTGATTGAAGCAATAATGTCAGCTGGGGTAATGTGCTTAACCTCTTCAGGAACGTTGGCATTACCAATCAAGCTAACTTCTTTTTCAGGATCGTTAGGTGAAACAACTTTAATGACTTGAACAGTCATTGGATCCTTAACCACACCTTCATCAGAAGGTTGGAAAGTCACCGTCTTAAAGTCGTTACGTTCCAAGTATGGCAACAATGTTTCCATAACGGAACGATCAACTAAAGTCCCTTTAGCCGCTAAAATTTCACCAGTATCTGGATCAGCTAATGTTTCAGCTAACGTTTGGTTGATCAAACGATGTTTCATACCTAACTTCTTGTTGATCTTATAACGACCAACTGGTGCTAAGTCATAACGCTTTGGATCAAAGAAACGCGCATAAAGTAATGAACGAGAACTGTCAGCAGTCTTAGGTTCGCCAGGACGTAACCGTTCGTAGATATCCTTCAAGCCTTCAATAACTCGTGAGTCAGAAGTATCTTTATGAACATCTTTTTCCAAAGTGAGCATTAAGCTATCACTTTCGCCTAAGATGTCGATGATTTCTGAATCAGAGCCGAAGCCCAAAGCACGAATCAAAACAGACAATGGTAATTTACGAGTCCGATCGATCCGGACATAAGCAATATCCTTGGCATCAGATTCATATTCCAACCAAGCGCCTCGGTTAGGAATTGCCGTGGTCCCATAAAGAGTACGGCTGTTTTTATCAACTGAAGAATTAAAGTAAACCCCAGGTGAACGAACTAATTGAGAAACGATAACACGTTCGGCACCATTAATAATGAACGTACCTTGGTCGGTCATTAATGGGAAGTCACCGAAGAAAACGTCTTGCGTCTTAATTTCGTTTGTTTCGTGGTTGGTTAATTTCAAAGTGACGTGCAATGGTGCTGAATAGTTAGCATCATGTTGCCGTGCTTCTTCAACCGTGTATTTTGGTTCTAAAAGCTTGTATCCTACAAATTCTAATGATAAGTTTCCTGCGAAGTCATCAATGGGCATGATATCTTGGAACATGCTCTTCAAGCCTTCATCTAAAAACCATTGATAAGAATTTGTTTGGATTTCGATCAAATTAGGTAAATCCAGCACTTCTTTGATACGAGCGTAAGAACGCCGTGTCCGGTGCTTACCATATTTCACGATATGTCCTACCAAACCGTTCACCCCTTCAAAAAATTCAGCAGCTAAGATTTACAGTATCATTACAAATATTACAATTAGATTAAATCGATGATTTTACCGGTTTTTGAGTAAAAAAAAGACAAAAACAACTCGGATTAAACGATTTGCTTTTGTACTTATATAATCACTAACCGGACAAAAGATCGGCGTGATACTGCATATTTTGCTACAGTTCTTGTCAGACAAACTACATTGTACTTTTTTTAGGTGGACCTGTCAAGACAAGTTGCAGGTCAAAAACCGATGGCGCTGTGCAAACAGAATTGATTCTGACTGCATTGCGGGCTGCTTGGCGTGGAACGCGGCCGGCGTTGATTTGAGCTTATTGCTCCGCAACAATCTCAAATACAAGCCTTGTTCTAAGTGGCCCAGCCACTAAGAACAATTTGGCGGCTGACGCCAAGATCCCTCCATTTCGTCTGGAGTTGAATTAGTGCGCTTTAACTTCGTTAGTGCTTAAGTCAATTGTAGTGGGATAGAGCAACTCGATTCAAATTGTTGTCACAACTGAACAGTAGCACCCAAAAAGCCTATTGGCAGTTTCTGGTTTTATCCAGAAAAATTGTCAAACAGGCCTATTAGTACACTTAAATCTGTTTTTCTAAATATTGGTACTCAGTTCTGTTAATTTCATCAGGTGTTTGCTGGGCGATTGGCAGCTAACTTTGCTAATGACGCCTTGATATCTATTTAAAGCTAACGTGGACCAGCTTGGCTCAAAACGCAGTGGAGGCCCGCCGGGTTGTCAGCCGCCAAATTATTCTTAGCGATTTATCGCTTAGAATAAGACTCGTATTTGAACTTGTTGCATAGCAATAAGTTCAAATCGACGTCGGCAGCGTTCCACAACCCGCCGGCCGCAACGGAGTTGTCCGCCATTCTGCTCAAAACCAGTTTAGATTCAAATCGATAGCCACAGCGTCCCACGCCACCAAAATTGCCCAGCAACTACCTTCCTCAATTGGGAAAGTCTTGGTCCAACATAAATTTCAAAACACTAAAAAATTAAAGTTTTGATTGAGCGCGCAGGAAGTCGCCTGGTTTAACTGGTTGTTCGCAGGTAAAGTGAACAATTTCCATGGCATGTGGTGCCCGTTCAATTGCTTCATTTTTATCATCAAACAAGTCGCTGACTACTTGGGTATGATGAGCGAAATGAGGACCGTAGAATTCGATTTGATCACCAACACCGAAATTATTCCGCTGTTGAACGGTCACTTGCTTGGTGTCATCATCGTAAGCCAGAACCTCACCCACAAAAGCATAGTGCGGCAGCCGCCGACGCTTGCCGAACAGTTGAAAGTCCTCATTCGGTGTACCGTAATAGAAACCAGTTGAAAGCTCACGCTGAGCGACCTTCCACAATTCATCGACCCATTCTTGCTTTAACTGATAATGTTCGGGATCTTCACAGTAAGAACGAACCGCTGTTGAATAAACATTGGCCACGGTCGAGACATAATGAACGGTCTTCATTCGGCCTTCAATCTTTAATGAATCAACCCCGGCGTCAACTAAATCGGGAATATGTTCGATCATCGACATATCAACCGCACTCATGGAGAACTTCTCCAATTTGCCGTCAGTGCCATGACCTAACAATTCACGCTTTTGACCTAATTCAGGAATATCGAATAAATCGTATTTCCAACGACAATTTTGCGCACAACCGCCACGGTTAGCATCGCGCAAGCTCAAATGATTTGAAAGTACACAGCGACCTGAATAGCCGATACACATTGCGCCGTGAACGAAAGCTTCAATTTGAACATCAGTATGTTGCCGCATTTCTTTAATTTCTTCAATACCAACTTCACGGGCCAAAACAACTCGTTCCAAGCCTTCGCGTTGCCAGAAATTCAGCGTTTCATAGTTGGTTGCTGAAGCTTGCGTCGACAAGTGCACTTTCAATCCTGGAGCCTCAGTAATGGCCGTTTCAATCAACGATGGGTCAGACACAATCACTGCATCAATCCCAGCATCGCGGACGTGGCGATAAAATTCGCCGGCGCCAGCTAAATTCTGCTCATGAGCGACGATATTGGCAGCTACATAAACTTTGGCACCCCGCTCATGGGCATATTTAGCACCCGCAGCCATTTCCTCGAAAGAAAAATTGCCCGCGCGTGACCGTAAACCATAAGCGTCGCCACCGATATAAACCGCGTCAGCTCCGTAATCAATGGCAATCCGCAATTTTTCCGGTGTGCCGGCTGGTGCCAAAACTTCTGGATGTTTTACTGCTGTTTTTAACATTATTTCACCTCATTAGGATCTAAATCAAAGAAGCCATTATCCAAACCACGTTCTGCCGGCTGTAATTCATGAACCGTCTGATCAAGGGCCTGTAAGGCATCAGTTGTCGCTTGGCCTTGGTCCAGCAAATCGCGAGCCTGGGCAAAAGTCGCCACTTGCTTCACAAAATTCCCGGCGTCTGCATATAAGCCGTCCAGCTTCCAGCGACGTAAGCCTAAATCCCACAATTTTGGTAAGTCCAACATCAAGTCTAAATCATTGTTAGCAAAAATATGAGTCCCATTTAAATCTTCATAAATTGAGTAATGGGTTTCCTCTTTATGTGGCGCTGAAATAAACAAGCCACGCTCACGATCAGTTTTATTTAAATGTTCTTGGACAAAGTTAGAATAATTCTGTAGCAATGGCCGCCCTGATTGGTGAATGGCAATGGCACCATAAACGGTAACTTCAACGGGAATCTCAATTTGCTTGGACAAAGGCACCATTTCTTGATAAGGCACTTCATGAGCCAAAACGGCACCACTAGCCTGATGTTTGCCCCAGAAATTAATTTGCCGGGAACTAGTCACGAGGTCGGCGGCATCATAAATATAAGGTAAGTTCAATTGCGCTTGTTGTAATAAATAAATCGCGCCAGGATCACCAATTGACACTTCATCAACCCCGATTGTCGCCATCTTTTCCAAATAAGCCGCGACTTTCTTGATGCGATCATTATGGAAAATACCATTAACGGCCACTGTTACTTTGCGACCATTTTTGTGGGCTAATTCAACAATCTCAGCAATTTCTGCTGGTTTAAAACTATGTGGTAACCGTAACCCAAAATAATCCTCACCTAAATATAAACGATCAACACCAGCTGCAATTAAAGCTGCTGCCTGATCATAACTGGCAACTGTTGCCACTAACTCTGTCATTAAGAAGCCTCTTTCTTTTCGGAAGTTTAACAGTAAAAATCATAGCACGAATTCACCGTGTTGTGAACTCTACCAGTGCGAACGTAGGCGGTTATTTAAGAAATGTAGTAAAAATCAAAACCGTTAAAACTGGTGATGACGTTGAAACGGAATTAGTTCTGACTGCATTCCGGGCTTGCTGGTTGTGGAACGCGGCCGGCGTCGATTGATGCCAATTTTTCAAATTGTCATCAATACGAGCCTTTATCTAACCGCTGAAGCGGTAAGACAAATTTGGCGGCTGACAACCACGCCCTCCATTCCGTCTGGAGTTGAGGTAGTGCACTTCAGCTTGGTTAGAGCTTGAGCCAATTCTAGTAAAACTAATCAACTACATTCAAATTGTTATCACAACTAAATAAAAGTACCAAAAAAGCCTGTCTGACAGTTTCTGATTTTTATCCAGAAATCTTGTCAAACAGGCCTATTAGTTTACTTCAATCTGCTTTTCTAAATAGTGGTGCTGAATTCTGTTAGTTTCATCTGGTGGTTGCTGGGCGATTGGCGTCAGCTGTGAAATTTGTCTTGCTGCTTTAGCAGCTAGTCAAAGCCTCGTATTTGAGATTGTTGCGTTAGCAATAAGCTCAAATCGATGGCCACAGCGTTTTCCACGCCCACAAAATCGCCCAGCGACCACCACCAAAACTAGGGCAGTCTTGGCGTTAAGATTTAACCGTCTTTTTAGGTTTAGCGCTTGGTTTGGCATCCTGCACATTAACAGTGATTTTGCCTTTGCTGGCACCGATTGTGATCAATGAGCCTTCGTGAACAGTCTTAGCTAGTAACAACTCACTGACTTGGTCTTCAATATCCCGTTGGATGGCACGGCGCAATGGCCGCGCACCATATTCAGGATCGAAACCATCGGCGGCAATCACATCCATCGCTGCTGGGGTCAATTTCATGGTAATACCCTGATCAGCTAAGCGAGTCCGCAAGCGTTTAGATAAGATTCTAACGATTGTCCGTAATTGTTCTTTAGTCAAGCTATGGAAAACAACGGTCTCATCAATTCGGTTAAGGAATTCTGGCCGGAAGAATTGTTTCGTTGCTTCCATGATTTTAGCCTGCATTTCCTTTTGCTGATCAACCGGATTGTAACTACCAAAGCCGACTGACTTATCGTCACGCATGGCAGTAGCGCCTAAGTTCGACGTCAAAATCAAAATCGTATTGCGGAAATCAACACGCCGACCTTTGGCATCAGTTAAATAGCCATCATCCAAAACCTGAAGTAACAAGTTAAAGACATCAGGATGCGCCTTTTCGACTTCATCGAACAGGACGACGGAATAAGGTTTGTTACGAACCTTTTCTGTTAACTGACCGCCTTCATCATAACCAACATAGCCAGGAGGTGACCCGATCAAACGAGAAGTGGTGTATTGATCCATGAACTCAGACATATCGATCCGAATTAAATTATCCTCAGAACCAAACATTGCTTCAGCTAAAGCTTTGGCCAATTCCGTTTTGCCGACACCAGTTGGCCCTAAGAATAAGAAAGAACCGATTGGCCGTTGCGGATCTTTCAAACCACTACGCGCCCGCCGAATCGCTCGAGCAACCGAAGTAACGGCAGCATCTTGACCAACAACCCGTTCGTGAAGAATTTGTTCCAAGTTAATTAGCCGTTCGCTTTCTTTTTTCTGCAACTGAGTCAGTGGTACGCCGGTCCATTCAGAAACAACTTCAGCGACGTCTTCAGCTTCGACCTTTACATCACGGCGACTAGCATCAGGATCGGCAGCAATCAACTCGTCTAACTTCTTACGAAGTGACATTTCCTTTTGACGAATATCAGCTGCTTTCTCAAAATCTTGTTGCTCAATCGCTTGTTCCTTCTGATTAATGGCTTGGTTGACTTGTTGTTGTAACTGGTCAACAGGGCTTAAATCGCTGGCTTCATCCAAACGAACTTTGGCCGCCGATTCATCAATCAAATCAATCGCCTTATCAGGCATAAACCGCCCGACAATATAGCGATCAGCTAAAACAACTGCTTCGTGTAAAGCACTATCAGTAATAGTCACCCCATGATGGGCTTCATATTTCGGCCGCAAACCTTTCAAAATTTGCTCAGTCTCAGCTGGCGTTGGTTCGTCAATTTGCACGGTGGCAAAACGACGTTCCAAAGCCGAATCCTTTTCAATATACTTCTGATATTCATCTAAAGTTGTGGCCCCGATTAACTGCAGTTCCCCACGAGCCAAAGCTGGTTTCAAAATATTCGAAGCATCAATTGCCCCTTCAGCGCCACCAGCACCAACTAAGGTATGCAATTCATCAATAAAGAGGATCACTTGACCATCTTGATAAATTTCATCGATGACTTTCTTCAGCCGATCTTCGAATTCACCACGATATTTCGTGCCGGCAACTAATGACCCCATGTCGAGCATCATCAGGCGTTTTTGCCGCATATCACCAGGCACGTTGCCAGCCACGATCCGTTGGGCTAAACCTTCAGCAATGGCTGTTTTACCAACACCAGGTTCGCCAACTAAAACTGGATTGTTCTTAGTCCGCCGACTTAAAATTTGAATGACCCGTTTCACTTCACGGTCACGACCAACTACTGGATCCATCTTTTGCTCGCGAGCAGCTTGGGTCAAATCACGAGCTAATGAATTAAGGGTTGGTGTGGCGGATTGTGTTTTAGGTTGGGCATTGCGATTAGTCCGATTGTTAGCTGCCTTCTTCAAGTTAGCTTCGGACAGGCCCATTTTTTTCAAAAGAATTTGCTTTGTTTTTGACAGGCTTAAGCCTAAATTCGTTAGGATTCGCGCGGCTAAAATATCGTCTTCTCGCAGCAAACCTAAGAGAATATGTTCCGTGCCAATTTTAATGGCGCCGAGACGTTTAGCCTCGTCCCCAGCGTAGGCCAAAATCTGTTTGGCCTTAGGTGAATAAGGTAAGTAACCTTCATCATTGTCTTTCGCGGGGGTACTATCAACTGCACCATAGCCCGTGAAACGTTCAATTTCTTCCTTCACATAGTCAGGTGTAATGGTAAGTTGTCGTAAAGTTTTGCCGGCAATGCCATTTTTTTCCATCGTTAATGCCAACAGCAAATGTTCAGTGCCGATTGCATGATGGTGGAAATAACGTGCTTGCTCTTGGGCAATCACGAGGACATTACTAGCACTTTCAGTAAATAAGTTATCCAAGATACCGCCTACCTTTCTTTAAAAACGCTGATATCTTAAACCATTCAGTAGCGCACTCAGTAAATTCGCGCGGAGCGTATCTGTGGCCACTTGATCAGTTACGGCAAAAGCATCATCCGTTAACATCGTTGCGAGTAGCTGGGCTTCATGCGTACTTAGGACTTCATTATCTACCAATTGTTGCAAAATAGAAACAGCTTTTTCAAAAGAAATTTGTGGTGTTACTAAAGCTAACAATTGATTCAAATAATGGTCCTGATCACGATAACGCAACTTCTCGATGCGAATATAGCCGCCGCCACCACGTTTACTTTCAACTAAATAACCTTGTTGACTAGAAAAACGGGTTTTGATCACATAATTGATTTGTGAGGGCACACAGTTAAACTGGGCGGCAATCGAGGCCCGATTGATTTCAATCTGGCGATCCGCCGCCAGAATTTCCTTTAGATACGCCTCAATAATATCAGAAATATTTTGTCCGGCCATCTCACCATTCCTCTCTGAATTATTTGAGGTGCCAGCGAAGATCCGATTTGACCTTCATTGACCTTTATTATAAAAGAAATCATGACATCTGCCAACTATCAAGTTTGCAAAGTTAACTAATTGACGATAATCATTGATTTTCAACGAGGAGATGGCAAGAATTACTTAGCTAATTAAGCCAGGACAAGATCAAATCTGGGGCAAAATCAGCGCGCCTAAATTCAGAATGTCGCTACTTTTGTTCATCCTTATTGTGGCGGACTAAGCGGCCAATATTAAGTAATAAGGTGATGAAGTTCAGAATAACGGTTAACCAGAGCAACCGGGATTGCTGTTGTTTATTCATTTATTTTCTCTTCTGACTTATCTTGCTGAAAACAAACACTGCCAACAATTAATTGTCCCTAAAACACCACGAATCAAATACAAAACTAAACAAAAAAACTTAACATCAATTGATAATGTCAAGTTCATCAACTACAGACCGAGATCGGTACTGTTTGCATTATTTAGTTTATCGGGAAAACGGGATTCGAACCCACGACCTCTGCGTCCCGAACGCAGCGCTCTACCAAGCTGAGCTATTTCCCGAAGAAATCGATCAACTTCCTAAGTATAGCATAGAACTTAGGAAGTGATTATCCAATTTAAATAAAAAAATGCCTAAACTGATTTTTAGGCAAATAAAAAGCGGAAGACGAGATTCGAACTCGCGACCCCCACCATGGCAAGGTGATGTTCTACCACTGAACTACTTCCGCAAA